>NZ_LFIJ01000001.1:1452077-1975709 GCF_001187555.1 Gilvimarinus polysaccharolyticus | reverse complement strand
TGTGATCAGAAATCTCCTTAGCAGTATTTATTTGTAATACACGCCCCTTCAACTTCCCATGCTCACCTAATATCGCCGTGCTGGCGGTCACATCCACTGTGCGCGCCTATACACTAAGGCGCTATCGTGGTGCCAATTTATTGTTACCATTAAAGGGTAGGTTAGGTGGTTGTTGTCGCTTTGACCTTTATGTAAAGAAGTGCCAACTTCTGCCAAGTCTGGTGGCTTATGATGGGTATTTTGCTGTGGCTTGCTATACTCGTCCGGTCCAATAGTAGCGGTTGGCACAGCTCATCAAACGCGCTAAAGTGCATCGCTTCATATAAAAATAGATTTGCATATAAAACTGTAAGGTGGAAGTAGGACGGAGCACCCTATGTTGCGTTCAATTACACCGATCATGGGAGAATAATTGTGAAAATGATCAAAGGCCCCGCTCTGTTTTTGGCACAATTTGCCAGTGATGAAGCTCCGTTTAATACCCTAGAAAATATTGCAAAGTGGGCTGGCAGCCTCGGTTTTAAAGGTGTCCAGATGCCGTCTTGGGACAAGCGTCTGTTTGATTTAGAGCGTGCCGCCACCGATTTAGATTACTGCAAAGAGGTCACTGAAACTCTCGCTAAATATGGTTTGGAGTTGACCGAACTGTCGACTCACTTGCAAGGTCAATTAGTGGCAGTGCATCCAGTTTACGATGAAATGTTCGATATTTTTGCCCCTGAAGAACTGCACGGTAAGCCCCAAGAACGCCAAAAATGGGCCGTCGAGCAGTTGTATTTGGCTGCTAAGGCCAGTAAAAACTTTGGCTTAAAAGCACACGCCACTTTTTCTGGCGCGCTCTTGTGGCCCTTCATCTACCCTTGGCCACAACGTCCACAGGGCTTGGTCGAAACTGGCTTTGCTGAGCTCGGACGTATTTGGAAGCCGATTTTGGATGCTTTTGATGAAGCTGGTGTTGATGTCTGTTACGAGCTGCACCCCGGTGAAGACTTGCATGATGGTGTGACTTTTGAGCGCTTCTTGAAAGAGGTAGACAATCATCCACGCGCTAACATTCTGTACGATCCCAGTCATTTTATGCTGCAACAACTGGACTACCTAGCCTTTATCGATCGTTATCACGATCGGATTAAAATGTTTCATGTTAAAGATGCCGAATTTAACCCTACCGCACAGCAGGGTGTATATGGCGGTTATGAGGGGTGGGTCGAGCGTGCGGGTCGTTTTCGCTCTTTGGGTGACGGTCAGGTCGACTTCAAAGGTATTTTCTCGAAGTTAACCCAACACAACTACGATGGCTGGGCCGTCATTGAGTGGGAGTGCTGTATGAAGCACCCTGAAGCTGGCGCAGAAGAAGGCTCACGTTTTGTCTCGGAGCATATTATCCGCATTACCGATAAAGCGTTTGATGATTTTGCCGGCGGTGAGGCTGATGAAGCCAGTAACCGTCGTATTCTTGGTTTGGGGGGTAAGTAATGGCAGCGTCAAGAATCCGTTTAGGTATGGTCGGTGGTGGCCGAGGTGCTTTTATTGGTGCGGTACATCGTATTGCGTCACGAATAGATGGTAAGTATGAGCTGGTTGCCGGCGCGCTATCGTCTAACCCAGATAATGCCAAGGCATCCGCTGAAGATTTATTGATTTCCCCAGAGCGTTCGTATGCCTCTTACGAGGAGATGTTTAAAGCTGAGGCCGCACGCGCAGACGGTATTGAGGCGGTGGCTATTGTCACTCCTAACCATATGCACTTCCCGGTTGCTAAAGCCGCCCTTGAGGCCGGTATTAACGTCATTTGCGATAAGCCTGTTACTCGTACACTCGAAGAAGCGTTGGAATTGGAAAAGCTGGTGAATAATTCCGATTGTTTCTTCGCTTTGACCCATAACTACAGCGGTTATCCGTTGGTGCGTTACGCCCGCGAGATGATCGAACGCGGGGACTTGGGGGATATTCGCTTGGTGCAGGTTGAGTACCCGCAAGAGTGGCTGACAGAGGCGCAAGGCGATGATAATAAGCAAGCGTCCTGGCGCACTGATCCTGCCCGTTCCGGTGCAGGTGGTTGTCTGGGTGATATTGGCACCCACGCCTTCCAATTAGCCCGTTTTATTAGCGGTCAAAAAGTGAGTTCGGTGTGTGCCGATTTAACCGCTTTTGTGCCGGGCCGAGCGGTGGACGATAACGTCCACGTCATGATGCGCTTTGAAAATGGCGCCAAAGGCATGATGTGGACTAGTCAGGTAGCTCCTGGCTGTGAAAATGGCCTTAAAATTAGACTTTACGGCGATAAGGCCGGACTCGAATGGTCGCAAGAAACTCCTAACGAGCTTTGGTTAACCCCATTGTTTGGCCATCATCAGCGTATCACCCGGCGCAGTGACAATATTGATAGCGACGTTGCCGCACGAGGGATTCGTATCCCGCAAGGGCATCCTGAGGGCTATCTTGAAGGTTTTGCCACGGTTTATAGTGATATTGCAGATGTACTGCAAGCGAAGCGCGAAGGCAAAACGGTTGATATTCAAAGCTGGATCCCCGGAATAGAAACCGGCGTAGAAGGCTTAAAGTTTATCTCGGCGGTGATTGCTTCGTCCGAGGCAGACAGCCGCTGGACGGCCTTGTAATATAAACCAGCGCTGAGTACCTAAGTGCTCAGCGCTTAACATAACAATAACCAAAGAAACACCAAAGGCTGAAGATTATGACTGAAGTCCATCGTACCAAAATATTTACGGCGAGCTGCGTCGCGTTGATTGTAACCGCCATGACCTTTGCTATTCGCGCCGGCATTCTTAGCGAGCTGATGCAGGATTTCACTTTAACCAACACCCAGCTTGGTTGGGTCAATGGCATGGCATTTTTAGGTTTTCCTGTCGCCATGATGTTTGGCGGGTTAATTTATAATTATCTAGGGCCTAAAAAGCTACTCGCTATTGCATTTATTTGTCACGTTGCGGGGCTGGTGTTAACTATCACCGCATCTGGCTTTATGACCTTGCTGTTGTCGAGCTTCTTTATTGGCTTTGCCAATGGTTCTGTAGAAGCTGCATGTAACCCATTGATTACTGAGTTGTATCACGACAAAAAGACCGCGATGCTTAACAAGTTTCACGTTTGGTTTCCGGGCGGTATCGTAATTGGCTCGTTAGTCTCATTAGGTATGAGTAAAATGGGTTTTGGTTGGCAGTGGCAAATCGCTATTATGCTGATCCCCACAGCTATCTACGGCTATTTGGTATTTGTCGAAAAATTCCCAGTCTTAATACATACCGAAACTTCAACGGTTAACAACATCAAAGCATTGATATCACCGCTGTTTATTTTTATGGTGATCTGCATGAGCGTCACCGCCATTTCTGAGTTTGGTCCGCAGCAGTGGGTGGAAAAGACACTTGGCAGTTCCGGCGTTCACCCAATGGTGATTTTAGCGATGGTGACGGGATTAATGGCGGTTGGACGTTACTTTGCCGGCCCTGTTATTGAGGCTCTTAATCCTGCGGGTGTGCTGTTGGCATCTTCTGTGATAGCTACTATTGGTATTTATACAATGAGCTTTGCCACCGGTGGCATGATTTATGTGGCGGCAATATTGTTTGCTATTGGTGTAATGTATTTCTGGCCGACAATGATTGGTTTTGTCAGCGAGTACCTACCTAAAACGGGTGCATTAGGCATGTCGCTTATTGGTGGTGCAGGTATGTTCTCGGTTAGTATTTGGAACCCAGTGATTGGTGGTTGGTTAGATGCGGCTAAAAGTGAGGCTATTTTGGCTGGTAAAGTTGGCGCCGAAGCAGATCTTGCCGCGGGTGTGGCTACCCTAGAAAATATGACGCTGTTCCCTGCGGCTCTTATTGTGGCATTTACCTTCTTGTTTATTATTCGTAAAAAGTTAGTAAAAGGTGAGATCAAGGCCGCGCCACTGGCCGATTAATGTGTTCCATAAGCAATAAAAAAACCCGCTTTTTAGCGGGTTTTTTTATTAATATGAGTTTTTAATAATCTCGATCCCTGGAGTGAGGGCGCTAACCCAAGCTTGCTCTATGTTCTGGTCAAATTCACGGTCATGTTTTTTTAAGGTGGCGATCAATGCTTTAAGCCAATCTCGGTACCAATGCGGTTTTATGTTGTAGCCGCCGCGACTATGGCTTTCTCCGAGCGCTTCGAGCTTGGTGGCTGGCATGCCTCTGGCGTGAAGAATTAACTGCATAATACCGTTGCGGAGCAGATGCCTTTGTTGCTTCATGTCAGTATCGACAAACAATGCTCTGATCTCGTCGGAGCTGGACATAAAGTTATCGTAAAAATCGACAAAAAAGGAATCGCTGTTGCAGCAGCGGCCATAGCTTTGAAAAACGATATCGTGATCTTGCACCTTAATACTCCTAGTTGGTATTGAGGCGGGCATAATAACGCAGGCTATAAGCGAGGGGAATTGTTAGTTAAATTTAAAACGCCCGCTTAGTTGCGGGCGTTTGGCGTAATTCAAAATAGTTTTTAAAGTTTAACGTGTACCAAAAACTACCATTGTCTTACCTTTTACATCGACCAAGCCTTGCTCTTCTAAGGTTTTTAATACGCGGCCGACCATCTCCCGTGAGCAGCCAACAATACGGCCGATTTCTTGTCGGGTGATTTTAATCTGCATGCCATCTGGGTGGGTCATTGCATCGGGCTCTTTGCATAAATCGAGCAATGTGCGAGCAACCCGGCCGGTAACATCTAAAAAGGCTAAGTCGCCAACTTTACGCGTTGTGTTGCGTAATCGTTTTGCCATTTGTGAGCTTAATGAGAATAAAAACTCTGGATGTACTTCAGCGACTTCTTGGAATTTGGAGTAACTAATTTCGGCCACTTCGCACTCAGATTTTGCTCTAATCCAAGCGCTACGAGAATCCTCTGTATCAAACAGGCCCATCTCGCCAAAAAAGTCGCCATCGTTTAAATACGCGACGATCATTTCACGGCCTTCGTCATCCTCGATCAGAACGGTAACCGAGCCTTTGACGATGTAGTATAAAGAGTCGCTAGTATCGCCTGCGTAAATAATGGTGCTTTTAGCCGGATAGCGACGACGATGACAATGGATGAGGAAATCATCTACATTGGTAATGTGTGGTGTTAGTGAGGCGGCGCTCAATGTGCTGCTCCTGACATAAATGTCTCAATATCGGTGGGGCATTATGCCGTTAAATGCGCAAAGTACCAAACTTAGACACTAAGGTAAGTTTATCTTTGTGATCTAGTTATAACGCAGGCGGTAAAATTATATTTTAGTTATGTAAAAATGTCGTATTACGCGTCAATTGTAGCTGAAGTGCGTATGGCGAGAGGTGTGAATATGGTAATCTTGCCGCCACAATTGGTGCACAAGTAAAATGTTAAAAATTGTAGCGCTAGAGTAAATTGAAAAAAGAGGCACAGTGATATGCAGGCGACAGTAAAGTGGGTCGATGGCGCTCAATTTTTGGGTGAATCAGGTAGTGGTCACAGTGTGGTTATGGACGGACCAGAAGACCACGGTGGGCGCAACACTGGTGTGCGCCCAATGGAAATGCTGTTGCTAGGTCTGGGTGGTTGCTCAACCTTTGATGTGATCAGCATTTTAAAAAAAGCGCGTCAGCAAGTGCGCGACTGCCGAGTTAATATTACCGCCGAACGTGCAGATGCGGTGCCCGCTGTGTTTACTAAAATTCATTTACATTTTATTGTTGCCGGCGACGAGTTGAAAGAAAAGCAAGTAGCGCGGGCGGTAGAGTTATCGGCAACAAAGTATTGCTCGGCTTCTATTATGCTTGAAGGGGCAGGTGTAGCAATAAGCCATGACTTTGAAATTGTTGAGGCTTAATACACATAACTAATCTGGCGGTGATAAGCATCACCGCGTTTCAATAACGAGTTAAAGCGTGTTGTGGCCCTCTACCGCAGAGGCGTTTAAATATAATAACTTGCTGTTGTCATTGCCTTAGAGGTTAGAGTCATCAGCGCCTTTATCGGCGCTGCAAACTGTATCCCGCCCGCCTCAAGTGCAGTCTGTGCGTGGCGAGCTTCATCCGCCAGCATTTTTTTGACAACCACACGCGATTTCACGTCGGCTACCGGCAGGCTATCCAGGTGTGATTCCAAATGCTTGCACACTTGTTGTTCGGTGGCGGCGACAAACCCTAGGCTGACTTTATCGCTAATGAGTCCAGCCGCGGCGCCAATAGCAAATGAGGCGCCGTACCAGAGCGGATTGAGCACGCTCGTGTGGCCATCTAATTGGTTAATTCGATCCTGACACCAGAGCAAGTGATCCTCTTCCTCGGCTGCCGCCTCTTGCATCTTCTCGCGTACATCCGGCAGTTTGGCCGTGAGTGCTTGTCCCTGATATAACGCCTGGGCGCAAACCTCACCGGCATGGTTTACCCGCATAAGCCCAGTCGAATGCTTGCGTTCGGCACGGTTTAGCTCGTTTTCTGGGCAAGAATCAGCAGGCGATGGCCGGTTTGTTAATGTTTGGCTGCCAGCAAATGCTTGTAACGCTTTATCGGCGCGGATAATTAACTGATCAATAGGTGAGAATCGAGCCTGAGTCATCGTTTGCCTTTTGGGTTGCGTCACTAATAAGCGCTGTGTTGTATGGTTTGGGTCGAGCGTCTAAAAATTAGGGCTTAGTTAGTGTCTGGTTAAGTATTGCGCGCCGTGTTTTTAATAGTAGCCGCTATTGGGGTTAAGGCCAAGGCACTTGCACTGTTGCGCTAACACTGGCAGCATTTAATCCACCTAAGGAGATGCCGTTTGCAAGATACGTCCGATATAAATCAGATCATAGATGCCAGTATTCCGTTGGTTGTAGTCGAAACCTATGAGGAAAAAAAAGCCGAAGACATGCTTTTGCGGGTTTCTCGTCAGCGCGATATTCGACTGGCTCGCTGGAGCCTCACCGATGGTCTGACGACGCTCAGTTTTGGGCCACAATTAGCCGCAAAAGAAACGCGCCTGAACGAACCTGTCGAGCTACTGCGCCATATTAAAGCCTCCAATCAGGCTTATATTTATGTGTTGTGCGATTTTCATCCATTTTTGCAAGACCAGCCCGAGGTGGTGCGACTGATCAAAGACATCGCACTTAACCATCTGGCCGTGCCTAATACCCTAATATTTTTAAGTCATCGGCTAGAGTTACCTAAAGGATTATCGCGTTACGCTGCTACCTTTACCATGGCATTGCCAAACGATGAGCATATTATGCGTATCATTCGTGATGAGGCAAAGCGCTGGTCGCAAAAGCACGGTGATACCCGTATTCGCACAGATAACATCACTCTTAAAAAACTCACCGCAAGCTTACAAGGCATGAGCGCTAGTGATATTCAACGCTTGGTGCGGGCTGCCATTTGGGATGACGGCGCGATATCGGCCGAAGATCTGCCGAAGATTAATCGCAGCAAATTTCAAATGCTGGATCTAGAGGGAATCGTCAGCTTTGAGCAAGAGGTAGATAGCTTTACCAACGTGGGCGGGTTACATAATCTAAAGCAATGGCTAGAGCATCGCCGTGACGCCTTTACCAGCGACGCCCCCGTTACCGACCGGCCCAAAGGTATGTTGCTATTGGGCGTGCAGGGGGGCGGCAAAAGTCTCGCGGCTAAAGCTGTCGCCGGCATGTGGGGGTTGGCGTTGCTGCGGCTCGATATGGCGGCGCTTTACAACAAATACATCGGCGAGACCGAGCGCAATTTACGCCAAGCCTTGCAGCTGGCCGATGCCATGTCACCCTGTGTGCTATGGATGGACGAAATTGAAAAAGCCATGGCCCAAGACGGTAGCGATAATGGCGTTGCCCAGCGATTGTTGGGCACCTTGCTTACCTGGATGGCCGAGCGTCCTAGTCGTGTGTTTATCGTGGCCACCAGCAACGATATCAGTCGCCTACCGCCCGAGTTAATACGCAAAGGGCGTATGGATGAAATATTTTTTGTCGACCTACCCGACGCCAAAGTACGGCAAGATATTTTCAGCATTCACTTACAAAAGCGTCACTTAAATGCTGCGGATTTTGATCTTGCACAATTGGCCGATGCCAGTGCTGGCTTTAATGGTGCCGAAATCGAACAAGCGATTGTCGCGGGGTTATTTCAAGCCAACACCAATAAACAAATACTTGATACCCATACCTTGTTGACAGTTTGTGCCGACACCAGTCCTTTGTCGGTGGTAATGGCCGAGCAAATGGCCCAGCTACGCTCTTGGGCCGCAGACCGAACAGTACCCGCATGAATATAAAAACGTGCAATGGGCAACGGCTACTGCGGTTTTTGTTGTTGTCTTTGTTGTTGTCTTTGTTGTTGGTACTAAGTGCTTGCTCTAAAACGCCAGCACTGGCGCCGCTGGCAGCTGATGCGCGTGTTTTGGCGTTTGGCGACAGTCTCACAAAAGGCACTGGCGCGGCGGCTGGGCAAAGCTATCCAGAGTTTTTGGCGCAGGTGCTGGGGCGTCAAGTAGTCAATGCGGGGGTGCCCGGTGAGGTATCCGCCCAGGGGCTACAGCGTTTACCCAGCGTGCTCGACACGGTGCAGCCCGATTTATTAATTCTGTGCCATGGCGGCAACGATATTTTACGCACCCTTGATAAAACCCAGCTTGCCGAAAACTTACAGGCAATGATCGACTTGGCCCAAGCTCGTGACATCCCTGTCGTCTTGATTGCTGTACCGCAGCGCTCGTTACTGCTGCGCGCAGAACCCTTGTATCAAACGTTGGCCGAGCACAATAATATCCCGCTGCAGAGTGATATCGTGGCAAACATACTCGCTCAGGCCGACTGGCGCTCCGATCGAGTCCATCCCAATGGTTTAGGCTACCAGCAGTTAGCAAATGCCGTGCGTGATTTACTGCACGATGTCGGCGCTATTTAATCTGGGCATAATGGGCGATCTGGTGCTGCTCGGTAATCTTTAGGCGACGGTATTGACTCAGTTCTCTTTAACCTACGTTTTAACTCGCTAAAGATTACCGCCACTATGCTAAGTCTGCTTAAGGCCAGCTTTGTTAAACCTAATCGGCGGGCGGCTAGGTTGTTGCTGGTCGCTTATCGCGAGCCTGCGGTAATGGGGCAAACTCTACGCCAAATCAGGAAGTGCCCCTGTGTGATACCTTACCATCGGTACGTGAGCTTGCCAGTACTCAAGCGGTTAATCCCATGACGATCTCTAAAGCATACAGCCAGCTAGAGGTGGAGGGTATACTGTTGCGTAAGCGCGGTTGCCCTATGGAGGTGGCGGCACTTAAAAATACTTTCAAGGCTCCAGAGCAATATCTGGAACCACAGTTAAAAGAGCTATGGCAGGCGGCGCAACAGTTGGGTGTTGACGCTCAAGCACTGCCGAAACTAGTGGCCCGTTATATAAAAAAGGAGAGTGGCTTGTGAGACGTGGCGGTATTCTATGGTTGTTAGTTGGCACTTTTGTCTCCGTGTTTTTGTCTGCTTGCAACAAAGATGGTGAGCATCAGCCGCTTCAGTTGCTTAAACTTGCCCCCTGTGAGCGCCTAGCCGGTGATACCCCGGCGGTCAGTGGCGCCGAGTGTGGTTATTTGGCGGTGCCATTAAACCGCGCTGGTAATATTGCTAACGCGAGTGATAATAATCTTGCGGGTGAACCGGTAAGCGACAGCGCCGAAAGTATCAAGAGTGCAGAGAACATCGAGCTATACATCAAGCGCTGGCCAGCTATCAGCGCCGCGCCTGAGGCCGATCCGTTGTTTGTGATTGCCGGTGGGCCGGGGCAATCGGCCACCGATATTGCCGATATGTTATCGGGTGCGTTTTACGAGCTGCGCAAAAAGCGCGATATTGTGTTTGTGGATCAGCGTGGCACTGGTTTGTCGAGCCCGTTAAATTGCACCATAGATGAAGCCGATCAACTGTTGGGACATTCCGCAGCGGCCACCGATGCAAGTATTGAAAAGTACCGTGCCTGTGCTGCCAGCTTGGCGCCGCGCGCCGCGTATTACACCACCCCCGAGGCGGTAGCCGACCTAGAAGCCGTGCGCAAAGCGCTGGGTTACCGCACTATTAACCTGTGGGGTGGCTCGTACGGTACCCGAGTTATTTTGGCCTACCTAGCAACTCACCCTAAAGCGTTACGCGCGGTGGTGATGGATGGCGTGGCACCCGTGCAGTTAGCTATGCCCTATAGCATTGGTGGTGATGCGACACGTGCTCTGGGGTTAATTGCCCAGCAATGTTTGGCGCTGCCAGCGTGTGCCGAACGCTATGGCGATGTTGCCGTCGCAGCCAATAAAACGGCTGTGCGATTGCGCGCCGCGCCTGTCACCTTAACGATCGAGCATCCATTAACGGGACACCCCACACCGCTATTGCTAGACGACAGTAAGCTCGCTGGACTGGTGCGGTTTAGTTTGTATGATCGGCTGGCCAGCCGTTTGTTACCTGCGGCATTGGCCGCCGCCGCCAATGAAGATTACCGCTTAGTGGCAAGTCTTATCGCCCGCCTAGCCACCAGTACCAATATGCCCAATTTAGCACTGGGTATGCACATGACCATATTGTGTAATGAAGATGCGGGCGTAACCCCACGCCCCGAGAGCGAGCTTTTTATCGGGGTGGATTTAGCCGCACCGGTGACCCGTATTTGTGAGTTTTGGCCCAAGGCAAATATCGCCAGCGATTATTACGACGCGATACACAGTGATGTGCCGGCGCTGCTATTATCGGGTGAGCGTGACCCCATAACGCCGCCTTACTGGGCCGAGCAAGCCGCCAGTGCTTTAACCAATGCCACGTTACTGGTGGCAAAAGGCGCACACCACGGCGTCACTCAAGAAGGCTGCACGTCCGATGTGATTACCGACTTTATTAACAACACCCAGTTAAGCGAAGGGCGCGCAGAGTGCATAGAGAAAATTCAACCGCTGCTGCCGTACTTATCGCCTCAAAGCAATAATGCCGAGGTGGATGCATTATGATCGAGATCAAAAATATCAGTAAACGTTTTGGCGATGTGCACGCGCTGGATAACGTATCGCTGCGCATTAACGATGGCGAGATTGTCGGTTTGCTGGGTTTAAATGGCGCAGGTAAATCTACCTTAATGCGGCTGTTGGTAGGTTTACTTGCCCCCAGTGAAGGCAGCATTAGCATTGACGGTATTGATGTGGTGCAACAACCCGATGCCGCACGCCGCGCGTTGGGTGTACTGCCCGATACCGCCGGCCTATACAAACGTTTAACCGCCCGTGAAAACATTGCCTATTTTGCCCGTTTGCAAGGCATGGATGAAGCCGCGATTAAGCCCGCCTGTGATCGTCTGATCGAGTTGTTGGGCATGGCAAGCATTGCCGAGCGCTACGCCGATGGCTTCTCGTTGGGGGAGCGCATGAAAACCGCGCTGGCGCGGGCGATTGTTCACGGCCCTGCGCATATTCTATTAGATGAACCCACCAATGGTTTGGATGTTATTACCACTCGCGCGGTTCGCCGTTTGTTGCAAGCGCAAAAAGCAGCGGGTAAGTGTGTGTTGTTTTCCAGCCATTTAATGTACGAGGTAGAAAATATCTGCGATAGAGTAGTGGTGATTGCGGGTGGTCGTATTGTCGCCGACGGCACAGTGAGTGAGGTGGTGAGTCATACCGGTTGCGCCAGTTTAGAAGAGGCCTTTGTGCAGTTGTCCGAGATCAAGGAGCACGATTATGTGGCGCACCCTTAAAGCCATTTTTTACAAAGAGTTAATAGATGCCGTGCGCGATAAGCGCGCGTTACGTTTAGCGTTTTTACCACCGGTATATATGGTGGTGTTTTTTGCCTTGGGTATTGGCTTTGCTATTCATTTGCAAAAAGAAGTGCGCAGCAATATCGAGCTTAACGTAAGCGGCCACGCCCCAGAGTTAATTGCATGGCTAGAAGAAAACCAAATTAAGATTAAACGGCATGATATTGATGAGAGTGATAAAGACTTATACCAAGCCGTAGAAAGCGGTGATTTGGATATGGGCTTAAGTCTACCTATCGAGCCACAAGCTCCAGGTGCTAAAGAGCCATTGCCGGTAACGCTGGTGTATAACGCCGCTAATCAAAATGTGCATGGCCCGCTGGGTACGGTAAGAAACCTTATTTATCAGTTTTCATCACGTCACGCCGCCATCAATGTAATGGCCCGCGGCCTTAGCCCCGAGCTAATGGCACCGGTGCGCATTAAAGAAACCAATGTTGCTAGCGACCAGCAAATGGGCGGTTTAATTTTGGCCGGTGTGCCGTTGCTACTGCTTATGAGCGCAATGATGGGCAGCATGGGATTTGCGGCCGATATGACCGCCGGTGAGCGCGAGCGCCGCTCGTTGGAGCCATTACTGATTAATCCAACCTCATCGTCGCTGTTTATTACTGGCAAGTGGCTGGCGGCGGTGAGCTTAACCTTAAGCGTAGTTGCCCTAACGCTAGTGTTACTAAGCATTGCGCTGGCATTACTGCCTTTTAACCAAATGGGGTTTCGGGTAGATGTGGGGGTGATGGCAGTACTGTCTATTTTTTGGTCGTTAATACCCGTTGCGATGATTGCCGCGGCACTGCAGTTGGCGTTGGGTATTTTATCGCGCTCGTTTAAAGACGCTCAAACCTATATGAGTTTGCTGGTGCTGCTGCCGATGATTCCATTTTTTATTGTTATGACCAGCCCCGGTATTTACGCTGACTGGCAGCTGTGGGTGCCGTTGTTAGGGCACCAAACCGTGCTTAAAGACCTGCTGCTAGGCGATGCCGCGCCCAGCTGGGCCTTTACCGCCTTTTGGTTATCGGCTGTTCCTGTGGTGTTATTAGCACTGGGTTTTGCGGGGCGGCAACTGCGACGAGCTAAGGTTATTTATGGATAAGTTTTTTAAGGTTAGCGTTATTGTATTATTGGCGGTTATCAGTGGCTCGGGTTGTTACCAGCTGCGCCGTGCCAATACCCCTATGCCAGCTCAGCTGTATTGCCGAGCCCTAGATTACCAACTGACAAATCCGCAAGATTGCCCGCGCGCAGCAGATGTGATGATTATGCTACCGGGCATAGGCGATAGCGTGACACGTTTTGAGCAAGAGGGGCTGATCGATCAGCTGCGCGCAGCCAACTTGCCGCTGGATGCCCTTGTCGCCGATGCCCACTTTGGCTATTACCGCAGTCGCACTGTACAGGCGCGCTTACGACAAGA
This sequence comes from Gilvimarinus polysaccharolyticus, assembly GCF_001187555.1. Classification (GTDB taxonomy): domain Bacteria; phylum Pseudomonadota; class Gammaproteobacteria; order Pseudomonadales; family Cellvibrionaceae; genus Gilvimarinus; species Gilvimarinus polysaccharolyticus. Next base: position 1,962,524 of record NZ_LFIJ01000001.1, on the reverse strand, counting down.
TGTACTGGCGCCAGCGATAAATGCCGGTTACCACAAGTTGCACTTTGCCGGTGTATCATTGGGTGGCTTTGGGAGTCTGATATACTGGCGCGATAATGCCCAGGGGCGTCCGGCCTCGATGACATTATTAACCCCTTATTTGGGTGATCCCGAATATTACCAATACAAGCTTGATCCTAGTACCGAGCCGCAACAGCGCGAGGCCGAGAAAAACCTCTGGCCGTGGCTGGACACATCTTCTGTGGCTGAGCGAGGTGTTTGGTATTTGGGGCTGGCGCGCTCGGACAAGTTTTATGTGCCGGGCAGGGCGCTTGGCGATATGCTGCCGGCGGCTAACGTTATTGAGGTTGATGGCCAACACAATTGGCACGCCTGGCGACTTATGTGGCCACAATTACTGCAAGCATTACAGCGCGATTTTTACCCCCAAGAGCCTAAACCTTAGGGGCCACTTAATTAAAACTTTGAGGCATTCATGACCGACACATTTACATTGGACGGCACCGAATTTATTACCTTGGCAAATCTTTTAAAAGTAGAGGGATGGGTCGAGAGCGGTGCAATGGCTAAAAAGGTGATCGATGACGGCATGGTTTGCGTTGATGGCGTCACAGAAACCCGCAAGCGCTGTAAATTAGTGCCGGGCCAGCGTATTGAATTTAATGGCAATGCCATTGTAATTAACAAGTAGAGTAATTTAATGGCGACGTTACAGTGGTATCCCGGGCATATGCACAAAGCCCAAAAAGAAATGCGCGAAGTGCTGCCAGAGGTCGATCTAGTGATCGAGGTGCTCGATTCCCGTATTCCTTTTAGCAGCGAAAACCCCATGATACAAAAACTGCGAGGCGATAAGCCCGTGGTTAAAGTGTTGTCTAAAAGCGACTTGGCCGATCCCGAAAATATTGCCCTGTGGCAGGAGCATTTTGAAAGTCAGCACAACACGAAAACGCTGGCCATTTCTACCGACGATCCAAACCGCATGAAAATGCTCCCAGATTTATGTCGTAAGCTGGTGCCGTTAACGGGCACCGGTTATAAAAAACTGCGGGCGATGATCTTGGGTATTCCAAACGTGGGTAAGTCTACCCTGATCAACACCTTAGCCGGCCGCGCGGTGGCAAAAACCGGCAATGAGCCGGCGGTAACCAAGCGCCAGCAAAAAATCTGGCTGGCCGATGATTTTATGCTGCTAGATACCCCCGGTATTTTGTGGCCCAAACAACAGTTTGAAAACTCCAGTTATCGGCTGGCGTTTACCGGCGCGATCAAAGACACCGCGATGGCGTACGACGATGTTGCCTATTTTGGTGCCGGCTACTTGCTTAAAAACTACCCCGAGGCACTTAAAGAGCGCTATCAGTTAACTGATTTGCCAGATCATGAAGTAGAGTTTTTAGAAATTATCGCTAAACGCCGTGGCTGTTTAGGCGCGGGTGGTATTGCTGATTTTAATAAAATATCAGAGTTGTTTGTTAACGATTTTAGAATCGGCATGCTGGGCCGTATTAGTCTAGAGACGCCCGAAATGGTGGCGCGTGAAGTCATCGAAGGCGAGCGCCTAGCGTTACAAATAGCTGAGCGCAAAGCCGAGATAAAACTTGAGCGTAAAAAGCGTAGCCGAAAAAACCGCTAATCGGCTACTGCATTTTGCTGCTGTTACGCGTTAATGGAATCTCGGGCGCCCACTCTTGCCACTGCTGCTCGGGTGCATCGTGTAAGGTAAAGTTCATGCCGTCCGTCGCTGCCACACCCGGATTGTTGGGGGTGGCAAACGCGATGCCTCCCATCAATACCGACTGAACCGATCCAGTTTTAAGGCTCGCCCCAGATAGCCAACCAAAATCAAAGCTAATGCCGGTCGCATTCCAAAACACCGAATTAGTTTTTACTAAGGGCGCATAGCGCGGATCGATGTGCAGGTAAATGTTGACGTGACGCGCGCTGTCGTCCAGCTCAAAACCCGTCACAATACCCACTGGAACCTCGCGATAAAATACCGAGCGGCCTGTTTTTATTGAATCCAGCGATGGTGCTTTAAGGGTTAAGGTTAAACCGTTGTCACTTAGATATTTCTCGGGTGGTGATTCGCGACCGACAAAATCATACTGTGCGGCGCCGGCACCTGGCTCTACCGCAAGGTACTGGCCAAACACCAAGGTCCCTAAATTATTGACTCCCGTTAAGCTAATGTCTGGCTTTACTCGCCAAAACACACTGCCGGTGGTGGCAAAAGTATCCATACCGGGGGCAAGGGCAATGTGTGCGGTAATGCCGGGCTCCGGGTAGTTAAGCTCAATTCGCTCAATAACCCCTACGCTTACGCCAAGGTAACGAATATCCGTGCCGGCGCTTAGGTCTTGACCATCGACAAAAGATACCGCAATGGCGGGGCCGCGTTTGCTGGCATCTTGCAGTGATGAATGTAACGTAAACTGGCTGTTGGGTGCGGCTTTAGGTGTATTAATTGCGCCCTCGGGTAGCAGTAAGCCAATGCCGCCGCGCAGCACACTGGCGAGTGATTCGGTTTGGATGCTAATGCCTTTTAAACTGGCTTCTACATCAATACCACTGTTTTGATAAAAACGTGCTTCACGGGTAATGAGTGGCGCAAATTTTGGAAGTATATGCACATCCATTAACACTTGGGTGTTGTCATCGTTAAGTTGGTAATCAATGACGGTGCCGATGCTAACATTGCGATAATAAATATCGCTGGAGCGAGTGATGCCTTCAAGTCCAGCAGATGCCAGTTGGATGTACAGGCCCGGTTTGTCTTTACGCGGCGCGGGCGATTCGGTCAACGCAACAAAGTGTTGCTGCTGTGCAGCCGGCTCTTGAGAAAAATCCATCTCAATATGAGTGCCAGTCAATAGCGTCGATAACCCCGAAATTTTTGACAGCGAAATACTTGGAGTTGCCAGCCAAAACTGAGTGCTTTCGTTTAGCAGTACATCGGCTAGCGGGTCGATACTGGCGGTAGCAATGACGCCGCTGTAATCGGCTTTCATTTCAAGTTTAATAACTTTCCCCGCCGTTATGCCCTTATAGCGAATCTCGGTAAAGTTGGCTTTAATACTGTCGGCACTGGGAAATTCAATTTCAATTTCATGGCCAGTATTCGCTTTGGCAAAGTTAGGGTAAATACTAAATAAATCGTCATTCTTCGCAAGCTCACCCGGCGCTAAACCGGCGCGGGTATCAAACGATAACCCCCCTAAAATGACCGAGGTCAGTGAATCAGTTTTAAGCTCTATACTGTTTAAATCACCCTTAACCGAGATGCCGCTGGTGTTCCAAAAACGCGAGTGGCTATTCACTAAGTCAGCATACTCGGCTTTAATTTGCGCCTGAAATACCACCCGGTTGCGATCTTCGCTGAGTGAGAAATCGACAATTTTACCAACTTGCAGTTTGCGGTAGTGAATGGGGGAACCGTTGTGCAATGAACCAACATCGGGGGCGGTTAACTGAATTTGTAAATCGCCACTGGCCGCTTCTGCCGGCGGAGGCTCTGGCAACGCTTTAAAGACATACTGGGTGCGGTTGCTCTCGCCCGGGCGCATGGCAATGTAGTTGCCCGATACCAGCGTGTCTAGGCCCTGCACGCCACCTAACGACAGCTCGGGTTTTACCAGCCAAAAGCGGGTGTCGTCACGCAGCGCGGATTCAACTTGTTTGCTTAACGTCACTTGCGCCGCCACGCTGTCTAGATTAGGTTGGACATTTAGCTCGCTCACCGTGCCAATCTTAATACCTTTATAGCGCACTTCGGTTTTACCGGCCTCTACGCCTTCACCGGTGGTAAAAATAACAACAATATTGACTCCCGCCTCGGTAAAGTGTTTGTAAGCCAGCCAACCGCCAAGTACAACCGCGAGTAACGGCAATAACCAAATGGCAGATATGCCGGCTTTACGGTTGATAGAGGTGCCGGGTATAGCTTCGGCGATCCCGTGTTTGTCACTCATGTTCAGGTCCTTGTAAGTCCCAGATTAAACGTGGGTCAAAACTCTTGGCGGCCAATAAGGTAAGCACTACCACCGCGCCAAAGGCGGTTGCTCCTATGTTGGGTTCAATGCTGGCAAGCTTACCAAAGCTTACCAGTGTTACTAAAATTGAAATCACAAATAAATCGAGCATCGACCAGCGGCCGATTAACTCAATAACACGATACATAATGGTTGCCTGACGCGGATTAAGTTTCTTGCGCCGGTGCACAGTAATCAGCAGGGCCGCAATTCCTAATAACTTAAATAAAGGCACCGCAATACTGGCAATAAATACCACAATCGCAATAGGCAGCATATCGTGTGCGGCCAGGTTAATAACGCCGGCTAAAATTGTGCTGGGCGTTTTTTGGTCTAGTTGCGCGACAGTCATAATGGGATACAAATTGGCCGGAATAAACACCACAAAGGCGGTTATCAGCAGTGCCCATGTGCGTGATATAGAGCCTGGTTCGCGCAGGTGCAACGGCGTATTACAGCGCGGGCAAACACTAAAGCCGGGCGAGCGTTTGTAAACCAGCTTCGCGCATACCGAGCAGCGGCATATCTGGTAGTCAATCGCCCGCACGGTTTCGCTCCTCGAGTAAATCCCAAAAACGCTCTTGGTTAAATGTGGTCATGGCCGCGCTTAGGGCGGCTACTAATAATACAAAGCAGTAAAAGCCCACCGAAAATTGCAGCTGGCCTAAATCTTTAAGTTTTACCACCGAGACAATAACCGATAATAAATAAACATCTAACATAACCCACGATGTTAAGTGCCGATACGCCTTTAATAATGGTGCTAGGTAGCCGTAGGGGGCCTTGATAAACCACGCCATACCAATTAGTAAAATCAACGACAGCAGCCCCAAAGGCGCCGCAACCGTACCTATTAGCACCAATAGCCCAACCCACCAAAAACCGCTATCAAGCAAATGCTGAGCCCCACCCATTAGCGTGTAATAGTTAGGCTGACCGAGTAAACTAAAGGTCAGCTGCGGGTAAATATTAGCCGGTATTGCTAAGATTAAAGCCGTTAGTGCAATCGCCAACGGCGTTACCGGGTTAAAAGGGCGGCTTGCGTGTTGTGCGGCTCCGCACACGGGGCAGCGCGGTATGCCTTGGTTGCTGCGAACCGGGCAGTACATTAATTGATCGCACTCGGCGCATGCCACCATAGCTTGTCCCGGCGGTGGTGTATCTAGCTCTGGCAGTGAGAGTGGCGGCACATTTATTGTCCTGTAGGTCGGGTCGCTATTGTAGTCGTGAACGTACTAACTTACCTGTTAAAACACAAGCTGCGTGATTCAGCGCTCATTCAGACCACAACGGTTACCGTTGTTTTATCTTGTTAAAAAAAAGAGGTGCACCATGATCGGTCACAAAATTCTGCTTTTAATTATCGGATGCACACTGCTAACCGCCTGTAAGACATCTAAAAACCACTACAACGCGCCCCCCGTAACACTGCAGCCAGTGACACTGACACAGTTTGCTGTGGTAGATAGCTACGGTGTTGATAGCGGAGTGTACCCCGGTGACCCGCTCACCTTAGATCCATACGCCTACGATGGTCTATTTGAAGTCTACTGGGATGTTAGCCCCAACCGTGACTACAGCTATTACCTAAGCGTAGGGCCAACTCCAAATATTGCGGACAGCGTCACATTTTACGATGCTGCGTGCGGCCCCGGATTATTCTGTGATCGCACCGGTTATGAGGTGTGCGGCTACTCGTTAAATTACAACATCAGTTGCGCTAATCAAGCCCCGGTTAACGTAAGCCGTTGGATTTACGAGGTGCCGCAAACGCTGTATCTATTTTCGGAAGTCTGCGGCCCCAGAGGCTGCGATACTCGTAGGCTGAGGGTGCAGGCACTGTGATATTCAGTCGCCTAGAGTTTTGTCACTAAGGCTCAATGGTGTTGCGTAAAAGCTATGGGCGTTGATAACAAATGGAGCGCCCATAGTTTATATTTTTTGTCGGTAACCTTGTTCGGTATACATCTAAATCCTCAAATTCTAAAACTCTTTAGAATTAAATAGATTAACCCTGTCGTTGAAGTTTTCATTTTTACTGCTATTACTTAAATTAACCCCTTAAATTATTCATAGCCCCAATAACTATTATCTGGAAAAGGGTTATGTGTGACGAGTCTTTATGGGGCGTTACTAATTTAAGTAAGGCTGTTCATTTTTAGTTATACAACATACAACGCTTGTTCGATTAAACGCACGCGAGATGCACATTGATTGTTAAGCAGGCTATTACATAACTAATTTTAATAAACTAGGTGTTATTGCCCAAAAAGAGGAGTGTTTTGTCCATAACTAATGGCAACTTATTGTTAGGAGAGTGTGCATAATATTTTGGTTTTCAATAAAACGTAACATTACTCTCCACGGTTACTGTTGGATGAAGCTGACTACAAGACCATAGCTGGGCTGAAGGAATAGACAAAAAAATGTCAGGCGAATTTAGCCTGATTAATGAGGATGATTCAGTTAGAGGTGGATGTCATGATTATAACTGTAAAGAAAGTCGTAATATTATGGTGTGTGTTACTTGTGACACTAACGTTAACATCTTGTGGTGGAGGGAGTAGCTCTGGCAGCACCGCCCCCCCCTCAGACCCTCCAGTATTTGAACAACCCGATCCGATAGATATCCCCGATGATCCGGATACAGACGAAGACGGCGTTGCCGACAATGTCGACAATTGCCCCAGTGTTGCTAATTCCAACCAACTTGATGATGACAACAACGGCATAGGTAACGCGTGCGAGCCCACCGTAGGGTCAGATGTTGATTCAGACCTTGACGGATTAGCCGATGCGCTAGACAACTGCCCCACACTGTTTAATCCTGATCAGCGAGATACCGACAACGATAATCTTGGCGATGTCTGCGACCAAGATGACGACAATGACGGTGTGGTCGATTTGCAAGACAACTGTCGTTTACTGGTAAACACCAATCAGGCTGATCGTGACGGTGATAGAGTAGGCGATGTGTGTGATGGTGATACCGATGGCGACGGCGTGCAAAATGCCACGGACAACTGTCCAGAAAGAGCGAATACGGCACAGTTAGATGTCGACGGTGACGGTATCGGAGAGTTGTGTGACAGCGACCGCGACGATGATGGTATCGACAATGCCGACGACAACTGCCCAGTTGATAATAACCCCGACCAACTTGATAGCGATGCCGACACTATTGGTGATGCCTGTGATACCAACAGTGATAGTGACGGCGACGGCATTGATGACGGCATCGATAACTGTATTGCCATTGCCAATCCTGACCAAGCTGATGAAGATATGGATTATATCGGCAATGTATGTGACATCGATCGTGATAACGATGGTGTAGCCGACTCTGGTGACAGCTGTCCATTGGTCGCTAACACTCTGCAGTTAGACACTGACGGAGATGGTCTAGGTGATGTCTGCGATAGCGATGCCGACGGCGATTTGGTAAACGATAATATCGATAACTGCCCGATGATGCTTAACGCAGATCAAGCCGATACCGATAATGACGGCATTGGTGATGTGTGTGATGGCGATCGTGATAACGATGGCGTAAGCAATGGCAATGACAATTGCCCAGCGGTGGCCAACGCTAACCAAAACGATGCAGATGATGATGGCACCGGTGATGCCTGTGACAATGACCGTGATGGTGATGGCATTGTGAATGGCACAGACAACTGTCCCGATACCGCTAACAGTAACCAGGCCGATAGCGACAACGACGGCATTGGTGATGTTTGCGATAGTGTTAATAATACCGGCGGTGACGATGCTGATATGGATGGCATTATTAATAGCGCCGACAACTGCCCATTCACGCCTAACGTTAATCAACTTGATGCGGACGGCGACAACATTGGTGATGCGTGCGATAGCGACCGTGATGGCGACGGTGTAAACAACACGAGCGATAACTGCCCGCTAGTTGCCAACGCGGATCAAAACGATAGCGATAACGATGGCCTAGGTGATGTTTGCGACAACGACACTGACGGCGATAGCGTATTAAACGGCAATGACAACTGCCCCATGACAGCCAACACAGATCAAAGTGACTGGGATTCCGATTCACTCGGTGATGCTTGTGATGACGATATCGATGGCGATGGCGTTAGCAATACCGGCGATAACTGTCCTGCTGTCCCAAACACCAACCAACTAGACTCCGACAGTGACGGCTTAGGTGATGTTTGTGACTCTAATACCGACACTGATAATGACGGTATAGATGATGCCAGCGACAATTGCCCTGCAGTTGCCAACCCCTCTCAAGATGATATGGACAATGACACCCGAGGTGATGCCTGTGATGATGATACCGATGGCGACGGAGTAAATAACAATACCGATAATTGTCCGGTTGCAGCTAATAGCGATCAATCTGATGGCGATGGCGATGGTATTGGCGATGCTTGTGATGCTTTTACCGATAGCGACAGCGACACCATTGCTGATTCGGATGATAACTGTCCGTTGACGGCTAATACCGATCAAGCAGATTCCGATGCAGATACTATTGGGGATGTGTGTGATAGCGATATGGATAATGATGGAGTCGATAACGGCTCGGATAATTGTCCTTTGGTGGTCAATCCATCGCAGTTAGACACCGACTCGGACGGCGTAGGTGATGCCTGCGACTCCGACAGTGATGGTGATGGCGTCAATAACGGTACCGACAATTGCCCATCGGTTGCTAACCCACTGCAAACCGATACCGATAGCGATGGTTCGGGCGATGCTTGTGATGCTGACAGTGATGATGATGGCGTAAACAATGCTGCTGACAACTGTCCCTTGATTGCTAACTCCGATCAAGCTGATACCGATGGCGACGGTATTGGTGACGCGTGTGATGCAACCGAAAACATCGCCTGCGGTGTTGGCAAATTGTTTCAACCCATGATCGGTAACAATGTCACAACAGCTTCGCGTGTTAGCGGTGTGTTGTGTTTAGGGTGTGGTGTATCAAACGCTTCCAATAGCATTGATGCCGACCTAAACAATGCAGCCGTTCTATCAACCCCTGTAGCAGTTGCCAGTGCGGTACATTTAAGTGCTGAATACGCGGTGGGCTCCCATAGCGGTAATCATCGTGTTGGGGTTGTTGTATCGGTTAACAATAGCTTGCTGGATTTGGCCTTACTGGGAGATCTAAGCATTACAACCTACCTCAATGGTACGGCGCAGCAAAGTGGTGGACTGGGTGGCTTGCTTAATCTGCAACTGCTTGGCTTATTAAATAATCCCGATCAATCTATGTTGATGATCGAAACCTCCGCTGCTTTTGATAAAGTCGAAATCAGTAAAAGAGCGGTACTAGGAGCGCTGCAAAATCTTAGCGTCCACGCTATGTGTGTGGCTCCGCCGGCACCTTAGTACTTAATTAACATTCAGCCCTCTATTGCCCCTCCATTGAGGGGCTTTTTTGTGCTGCTTATTTATGCGCCAGATATGGCGTAAAAATCATTATTGTACATTTTCTATTCGAAATGATTATTTCACATGCTGCTTTCTAGTCGATACTATGGCTCAGTGCGTCTAGGTGGGGCGCTGACGGAATAGCTTGATGGCTGCTGCAATAAAAACAGTAACCAATCGACTCAGTGTCCTGCATGGATGTCGCTGCGAAGCTTCGTACTGCACTACTGAATATCCCCCCAAAGACTGACGATCCTGTCGCTCGTACTGCGAGTGATGACAATCAGATTGTGTCTCGGTTTTAGTACCGTCGACCTTCCAATGGCTATGGCCTGTGCGAGCATAAAAGCTCCGCATTAAGCCTGCCTGGTTAATATTCCGGACGGATGTCGGAGCTTCTCCCGCTGTTTTAACAGTGGGCGCTAGAGTGCGGCCGATTTGGAGTGTTGTAACCCGAGATACGCCTATAGAAATAAGGTGGGGTTATGAAGGCATTATGGTGGAGTTTGTCTGTTGTATTGGTATTAACAGCTTGTGGCGGAGGCGGCTCGGCAGCTAGCGCCAGCAATGCCGGTGGTACTACTCCAAGCGAGTCGATACAACAAGGCTCATCGTCAGCGGCAAATGATATAGAAAACCCAGAAGAAATCGATGCCGACACCTCGTACAGCTTTCTAAAAGGCAGCGTAGAGCCCGCTCAAGTGGTTAGCTCGGTTATTACCGGTATCGATTACCCTGTGCATATTTACCTTCCAGAGGGTTACGCCGACTCTGGTAAAGAATACCCCATTGTCTATGCCCTTGATGGTCAAACCCAGTTCCCGGGCTTGCCTTACTTAATGGAGCAGGCTGGTGGCGAAGCAATTTTAGTTGCCATATCGCAAGGCCCCGATGACCGCCGCCGCACCGATTACCTATTGCCCGGCGCGCGGGCTTACTACCAATTCTTAACGGCCGAGCTTATGCCCCTGGTCGAGCCCATGTACCGCGTAAACACCCAAGAGCGCAGTATCGTCGGCACCTCGTTTGGTGGCGTGTTTGCGACAGTCGCCATGCTACTAGATGACGTTAGCGCCCCTTACTTTACTAACTACTTAGCCTTTGACGCCAGCCTGTATCAGCACCCTGAACTGACTAAAGAGTTATTAAATAACCGTTACTTGGCAAGCGGCGACATGCCCCTCAATTACTTCGCCAGTAGCGCACTACCCGAAGGCAATGACCCATACGTAACCGAGTTTGTCACTCAGCTACGCAGCCAAAACTTTGCCAACTTAAGCATTACTCAGCGCCGCTATCAGGTGACACACGGTAAAGTATCCGAGCCATCGTTTAGCGAGGCCGTGGGCTTATTCTTAGCGCCATAAGCAAGCCGGCATAAAAAGCCCAACCAAAGATTTGGTACGGCCGCCGCAGCCTTAATGGCTGTTATAAATGAATATCGTGCTAGGCGCTGATTTTTCTAACAATCAATGCTTGACATTCATCGGCCAGATAGCCAAAATGCGCACCCTAAATATGGCTAGGTAGCTCAGCTGGTTAGAGCACAGCATTCATAATGCTGGGGTCGGCGGTTCAAGTCCGCCCCTAGCTACCATTTTTGGTAGCCTGCCCTTTTTTTGGTAGGAGCCCATATTTAATGGGCTTTGAGACTGTTTCATCGTTGTTTAAATGCGCAATTCTAAGCTACAGGTATAATCCTGCTTCGTTGCTTGGCTGCAATTAATATCGCCTAAAGGCTTGCTTGTCAAGCTTCAGGATGTATTTGGCCAAAAAAATATCACTTTGGCAAGCTCATTCTGTTTACTTGCGTTCTTATCCTTCCAACTTTGGTTTCTACGTAATTTCGTGTCGTAGATAATTGTGTATGTCCTAAAAGCCTCTGAACTGCAAATATATCAGGCTCCTGAGTCTCATCTTTGGGGTTGCACAAGACTGTGGCCGTCGTATGACGAATCCTGTGCGCACCGACACGAACTTCAACTTTATTCGAAAGTCGACGCATAAATCCCGTAACTTGCTCTCGACGCATCGCTCGTGGATTATTTGGGTCAGGCTTGTACCGGTGATAAAACCAGCAGACATTAAAAAGCTTATCCCCCTCTCGTAATTCACGCCCAATAACATCTGATGTCCGACGCATTAGGTACTCTAAATCAGGGATTAGCTCGTCTGCTAGCGGTATTACCCATTCGCGGTAAGTCTTTGATCCTCGGTAACTACAGGTCAGTGTGTGGTTCTTGATATCGAGATCTTGAAACTCAATAGCGACAATCTGTCGCCGTCTCACGCCGGTGAAATACAAAAACCGTATAACGATTAGCCAAAACCAAGCGGGGTGGGGTGCATCTTTGTCATTTTTTAAGTAATGAATAATTTTTAAAAGCCCGTCTTCACTTACGATTTTAGGGGGAGCCATGGGCAATGGCGCGGCTTTGATTTTCGAAAACCAATTACGACTCGAGTAACCCTCCTCAAATAACCACTTATTTAAGAGCTTCAAATATCTCAAGTAACCGTTATAGGTAACGGGTTTAGCTACCTTAAGTGTTTCGTTGCGAAATCTCATAATGCTCTGAAGGTCTATAGACTCAATGTGCGCGCAATCAGCCCTCAGCTCAAATAATTTAGCGGCTCGCATTAGTGTATCGGCGGTATCAGGCTGATAAACATTCAACGCTATATACAGTTCCGCAGCTTCCGTCATACGCATAATTCTAACTCCTTATATTCCCAATCCAAATAAACGGAAGGCGTCAATATAACTGAAAAATATGTATTTGTGCGCCACAATTGACAGAAACCCAACCACCCGCAGCACCCTGAGTGTTTAATCATCATCTGAGGGCCTAACAAACTTATTGGTCTTAGGCCGCTCAGTGTCATCATCAAAAATTGCCGAATATGGCAGGAGCCAACCATTGAGGCGAGCTTGTTTGTTGCCGGTATCTACGGTGTATCGGTGGACATTTTGATGCTCAAGTTTTGTTTTAAGGTTGATCTTGAGTCGACTGAATCGTTTTTGTAGCTTGGTGTATTCACTACCGTTACCGAGCTTTGCTTCTTTCACAAAGTGCTGAAAAATTCTGGGTGAAACCAAAAAAATACCATCCTCCACGAAGTGGAGACCCGCTTTGGCATTATTGACTGACAATGTTTTACGCTGAATACCATGCTTTACCCACTCCAAGAACGCGGTACCCACATCATCAGTCCAATCGAGACTCTTGATATCGGTTGCAGGCCCTAAAGCTTCGGCAGCCTCGTAAGACCCTGTGTCATTTTCTCGCTTGCTCGGCGTCACCGGTGTTTTGACTGAGACAGCTTCAGGCTCAAAGGCGTCTACTTGCTCTTCCTCGGGCGCGGGTTGTGACACTGGTGCAGGCTCGCGCGGCACCGGATCCGCAAACGGATCCGTATCATCCTCATCAGTCTCAATAGTGGGTGTATTCTCTCGGGTAGTAGCTGTTACAGGTTCGGTTCGTTCAAGCTCAGGCTCACGTTGCTTGTCGGCAGTCTCTGGGGCTTTCGCCTTCGCCGGCTCGTGCCTGCTTGGAGCTGGTGCAGTCTCACTACGAAGCGCCGTATCGGCGCCGAGCTCACGGATGGTTCCCTCGAAAGGCTGAGGCAGCCTCACGGCTCGCCACAGCAATCTCGTTTTGAATTTGAGGCAGGTAAACGTATGACTAAAGCGCCCCTGGGCATGCTCAATGGATATCTTAAAGACGGCTCCGCCGTCGTCATTCTCAATAGCAAACCCATGCTCTTGCAGCACGTTGTAAATTCTCACGGGATCCTGAGGCATCCCCGGTGTGCCGGTATCCTCAAAGCTGCTGATCAGCCTTTGGGCTAACGGCCGGCACACAAAATACGTGTACTCACCGGTTACCCATCCCATACCACCGTCTTGGTTGTATTTAATGTCACGCTCATCGATCAGCTGTCGCAGCCTCGTAATCATTCGGTCAGCCAAAGAATCTACGGCGCCCGGCATCCGAGAGCCGGGCTTTTTAATGTCCATGTTCTTCGCGGTGCTGCGCCTATCGGCCTGGATGGCGATATCCGCGATCACTTGGCTTTCATACTCTTCCCCCCACAAATAATGAATAATCTGATCCAGTATCTCTGGGTGTTGCGTCAGCCACGCCCTAGCGGGCTTGGGAATCAAGGTGCCAAACATGGTGAGGCTGAGCCGTTGGTGGCTCTTGTAGGGCACATCATTGAACGCTATCGCGTATGAGACTGCGTCAGTGTCGCTGATATAACCGTCTTGCGGCGTCCAAAATCCGGTCTGGCCATCGGCTTGCTTCGGTACCAGTTGAATACGTTGAAACAATTTGCCGATATCGTGCAGAAGACAGGCAACAAAAAGCCCGTACGTCCAGATATGCTCCTGTGCGGAAATCTCTTCGGGAGATCCGCCTAACGGCAACTGGTAGCTGCGGCGAATGTGCAACGCGTTCTCGATGACTTCGAGCGTGTGTTGCAGCAGACCTCCGGGGCCAGAATGGTGGTTGTTCTCTGAGGCTGGTGCAAGTTGACTGCATAACGCAAAAGCATAAGTCGGCTGACGATATAGAGTATCAAAATGTTCTTCACTCAATCCGACCAGGCGGTATATACCGCTTAGTGTCGCGTCATAACCGACGTACTCCAACAGCTCACGCGCGGTGAGTATGGGCAGTGTCGTCATATCAAGCTGTGATGATCTTAACTCGGCCTCTTTCGACGGCTGAGGGATCGGGAGTGCTTTACGAAACCAGCGCCGGATCATAAACAATGGGCTTCTGCCCACTTGCGAATCATGTCTTGTGCAGGGTGTGCATTGGAGGCGGTGTATTCTCGGATTGACACACCTTGATCGGATTTAAATTGCTTAAAGGTTTCCTGTAGAGGATTCCAGTATTGCGGATCACCGGATGGATTGAACGCTCGATGTGTCCAACACCCAAGCTCGGATAGGCGACGCTGAAACAATCGCTCTAACGGTAGATTGTCGGATTGATCGCTGAGTGAAACCAAATCCCACAGCACGAGCTCAATCTCCGAGCCGATGTTTTCACCGTCGAGGTTTACACCCTCGAATGCCGCGCACAATTGTTGCAGAGGCTGAAGCCATTTTGGCTTATCAAGTTTCGTGAGTGCATCCGTGACTGATTTCTCCCACTGAGACTGTGTCATACCGAACCCTTTATCATTTGCGGTTACTTTTAACCCCGTAGGGCCATTTACCCTTCATTGACCATTGCCCCTTATGCCCCTTTAACCGCCCGGTCATCCACGGACTTTAGTGGATGACCGGGCGCCTTTTCTGATAGACGCCGTTAACCATTAAGCAGTACCGCTTTTTATCGTTTTTCCTTTCAAATTTCAGCAATCAATTTGCACGGCCCTTGTACACTTTAATTGATGCGAATTCCGTCACGTTGAGTATTCTCAGCGTCATGAGCAATAACCATCCCATCGAATCGCTAATGCGACCACCTGTTGAGCTGTCATCCAGTCTCGCTTACGCCAGTGGTGCATCTCTCGCGGTCATGAGTCCCGGCATGATGCTGACCATACCTTCGGTCGCCTATTCACTAGCGGCTTTTTGTGGTTATCGGTTTTGTGTTCGTACAGCTTCTGCGATTAAATTATTGAAATACCAACATGGTTTAACCGTGTTGCCTTGGTGGGAAATCAGCAGCACAGAAATTCCGTGCAGCAAAAAAGATTTATTTCTTGGCAAAGGTTTTGAGTGGGAGGCAATACACACTCAGCGTCATCATGACTGTAAGCAGCCCGAGCATCGTCACATCGTCAAACGCTATTCAGCGCCTTCGTATAAACGTGCTCGAAAAATTGAGGAAACATTTAAACGCTCGTCGTTGACCTCTGGCATCTCGCAACTACTCGGCAGTACCAGTTGGCTCAATCCGTGGTCGCCCGTAAATTTAGACCTTGGTGGTGATACGACTACCCACGGCGTTGGCTTATGGGAGGGCGAATACGACATTACTGAACCGCAAAGCGAGCGCGTTGCGCATAAATTTGTCGTGGGGACAACGCGCGTAGGTAAAACGCGGCTTTGTGAAGTGCTGGTCACGCAAGACATTCACAACGACGACGTTGTGATTGTCTTCGATCCAAAGGGTGACGCCGAGCTGTTAATTCGGATGTGGGCCGAAGCGGTAAAAGCTGGGCGTGAACATCAGTTCTATATGTTCCACTTGGGCTATCCAGATGTATCGTGTCGCTACAACCCAGTGGGCTCCTTTGGGCGTATCACCGAGCCGGCCAGTCGGATTGCCAGTCAATTACCCGGCGAAGGTAACAGTGCCGCGTTCCGGGAATTTGCATGGCGCTACGTCAATGTAATCAGCCGCGCCGGCACTGAGCTCGGAAAACGCCTTTCCTACGAGTTTTACCTTAAGTTCGGTGCGGATATCGATCCATTGTTGTTCGAATATCTTCAGGCCGTATTTAAGAAAAATGAAGCCGAGTTCCCGAAGTGGAAAAAAGATATTGAGCGCGTTGAGGAGTCCGACCGTAAACCTGATCGCAGCATGTCTGCGCGTGATCGTAAAGCGTGGGCGGCTGTTGTCGTTTACAAAGAATACGGCCTCTACGATGAAGTCGCCCACGCGCTCATCAAGACGTTCGAGTACGAAAAATCGTTCTATGACAAATTGGTCGCCTCACTCTTTCCGTTACTGGAAAAGCTTTGCGCCGGTAAAACCGGACAGCTGCTCTCGCCAGATTATCTCGACTTGGAAGACAAGCGTCCGATCATTGATTGGAAGTCCATTATTCGTCAGGGCGGCATTGTGTATATCGGCCTCGATGCATTGAGTGACGCCGAAGTGGCCAGTGCGGTTGGCAGTTCCATGTTTTCGGATCTGACGTCAACTGCCGGCTCCATCTACAAATTCGGATCCGATCAAGGCCTTCTCAAAGTCGATGGTAAGGCAGGCAAAAAACGCAAGGTATGTCTGCACCTCGATGAGTTCAACGAATTAGTAGGCAAAGAGTTTGTGCCAATGGCAAACAAAGCCGGTGGCGCTGGCTTCCAGCTTACCGCGTACACGCAAACCATGAGCGATATCATTGTCAGGTTTGGCGATTCGGCTAAGGCTGCGCAGGTCATTGGTAACCTGGGCTCTATTGTTATGCTTCGCGTTAAAGAGCTCGCGACAGCCGAGCTTTTGACCGAGCAGCTGTCGGACGTCGATGTACACACCATTGGGTTACGCAGTGGTGCAACCGATAGTCCAGCTTCCGAAGATATCGATTTTGTGTCTTCGACTCAACAGCACATTGGTTCGCAGCGAGTCCCACTATTACACCCTGGTGATGTAACTCGATTACCCAAAGGGCAAGCGTTCGCGTTGGTTGGCAGTCGGTTGTACAAACTTCGATTGCCCATGTTGAATGATGAAGCGTCACTGCCGTCGGATCTCTCGTTCGTCACCAATGAGATGCGCAAGCAATACGCTGCCAAGAATTCAGAAGGCTGGCACAAAATGCCAGCCCGGTGGGCGGAGTCAGCATGACTCGTACTCAACGCGTTAACCGTCCAGACACCGAACGCGAGACCATGCTGGGCAGCACGTTGTCGCAGGTGGCATCGCTGCTTTCTTGGTTTCTGTTTGCCGTCTTTATTTCAATACTCATTGAGTGGATTGGGATGCTCGCGGGCTGGTGGGATAAAACCCACGCGAGACACATGCTCACCGAAGAAATTGGTTATCTCTCACACATCGATCAAAACCAATTGCTCAAGCTTCATCCTGCTCAATTAGCCGACCAAGCCATTAGCTGGGTGAATGACGCTTACCGTTTTATCGGGTTACCTAAAGCACTCGCACTGCTTTCGCAGTATGTGGGTTGGCTGGCCATCGCGCTCGGTAGTGCGATCGACATTACCTACACCTTAGTCATTCGTCTTGCGGTGATTCTGCTGGCGTTACCGGCTTTTATTCTCTGGGGCTTACTTGGACTTGTTGACGGTTTAGCCGCTCGGGATATCCGCAAGGCCTGTGGTGGTGTGGAATCGTCTTTCGTGTATCACCGGGTTAAAGGGTGGATGAAACCCGCAATCGGCCTCAGCTCAGGCCTATACCTAACGCTGCCATTCTCAATCAACCCGGCGCTGTTTTTTATCGTGCCTCAGCTGCTGTTCTTCACGTTCGTTTATTACACCGCGTCAACGTTTAAGAAGTTTATTTAGGGGATCGTATGCACACCACACATGACACTAGCTTGCCAAACATTGAGCAAGACGACGATGCACGGGAACCAATCTCGACTCCACGATCCGCTATGCCAGCTTGGTTCAAAGTAGGACTTGTCGCTGTTCTCTTGTTAGTGCTTGCGGCATTTGTTGGCTTGGTTTTCTTTTTCCCAAGCTCCGACAACGGCGACAAGCCGGCCGATCCCTCTCAGCTTCCTGCTGAGCGGGTGTTAGTGCCCGAGCCACCAATCACGATTCAGCCAACCAATACCGATAACATCGACTCGGATTTAGTATCGCCGCTACTACGGCTGGACGCCTCCGATGATCTCTATTCTGAATCGGTCGTGCTAGAAACAAACAGCGCCGTGCAAAAAGAGTTGGAGGACGATATCGATTCGGTTAAAGACTCGGTCAAAGTAATACAAGGTGCTTTGATGGAGCTTCAAGCGCAGCTGTCAGAGATGCGCGAAACCGATAACGACAATGCTTCTGACATCAATAACCTGCGCCGCTCCTTCTTTGACTTCAAAGAAGATCACAAAGCCTCTACGCCCTTAAAGAATCCAGAGCTTCCGTTTGCCGTAATCGCCATCAAGCAGATCGGTACGCTTGTTCAAGTGTCCGTAACTAACAACGGAGAACGGCGTGATCTTGGGCTGAATAGCCGCTGGATGGACTGGAAACTAACCGGCGTAGATCTGACCGGCCGGCGTGTACAGTTCACCCACAAAGACCAAATCACACGCCTTACGGTGTCTATATGATGCGCTTCATATTAGCCATCGCCAGCGTGTGCGTGTACGCATTCACCTATGGGGCTTCGACCACCGAGGTAAATGACAGTCGTCGCACCGACAGCTTTGCCGGTCAAACTAAAACAACCGCACCATGGTTGAGCTGGGGACTGACAGAGACCGAGTGGGCTGAGTACGAGAAAATAATGCAAGGACCTCGCGGTACTTGGACACCCAATATTAGCCCAGTGTCGGTACTTGGGCTCAATGCAGCCTCAGAACTGGAGCGTACGCGGTACGCCAAAATTGCAGCTCGTCAAGACTGGCAACGACTCATGAATGAGCGAGCGTGGCACCTCTCATATAAGTCGGCCAAAGAGGAATACTTTGGCCAACAGATCTCTATGATCGATGTTGAGTCGGCTTCAATCGATCATATTAATTTCGACGCTAAATTGGTGATGTTCACAGACGACAATTGTGTCCAGGTCTGCCAAAAAGCTTTAGAGCAAGTGATCCAAAGCAAAGCCCGCCTTGATGTCTATTTCATCGGCAAGATCGAGCGAGCTGACATCATTCAATGGGCTTCGACGCATTCCATTCCACCGGAATTGGTGAATGACGCAGGCCTCATCACGCTCAATATTGATCGCGGTCTCTTTAAGGCGATGTCTCCGAATAACACCAATCTGCCTCAGGTTTACCTTCGTGATCCCCGGATGGACGGTGAGCTTATGGAGGTCAAGTTTTGAAAGCTATACTGTCATGGTTACTGGTCATTCTCAGCGTGCCCGCGTTAGCAGACTCTAAAGCTGTTCCAGATCCATACTTGTTTGCCGCCAAGCACGCCAATGTTCCAGCGGAACTTCTGTATGCCATCTGCCTCCAGGAAAGCGGCTACAGTCAGTCAGGCTCGTATCATCCTTGGCCATGGACGCTCAATCTCGGTGGTCGTGGCACCTACTTTGAGGGCGCTCAGGAGGCGGCCTCGGCATTGTCTGAGTTTCTGTCACAGGATCGTTGTGATGTGGATATCGGTTTATGTCAGATCCACTGGTGTGCTCATGCCCATGTAATTGCTGATCCATACCTCATTATTAACCCCTACGCCAACATCCAATATGCGGCAGCTTTACTGCGTGCTGAGTTTGAGCGCTCAGGCAGTTGGGCCGAAGCGGCCGGACGCTACCATGCGCCCAATAATCCCGTATTAGCATCGGCCTATCGTAAGCAGGTCCTATCCAAATGGCAGCCTCTGATCGCAGGGGCCGACCAATGAATCGTATACCGCTGTTTGTGATGCTAATGCTGTTTGGCGTAGCCGGTGTTGCGGCAACCCCTAAAACCATTGCGGATTTTGGTGGTGAAAGCTTCTTAAATCTGCCCAACGTGCAACTGGCTCGACCGCGTCGTGATGCGTATATCCACAATCACTTTCCGATTCATACACCAGGTATGACACCGGGCAAGATTCGTGGCGGCGAACTGGCATTACCGCACGACACTGCAAAGTTGCATCCTTCATTTTTCGTGATTGGCTACGACAAATATTCCGTTCATTGGGCAAATGCCAATAAGACGCAGCTGCTTGATGTGTCCGCCAAAGGCTTTGTCGTGAATGTCGAATCGGCCGCGCAGCTAGAGCAGCTGCGCTCCATCTTAAAACCCTTATCGCTAATCGCCGTATCTGGCTCGAGTTTTATAGAGCTTTGGGGGGTTGAGCACTATCCATTCTTTGTTCATCAGGGAGCCATAACACAATGAAATACCTGGTACTGACGTTAATGATTTGTATATCCGCCACCTCAGCCGCGGGCGTCGACCACGTCACCGATCAAGAGCGTTTGGCGCTGGAAAAGGTCTTGGTGTATTTGAAGGATGCTCAAGGGCTGGTCGCTAAAGCTAATTCAGTTAGCGCGATCGATACGCGATTCCCACTGAATTACCCAGCACTCAGCACCGATATGAGCGAGATCCGAGATGCACTGGAGCGTCACTTAAAAGCGCCATCGCGATCGCCTCGAAAGGTCAAACATCTTCAGAGCGATTATGTAGCGCGTGAGTCGACACAGGGTCATTCGGATCAAGAAAACATCATCGGGGTGTTTGTTGAGTAATCGCCATGCTGGATAGATTTCAAGCCATATCAGGCTTAGAGCCCGTGTATTTCTACATGACCTTTGCCGTCATTTTTGGCGGATTGCTCGCGCTTCTAATCTGGATGGCGTTGGTGGCGGGTTGGCAACGTCGCCAAAAAGGTGAGATGGAGGAAGGTGATGTATTGAACCTTCTGATCCGAATATTTGTGCTGTTTTTCTTTTTTATCTGGCTGATAACGCCACGTATCACTTGAGGGTATAACCATGTTCCAAACTCCATTGTCCGCATCAAAGGTTCAGTCAATCGTGGTCTTCAGTTGCCTGCTTATTGTCATTGCATGGCTGTGGCCCTCAATCGCCTCAGCGCAACCTCAATTACCAGGTCTCGAAATGGATGGGGTCGAAACCGACAGCGGTAATCCTCTAGACATACTTCTGAACATATTCAAATACGTTGCTGCCGTCATTCTTTGGATTGCCGTCGCCTATTTGGGCGTCAAGGTATTGCTTGAGGCCTTAAAAGATATTCGCGATGCCAAAGACGGCGACACCAAATGGATCTCGGCCGGTAAGTCCATTGCCAGTGGTGTGATGTTTTTCTTAGTCGCTTTGGCTATTGCGATCTGGATTAGCAGCCAGTTTTTCAGTTAAGGAGCTTTTGTGGAGCACTCAGAATTTCAATTAGCCGACGATCTCACGAACGAGCCGGTGGTGTTTATGGGCTGCACCGGTAGCGAGATTTCCGTGGTCGCTATGGTGTGTGGTGTGACCTCACTTTTCGCGGCAGTGATCGTGTTCATTATGCTTTTCAGTGTGTCATCGAGCTTGGCCATTCTGGCGGCGGCGGTGATCGCCATGGGCGGCACTATTGCATTGTCGGTCTATGTGCTTCGCAAACTGATGACCAACAAAGAAGAGCGTGGTGACAATTACTACAAAGAGGTCCTGCAGTTAATGCTCAGCGAATGGAGTGTCGGGGATCGTATATTCAACAAAACAGAAAGTTTTCAACGGGGGCGAAGTTTATGAGCCGTATCCGAAATGCATTAACGGCACGCGAGCGATTAAATTGGTATCTGGCCATCGGTCTCGTTTTTCTCGGCTTACTGCTAGTTCATGCGCATTACCGTTTGGCAAATGTACAGCAAGATTTTCGCATGCACGTGCCACCGGATTTATCGCAAGGCGCGGTACTTAGGCCCGACATGCCCGAGCAAGCCAACGTCTACATGTACACACTTTACATCTGGAAACAGATTAATGAGTGGCTTGAAAGCGGCCTTGCTGACTACGACAGCAATGTGGATGAAATGAAGTGCTACCTCTCGCCGGATATGTACAAGTGGCTGAAAGATGATGTGAAAAAACGTCGAAGCAACGGTGAGCTGTCTCGTACGCGCAGCGTTTCACCGGCGACCTTCTACACCAAAGAACACGTTAAATCTCTTGGCAACGGCACATGGTATGTCTGGTTGGACCTATCATTGGTGGAGCGCGTCGTGGGAGAGGAAGTCAAAAACGTTGTCATGCGTTATCCACTTTACGCATACCGCGACTCACGTTCGTGCAATGAGTTTGGCATGTCGGTGGGCGGATTCTTTAACGATCCAGTGCGTATCGGTTTGGGAGGTGAGCTGTGAGTCGTTCACTGTTAACCCTCTGCCTTCTTTGCTTGTCGACGTTAGCGTTGGCGGATACTCGGCTTGTGTATTCCGGCCATCCGGTGACCATTATTCTTCCGGTCGGTAAAGAGATTCGCGTTGTGTTTCCTGAACCCGTGAGCATCGATATCCCCTCAGCGCTACTGGAGAATCTGGAGGCGACTCAAGCCAATCCATCTGTTGCGTACTTTAAGGCTCTGGAGCCAAGCTCTCCTGGTCGACTGATTGTTCAGAGTGAAAACCAAGAACGTGTCTACCTGATTGACATGGAAGCCTCTGAAGAGGCAATACCGGCTGACTACCTGATTGAAAATCCTTCGCTGGCAGAAAAACCCAGCAAAGTGGATGAAGCTACTTCAGCGCTCAACAATCCGTATCAGGTTGAGTTGACGCGTTTTGCCGCGCAAACGCTCTACGGGCCAACGCGCCTTGCCCCGCACAACAACGCTATCAAGCAAGTACCCATGCCAACCGTCGAGGTGGCCGACCTTATCCGTAGCCGTGAGGGTGAAACTTATCACTATCGGCCGGTGGCCGCTTGGCGTGGCTGGGGTCATTACGTTACGGCCGTAGAGGTGATTAATCGAACGCCACTTAAGGTCTCGCTAGATCCGCGCCAAGTAAGAGGTGATTTTGACTCCATTGCGTTTCAGCACACCTGGCTGGGGCCAGTGGGCGCACTTGAGGATCGCACCACCGTGTATTTAATAAGCGATAACCCACTGCCACTGGCAATAGGAGGCTTGCCTTATGGCCAATAAAGCCCAGCCCAACCGCATGCCTTGGATGATCGCGGCCGTGCTCGTGGTGGTTGTCATCGTGGTCGCCATTAACAACCAAACCAGTAACCCATCCGTGCCGGTGGGTGCGAAGGCGCCCGATGCACCGGCCACACCGACGGTTACCGACTCCGCTTCGGGCGATACGACCGAGGAAACCTTGCGCACGGTGCAAGCGCAGTACGGTGACCTACGACGCGAGCTCAAGCAACGCGACGATCAGATTTCCACCTTAGAAAAAAGCGTAACAGACCTATCAACAGACAAGATTGCTGATGTCGACTCGGCTCTCTCGGCTCAACTCTCTAAGCTGGAGAAAAAAGTAAACAGCTTAAAAGTCGGCAACTTCTCGATGAATGACCAAGGGGGTGTACTTAAAGATTTTGGCTTTAATAATGGCAACAAAACCTCAATTGCAAACGACACGATTGATTACAAAATCGATGGCGAGTCTTTTTCCTATGGACATCAATCATCATCGTTTGAACAAACCACCGCCGTAGAAGGACGGCCTTCTTATCGCCGCTTAAAAACACTGAGTACTGGCGCTGGAGTATCACAGACCAAAGAGTTGTTAGCGGCGGCTGGGGGCAGTATCTCAATGCCGGAATTTAACAACCCTATGGACTCGGGCGAACCGGTGTACACGATACCGGCTCGATCGACGTTCTTTGATGCGACCTCAATGACGGCACTGATCGGCCGAGTCCCGATTGGTGGTCAGGTGCAAGATCCGTTTCCGGTCAAGTTGATAGTAGGTTCCGACAACATGGCCGCCAACGGACACCGCATTCCCGGTCTCGATGGCGTGATCTTTGACGGTATTGCACGAGGCGATTGGTCGCTTTCTTGTGTCTCCGTTGAGCTTACCGGCGCGACCTACGTGTTTGACGACGGCACGATCAATCATATGCCACCCGGCAAAGTGACCAGCGCTGACTCACTTGGTGCGAGTTTTGGCGAGGGTCAGAAAAACAAAAACATTGGTTATATCTCAGATCGCCAAGGTGTTCCGTGTATCGGCGGCAAGCGCATTACCGACGCTTATAAACAAGCGTCTCTCATGACAATTTTGGGGGCCGCCCAAGGCTATTCAAAGTATCGGGCTGACTCATTGCGTACCACTGGCGTTGACGGCGGTACCGTCGTATCCAGCGTCACCGGTGATCGTGGTGAATACGGCGAGTGGGGTCTCGCGGCTTCTGGCCTCGATAAAACCATCGGCATTTTCGAAGAGCGCTTTCAAGACACATTCGATGCGATCTATGTGGCACCAGGGCAAGAGGTGGCGATTCACATTGCTCGCGATCTTCAAATCAATCACGACAAAAACGCACGGAGAGTGAGCTATGAATCCTTGGATTCTCCGAACAGCTTTAATTAGTGGATTAATGACCGTGCTATCGGCGTGCTCCACGATACCAGAGCCTGAAGACGACGGGCTTGATATGCGCGAAGTCTACGATCAAAAAGTCGGTGGCGGCGCTATTGGGGGCACCGCTCAGGTGGCCGGTGGCCGAGCATTGGTAGAGCCAGATCCTGACTACAGCGCGTACACGCGCCAAGTGCAAAACGAAACCGATAACCTGTTTCCAACACTGCCGAATCCAACGCTTTATCTCTATGTACGTCCTCGCACTGTGGGTACCGATGGATTACCCGTGCCTGGTTATACCGTGCCATTCAAATTATGGTCGCGTGACATCTACGGTATGCCCGGAGAAGCGCCGACGGCTAATCACCGCCTCGATGGAGGTGTCCAATGAGTGCCGGCGCGTTCGACATTCTTAAGCAGCTTTTTCTCGATGGTTCGCCCTTCGGCAAGAAAACAGCAACGGATGCGGATCTTGAAGGTGGCTACCGTGATAAAGCCAGTATCAGCGATCTACTGCCATGGCTGGGCATTGTCGGCGATGACAATGCAGTGCTGCTCGAAGATGGCTATAGCGTTGCCGGCGTCGTTGAGATTAAACCGATCAGTACCGAGGCTCGCTCGATGGACTACATGATCTCGCAGCGCGATGCGATTCAGCGAGTTCTGACACAAAGCTTTCCCGGTACCGATCGTAGCCCTTGGATCTGCCAAGTATTTGCGTTTCCGGATAAAGCCGAATTCAAGCACTTGCCGGACCGAGTGCGCGATTACGCTCATAGCCGTCAAGCCAAGCAAGTGGGTGATGTGCATCCCTACACCGATTGGTTTGTCGATAATGTCTTTCGGCCTCACGTGGAAGACATGAGAGCACCAGAGGGTTTGTATATTGACTCCTCCAGCGGTAACGAGCTGCCTTGGGGTGGCAACTATCGCCGGGTCTATATGGTGGTTTACCGGCGCTTGAGCCGGGGTATCAAGCTGCGCCGCAACATGAACCCGGTGCAAGAGCTGGAAAACACCCTCAAGAAGTTGACCATGAACCTCCAGGTGGCCGGCATAAAGTCCAACCGGCTTACCGGAGAGTCCATTCGCAATTGGCTGTTCCGTTGGTTCCGGCCGGCACCCGCGCAGACCGATGGCGACACTGAGGTGCTGCTGGAATCCAACCGGTATGTATCGTCCGTTGATGTCGGTAAGGACGAACTCGCAACGACGTTTGATTATTCACTGGCCGATGATGTGGTCTCGCCCGAGGCTCGATCAGACAAGAAAACCGGTAATTGGTACTTCGATGGGCTGCCGCACACGGTGCTGCAGGTAGAGCGTCTGTCACACCGCCCCGAAATTGGCGTGTTGAGCGCAGAGCGCCAAGTCAATGACCACACCATCTGTGTACTGGACCAGCTTCCCAGTTCCGCCATCCTGAGCATCACGTTTGTGATGCCTACGCGCAGCGCGATTAAGAAGCATCTCGACATGATGGAAAAGCGCTCAAAGGCTCAGACTGAAGAAGCCGCTGCCACGAGGCGGGCGATTCAGCACGGTCGTGAACAGATGCAGACCGGTAACACCATTCTGCCGGTATCGATCGCTATCGCGCTGCGAGCTGACGATGATGTTGAGCTAGAACATCAAATGGATGAAGTCACCAGCTGGCTCGGCAATAACAGCCTAGAGCTGATCGCCGGTGACGACGACGTGTACCGATTGGATTCTTACCTTCGGTTTATCCCGATGGGCTATGACCATCGTTTGGATCACATCAAGCGCCGCAACCGGTTTATGTATGCTCAGCACCTGGCAAACATACTGCCATTCTACGGTCGCGAAACCGGTACCGGGCATCCTGGCTTGTTGTTTTCCAATCGTGGCGGTGAGCCCTTCATGGTGGATCCGTTAAACCTCGAAGATCGAGCCCGTAACGCTCACTTGTTCCTCTACGGCCCCACCGGTGCCGGTAAGTCAGCCACGCTTGTGTATTTGCAAATGCTCATCATGGCCGTCTACCGCCCACGGTTCGTGGTGATGGAAGCTGGTAATAGTTTTGGTCTCTTGGCTGAGCTGTTTAAGCAACAAGGCCTTAGCACCGTCGATATTACGCTGTCGCCCGGAATCGCGCCGTCCCTTGCGCCGTTCCAATCCGCACTGGAGCTGGTGGACCTCAACGGCAATATCATTAAAGCAGAAGACATTACGGCTATCGAGATAGAAGAAAACGATAATGCCGGCGATGCTGGCGCTGAAGAGGAACCTGAAAAAATCGAGCGCGACCTACTGGGTGAGCTACTGATCATTGCCCAAATTATGGTGACGGGTTGTATCGAATCGGAAGAGAAACGATTTACTCGACAGGACGGCGCCCTCCTAAAAGAAGCCATCCTGACCTCTGCCGTTGAGTGCCGGAAATCCGGCCTAGAATACTTACTCACCGAAGATGTTATTCGTGCGTTGGATGCCATCAAAGAGCACCGACAAGAGAAGCGCGGCCGCATCGAAGAGATGGTCGACTCGATGAAGCTCTTTACCGATGGGTTCGCTGGCGAGTTGTTTAATCGTAAGGGTGATGAGCTTCCAGATGTCGATTACATTCGTATCGATCTCGGCATCCTTGCC
This sequence comes from Gilvimarinus polysaccharolyticus, assembly GCF_001187555.1. Lineage (GTDB taxonomy): Bacteria > Pseudomonadota > Gammaproteobacteria > Pseudomonadales > Cellvibrionaceae > Gilvimarinus > Gilvimarinus polysaccharolyticus. The sequence continues at coordinate 1,935,593 of NZ_LFIJ01000001.1, read as the reverse complement.
AGCGGCAATGACACCAAAGACAAGCTCTCCGTCGCCTACATCTCCATCATGAACCAAATCATTGCCAGAGCGAAACGCACCAAAGACGACGGTCGCGACACCATCGCTCTAACCGATGAAGCGCACGTAATCACAACTGAGCGATTGCTCGCCAAATACCTCGTGACGTTGGCAAAACTTTTAGGCCGGCGCGCCGGCGTTTGGCTGTGGATGGCCACTCAGAACATGGAAGACTTCCCCGACGAAGCGGAAAAGATCTTATCCATGTTCGAGTGGTGGCTGGTGTTGTTCGTTAATTCGAAAGAGCTCAAAGAAATTGAGAAATTTAAAACGTTTACCGACGACGAGCGCAGCATGTTGCTCAACACCAAGAAAGTCCAAAGAAAATATACCGAAGGCGTTGTCCTCGGTGACACCATGAAGGGGCTATTTCGCAACGTGCCACCGGCACCTTGCTTGTTGCTGGCCGGTACCGAGAAAGAAGAAAAACGCGAACGCCGCTTGGTTATGGATGAGTACGGTTGCACTGAAGTGGAAGCGGCGTTCAAGTTGGCTGACAGGCTTCGTGACGCGCGCCGGCGATCAGTGTTAGAGCATCGATAAACAACGATTTGACTGGGGCAGATCAATGACTATTACCGTTGCATTTAAAGAGACTGAAACCGGCATGTGCCCTTGTCATCCGAGCAATATACAGCGCGATGACATTTATTATCTAGTAGTGGGTGGCGTGAAAGGCCCGCTGCTGAAAGCAACCGCAAGCGCGCAGGCTTCGTCTGGTGCTTATCGAGAAACATGGGAAATACCCAGTATAGAAGCGGTGTAACAAAGGAGATAGTGCTGTGGGGCAAACGAACAATTGTGCTTTTATCACGTGGCTACAAAAGTCGATCGACAATGGGGCCATTAAGATTGGTGCCGATGACAGTCCCGTGCACGTGGTAAGAGGCGGATTATTTATCGTATCACCAACGACGTTCAAGCTGTTTTGCGCCGGCAAATGGTTAGACGCGCAACATGAATTTTTATCACTACAGTTGCACGCACGCAGCCCTGTTGATCAAGGTAATTTTCACAGTCAACGTATTAGAGGTAGACCCAGCGGTCTTCTCGCCGTGAATTTATGCAAGGTCGGCATCCTTGTCCCGTTTCAAAATGTTGAGCGGTTGCTTCCACGATTTTCAACACATTTGTTTGACCGGGAGGTTGCACAATGGGGTTAAGAGTTTACAAAACGGCATTGTGTTTTTATTTTTGTGTGGCATCGATAGTCAGTTATGCACAAAAGCCTGTTCAGGTGGAAGTCTTTTACCGGAGCTCTATGCACAGTGTGCCCATCAGCCGGTTATCCGGTGCGCAGATCACTCTCTGGAATCTGGACGAACCTAAGCTGATCAAGCGCCAAAAGCCCTCTATTACCGGCACCGAAAAAGATGTGCGCGAAAAAGTGAGCGATTGGCTTGCCAGCGATCAAGGAAAGGATCATATCTCGGCCGCTCGTGAGTCCTATCGGGGTTTCGGGCAGGCGATCCGATATCGCATCGAGAAGGTACCTGCGATCGTTCTGGACGGAAAGCAAGTCGTCTACGGCACCACCAATGTGCGCAAGGCTTTGATGATCTATCGAGGAAACCATGACTGAGGCGCTGTTATATGAAGCCATTCGGAAGGACACCAGTGATTCGTAAATTCGCTTTAATAGCGTTGGCAACTTTGTGCTTTGTCAGCGCACGCGCCGATGAAATCGATACGGAAATGCTTCTGCAGGCGTCTGTCGAATGTGTTGATTGCGTCGACTGGAAGCCCGTGGGTATTTGCATCTGGATGACCTGTACACCGTGGGGCTGCGACTTTGATTACTCCATCCGGTTTAAGAATTTCGTGCCGGATTTTGTGGTGACAAGCTACAGCAACGCGAAAACACCGTTTTCGGAAATGCAGAGCCTAGTTGATAGCTCAGAATATTTTGGTTTTGCAGCGGGTTTTGCCACCACTCAGGGTAAGCATATGGATCACTTGAGGTTTAAAAAAGCAGAGGTCTGGGGGAACCCGGGCGTTGCAATTTACGAAGAGCTCCATGATTCATCCGATGAAATGATCTGTAAGTCGGGTATTACAGCCTACAAACCCTATTATCTGTGGGCCCTAGATTATGTCGGCTGGCATATGAACATACCCGATATGTTTGATACCAAAAGCTATACCAGCTCAAACGTCATAGGCGATAACACCGTTCGCTTTGGCAACCTCTACCCACGATGTGGCTGGTCGATTAATCCTGAGGACCCGAAAGCGGCCGCGTTATCGGCGCAGCGTGCCGGATTCATTGTGACTGATCCTGATAACTCCACGCGTGTTCGCATCGAGCCCGAAAAAGATTGTGGTGATATGTGTTGGCCACCGGAGGAGATTGTTGAAAACGATATGGCAACGCACAAGTGGCAAATGCTGGTACCCAAGTATCAGACCAAAGGAGAGATATTCGGCACCAAGTCAGGTTGGTCAAATTTTAAATACGACACCGACGAGCAATACGCTTGGCTGCTCTGGCGTCCGTACTCTTGCTGTTCCCGACAAGGCGCGGTCTTGATCTTTAGTATTGATCTAACCGAGAACGAAGCGAACAGCTACGGCGATGAAGATTTTGACGATTTCATGGATACCGACGGCGCTGATTTTGGCGATGCCGGCGGGAGTTCGATGTGAAATCTATCCGGGAGCTAATCATGCGTACAATCATTAAACGAGTGCATGCCATCGTACTGGCGGCAACTTTTATCGGCGCGCCGGCTATTGCCGCTGACATCGATTTTGCGAATCTCGATATACGACCTGTCGACAATTCCGCGCTGTACTACAACATAGGCGGCGGCGAACCCTATTTGTTTGCTTACGATAAGCGCTATCACTTAAATCTTGGTGTTGGGTTTCGCTGGAGCGCTGGCAATGTATGTACCGGCTTTGATCCAAAGGCGTCAATCAAAAACACGCTGCGTGATACTGAGCGTAGCCTTTATGGTTATGTCGATGATGTGATCGCGAGCATTCCAACGCTGGTCGCGAGCTGGGGGATCTCAAAGCTGCAAGAAGCCAATCCGGGCATTTACGATTTGATCACCAAAGGCCTAGTAGACGCAAAAGAAGAGTACAACTTAAGCGTTAAATCGTGCGAGGCCATGACGAATGATGTTGCCAACGGAGAGAACCCCGTGGATGGCTGGGTGTCGATCGGCACTCGCGATAGCTGGAACAATCAGGCATCTGAACCGGATGCAGGGCAAGCCGAGGAAACTGTGGAGCGCACGGCCGGCAATGAAGGCATACAGGGTCCTGGTGGTGTCGATCTTGGGGGCCGCTACCAAGAGCCCATTCGTACCGTAGGTGACGTGGTTGGCGCCGGGTACGATCACCTTAACCCGGCCTCCACGGAGCGCCGAATAGAAAATTTATGGTCGCACCGAGACGATGCCGTTGACTGGGTAACCAGTGTGGTCGGCGAGAAAGAGGTGAAAGTCTGCAAAAGCTGTTCACCCAAACTTAAAACTAAAATTGGCCAAGGCCTTCGTACAAAAATCAAAGAAGAGCGCGAATACATCGCCCCAGAGTTGGGTGCCCTAGTCGGAATGTCGAGCCAGCCCACCAAGGATGAACTCGATAATATCAGCGCGCCTGGCATGGGCATTATGGTCACCGAAGATTTGATTCGCGCGTTGCGAGAAGAAAGCAGTACGGCCGAGCGATCCATTCTAGGTGCCCGCTTGGCCACCGAACTTGCACTTGCCCGGACGGTTGAAAAAGCACTCGTGTCCATGGATCTGATCAAGGCCGGCCGGCAAGAACCCAATGTCGCGGCCAATGCGGAATACCAAAAAGAAGCGGATAAGGTACTGGCCCGTCTGCAATCCGAGATTGACGGCATTCTGTATGAGCAAAACGTCAAACAACGGGTATTCGCTAAAACAGCTCAGGTGCTCATGGAACGACGCTCAGCGCGTATGAGTTCGGGAGACGCCGGCGCCGCGATAGGCCGCTCAGCCTCGCCTGATATCCAGCCATTCAGTGGTGGGGTGAGAAACTAATGACTACTTTCGTTTCTCGCTGGAAAAAGCGCATGGCGTTTATATTGGCCACGCTGGCCATCGTGATCGTATTAACGTTGCTCGGTTTTTGGATGATTCAATCGCCTGAGCGCGCGCGATCGTTGAGTACCTTTGCCGAAGTCTCGTTCTGGTGGTTCACGGCTTCACGGTGGATTGTTTATACCGCGCTGATCGTGGGATGGCCAAGGTTAGTTTACTGGTTTGTAGAAACCTTTATCGACGCTGAAAGTCGGCTCCAGGTCGCCGAATATGCAATGCGCTGGCGGTGGCCGCTATTGAGGGTGTTAATCGTTTACGAGCTGCTGTTCCCGTTCAATTTTGTTGGCTACGTAGGGAACTGGCTATGATCGTCAACGACGCTTTTGAGCTTTATACCACCGTGATGGGCTGGCATATCAATAATGGGCTTTTCCTGCTCATGATGGGTACCGGCATCATTCTGATTCCGTTCGCTTTTATTATTGGCGGCAACATCATTGAGGCGCGGAACAATCGTGACAAAGACGATATTGGTGTCTCATTTTTTAATAAAACTGAAATGCAGCTGTATGTGGCGTTCTTCGTGCTTCTGCTGTGCGTTAACCCGATGGTCAATTTGTCCGTCAATAATGTGAAAGCCATGGACAGCACCTGCAATCCAGGCGATGGGGGCTCCACACCCGACGTTGAAGAGAACGCCTATCGCAACACCGGCACCACTTACGATCAAGTACAGGAACTGGATCTGGGTAGCGACACTATTAAGATACCGGTGATCTGGTATGTCTGGGATTATGTCGCGTCGTCATTATCATTGAGTGCTAAGGCGGCACTTCCGTGTCAAACCGACATTCGAAGAATCTCAACGATCGTTTCTACTACGAAAATTGAGGACATGAGCCTCGCCGATGAGTTTGGTATGTTTATGCGCGACTGCTGGCGTCCGAGCCTTAACCGCTATCTGCATGACAAACCCCCGATGACCATGGGCGGCGCACCGGCAGACGATGTCGAGTGGGCGGGCAGTGAAATTTTTCTTAATGGCCAACAATACTACCGCCACTTTCGTGCTGAAGAAGGCTTAACAAGCTTGCCTTATGACACGTCGAGAGATGAAGCAAAAGCAACTAACTATACGCTAGCCGACGGCAAGGGTTATCCGTTCTGCGATGAGTGGTGGATGATTCCTGAAAACGGTTTGCGTGATCGCTTAATTCATCACTTCAAAACCGACCATACAGACCTTGCCTCATTCTGGCCTGAATACGTCCAGTCACAGCTCGATAACAATGTGACGCCGCGGCCAACGTATGACGACATGCTGCTGAAAAGTATTTTAATGACCGACATCGATACAAGAAAAATGGTGATGGGCAATGATTACCCCCGTAGCACTTGGAAAGAAAGAGCAAGGGATGGATCGGCAATGACCAGTCGAGGCGTAGCAGTTATTACAGATATTATGTCTATGGGAGATCGTAGCAAGGCACTGGTAACGCAGACGGCCGCGCCCATGTTGCGAGCTATTTTACTGATGGTAATCACGTTTTTGATTCCCATTATGTTGATTGCCAGCGGTTACAGCTTGGGCGCCGTCGTTACGATCATGCTGGTCAAATTTTCTGTCTATTTCTGGATATTTTTATTTGCAGTTGCGGCATGGCTAGACAATTACTTACTGTCCGCCTGGAGCGGTGTTTCTGGCGGAGATCTAGGTGGTTGGATTATTTTTAACTCGCGCTATTCGCAGGGCGAAAATATGGACATCGCCGTGTCAGCTCTGAATTTTATTACTCGATGGATGCATATTTTGTTGCCGATCCTGTTTACATCATTGTTGACAACAGTGGGTGTTAAAGCAGGAGGTCTTAGTAACGATGCTTTATCCGGCCCCGGTCTCAGAGAAGCGGGAGAAGCTGGAAAGTCTGCACCTCGCGATGCAGGTAAATTCGGCGGGAAATAGGGTGGCGAACATAAGGGGTGGGGGAGCTTATTGATCCCCCCTGTAACGTCGCCCCCAGTTAAATTCGGTTGAACGCATAGGGTCATGACCAGCTAAATCCGGTTCGGAATTATTTTGACTTGAGCTGCCAGAGAACCGACGGAGGAGTTCAACTGCCAAAAGGAGCAAGACACAAAAAATGCGCAGTACAAACCATAGAGCTTTACCCGTCCAACGGGCTACGGTCGCGGCTTTCCCTGCGAGGTCTTTGTTGGGTGCTGCTTCTGTGGCTTGCATGGGTAAATCCTCCTGATTGCCTTATCAGTGTAGCGGGTGGTTATTCCGTGTTCAACCACGGCTGTTGTAGTTTCAGTAAAAAGGGTCGATTTTTAATGTTGTAACTTGAGGTCACAAGGAAAATCAATGGGTTATGTGAATCTATCTGTGGCAGCCGTTAACTGTTTACGAACTGATGTAGAGCGGAATCACCGACACGGAAGGCTAAAACCCTTCTGTGTCCAGCTTAGCCGCCACTTCACGGATCTCTCGGTATTAAGCAATACTCCAGTCCTCGATGGCCAAGCCCTCGACTCGCTCAAACTCTCTTACATTGTTGGTTATCAAGGTACACTTTGCCGCTATTGCGTGGCCCGCGATAGCGGCATCATTGCTGCCAATGGGTGTTCCTTTTTTTGCCAAATCCTGCTTGATGAGGGTGGTTTCGTCTACTGCAGTTCGATCCCAAGCGAGCACGGAATCTACGCGGCTCATAAAATCATTAACTATGACGCCGTGCTTGGGAGAGGCTTTTTTGCCGATGGCTCCAAATTTAAGCTCGGAATAGGTAATTGCCGAAATCACAATTTTGTCGCGCTGTTGAACATGTCTTTCCAGCTCGTCGAGCAGTCTTATAGGATGCTCACGCATAATGTACGAACATATGTTGGTGTCGAGCATAAAGATTTTTTTCACAGCTTGACTCGCCCCTCTTCAATAACTTCGGGCCGCTCGATTAGGAAGTCTGGGTCAGCTTTACCCTCTTTGGCAAGGCTGCTCCAGCTTTTCCTTGCAGGCCTTAAAATCAGTGAGTCACCATCTTGGATGATCTCCACCTCAGACACGCCCAAAAATTCAAAATCCTTTGGTAGCCGTACTGCTTGGCTTCGACCGTTACGAAATAAAGATGCAGTTTTCATACTGTTCCTCCAGCATGTATTACAGATGTTCCAGTATATAATTGTCTTGGCATATGTCAAGCCTATGCCTCTAGCGGCCGCCGTTAGGTTTAACTTGCTCTGCGCAAAGGGGTATCACGCAAGTTGCCATAAATCATCATTTTTTGAGGGAAACATCCTATGAATCTCGTCATTGTCGAATCACCTGGTAAGGTCAAAAAGATCAGTCAAATCTTGGGCTCAGGCTGGGAGGTTCAGGCCAGTGTTGGCCATGTCCGGGATCTGCCCGAGAAGGAGATGGGCGTTGAAGCGCCGGAATATCGGCCCAACTACGTGCCCACAACTCGGGGTAAAGATGTCCTAGCTAAACTTAGAAAAGCGGTTCAGCGGGCTGACGCAGTCTATTTAGCGACGGATATGGATCGTGAAGGCGAAGCCATTGCGTGGCATTTGCAGCAAGCACTTAAACTCAAGGACCCCAAACGCATTGTCTTCTCAGAGATTACAGCCAAAGCCATCAAAACGGCGATCAGTAAGCCTGGCAAAATCAACTACCGGCGTGTCGCCGCCCAGGAAGGTCGTCGAGTACTCGATCGATTAGTAGGCTACCGTGTATCGCCAAAGCTCGGCGATGTAACCAAGCAGCGTGGCCTCTCCGCTGGACGTGTTCAATCGCCGGCCGTGCGGATTGTCGTCGATCGCGAACGTATTATCACGGTCTTTGTGCCCACGGATCACTATGGTGCTCGATGGCAGCTTGGTGGCTGGTTCGCCGATTGGGATGTTAAGCCCTTCCTTCAAGAAGGACAGGAGTATTTGCTCGACCGCTCATTGGCCGAATGGGTGGCGAAGGTCACTGAGGTCTCTGTAATCGCCTGTGATGAAACTCAAGAGACTAAGGCGCCACCGCCACCATTCATTACGTCTACGCTGCAGCAAGCGGCTTCCAGTCGCCTCAAGATGAAGCCTAAGGCCGCCATGGCCGCCGCCCAAAAACTCTACGAGCAAGGGCACATCACTTACATGCGAACAGATTTTCCGAACTTGTCTGAAGACGCCTATCAGCAGATTCACGAGTACGGCCACGCCAATGGGCTACCGGTTGTTGATCGCCAGCGTACCTGGAAAGCGAAAGGTGATGCCCAGGAGGCGCACGAAGCCGTCCGGCCGACTCACATTAACCTGATTGAGGCTGGTGAGACCTCTGATCAACAACGGCTTTACAAGCTGATCTGGCAGCGTACAGTCGCCTGCCAGTTGCAAGCCGCCAAATACGCTGTGCGCACTGTCCGGCTTCGCGCTGGGGAGCAGCTGCAGGGCAAACCCGTCGAGTGCGTGGCGAAAGGCCGTACCGAGCTCGATGCCGGCTGGAAAACCGTCTATGCCGACGACACGCCGGCGTCCAAGCAAGATCCCGAGGAGGCTTCGAACCCGGTACCTCAACTACAGGAAGGCCAGCTGATCAAAGTCATTGAGGGCAAAGTCTTGGATAAGCGCACTAAGCCACCATCTCGCTTCACTGAGGCTCAGCTGATCAAAGAGCTGGAGAAGCAAGGTATTGGCCGACCATCGACCTACGCCGCGATCATGGAGAACATCATGTCCCGCGGTTACGTCACCTATGACTCGGCCGGCAAGTACCTGGTGCCGACCGACACCGGTTACCTGGTGGTCGACTGCCTGGTCGCCAGTCGTTTCAGCTTTATCGAGCTGGATTTCACCAAGTCCATCGAGGCCCAGTTGGACGAGGTCGCGGAAGGCCGCGCCAGCTACAAGGGTGTGATCGCGACTCTGGATGATCGATTGACTGCGGAGCTCACCAACATGGATACGGTCAAAGTCGAGGTGCCGGCCGGAATGAATCACCCGTGCCCGAAGTGCGGGGAACCGCTGACCCGCCGCCCGGGTAAATCCGGCAAAAAGGCCTGGTGGGGTTGCTCTGGCTACCCTGAGTGCAAGGTGACACTACCTGACAAAAATGGTAAGCTAGGCAAACCTAAAGAACGAGAAGTGTCTGAAACTCCTTGCCCGAAATGCGGGAAGGAGCTGGTTCGCCGGAAGAAAGGCGGCAAGTCTGGCTATGACTTCTGGGGCTGTAGTGGGTTTCCGAAATGTGACGGGCGCCAAAATAGAGGTAGTATTATTTCAGAGTAGGCTGCTGCATAGTTTTTTTGTAATTTCGTCGAAGCCGTCTTATTTCCTCTTGATCGAACACTCGAGCTTTTTTTCGTTTAGGAGCTGGAAATTTCTTTCCATGAATAACTTCATATAGGTATTGTTTATGTTTGCCCCTAGGGAGGAGCGAGCTGCAGCGTTCGAATACTCTAAATTCGTGAACTAATCCCACGAGATCAGAACTACAGTCTTCTATCAGACATATGTAGAATAAGTATTTTATTTCGTAGCTTGTCAGCTGTGAAACAAATAAACATATGTATCTTTCTCTCTCTTCATCACTTTCTTTTACGCTGGCTATTTGAATTAATACATTTTTGAACGTTTCCAAATATCTCGATTGATAGTGAACTATCGCCGATATCTCGGAAAGCAACCCCACATAATAAAGCTGTATATATCTTTCATCCTCTTTGTATTTATTATGCCTTGTCAGCTTTTCGTTTAGAATATCTAATATATACTTAAATGCGCCAACTCCTTCCATGGCAAGACCGTCAGAATTAGAAATTTTGACAGCATCCAAATTTTTCTTGTATAGGTCAAGGATACCGAAGAATGAGTTCTCGTTGTTTTGTCTTTGTGATATTTTTTCGGCCTTGTAGAACTGTTCTCTTTGGAGGTTTATGGTGGCTAAGACACCTAGAAAACCAAAAGCCGTAAACAAAGAGGTTACTACGCCAAAGCTATCACCGAAATGAGCCGCCTTCTCTACAGTGTTGGTGCTAATAGGCCAAGTTAAATAGACAATTGCTACGGAGAATAAAATAAAGACTAAAGCTACGACGACGGCAATACCCCAAAAGAACAATCTCATTAATTTACTCCGTTCTTTTTAACGAGAATCACTTTGCAAGCTAAATTCCTATAAGAATATATGGCTTTTGCCTTGGTGGCCATACGTTCATCACATGTGTAAAGCCTGTGACAGTATGCTGCCAAACCAACATGCGAAGCATCGCTGAAGTTATTGGAAACTCTTCTGGGGTTGGCGACACCATCATCAGGCTCAAAACCTATATAATTCAGTGCGCCATAGCAGTGCAGTATGGAGAGATAAGTTGACAGGTTGGGATTAAAAGCCTCGCTAAAATCAGAGGCCTTGAACCCAAATAATTCATCCATCGAATAATTTTTTGAAGGGTAATGACTGTTTAATTTTCTCCAAATAAAAGGTATTGGATTTTTGTATTTCTTAAACTTTTTCAAGCCGCCCTTAGAAACCCCAAGCCTTTCACGATTTGATTCAATCTTATATTCATTGGGTAATGTTTTTGAAAACTCTGAGGCGAGTTTTTTTATTTCCGGTTTTATCACGTTATCAAAATTATTCCCCAGCTCACTAAAAACAATCTTCTCAGTTGTGTCCTCGAATTGATCCCGCAAAGAATCTCTACCCACAGCAGCACAAAACATCTCCTTTAGAAGTCTATCTGCCAAAATATTTGACTCCCAATGATTAATGAAATATTGATAATTTTCCTGTGGGTCTATGTAGCCAAAAAGCTTCCAGTCGTCATTGAGATTACCATTCTCATCAGAAAGGATGATCATTTTCCTAGCCTTTATGTAACTTAACGCGTCTAGAATGTACGAAGCATTACCGCGATGAATTTCTTTATAATGTTCATTCGAATAAACGAAATAAGAATCGCCTATTGAACCTAATTTCACGCTGCCTTCACTGATAGCGCTGAGAACACTTTGATCCAAGTAGTATCGCTCGCTTTCCATTTAGATCCTTTGTCCTAATTTTAAAGATTGGGCATTATCAGTACTGCGGCTAATATTTGTAAGAGCTTATGGTTATTCATTGATAAACAATAGAATCGCAAGGTGCGCTATTTATCTACTCCTAATTGAAACTAATTTTGCAAAGGTTTCCAACTTTTAGAAAAGCCAGCGCTTTTCGAAGTTGGCGCATTTGCAGGACGTTTCATTTTCACAGCCATAGGAAATGGGAAATCGACTCCTAACAACAACGCTTCTCCTTGACCCAAGACGGGGAGAAAGGATGCTGAACGTTGATCAATTGCGCCAACAGCCTTTTTTACAATTTCTTGGTCCAGCTGATTGGTCAACCTATGCACAATAAGTGTACCAATCTGACTTAAAACATCTTCAGGAATGTCACGTGGTCGCTGAGTAGCAATGATGGTATTTAAACCATACTTTCTACCTTCTTTAGCAATATTCCCAAAGGCATCCAACTCAAACTTGTTCATTTCTTCACCAATTCGCTTATTGAGAAATTGATGAGCTTCATCAATAAATACTAATAGAGGTGCACCATGATTTATAGCACCTTGCCTGGCTACGGATAATAACTTTCTACCAATGGCATTAACAAGTATTTCTCTTGAGTTTGCTTCAAATGGAACTTCAGAAAGATCTAATCTCAGCACATTATTGCTACTTATTGGCGAACAGAAATCATCAATAAGATTAGGTAATGTCTTTAATTTATCATCCGGGTCAATCATCCATTTTAAGTTTGGGTTGTTTGAATAGGCTTTAATCCGAGCTATCAGGTTTAAACAGTGGCCAACATCATTATCAGCTCTACCGCCCCAAATAGTGGGGTTAGGATTATTAGAATTACCGCCATTTGGCCACACACACTCGTTTACAATCTGGTCAGCAATGTATTTAAACATCCATGGAGCTGTCTGGATAGAGCTATTCATAGATAATAGAGCAGCTTCGTAAGGAGCCTTTGCTTGGCCAGATTTGTTCAAAAGATAATTTGCATTGATATCAAGGCCATGATTTTGTTGCTGCCAAAATTGCCACACTATTTTCTGACTCTCGATAGCTGCCTCCAGTTTAGGCGCTTGGCTTTGCGCTGAAGGCCTTAAAAAGGCTCTAATATCTGAGTCTGTAAACTGCCAATGTGGAAAAGTTAACTGATTAAATGGAGTTGCTTTTGCATGATTCCCAACATAGTAACTGTCACAGCCAAGTGACTCATACTCCCCCGTCGGGTCAATAATAATTGCTTTGCCTCCGGCCTCAATCACTTGCTCGATGATGTTTGTCATCGAGTAACTTTTCCCGCCACCTGTAGCTCCTAAAATAGCGCAATGGCGTGAAAATAATTTTTCTGGGGTAACGTGAACAGTTACGGATTCATCATGCGGAAGTGAGGCTAACGGTAAATGGATTTGGCCAGGCTCTTCATCTTGTTTACCTTCAGCGATTATTGATACCAGATACGGGTGAGCTGAATATATTTGGCTACCTAATCTCGGATGCTGTTTAATTCCTTTGTAGTTACGACCATTAGCTGGGTTCAAACTCACTAATAATTGAACCAGTCCAATTGGGTGATTTTCGGATGGTTTATCCGCCAAACCGTCAACACTTAATCTCTCTCCACCCTCAATCCACACTTTCACTAAGCGCCCAAGTATCGCTGTTTCGCCTATGTCGATGAATACAAATTCATTTACTTCACCAGCGGCTATTCGATTTCCGAATGACCAACTGGGCTCACCAGATCCCGCTTTAGATAAGTTAATGATAAGCTCGGTTGCAGATACGCTAATGACGCTACCAATCCGTCTTGTTGGATCGTACGGGGAAAACCACTTTTTCCGCCCCATGAATAGTCTCCCTTATTTAATACTCGCTGTGATTTTCTCAAATGCTTTGAAGAGTTCGTCCTCGGGAGTTGTTGATCTTCGTTCAGGTAGCAGACTAGAAAACTGTTTAAACGTTGAATCCATTATCGCGATTCTGCCATCCCCATGGTCAATAGCTGCCATTAGCAGATTCCTAATCTCATTATTAAATGAACCCGTTACACTGAATGGGTCTTTCGTTGCAACCATCAGCATAAACTCAGGATTAGTCCTAAGCGCCATAGTCAGCGCATTATTTATATGCTTATCATTAAAACCAAAACCTAGGCACAATACAGCCGTTTTTGGTTGTTTAACTACTTCCAAAAAAGAAGTCATCATATCTAAATAAGGAGAATCATAAGATGTCTGATATTTGCTACTGCTTGGATAGATAAAAACAGGTTCACCAATTTTGCTATCAGCACCTAGCTTTCTAACTCTGCCGTTAAATTTTCTCCAGTCCACAGAGCCATGCATCTTGTATAGCTGAACCACATTGGATATGTATGCGCCTTCACTGCTCTTGGAGTGCCCACGGTTCACTATGTCATACTTGAACCACATAGGATTAAAAAAAGAGGGGTTAGAAAACTCAAAACCATCAATAACAACAAAACCAGTATTTGATGCAGCGTGCTCAAAAGCCAAGTCATAATTAGTCGTGAAAAGTTTAAGTCGTTGTTGCTGAGCACTCCTTCTACCTACTGCACGCATAAATTTATCATGACTAACCCAGTCTGATTCAGGGATCGATTCAGTAAAGGTAGTTTTAGCTAAAATTATGTTTTTGGCTTGCTCAAGGAACTTACTTACTTGATTAGTTCTTTGATTTGAAAGGTTACCAACGGCTAAAGAGGAATCGCAAAGAGACAATAATAGTTCAATGTCTGGCTTTGCATCTCCGTTTGCTTCACGATTTTTTTGAAGGGCATTATAATTTGTTGCCTTCAAAACCAATTGAAAAAGATTCTCATCTGCTTTTTTACAATAGTCCCAAAGGTGCCACATACTTGGAGCGATAGGCGCTTTATTCTGCTGAGAAGGCTTATTAAATGTTAAAGACGTGCCTGAGCCAGCCAGTATGACTAAATTATCAGTATCTAAAACTTTATTGATAAAACGAAAAAATGTGGCCAGCTCGTCATCTAAGACACCATTAGAAAGATCAATTTCGATTGGCTCTCTATTCGAAGACGCGGAGTTCCTTTTTATGTCTGATGACAAAAACCTTACTATGTTTTCATTTTCCATTTTTTTAATTCACCTTCCACGTAAAAGACAACCGGCTTAGAAATCTACAAGTTTAAGACACTTGCGCTATTTAACTTCCTTCCTGAACAGCACGTAATAACACTTATATCTGCCCACCTACACCTTTGAATTTTTCAACAAAAGCGGCGATTTTTTGGAAAACTGTTTGCTTCTGGGTTCGGTACTGTGGGTTCAATGGGCTAAGTTTGGGCAGCGCCTCATTAAGTGCAGTGCCATTTTCAGAGGCGTACTCACGTTTGAGTGATGACGCAATATAACGTTTGGCAGCTTCTTCATTGAGCTTTTCAGAGGCAATAATGGCATCGGCTTCGCGCTTCTGCTCCGCCTGGGCGAACTTGAAGAAGGCGTCGATAATGCTGGCTTTGTCATTGATCTCATCTAGGTTTGTCTGGTTAATAAAATCAACCACCAAGCTCTCTTTCGCTCTATTGCCAAGGCTACCGCGGATCATACGACGAACTTCTTCAATCAAGCCTGCTTTGCTCTTGTTCTTCTTATTGTGATCAAAAATCAGTTCAAGAATGTAATCGAGGTTTATTTCCTGAGATTTAAGCAAATCAATTTCAAAGACCACATCGTCCCAGTCTACTGTTGACTTATCTTTGTCCTGACCTTCTTTATCGCGTCGCAACCAGTCGCGGGTATCGTTGTAGGTAGAGCGATAATCTTGAATAGCACGCTCGCTTGGCATATCGATGGTTTGCATTGCCTCGATGTCAGCATCGTCCAGATAGTACTTTGACTTGAACTCTTCAACAGCTTGTTCATCACTGGTATCTAAGCTTTGCAGTGCTTTTAATCCAGCAAACTCATCGTAGTTTTGTAAAATATTTTCTGCTTTTAGGTATTCACCAAACAGCTTGGCAAATTCTTTCTTATCTTGTTCTTTTTCAATATTTTCTGGGTTTGGAAAACGTTCTTGCAGCTCCTTTACGATATCAACAAAGCCTCGACGCGCTTGGCCAGTAGCAATATCGTTAAAGCCTTCCATGTATTCTTTGTAGCTCTTCTCCAACACCACGTTTTTGGTGTTTTTGTCACCAAACAAGGTGATAGCATCAATGGTTGCCTGTTCCAAGTCCCGGAAGGTAACAATATTGCCAAAGGTCTTCGTTGCATCATAAATGCGATTGGTGCGAGAAAAAGCCTGCATCAAGCCGTGATAGCGCAAATTCTTGTCAACAAACAAGGTATTGAGCGTAGGCGCATCAAAGCCCGTTAAAAACATACCGACCACTATGAGCAGATCAATTTCTTTATTCTTCACGCGCTGTGCAAGGTCACGGTAGTAATTCTGAAAGCCATTACTGTCCACGCCATAGTTAGATTTAAACATGGCGTTGTAATCGTTAATCGCGGCGCTCAAAAACTCTTTCGCGCT
Source organism: Gilvimarinus polysaccharolyticus (assembly GCF_001187555.1). Taxonomy (GTDB): domain Bacteria; phylum Pseudomonadota; class Gammaproteobacteria; order Pseudomonadales; family Cellvibrionaceae; genus Gilvimarinus; species Gilvimarinus polysaccharolyticus. Next base: position 1,919,943 of record NZ_LFIJ01000001.1, on the reverse strand, counting down.
GCTATTCATGGCACTGACTTCAAAACTCTCATCTAAAATATCACCAATGGCGTCCTGCTCTTCATTGGCTGCAAATGAGAAGATAGTCGCAATGCGCAGAGGTTTACTCGTGGGTCCATTTTCGGCCTCGGCCTGCAATGTTTTAAAGGTTTCATAGTACGCTTTCGCTGCATCAACACTACTGACCGCAAACATGGCGTTAAACCCTTTGGCACCAGAATAGGCTCGATGCGTTTTCTGGTTAAAATGGTTCAGAATATACTGCGAGATTTCACGAATGCGCATTGGATGTAAGAACGCTTGCTTGTTCTCTGCGGCACTGAGCTTATTTTCATCCTGCTCAGTCTCAATGCTCTTAAATTGCGGGCGAACATCGTTATAGTCCACTTTGAACTTGAGTACTTTTTCATCACGAATGGCATCAGTGATCACATAAGTGTGCAACTGCTGGCCAAACACGCTGCCCGTGGTTTCAGCACCCAAGGCGTTTTCAGGGAAAATTGGCGTACCGGTAAAGCCAAACTGGTAGAACTTTTTGAATTTCTTCTTCAGGTTTTTCTGCGCTTCACCGAACTGGCTTCGATGACACTCATCAAAAATAAAGACAACTTGCTTGTTGTATATAGCTAAATCGCTTTCGCTTTTGATTAAGTTGTTGAGCTTTTGGATTGTGGTGACAACAATCTTGTTATCGTCTTTATCCAGGTTACTCTTAAGCCCTGCGGTACTGTCTGAACCGTTCACACTATCAGGTGAGAACCGCTGATACTCTTTCATGGTCTGATAGTCGAGGTCTTTTCTGTCCACCACAAAAAAGACTTTATCGATACAGTCTAAATCGGTGGCCAAACGTGCCGCTTTAAAGCTGGTGAGTGTTTTGCCTGAACCCGTGGTGTGCCAAATGTACCCGCCGCTCTCGGTGTTGCTCCAATTCTTAGCGTTAAACGCGCTCTTTATCTTCCATAAAATGCGCTCTGTAGCGGCAATCTGGTAGGGGCGCATTACAAGTAAGGTATTGCTGACGTCAAATACCGAGTAACGCAAGATCACTTCAAGCAACGTCTTTTTCTGGAAAAAAGTGGCGGTAAAGTCTTTTAAATCCTTGATCAGCGTATTGTCTGACTTCGCCCAGTTCATCGTAAAGTCGAAGCTGTTTTTGTCTCGTTTAGTGGTATTGGCAAAATAGCGCGTGTCGGTGCCATTAGAGATCACAAACAGCTGCAAGAACTTGTACAAGGAGTTCTCTGCATTAAAACTTTCTTTGCTGTAGCGATGTATTTGGTTAAACGCCTCACGGATCGCCACACCACGCTTTTTCAGTTCAATTTGCACCAAAGGCAAACCATTGACCAAAATCGTCACATCGTAACGATTGGCATGGCTTCCCGTTTGCTCAAACTGCTTAATGACCTGCACTTTGTTACGAGCAATGGTTTTCTTGTCGAACAGGTAGATGTTTTCTATATGGCCATCATCAAAGACAAAATCGAAGATATAGTCACTGTGCACCTTGCGAGTTTTATCAAGAATATTATCGCTTGGGGTGTTTAAGTATTGCTCGCAAAAGCGAGCCCACTCGGCATCGGTAAACTGGACCTTATTAAGGGCTTGTAGCTGCTTGCGCACATTCGCCAGCATGGCGTCTGGCGTCGTTAGCGCAGGTAAATACTCATAGCCCTGGTTGCTTAGGTCCTGAATCAGCTCACGTTCTAAATCACCTTCGCTCTGGTAGCCCTCAGCAATTTGCTCTTGGCGTGTGTATTTATCTAAAACAATGTAATTTTTAGACTCTGCGATTGCTTTGTATTCTGCCATATCTATTCCTAAGCCTGTGTCCCTTGTTGAGTGCGCATGCCTTTATAAATATTGTCGATCTCTTTCACTAGAAACTTAAAGACGCGCTTATGATCTTCTTCGACTTCGGCCACTTCATGGCCTGCGTGTTTTGCATGGTTATATAAATTAATTACCCGTGCATAGGGGTTCACTTGCCCCGTAGCCCTATTACCTTTGACACCGGGCAACAGCTCCCCCCACTCTTCGTACCCCAAAAACGTTGAGGTTTTTTCGAGTACATTTCGCAAAAAATTAAAATGGTATTTGTGGATATCGCCTGAGTCTGCCGCTTTCATTAACTCATTCTTTAAATGCAGGTGATACGAGAAGGGAGAATCATTTTCTTGCTCAATCAGGTCATGCTTACCATCATCGAGCTTGCGCAAAACGAACTTGGGTGCTCGATTAAACTCGTTATGCAAAACATTATAAAAAAGCGGATTATGAGTGGTGATGATGAACTTAAGACCAGAAATAGCGAAATCACTCGACTTAATTAAACGAGCTAAATCAACAGCCAACTCTATTAGATGGTTGTCATCTAACGAGCTCACTGGATCATCAATAAACACATATTGTAATTGGTTAAACTGGTCAGTTTCGCGGCCAGCATCTTCAGGTACATTTAAGATGCTAATCACTTGTTCGAGCAATGAATAAAAAATACTCCAAATAAAGTTACTTTCTTCACCCTTTGATATTTTAATTTTTCTATCCGGTTCGTCATCACCACCTTGATGTGAAAACGTCACCTCAGAAAAGGCTTTGACGGTAACATCTTTTCCGTCTTTGTCTTTAGCCGTGTATTGCGGATTAAAGCGTGGCGTTAGTTTATCGTTGGCATAGCGCTGGAACGTGCTGATCACGTTCATGTCTTGCCCTTGCTCTTGCAAAATCCAATCGGTAAACGTATTGGGTTGGATTTTTAACTTCGGCTCTGCATCAGCATCTAAATCGTTATCCCAGTAAAATAAGTCTTCCGTAAACGCGTTGTAATACAAAATCCTGTGGCGCGACAGTGGCGCTTGCTCTGCACCATCAAGATCACCAAGTCCATCTTCCTTTGGCGCGATGAGCTCTTTAAATGCACGCGACAAACGCGTCTTACCTGTGCCATTAAAGGCATAGATTAACTGCACTTTCTTATCAGTATTCTTTAATTTATGGGCAATCCCTGCAAGTGATTTTAAATACTCCCCATAAAATTCAGAAATATCACATTTCTTAACGGCCCAATGCCCCCGGTGAAACTCAAAATCATCGATATCTAATTTTTGTTGTTTCTCCTTTAGAAGCCCTCTGGTTAATGGGTAGTAGTCTTTGTCAAATCTATACTTAATGCGTAAATTATTCGAATTAACTTTAATATCGGTAATTTTCCCAATTCTTGCATCAGCAACTTCATCCTCTACCGCAAACATAGTTGGAAGATTCTTGAGCTTATTTATTGCATCCTGATCTAATGATTGAAATTGTCCTTTGATAGAGGCTTCCGTGTATTCAAGAAACCTATCTTTCGGAATCGAGAATTCCCCTTGATCGCCTGAGTACAAGCTAGGCACGCTTGCCATGATCAGGTTGTACATTTGACCGCTCATTTACGCTGTTTCCTCCATAGGTTTGGGGAAGTTCAACAGTAAGTCGCGATAGTATTCGTATTGCTTTTGACGTAGCTCGATTTCGCGTGGGAGACCTTCTTGCAGCGAAGTTGTTAACGTGTCGAATTTATCTAATATAGCCACAATTCGCGCTTGCTCGATCAGTGATTTCTCAGGATCGTTTGGAAATGGAATTGGAACTGTGATCTTTTTTACCATTGGAACAGTGAGTTGCGGTATTCCCCCTTCAGTACCACCTATTGGAGTCATGTCTAAAACATAATTTAAATATCTTGTGGTAACTAAATTTTTATCAGCAACTAAAACAATTAAACGAATAATTGGTGTGAACTTAGCTTCCCTTACAGTGTGATAACCGACTTTTGCACCACGCGCAGAAATGGTGACTGCATCACTATCAATCTTATAGTTATCAGTGAAACCATATAGCCCTTTTTCATCTGTAGCGTTTGCATAAATTGGGTATGGATATTCAGAAGTTGGTTCGGTTTGTCCTTTAGCGCTATTTTTAGGAACATCTCCACCGGCAGAGATGGACTTACAAAGGAACTCTAATGATTTCCACTCAACGTCACCCTCTTCAAAACTTAACAACTGGTCGCGGTAGTAGTTGTATTGTTTTTTCCGCATGTTAAGCTCGGCGGTCAGCTCGGCGGTCATGGCGGTAAATGCGTCCAGAATACGAACAATTTCAGCTTGTATTGCCAGCGATTTTTCTGGGTTATCTGGGCATGGGATGGGGATTTGAAATCCCTCTAGCATTGGCTTTCTTATTGAGATTGATGTTGCGCCAACACTTTTCATCAAAATATATTGCTTAAATTTTGAAGACATAAAGTGGTACAGGAATTTTGTATCTAGAACACCACTCGTAGCCTTTATTCTATAGGCCCTTTGATGCAAAGCATATTTACCTTCTACAAAATGAAATATGTCGCCGATCCCTCCTTCTCCTGGAACTACAATCGCTTTTTCATCAAATTGGAAAGTACTTGATCTCAATATATTTTTTGAACGAACATAGAATGGATATTCACCATCTTCAGTCTCATCTTGCCTATTTGACTTACCAGTGCCAATTTCTGCTAAATTCCCTAATGGCAGCCACTCAACATCTACACCGCCCCAGAGTTTCTGTAAATAGTTCAACTGAATCATGCCTCAAGCTCCTCACCCTCAATTTCCGCCACAATAGCGTCAATATCAGTACGAAGTTGATCGATTTTGCCGACTGTGGTTTTAAGTTCGGCATTAAGCTCTGCAATATCTACTAACTCGCGGTTGTCTTTCGCTTCTACATAACTGCTCACCGAAAGGTTGTAGCTGTTGCCTGCGATAACATCCAAATCAACGGATTTGGCAAAGTGATCCACGTCCTCTTTGCTGGCAAACACTTTCATGATCTCTTCGATGTGCTGATTGGTGATAACGTTGGTATTGGTTTCCTTTTTAAAGTAAGCCTCGCCACTGGCATCAATAAACTGGGTGGTAGTGTCGGTTTTATGTTTAGACAGCACTAAGATATTCACCGCAATGGTGGTGCCAAAGAACAGGTTAGGTGCCAGTGAAATCACAGTTTCAACGTAGTTGTTATCTACTAGGTATTGGCGAATTTTTTGCTCAGCACCACCACGGTAAAAAATACCGGGGAAACAAACAATGGCTGCACGACCTTTGCTTGATAGGTAACTCAGTGCATGAAGCACAAAGGCAAAGTCGGCTTTTGATTTGGGTGCCAATACGCCAGCGGGTGCAAAGCGGTCATCGTTGATTAGGGTTGGGTCGTCACTGCCAATCCATTTCACCGAATAAGGCGGGTTAGATACAATCGCATCAAACGGTTTGTCATCTAAAAAGTGTGGTTCGGTTAAGGTATCACCCAGCTGAATATTAAACTTGTCGTAGTTAATGTTGTGCAAAAACATGTTCATACGCGCTAAGTTGTAGGTGGTGTGGTTGAGCTCTTGACCAAAAAAACCATCTTCAATGATATGCGCATCAAAGTGCTTTTTAGCTTGTAACAGCAACGAACCCGACCCCGCCGCAGGGTCATAAATTTTATTCACACTGGTTTGGCCGTGCATGGCGAGCTGCGCGATGAGTTTTGAGACATGCTGAGGGGTGAAAAATTCGCCACCTGATTTACCCGCATTGGCCGCGTAGTTGGAGATCAGGAACTCGTAAGCATCACCGAATAAGTCAATTTGATTGTCTTCGAAGTTACCGAAAGTTAAACCGGCCACGCCTTTTAACACCGCAGCTAGGCGTTTGTTTTTTGCCTCTACCGTATTACCTAAGCGATTACTGGTGGTATCAAAATCAGCAAACAAGCCTTTGATGTCTTTTTCTGAGTCATAGCCATTGGCTGAGTTTTCGATTGCAGCAAAAATTGCGGCCAAATCCGTATTTAAATTTTCGTTCTTATGCGCATTGGTCGCCACATTGCTAAACAACTGGCTAGGGTAAAGAAAATAGCCTTTGGTTTTAATGGCATCTTCTTTAGCAAACGTGATGTTTTCATCATCGTCAGACATGGCTGCATAATTAACGCTCTCATCACCACCTGTGATGTAGTTGACAAAGTTTTCACTGATAAAACGGTAGAACAGCGTACCCAGTACATATTGTTTAAAATCCCAACCATCCACTGAACCTCGAACATCGTTGGCAATCGCCCATATTTGGCGTTGAAGTTCGGCACGTTGTTGTAAACTTGTCATGAGTCTTTTCTCGTTTTCATTCATTTATGTATGCTAATTCAGCATGGTCTTTCCGGCTTAAAGGGAATCCTCATGCTGGTGTAAGCTCAAGTAGGTCACCTACTTGACATTCAAATAGCAGGCACAGCTTCTCGATGGCTTTGAGGTCCACTTTCTGGGCTGTTTCTCTGTAAAGCAAAGTCACCGTTGCGCGACTGAGTCCTGTTTCTCTGGCGACGTCGGCAACACGCATCTTGTGTTCACCCATGATGCGGGCAAGATGGCAGCGGATCATAGCTGGGCCTCTAGTGAATAGGGTTGGAAATTATTACCAAAGCTTACCATGAATTTTTATAGCAGAATGACATTATATGATTTGAAGTTGCATTTTAAGTCTTCAAACTGAGATCTTATAGGCGCTGTATTACTGTGAATCATTCCATCTTTGATGCTCAGAACGTTAACCTAGTATTTAACTTCCGCACAAATACTGCGTCCTGCGGTGCCGTATCGGCCCCTGGTATGCTCGACTGGTAAGTACGGTCTCAATTTTCGCATTGAACATGCTAAATGCTTGGTTAGGTGGGTCTGGCGACCAGTGCGGGTGTAGTCACCATCGCATGGGCCCCAGTGCATAGCCTTGCTCAGCCCTGTGAAGCACCGGAACAGCTTCTGTAGGTGCCACATTTGGCAAGGTAGGCAGCTGAGCCCCCTCTAGCCCGTAGTCGGCCAAAAGCCGCTCAGAGGCGGCTGAGGGCGCGACGAAAACACGTCCACACATAAATCTACCCCTTTGGCTGATTAAATAGCCTTGACGAGTCTAGCAAATCTGTCACTATACTGTACATATATACAGTATTGGTAAGTGATGAAGATTATCCCCCTCGCGATAGACAGACTTGCTATTGAAATCCCGCTGTATGGTTGCCGGGTTCGCGCTGGCTTTCCATCGCCAGCAGACGACTACCTGGAGAGGCCTCTTGACCTCAACGAACACCTGATCAAACGACCGGCCGCGACATACTTTGTGCGAGCCCTGGGCGACTCCATGCAGCAACTTGGTATCTACGACGGTGATCTACTGATTGTCGATCGTTCCATCGAGGCTGCACACGGTAACGTGATTATCGCGGCCGTCGAGGGCGAGCTGACCTGCAAAGTCCTAGATACCAAATATCACCGACTTCTCTCCGGTAATGATCTCTACCCGCCCATTGAGTGTAGCGCCGATATGGATTGGGTTTCAGAGGGGGTGGTTGTGGCATCCGTGAGGTATCACCATGTATTGCCTGGTTGACTGCAACTCGTTCTACGCCAGCTGTGAGCAGGTGTTCAGGCCCGACCTCAGGGGAAAACCCGTCGTCGTACTGTCGAACAACGACGGGTTTGTGGTGGCCCGAAGCCGGGAGGCCAAAGCCCTTGGCATTCCCGACCTAGAGCCATTCTTCAAAATTGAGCCGCTGTTACGGCGGCACAACGTAGCAATCTTCAGCTCCAATTATGCGCTCTATGGCGACCTGTCTGGCCGGGTGGTGGCCACACTGCAGGAGTTTGCCGAAGACCTTGAGGTCTACAGCATCGATGAGGTGTTCATTCGTCCATGGTGTCCAGATGGCAACCTGAAACAATTCGGCGACCGTGTGCGTGAAACCGTCTGGCGCGATGTCAGAATTCCAGTGGGCGTCGGCATGGCGTCAACCAAAACGCTCGCCAAACTGGCTAACCGAGCCGCCAAGAAAATTCCCGCCCTGGACTACGTTTGTATTTTGGAGCGGGAGGAACAGCGTGAATGGCTCCTTAGGCGAGCCAAGGTGGATGACATCTGGGGTGTCGGCCGGCGCCTCACGGCGCGGCTGAATACTCTCGGTGTCTCCACAGGCTGGGAATTGGCCAATATGAGCCCCAAGCGGGCCCGTCAGCACTTCAGTGTCTGCCTGGAGCGCACGATCGAGGAGCTGAACGGAATATCCTGTCTCCCGCTGGAGGATGCGCCGCCGGCAAAACGCGAAATCTACTGTACGCGATCCTTTAGCGAGAAGGCGAGTTCGATAGAGCCCATCCTGCAGGCGACATCACTCTATGCCAGGCGTGCCAGCGAAAAGCTCCGAAAGCAAAGACACCTGGTGCGTGAGATCCTGGTATTCCTGCAAACCTCGCCCTTTGCGGAAAAACGCTACTCCAAGTCTGTGACGGTGAAATTGCCTTACCCGACCGACGACACACGCCTAATTACACGTGCCGCCAAGCAAGCAATTCATTCTCTCTACAAAGAGGGGTATCAATACCTTAAATCAGGGGTAGGGCTGATCGACCTCATCGATCCGGCATACGACCAGGGAGACTTATTTCAGGTGGCACAACCACTCCGATCGACAAAAATCATGGAAACACTGGATGCGGTCAATAAGCGGTTTGGCAGCGGAACAGCTTTCTCGGCCGCTGAAGGCGTAAAGAAAAAGTGGGCGATGCGGCAATCTTACAGCTCGCCACGATATATGACCTCTTGGGGGCAGCTGCCAAGTGTAAATTGTGAATAATCAACTTAGCGGTAAAAAACTTCGTTTTTTACCAGGAAAACTGTTTGCGCGGAACCGCGTCTGGCATATGAAAAGGTGAAATATTTGCTACAGCTACAGCTATATCGATACTAAGGAGCCTCGAAATAAAATTCGCTAGAGAATTCCATTGTTTTCTCATTGAGCTCTCTAACTTCTTCATCCGAGACCATGCAAACAGGTTCTTTAATATTTTTTGACCCTATAAGAATTATCTTAGGTGTTATTGCCATCATTAATTTTTCACCGTAGCAGTCAGAAGATATGAAATTATTCCCAGTGGATTTAACCACCTGCCATTTGTAACCTTCGTACAAGCTATCATTCTCTTCGAGCAATTGCTTTATATTAAGCGTTGCTTTAAATCTTCCGGCAATTTTACCTCCGGATCTCACAGGAGCTCTTCCCTCGGATTCGATCAATTCCTCAACTGCCTTATCAAAACTTCCACACGGAAAATTATCATAAAGGCTGTAATCTTCAACTTCATTTTGAGAAAAGTGATACCGCAAATACCACAGAAAGTGATATTCAGAGATTGCTTTGTGATCGCAAATACACTCAGAGTTCTCAACTCGCCGAACCTGAGCCAAGAACTTTCTCTCGATTGGGTGACAATTATTACTTTCGCACTCTTCCGACCATGCTCTTCTCCCAATAAAACAATGGTCCGAAGCGTCTGAAAGCCTAGACTCACCGCCAGACCTCAATGTGATCTTTATTTGGTTGTTAATCGAAAATTTTCTGAGAATTGCCTGCATATGAAAGTGCTGTCGCTTTGTAATATTATAAGGATTGTTAGGTGTTGTCTGCTCAAATGCCATCGCTCGATCCTCGTGAATTCCTGCCAAAATCTCCACCTATAAAGCTCAACCTTTCATCAAGGAAAGTCACATTAAGGAGGTAGATGAGTTCATTATTATTGCAAAAATATTGATTTATTTGTTGGTTGCCATTTTTAAAGTTATCTATTGTCATTTTTCTGCTCATTTAAAAGTGATGTAGCTCTTTTGAGGTAGAAAAAGGCATGCTCAGCATAGATACAGTTGTCGTCATAGCAAATTGATAGATCTTCACCGCTATGATAAAGACGACACTGCCTCAAGGCGCGAGCAACGGTTCTATATGATAGAAAGTTACTTGCGGCGTCCCCTCCATCAATAGATGAAAAGTGGTTATATAAACGATCTAAGAGATCCAGCCCGTAGTTGGAAGCACCTATCGGGGTGCTGTCAGTCGATTTTTCATCGAACAGTTTTGATAAGAAATTGCTTTCTAGTTGAATAGCCATAATTAGCTCCTTATATGGTAATGATTACAAATGGCCAGCCACGAGCAAACCTCCCAAAGAATTGGGTGGTCACATTTAAAATGTGAGTGGCTGGAAGGTTGAGGCGAGAGGGTGGTGAAGTTTTCTTTGAGCCTCTACCTTTAGTTTACCATGGATATGGGCTTTTGTCAAGCACAGATCATGCCAATACTCTTCGGGCGGGGCAGCTTGATTACTATACCTCTAAGGTGACGTAAAAGTAATTTGTGTTGGCCACCCGTATGGGCGGCCTTGATCAGATTAGGCGGCGGCCGGTGCTGGAAGGCGCCGAACCTTCCGCCAGCTGCGTTTTACGCTGATTAGTGGTAGTAGTTCAGGCTTGATTGGACAGTTTCTCGTTTTTCATCCGGTGCCTGTCAGTATTTTCTGTAAAAAATATCACGAATATCATAGATGTTAATCTCTTGTCCAGATTCAATCTTGATAAGATCGTAAGCGGATCTAAAGCCATCAAACCGTATGAGCGGCAATGTGTAGTCAAAAGCGTACTTCGGCTCACATACTTTGGATGTTTTGGCCATTGATAGCATGTGCCGACAAACAAATGGTCGAGAGGAATAAATTGAACACTTCCCGTCTTTGAGGAATGTACAAGCCGCCCCTTTATATTTGTCTTTTGAGCTTTTGGGTATTACACGAGCCCGCTTTAAGTGCTCATTTTTTTCAATATATTTAACTTCAATGTCAGAAATCGTGACGGGGTAATAACAACAGTTAGAACAGCCCGACTTGCATGCGGAATATTTGTCTAAATAAGCGCTCATCTTATCCATCGCATCGTAAAGCCGACGTAATTTATTCATTGTATTGATTTTTGATCCGGCCAGTTTTCCTGCTAGATTCGATTCCATCAACTCTAAATGTTTGGGGATGCTATTGATTGCACTCTGGGAGTTAGTTGTTGCAAAGTCGATAATCTCAATATATTCAATGTTGTCCATAAATTTACCATTTCGGCTGTCATATGCAATTTATACTCGCATGGGTGGCGAGGTACCGAATTGCCGTGAATTGCGTGGAAATTTTTAATAGTGGGCCGTGGTTTTCGACTCTGGCACAATTTTATGCTGGATCGCTACTCGACTATCCAGCATCTTCGCTGTCGAGATGGCAGCGAAGGTGTGGATCAAGTGGAGAGGTGATGATCCTGATGCGTCTCATTTATCGATTAAATCGAGCAGCTAGCTCGATTTGGTTGATAACTTCCATCCATTGTTTCGAGTAGCAAAAGTCTTCCACGAAATCGTTCTCCATGTATTTCATTTTATTCACCGCGACATCTCTTTTTGCCGTACTTTCAGAATCCGTTCCAGTAATCTTATCAGCCTCTTCCTTAAAGTGATATTTGATGGACTCAAAACGATTGCTACTTATCTTTACAATTGAAAGAAAAACCTCAAGCTGAAGTCCGCCATTGGTCATTAATAACTCCGTACCGCCAGGACGCTTCACTATGTGTTGGAGTAACGCCTTGGGCTCTATCTTGTCGTCCAGAAAATCGTTGTAAAGCTCTGAGTTTTTAATTTTGAGCACTATAAAATAGCACAACACCATTGGGTGAGGGGTTGACATTGTTGAGTGATCTATAGTGCTAAGCGAAAAATACAATAAAGACACGCATTGCACTCTATCTCGCATAGATAGACCATGAATGTCACTCAAGGCCGACAGTGACTCTTTAAAATAAGATGAATGGTTTGGCAGGTTCATTTTTTTTAGAAGGTCATCAAGTCCAAACCTTTTCAGTAACAATTGAATGAAATCTTCAGACTTTGGCGGTGGCAGTAAAAAATCCACATCGAAAAATCTACGCATGTAACCATCGACATTAAGACCTTCACCGTAAACAGCCTTAAACGAGGAGCCCAGTTGCCGTTTATCCACACCCAACACGAAGACAACATTTTCTACATTAAAAAAGTGTTTTGCCTTTTCCAGAATCTCGATCGCATAACTTGGGCGACAACGGTCTAGCTCATCAATGATAATGATCAAGGGTTTGCCATCATCAGAGACGCTACCAGCGAATTTAGCCAGTTTTGTGCGGAAGTTAGTCACTGAGTTCTTAGCATCGTCATAACTATTTATTTGCTGTTCAACAAGAGATTCAATACCGTTCGATAGTAATTCCTCGGCATTGCCGTTCAGATTTATCACGCCGTTGGTAGCCAATTTTGCGGCCAGAGGCAACATGTGCTTGAGTACATCGGCCCCGGCGGATTTTACCTGACTTAAAAGCTTTTGTGATTTAGAAAGATCACCTTTCTGGTCGGGTTGCGTGTTATCTCCTGAAAACGCCGATGAAAGTTCGCCAATCAAACTTAGCATAGCGTTATCACCATGATCGCTATTCCATGCATTATAGTAGATTGTTGTGAAGCCTTCTTGCTTCAGATGCTCTCTCCACATATGCAAAAAGGTGGTCTTTCCTTGCCCCCAGGGTGCGTCAATAGACATGACTAAAGGGGTGTCAGTTTGATCTAGAAAGTTAGTTAATGCTCGTCCAACTTGATCTCGCCCTGCCACAGAGTTTTTAAAAGGCTCTTGGGGTGGAATTTCTATGTCTTTTAATTTTTTCATGCGCTCATAGCTCAGATGATTTCAATGGTTACATCCTAACATTAGATGAGAGGTTGGGTTAGGGCGTTCAGGTCAGACAAGCCCAGCTCCAGTTTTCGAGTGTTCATGGCCTTCTAGGCATAGAGTGTGAGACGTTAGCGTAAATAGTTTGTTTTATTATTCTTCGGCATGATTGTGGCTATGCTCTTTTTCTGTACGAGATCACTGACAATTTCTTGTAAGAAAATTATGAGTGTGTAATGACAAAAAAGTGTGCGCTCTGATTTTGGCACTTAATCCAACAAGAGCTGATTGTTGCTCTTACATGCTGCTTCAGACAAATACTATTTGAATCATTTAGTACGCATAGCCGCGATAAAGTGGATTTGCTCTTTTTTACAATCTATGTCATCGTTTATATATAACCCTTCAAGCACTCCAGCAAGGGATGTTACATACAAAGGAACTGTACATGGCTCACCGTTTGCCTTTTCGCCCTTTTTTTGCTCTTCGATCAATTATCTTTGGCGTATTAATATCGCTAGGGGCGTTCGCGTTCGCTCAGACATCTGACCTTTATAGGGTTGAAGCGGAAAGCTACTCAAGCATGGCTGGAGTACAGGTAGAAACGTCATGGGATAATGGCGAAGCGGAAATTGTTTCGTGGATCAGTCCAGGTGACTATCTCACCTATGACCTGGATGTCAGTCAGGCGGGTGAATATCAAGTTACTTTCCGTTATGCCTCAGATGTCGGTGTTGGTGGTGCCCTGTCATTCTTCCAAGAAGGTAAGATAATCGCCCAGACCACGCTACCCTCAAGTGGTGGCTGGGGAACGTGGGGTGAGAGCGAAACGACAATTTCACTTGAAGCTGGTGCTCAAAGCTTAATGATGTTCGTAGACCAAGGCTGGTGGAATTTAAATTGGATCGAGCTTGAAAGAATAGGTGAGGCAAGCTCATCAAGCTCATCAAGCCAGCAGTTGATCCAAGTCGATGGCGTTACTCACGTTGAGGCGGAAGATTATACCTTGATGTCTGGTGTCCAGACTGAACCCTCGTGGGATGAAGCAACTGCGACAATTGCCTCTTGGATCGATCCAGGTGATTATCTAATTTATTCATTGGATGTCGATGTTCAAGGGCTTCACACTTTTACTTACCGCTATGCGTCTGACGCGGGTGGTGGCATTATTCACCTATTTGCTGGCGACACTTTGGTCGATGTGGTAGAGCTGCCTTCAACCGGTGGTTGGGGTAGTTGGGGGGAGATACAATCAACCGCAGTGCTACCAGCCGGGGAAACTGATTTAATAATTATGCCTCAGCAAGGGGGGTGGAACTTAAATTGGTTTGAGATTTCACCGAATGACGATAGCTCATCGAGTGCATCTTCTTCTGAGCAATCCTCCAGCTCTAGCACTTTATCTAGCTCCTCGGTAGCTTCATCTAATTCTTCCGCGCCTTCTAGCTCTGAAAACCCTGTGGTTTCACGTGTGCAAGCGGAAAGTTTTACGTCTATGGCGGGGGTAGAGGTTGAAAGCTCGTGGGACGAGGGTCCAACAAATATCGTTAGCTGGACTGACCCAGGTGACTATTTATCATACATGGTTGAAGTCGAAGAATCGGGCTTGTACAGCATGAAGTTTCGATATGTCTCTGCGTCGGGTGGAGGTAGGTTAACAATATTGCGCGGAGATGACCTTTTAGGCGTTGTTGGCTTTCCTTCAACGGGTGGGTGGGGTTCGTGGGGGGAGGTCGAGCTTATTGTGGATCTTAATGCCGGCGAAAATGAGCTAGAATTTTTTATAGATCATGGCGGCTGGAATTTAAACTGGTTTGAGGTGACAAGCTTTGAAGAGTCATCCTCAAGCTCGACCTCAAGCTCACACTCTTCAGTATCAAGCAGTAGCAGTTCATCAGTGAGCTTTCGCATTGAAGCCGAAGATTATACAGCCCAGAACGGTCTACAGGTCGCGTCAACCACAGATGAGCTTGGAGGGATGGATCTCATAAATATCGATTCTGGTGATAGGGCTCAATACTTAATCGATATTCCCGAATCAGGGAATTATAAACTAAGCTTCAGAGTTGCGGCGGAGTATGCTGGTTATCATTTTAAATTTCACGATTACTCGGGCGTACTCGAGATTGTTGATGTAGACGGAACTGGTATAGAAAATTGGGATACAGTGGAACGTAGTGTGGTATTACCCGCTGGTGAATATAGCGTCTATATCGATTCGATATCTACAGGGTGGAGGCTTAATTATATAGACTTTGAGTTAATCGAACCCCAAATTGACGCTGAGTATTTAATTGACGAGAAGGAGCCATTATTTACCGTTGAAGCGGAAAACTATCTTTATAATTCTGGAGGGGAATTGATCGCAGATGAGAGTGCAAGCGGCTCGGAGGCGTTATCAATGGTGAGTTATCCGGGGTGGACCGGATATCATTTTACGACCCCTTCGACTGATAAGTATCGCGTTTCATATACGGTAAAAGGGTTGGAAGTCGAAGGTGATGGCTCGGTATACGTTGAAATGGCTTTTGATGCACATAATGGTACAGAGGTTTATACAGATGTTGGTGATTGGTTCCCGAGTTCAGAGTGGAGCCTGATTGAATCAATAGTCTCACTGGACAGAGGCGGAAAACCATATAATTTGACGAACAGAAGTGCTGGGTGGTCGATAGATAACTTCACGGTTGAGGCTCTCAAAGGTTCAGAGTATTCGGGGCCGTATAGTGTGAACGATATTATTCCGGCTGAGAACTATTTTGATGCCGATGCTGTGTACCATGAAAAGTCACCATCGACAGAAACTGGTTGGTCTATTCGTTATATACCCGAATACCTAGAGGGAGTTAAAAAATACAGCGCGAAATTGCAATATCCTATAAACGTTGAAAATTCAGGGGATTATCTTATAGTAGTGAAAGCGTTGTCGACCAGTGGTGATTACGGTATAGCATTTGGGTTGGATGACGAACAAAATGAAATCGACGATATAGACGTATCTACAAACGCATGGCGAAATAAGTGGATTAACTTTGAGGTCCCCGTTAGTTTAAATGAGGGCGATCACACTATTTTTGTTACTTTGCATGATGAGAATGTAAAGCTAGACACAATTAAAATTATACCCCTTACCCCTAGTCTTGATGACGAAGCATACGCCGTTTCAGTCACCCCATCTGATGTCCAATTAATTGCATCCAGTAGTGATGTAAGGCGCGGCAGTAGTATATTTTTCGAACTGGAAACACCAAGTGGTTTCTGGGTTGAGGATGTTGTCGGTTGTGAGGCATTTAGGGGGTCAAGAGGTTATGGGTTTGGCTGGTGGACATCACCGATTTATGATGACTGCGAAATAGAAGTAATTCTAAGGCCTGTATTATCCGGGGCCAAAAATATTGAAGTTTTACCCGGAGATCAATCGGCATTAGTTTATTGGGATGAAGTCCCGAACGCTGAAAGTTATGATATTTTTGTATCGGATCATATCCTCACAGACATTTATGAGTTTGGGGTTGAGCAAGGTGTCGTTAAATTTGAAAACGTGACATCCCCTGCTGAGATCTACGACCTTAGTAATGCGCAAGAGTACTTCATTTACGTCGTACCTAAAAATGGCCCATATAGAGCTATCGGCGGTGCCGGGGGTTCGACAACAACCTTCATTCCATCTGGAGGCTCAGGCATTATCGATAATAGGTTTGAGGCCAGGCCTGGCGGGGTTGTGCTTGACTTGGTGACTGGTTATCAGTGGAAAAGATGTAGCTTTGGCAATCAGTGGAATGGCTCTGAATGCATTGGCGAAAAGCAAAAAATTTCGTCTGATGATGATATCTCTATAGGAGACCCAACCAACGACTGGCGAGCTGCTCGGGTACTTGAGTTGAACACGTTAGTATATTGTTCCTCTGGGGATCGTTGGTTTTGGCGGCCATTCTATACAGGTTTTATTCTTAATCCGAAGTGCGAAGGCGAGTTTTCAAAGCCAACAATTAATACAACAGTTTTTCCGGATGTAAATGCTGGGCTATATTTGGCGGACACATCAAGCGGTTACAATACAGATTATGTTAGCTTTAATGATGGGGGGGAGTACTACAGTCGCACTGATTTGGGATATGCTCTTCTAGTAAAGGGGCCTCTGCAAAGACCAGATGTGCTTAAGTTAAATGTAGACGGATCTGGTTTTGTAACATCGTATCCTGAAGCAATTAACTGCCCAGGCACCTGTAATTATTGGGTTGGGGAGCAATCTCCAATAGTATTGACTGCTGAAGCCGCTGCTGGGAGTGAGTTTTCTCATTGGGATGGTGTGTGCGATGGGCAAGACGAAACATGCGAAATTAGTGGGCTGAGCCAAGAAGAAACGACTACGGCGTACTTTGAATCAACTGTTCCAGATCGATTTATGAGTGTTTCACCTGGTGTGGTCTGGGATAGATGGACTGGCAAGGAGTGGGAGCAGTGCGCTTACGGTAGATCATGGGATGGTGCAGAGTGCGTGGGCGACGAGACACCCTTGATATGGGCAGAGCTACAAAGCGTTACGGATGGAAGATGGAGAGTTCCGACTGCCGAAGAGTTTTCAGAAATAATATATTGTAGGTCTGGAGACCCAAGCGAATGGGGCCCGAATGATTCAGGTTGTGTCGATGACGGCGAACTCTTTGATCTGTATATGCAGCAAGGATGGGCTCTTACAATTGACCGAAATTATTTCCTCGGCTCCATGCGAGGCCCGTACTGGACCTCCACCTCTATAGATGGGGGTACTGCTGTTTCCGTAGACCTTCTTTATGGCTCACGGGAGAATGTCTCCAAAGGTCTACACGGAGCAGTTTATCGTGTGCGAGACAGGGCAATCGACATGCCGGTTTCTGTCTCGGGCGAGGATGTAGAGATTTCGGCGCAAGATAGTCTCTTTTATAGCGAAGAATTTGTAAGTTATCGCTGGGTAGACCATTTCACTGGTGAGGAAGTGTCAGCTGGTGTTGATGTCACTCTTGTTGGCTTATCTGTAGGTAGGCATGTTTATGATCTTATTGCTATAGATAATAACGGACAGGAGTACGTTGAATCTTATGTCATTAATATAGCAAATTCTCCACAGATCATCGTTATTGATAATCAAACTGTTTATGAAGACCGCTTGCTGACTGTGGATGCTAGCAATAGCTTTGTAGATGAGGGAACCATAACTTTCGAGTGGATATACAACGGCAATACCGTTTCCCATTCTCCTATTTTAGAGTATCAATTTTCAACGTTAGGAATTAAAGAAATAGAGCTGGTAGTCACTACAAATATGGGGCTGTCAGAAAGCCAGTTGATATTAATAGATGTAGTGGAGCTTGATGAGGCTCATACGCCGACTGTTATAGCTCCGGACTCAATCTCTTCATTGGTATATAAAGAAGTTGATTTGTTCGCTGGGGATAGCTACGTGGCAAATGGTACCGTCTCTTTCTTATGGCAGTACAATGGAGAGGTTGTGTCCGATAGTGATGACCTCGTTATAAATTTTGTTGAAGCGGGCCAACACGAGATCGAGCTTACAGTTACTTCTAGTTTTGGCGTCTCAGTAACAAAAATAATCGACGTAGAGGTATCAGAAATCATTTCTGATTTTGCAGCTTGTCCCTATGCACCGGTTGCGGAGGATGTTGATTACAATCACATTTACCCTGAGGACAATATTCCATGGTTGGGGGAGAAATCGGGGAATGTTGAGGATATACAAAGAGCTTTTAACTTCGCTCGAATGAAAGACCCCTCTATTCACCAGTATTTAGTCATGCCAAGCCAAATCGACTGGGATGCCATGAGCCTTCAGCAAAAAGGTCTATTTCTGGTTAATGCCGAACGTGTCGCGCGAGGAATCAAGCCTCATGCGGGATACGATGCCTCGGTAGTTGATGTCATTCAGGATTACACTGACTATATACTGGATTCAAATATTGATATTGATCATTACTATCTCGATTCAACGCCGACGAGTCGGTTGTTCGATCACACTTACATACAAAGTAACGCTGATTTATATATTGCGAAGTCGGAATCATTGTTCCAGCTATATGGAAATACGTCACCTATAGCAGACTCCCATGCGATAGCTTTTGCTGTTTATAATTGGATTTACGCAGATAAAGATTGGTTCCTTGACTTTGGGCTGTCCTCTGGGAACGCGTGGGGCCATAGAGATCACTTACTGCAGACGGGGTTGCAGGAAAATCAAGGTGAGATAACATCAGAAGGTGTCATCGGGTTCAGTGTCTCGAAAGGCTTGTTTGACCCTGATTCAGCTTCTCCCGCGACCTACGGCTCAGTTGTAGGATTAAATACGATCGATCAGGGCACAAACTGGGATCAGTCTCGCATTGGGGTTGTTGATGTAAGTCAGGCGCAGGGCTGCATACCTTATGCAATTGACCTTCCCGAAGGTGACCCCGTCCTTCAAGGGTTGACTGGGCTACGTTTGGAGCCCAGCAATATGCATTTGGCACTGGGGCAGTCGAGTTCGGTGTCAATTATTGGGCAATATGATGATGGGACTGAACAAGATCTAACAAGCCTTGGTGTGCTTACCAGCAACGACCAATCGGTTGTGTCGGTAGAGGCGGGCTCCGTTTCTGCTCTACAACCCGGCCCGGCAAAAGTGTATGCTCAGTTTGGCGATATTGAATCAAATCGCTTGTATGTCACGGTTGGCAGCCCGGTAAATGTAAGCTCCTTTATTGGTACTAATGCTGAAATCGTAGCGCCGTATCTCGCCGGAAATGCGACTCTGCCTGAGTTGCTTTCCTTCACTGAGGCAGGCTCCACCACGGCGAAGTTTAACCCCAAAGCAATGGCTGTTTACACCGGTGTTGTGACAGATCGTTACGGTGTGCCGCTGCATGACGTGCAGGTCAGCTTGTTAGATGCAAAAAATTACGGATCAGTTGTTACCGACAATGATGGGCGCTTTATCCTCACAGGTCCGGCTGGCGAGCAAACTGTTGTCTATGAAAAGTCAGGCTACGTGGTGGTGCAGCGCACATTGATAGGTGCGAGCTCAGAGTGGGCCGTAGTAAATGAGGTTAGTTTGCTGCCGCGCGATAGCAAAATGACACACATAGACCTTACAAGCGGGCTGACTCAAGTGCATCAGTCAACTCCTATTGTCGATGAGCACGGTGAACGAAAGACAACGCTGGTTTTTAATGGCGTTAGTTCTGCCACTATTCAGTCGGTTGATGGCGAGCTGAGACCGCTAGAGGAATTTGACCTAAGTGCCACCGACTTTGAGACGCCAGAGTCAATGCCTGGTGAGCTTCCCAAAGAGGTCGCTTTTACGTGGGCATCAGACTTTCATATAGAGGGCACTCATTACGCTGATGTTGTAATGTTTGATAAAAATGTGAGCGTTTTTGTTGATAACTTTTTAAATTTTGAGGTGGGTGAAATAATACCAGTTGGCTACTACAACCGCCGAACAGCTTTTTGGGATGCTGAAGATAACGCTGTGGTTGTAATGACGCTAGACTCCAGCGGCGATGGCACTATTGATGGCTTAGATTATACCGGTGATGGCCTGCCCGACGATCTAAATGGTAACGGTAGCACAGCAGATGAAGCGGTTGGCTTGATTGGTTATTCCCCAGGAGTGACACTCTGGTG
Organism: Gilvimarinus polysaccharolyticus; assembly: GCF_001187555.1. Taxonomy (GTDB): domain Bacteria; phylum Pseudomonadota; class Gammaproteobacteria; order Pseudomonadales; family Cellvibrionaceae; genus Gilvimarinus; species Gilvimarinus polysaccharolyticus. The sequence goes on along the minus strand of NZ_LFIJ01000001.1, from coordinate 1,899,665 downwards.
GGCTTCTGTTAGTCATTTTTCTGCGTATGATTTGAACCAAGGGCAAGTTGAAGATAAGTCACCCGAAAAGGCTAAAGTTGAGACAGGAGAACAAAGTACGGATAATAATGCCACTTGTTGTACTGGTTCATACTTAAAAGCATTTCAGCAGACCTTTCATGAAGATATACCCGTTGCCGGTACTAACTTAACCTTACATTACGCCAGCCAGCGCACACAGGGATATAAACATAAAATTCGAGTACCTGTTAGTGGCAGTGAGGTTCCTACCACACTGCTGGCAATGATCGCCAAGTTGGAAATCGCTGGTAGAGTTTACGAGCAACGCTTCTTGCCGGAATCTAATGTCGAAGCTGAATTTATCTGGGATGGAACAGCGGTTGATGGCAGTCAGATTTCCGGCCTTGTAAGAGGTAAGGTCAGTATTGGGTTTGAGTACCAAACGGTCTATACCAGTCCAGGCAATGCTGCTAACGATGAGATGGCCTTGAATGAATACCCAAGAGCGTGGGCCACGGTGAGCGATATAACCACACAGGTACCGGGCCGTAGTCGTTATGTTGCTTGGCAGAGCAGCGGCATTACCGTAAAAAACACTTTTGACCGTCAATTGGCCGAGGGCTGGTCGCTTTCTAATGTTCACGAACTGGATCCATCAGGCAAAGTGTATCTTGGTCACGGCACAGTGACGGAAGTCCCCATGGCCTCGCTTATTCTGATAACTGGGCAAACTTTCAGCTATATTGACGGCGATGATGGCTATTACCAAGCGGGTGGTAATACGGTTGACTACTCAATCAGCGATGAGAACGTACTGATTGATAATGTAACTGGGCTGGAGTGGCAGAACACCTTTAATCCTTATCTTGCTCTGACTAAATCAGAGGCTGCTGATTATTGTGCGAATGATGCGGAACCGCTAGACAGTGGTTGGCGATTGCCGACGAACAAGGAGGTAGGGTATACAATTGATAAATCTGGTGGGACGTCAGGGAGCCGAGTTTACAGCATGGCGCAAGCTTTCAATAAATGGCACCAGTCCTCGTTAAGTACCTATGGCAAAAAAGTGCCAACTGTTTGTGTACGCGGGACGCCTCTGGACATAAGGGTAGTGAGTGGTTTGCAGCGTGACAGCTCTAAAGAGGTCGTAATTGATCAAGACAATGGATTGATGTGGCAAGATTCATCCGATAATACTTCAGTCGTTCTTGGTTGGGAGGGTAGCGTTGATTACTGTGAAGCGTCCATTCATGCTGGTTACGATAATTGGAGGCTTCCCAACGTCAACGAGTTACTTTACGTACTTCCGAATGACGTGTTTGAAAATGAAACAAGCTTTACGGGTCTATGGGGCCCAGGCCATCCTGATCGGAATCCTTATTGGAGCTCAACAACCAATATTCAGAATGAAGAGCAGGCTTGGGCTGTCGAAAGTATCTCTTACAATAGTCAGGGGTTTGATAAGCTCGACGCATACAATGTTCGTTGTGTACGTGAAGACGCCAGTGCATCGCGCTCGCCCTTTATTTTTAATAACAAAGGTCAACACACCAAGACGATTGATATGGCCAGTGGCGTCACCTTAAATACATTCGGCTATAACAATGCCGGCCAAGTCATAAGCATAACCGACCGTTTTAATAACGAAACCAAAATTGAGCGAGACTTTTCAGGGGTGCCAGATCGTATTATCGCACCCGATGGCGAAACAACGTGGCTACTCCTTGACGAAAATAACGACCTAAAAGAAGTTAGTTATGAGGACGGCAATCACTTTAGCTTTAGCTATCGCGAAGGCGGGCTGCTAACGAGTAAAGTAGATAGAAGAGATAATACCTATACGCGTCAGTACGATACCCTAGGTCGGATTGAAGAGGTGTGGGACCCAGCCTCAGGGTTCTGGGAGGTTTACGATAATCGTATTGCGACGGGTACAAGTCAGTATGGCTATCTAACGGCTGAGAATAACCGATATGAGGTTACAAGACAGAGCTTAGCTAATGGCGACGTTCAGACGACCAGCGCCAGTAAGGCGGGTGCTATACGTACAATAACAGTAAGTGCCGACGAGTTATCAGAAACCGTTAGTGCTTATGGGATGACGGCGCAGATTACAAGCGAGCTGGACACTAAAACTCTAAGGCCAACGCCTAGCCAAGTTACCGTGACAACACCAAGCGGTATTGTACGAACTGGGGCGATTGACAAAGAGTATGCAGAAAACGGTGCCGATACATTGACTTACACCCTGACTGCAACGCTCAATGGTAAGTCGACAACGCTAGTGAAAAACGGGCACACCGGCGTTACAAACGTCACTACCCCCGAAGGCCGTACCAGTACGTCCTACACTGATCCAGAAAGTTTAACGCTGAGCCGATCAGTAGTGCCTGGGTTAAATGACGTACTGTACCGGTACGATACTCGCGGTCGCTTAATGGAGGTAGAGTCTGCCAGCCGTATTACCACCTATAATTACGATGATGTGAATAAGCGTGGAAAACTCTCATCAGTCGTAACACCCGATAATCGAGAGACCTTTTACGACTATGACGTCATGGGGCGTGTATCGGAAATCACCTATGACGATAGCTATACCACCCAGTTTAGCTACGACGAGAACGGTAATACCACTAAGGTGACCGTTCCCACGCTAGCGGAGCACGATTTTGCCTACAACAAGATCAACGAGGTAAAAACTCAAGACAGGCCAGAGTTTGAGAGTACGCAGTACACTTACAATGGCGAGGGTCAGGTAAAGAAAATAACACTTCCCTCGGGCAACACCATTGATTATGAGTACAGCCAAGGCAAGCTGTTTCAAGTAATACGGCCCGAGTCGACCACTGAATACCGCTACCAGTTAGGCGACCAGCTCGATGAGGTGCAAACCGGAACGGAGCTGGTAGATTACAGCTACGACGGCACGCTACTCATCCAAAAGCGGTATCAAGGCGAGCTCAATGCGGCTATTGATTATACTTACAACGCTGACTTTGCGGTTGATACCTTAACCTACGCCGGTGATACAACCGCCATAGGTTACGATAACGATGGCCTAGTCACGAGCATCCATGGCTTTACGCTAAGCTACAATGGATTAAATGGCTTGCCAGAAAATATTAACAACGGCAGTTGGAGCCAGAGCCGCAGCTGGACACCCTATGGCGAGGTGGATGATGTTCAATACACCCAAGGCAGCAACACCAACTATGCCTACAACCTGGACTACAACGATGCCGGCCAGATTATTCAAAAAACCGAGATGCTGTCCGGTGGAACACAAGATACCTACGTGTACGGCTACGATGCTCGCAACCGCTTAACCGAGGTACAAAAAAATGGCGCGGTTGTAGAGTCGTATGGCTACGACGCCAACGGCAACCGTAATTTACGCACCAGCACCGAGTTAGGGGTAATCAACCAAACGGCTACTCACAATAATGCCGATCAGCTAGAGACTCAGGGTAACGTCACCTATTCTTTCGACAGCAATGCACGCCTAAGTGAAAAGCTGATGGTAGATGGCGAGAACAGCGAGCTAACCACCTACGTTTACGACAGCGCAGGGCGACTAAAGCAAGTCGACACTCCAGACAAAAGCATCACCTACCGTCACAATGCGTTGGGTAACCGTGTGGCCAAGTTAGTGGATGGTGTGCTTGTCGAGAAGTATTTATGGCAAGACCTAACCACCTTGCTCGCCACCTACGATGGCCAGGGTAACCTCAAACAACGCTTTGAGCATACGTTGGGGCATACACCCACAAGCTTTACGCAAGGTGGGCAGCGTTACTTTATTCAGACAGATCATTTGGGTTCACCGCGAGTCGTTACCGATAACAGTGGCGCAGTGATTAAATCTATTGGCTATGATAGTTATGGTGTTGTGATTGAGGATTCTAATCCAGCCTTTAAAATACCGTTTGGTTTTGCGGGTGGGTTGTATGATGCCGATACAGGCTTGGTACGGTTTGGGTTTAGGGATTATGATCCGGACATTGGGCGTTGGACAGCACGTGATCCCATTGGGTTTGGTGGTGGTGATACTAATCTTTATGGATATGTCTCAAATAATCCTATACAGTTTGTCGATTTAAATGGGCTTCAGGCGGATTTGAACGGAGGGAGGCATATTCCGTATGCAGGTAGTACGAGCACCGATGTTTTGATGACGGAGCATAAAGTTGGAACGGTGCTCGATACAAGTAACTTTTCCGGGGAATATGTGGTTTTTGGTCACGGCAATACCGAAATCATTCATTATAAATATGAAAGATCAGCCAGTAATTTGGCTGATGTGATGAGGCGTAAAGGCTGGATTGAAGGTCAGTCTGTAAGGTTAGTTTCTTGTAGTACCGGGAGCGACCCCAATGGTATTGCTCAGCAGCTAGCAGATATACTGAAGGTTGATGTGACAGCACCTACAGATTTTGTTTGGGTAGGCTCCGATGGTTCGATTATGGGCGTTTATCCAACGGATCAAAATGGGAAGGCCGATTATTCTAATCCTGGTAGTTGGCAAACATTTAGTCCAAGTAAATAGGAGGGGTTAAATATGTATCACTTAAGGACAATATTTTTTCTATGTTTGATGGGGAGCACGGATTATGTTGGCGCTTCTGACACTTCTATTTGCGACGAGGGTGATGAGAGGTGTATGGGATTGGTGAACGGAAGCTGCAAGTCCGAAGACCCTGTCGAGAGATTCGGGTGTGCGGTTTCATTACTTGATATAAATAATATACAAGCAAAAAATTTAATTGGCGAAATACTTGATGGTGTAAAAAATATAGACGATGAGTGTATTGTTAAAAGTGAATTGGTTTATAATCAATATAGGCTTTCAAGAATATCAGACTATGGAATAAATATTGATTATGTAGAATCTCTGGCAAATGAAGGATATGTTGGGGCAATTAAAGTGCTAATGGAGTCTGAAAGCTATGCATTAGAATCACGGTCGAACATGATTTCATCTTTATATTGGTCATTGGTTTTTTATAGTAATTATAATCAAAAAGTTATTGATTTTGATGTTAATAAGGAAAAAAGAGAGCTGCTCTATACTTTCTTAGAAGGAGAGGATGTAGGGGAGGTAGTAGAAAAGTTCTTGTCCGAAACTCCGTCGTTGAAAGATTGTTGATTGTCGAAATAAAAGAGGGCGGAATTATTCTCTGACGTCTTAAGTTTACGCCGAGTAAGCAACGGCGATGGACTACAACGATGCCGGCCAGATTATTCAAAAAACCGAGATGCTGTCCGGTGGAACACAAGATACCTACGTGTACGGCTACGATGCTCGCAACCGCTTAACCGAGGTGCAAAAAAATGGCGACGTTGTGGAGGCTTATGGTTATGACGCCAACGGCAACCGTAATTTACGCACCAGCACCGAGTTAGGGGTAATCAACCAAGCCGCTACACACAACACAGGCGATCAGCTAGCAGCTCAGGGTAACGTCACCTACTCTTACGACAGTAATGCACGCCTAAGTGAAAAGCTGTTAGTAGATGGCGAGAACAGCGAGCTAACCACCTACGTGTACGATAGTGTAGGGCGACTAAAACAAGTCGATACTCCAACCAAAAGCATCGCCTACCGTCATAACGCGCTGGGTAATCGTGTGGCTAAACTGGTGGATGGTGTGCTCGCTGAGAAGTACCTATGGCAAGACTTAACCACCTTGCTCGCCACCTACGATGGCCAGGGTAACCTCAAACAACGCTTTGAGCATACGTTGGGGCATACACCCACAAGTTTTACACAAGGCGGGCAACGTTACTTTATTCAAACCGATCATTTAGGTTCGCCTAGGGTCATCACAAATGCTAGCGGTGCTGTGGTTAAATCTATTCGCTATGATAGTTATGGCGTTGTGATTGAGGATTCTAACCCAACCTTTAGTATTCCGTTTGGTTTTGCGGGTGGGTTGTATGATGCCGATACCGGCTTGGTGCGGTTTGGTTTTAGGGATTATGACCCTGTGATAGGGCGCTGGACGGCTAGGGATCCGATAGGGTTTGGTGGTGGGGATACTAATCTGTATGGGTATGTGTTGGGGAGTCCGGTTAATTGGGTTGATCCCAATGGCTTACTTAAAAGGACTAGGAACCTGAACGAAAATGAGCGCAATCAAATAGAAAAAGCAATTAAAAAGCTAAAATGCGCTGGCTACAGTCAAGGTTCTGAGAATTTGACTCGTATGTTAAATAACAATCAAATTGGTGTTGATGAAAACTTAATGGATGGCTTGGGTGCTTTGGGTGAGGCATCTAGATGGTTTGATAACTTCAATATAGTACCAGAATTATTTAATTCAGAGAATTTGGAGTACCTCCCTCAGACCTTGGCCCATGAATATGCTCATCTTGAAGAAAGGAAAGGGGTGCCATGGAGAATAATTCGAAATATATTAGAAAACTTTAGGCTTCTTGATCCAGAGGTAAATGCTGATCTAGTCAGTCAGCAGGTTCTAGAAAGAATTAATAATATGAAGAATAGTGGTAATGAATGTGAATGTATTTAAACATAGAAAAAAAATTATACTTTTATTACTTATCATTGCTCTGGCGTCATTTGCATTTCAAGAGCAACTGATAGTCAAGGCTGAGAAATTCACCTCTATCACGGAAGAGGCTGAAAAAAGGGGCAGGTCTGAATTGAAAGTGGTTACATGATTAAAATAATTTATATGCTAGTGTTTGGTATCGTAGTGATGATGTATATTGCTTGTTGGTCGAAAGCTTTAGGAAGTCTTGAGAAATCTGAGCATGCTAAATATCTACACACAAATCCATTTTGGTTTTTTAAAACAAATATGTTTTCAGAAAAAGATAGAAATATTTGTGTTCGTGCGGGTGGGTTGCAATTGGCACTGATTGTGATGTTGATAGGGTTTGCGTTTATTGATGCTTAGTTAAGCATCAATAACGGGACGTTTGTCGACTTTTTATAACGATCGTAAGCCATAAATGCATTCCTAAAATGAGCCCTCATTGAGGGCTGTGAATTGGATATGACCGAATGGTCGTTTAGTCGATGGCTTGCCAAATCGTACTTGCTTCGGCGTGCTCAGTCATAAACTCATACAATTTACTGTAATGATCAGCTAAGCTCGAATTTGGAAATTTTTCAGCAAGAAAGCAATACGTAAACAAGGTAACAGTGATACCGAATGCCTCCGCACTCATCTCTCCCGAAAAATCATTACCAAAGGGTATTGATACTTGCATGCGATCGGTAACGCTTGGCGCCATAAAAAAACCACCATTTGTGAGGCGATAAAATTCCCAGTACCCTCCGTTGTAATTTTTTGAAATCCTGTCAGCAACACTAAAGGTTGTTGTCTCGACTTCAATAAAACATTGAGGAAAGAGATCTGGCATTATCCGTGCTCTTTCGGCGTTGGAAGAAGCCATCTTGGCCATAATTGGCTGCTCTTGGTTTTCTGCTGTGCTAGATTGCATAAAGCCTCCTAAAATGGGAGACGTCCCCCGCTGGGGAAGTGTCCCCCAGTTGGGTTGTAGGCGTAACGCCCAGAATATGCCTCGGTTTTCCGTGCGGTTTTTCAGGCAAACGAACCGCTATCAAGGTGCAACTAAAGGTAGTTGCCACCGTGATTCACATCCTAAAAGCACCTAGTGATGCGTTTAGGGTGTGCCCCTCATCGAGGGGCAATTATTTATACGTCCGTCTGCAACACGCATGTCTGCGTATAAGCCGAGCAGTACATGCTTACGGATTGAATAAATCGTCACACCTTATCAGACCCATAGCTGGTCATAATAGCGATCTATTCGCTCCTCCATTCCTTGCTTTCTATTTGTCATTTCCACCTTCGCTTCAGCTAGATGTTCTGGCGACGTATAGAAGCTACGATGCTCGCCGCCCTTGCTATTAGTAGGCATATCCCCTACCAACACCGAAGATCCTTGAATAAATTGAATGTAAGGCGTAAATGGACTGTCATCCTGATGCAAGATGCCTGTATGTTCAGAGCAATTAATTGTGCCGACACAATAATCAGAGCCCTTATCAAAAAAGTTTTGAACAGCCTCTTTAATAGCTACTTCATCAAGAGATTGCAGTTGTAGCCATGCTTTTTTCTTGTAACGATAGGCGCAAGTATAAATGTTCATATTGCAACCCTCTCTTTGAGGCATTCAGTAGCAGCGTTCATAAATTTCTCCAGAAAATTTGGAGAGATTTCCCCCTAAGGGTAATCCCTCAGGGGTTAAGTAAGACTTAAAAAATAAAACTTATGCCGATGTAATACACATAAATTTTGCGTAGGCGCCATGATTGTCAGCACGACGCTGAACATACACGCACAAGATCTCATCCGGCACATTTAGCGATCGGCCGATGTAATCCTTGGCCGTTCCATGCCAGGCATACTTTCCTGAACAATAAGGAAAACGCCGGGCACCAGTCGTATTTTTTAGGATACGATCTGCCTCTGAGCCAGTAGTAACGGTGATAGCTCGTTTCATTGAATGACCTCTATAAAAATAGAGGAATCCCCGCGAGGGAAGATACCCTCTAGGTAGATTTATTGAGCGTTAAATTAGCCCGCGTTCGGCAAAAGACACCGTGTCCTCAGCGCCTATTACAAGATGGTCTAAAACCCTTACGCCAACCAGATCCAAAGCATCTGTAAGTCGTTCAGTGATACGTCGATCTGCCTGGCTTGGCTCTGCACATCCTGATGGGTGGTTGTGCGCTAAAATAACAGCAGCGGCATTGTGAGAAAGAGCTAGCTTTACTACCTCTCTCGGGTATACCGATGCGCAATCTAATGTGCCTCTAAACACCTCTTCGTACTTAATTGCGCGGTGCTGGCTGTTAAGAAAAATGACGGCGAAGACTTCATGCTCCAATGGAAGCATTCTGGCTCGCAAATACCGTCGCGTTAAATCTGGAGATGTTAGCGGGTCGAGGCCCACTACACGATGAATGGCAATATAACTTGCCATCTCAATGATGTCGGCTTCGGTAACAGGTTGATCAACAGTGTAGGTGCCTTCAGCGTCAGCGACCTTAAATACAGACATAGACATAGATTGAGCTCCAATAGATGGGCGCAACCTATCCCCAAGGGCAGATTGTGCCCGTGGTGGGATAAATTCTTGAATGGAATAAAATTATTGAAAAAAGATGCCCCGGTAAGGGTGCGGTATTTCAGGCATCACAACCGCATTTCAAGGTGCAACTAAAGGTAGTTGCCACCAGGAACCAAGCAATGAGTAATATCGAGTTTCTCACGCTGATCTTTAAAATCTGGCGAATTAAGATAAATAAGCTGTAGCCTGCGTTCAGTCGGCGTCAAATCGGTAGGAGGAGCTTTACATAGCCCTTCAAACGTCCAGTGGATTGGCGCTTCTCTCGATAGACCTCTTAACGCCAAGTCGAAGTTAACACTGGTAATAAACGCTTCGCTGTGTGGAGTGGAATCCGGTGTCATCACTGCAATCCATGTTTCTTTCTGAGCTCAGCCCACTGCGATGAGTTTTTGTACTCGATCTGAGAGCGGCGATCGTCTGGCGATAATGTTGAAGGGTCTGCATTATAAAGATCCACAAAACTCCATACCTGAACCTGCGAGGGCTTTATAACACCTCGATCTAAAAGATTTGTAATCACTGTATTTAATGTGTTTGATTCGGTATGAATATTATCATCATTAGCACTCATAATAATCTCCCTGTGTAGTGTATGTCGTTAGTATAGAACCGTAACGGGACACCGACAACCCTGAAAATGCAGTCTCATATTGAGAAACCTACATTTGCTGATAAACTCAAGAGCGTCAAATACTAAGAGCTGAATCCAATGCTAAAAACCGTACCAACCGGCACCGCGAATGCCGTGCCGCTACACCTCACGCTACGAGAAAAGAAAGCCGTAAAGGATCTTACCGACTGTGATCGAGCGCGATTTTCCAGCCAGGATGAATTCGATAAATTTAAAACCGCCAGTATGGAACGCTTTGCGGGCAACACAGCCGAAGAAAAATTAATGCAACATTTGATCGATACCAATTTGAAATGATATTCAACGGCCGCTTTGTTAGACGGCCGTTGAATATTAATGGCTTCTTGATTCAAGTGATTTTGCAGCAAACCAACCTATCTCGTTCCCTTGATAGAAAGCAAGATCAGTCGATGGCTCCAAAATTCCGGCCTGAAAAGCCACGCGTCGGCACCGATAGACTCGATACCACAAATTACGCGTAGTGGTTTCAAGATCTTTCTGTCTCGGCCGTTGATTCATAGCGTGTCGATGACGAGCCGCTAGGTTGTGTCTTTGTGGAAAATCCATAGTGTGCTCCATACTCAGAATTGAGTCCCAGAAAAAGCCTTACGGCTTCTCCTGGGACTCAATAGTCTTTATCGCCAACACATAGACCTCTGAGAGTTCATCGCGCATATCTGGGTTGGTGTTTAGCCAATCCAATATTTGCGACGCATACTCAGGATCCTGTGCCAGATCAATGACTTTTCGCTTACAGTCAATGAGATAACGAAGATCAAGAAGGTTAACCATTCACGGCCTCCCGAAAGGTTTCGGCGAGGCTGGTCAAGCAACCAGTTGATGGGTCAGACTCAAGCTCGGATAAGAGCTGGTCATAATCAGGAAGAGATAGCGCATTAAAAGTAACTTTCTCGCCCGTACGGGCATCGGCTACTCGAATGCGGTATTCACCGTCTTTATGAAATTCAACTACAGTGAAGTAGCCTATTTTGAACGTTGGGGAAATGGCCATGGATGTGCTCCTGAAAAAAATAGAGGAACACCCCACGGGGAGTATTCCCCAATGGGTGATAAAATTTGAAGGTAAGGATCACGTTACTGTTATTTCAGGCATTGCCTGATCAGATCCACGAACAGCTATAAAGGTCGGCGTTTAGGCTCGCCGGCAGCACAATCAGACCACTTAAAAACCCTGCATCAAGGCTCTTAAATGGTCCGTCGGGTGACGGACCTCTTGAATATCAGTGCACAAGCTTGTGCTAAGGTTCGCGACTATACGTGGCGCGATACGTTGACCTGGCAAGCTGGCATGGCCTCTGTGATAAAAACACCAGGCGCCGTTACCCGATATGTTCATCACAAAGGCCTTACCAGTAGCGATTATAGGCCGAGGTCACGGATGCGACCTCGGTTGACATTGGATGAGACGATTCTCACGTCGTCTGTTGAGAGCAACCAGTCAAGACGGTTGGAGGGTACTTGACTGACTGTAAACCGGAAAAGGTCTGGCTGTGGGGCAGAACAGAACCTTTGAACAGTATTTCACCGGTACGACTGAATCAAACCGCAGTTGCGGCTAAGGTCCACTAAATCCGTAGTGGGACGGGAGAACTGGTTTGCCAAAATATTCTCATCAGAACTACTTTGGGAAACCAACTAAGCTGGTCAAACTTACTGGCTGGAGAATGATAACAAAATTGTCAAACCAAAGAAATCAAAGGAGATGGCCGGCAGTGCCGGCTATGCCGCCTCCTGTTGAAAGGTATTGCCTTTCTCGATATCGAACAGCGTGGTTATTACATCCAGGGCTCGTACTTTCATATCGAAATCGCTGAACACCTGTATACCCTGGATAGTCTTCACCACATACCGAGCTAACCCGCCTGATACGTGTTGGGTAATACATACCCCTATCGCGATAACATGATTGGGGTAAAGGTTTGATTGAGATGATGGCTTAGCCGCTGTGTGAATGCTCATGATGTACTCCTTTAGTGTTGTCGGCCCAACGGGCTCCCTAATAGGCTCAGTGAGTCTATTAGGGAGCCCGTTAAGCACGGGTCCCACTAAAACGCAAACACACCACAATGGTGTATCAGCGCGTTAGAGCACTATAAAAAATCCAGGCAACCTGGACTGACAGCGATGCTGCCAGCCAGGTGCCCTTAACCACTCTTATCGGGACGGACTTTCAAGCGGCAGGCAATACCCACGCTGTCTGCTCTCTATCCCACTTGTAGCCTTGACTCTTCAGCTCGGTTTTACGGGCGTCAAAATCAGGTTGATTTTTATCGAGCTTAACCACACGACTTTGAGAGTTAACACTGGCTTGCGCTTCGAGTGTTTTATTCTCCTGAGGTGCAACCCATGTACTGTCATCACGATTCCATGTATAGCCAGCAGCAACCAGTTCAGCTTTACGCTGTGCAAAGTCAGTCGCTGCCGGATCAAGTGTCACGCGATCGGGCACAATAGCGCTTGTAGTAGGATTAGCTTGTTGAGGCTGATAAGCGCTATTTGCATTCGAATCAACATCATCAAACTGACTCAGCTCAATCTGCTGGCCATCCACTTTCAAGTACTTAACTGAAAGTAATCGAGCGCTAGTGAACACTCGATGCTCTTGCCCAGGCGCTTTAGGATTACCAATTGTAAAACGAAGATCGCCAGCTTTAAGTACGCCGTTAACCTTAATATCACGATTAGCAATTTGAGGTTGAAATTTCTCGATGATTTTCTTGGCCTTCTTACCCGTGACTTTAAGGTCAACGAATATAGGCTGAGCATCATCAGCTTTACCTTGCAGAAAAGTTGCACGGACTTGCAAGAATGGTTCAAATGATTGTCCTTGCTTAGGATTAATCATTCGCGCATCGTACAAGTTAGCGAAGCCTTCCAGGTGAAGGTTGAAGTAACGGTTATCATTGGATTGGTTGTAAGACATGGTCTCTCTCCTAATTAGGAACAAAAAAAGAGGAGACATCTGTCCCCAACGGGAAGATTCTCCCCATTGGGTTGGTACAACTGATTTGAGCCCGAAGGCTTGATATGAACGCCGGGATGAACCCTGAGCTTGCTACCGCGTCACGAAAGCTCTAACAAAGGTACCACTGGTAGCAGTGGCCACTATGCAATTCTGATTTTAGCAAAAGGGGGGCGATTGTAAAGGGGCTTTGGTATAAATTTTATACAAAAAAGCCGGAGCAGATGCCCCGGCTTAGTGTGTACATTTATTATTTCGTAAGAGTAAGTGATGAACCTTTAAACGTTAGCAGCTCTTTTCAGCGACCTACGTAATCATTAGAGTGCATTAACACGCCAGCGGTGCACAACTCAGGAAGTTCACCATACTCAACGTCATTAACATCCTTAAAATAATTTTGACCATGATACACAGTTACTACACTCTCAGTGCGCTCAGCGGTGCAGTCTCCTGGACCGCTTACGCCATAAAATTCATAACCTGCTTCATCGACAATAAACTGCGAAGCGGTGCCGTTAAAAGCAAATTTTTCATCTTGGTAACCATCATAGCCTTCGTTGTTTAGCAATTGGACGTCAAGCTTTGAAATGCCAAACTTTCTATAGCTAGATGGTTCTGTGCTCAACGTCCATGTGCAGTCTGTCTCAATCTGATCTAACGCTTCTTCGGGGCCTTCTCCCACTATAAGTTCATCGCCTTTACGGTACAGCTCTAGGCCTGCGTAGATATAACTCAAGCTTTCTTCGTTAAAATAGCAGCCGGTAGCCGAGCTAATGATTGCTTTGTTCGGGCGCTTTAATTGGGCCCGAACGAAAGAAATGTTATCCAAAAGCGCTACCTCGGGCACCACACTCCGGACATAGGAATAATCATCATCATTGTTAACTTGAACCTCAACCATCACAGACTCCCCGCCTGTCGCCTCAATGAAAATGATTGGGACATCCTGCTCGGGATACGATTCCACACTTACAGTGCAATCAGCGGCTGCTGTAAACTGATAAATACCATCAATTAGCGTGCCACCACAGCCAGCTGCCGTCACCTCAAAGCCGACACCCTCATCGATACTAAACCGTACAATATCTCCCGCGTTCACGTTTGCCACCTCCGGCTTGATGCGAGCTCCAGGCATCGCCGAAGTGGTGATAGAAACAAGCTGACTCGATATTGGTGTTACTGTGGTGTGGACTGTACAGTCTTCGCCAACTGAGTCTATCACGTAGCGATCGGTCAGCATTTGGCCACCACAACCCGACATGACGGCCTCATAACCATCTTGAATGTTCAGAAAAAGATGCGCCTGCCCCCCATCAGGTACAGATAACAAAGCGGGAGAAACGCTCGCGCCGTATCCGCTAACTTCGGTGTTAACGAGATGGGGAAAATCGGTCTTAAGTGTTGATTGATAATTCACCGTAACAGTGCAGTTGCCGGGAACATTGTTAATGGTTTCCCAGCCACTGTCATCTTCCGGATTAAGCCTACGAACTCCACCGCACCCTTCAGCACTTTGAATTTCAAAAAACTCATAATCTAATGATTGCGCACCAAGTAAATATATTTCCATAGGGAAACCGCTGAATGCGAGCATTTCAGTACGGAATACATCTTCGCCCTTGTATTCAATAATCGATATTGTGTAATCAGAATCACTTGCAGCAAAGGGGCGATCATTAATATCGCCTCGTTCGCTGCCACCTCCGGAGCCGCCACTATTTGTAGAGCCGGATCCAGAGCCGCAGCCGACGAGAAATACAGAAGTTATAATAAGAGGAACAAATTTCATCATGGTCAGTGTCCTTTGATTTTTCTTCGATGACATCAGCTTAGGGGTTGCCTAATTCCTGTCAATCTGATATACAGTCTCATAACGATTTAGCGAAAATATTTTACCTATCTTAAAGAATGTATCCAACTCCTCGAAACTCAAAGCCCTCAAACAATAAAATTAATTTATTTCCAGTACCCTAAAACGATGATATCTCTGCCTGAAGTACACATATAACTTCCGCTCTCAGTAATTCGTACACTGTTGCTGCTGAATGGAACAACATTCATTCCGAAGGCAGTATCACTATGGCCGCTGTCACCACCGTGTTGAGCCACCAAAACCTCCCTGCCATTCGCACTAATAGTGTACCGGCCTGAATGACCACCACTGATGTGGCACTGGGCAGATACCAGAGCATACTTCGCACCATTCCAATCTGCACGGACGTTGGAACCGGGTCGCAGGTATTCCTCATCCACATAAAATTGAGTTGGATCCTGCTTGGCTCTCCAGTAGGAAGTCGATCCATTAGATACACATATTAAGATGCGTCTATTATCGTTTTCATCAATGGCAATGTTACCTGTGGTAGTTGAACCACAGCTTCTATTCTCCCTAGCCGTCCGAGTCACATTCAGTGCATCTGCCTCAACGTAATCACTACGCACACTGTTGGCATCAATTTCATTTGCCGTTAAATTATTAATAACCGATAAATCAGAAGGATCGAGCACTTTGGTTATGTCATCACGATCCGTTAGCATCGTCATTTCAATATTACGTAAATTCACCGCGTCCTGATCGCCACCGGCAAGCGCTCCGGTTAACTCACGGGAGCCGTCACGGTGGTAGTATTTATCATCAAGTGCGGCGTACGATACTTCGTGTCCAGGTATAGGTATTTGGGTCGCGACATCGACCACACCAATTCGACGAGCGTAAGGCAGTCGAGCTAACAGACGATTTGCATAGATGCTTTGCGAGGCACTGAATCGCAGCTCAAAGTTATCACCCACCTGGGTAAAAGTGTAGCTACCTCCCAGCGGTGCAACCGTCATCGAACTGTTGAGATAGCCACCTGATATAAGATTTCCAGTACCTGATGGCCATGTCTGCGTGTCCAATCGATAACTGCGTGATGCGGTTAGAACGTCATGCACTTGGCTGGCCGCATGGTTCACGATCCGCTCGGCCCACTCCTCCTCAATTTTGGGAATGCCAAACAGTGCGATCAAACCAAGTACCGCCAGTGCTGCTGTTAGCTCGATCAGGGTAAAACCTTTCGGTTTTCTAAAAGATATCATTGGCACACTCCTGGTTCGTACATGTGTTTTAATTGCATGTTGTATAAATTGTCATCGGCAGTCAGGACGGTCGGCGCGGAATTCCAGTAAAGACCTAACCGGCTATAACCGGTAGCTCCTGTATTAGAGGCGAGGCTTTGCGGTGAAACGCTGCCACGCCACAGCGGAATATTTACTTGTAAGATGGGGGGGCTTCTACTTGGAAAGGCAACACCAAGGGGACTGCCGTCTAACGGATTGATCGTGTGGGAAATATCGTCAATAAACCCAAGTCCAACTAAAGTAGACACCGTAAAGCTAGGGGGAAAAGAACCAGAACTACAGCGTGATTCGTAGTAAGCGTTTAAACCACTCATTACAACCGACACATTACGTTCTAGCTCTCTAAGCTTTGCGTCAAAGAAATAACCTTCAGCGGCCTTCACTCCTGCAAACGCAACAAGAGATAGGACCGCAAGCGCGGCCACCATTTCTATTACGGTAAATCCTCTTTCCCGTATTGATTTCACGATCAGCCCCGGAAGGTCACCGTAAGCGTTCCACCAGCACAGGCCGCGGAAGTGGCTGACGGTTCAATGGCATTTTCAACCCGAGCACAAAAATTGGTTTCAAGACCGGTTGCAGTGACCGTCAAAGTAGCGCCGCTGGACGCTAAGGTATAGTCACCACCCTGTGGGTTGGAACCGGTACAACTTGTCCAAGGCAGAGACGCATATTTTTGAGACGCAATACCATTACACGTCACACCCGCATAGCTGCTACGAATTCCACGCATTTTTTTAGCACCACCGACCAACATAGCAATATCACTGATCAAGGTTTCTTCTTGTTTGGCTTCAAACATACCGTTCACCTTGGGAACGGCGTATAAAAGGATAAGAGCCAGTACAGCGATACCAACAATCAGTTCGATGGCAGTAAGGCCGGCTTGGCGTTTAAGGTGAGTTTGGGTTTTCATGGTTACACTCCAAGTTGCATGTGATCTCTGGGGTTAAATCCAACGAGTACAGATACGATCATAATGACGTTAAAGAAAGCCCATCCACCGATGAGGAGGGCTACAAGATACGCAGCATACGTTGAACGTTTAGAGGTAGACTCTCCGATAACGTCTGCGGCCTTGTTCATTGCAGCGATTAAGTGGTCGTCATCGGAGCTAGCGTACAAATGTAACGTCGCTATCTGGGCATCATCAAGCAGCCCCGTGTCCATGGCATCCACTTCGCTCATCGCACCTTCGCCCAAATTAATTTGAGCCAAAGTGCTGTGATAACGTTGGTAGGTATTCCCAGTGCTTCCGAGAATGTCAAAGATGCGTTGCGCCGGCATACCGAACTCTTTAAGCAACGCAAATGTTGAGATGAATTTACTGGCGATCGACAAACGATATCCTGAGAACAACGGGATTTTGTCAACGCTATGCCGAAAGCTGGAAATGCTGTTGGCCATATACCATCGATAGCTCACAATCATTAGTACCCCCAGCATTACGGTCAACCAAAGCCAGTGAGTGTAAAAAGCAATGAGCGTGGTCATCTGATCGAGTGCTGGATCGGACTTACCGTGAATCATAAGCTTTAAGCTTTCCACCACGGGACCTACGGGGTAGATCATAATGCTAATGGTGGCCACTAAAATCATCGCGGGATAAATGGCGAGCTTTAAGATCTTCGTGCGCCCCTGAGACGCCACTTCGAGTGAGTCAGCGATTCGCTCTAACGCGCGAACAAAAATATCAGAGCCGGCCTCTTCGGTCGCTTTTAAGGCCGAAAGGGAGACCGAATCAATCCAGCCATCCAGTGCATTACAAATCCCACCACCTTCTCTCAGTGAGTCGAGAATGAGAACGGCGAGCGTCTTCTGAGCGGCGGTGCCGTGCTTACGAATATGTTCGCAAATTTGAATAGGTTTTTTACCCACGGACATTGGGCCGGCCAGAGTACGAAGAAACTCGGCTTGCTTTGATTTACCGAATTTCCACTTGCGCGACATCATTGTCGTCCAATCGCTCGCCTGTTGTGTGAGCGCATCGGCGGTTAAACGGTTGGGAAGATCACCGTACATGTGCAACCTCCTGAACGAACTCTGGGTTCACTAGCCGGCGAAGCGCGGCATTTTCAGCCTGACGTCTGTCTTCTAAATCGGCTTCAAACTGATCGTAATCAAATGAGTCAGCATTGATACCGTAAGGCGACTCCAGCGACTTCTCCACAATGATCGGACACAACCGACCACGCAGTATTTTCTCGGCCGCACTGTCCTCCATCGACTTCCACCCACGCGACTTCAAATAATCCAACCATCCGTTGAGGTCACCCTCACGGATATACCCACGCCCGATTTTATCCAGGAAGATAATCTCGGCGATTGGCATGCGTCCTGTCACACCGTGACCATCACAGTTTTGGCACGTTGTACGGGCGACGCTTTTTGTGCGAATGCGTGAAATTAAGTCGGGATTTGATCGCGAAAAATGTGAGAGAACGCGACGGTGGTCGTCGGTGGCACTGGGTCCTTCAACCACTTCTGTCAGGGGCACACTACACCGCGCGCAAAGTTCGGGTACCAGCCGCTGGGCAATGATGGCGCGAATGAGTCCAGGAGAAGATAAACGGCTGAGCTGCGCGCCCAGATCCACCATTCGCTCAATGGCCACCACGGCACTGTTCGCATGAAGAGTGGATAACACCAGGTGACCTGTATTCGCTTGCTGGAAAGCACTAGACTGCACGTGAGGGTCACGGATCTCACCGTAGATAATGACATCGGGATCTTGCCGAACCGCGGCCCTGGCATAGCTGGCCAAAGTGGTTTCGGTACGCTTATCATTAATCTGTGTTTGGCAAACACCGGGCATCCGGTTTTCCACCGGATCTTCGTAACTAATGATCTTCTTCTCGTTACAGCTTGCTAAAATTCCCACGCCAGCGGTTAACGCTGTGGACTTTCCCGAACCTGTAGGACCGACATACAGAACAATGCCATGAGGGAAAGCAAAGGCTTTCTCTTGGAGTGCGACCTGATCGGGATCGTAACCAAGCTCCAAAAATGAAGGGTTCTTACCTTCGCCATCGGCCGACAACAATCGCAATACAATACTAATGCCTTTCGGGTCATCCGTCGGTTGATGCGCATAACGAATTTTGACCTGACGAAGTCGGCCGTTAACACTGATTTCAACGGTGACACTGGCGTCTACCGGTATATTCACGTCAAACGGCTTGGGAGACGTGCCACCGGTTCGGTAGGATTCAAAGTTAACGATCAACGCACCGAGCTTTGCGCCCTGAACCGCGGTTAACTTAAAGCTGGCGCCGGTTTGCTCCACCAATGCACCTAACACACGAAACTTGACGACGGACTCACTGCGAGCTTCATCCGTCTCAATATGGATATCGGATGAGCCCGATTGATACGCGGACTGAACCAACATGTCGAGCAGTCGCTGAATGGCCGTACGCTCAGATTTATTGAGCTCACCTTGACTGGCTTCGACAGCCACTTCGGTAGGCTCTGAATCTTTGGAGCGTAACATCGACACTATTTGTTCTTCAGCCGGCCGTATTTTTATGTCCAGGCCGTGCGAAGTTTTCAGGAAGCTTTGAGCTCGCCGAGCCACTTGCAAACCTTTCGTTGTCAAGTCAGAGGTCAGCAGCTCGTCGGTATCAAGCAATACGCAATACTGCAAGTCATCCAGAAATGACTTTAGGTCTCCACCCTTTACCGGCGAACCTTCAATATCACGCATATCCAATACAGGACTGGTTTGACACATCTTTGCGATATTATGAATATCTGAGGTCATAAGACGTCAATACCGTTACTTGCTGGTGGTTTTCATGGGCTTGACGCTCGGGTGAGAGCGACCAGCCCATGCGGCATAAAATGCAGACTTTGTTTTATTGCCATCCACATAGGTGATTTTCTTACCGACCGGATCAATATTCTTAATCAACAGACCATCAAAGCTTTGCCCTTCGGAGACCGTAGCAGACACGCCATTGATGGAGGTAATAGCTCGGCCATCGGGAAGAAACGTGTTGATGCTTACCTGCGCGGGTGAGCGCTCTTGGGTTGCCGCCGCGGCTCTCGATTGCCCCTGCGATGAATCGCGCTCGTACCTCGATTGATCGTTCTCAAAGGACTCACTCTCTTTACGCCGTAAAGCCAATTCAGCTTTCGCTTTATCGACGTCAACATCCGCCAGCAGCGTTGTTTTTTTATGCTCCGCAATCTTGGCGTCATACCCGGCCACTAATAAACTGTGCTCTCTTGCCACCAAGGTCTGAGCATTTGCTGGCAGAGTGATCTCAGGGTCAACCGCCTGGGCCTTGTAGTCTTGGACAGGCACCATAACGGGATCGGGAATCTTCACAATGTCTTTATCGGCCGTATTGCCTGAGTCGCCAGAGAGTTCTGAATAACCAATGATCACACCGGCCACGACCAATATTCCAATAAGGGCTTTCTCTGAATTTTTCATCGTATTATTTCGCACCTACCAGTTTAAGAGTTGCCTCAACGTTGTATGCCACGCCCGCTCGATCAATCTTTAACAACTCGACAAAAACGGGGAGCTCACGAGACGCGTTAGCTAATTGAAGAATTGTGTATGAGCTGGCGCCTGATTTTTTCAACAGAACACTTCTGGTTAGCCAGTGATCCCCAGGGATCGCGCTGTCATAATCAATGCTGTCAACAACACGGTTTGATACAAGGTTGTATCTCAACAGTTTCTCGGTGTCGGTTACGGGTGTAATTAAGTAAGGCCGCGTGTTGTCGTCAAACTGCAAGGTAATGTCGACGACCGCATTTTCTTTCATTAGCTGAACCGAATAATCAAGGCCTAGAGTGTCTAAACGATGTTCGATATCACTCAGGTACCCAGAGATCGATGGCGATAACTCACAGGACAGTTGACGACCTGTAACGCTACAGCTGCGCAGATTCCAGCCCGCTATAAACTGCAAGTTCTCAATGGTCTCCCACGTACTTTTAAGCACTGAGGTCGCGGATGGGGTTTCAAACAGCCCACGATAGTCACGAAAGTTATCAACGACTTGCTGTTCCGATTCAGCCTTGCCAGCCGAAAAAAAGAAAAACAGTGCTATCACTCCGATGACGGTAACGCCGGCAACGAGCGCCAACGGACCGGTAGCAGATCGAGGCCGACTGATAGCGGTTTCAAGGGTGGAAAGTGTCGCCCCGGAGAATCCTGTAAGATTGGAGATCAAAGGGCTATCGCTCACAACGTTCTTAGGATTTTCATCCAGGGCAAACTGCTGAAAGCCCTTCAAGTCTTCTGGTAAATCGCCGTGAAGGTATACCGTGTATTGAGCAAGGTCTTTATTGATGGCACTCCAGAACAATGGATCGGTTTCGTTCGGCTGGAAGTGTTTGTCTTCCAAATCATGGCCATTGAGGACGACAACGAGGTGCGAGCCATCTTCTAGCTGATCAATCCAAACGAAACGATCTTCCTGAACGTTGTGCCGAACAAGGTCTCCTAAGGAGACACCTTGCTCAGGACTGAACACCAGATGCAAATACCCTTGGTGCTCGTACATCGAGGCGTAAGGGTAATTCTTCTCATAGATCGCTTTGTAGTGCTGAACCTTACTGTCGATTTTTCCGCGTTGCTGAGCCGCTGGGATTCGCTCTCTTTGAGCGCCCACGACGTAACAGGTATTATTGATAATCACACCCATAACAACCTCAGATATCCCGGATAATTCTAGGGGTAACCAAGAGGTATATATCGGTCACACGATGTTTGGCGCCGGCAGACGTTGAAGCCCAACCCGTCTTGATCGGCGAATCCTGCTTGCTCATGTTTTCTTCGCGACGTACGGCGGCGGCCACCACCGTGGTTCCATCACTCACGATTTGCTGAATATTGAATCGGTTGCGCTTCAATCGAGGCAACTGAATGAAGTCTGTATCTGTACCAATGGTTTCTGTTGGCTGTAATTCAGAACCGCTATTGCTTAACACAACGGATACGCGATCGTTATCGAACACCTTAGTCATTGAGTAGAGCGTATAGCCACCTTGCAGTATTCCTGGAATGAGCTCTGTGGTACTTCCTACGTCGGTGGTATTCGTTGTCCTTGATGCGGCCAAGTAACCTTCGATGTCCGCCAATTCAACTTCAGCCACGCTACCGCTGCGGGTCATAACGCGCTGCTCTGTGACGAACGAAACACGACCTTGTTGCTCCAACGCTTTTACCAATACATCAATCGAACTTGACCCGGTTTGTTTGCTGCCTGAAAAAGCAATGGGCGCGTCATTGGTAAACACACCAAAAGGAGATTCACCAAAAAAGTTTAATTGGCTGCTGGCGGTGTTTTTCACTGCCGACCAATCGATACCGACTTCTGCGTTGTTCTCGGTAGTGACCTGTAAGACTTTGACTTCAAGCACCACCTGCGCAGATAGCTCATTGATGAGCGGCCCCATATACGAACGCACCGTACGCATAAGATCGGGCGTTGTTTTTACTAAAATCGTTGATGAGGATTTAGACGGAATTACAACACCGTACTCACCAACAATACTCTCAATGGTGGTTTTGGCATCCGTGAAGGGATTAAGGGCATCAGCCTGAGTGTTACTGAACTGGTCACGATCAACATCGAACGCGGAGGTATCAATGGAAGTCGATTCGCTTGATCCGCCCGTGGATCCGCTATCATCACGAGGCTTCTTTTTGCCGACCATGTAGCTGTAATCACCACCCGGAGGAATCGGTAGTGTGAACATTTCAGTTTCGTAAGCACTCCAATGGACTGAAGTGTCACTGACGTCATAGGAATAGTTTGTGAGGGACGAGATTTTATTTAAGGCATCGCGCACACTGCCTTTGTGTGAGAGGGAAATTCGGAAACTTGGATCCACATTGTAGTCCAGCTGCGCGACGATACCTGTATCGGTTAACACCAAATCCATGACTTGATCAATGGACAGTCCGGCAACCTCCACATCGTGCGCCATTGGCTGATTTACCCACTCCGGCCCCGCGGGCTCTTTAATGGGTTCGAGGTTTGGCGCGGGGCGCTGGACGTAAATAGCGGCATCGTCACTCGTGTCTGTTGCCGCCATTGATATTCTCTGTTCGGCGCTTTTAATGCCTTCCTCACTGTCATCGAAAGAGGACATCACGCCGCAAGCCGATAGCCCACAGGCTGAGATCAGTAACAGCCCGCGCTGTATGTATTGTCGGATTAACATATCTGCCCCTACTGGTTTGGATTACGTCGCACGAAATTCACGGTTTCGGTGCTTGGATTAAGTCGCGCTTGAATCGGGTACTCAGAGAGCAATTCACTGAAGGCCTGACGTGGATCTTCTCTTGATATCGCGATAGGGAAAGACGATGTAATGGGATAGTCCTGGGCCTGCCAGCCATCCTTGAAAGGCATCTGCCAGCCCAGCTCGGCCAGTAGACGCTTGGCGTTGCTTTGGACACTCCCAGGCTTCACATCGAAGACAACGGTATTGGTGGGCAGTAATGACCGATTGTCGGTAATGATCAGGGTGTTCTCATCACCGGCTGCCACAACAAAGCCCGTTAATAACTCGTTTAATTCAATGGACTGACGATGAACCCACTCCTCACTGACATCGATGTCGTCACTGATCGTGAGACGGTTGATGTCAAGCGACTTATCGCGAACGCTGTACACAACATTATCAATCGAAAATCCCGACTGAAGTTTCATGATGGCCGACACCAGACTCTCACCTTCAAGCAAGGTGATCTCAACTTCGGTTCCGCCGGCTTGAGCCGAAACGGGCTCAGCCGCTATAGAACCGCTCTCTGGCGATATTGCGCCGGCAACCTCACGTAATGGTAGGGAATGCTTTAGATTCGCGTCAGAGACCATTTCGGCACCCATTTGGCGAGTCTCGTTCTGGCTGCCAGCTTCATTTCGGCGACTTGTCGTTGCATTGGGCTCATAGTGTTCAGCCGCCAATCCTTGAGTGCTCACATACTCCGTGGGCGCGCGCATGGTGTAAGCCAAGTCATCGACTTCATCGACCAGTAAATCCAAAAGCGATCCCAAAGGAGCGGCGGCGTCATTCAAACTGAACGTTACCGTCCGAGAAAGATCCGATCCCTTCACCGTCCAGGAGGAGCCCGCGATCACTTGAAGGATCTCAATCAGCGGCAATGGTCCCAGCTCACGATGTGCGGCCGGTAGGGGCTGATTCAGCAGAATTGAATCAAGATAAATCCCCCGATGGGTTTGATCGGCATTGCGACGAACGCGATAGCCTGTCCCATCCAAGACTTCATCGACGGCTTCACCGATGGTAATAATGTTCGTGGCAAAAGCGGCCGTAACGACTGTTTGCAGTGGATTAACCGAAGTGCGTGTCGGCTCCATTAAAGCCAACGTGTATCGATCCGTTTTGATGGTCACCGGATCTTGTCCCGCCCAGCCGGTCGACACAGAAAGTGTCAGTGCTATCAGTAATACATATCTCATAATCATCGCCGGTTTAATGTAGGGGCGTTCGAAATACGCCCAGTTGCTCCAACCTGTACAACCCAACTTTTGAACCAACTTCAATGTTTAGGTAAATACATGTGTTCGTCATTTTTAATGATTTGATCACCCCGATTCGGTTAAACAACTTTTCCTCTGGGTCAATGATCGTTACATTTTTATCCAGAGATACTTGTTGCAGCCTTAATAAATCACGTTCAAATGCTTGCAGACTCCGCAAGAAGTTTTTGGTTTCCATCGCCTGCCCCCGCGATGTGGTTCATAGAGAGATCAGCCTTGAGGAAGCGCTCCGTTCTGTGAGTTTGCTGGACCAGCCTTGGGTTTGTATTGGATGGACTCAATGCCCATTGATGAAAACGAGATGGAATCCGCGCGTACTTTAAGGCGGTGAATATCTTGACCGTGTGTGCTGGGATCATTGGATGGAAATGACTCCATTCTCTGCTCGCCGAGCACGATGATTCGAGCACCCACTTTCAAAAGATCTGCCACAAGCTTAGCGCGCTTACCCCAATACTCAACGTCAACCCAAAAGCCTTGATCTTTGTCCCAATCTCCCGATGCACCGCGCGATTTCACATCAGCGCGGAAGGATATGTTTAATACGGATTTCTCTTCGCCGTTCACCGGTACCGTTTTTAGCTCAAAAGAACCTACGTTGCCTTCGTGGGCAAATATGCTCAACGCCATGGGACATCCTCTCAATATAATTTTGGAGGATTGAGGATACTTAAAATTATGAACGGGTTAGAGCTTTTAACTGAACAAGAGGTGTGCAAATTAGGAGGGGGGAAAAGAAACGGGGGCGAACCCCCGCAAATTGCGCACTCGCTTAGTCGGTCGGACTGTTGGCAAGTTGGTTCAGTATAACGCGAGTGCGATACCGAACAACTATTAAATTGTTCTTACTTTGTGCAAATAATTTTATAAACAAATCACACTTCAAAATTCTTTACGGCTGATCGCTGAAGAATTGTTTTGCTATCGACGAATGAAAACGACTGACATGAAACATCGTCTTTCCACACCTGCGCCATTACCAACGATTTAAAGATGGCCTGATACGAATCTATCTCAGCTCGTAATCTCATAGCCACCGCATCATAGGCGTACATTCGCTCAACCAACTCAGGCGATTCGGTTTTCATGTGACTGATCATGGACGCTACCTTCGCGGAATTATCGACTCGCTCGCGCACACCCGATGTCAGCCTCACAAACGAGTGAAGCGCAAACCCAAACTTCTGCCCCTTGATCATGACTCGCCACCGTAGGTCGCCTACGCGCGCCTCAGGCAGATCAAAGCGTTTAACGTGACTTCCGCCTCTCTGGGTATAACATAGGGTGATGTAATCATTCCCAGGGCCGTTAAAGCGACTCCAGTCCTTAACAACGTTTCGCGCGGTCTGGTCGGCAACATGAAGCTGCTGCACAACCTGATCGCGCCAGCGGTCAACCGAGTGACCGCCCTTATCCATTAAAAGGCCTTTTAAAGAGATGACCGCCATGTGACCGATATTCCTCTCTGTCAAATTTATGATAGTGAATCTTGTCGAGCTGCATTCTCACCCGTTCTGATGCGCGGCGCTAATTTCGCACGGTGCTCACCCGTCAAGACATCCTCAGGCATATCCGGCAGCGCCGGCTTATGTGCCCCGTACAATTTAACCGCTCGCTGGGCCACCTTGTTGTTCGCCGCCATATCATCGCGCTTGACTGAGGTGTTCACCCACAACCGGCTCGCCTCAAATACCGCTCGAATCATGGATGAGCACTTAACGATACTGGCCGCCCAATCATCCTCAAACATGAGACCCATTTTCTTAGCGGTCATAGCCGATAACACGGCACGGTCAAATTGCGTAAGCACAATGGCCGCACGATAGGCCCACGGCGAGTAAAACTGAATATCCATCGTAGCCGGATCGACGCTGTGAGTGTTCGGCATATCGATGCCTTGCAACTCGTTCTCCAGCATCCGCTCGATGTGCGTCTTCTGCGCCTTAATAAAAGCAACGGCATCCTCAAATTTTTCTTCAATTTCCAGCAGCGTCAGATCTGCATAGGGATCATCATTCTCGGACGCATGCCAAATCTCTGCGATATTCTTCGCGAAGCGCACCAGGCCGACAATCGGAAAAACGTTGTTTTCCTTGTCGCCTCGGCGCCCATAAAACAATGCGTGTGCTTGACGTGTCTCCAATGTGATCTTGCCACCGCCGGTTTCAAGCCGTCCTGGTCGCCCCTGTACTGAGGCAGGCTTCACAAGGCTATCCGCGCCATCAGGGTGCGACCGATTCAGACTCTTACGAGCCTCACGCCGTTCTTGCGCTTTTTCATCCAAATCAAAATCCAAAATAACTTCCGAGTTTGTATCAGTGTCCATGGTTGATTCCCCTACATTAAAATTATCTGTACCAGCCTCACCAACGAGACTCGCGCATTTTCTTTTGAAGTTTTCGGTCACTGATCATTTCCACAAAGTGACCTTCAATTTCTGTAATCTCAATCTGCCCCTGCTCAATACTATTGGCCAACATCATCAGCGATACCGCACCGCCTCGTATGTAGCCCTCGACATACTCACCGTCAGCGGTAGACGCCATTGACGACAAGTCTACTGCCATGTCACGCAGCGTTCTTGGGTTTAATTGCTCCATACTCATTCTCCAACCGTCTGAGCGTGCCGTGACCTAACGGTCACTTTTTCAAATTTTATTCCACGTGGAACGTTAAGAATTCCATGGCCGCTCTGGATCGGTATCCCACCGGCAGTAATCAATAAAACTATCAAAGCCGTCACCGTATTCACGATACCGGGTGTAGCGTTGCTGACTTTTGGTGGCAGATCGAACGGTACCGAACTCTAGATATTCAACTTGCCATGTGGGATGACAAGGGATAACTATCCCAGGCTTGTCTTCATCGAAATTTACACCAAGGTGGTGCCCACGATCTTCGGCAATAATCCCTAGCTTTCCATCCACCGATACCCGCCGTCCAATCTCAGCAGGCACTTTGTAAGTATCTCTCACGTATTCACAGTTCATTGCGGACTCTCAAGACATTCACCGATTACGATATTGCAACGCACGTAAACGTCAGGCCCATGCTGACCGTTTGGCATAAGTTTGTGTTGGCATTGTTGGTTGAGTTTCTGCATTCTCAGATCGCTGGTGGACAACACCAAGCGATATCGATTGCCAGGCAGGCGAGTGGCGCTTACCAAGACGGCTTGGATAAGCGGCTGATTATCTCCATGCCAAATTCCAGTGGTCAGCCCAGGGATGGGAACTTGACTGCCACTCGTGCGGGCATGCCAGACAAATTCGACTCTAGGCATTGGTAGCCTCCAGAGTGGGGTAGGGCACAACACTCTCGGGATTCATCCGGAGCATGTTCAGGGTGTGGTCGGCGACCACACTTTTCCGATGCATCGAATTCAGATTCAAACTGGGGTAACTTACCCCACTTTTCGGGAGCATCCTCACTTCGCACCCCCTTGGCCAATCAAGAAATGCGGTTCACCGTCTTCCACAGCCTCTTTGACCAGCTGCCCCCATTCATCGAGCATCATCGAATCGGCTTTGCGGCGTTCAACGAGGGCTCGAAGAAAACTGACGATGTTGTGAATGGGCTCGGTGCCAGGGAATTTGAGGTTGAAGATCATGCGACCGAAGAGCTGGTACACCACTTCGCGCCGAGCTTGATCTGGCAAACCAAGGAGCAGGCGCCCAAGGACGGGGATGTTGGGCCGGTAGATCTCCCAGAGAAACAACATCGGCTGGGTCGCCTCGCTGACCAGCCAGCCCATGTGGGCTCCGCCCAAGCAATCGGTCAAGAGTTCACTGGGCTCGGATTGCGGTAGCGGGTTGATTTGGGTGTTTTCGGAGGGCTCATCGCGTACGCGCGTAGTAATATATTTATTAATATTAATACTACTACTACAAATACTACGGGAATTAAAAAAATTATTTTTTCCAGAGCCGTGTAAAAAATTTTCTTTGCCGGACAAATTTTGATCAAAAGCCATGTTAAAATTTTTAACATGGCTCTCGGAACCCGTGTTAAAAATCTTATCATGGCTCGCTTGAATCTCCCCTGAAGGCCCTGAATCACCGTACTCAGGGAGTTCATCGTGACTATTTTCAACATTGCCGGCGTTTTGAGCCGTGTTAAAATTTTTAACACGGCTCTCGTCGTGCATGGTTTTGATGAAACGAGGTTCGCCAAAGGCCGCCTCCCTGATTCGGTCCTCTATCGACTCCAATTGCGTTGGACTTCTGGGGGTTGACTCCAAAGCCTCAACTTGACTTAACATCAAGCTTGCTAGGTTTCGGTTAGCTTTGCCCGCGCTGGCACCGCTGACTTGTGCCTCCAAAAAGTGGATATAACCCGCATCCAATGCAAGCGTGTCAGCCAAGCTTAACGGCTCATCGTGGAGCAGATAAACATCACCCACGAAGCGCTGGCGCTCATCACGCACCGTCCGGCAATAGGTCATCCAGCGGTTAATACGAAGCGTTGCTCGGGACTTGGCCACCGTAGGCGCTGAACACACCATCGCGGCACTCAGCTCCTCGCGAGAAGGCACATAGCCAGGCATTTTCGGGTTTGAAATAAAAGCTCGCAATACTTGCCATAGCAGCTTGTCAGCAGGACTCAACTGACCATCAAAGATTAAATGATTGGGGACGCTGTGATGAAAGTTACCCGTGAAGATAACGCCCATACTGCTACCGGTGCTGCCGGCGTTATTAGCACCGCCGCTGTCGGTACGCCGCTGCTGTAGCAAACTTTGCTCGGCATACGAGACTTGCTGAATGATTGGAGACAAGTCGGACATCAGATGCCCTCCATGATCGCGTTCCACAACCGGTCTATACCAATGCCGGTAGATTCAGAGAGCGTGCATAGCTTACACAGCTCTCCAATCCTAGACTCTTTCATCTGCTCCCATTGACGTAACGCATCTAGCTCTTCGGCTTCGGTAAGAGACTCAATGCGACCGCGCTCCTGGGGAGGCAGGCCCAGCGCTTGCTTGCGCTGATCGTAGTCTCGACGACTAATGCCCGTAAGCTTGGCAAGCATGGGCTGTCGGATGCCTAACCGGATTGACCGGTCGGTATCCGACTCTTCCGTATGCTCTTTCACCTGGTGGTTTAGAAAGTTGCTCAGCGCCTTGCTGTTAAACGACACATCCACCAAAGGTGCGGGAAAGTCCCTCATGCGATCCAGCGCCCGCAAGGTGATAGATCTCAGCATGTCGTAGCAGGCTTCATCCACGCCCATCTTTTTAAGAAGCGCGTAGTTTGATGTCTGTGCGGCCGTGGCCGCGGTATACAGGGCTTCGCGATTAAGCGTTGCCAGCTGTTTAGTATTTAATGGTTTATTATCTCGCCCCACAGCGATACCTCCATGCGCAAGCATTAACTATTTGGGTTCCAAAAACAGACTTGTGTAATCATCGTTAAAACGCCGCCGTAGGGCCGCAAAAATGCGATCAAAGGCCAACAAGCCGTGCTTACAGCGCACGTGCGCTGGGTCGACACCGTCAAACTCTGGCAAGGTGCGGATCATTGATGTGTGGATGTAAGCCTGCTGAAGGGTATGGTCGTCCAACAACTGATCATAGCGCTTAGGTAGTAGCGCATTGATCGTAGCGACCACCTCTGTTTGACCGTACATTTCGCAATCGTGTGCGATCCCGATAAGCGGGATCAGCAACGAGTACGTCCAGAGTCGTTGTATCGGGGTTAGCTCAGATAGAATTTGGTCAAAGCCGTCGTAAAACTCCAACGGAATATACCAACCAATACCGGGTGCACCTTCGTATTCCCCAAATGTCGGGAGTAACAGATGGCCGATATCATAGGCATCGGTCACCTCCCTGATCGCTATATAGGATTGCTCTAACAAATTATCCAGCGTTAGCTCTGGCATGGCAGCTTCTGGCTCTGCCTGTGTGCTTGTAATACCACCGACTACCACGCTGGGCGTAGCGCTAGCGGAGGATAAATCGTCCGCTGTCTCAGTGGCCACTGTTCTGGCTGGAGACTCAGCGGGCGTATGACCGTTGACACTCTGAGTTGGTTGTTCACTACTGCCAGTGCTGGGAGAGGGAGCCGGCGAGTGACCAGCCACTACCGCGCCAAGCGCCGATGGCGAGTCACCTTGCGCGATGGGGTGGTTAGGCTGCGGCGACTTCACACCGGAAGGCTTACCGCCGTTCATAATGCTAAAAATTTCGGAGCTAACAGCACTATAAGGTTCGTCTACAGCATCCGAAAATTTAATGCTCAACTGTTGAAAAAACGTATCGAAATCAAAAGAAATATCGTCGAATTCTTTCAGCGTTGTTTGCCACAACGTTTCCCACTCCTCAGAGGGTTGCTCGCCGTTTTCAATGAGTGAATCCCAATAGGCTTTGAAGGCTTTTTCATGACTTCGAAGTTTTTTGACTGTAGGCACGCCAGCCCCTGCCCAGAGAAGGTCAGGAACGTACTCAACTAATCCATCTACGGCATACAACAAGACAGAAAGATTACTGTGATCAATACTCCATCCTTTGGACTTCATGCGCTCTGAGACCTTACGCATTGAAAGCGTCTTACCTTCTTTCTCTTCAATTAAGGCAATCCAGCGCTTAGCGGCCAACGCGCGTTCAATGAGTTTCATGTCGCCGCGTAGATCGTTCTCGACCAGATGGCCAGCTAACGATTCTTCATCGTCTACCCATGGCTTAAACGTGACTTGGTGCCGAAAGAATTTTTCGTCACCGGTTTCTTTCCAAAGCTCCTGCAAGGCCTGCAGACGGGTATTACCGCCGTCTGCAATCTGATAAGGATCGTCAACACTCTTACGAGTGACGTTAAAACGATGATCAATGCCTCGTGCTTTGATTGAGTCCTTGATGTCATCGTATTTTGGATTTACCGACTGGCGCGGATTGAACTCACTAGGCACCAATTCGTCCAAAGTAACGGTGACTTCAGTCGGGATTGTAGGGTCTGTTTTAACCGTATCGACCGTACGAGATTGACGATTTAGCCGCTCCGATAGATTGACAGGTTTGTTTTTTGAACTGGCCATGAATTACCCCTCTATGGTCTCAGTGTGTTCGGTGTAACTTTCGGCGTACGCTTTTGCTCTAGCGAATGCCGCCTCCAGTCGTTGCAGCTCTTTTGGCGGGAGAAATAGCGCTAACTGGGTGTTTTCAGAGTGGCCTGGGTAGGTAAAAACAACGCGTTGTCCAATACAGCCAGCCTCAAGCAGATGGGCATCTTCAAAGACGTCGTCAGTGCTGTCCCTGAAAAGCTCATGCTCGGAATTAAGGTTATAGGCATCGTACTGGTGGCCGTTAAACCAAAGCGTGCAGGCCATGTGTAGACGATGCCGGGCATCATCATGGTTGCTCGCCACAAAATAGACATATCCAGCTGTTGAGTTTGCGTCAATTTCGCCCCAGCATTCTGCTACCGCTCTAAAAATCATGACGACACCTCCACCGCAGAGAGCACGTCGGAGGGTCGGCGTCCTGTCAGCTTGGGTTGTAGCTCGTAGGCGAGCTCTAGCATGGTTTCTTGAGCGCTCGGCGTCTTACCGCGGCGCTTTGGCTCGAAGCGATGTGCCGGCTCGGAGCGGCCTGCCGCTTTGTTGTAAGCCGCAATGTCGGGGACGATGGTGTTCAATACTCGAACCATGCCGTCGCCGACTTCGTCGAACTCTTTACGCAACCAATCCGCCATTTCACGGGCATCGTTGGTGCGCCCCATCCGGTTGATGAGTGCGTTGCAGGTGGGCAAGGGACGACCGGCAATGGTGGTTTTCATGCCGGGGGCCGGCAACAAGGAGCGCAGCATGTTTACTGTGCCTGTCACAAATTCCGTACTGTCTAAGTAATTGGGAACAACGGGGCTGATCACTTCATCGGACGCCAAAATAACGGCTTCTTGAAGTAAGCCTATGGCACCTTGGGTGTCGATGATGATGTAGTCGTATTCACTCGCTAGTTTTTGAACAGCCAAATGAAAATACAATACATGACTACTGGATTCGCGTAAGAAGGGGAGTATTGGGCCACCTTTATCGCCCTTGGAATCATCATTAACGATGATATCCAAATTGGAAAAGCCGGTGTGACTGATGCAACCTTCGGGCTCAACTGTGGTAATGAGCTGTGTCAGGCCAGCATCTGCGGGGAAAGGAATGTTAAAATATTTGCTCAGGTTTTGAGCGGGATCTGTATCAATTAAAAGCACACGCTGTCGCAAATCTGCGAACATCGCTGCCAAATTAACACTTATAGAAGTTTTTCCGACTCCACCTTTGGTAGAAACTAGGGAATAGATCTTAGCCATTTTACTCTCCAACCGTTGTTTAAATATCACACAACGATAGAGCAGAGCTCACCAGCTACCATTTTTTGGGTACAGCATTCATAATGCTGGGGTCGGCGGTTCAAGTCCGCCCCTAGCTACCATATAAAAAAACAAAACCCTCGCAGGCTTGCCTGCGAGGGTTTTGTTTTTTTATATGGTGCTATGCGGTAAGACGCAGAACCGCCCCAGTTCACTCATTGCGACCCAGCAACGAGCGAAGCCCGAAGGGTTGTAAAACGCTTTAGTGTTTTACAATTCACCCTCCCTGATCTCACGCTCCATCCTCTGCTGTTTATCCGGCCTTTTTTAATTACCCCGTTGATCTTTATTCGCCATAGCCAATAAGCCACAATCGGGTTTATATTCAGTATTATTACCAATCGTCAGCCTGGCTGATTTTTGATCAAGTATTGACCGCTAAGGTTTTTATACATAAATAACGCTATTCCTATAGGCAAGGTACAACACGGTAAAAATGTGTGGGCTTTAGCTGGGCGCAACCTACCTTGGGCGCATGGGCTATACCATGCTTGGGGATCTGCTAAAGTAAGGCTGTTGTGGTAAACAGAGATAAAGCAATAAAAGGTTAAGTAATTTAACGAAAAATCCGGTTAATGCGGCCAATAAATAAAGATGTAATAATTAAATTATTGTGATCGTGATGGAGCATCACAGGAATATATTTGGGTAAATGTACAGGTAATAAACGGAAGAAGGATCTGGAGCAATAAAATGGCAAAGTTTTTAAACACAAGCGGAACAAATTATTTTTTAGAAGAGCTAATTAAAGATGCAAGAGACAGGGTTATATTGATTAGCCCGTTTCTAAAGCTTAACGATCGAATTAAAGAGCTAATTACCGATAAAAATAGATTAAAAATTGACGTGAGAATCGTCTACGGTAAAAGCGAGCTTCAACCAGAAGAGATAAACTGGCTTAATGAGTTAACCTACGTCAGAACAAGCTTCTGCAAAAACCTTCACGCCAAGTGCTATTTAAATGAAGACGTTTGCATTATTACCAGCCTGAACCTCTATGAGTTTAGCCAAGTGAATAATAATGAAATGGGCGTTTTGCTTAGTAAAGAAGACGACTCGGATACATTCAAAGAAGCTTACGAAGAAGCCCAGCGAATTATAAGAGTTAGCGAAGAGGTGAGGGTAAGCCTTAAGCGAATCCCTAAGTCTGATGAGGTTGAACCAGAAAACGCTGATGAGTCGAAGGTAGAAAAGCTAACAACGTCGAAGCTTGCCAAAAAGCTTGGTAAAACAACCGACGAGCTTTTAGGTATATTCTGCGATAAAGGCTTTTTAGAAGAAAAAGACGGAAAACACTATATTACCGATAAGGGTAAATCGGTAGGTGGACAATTTATGCCGAAAGGTCGGTTTGGCCCTTATTTCTTGTGGCCAGCCGAAATGGAAGTCTGATCGGCTGGAGGCGAGATAGCATTGTTTATGCTATCTCGAACAGCCTGAACTTGATAAGACGCTTTGGCAGGGAATCGAATCAGCTTCAAATCAGCGCTAGCACAAGCCTTTTCTAAAAATGAATCCCTCGCCTTTGTGCGCTTACTATTATGGCTTTTATCGTCTAGTTCAATAACGGCGACTATAGATAAGTCTGATTTTCTACACAAAACATAATCAAAATGTTTGGCAGAGATTTTATTAAAAAGAATCTGCCAGTTTCTTCTGGTCATTCCCTTTTGCGGGGTCAGAACATCGGCGATTCGAACTTTACCAAAAATTCGATAATTATCGCTAATGGCTTGATCTAATACCCCGAGGAATGATCGCTCGGCCTTGGTGAATAAGGTTGTAAGCTTCCTATAGCTAATTTTAGATTTAACGGTGATGCCACCAATTAAGGCGAGAATCACTATCGCAGAAACTATTAATGTTAAATATGTCATGGGAGTATAAGTCGAGTGTTTAATTTAATTAGGTTTTAACGAAGGCGTAAAAAATCTAAGGGTATATGTAAGATGCATGACTGACCTAGATGTTATTTAATGTCGATACTCTTTGTTTTTAATCGGTCGTGTGAATATATTACGTTAGTTTGAAGCTGCAATTACGTAACCAATCCCCCCGGCAATGACGAGCTTAAAAACTTCAAATGTGAAGATTATTATTTTTCCTACTAAATCCTCTCGGTTTCTAATGTCTATAGTTCGCAGGTATAATAATCTTAGGCGGGGTAGGCTAAGTCCTTTCGTAGAGCAATAGCCAAAAACACTTGTTGATCGCAAATAAATAAAAAAGTCTTTTAAATGCTTGGTAAGTAATTTTTTTTGTCAATTGTTCGGGGCGTAGGTTGTTCTTTAAAATTATATTTTTCCCGTTGCTGTTCAGTCTGTCGCTGGTGTAGGGTGTAATTAAAATTAACACGGTTCCTACCGCGGTAAAACTTACTACTAAACTTGCCCCTTTTTCAATGTCAGATGAAGGGCTTTTTCGATTCGGTTCATCAATAAAGTCAGTTATGCCAGTATATTGTTTGGGGGCAGTAAGCTGAAGAGTCCCTTCATTTTCGGTGTTGGAACTCTCAAAAATAGAAAATGAAAGGTGCCCAGCCTCATTGCAGGATAATATGGCCTGTTCAAAAAATGACTTAACTCTTGGTTTGAATACCAAATTCCAGTTTAACCTACTAAACCTAAGGCTATCCTTACTAACTTTAAATTGAAGTGCTTCGCGCGAAAAAAGATTAGATCTCATAGTTAATGTGTCTCGGAACAGTTATATCTTTGTATCGATGAACCACTATGTTTGGCTGCATCTGCAGATGATTGACTTTTTGACATGTCAGAGATGGTCTTTTATTAAGGGTACAAGTGTGCACTCTAGATGAAATGTTGAAGTAGTCACTTTTTATACTCAACACCGTCAGCGTTGAGGCTAATTAAATTGGCAGAAACCAATTGGTTAAGCTGATTTTGAATCGCCACTTCATTACCCTTAATTCTAAGGTGGGAAGCGATATGGTTGCGAAGACTTATCACTTTCTGCGGTCGCTTATCTTTAGGCCGAACCATGAGGCTATCGATGAGCTTTTGCGTATCAAGAGAGGTGTTAGCGATTTTTACCTGTTTACAGGCTCTACCGCTGGTTTTGATATGGCCAATTAGGGGAGAAAAGCCACCGTCATTACTAATAACGTCAAATGCAACGCCAGCAGGGGCTTCGCTATCAAACTTGCCAAGGTAGTAGGCGAGGTGAAAATCTAAATTATTGGCTTGAACTGCCTTGAGCTGAATGACGACCAAATTAATGGGGCGGTCGTATTTGGTATCGGTAAAGTCGAGTTTGGGTTGCTTGGCACCTAGAAAGACAATCACGCGCGCATAACTGGAGAGGTCTACCTTCCCTAAACTTCCGATATTCTCATAATCCACAAAAGCCCACTTCATTGTTAGCTCCCTGTTCCTTTTTCTCGATTCTGCCACTAGTGGCGCATAAAAACTACCATCCAGTTACTATATTTGATGCTACCAAGTGTTTTTTGAGGCAGGTTGTAAGGCGTTCATCATGCAGAGGTTGCCGGCTGGCTCACAAAATATTTCTGTTCGCTCATTGTACTCAAGCGATGAGCCAAGCCCTAAACGGTGTAAATATTTTTTACTCAACGCTCTCTTTACTCCGCGTCGAGACGTGACACAGATTTATAAATACTGCCTAGAGTCAGTTTCGCAGCCGCCATGCTCCAACGCCAGCAAGCAGCAACCCACTTATCAGGGGCAGTGTTAGTATGGCCCCGCCCAGCCAGAGCCAATTAATGTCCAGCGGCCAATACAGCCCCCAGTGATTTTGTGCTATGCCCAGTAGGGTTCGTTCTAGCATTACCGTTAGAGCAACCCCTGCTAACATACCAAGCGTGACTAAGGTTGCTGTTTCTACCGCTAAAAGAGTACAAATAAATCGTTTTTTAGCACCTAGAGTTTGCAGTAGTTGAAACTCATCCATGCGTTTATCCAAAAGAGTTAATAACGTGCTGCCTACGCCTATGATGGCTATCAGTGCTGCCAGCGAGCCTAGTCCGAGTAACGCCGCTTCTATCCAATCGAGCATAGACCACAACTGAGTGATGGCGACCCCGGGCAGTATGGCTTGGGCGAGTTCATCTTCGCTTTGGTTGATGGATCGCTGTACCTGAAAAGTACGTACTTTATTGCTCAAGGTTAAATAGAACGCGGCTAAGCTGTCGGGTTTTAACGCGGGGTTCTCACCAATGTTGGGCTGTGCGGCTAGGGTGGCCAGTGTGGCCGGGGGCCAATGTATGGCTTCGATGCCGTCCAGGCTAACTTGCAGCGTTTTGTCGATAGGGGTGCCGGTAGCCGCAAGGATGCCGGTCACGGTAAAGGTGCGCGCTTTGTGCTGTTGGAAACTGTGATGGCCCAAACCGTGACTGAGGATAAGCTCATCACCCAGGTGGTAATCCAGTTTGCGCGCCACTTCAAAACCCAGTGTTACTTCAAAAACATGTTTAAAGGCATGGCCTTGGGCAAACGCTTTATGCCCAGTGGTCGCTTGTATATGTTCAAACATATTGGCATCGGTGCCAATGACCCGAAAGCCTTTATGACTGTCGCCCAGCATCAGTGGAACCGCGCGGGCAATATTGGGGTTCTGTTGCCAGCGAGTGAAGGTAGCCATACTGAGCTCGCGGCTGGGGGCACCTACTTGAAAAGCAGAAAATAACAGTAGATTAATATCGCCGGTGGGTGCGCCAACAATTAAATCAATGCCCTGTACACTGCGGCCAAAGGCCGATTGGGTGCCACGGTAAAGGGTGTCTACGCTCAGTAGGGCAATAGCGCTTAAGGCGACCATGCTGATGCAGACAAGCGCGCTAAAGCGACGACTGATTAGGCTTTTTATGGCAAGGCGTAACATCATAATGGTTGGCTTAACTCGTGCAGGCTTATGTGTTGATCGAAAGCGCTACCAAGACCTTGATCGTGGCTGGCCAGTATTAACGTGCAACCTCGCTCGCGCACTAATTCAAACAGTAGGGCTAAAAAGTCCTGACTATTATCGTTATCTAATGCCGAGGTGGGCTCGTCGGCAAGAATTAGCCGAGGGTTGTTAATAAGCGCCCGTGCAATGGCCACTCGCTGTCGCTGTCCAACACTGAGTTCGCAGGCTTTTTTATGCAGCAGTTGTTGCGGTAAGTTGAGCCGGCTCATAAGTTCACGAGCTTTGTCGGCAAGGCGCGGCTCGCGGTTTTTAGCAAAGTGTGTGGCCAGCAGAATATTGTCTAGGCAACTTAGGTAGTCCAGTAAATTAAGATTTTGGAAAATAATACCCAGCTGGCGTGCCCGCCACTGAGCGGTTTGGGCACTGCGGCGCAGGTGCAGTGGCTCTTGTAATACGGTTAGTTCGCCGCTACTGACCGGTAAAAGTCCGGCCAGTACGTTTAATAGCGTAGATTTTCCGGTCCCAGAGGGGGCCTGCATAAAGATGGTTTGTCCTGCGGCTATATGCCAGCTGGGCAAGCGCCAACGCGGTCCATGTTTATGGCCGTATTCGATATCGCTAATGTTTAGTGCGGGTTCGTTCAGCATACTTTGGGTCGCTTGTGGTGAATTAGTTATGTTATAACGTGTGTTTTACGACTAGCAAGGTGTTACATGAAAACAGTGTCAATGTGTGCGCTATTACTAATGAGTTTGTTTAGCGCGGTAGGTTGGGCGAAAGACTATCAGGGGATCGAATGGCCAGATTTGATGCCTCCCGAGGATCTGGAGGCACTGCTCAATCGCCCCGAGTGGATAGATGAGGTGCCCGAAGGCGGTGTCGCCGATGAGATGCCTCCTGCAGGGGAGGGCCTGCCTCAAGATGACCCTTACAGCCGCGCATTACGTTCGGCGACAACCGTGCCTGAATTTGATGGTAAAGCGATACGTATGCCGGGCTTTGTGGTGCCGTTACGGTTTGACGATGAGCAACGTATTACCGAGTTTTTGTTGGTGCCTTTTTTTGGTGCTTGTATTCACCTGCCTCCACCACCGCCCAATCAGGTTATTTACGCAACGTTTGAAGAGGGCATTATTCTCGATGCGTTATACTATCCTTACTGGGTGTCGGGTACGTTAAGTGTCGAGCTGATCGAAACAGATGTATCTCAGGCCGCCTATCAAATGGTCGTCGATAAAATGGAGCTGTATGAAGAGGACTAAGCTTGCTGCTGGATGCTTGCGGGAGCGGCGTAGATATTATTCATAAATAAAGCTTTGTGCCAGAGGGGCGAGGTTTGGATTATTTTACCCGCCCAATGGCCATTAGAAAATTTCAGTGTAAGCTTTTATCGTAGAATCACAGCTGATCGATATTTAATTCGCCAAGTCGAAGCGTTAAACAAGCGACCATACTCGCTTTACTCATAACCGTAGTAATTTTTTAGCGTTAACCTACAGACCACAACACTTTTTAAATTTCTTGCCGTTACCGCAAGGGCAGGGATCATTGCGCCCCACTTTTGGGGTTTTACGCATTGCCGGCTCTGTAGGTGCGCAACAACTTGAGCTGGCGCAGCACGAGTCTGTCATTTCATCGCTGGTGTTTTGTGGTGTGTTCATAGTGTAGCGGTGACCTCATTAATATTGTGAAATTTGGAATCTATAACCACGGCGTTATGGGCATGCAGGCTTTCTTGATGTTCCACTTTAAACCAATAGTCTTCTATCCAGTTGGAATGTTCTAACAACGTTTTGATTTTGCGTGCGGCATCTTCGCAGAACATTAAGTTCTCGGCGTTTAAACGGGCAAATTCTTGTTCATCGCGGCGTTTTACCATAGTTTGTACTGGTGTCCCCAAGGCATCTTCAAACTGTAAAAGTAACGATGTTAAAGATGGCCATGCATTATCGCCGAGTGATAAATCAAGATAAACGTAAGAGCGTTGGCTGTGGGGAGTGGCGATACTGGTTTTCTTAGCCCAGTCGAGTAATGTCTGTTTGCTGATATTGACGGTATCAAATTGTGTATCGATGGCGTCGGCCAGTAGCTGCCGAGCCAGTGCGGCGGAACAAGGGCAGGTGCTGGAGTAAGGCACAGTGACTTTAAGGCGATAGTCATATTTACCGTTAACGATTTGTCCGCCGATCTCGATCTGGTAAGACTGAAAGCCGGTTTCGTTACTTAAAAGCGAATCCTTAGTCATCAAATAATCAAAGCACACATCGAATTTTGCGTTTTGGCTAATTCCTGTTTGTGATGTGACCATATTCTGCAATAGAGAATCGAGACCAGCTTTATCACAAGATTTACTCGACAGTTGATTGAGAAGCGCATACAAACGAGACATGTGAATGCCTTTCTCGGCTGGGTCATCCAGGCTAACATACACATTAGCCTTGGCCGCAATGGTTTGTTGTTGGCTTGTGCCGCTATCCAGAGTAAGTGGTACAGCTATACCCTCCATACCCACCCATTGCAAGCAGCCGCTGGCTGCTTTGGTACGGGATTTGGCGATATCTGGCAATGCTGTTGCGATATTCATTATGAATGAACTCTTGGTTTTGTTTAAAATTTAAAGAAGTGGTACGGCTGACGCTAAGCTCAGTCGTCACCGGCTAATGTTTTTCACATGAGCGGCCTGCGCCCCCGGTTACCCAGACTTTCTGTGTCTGTTGCTCCACCTCCAGGTAAAAGCACGATGCTCGTCCTGTGTGACAAGCGGCACCTTCCTGTTCGATTTTGCACAATACGGCGTCACCGTCACAGTCAAATGACATTGAAATTAAACGTTGTGTATGGCCGCTGGTTTCGCCTTTGATCCATAGCTGTTGGCGGCTGCGAGACCAGTAAGTAACACAACGGGTTGCTAGCGTTTGCTCTAACGCATCTTTATTCATCCAAGCGAACATTAAAATGGTGCCTGAGTGGACATCTTGGGTAATCACGGGAATTAACCCATCTCGGTTGAACGCCAGTTGTGAAATCAGCTCGGGTAACGGCAATGGTGTATTTTGGCTGTGCCCTTCAAGGCCAATAAAAAACTCTCGCTTCATGATGACGTCCGAGCTCGATCGCCAGGGCAAGCGCATTCATTTACTTTTACCGCGCGGCACAAACGGTAATTAATTAAGTGCCCAGTAGCTACAAAAGTTGCTCCCAGTAGAGTTAATGCTTTCTCACCAAACTCGCCGATACGTGCCTCTCCCAACGCTATTGCTAGAACTAAACTGGTTAATCCAATAGCGCCTAATACCAGCACTCGAGTTCGTCGGTGCTGCTTGCAGCCTAAGGTTAAAGCGTAGATGCTGGTGGGAATGACTGCTGCCAGCATCCAAATATGAAAGGTTTCGTGGTTAAGCTGTAGGGCGGCCAGACTGGGAAGTAATGCCAATATGAGCGGTAAGGCGAGGCAGTGAATGGCGCAAGCCATTGATAAACTTATTGCTAATTTGTCAGTCACTATTTGTGCGGTTTTCATGAAAAATCCTATTTGATCGTAATTTTCGCAATGATCGAAGGGTTATAAGTTAGGCTGTTGGGGGGCGCAATCTTTACAGATACAACTCATCTCAAACTGAGGGGTCACTAACATAAAGCCAGCGTCTGAAGCGTTGTCTTTAAGGTTCGAGATCGCATCTGGCGTAATTCTTATTTCTCGAACCTTACTGCACTCTCGGCAGATTAAAAATTGCGGTGTTTCGTGCGTATGGCCACAGTTAATATGAGCACAGGCCACGTATTTATTTGCGATATTCAATCTATGCGCTAATCCTTCCTCTTCTAAAAATTCTAATATTCGGTATACCGACATGGCCGAGAATGTGTCGCCATAATGGCTCTCGCAAAAGTCGATAAGCTCATAGGCCGATAATGCTTTGTTAGACTCGATCAACCCCGCCAGTACCTGTTTGCGTTTGGCGGTTAACCGAGTGCCTCGGTTTAGGCAGATTTGCTCTGCTTTATCGATAATCTTGTCAACAGCGTTCATTGTTATTATTTAAACTCGATTGTTGTATTTTTTGGGGTGAGCGTTGCGCTACCTTGCGCCGCGGGTTGAATCCACATAGCGTCGATTCTCTCAATGCCTTCAAATGTGTTAAATAAGCCAACGATTAGCTTGGATGGACGCTCGTTAGCTGTGCATCGATAATGATATTGAGCGCTGATCTCACTGTGGTTATCTAACTCTGCGTGCTCTTGAGCGTGTTTCTGCGCGCGCTCATGATGTTCGTGACTGTGATCAGAATGAGGCGGTGAAACTTCATCGATATCAACGATTGTTTTATGCAGATCACAATCGCCACCGATGAATGTCAGGCTCGGCTGCTCTAATTGTGATTGCACTTTAGCAACGACAGCGTTTTCGTGTGCATTGTTGGCTTTGTGTTCAAAGCCAACAATATTGGCCGCCGGCGATACCAATGCCACTTCCATGATATCGCCTTGCATGGCGATAGTGAGTTGAGCTACACCGTGAGCATGAGCTTGCATGCCTGCCGCAGTAGCTGGCGCTGCAAGTACTGATAACGCTAGTGCTGTTGCTGCGGCGAACATGCGTTGCTGACAAAGTGCGTTTTTTAAGCTTTTAAAAAGTTTCACGTGATCGCATCCATGGTGATAAATAGTCGACGCTCGCTCTCGTTCAGGGAGGGCGAACGATGAATAATGCCTCTGCCTTCATTGTCCGGCCAAAGCTCGCCTTTAAATAAAGCTACATCACCAAAGTTCAACTGCTGAATGATTTTCGAATTAGGGTAAAGGCCTGTTTTGCTGTCGTCCTGCCCCTTGGCTCCGCGGCCTAATTTGGTTCGGTCGAGATTGGCGTTGTCTAACCACTCGGTAGCTTTACCTCGATACGTGGTAATTAAGCGGCATCCGAGTTTGTCTACGTGAAAGCGCGGGCAGGTGGCTTTGCTAGCAACACATAGGCGAAGCCCCACAGCCTTTGCCCCGAGCAGGCAAGTTAGCATCTCGGCCAATAAGCCGACATTGCTAATAAAACTTTGTTGTTGGTTGTGTGCGGGCAAATTATTACCGAGCTCTAATTCCAGTTCTTTAGCGTTACCGGATAAACGTAGTTCTGTCGCGTAGGGGTGTTGATTGAGTAAGAAGTCACTGTATTGCGTGACTTCTTTGCTAAGCTCACGTTGCCATACGCAAAGGTTAATGTCGGCATCGTAAATATTGGTAAAAACAGCCGGATCAGTGCTCTGGCTAACACTAAAGTGTGTGGCTGAAACCATGGCGGTATTTTGCATTAGGCATCACTCCATGAGGGGAACGGATCGGGCAGTTTTTTCCAGCACTCTTTGCCGGCAATTAATTCGTCATCACTTAATAAACATGCGTCCAACTGCTCAATAATGCTGGCTTCATTCAGCCCCTGACCGATAAATACCAATTCTTGGCGCATATCGCCAAAGGGCTCCTGCCACTTTTCTTTAATAAAATTAAGGGTGTCTTCATCTTCTGGCCAGTATTGTTTTGGTATGGCGTGCCAGAACATGCCCGCCGCTCCGTAACGGGCGATGCCGCCAGCTTGGCTCCATTGTCCTGCAAGTTCAGGTCGTGAGGCGAGCCAGAAATAACCTTTGGAGCGAATTAGGCGACCGGTGGGGGCGGGGTTTTGAATAAAATCGAAAAACTTGTTTGGATGAAAAGGCCGGCGCGCACGGTAAACAAAACTGCCAATGCCATACTCTTCCGTTTCCGGTGTGTGCTCACCACGCATTTCTTTTAACCATAGGGGCGATTGCTGCGCGCGTGCAAAATCAAACCGACCAGTTCCAAGGACTTTATCGATTGGTACTTTTCCGTTAGCAATGGGCACAATCTCGGCATCGTGATTAAGTCCGCGTAACAAGCCTTGCAGTTGCTGCAACGCTTGTTCATCGACCAAGTCGGTTTTGCTGATGAG
This sequence comes from Gilvimarinus polysaccharolyticus, assembly GCF_001187555.1. Classification (GTDB taxonomy): domain Bacteria; phylum Pseudomonadota; class Gammaproteobacteria; order Pseudomonadales; family Cellvibrionaceae; genus Gilvimarinus; species Gilvimarinus polysaccharolyticus. The sequence goes on along the minus strand of NZ_LFIJ01000001.1, from coordinate 1,856,068 downwards.
TATCACATCGGCAAACTCGACTTGCTCGACCAATAAATCGGTCACACTGCGTTCGTCGTCTTCCCCTAAGCTTTCATCCGACTGTTTTAAGTCTTTGGCATATTCGTATTCGGCACTGAAGTTGACGGCGTCTACTACGGTAACCATGGTGTCCAGTTGAGAGATGTCGGATAAGCTGACGCCATCTTCATCGGCAAAGGTAAACGTTTCGGCTACCGGTAAAGGCTCGGAGATTCCGGTTGACTCTATTAATAAATAATCGAATTTTCCCGATTCGGCTAAGGCCCGCACTTCCAGCAGTAGATCTTCACGCAGAGTGCAGCAAATGCAGCCATTGCTCATCTCTACCAGTTTTTCTTCGCTACGGTTAAGGGTGATATCGCTTTTCACCGAATCGGCATCGATATTCACTTCGCTCATGTCGTTTACGATAACCGCCACTCGGCGATTGTCGCGGTTGTGCAGAATATGGTTCAGTACAGTTGTTTTACCTGCGCCTAAAAACCCAGATAACACGGTGACCGGCAGTTTGATTGTTTTAGCTTGCATAGAACTTCTCTTTCTCTTCATTAATTACTTTAGAGTCCGTGCCAAACTCTGCGGTCGGCCGAATAAGTAATCGCGCTATACCAATTGGATCGCCTGTTTCCTGACAATAACCGTACTCGCCGGTTTGTAGGCGACGCAGGGCGCTGTCGATCTTACGCACCAAGAGATGTTCGCGATTGACTAGCCGCAGGTTGAGATACATATCGTCTTCGTACTGAGCGCGGTCGGCTTCATCATTGCACTCGGGCGGGTTTGCCAGTTGTTGTTTGATTGTCTCGATATGTGCCTGAGCCTGTTGTTTTAGGCTCAACAAGCTGTTTTTAAAAAAATCCCGCTGGGCTTCATTCATGTAGTCAGAGGCCGGCGCCTTACACAGCTGTTGTTTGGTTAACATGCGACATCCTCGCCCTGTGACATTTGGCGGCAATGGAAACGATTGCCGAGGTGGCCGCCAATCAGTAACAGTCCGCCACTGATTGATAGGATGGCCTCTGCCTCGTGCGGTGCGAACATCGCAGCCAATAGCAGAGCAAGACCAGTAAAGGCCGCGACGCTAGGTGGCCAGCGGCGGTGGCGTTTCCAACCGCTGGGTAGGCTTACCAGTGCCAGTATCGCAATGGGGGCAAAGAGCACTGCATGGAACCATTCGGAGGTGAAAATGCTTCCTATCAGTCCCAGGCTTCCCAGCGACAGTAAGACTGGCGTGGCAATACAGTGAATCAGGCACAAGCCTGAGCAGAAAGCTGCGGTTTCGTCTTTCATTGGTGTCCTTACGTAAATTGCTCGTAATGTTATAACATAACATATCGCGTAATTGAAGGCTCGTCAATGGTTATCAGCTTCGGGGTTACGAGTGTGGGGCTTTCCTCCACGGTTGGCTTTGTGGGTTTGCTAGTGTCCTGAATGTCTTTGTTAATGGTTCCGGGCGCATTTTGCGCGTTCAGCTTATGCACGGTTTTTGCGTCTAACGGGTTTCATCTTTAATCGCCAGTCGGTGGTAACGGCTTGTTCCTGGCGGCTAGGGCTCGATTGAGTGATGATCCCGGCGGCTAAATCTCTTTTGTGTTGGAGATTGTTTTTGTTATGTTATAACATAATGATTGTAGGGTTGATTTATCCTAACTGAAGTTCTTCGGTGGGGCTGCATATACGTTCAATGACTAAGGAGATAAGGTGAAGAAAGTTTTGATAACGCGCCGGTTGGCGGAATTGGTTTTGATACTGGCTATGCCAAGTATTTGTTTCGCTGATGTGCCTGAGAGCAGTTCGAGTGCCATCGAAACGATAATAGTATCGGCAACTCGCACTGAAAAGAATATTCAAGATGCCCCGATGTCTATTAGCGTGCAAGAAATGGAAGCGCTGCAGGAAAATGGCTTTACCTATGGAACCGATGAGTTTCGTGGTGTCCCAGGGGTGTCTTTTCGGCGTGGTGAGGGTGGGGGGGATCTCTATCCGTTTGTTTCTTTTCGCGGTTCTCCGGGAACTGATGGTTATCTCGCGCTAATCGACGGTATTCCTTACGTGGGTGTATTCGAAGAGGCGCCATTAGACCAGATTCCATATAGCGTAATCGATAGAATCGAGGTGGTTAAAGGACCTGGGTCTACTTTGTATGGTCGTGGGGCTGTTTACGGTTTAGCTAATTACATGACCAAAGCGGTGGATGAAAATGAAACTCGGTTATCGTTAAGTGGCGGAAGCAATGGTTACTTTCGTGGTCAAGGCTCTCTGACGCGTCAGTTGAGCAATGGTGCGGGTGTGCTTTTGGATGCAACGATCGACGAATACGATGGCTGGCGAGAACAGGGTGGTTATAGCAAAATCAATTTATTTGGCAAGCTGGAAATGCCTATTGCTGAGCAGACAGATTTAACCGCCTACTTAAATTATTTTGATGCCGAAAAGCAGGCTCCTAATGGTCTGCCGCTCGATAATGTTGGCAACGTACTGCCGGTGGCCGGCGGGCGCACCGCGTTTCTCGGGTTTGGTGAGCCTCAGGACGATCAGCAATTATGGGTCGGCACACTAAAGCTTGATCATTCTTTTAATGAAAACCTATCGCTGACAAGTTCTTTGCAGTTGCGACGTAGTGAGCGTGAAAACTCCTTTAACTTTTATGACTCTTTTGGCTTTTCGCCCGAGAGAAATATCTACGCGGTTAATGGTTTTCGCAGTGAAAAAACTCAAGACGCTGTGGTTTTTGATGGCAGTGTGAATTGGCATAATGATCATCATGACTTAGTGGCAGGTGTTAGTGTGGATCACGCCAGCTCCACCGCGCTGGATATGTGGTCGGGTCAAAACGGATTTACCGCGGCGTGTGGGTTTAGCTTTTTTCTTATCGAAGTCGATTATTCTACCGGCGAAATAGTCAACCGCGATAACCCCTGTTTTGTTGTCGATTTGCCGTTCAGTGATAACGAGGTGGAAAACTCTGCGTGGGGTGTATTTGTTCAAGATGAAATTGCACTTAGCCAATCGCTGACTCTTACGCTGGGGTTGCGTTACGACGCTTTTGAGCGCGACGCATCCTTTGAGCCGGTGGCGGGTTCCAGCGCCAGCGGTGACTTAAGTGGTGATACCGATGCCTTGTCGCCGCGAGTAGCATTGTCGTGGGACAGTAGTGTGGGGAATGTTTACTTTTCTTACGGCCGGGGATTTAACTCTAACTTTGGTCCAATCTTTGAGTGGAATCCGGCTAACTACGCGCGTCTAGAAAATAAGCCGACGACGATTGACAGTTATGAATTGGGTTGGAAGGCGACAGCGCTTGAGCAGCGTATGCAGCTTGAGCTTGCGGTTTTCCAAACTTTTCAGCAAGACCGGCGCTCAAGCATTCCCAATCCGGCTGCAGAGAACGACTATTCGCAACCATCCAATTTAATTACTTATGGCCAGCAGTACGACAGCCAAGGTGTGGAGTTTTCGTTGTCTTATATGTTGACGCCGGACGCTCGGTTGGGTATTGCTGCCAGTCATATCAACCCAGAATGGGATGAGTATATTATTAACAGCTACGGCACTGAAATTGATTTGTCCGGTACCACTCCGGTTGGTGTGGCTGAGAACACTTTCTATCTTTCCTATGATCATCGTTTGGCATCGTGGTTAGAGGTGCGTGCGATTTACGAGTTTTACGATGATTATCAAATTACTCAAGATAACCGCGTCGACGGTGGTCGCTACGATCTTTTAACTTTGGGAGCAAGTATTTTTCCGTCTTGGTGGCCGGGTGCGACAATTAAGCTGACCGCGCTTAATGCCTTAGATGAAGATTACTACTTCTATTTTGGCGATCGAACTGTACCCACTTACGCAGTTCCTGGGGCTGAGCGCGAGCTGCGCGCGAGCGTGGAGTTTCAGTGGTGAGGATCGTAAGTGCTGGCATTTTTATGCTTAGCTTATTACTGGCCGGCTGTGGAGAAAATACTGATTCCAGTATTCGTGAAGCGGCCGCGCCAGAGCTTGGCAAGCCTTCTGGCTGGGTACCCATAGAGCTTGAGTTTGCACAGACGTTTAGTGCGGCTTGGCAGGGTGAGTTTTGGGTAGTCGACCTTCGAGCCAGTATTGCAACCTGGGGAGGCGAGGCTGCAGGACCGGAGCAGCGAGCGCGACTGCTATTGGTTCCCGCAGATAGTACCGTGCCGCCTCTTGAGGGGGCGTTTGCTGGTGCGCAGGTGATTCGAGTGCCGGTGGAACGGCTCGCGGTCAATTTGGCACCGTTCGAATCAATGCTAACCGCACTTGGTGTGGATGAGCGGTTGGTGGCTGTGGGGGGGCCTAAGTCTTATAACGATTCTATACGTCAGCGAGTGCTTGATGGAGAGCTCGCGCAGATTGGTTATGGCTGGCATATGCCGCCGACCCTCGACGCACTTTTGAGTGCAGAGCCGGATTTGCTGCTAATGGCTATGGGGGATTTAAGTCATAGCCATCAGATGGATCGAATTCGCCAGCTCGATGTGCCGGTCTTGCCTATGTTTATGAACTCCGAGCCGCACTATATGGGCAAAGTCGAATACATCAGACTTTTGGGGTTGTTAACCGGGCGGGACGAACAGGCTAAAGCTTATGTGAAGATGGTCACCGAGAATGTTGAGACGCTCAAGGCTCAAGCGGCCGCCTTTGCGCCCACAAGTGTGATTTCTGCGTGGTACAGCGGCAGCGGTCGGTGGATGGCTACTATGCGCAATTCCGAGGCTGCGTTTCTGCGCGATGCCAATGGCCGCAACCTGTTGCAAGAGTCCGATGACCCAAGGCGCGATGAGTTTCAAAAACTCGGTACAGAGCAATTGATTGTGCGTGGCGCAGAAGCCGAGTGCGCCATTTTACGTGATAGCCATTCTCAGCCGTTTCGTGATGAGAAGACGCTGATGCAGTTTCGCGCTTATCGCGATGGTTGTGTCTTCGCTATCGATGGCATGAATAAACCACAAGCGGATGCGTATGACTATTACGAGGGTGCCGTCATTCGGCCAGATCTAGTGTTAAAGGATCTGGTGCACATGCTGCACCCAGAGCTTCGTGACGAGGATTCCTTCAGTTATATTCAACCGGATCAGACTCTTTATGAATAGCCGTAACCGCGTGCAGCTTGGCGCTTTAGTACTGGCGTCTGTGTTATTTCTATTGGTTGCTGTTTCTCTGAGTGTTGGGCAAGTTGCACTGACTTTTTCAGAGGTGGTCGGAGCTTTATTTGGAAGCTCCGGCAATCTTACCGTCGATCATATTGTTAGTGACATTCGTCTGCCGCGCGTTTTGATGGCGATTGTGGCGGGGGCCGCTCTGGGGGTTGGCGGTGTGTTAATGCAAACCTTATTTCGAAATCCGATGGCTGATGCTTGGTCTCTCGGGTTGACCGCGGGTGGGCAGCTTGGAGTCGCCATCGTCATAGCTGCTGCTGGTTTTGTGGGGCCGGCTGCGATCGGGTTTATTCAGGTTTTTGACGGTCTTAGCCTGACGCTTGCTGCTGGCTTGGGTGTGTTGTTATCAGCTTTAGGGATGATGGCGTTGTCGCGACGAGTGAGTACTATTTCACTTTTGGTGGTGGGGTTGATGCTGGGCTTTTCTGTGCAAGGCTTGGTCAGCGTAATCATCCACTTTGCCAACCGCGTTGGGGGTAAAGTTTATTCAGGTTGGGCTGATGGTACGTTCGCAGCGGCAAGCTTCGACAGTATCGGGATGATGTTGCTCCCGATAAGCGCAGGCTTGGTATTGGCGGCAAACAACGGTAAGGCGCTTACCTCTTTACTGTTAGGGGAAACTTATGCTCGCAGTTTAGGTACGGATGTGGCGCGCTTACAGCGACTTACCTTGTTGGCGGTGGTGCTTTTGGTGGCGCCGGTAACAGCTTATTGCGGTCCTATTACTTTTCTCGGGCTTATTGTTCCACATTTAGCCCGCGCAATTTCTCGCTCTGCACAAATTTTGCCATTGCTGCCTTTGTCGGCTTTGGCTGGAGCTGCATTAGCTCTTAGTGCTGACTTGATCGTGCATTTACCTTGGGATGCGCATTTTCTTCACCTCAATGCCGTGCTTGGCATGATTGGCGCGCCTGTGGTGATTTTTCTGTTGGTATTTTCTTCCGTTGTAAGGCGACAGTCATGATTGAGTTGGAAGATTTGACCGTAGGTTATTTCGGTGAAAAAGGTTCGGTTTTGCAGAACCTGAATATCCAAACCCATAGTGGTTTGGTTTGCCTGTTGGGGCGTAATGGCACCGGAAAATCCACGCTACTGCGCACTTTGGCTGGGCTGCAGCAGCCTTTGGCTGGACAGGTAACGATTGCCGGACAGAATATCCATGTAATGAATCCGGTGGAGCGTGCTCGTCAGGTCGCGGTGGTTTTGACGGAGAGGCAGTTTGGTCTTGGCTTAACCGTGGAAGATGCTGTGAGCATGGGTAGACACCCGCACACAGGTTGGCGAGGTCAGCTGAATGATGCCGATAAAAAGCATGTATACAACGCGTTGAAAATAACACAGGCGCAGGCATTTGCCGGACGTTATTTGGATGATCTTAGCGATGGCGAAAAGCAGCGCGTGATGATCGCCCGAGCCATTGCGCAGAACCCTACGGTTATGCTGTTGGACGAAATAACGGCTTTTCTGGATTTACCCGGACGAGTTGCCAGTATGTTGCTGCTAAAACAATATGCGGCCGAAAATGCGGCGACGATTATTCTTTCCAGTCATGATCTGGAACTATCTTTACAGTTGGCGGATACCATATGGCTGCTCGATGGTAAGGGTAAATGCCGTTGTGCTGCGCCACAGGAGTTATTGCAACATGGCTATATTGGTGATGCGTTTGATTCTGACATGATTGCTTATTCACAAACGACAGGTCAATTTGAGTTACTTGATACGGCGGCAAAAAAACACGCGCTTTGAGCTTTTGCGAAAGCTATTTGTATTTGAGTAGATCCCTGCCGACTCGCTCTCAGTTATAGCATTCCCACGTCTATAAATAAAAATTTATTGCTATTGCGCTGCTTACTTAAGCGGCGCGGTAAAAAATCTGCTGTTTTGCCGCCCCTTTATTTTAAATCGTCTTGGATTTTTTCTCCTGATTCATCATTTTGTTTTTGGCTGCGCTATAAGAGGCCACGCAGTAGGGCACAATAAAATTCATGGCAATATGGCCCCAGGGGATGGGTAGGCCGTCCATCAGTGTTGCACCATGGTTGATGATATTAAGCAATGTGCCTACGACTAAAGCGATACGTAGGGCGTTGATAACGATTTGTCGGCTTATTAGGATGCGGCCAAAACGATTCATTAAGATAGGCTTCCGTGGTGCGTTTAATCTGATTAATTTTATTGTGTGATGCTTGTTGTTGCCAAAGGGGTGACAAGCGCAGATAGGTTACCGCGCATAACTTGTAACTTGTAGGTTACTAAATGCTGCGCGGTTAGGGTATAAAAATCTGTTGTGTGCTTTGCTTTTGATTGAGTAAATATTGAGCAGTGCATGGCTGTAATGACTTTGCGTTACCCAATGTAGCGTCGTAATAGCTGTTCGGCGCGCGCACGTAAAGCTGGGTCTGTTAGGTCATCTTTCGCAAGATAAAGCACCGATGAGGCGACGGCTTGGTGTGAGTCGGTTGAGTTTGAGGTGCCGACAACTTTGGCGCTAACGCCGAGTGCTTGTAGTAGCCGAGAAATAATAAATTCAGCTCGGTCGAACGATAAAAGTGAAGCAAAAATAATGGGGGTTTTACTGTTGGCTTGACGTATTTTGGCCGCCACTTCTTCGGCGGATGCTTCGATGTCCGAGTAAACCGCTAAAGAGATGATGGCTGCATCGCAACGCTTAGCATAAGCATCTAAGTCGGCCACGCTTTCTGGCCTTAGCGCATTGTAGCCGCACTTTTCTAGAATAGGTTTCATCTCGGTAACAATAAAGGGGTGGGGCCTAGCTAGCAGTATGGTTTTACTCATGAGTATGCTCTTCTGTTTGTTTGGGGGTTAAGTCATTAATAGATGTTGTGCATCTTAGTCGAGCCCGGGCCGATCTTCTTACACGTTAGACTCCGAATCTTTACCTGTAGCCGTAGCCCGTTTGGGGGGTGGTTAGCCGCTCAATCGAGCCGGGCGTTAGCGTGTCGTAAAGTAGCGGCGGGCCAGCCGTGTAATGGGTGGACGGCTGTTTATTCATAACCCGCACTTATAAAGTCCCTACTAATAACCCACGTAAAGCTCTTAGGCGTTGGTTTTTTTGCGTTGAGCAAAGGCCAGTAAGTTGTCCCAGTCTCTTAACCAGTATAGTGCGAGACAAGCCGCTAGCATGGGCCATGCGGTAAAAAACAACATGTGATCAAAAGGCGACAGGTATTGTTTGTAAGAGATAAACGTGGACATGGCATGAATGACCAGAACGGTGCCATAAGTCCAGCGGCGGTAAAGGCCGCACACAAAGGCTATGACAAGGATCAGTTCGAGGCCGCCAATGATGTATGAGGAGCTGTGAGACAGCCAATCAATGCCATAAAAGCCGCTCAATATCCCAGTGTTGTGCGTGGGATTAACAAACTTATCGATGGTCCACAGCAGCATAACCACAAATATGCCAAGGCGTAATACCAGCAGTGAGCGTGCTAATGGTTTTTCTAGATTGTTGGGTGTGTGTCCGCTATTCAATGTTCTTGCCTCAAATTGAGTGGGTTAAAGGGGGCTGTCTCGGTATGCAGGGTAAATTTAAGCGTCTGGAGGCAGCTCCATTTGGCTGTGTAACAGTCTGTACCGATTGGTCTAGTCTAGATCAGTTTAAACTGATCGGTCAACGCTGGCCTTTAGTCTTATTGTTAATACCCTTATAACTATAGTGTTTTGGCTATTAGGGTGGGGGTTTAGTAAGCTTTTTGTTATACTGATCGGTATAAGCTGCTTGTTGGTTGATGTTGAAGGTAAGAATATGTCCTGGGAAAAGTCGTTTGATGTAGATACAGCGCTAGAAAAGTCGATGCAGGTGTTTTGGAGCAAAGGTTTTGAATCGGCGTCTATTACTAACCTTATCGAAGAAACTGGGGTTAATCGGGGCAGCCTTTACAATGCTTTTGGCAGCAAGCGAGCTCTGTTTGTAAAGTCGCTGCTTAAGTACGACCAAGAGTACAGAAAAACCACATTGGCCAAGCTTGAGGCGTTAGACCAACCCAGCCAGGCCATTAGCCGTTTCTTTGATGATCTGGTGATTAGCACGGTTGAAGATACCGAGCACAAAGGCTGTTTTTTGTTTAATACGGTGTTGGAAGCTCAACAGCACGATGCCGAGGTGAACGCCATCGTTGCTAACGGCTTGCGAGAAATAGAAGGCTTTTTTCGGCGCTGCATAGAAGTTGGTCAGGTGCGCGGTGAGATTAGGCAAGATATTCAACCGGAATCCAAGGCTAAAGCGATGCTGGCGTTGGCGTTGGCCATTCGGGTTTTGGGGCGCGGTGCTTATCACGAGTCGGCTCTTAATGTTATTGCCGCAGAGGCTAAGTCTATTATTGCCTAAGGTTTGCGGTAAACACTGGAGTGTTAAATGGGGGCGACTGTCATGTCACATGAGGCGTTAATTAGAGTGGGGGTGTTTGCCTCATTTTTATTGGCGATGGCGCTATGGGAGGCGCTAGCGGGTTTTCGCCCACAGAACATTAGTCGCTGGCAGCGCTGGCCAAGTAACTTGCTGATTGTGGTGTTAAATACACTGGTGTTGCGTTTGTTTTTCCCTTTGGCGGCGGTAGGGGCCGCTTACTTGGCGGCAGATCGTGGCTGGGGCTTATTTAACCTGATTGCGCTCCCCAGTTGGTTGGCCGTAGTGGTCTGTTTTATTTTGTTGGATTTGACCATCTATTTTCAGCACCGTTTATTTCATGGGGTGCCTTGGTTGTGGCGTTTACATCGGGTGCATCATACCGATTTAGAGTTTGATATCACCACCGGCTTACGTTTTCATCCGGTAGAAATTCTGCTGTCGATTGCGCTTAAAATCATGGTGGTTATTGCCCTTGGCGCACCCGCACTGGCGGTGTTGTTGTTTGAAGTGGTACTAAGCAGCACCGCAATATTTAATCATGCCAACGTTAGTTTGCCAGCGTGGGCCGAGCGATGGGCTAGACTCATAGTGGTAACGCCAGATATGCACCGTGTGCATCACTCTATTGTTCGCCAAGAGACCGACAGTAACTTTGGGTTTAATTTACCTTGGTGGGACCGGTTATTTACAACCTATAACAAGCAGCCAAGCGCTGGCCAGCTGGGGATGGTTATTGGGATTGAGGCGTTTCGTCAGCCGGCCGACTTACGGCTGGATAAAATGCTGATCCAGCCGTTTCTTACCCCACCTACGGTTGATGCTACCGACGCCGATCAAACTATAAGGCGCTAAGCTGTGTGGTGCTAGCCGTTTGCTGGCGTGCAGCAATAAATTTTAGTTACTAATGAGAATAGACCATGGATTTATCCACTGAGCCTAAAAGTTTATTGCTTGATAAGGATTACCTAAATGATTTAAGGCGACAAATGTTTCGCTTTGCTTTGTTGCAAATATCAGATACTGCGGCGGCCGAAGATGCGGTGCAAGAGGCCTTAGCCGGCGCACTGAAAAATGCCGAATCTTTTACCGCATCGGCGGCGTTTAAGACTTGGGTGTTTGCGATTTTAAAGCATAAGATCACCGATCATTTTCGTCGCCAAAAACACCTTACAAGCGAAGCGGTGGATATCGATACCCCGAGCGATTTAGATGATCCATTTAAAGCTATTGGTCTTTGGTCTGCCGGTAAACGCCCCGGCGTGTGGCCCAACCCCGATCAGGCGCTAGAGGATAAGCACTTTTGGCGAGTATTTGACTCTTGCCTTGAGCATTTGCCAGGTCAGCAGGCGCGAGTATTTATGATGCGCGAATTTATTGGCCTTAGCGCCGATGAAATCTGCGAGTCTTTGTCTTTAAGTGTTAGTAACTTACATGTGTTGTTGCATCGCGCTCGGCTCAGGTTGCGTGGCTGTCTAGAAGAGCACTGGTTTAAGGTGAACCGTCCGTAAAATTAACAGGAGCTACTGATTATGATGAATTGTCGTCGAGCAACCCGCTTAATGTCTGAATCAAAAGAGCGTCCGTTATCAGCGACTGAACGGATGGCGCTGCGGGTTCATACCATGATGTGCAGTGCCTGCCGCCGTTTTGATGGGCAGCTAGATTTTTTGAGCCAGGCCGCGCAACGTTATAAAAGTAAGCCTAACCCCGATGACGAGCCAAAAGCGTAACGCAGCGCTCTGGTCACTTTCTATTCTTATTTATTATTCCCCCACTATTTATCAACCTTTAACCCAGCTGCTAACGCAGTAGCTTTGGGGGCTTAACGGTGGGGTACAGTAAGGGCTGGATGAAAAACAGTCAATTATTTTGTGCTTTAGTGTCTATTATTAATGACGGTTACACATTGTTTTTAATTTTATTAAATTTTTTTGTAAGAAAATCGAATCTAGCGCGACTACTACTCAAACGTGGCCTATTTGTCTAAATGGGCCCAAGACCAACGCAACGGGATACCGTATGAAACGTTTATTAATAGTGGCGATTATTATTGCACTAATCACCACTTTTTTTGCCACAGGCCTAAATGACTACTTAACCTTGGCACAACTTAAAAACAGCCAAGCTCAGTTTGACCTTTGGTTAAACCAATACCCGCTGGCGGTGCCATTAGCCTTTTTTGCTGTGTATGTGTTGGTAACGGCGTTGTCTTTACCGGGGGCCGCCATTATGACGCTGGCCGGTGGCGCTTTGTTTGGTCTTACCCAAGGCCTGTTACTGGTCTCTTTTGCCTCAAGTATTGGTGCCACCTTGGCATTTTTGGCGGCCCGATTTTTACTGCGGGGCTCGGTTGAACGCCGCTTTGGTGACCGGCTAAAAGCCATTAACCGTGGAGTCGAGCGTGAAGGAGCATTTTATTTGTTTACCTTACGCCTGGTGCCGGTGTTTCCGTTTTTTATTATCAACTTAGTGATGGGACTTACTCGGTTAAAAACCTGGACCTTTTACTGGGTTAGTCAGTTGGGCATGTTGGGCGGCACAATTGTGTATGTTAATGCCGGAACACAGCTGGCTGAGATCGACAGTGTTGGCGGGATCTTCTCGCCCGGTTTGATTTTATCGTTTGCGTTGTTAGGTGTTTTTCCGTGGCTCGCTAAAGCCATCGTGCGCTTGGTTCAGCGTCAGCGAGTGTATAAAGGTTGGCAAAAACCGAAACACTTTGATCGCAACTTAGTGGTTATTGGTGGCGGCGCTGGAGGTTTAGTATCGGCCTATATTGCGGCGACGGTTAAGGCCAAAGTTACACTGGTCGAGGCTCATAAAATGGGCGGTGATTGCCTTAATTATGGCTGTGTCCCCAGTAAAGCCCTGATTAAAAGCGCTAAAGTCGCGCAGCAAATGCGTCACGCAGATCAATACGGTTTAGCCGCTACCCAGCCCGAGTTTAGTTTTCGCGCGGTCATGGCCCGTGTTCATCGAGTGATTAAAGAGGTAGAGCCGCATGATAGCGTCGAGCGCTATACCAGTTTAGGTGTAGATGTCGTGGAAGGCTACGCCACTATTGTCGACCCTTGGACCGTTGATATTGCCCTTAACGATGGCGGCACCCAGCGGCTGACAACACGTAGCATCATTATTGCCGCCGGTGCTCAGCCATTAGTGCCCGAGCTGCCGGGGTTAGACGAGGTCGGCTATGTGACCAGCGACACGCTTTGGGATCGCTTTGCCGAATTAGACGCACCCCCTAAGCGATTGATTGTGCTCGGTGGTGGGCCTATTGGCTCCGAGCTGTCGCATGCTTTTGCGCGCTTGGGCTCGCAGGTAAGCCAGGTCGAGCGCGGCGCACGTATTATGGCTAAAGAAGATAAAGAGGTGTCCGAGTTGGCCCATCAAGTCATGACGGCAGATGGCGTCGAGGTGCTAACCGAGCATGAGGCGCTGCGCTGTGAGCGCGACGGCGACGATAAATATTTGGTGGTAAAACACAACGGCCAAGAAAAACGTTTAGCGTTTGATCAGCTGCTAGTGGCCGTAGGCCGTAAAGCTCGCTTGACCGGTTATGGCTTAGAAACGTTGGGTGTTGTTACCGAGCGCACTGTTGCGACCAACGAGTATCTGGAAACCCTTTACCCTAATATTTATGCCGCGGGAGATGTTGCGGGGCCGTATCAGTTTACTCACGTTGCCGCGCACATGGCTTGGTATGCCGCCGTTAACGCGCTGTTTGGGCAATTTAAACGCTTCAAGGTGGATTATCGCGTTATCCCTTGGACGACGTTTATTGATCCAGAGGTGGCTCGTGTTGGCCTGAGTGAGGCCGACGCTATTGAGCAAGGCATTGATTACGAAGTGACTCGCTTTGAGTTGGATGAGCTGGACCGGGCCATTGCCGATAGTGCGACAACAGGGTTCATTAAAGTGTTAACGCCTAAGGGTAAAGACAAAATATTAGGTGTGGTGATTGTGGCCGCCGAGGCCAGTAACCTACTGGCGGAATTTGTTTTAGCCATGCGCCATGGTCTTGGGCTCAATAAAATACTGGGTACGATTCACGCTTACCCTACGTTGTCAGAAGCCAATAAGTACACGGCAGGCGAATGGAAAAAAGCTCATAAGCCCGAGCGAATTTTACAGTGGCTTGAAAAATTCCACACTTGGAAACGTGGCGGCGAGCGATGAAAAAAGTTTTATGGTTACTGACCTTTATAGTGAGTGCTCAGAGTGTCTTAGCCGCAGAGTTTGATCATCAACATAGCGCTTATGCCAAGCTGTTAACCGGCAGTGTTAGTTGGAGTGAAGATGGCAGCAGCTCGGGCGTGGATTACCCCGCAGTAAAAGCTCGCTTAAACACATTAACGCAATATTTGGTGCAGGTGTCTGAGGTTGATCAGCACAGCTTTGATGCTTGGAGCAAAAGCCAACAACTGGCGTTTTTAATCAACGCTTACAACGGCTTTACTTTGCAGCTTGTGCTTGAGAATTATCCGGTAAAGTCTATTAAAGACATTGGTCGTTTTTGGCAGAGCCCCTGGCAACAAAAGTTTTTTAACTTGCTGGGGGCCGAGCGGAGCTTAGATGAGCTAGAACACCAGCTTATTCGCGAGTCCGGCCGCTTTAACGAACCGCGTATTCACTTTGCCGTTAACTGCGCCTCACTGGGTTGCCCGGCGTTGCGACCAGAGCCTTTTACCGCCGAGCAATTAGAGTGGCAATTAGAGGATAGCACCCAGCGGTTTTTGCGCGATAAAAGCCGTAACCGATACCGCGATGGTGAGCTCCAAGTGTCGGCAATTTTTAAATGGTATCGGCAAGATTTTTCGCAGGGTTGGCTTAACAGCAATAGCTTAAATGATTTTTTTCTACGCTATGCCGACAGCATGGAGCTTGATCAAAATCAGCAGCGACAGCTTAAAAACAATGAGCTTGAATACCGTTTTTTACCCTACGATTGGCGTTTAAATAGCGCGGCAGAATAACTCTACGGACAGCGTTAAGTGGATCGTACGGTTAAGTTTATCGAATCAAGGAGTAGTGCGTTAATGACGTTTTATTTTGGGGCATATAGGCCCACCCAAGCCCAGCTGCGCAGCTTGTGTGCCAGCGCAGTGTTAATGGCAAGTCTGCCCAGCTATGGGCAAGTAGAGCGCATAGAAAGCGTGTTGGTGGTGGGCGAGGCACTGAGCGGTATGGGTAATATCCGCAGTGAAGATATTGATGGCGCTTTTGGTTTAGGCCAAACACTCGCCGATATTGGCCGCTCCATCACCCCGATCACAGAGGGCATGTTAACCGAGGCCGCGATTGATAACTTGCAGCAATTGCAGCGAGTTGCGCCCAATACCTTTCAGGCAAAAGGCTTTGGCGCGCCCAGTTTGCCCACTCTCCGTGGCCAGCTGGGAGAGTTATTCTCGGCGGGCATGCGGCGCCAAGCGGGCAACAACGGCTTGGGTATTCCGCTGTCGTTTAATTCGGTGGGGCAAATCGATATCGTGCGCGGTACGCCCTCGGTCATTTTGGGCACAACTCAGCGCACCGGTGGGTTTGTTAATATCACGCCTAAGCGCGCCGATTTAACCGCATCCGAGGGGCGCTTTAGCCTTAGTGCCGGCGAGTGGGATCAGTACGGCGGACAATTGGATTACGCCTGGGTCATCGACCCCGAGCGTCAGGGCGCGCGGATTAGTGTGGAGCACAAAGACGAGGGTAGTTTTTATGACTACGCGGGCCTAGACAGCACCAACCTGTTTGCCTCGTATCGGCTTGTGCCCAATGAGCAAACCGAGTGGAATGTTTCTTTAGAATATTACGATGTCGAGTGGACCGATAACGCTGGGATAAACCGTCCGACACAAAATTTGATTGATCACGGTTTATATGTGCAAGGCCAAGGTGTGCAGCCCAACGGCTCGACAGTACCTGGGGCTTTTGCCCTTGTTAGCCCCACTGGCGAGATAAAAATTCCCCGCAGTACAGTAATGACGCACCCGGATGATATTAACGGCGCCAAGACTGCGCTGCTGCACTCGGTGTTATCCATCGATTTAGGCGATTCGCTGCGCTTGGTAAACCGCTCTTACTATGAGCACCTTGAGCGCGAGGAGATCGCGCAAAACAGTTTTGTCGAGATTATCGATGGTGCCGATAGCTTTGAAAACCGTTTAGAACTGCATTACCGCAACACCATTGTGGGCGCCACAGTGCGTTACAACGATGTGCTGGGTTACAGTCAATTCAGCACAGAGGCCGATTTGCCCAGCGACTTAACCGGCCCGCTCAGTAACCGCGAGATTCCCCTTAGCACCGAGCAGCAAGCACGCTTAGTGCAGTTGCGTCCTGGGTTGTTTGTCTCCCCCGGCGCGCAGTACGATCTTAATAACGACGGGCTTGGTGACTTTAATTTATCGGACACCACAGACTCTACCAGCGTGCAAACCGGGCTGTTTATTCAGCACCAACAAGCGTTGAGCGAACGGCTGCAATTAACTCTAGGGGCGCGCGGCGATTGGTACGATGTAACCGCTCGCGACCCTATTGCTCCAGCGGCCGTGACAGCCGCGCGCGATAGCCACAATGACTTTCTTAAAGCTGGCGAGGCAACTCTGCATTACCGTGCAACCGCTGCACTGGCGGTATATGCCACTGGCAGCTATAGCGAATCTACCTCAAACAGTATGGCCGGCGGCACGGTATTGGGCGGCGATAATAAAATTGATTCACTTAATTTTGCCACCGAAAACACACTGTACGAGCTGGGGGTAAAGTACGCACCGGCCGGATCGCCTTGGTACGCCGATGTGGCCGCGTTTGAGCAGACCCGCAGTTTGCGCAATCGCGATGGCAGCAATAGCGGTATTGCCACTCGCGGTGTTGAGGCGCAGCTGTTTTATCGCGGTGATGACGCCTGGGCAAGTGTGGGGGCAAATTGGCTCGAGGCTAAGTTTGATAATTCGGCAGCGTTTCAAGTGGCCCGGCAAGTGAGCGATACTTTTGATAACTCGCGACCCGATATTATCCAGGGCACTGGTGTTGGGGCGCCTAACTCGGCTGCTTTTGCGGTTTCTAATCAGCGCTTGCAAGGTTTACCCGAGTGGAGCACGTCCGCCGCTGGCGGTTATCAGCTGAGCGATAACTGGTCGGTTGGCGGCTCTTTGGTGGTGACCGGCGCTTACCCGCTGGATTATTTGCAAACGGTTACCGTTGGCGAACAGTTCACCATTAACGCGAATGTTGTCTATGAATTTAATCAAGGCGCGAGCCGTATTCGCTTGGATGTCTTTAATCTAACCGATGAAGAAAACTGGACACCTGTGTTTGAAGGCGGTTACTTTGGGTCATCTTTGGTTTTTCCGGAACAGCCACGTTATGTTCAAGCTCAGTTTACGCAATATTTTTAAGCGTTTAGTTATTGCCACTTGGTTACTGGCCAGTACCTGTGCCGTCGCAGACTGGCCCGAGGTGTTGGCCGAGGCCCGCGGCGATACGGTTTATTTTTATGGCTGGGGCGGCTCCGATGCTGTTAACCGCTATTTGCGTTGGGTCGACGGCGAGCTTAATCGTCATTACGGGGTGCGCTTAAAACACGTTAAAGTGGCCGATATTGCCGAAGCGGTGCAGCGTTTACAGCTGGATGCCGCAGCCGGCCGCGCTAACAATGGCGCGATTGATTTGTTGTGGATCAATGGTGAGAACTTTCATGTGCTAAAGCGCGCTAAACTACTGCGCGCCGATGTCTTGGCCGCTTTGCCCAATAGCGCTTTGTTGCTAAACGATAAACTACCGTTGTCGAGTGATTTTGGCGTGGCGGTGGATGGTTTAGAGGTGCCTTGGGGAATTGGCCAATTTAATATTATGGCCCGCACAAATAGCTTTGCCGATAGCGCGATTAATGCCGAGCAACTATTAGCCTTTGCGCGGCAAAATCCGGGGCAATTAAGCTACCCCAAACCGCCCGATTTCATTGGTACCACTTTTTTAAAATCGCTGTTAGCGGAGCTTAGCGAGCAAGACCCGCGCCTGTACCAGCCTGCTACCGATAACGCCGCCGAGCAACTGTTGCCATTGTTGTGGCATTACTTAGATGCACTGCACCCGCTGTTGTCGGAGCAGGGCAAGGTCTTTGCGCAAAGCTCGGCGCAACAGTTGCAGTGGCTGGCCGATGCCAAACTCTCGGTGGCGTTTAGCTTTAACCCGCAAGAGTTGTCCAGCAAAATGAGTAGCGGACACCTGCCCGACAACTTACAGCAACATTATTTTTCCCTCGGCGCTATTACCAACAGTCATTATCTGGCGGTGCCGCGCAATGCCTCGCACCCTGCGGCGGCTAAAGTGGCGATCAACTTTTTACTCTCTGAGGCCGCCCAAGCGCGCAAAGCCGATACCGCTTATTGGGGCGACCCGCCGGTTATTGATCTGCCTCAAGCTGGCACCTTGCTGCCGGCGGCAACAGAGCTGCACGCCAGTTGGCAGAGCTTACTTGAGCAGCACTGGCTGCAGAGATACCAGCGGTGATCAAAGCCTCGCGTTTATTTACGCCAACGGCTGTGATCAGCTTGCTGGGGCTGATTATTTTACCGTTGGGGCTGGCGCTGCTGGCTTTTGGTCAAAAGCTTAGCGGGGTAACGGCCGCCGAGTTGCACACTTTTAGCCATGCGCCGGGGTTGGGCGCAGCGACCTTGTATTCATTGGCGCTGGCGCTGCTGGCACCTTTGTTGGCCTGTTATTGGGCGCTGGCTTTTAGTGCTCGCAGCTCGGCCAAAGTGGTGGCTTGGTTGTCGCCGCTGTTGTCGATTCCACACTTGGCGTTTGCTGTGGGCATGGTGTTTTTGTTTAGCCCCAGCGGCTGGATAGTTCGTGTTTTGCACGAAGTGAGTGGAGCATTTGCCGCACCGCCCGATTGGGCATTGTTACCCGAGCGCTCTTTTATAACGTTGCTGGTGGTACTGATCTTAAAAGAAGTACCGTTTCTTTTATTAATGATTTTTAGCGCCTGCTCGCAGTTGCCCATCGAGCGCTACCGTCAGCTTGGGCAATCGTTAGGTTATTCGGCTAGCGCCAGTTGGTGGCAATTAGTTGTGCCAGAGCTGTTGCGCCGGTTAACACTGCCGATGGCGGCGGTGATGATTTACAGCTTATCGGTGGTGGATATTCCGCTGCTGGTTGGCCCCAATTTACCAGGGGTTTTGGCGCAAGAGGTGTTTGCCTGGCAACGGGATTTTTCATTAGCCGCTGCGGTTAATGGCTTGCTCGGCTCGGTATTGTTGCTGCTGCTGGCGTTGGGCTTACTGGGGGTGAACCGATTGCATCAGCCGCTGTACCATTGGCTGTTGGTACGAGTGTGGCGGCACGGATGGGTGCTGCCTAGGTTGCTGGCTTGGCTTGGCCGTGGTGCTATGGTTGTGGCGCGCATTTGGTTACCGCTGATGTTTGTGCTTGGGCTTGGGGTGTTGCTCTCGCTACTGGTTTGGTCGCTGGCGGCCGGCTGGTTTTACCCGCGTTGGTTGCCTGCCGGGTTGAATGCCGAGGTGTGGGTGCGAGAGTGGCCGTTTGTGCGGCCGATGATCTGGACTACCCTCAGCCTTGCGATTGCCAGTGCCTGCGTGGCACTTGTGGCGGCGCTTGCGTGCTTAGAGGCGCAACATAAAGAGGGCCGGGTTTGGCCCCAGTGGCCGATGCTGTTGGCGCTGTTAGCGCCGCAGTTACCCTTGGTGATGGGTTGGCAGTACAGCTTTAGTTTTTATCAGCTTACGCCCCATTTGGGCTGGGTGTTTTGGGCCCACTGCGTGTTTGCGTTTCCCTATGCTTACTTGGTATTGGCCGGAGATTACCAGCGCTATGATCGGCGCTGGCTGTTGGTGGGGCAATCGCTGGGTTACT
Organism: Gilvimarinus polysaccharolyticus; assembly: GCF_001187555.1. Classification (GTDB taxonomy): domain Bacteria; phylum Pseudomonadota; class Gammaproteobacteria; order Pseudomonadales; family Cellvibrionaceae; genus Gilvimarinus; species Gilvimarinus polysaccharolyticus. The sequence goes on along the minus strand of NZ_LFIJ01000001.1, from coordinate 1,836,625 downwards.
CGCCGTGGCGCTGTTGGTTTACGTTATTACTGCCAATGTTGCGCCGGCCTGTACTCTACGGCTGGGTGATCGCGTTTAGCGTTAGCGTCGCTCAGTACTTGCCCACGCAACTGTTGGGCGCCGGCCGAATTATTACGCTAACAACCGAGGCGGTTAATGTTAGCAGTGGCGGTGACCGTCAGTTGTTAAGTTTTTACGCGCTTTGGCAATTTATTTTACCGCTAGTCGCATTGCTGGCGGTAACGGTGTATTTAGCGTTGGCATCTAGGAGGCACAATGCTTAAGTTGCAACAGGTAAAAATCGCACGGGCAGGGCAAACCTTGTTGCAGGTGCCCGAGCTAACTGTGGCGCCAGGCAAGGTTGGGATGATTATGGGGCCCAGTGGCAGTGGTAAATCGACGCTGCTTTTGTGGTTGTTAGGCCAAGCGCCCGCGACTTTTGATATTGCCGGTCAGCTTAGTTTAAACGATCAAGATATTACCCAGCAGGAAGTGAGTGCGCGGCGTATTGGTATGTTATTTCAGTCGAGTTTGTTGTTTCCGCATATGTCGGTCGAGCAAAATTTATTGTTTGCTTTGCCACGCCGCGCGCCGTATCAATCGTGTGCAGCACGGCTAGCGCGGGTCGAAACTCTGTTGGCGGCCGTGGCTTTAGCGGATAAGCGCAAAGCGATGCCAGATACCCTCAGCGGTGGCGAGCAAGCGCGGGTTGCGTTGTTGCGCGCGTTAATCAACGAACCTAAAGCGTTGTTGTTAGATGAGCCCTTTGCCGCGCTCGACCAACACCGGCGCGAAGAGGTGCGGCAGTGGACCTTTGAGCAAATTGCCCAATGGCAAATACCGGCACTAATGGTGAGCCACGATCTGCAAGATCGCCCTGCGCTGGCGCAACAACGTGGCCCGTTACTCAGCATCGGCAACGCCGCCACGCATTTAGTACAGGAGTAAAACAATGTTTGATACGCGCATAGTGCCGCTGACACGGGCACCGTTAAAATGGCTGGCGAGCTACTTACATCGCTGGGGGGTTAACGCCGATCAGGTCACTCTGGTGGGGTTTGCCATTGGCATTTTAGCCGTGCCTGCACTGGCATTAAATTGGTATAGCGTGGCATTGGCTGCAATTGCGCTAAACCGGATATTTGATGGACTAGACGGCGCCCTTGCACGTATTCACGGCATCAGTGACGCCGGTGGGTATTTAGATATCGTATTAGATTTTATTTTTTACAGTGCGGTGTGTTTTGGTTTTTTACTGGCCGATCTAGATCGTAACGGTGTATGGGCAGGTTTATTAATGCTCTCTTTTATGGGCAGCGGCGCAACCTTTTTGGCTTTCTCTGCGGTATCCAGTAAACATAATATCGCCAACCCAGACTACCCACAAAAATCCCTCTACTACATGGGCGGTCTAGCCGAGGGCTCCGAGACTATATTCTTTTTAATATTGTTTTGTCTTTTTCCGGCGTATTTTCCGTGGCTGGCGGGGATTTTTGCAGTGTTATGTTGGATTACAACGGGCTCTAGAATTGTTGCCGGTTATGTTACCTTGAAGAGGTTGGGTGTAGAGGTGAGTGAGAGCGAAGGCCTTTAGCGCGAGCTTTTATAGGCTGTGAATTACAGTGCGTAATATTCGCGAGCGGTATCGGGGTATTTGTCGGCGCAGTAAGCGGTTTTGTTTAGGTGAGCTTAGGAGGTTTTTTTAATGAGTAATAAAGAATGGGTTGAAGGTCAGCGGGTGTCACCCAAAAGAATGTTTTTTGGCGCTGCTTTTTTTGTTTTTGGTGTGTGTCCGTTTGCTTATTTAGCTTGTACTGGCAGTGGTGCGGAGCAATGGTTTGGTTTGATCGGCGCTATAGTATTATTTGTACTCGTACTTTTTTTTGTGTTGTATCGCACTCGGTTATTTGTTGATCCTGAAGAAAAGCTGTTGTATGTAGAGAAATCTCTGGGTGTTACCTGGGTTAAAGAATTTTCCTATGGCGGGTGTTGCTTAGATACGGAAGCGGTTCGAATGATGCGAGGGTCGCCCGGGGGGGAGTATGGGTCGCACGCGGCATGTTCTATTCTTCTGGTAGACAAGGTTGCGGACAAGAAAATACTACTTTTCTCTTCGGATGACCGAGTAGATACCTCGAGAGTTTTTGCTTATCTGAAAAAGTACGTAGAGAAATGTTGAGTCGTATGTGTATGTAGTGATTAAGCGGCCTGGCTAAGATGATGGCCTTTAAACGGCTGAAGGGTAACGAGGCCGCGCACAGGGCCAGCCTCGTTACCTCTTACTTTAAAAAAGCAAAAGCTACCCGCTACAATCGGCTACACGGGCACATAAACGCCAGCACTAAACATTAAACAAAAAGTGCAGTACATCGCCATCTTTTACCACATACTCTTTGCCTTCTTTGCGCGCCTTGCCCGCTGTTTTTGCACCCTGCTCGCCTTTGTATTCGATAAAATCGTCATAGGCGATGGTTTCGGCGCGAATAAACCCTTTTTCAAAGTCGGTATGAATGACGCCTGCTGCTTGCGGCGCTGTGGCACCAATCGGGATGGTCCAAGCACGGACTTCTTTAACGCCTGCGGTGAAATAGGTGTGTAGGCCTAGTAGCTGATAGCCGCCGCGAATTACACGGTTTAAGCCCGGCTCGTCCATGCCTAAGTCTTGTAAAAACTCAATTTTTTCGTCTTCTTCTAGTTCGGCAACTTCGGCTTCAAGCTTGTTGCAAATAGGCACCACAATAGCGTTTTCGGCAGCGGCGATGGCGCGCACGGTGTCTAGGTGTGGATTGTTTTCAAAGCCATCTTCGGCCACGTTAGCAATGTACATGGTGGGCTTTAATGTCATCAACGATAATTGACGCAGTTGCTTGGCCTCATCATCGGTTAGCTCGAACGAGCGCAGTGGTTTTGCCTCATCTAGGTGCGGCTGAATTTTTTCTAGCAACGCTTTCATGGCAATGGCGTCTTTGTCCTGGCCTTTGGCGGCTTTACTAAAACGCAGGTGAGCTTTCTCAACGGTTTCTAAATCGGCCAATGCCAATTCGGTATTGATAACGTCAATGTCGCTGGCAGGGTCAATTGTGCCTTCAACATGAATCACATTCTCGTCTTCAAAGCAGCGTACCACGTGGGCAATGGCGTCGGTTTCGCGAATGTTGGCTAAGAACTTATTACCTAAACCTTCGCCTTTGGAGGCGCCAGCCACCAAGCCCGCAATATCGACAAATTCCATGGTGGTGGGGATAGTCTTTTCAGGTTTGACGATCTCGGCCAGCTTGTCTTGACGCGGGTCCGGTACTGCCACCACGCCAGCGTTAGGCTCGATAGTACAAAAAGGAAAGTTCTCTGCGCCAATGCCGGCATCGGTCAATGCATTAAACAGGGTGGATTTACCTACGTTCGGCAAGCCGACGATTCCGCACTTAAAGCCCATTGTTGATCTCTCGCGTTGCTGATGTGTTCACTGGGTGAAAGCCCGCGATTATACATGAATTTTGCTGTTGAACGGGGAGTGAGGCTAGAGATAGATTTGACGCGAGGTGTTACTGGCTATGCAACTGATGCATGGCCTTATTCCACTGGCCGGCTACCGCATCGGGCAGTGCGTTAATAGCGCGATCTATGGCGTCGTCAATTAGCTGCTGCTCGCTTTGGGGGGCGCGCTTTAACACGTGGCCGGTGACTTGTGCCGCCGAGCCCGGATGGCCAATGCCAATGCGAATGCGCGCAAAGTCCTTACTGTTGCCCAGCGAGCTAACGGTGTCTCGTAAGCCGTTATGGCCGCCGTGGCCGCCGCCAATTTTTAGTCGGACAACACCGGGGGCGAGATCTAGCTCGTCGTGCGCGACCAAAATAGCTTGCGGTGGGATTTTGTAAAATAGAGCTAGCGCAGCGATAGCTTTACCGCTGAGATTCATAAAGGTATTGGGGATAAGCAGGTGAACGTTGCGGCCGCCAATGTTAACGCGGGCGGTGTCACCAAAAAACTTTTTATCAGAGGAGAGGCTGGTGCCTGACTGGCGAGCCAGTTCAGACACCAGATCAGCACCAGCATTATGGCGGGTTCGGTGGTAATCGGGGCCGGGGTTACCCAAACCTACAATTAACTCAACCGGTGTATCCATAATGCAGTGCCTTTTTACCGCTAAGCTTGCAACTTACTCGCTGTCAGCTTCGCCAGCGTCTTCTGCATCATCAGCAGTAGAGCCTTTAGGCTTGTTGATAGCAACAACAGGCAGATCGTGATCTTCGCCGTGTGCCAAAGCAACAGAGGTAACACCTTTAGGCAATTTAATGTCTGAGATGTGTACCACTTGGCCCAGTTCAACGTCAGCCAGATCAATTTCGATAAACTCAGGCAGGTTGGCAGGTAAACAGCTAATTTCCAGCTGTACCATGTTGTGCACGATGTTGCCGCCTTGAGTTTTAACGCCTTTGCTGGTTTCTTCGTTGAGGAAGTGCAACGGTACGCTAGTGTTTAGCTTTTTGGTTTTAGAGACGCGCATAAAGTCGGCGTGAATCAACAAAGGCTTAGCTGGGTGACGTTGCAGATCTTTCAGGATCACGTCTTCGGCTTTGCCATCGATAACCAAGCTAATGATGTGCGAGTAAAACGCTTCGCTTTCTAGGTGTTTGGTGAGTTCTTTGTGGCTAACAGTAATGCTGGCAGGTTTTTTAGTGCCACCATATACAATACAAGGAACCACGCCAGCCAAACGACGCAGGCGGCGGCTCGCACCTTTCCCTAAATCGTTACGGCCTTCAGCATTCAAAATAAAATCTTCACTCATGAGAGTTTCCTTTAAGGTAAATCCACGAAGGTCCGCGACCAGAACGTTTCGTGGGTTAGTTGTAGCCGCTGGTGCGGCAGTTGTCCAAGCGCTGGTGTCCGGCGATTACTCGCGGAACATCGCGCTCAGAGATTCTTCATTGCTAAGACGGCGTACCGCCTCAGCTAGCATGCGCGATAGCGTTAAGGTGCGCACTTTGCCGCACTGCTTAATGGCATCGCTAAGCGGGATGGAGTCGGTAACAACCAATTCATCCAGCTCGGAGTTGTTTATGTTTTCTGCGGCTTTACCCGATAGCACTGGGTGAGTCGCATAGGCAACAACTTTGGTGGCGCCTTTCTTTTTAAGAGCAATAGCGGCGTTACACAAAGTGCCGGCGGTATCGACCATATCATCGACCAGTAGGCAGGTACGGCCGTCGATATCACCAATAATATTCATAACTTCGGCAACATTGGCCGAGGGGCGGCGTTTATCAATAATCGCCAGATCAACACCCAGTTGTTTTGCCACTGCGCGCGCACGAACGACGCCGCCGATATCTGGAGACACGACCACCAGATCTTTAAATTGTTGTTTTTCGATGTCCTCGAGCAATACCGGTGAGGCATACACGTTATCTACTGGAACATCAAAAAAGCCCTGAATTTGCTCGGCGTGCAGATCGACTGTCAACAGGCGATCTATGCCAGCGCCAACCATCATGTCGGCAACCACTTTAGCAGTAATAGGTACGCGGGCCGAGCGAACGCGACGGTCTTGGCGAGCGTAGCCAAAGTAGGGGACTACTGCGGTAATGCGGCCAGCTGATGCGCGACGCAGAGCATCGACCATAACGATCAGTTCGATTAGGTTGTCGTTAGTGGGCGCACAAGTCGGCTGCACCACAAAGACATCTCGGCCTCGAACATTGACGTTAAGCTCAACAGCGACTTCACCGTCGCTAAACTGGGAGACTGAGACGTCACCAAGGCTCATGCCTAAATGATCGACAACTTTTTTTGCCAGATCGGGATTGGCATTGCCGGTAAAGACCATTAAGTCTGTCACGTCAGGTACCTTTGTTAGTCAGCTGTTCGGGTTGTTTGCCCTTAAGTTTTAAAAGGGTAATACAAAAACACCGCGCTATGCGCAGTGTGGCGATGATACCCGGCAATGGCCAGAGCGAGGTAGGTAGTAGAGAAGTGCCTAAAAGCTCAAGCGGCAATAATATTGTGCCAAGGGTACCGCGTCGCTTTGGAATATGGCTGGGGCGGAAGGATTCGAACCTTCGCATGACGGGATCAAAACCCGCTGCCTTACCGCTTGGCTACGCCCCAGTAGCAACTTAATCAGGAATTAGGTGGTAGTAAGATGCGCTGTTGATTCCGCGACCGATAAATCCGGTTATACCGTCTGGCAACTGAGCCAAAACTTGCTCGGCTTTAACGGCTGAATCAAAGGCGGCAAATACGCACGCTCCTGTTCCTGTCATTCTCGCATGGTTAGAAAAATTCTTCAACCAAATCAGTGCTTTATCGACTTCTTTATAAAGCTCTCTAACTAATGGCTGGCAATCGTTTCGAGTGCCCCCCTGCGAGAAGGCCGCTACTTTAATGGGGCGTGTGTCTCTTGTCAAACCTTTGTGGCAAAAAATTTCGCGAGTGCTGACATGACAGTTGGGGCAAAGCACTAAAAACCACTGTTGCGGTAATTGTACCGGGGTGAGTTGTTCGCCTATGCCCTCGGCCCAGGCCGAGCGGCCCTGTACAAACACGGGCACGTCGGCACCCAGTGTGCGGCCGATGCTCATTAGCGTATCGCGCGAACAGCCGGCGCGCCATAAGTGGTTTAAAGCAATAAGCGCAGTGGCGGCGTTTGAGCTGCCGCCACCAATGCCGCCGCCCATGGGTAGGCGCTTGTCGATGGTTATATCGGCGCCCAGTAAGCCCTTGCCTGTGGTTTGCATATAAGCCTGCAAGGCGTTGGCGGCGCGATAAATTAAATTATCGCTTGTGGCGACTCCGGGTAATTCTGGCGAGAGTTTAATGCAGTCGTCTTCGCGCATCGTAAAAGTTAGTAGGTCACCTATGTCCAGCAACTGAAACAGGGTTTGTAAGTTGTGATAACCGTCGGCGCGGCGCCCGGTAATGTGTAAAAACAAATTGAGCTTGGCCGGCGAGGTTAACGTTAAGCTGCTGGGCTGAGTTGTGGTGTGTGTCATGGCTGTTGCACTGCACGCGGATGGGGTGATGGTTTGTTGGCAATCATGGTGCTGTGTTTTCGATGCGCCAATCGTATACCGCAATAACCAAACGCAGCTCTTGGTCGTTATCAAGTTTGCGGCTGGCAATTAATCGGCTGGGTAAAAAAACTGTCTCGACAGCTTGATAATTGGCGTACGACAATTGCCAGCCAGCTTGGCTTAGCGTGCTTAATAAACCATTGTCATCGCGGGTTAGATTGTCGATGGGCAGCGTCAAAGCCGGCAAGCCTAGCAGCCAATCGGTCAGTAAGCTTACCGGTAGTTCCCAGCCGGTTTGTTCGTACAGTAACGCCTCTGCGCTAGCGGAATGCAGTGGTGCGCTGTCCGGTTGGGTGAGCGTAACGCCCTCGGAGTTACCATTAAGCTCTACTCGGCCCTGGCCCAGCGGGCCCGATAAACTGATCTGAAAATTATCTGGTGTTTGCTGCCAGTCGAGTCGCGCCGAGCCATTTTGCGCCGGCGAGCGCAGCCCAGCTTTGGCCTGCAGCTGCCATTGGTTTATGGCGCGCACCCGTTGCTCGTGGGCCTGTTGGTCTACCGGTGCCGCTGGCGCGGGGCCGGGCAGTTGGGCGCAGCGGCTCAATAGCAGTATCGCCAGCAGTGCTGTGGCAATGCGTAAAGCACACATAGCGATATTAAATGGGGGTGTCTGCATCAATATTTAAGCGCTGTAGTGTTTGTAAAATGTGCTGGCTTTGCGGTTCTATTTCGAGCCCGCTGCGCCAAACATTCAGGGCTGCTTTATGTTGGCCGGATACCCACAGCACCTCGCCCAAGTGTGCGGCGATCTCGTCGTCTGGGTAAAGCTGCATGGCTTGCTCTAAATTCTGCTGAGCTTGCTCAAGGTTGCCTAGTCGGTACTGCACCCAGCCCATGCTGTCGAGTGTGGCGGGGTCGTTAGGCTGCTGCTCTAAGGCGCGTTTAATAAAGTCGTAAGCCTCGGAGTAGCGATCAGTTCGGTCTGCCAAAATATACCCAAGGGCGTTCAGTGCGGCGGCATCGTTGGGGGCGTATTCTAAAATATTGCGCAGATCGGCCTCGGCCAAGTCGATGCGATCTAAGCGCTCGTGCAGCATGCTGCGAGCGTACAATAAGCGGCTATTGTTGGGGGCCTCATTTAGCGCATCGTTAAGCACAGTTACGGCCTGCAGCTCGTCGCCGGTCATTAATAAACTTTGGCTGTACAGTAGCGCTAAGTGATCGTGTTGCTCGGGTAAATCGTGGCGTAGTTGTTGGTAAAACTCGGCCGCATTTTCGGGCTGATCTAACTGCAAGTACAGCGTTAATACGCGGGTAGTGGCACGGTTAAAGTCTTCGCCGGAGCGCACCAGACGATAGTGCGCGATCGCTTCTTCTGGGGCGTCATTTTGCTCGGCTAATGTAGCTAAATAAAAATGCGCAGCGTCGGTTTGCTGGTTAATGTCGAGCAAGCCTTGGTAGCTGGCGGCGGCGGTATCGGTGTCGCCGCGCTCTTCAGCCACTAACGCCAACGCTCTTAATAACTCAGGGTCCCCTGGGCTGGTATCGACCAGCTGTTGAAATTGCTGCTGCGCTTGCTCTAAATGCTCAAACGTCAGTAATCGCGCGTATTGTAGCCGTAGGCGAGTGTTGTCTGGGGCGATTTTTAATTGTTTGTTAACCAAATCCAGTGCGGCGGCGTTGTCACCGCGCTGATGTAATAAGCCGCTGTTTAGAATCAGGGCCGGCGTGTTGTTGGGAGCCAACTCGCGTGCCTGTTTAGCCAATGTGAGTGCGCCATCGAAATCGCCCTGTTGCTGGCGCAACAGGCCGGTGCTAATAAGTAATGGAATATCGCGGGGTTGCTCGGCCAATAATTGCTCGTAGTGCTCAAGCAGCACTTCGCGCTGGGTGTCGGTCGCGGTGGCGGCATTGGCGGCGATGCTTTGTAATAGGGCGCCATTGTCGCGAGTATGAGCGGTGCGGGTGCGCATAAGCGCCTCTAACAGATGGCCGGCATCTATTTGCGCCAATATGGCGGCGGCTTGAGCGTCTTGGTTGTCGGGTGCGGTGTCGGCCCACAGCGTCGACGAGCTTAATATCGCCTCATTAATATCCATGTAGCGCGCGATCATATAAGCGCGCTCGGCTACTTGTGGATCTTGGGTTTGGCGGGCTTGCTGTAGGTAATTAGCCAGCGCTACATCTAGGCGGCCACGGCTGCCGGCAAGCTCGGCGCTCAATAGCGCGTACAAGGTATCGCTGGTAAAAGCCCGCGCCGGTAGTGCGGCCGGTTTAGCGGTAACGGCCTGTTGTGGCTTAGGCGGGGCGGTTTCTTGTGGCGGCTGTTGCGCGCAGCCAAACAGGCCGCCCAATACGGCTGCGTAGATCGTTAAATGTACGGCTTTCATGTGTGCTTCCTAAACGTAAAACAGGGTCAATACGGTGCTCATTTGAGCCTTGAACTTAAGTATACCAAGGCGGAATGATCGTAAATGACAAGGCAATGGCCAGTCCGTGATAAAATGCCACTTGTCAGCAGCCTTTGCTAGCTGGACAATGACGCCCTTTGAATCCTGTATCGGTAATGACCCAGACTGCATGACATTATTGGCTTTTGGCATCAATCATACAACCGCCCCTCTGCATATTCGCGAGCGGGTAGCGTTTGCGCCGGATGCGGCCATCGCGGCCCTGACGGCGTTAAAAAGCCAAGCGGGTGCCGATGAGGCGGTGATTTTGTCGACCTGCAATCGTACCGAACTGTACTTGCACAGTCAGCAACACCCAGATGCTCTGCTGGATTGGCTGGTTGATCACTCGAGTGTATCCAAAGCTGAATTGATCGAGTGTCACTATTTGTATTCGGGCGATCAGGCCCTGCGGCACATGATGAAGGTTGCCGGTGGGCTGGATTCACTGGTGCTTGGCGAGCCGCAAATTTTAGGGCAGATGAAGTCAGCCTACGCCACCTCAGACGAGGCAGGCACGTTAGGGGCGCATTTACGCCGGGCATTTCAACAGGCATTTGCGGTGGCAAAACAGGTGCGCACGCAAACCGCCATTGGCCAAAACCCAGTGTCAGTAGCTTATACCGCCGTCACCTTAGCGCAGCAGATTTTCTCGGATTTAAAGCAAGATACCGCGCTTTTGATTGGCGCTGGTGAGACGATCGAGCTGGTAGCGCAGCATTTATCCGAGCAGGGCATTAAGCACATTATTGTGGCTAACCGCACCTTGGGGCGGGCGCAACAGCTGGCCGAGCGGTTTGGTGGTGAGGCGATACTGTTGGCAGACATCCCCGCCTGTTTGGCGCGCGCCGATATTGTGATTTCATCCACCGCCAGCCAGTTGCCTTTGTTGGGTAAAGGCGCGGTCGAAGCGGCGCTGAAAAAACGTAAACACAAACCGATGTTTATGTTGGATATTGCCGTGCCGCGCGATATCGAAGAGCAGGTGGGCGATTTAGATGACGTGTATTTGTATACTGTCGATGACTTGCATGTTGTTATCGAGAAAAACAAAAAAAGTCGTGCCGATGCCGCCGATGCCGCACTGGCTATTATCGAACAACGAATTACGGCATTTGCCCGCGAGCTGCGAGCGATGGATGCGGTTGATACCATCAAGGCTTACCGTTCTAAAGCCGATCAACTGCGCGCCCAAGAGTTAGAGAAAACACTTAAATTACTGCACGGCGGAGCCGATCCAGAAAAAGCGTTAACGCAATTGGCCCGCAGTTTAACCAACAAGTTACTCCACGCGCCGACTACCGCGCTGCGTGAGGCAAGTGCCAACGGTGAGTACGAGACAGTACGCTTGGCGCATCGGTTATTTGCCATTACTGAAAACGATATCGAACAACAATCGGACGCGGTGAGAACGTCTTCTAACGAGACGATTGAACCCCACAATGCGGATGAAAACGAGAACTAATGAAAGCTTCTATTTTAGAAAAGCTGGATAGATTAAGCGAACGCCATGAAGAGGTAAGCGCACTGCTTTCCGATGCCGGTGTTATCTCTGACCAAAATAAATTTCGTGAGCTGTCAAAAGAGTACGCCGAGCTGGAACCTTTGGTGGTCGCTTATGATCGTTATCGCGCGGTGCTTGCTGATCTTGCCGAAGCGCGTTCGATGCTTGATGAAGGCGACGCCGATATGCGCGAGATGGCGCGCGAGGAAATTGACGAGTGTAACGAGAAAAAATCGCCGCTTGAAGCCGAGCTGCAAAGGTTGCTGCTGCCTAAAGACCCCAACGACGATAAAAACGTATTTTTGGAAATTCGCGCCGGTACCGGTGGCGACGAAGCGGCAATTTTCTCGGGCGATTTATTTCGTATGTATTCGCGCTACTGCGAGCAGCGCGGCTGGAAGATTGAAGTGCTAAGCGAAAACCTTGGCGAGCACGGTGGCTACAAAGAACTTATTACTCGTGTCAGCGGTGCCAACGTGTACGCCAGTTTAAAGTTTGAGTCGGGCGCACACCGGGTGCAACGTGTCCCCGAGACAGAGTCGCAAGGTCGCATTCACACCTCGGCTTGTACCGTTGCAGTCATGCCCGAGGCCGATGAGCTGGATGAAATTGCGATCAATAAAAATGATCTTAAAGTCGACACCTTTCGCGCTTCGGGTGCCGGTGGTCAGCACGTTAACAAAACCGACTCGGCCATTCGTCTTACCCATATACCCAGCGGCGTCGTGGTCGAGTGTCAAGATGAGCGCTCGCAGCACAAAAACCGTGCCCGTGCCATGTCGCTTTTGGCTGCCAGGTTAAAAAATGCGCAAGAAGAAACCGCCGCAGCGTCTATTGCCGAAGAGCGAAAATCGCTGGTGGGCAGTGGCGATCGCTCGGAGCGTATCCGCACTTACAATTACCCGCAAGGGCGCGTTACCGATCACCGTATTAACCTCACCTTGTACAAATTAGACGAAGTGATGCAAGGCGCGCTGGATGAAGTGGTGCAACCTTTGACCCATGAGTTCCAAGCCGATCAGCTTGCCGCTTTGGCGGAATAATTCAGCGTGACAGTCTGATGAATGTGCAACAATCACTGCGCTGGGCGCAAGCGCAACTGGAGGCGAGCGACAGCGCACGGCTTGATGCCGAAGTGTTGTTGGCTTTTGTGTTGCAAAAAGCACGAGTGTATTTGTACACCTGGCCCGAGGCCGAGCTGGATAACGCAGCACAAACTCAGTTTGAGCGGCTCGTTATCGCGCGAGCGGCCGGCGAGCCGATTGCCTATTTAACGGGTAGCCAAGAGTTTTGGTCGCTGCCGTTGATGACCAATCGCCATACGTTAATTCCCCGTGCCGATACCGAATGTTTGGTCGAGCTTGCGTTAACGCTCGCGCCAAATACCCCAGCGCAGGTGCTCGATTTAGGCACCGGCACTGGCGCAATCGCTTTGGCCTTGGCGAGCGAGCGACCTAACTGGTTGCTAACGGGGGTTGATCGTGTACTTGAGGCGGTAGCGCTAGCCGGCCGTAACGCTAAAGCCTTGGCGATCAACAATGCGACATTTTTACAGAGCGATTGGTTTGCCGCGCTTACCGATAAACGCTACAACCTTATTGTGAGCAACCCGCCTTATATTGATGCCGACGATCAACATCTGGCCCAAGGCGATGTGCGCTTTGAGCCGCGCTCGGCACTGGTTGCACCCGCCGCAGGGCTGGCCGATATTCAGCGTATTGCCGTCGATGCCGGAGCGCATTTAGAGTCCGGTGGGTATCTTTTGTTAGAGCACGGTTGGCAGCAGGGTAGTGCCGTACGAGAGCGCTTAAGCGCCGCAGGTTTTATCGCCGTTGCCACTCATCAAGATTTGGCCGGCCGCGACAGAGTAACCGTGGGACAACAACCATGAGAGAGATGAACGACGATCAACTACTGCGTTACTCGCGGCAAATTATGTTGCCGGGCGTTGACATCGAAGGGCAAACGGCGTTGCTGGATGCCCGCGTAATGATCGTGGGCTTGGGTGGACTCGGTGCGCCGGTGGCAATGTACTTGGCAGCGGCTGGGGTGGGTGCGCTGGTGTTGGTTGACGACGATGTTGTTGAGCTGTCTAACTTGCAGCGCCAAGTGATTCACCACACCGGCGACATCGGCCAAAGCAAAGTCGCAAGTGCGGCGGCAAGTATTAAGGCTATTAACCCCGATGTGGCGGTAACAACTCATTGTCTGCGGTTAAGCGCGGCTAATTTAACGCCGCTTTTAGATGGGGTACAGGTGCTGCTCGATTGCAGCGATAATTTTGCCATTCGGTTCGCGTTAAATGCGGCGGCGGTTGCACATCAAATACCGTTGGTATCTGGTGCCGCGATTAGGCTAGAGGGGCAGGTGGCGGTGTTTGACTCACGCGACCCTAGCAGCCCTTGTTATCGTTGCTTGTACGACGAGCAAAATGACGAGAACTTAAGTTGTTCAGAGAGTGGCGTGTTGGCGCCACTGGTGGGTGTGATAGGCTCTATGCAAGCGTTAGAAACCATTAAGCTGCTGGCGGGTATCGGTGATGGTTTAACCGGTCGACTGCAGTTGTACGATGCACGTAAAAGCGCGTGGCGCGAAATGCGCTTACCGCGCGACCCAGATTGCCCAGTATGCAAAGATCGAGCATACCAGTGATAAAGAATAAATAAATTCAATCAGTATCATCAACAATAAAAAACAGCGATAGAAAAGGAACTTTAAATTATGCCAACTTATAAAATCATCTTGTTGGGCGCCGCGCCCGGCGTTAGCGATATTCAGGCGCAAGCAGGCTTTGCCAAAATATTTAAATTAACCCCCGAGCAAGCTGCGCCAATGTTTGCTAAAACCGGTCGCGTTTTAAAATCGGGCTTAACCTCCGAGCAAGCCACCGCTTATATAGGCAAGCTGGCTGCGGTGGGTGTTGCCTGTGAAATGCGTGAAGAATCACCGCAGCAAGCAGAGCCAGTAGCAAGCCCTGCGGCAGAATCTACTGCTGCAGCTAATACGGAACAACCGACTGCGGAACAATCTGCTGTAGCCTCTAAGCCTCGGCCCGTGGCTTTTGTCTTTAACGGTAATGGCTTTGAGTATTTTAAAATCTGGATCGTCAATATTTTGCTCTCTATTGTCACTCTGGGTATTTATTCCGCCTGGGCCAAGGTGCGCAATAAACAATACTTTTACGGTAATACCTATTTAGATGATGTGAGTTTTTCTTATACCGCCAACCCAGTAAAGATTTTGATTGGTCGCATCATCGCACTGGTGTTTTTAATTGTTTACAGCGTGTCTGGACAGCTGAGTATTATTGCCAGTGGCGTGATGGGGATTTTACTTATGGTGTTTATGCCGTGGGTAATCTGTAAGTCACTGCGATTTAATGCTCGCTATAGCAGTTATCGCAATGTCCCGTTTGCTTTTAATGGCAAGGTATGGGGCGCCGCTTGTGCGTTTATATTTTGGCCTATGTTGGGTTTTCTGGTGGTGGGCTTGCTGGCTGCGCCGGGTTGGATATTCTTTGATACCATTCAGATGATATTTATTTTGCCTATCCTGATGGTTGTTGTATTGTTCGGTTTGTTTCCGCTTGTTTTTTGTAAGCAAAAACATTTTATTTACGGTAATCATAGCTTTGGTACTAGTCCGTTTCGTTTCTCGGCCACCGCAGGTAGTTATTACCTAGCGTTTTTATTGGGTATTGGGATGTTGGCGCTGTTTGCGGGTGTCGGGTTTTTGTTGGCTACGACCGTTAATCCTGCTTTGTTTCAGCTGGTCTTTGTTCCTGGGTACCTAGTTGTGCTTGCATTTGCGATGGTTAGAATCGCCAACATCAACTACAACGCCATAACCCTTAACGATCACGCGCTGCGTGCTAATTGGAAGCTGGGTCCTTACCTTTGGTTAATGGTTTCTAATACATTGCTTATTGTTCTTACTCTTGGCCTATTTATTCCGTGGGCCAAAGTGCGCACCGCGCGCTTTAAAGCTGAGTACACCAGTGCTGTGTTTGTGGGCGATATGGATGCAATGGCCGCTGACGAGCAAGTTAAAGTGAATGCCTTGGGCGAATCGGTAGGCGATTTGTTTGATATCGAAATTGGTTTTTAAGGGAGTTGACTGTGACCATTAAAGGCCGTTGGTTTGATGGCAAAAGCTCTAAGTCGTGTGATGCCTTATTGGTGCTAAATGATACGGGTCGAATCAGCGTCACTGATGCGGCCAGCCATGAGGTGCTGATCGAGGTCGATACTGCCGAGCTGGACATCTCATCGCGGCTGGGCAATAGCGCGCGATTTGTTCGCTTTGCCAATGGCAGTGCGTTTGAGACGGTGGATAACGCCGCCGTTGATGCGCTGCAAAAAAGCTGGCATAAAAGCACCGGCCAAGGGCTATTACACAAATTAGAGTCGCACTTGGGATTGGTAGCTGTAGCCGCTATCTTGGTAATCGTGTTGGTGGTGGGCGGCGCTGTTTATGGCGTGCCCGCCACCGCGCGCCTAATTGCTTTTCAGTTGCCACAAAATACCCTTGATACGGTTGCCGCCGAAACCATGGGCATATTGGATCGCACTCACTTTGATGACAGTGAGCTGAGTGATGAGCGCCAAGCACAATTACAGGCGGAGTTTAAACCGGTGCTTGCGCAATACCCCGATATGCCACTGAAAGTCGAGTTTCGTAAGGGCGGTGATAGCATCGGTGCCAACGCTTTTGCTTTACCCGACGGCACCATTATTTTTACCGACGAGATGATCGAACTGTCGCAAACTGCCGCCGAGCGTATTGCGGTGCTGGCCCACGAAATCGGCCATGTGGCCGAGCGCCACAGTTTGCGAGCAGTCATTCAAAACGCTGTGTTGGGTTTTGTTTATGTCACCTTAGTGGGCGATGGCACCGCGATGGGCGATTTGCTGATTGGTTTGCCGGTGTTGGCTACCACCATGTCATATTCTCGCGATCACGAAACAGAGGCCGATGTATTCTCCGCCCAGTTTTTAGATCATGCGGGTATAGAGCGCCAAGCGTTTGTCGATCTTATGCAACGCTTGGGCGATACCATGCGCTGTAATGAGCTGATTGACGACGCTAAGGACGTTGATGAAGACGCGTTGTCGGATACCGAGCGTTTAGCCTTGTGCGAAACGCTGATCGCAGAAGGGGGCGATGAAGACGACAGCCAATGGCAAGATTATTTATCGACCCACCCTGGGTTAAAGCAGCGGTTGATTGATTTTACCGCTGAGTAACAAGCGATTTGTAAAGGCGAGCTTTACTACGAAGTGCCGCTTTTGAGCTCCCCTGCGGCTGAGCCGAACGGAGGCCTATTTTAGGGGGTAAGCAAACAAGGATGTTTGCACAAGCTATCGTCAGGCAAGGAATTGCCTGACGATGCGGCCCCCTAAAATGGGTTGGAGTGAGGGAACCCGTTAGGGTCAGACGCCGGGGTGGCCTTTGACGTGCAGGGATGCACTAATGCCGCGAGCGCATGGATGCGCAGGAGCGGCCTTTTGGTTACTTTGCTTTGGCCAAACAAAGAAAAGTTACTCGCCACGCTCGGCGATGCGAGCTTATAAATAAAGCCCGCGTCAGCGGCAGCCTCCACTCTTAAATTAAAAGCACAGCACTTAAAAGTACTGTGCTTTTAATTCTTCATGCTGCTCAGCACGCAACCGTGGGCCGTACTGGGTAACCACTTTAGTGGCCGCTAGGTTGGCAAACTCGCCAGCGCGCTGCATGGATTCACCTTGGCTTAACGCATACAAAAAGGCACCGGCGTACATGTCGCCCGCGCCATTGGTGTCAATTGCCTTAGCTTGTGCGGTGGGAATTTCTAACAGGTTATTGCCGTCGTACACGACCGAGCCTTTGGCGCCTAAGGTAATGGCAAAAGTCTTGGCGATAGGTTTGAGCGCAGTAATAGCGTCAGCCAAGGTTTCGGTGCCGGTGTAGCCCAGCGCTTCATCGCCGTTGCAAAACAGTAAATCAACACCGCCGCCAATCATCTCGGCCAGACCGTCGCCAAAAAACTTCACCATGGCAGGGTCCGATAAGCTGAGTGCGGTGCGAGTATTGTTGGCCTCGGCCAGTTCACGCAGCTTAATGGCAGCGGCGCGGCCGGTGTCGGAGCTAACTAAGTAGCCTTCGATGTAAGCCCACTGGGAGGCGGCAATGGCGGCTTCGTTTAACTCATTTACCGATACGGTCGCGCTGATGCCCAAAAAGGTGTTCATGGTGCGTTCGGCGTCGGGGGTAATCATCACTAGGCATTTACCGGTGATACCATCGTGGCTGCCTAAACTTGTGGGGTAGGCGACGCCAGCATCGCGAATATCGTTTAAGTAAAAATCGCCGTTGTCATCGCCGGCGACTTTGCAGGAGTAAAAGTTGCGGCAGCCAAAATAGCCGGCGGCAATAATGGTGTTGGCGCCCGAGCCGCCGCTGGCGCGCTGCGAGGCGATGTCGTTATCTTGCAGATAGCCAATAAGCTCGGCCTGACGAGCTTCATCCACCAAGGTCATTACGCCCTTATCTACGTTCATACGAGTTAGATCGTCGTCGCTAACGGTAATTTCGGTGTCTACCAGCGCGGCGCCGATGCCATAGATGTGGAATTGATCAGTCATGTTGAGCCTTTAATATGGGGGTAAGGAACACAGAATCGTCGTAAGTGTCGGACAAATCACGCATCGACGTTGTATTTGGGCGCACATTATGCAAAATAAGCGCGCTCTAATCAAAGTGCGAGTAATTCGCTTGCCGCTAATACAGAATTATCTATGACCAAACGCCGTACACCCGCCCCACGCCGTAAATCTCGTAAAAAGGCTTCTGCTAAAAAGCGCCACGGTTGGGCGCTGCTTAAACTCTGGTTTTGGTACGCGGTAGGCTTTGCCGTCATCGCCGCTGGCCTGTGGGTGGTGTACCTAGATTTTGTGGTGCGCAATAAGTTTGACGGTAAAAAATGGTCGCTGCCGGCACGGGTATACGCCCGCCCGCTGGAGCTATATGAGGGTATGGCGCTAACCCCAACGCTGCTCGAAAGTGAGCTAAATGCATTGGGCTACCGCTTTGTGAGCCGAGTGTCGGCCCCAGGGCAGGTGAGTAAACACGCCAGTGGCGGACAAGTAGGCTACGACATTCACAGCCGAGGCTTTGAGTTTTGGGACGGCCGTGATAAAGCCCGCCGGTTTGGTTTAACGCTTAATCGGGGCCAGGTATCGCGCTTAGTCAGCGGCGATAAACCCTTGGCGCTCATGCGGCTCGAGCCCGAGCAGATAGGCGGCATTTACCCCACCGCGCAAGAGGATCGGCTGTTGGTGCAGCTGTCTGATTTACCGCCGCTGCTGGGTGAGACGTTACTGGCGGTCGAGGACAAAAACTTTCTAGATCACTACGGCGTGTCGCCCTTGGCTATTGCTCGCGCCGCGTGGGTTAACTTGCGCTCGGGCAATGTGGTGCAAGGCGGCAGCACGTTAACCCAGCAGTTGGTAAAAAACTTTTACCTAACTCACGAGCGCTCTCTAACTCGCAAAGCCCAAGAGGCGGTGATGTCGGTATTGCTAGAGGTGCACTACAGCAAGTCTGAGATTTTAGAAACCTACGTTAACGAGGTGTTCTTGGGCCAGAGCGGGGCGCGGGCGATTCACGGCTTTGCCTTGGCCTCGCAGTACTACTTTCGCCAGCCAGTGTCAGAGCTAGACACACCCAAAGTGGCCCTATTGGTGGGCATGGTGAAGGGCGCGTCTTACTACAACCCGTGGCGCAACCCCGAGCGCGCCAAAAAACGCCGCGACATCGTCTTGCTGGTAATGCACCGCGAAGGCCTAATTGACGACGCCGAATTTAAGCGCGCCAAAGCCGCCTCGCTGGGGGTGGTAGAGCCCGGCAGCAATGCGCAAACCACGTACCCGGCGTATGTTCAGTTGGTAAAGCGCCAGCTGGCCCGCGAGTACCAAGATGAAGATTTAAAAAGCGAAGGCTTGCGCATTTTTACCACGCTCTCACCCATGGTGCAGCGCCAAGCCGAAAAAGCCGTGGCCGAGCGCTTAAAATCACTCGAGTCGCAACACAAAGTAGAGGACTTACAAGCCGGTATGCTGGTCACCTCGGTGGGTGCCGGTGAGGTATTGGCACTGGTGGGCGATAAAAACCCCCGCTACGCAGGCTTTAATCGCGCGCTGGATGCCCACCGCCCGATTGGCTCGCTAATGAAACCGTTTGTCTATCTCACCGCGCTAGAACAGCCGGCGCAGTACAACTTAGGCACCACCATATCGGATGCACCGGTAACCGTCACCAGCGATGACGGCCAATTGTGGCAGCCGCAAAACGCCAGTCACCGCAGCCATGGCGAGGTGCCGTTAATTGATGGCTTGGTTCACTCGTACAACCAGGCGTCGGCTCGTTTGGGTATGCAACTGGGGCTGGCGCAAGTGGCCAATACCCTAGAGCGCGCCGGGTTTGAAGGCTATATACCACCGGTGCCGGCCATGACGTTAGGCTCGGTAGAGATGTCGCCCTTTGAGGTCGCGGGCGTCTACCATACGCTGGCCGCCGAGGGCAGCTATACCCCGCTGCGAGCGATTCGCGACGTGTTAACCGCCACTGGCGAGCCGCTTAAACGCTACCCGCTGCGTATCGAACAGCGCTTTAAACCGCAAAGCGCGTTTGAGCTGCAATACGCGCTGCAAGCGGTCCTGCGCGAAGGCACCGGTCAGCGTGTGTATAATCAGTTTCCGGCCGACTTACCGCTAGCGGGTAAAACCGGCACCACCAACGATCAGCGCGATAGCTGGTTTGCCGGTTTTAGCGGCGAGCACTTAGCGGTGGTTTGGGTGGGCCGCGATGACAACTCGGCCACGCCGTTAACCGGCAGTGGCGGTGCGCTACAAGTATGGGCCGATTTAATGACCCAGCTACCCACCCGTGGCGTAAACTTAACCCCGCCCGATGGCGTCAGCTTTGACTGGCTTGACCACGCCACTGGCGCTCTCAGTGCCGAGGGTTGTGAAGGTGCCATTTGGGTGCCGCTAGAGACGGACTTTGCCCCCAGCCGCGCGGTTGAATGCTTGTTAGATCAGCAGCAGCGCGAGAACAGTTGGTGGCATCGCTTTTGGAATTAAATGTAATGCGGCTCAAGTGTCGAGCCAAACAAACTAGGCAAAATATTATGCAGTGTGCAGTAAACAAGCTCGGGTCGCTGTTGGCGATTGCCTTATTAGCGGGTTGTGCCAGCCAAGTAAACACCCATGGTGGCGCACCGGTAGAAGACAGCAACACCAGTGTTAGCGTACCGGGTATGCCAGCCCCCACGCAGCCCGGCAGTGACACTACAAAGCAAGACCAACAAGATAAACAAGACAACAGCGGTTGGCGAGTTGTCGAACCTGTGGCCGAGCCCAAAGCGCCTGTGCAAGTGCGCAGTAACTCAGCGGTAGATGCGCTGCTGGCTCAAGGCCGCTCAGAATACCAAAGCGGCGATTACAGCCGCGCCATTGCCAGTGCCGAGCGCGCGCTGCGGATCGATCGCCGCAACCCGGCGGTGTATTTGTTACTGGCCGAGAATTACCTGCGTTTGGGCAATAGCGATCAGGCGCAGCAATTTGCGCAACAGGGGTTGCGTTATAGCCGTGATGATTACACGGTTAGTGCTGCGTTGCGGGGGGTGTTGGGGGAGTTGTAGTTTGGCTTTTGTCATACCGGACTTGAGCCGGTATCCAGTGACTTAAGCTAGCTACGTAGTGAGCGGGTGCCACACGATTACATTGGTTGACTACTGCCTTGTGTGCCCTCGGTCGCCGGGCGGGCGAGTTACTTCTTGCGATGCGGCAAGAAGTAACCAAGAAGCGCACCCCGGCATCTCAGCCCTAACGGGTTCCCTCGCTCCGGCCTATTTTAGCGGGCCGCATCGACACGCCGTCCATGGCGTGGCGATGCTTGCGCACGTGTCCATGCGTGCTTACCCCCTAAAATAGGCCTGCGCTCGGCTGGCTGCAGGGGGCCCAAAAGCGGCACTTCGTAGTTGCTTGGGTAAGTCTTATGCCGGTACATTGTGCTTGGCATAAAAATCATTATCGGTTAGTCTTATTCAATAATAAGTGCTTAGACAGTATCGGTACGTATTCAAATGGAGAGTAGTGTTTAAATGGATGTTTGGTTTTACCCCCCCCCCGTTTATCCTCTTTCTCTTGGCTCCTTTACAACTAAAACGCGTAACCGCGAATGTGTTGTGAGCAGGCTTACGTTTAATCGTAAAAATAGCGCACACCGGAGTCTCAAACTGCGCTAAATTCAACGGTGAACATGAGACGGCTTACTTTTAGATTCTGAAATCGCAATAATAAATTTGATGTTTGGTAAATGTTTCAGAGGCTTAAAGATCAAAATTCACGGTATTTAATAGATATGATACATTGCCGTCTGCTGTTCAAGTTGGCTTCTTTACCTTTCTACAAAACCGCGCCAAAGTTAGGAAAACAATATGCTTTACAGTGAGTTGGGTTGGTTTTTTAAAAGCTTTCTAGGCGTGTTACATTGCCATGTGCATTTTTCAACACGCACATTAATAAGCTGTTAAGCATACAAAATATGAAACGGACTCTAGTAATAATTCTGACAGTTTTATTGGCCTCCTGTGGAGATGATGCAATAGTGCATCGCTCAGGCGAATCAACTACTACCAAAGTGGTTGCTCTTACATCTGAAAATGAAATCTTTGTTCAGGGTGTAGAGAATCCGATGTCCATGGCTGAATTTGATCGTTATCTTTCAAAGCTAATATCTGGCAACGAATCATTTAGCTTTGTAATCCAGTCCAGTTTGGGTGCTGATAGTGAGGTTACAAGAGGCATAGTTGAGTTTATTCAAAAACACGGCGTTCCTAAACGTCATATTGCGGTGGCCAAGCCAAATGCTTAACAAGGCGGTTTTGTCGCCTTCGGCTGGGACTGCCATTCCGCTGGCGCTCCATGTCAGCCCCAAACCGCGGCGTTATATTTTATGAAACTTATTTTTCTCACTTTAATTCCGATACTTCCTATTCTCGCATTCGGAGAATGTAAAGTTGAAGTTGAGTCTATAAAGCCCTCGGTTAAAGAGATTCTTGCCCCGTTACATGAACAAAATAACTATTTTATATCCAAATCAGACTTCAAAGAAGCATACGATAGCGTGATCTCTTTGAAGTCTGATGTTGATTTATGTGAAGAGTACTTCATGGAGTATGAGTGGGAGAATTATCATTTCAGTAGGTGGGGCGAGAAAAGCGACGAGTACTTCAAATACTCGCTAGAGCTTACAAGTATCACAATGCAGCTAAAAGCAGCGTATGAATCTTTTGAAATAGGTATTTTTAGGCCGTTTGTCTTTAAAACAGGAAAATGGGAAGAGGTTGCTAATGAGTTCTATGACGAGAAAATATAACACAGTCAAGATCGCCTTCGGCTGGACCTCCTTTCACTCGGTCCTTGCTGCGGGCGTTATGAATCACTGAACTGGGGAATATATTTTGATAGCAGAATCGTTTGCTGTAATTGTTGGACTACTTGGGCAATTTCGTTCGGAACGAGGGGGCCAAGCTCAAGTGGAATTTAATGATTTTATGGAATGGCTTACTAAAGCCAATCATGTGGAAATTAAAGAGCTTCTTGAGTTGAATGTAAATACTACAATTCACATTAAGGCTCTTTTAAATCAAGACCATAAAGTTTTCAAAGAAAAGTTAGACAAAATTGATAAAGCCATAACTGCGTTTGCTAGTACTATTGAGGGTTTCGATGTTTTAGCGAATGCAGTTAATCCAAACGCTGTACTTTCAACCCAAGCAGTCAATATTCTCGAACAATTTCAGGAATCAGGAGCTACAAAGATTCTCGAATTAAAAATGATGGGGGGAACTCAATACAAGTTTCTAGAAACTAGTGGCTCTTTAGATATAGCGGATTTTAGGTTTGTGGAAGATGATCTTAAAACATTAATTGAATATGGCTTACTTCGTCATGATTATAATTCAAAGGGTGATAATCTCTATATATTTACACGGGCAGCATCTCGTCTAGTTAGTAATGTAAATTCATAACAAACGCTTTAAAACGGAACTAAAACAGTGGGTTACGTTTCGCTTCACTACACATTTTAACCCACTATTTTGGTCCGCTTGAGCGGGCGTTATGCGCCACGAGGAACTAAATAATTAAGCGGATATTTTTAACTATTGCAATATTGTTAATTATTTTGAGTGTTGTTTCATATTTCACGCAAGGTAATGCATGGTTGCCATTAATGGTTCTTTTAGGTGGAGTAATTGGCGTGCCAATGGGTTTACTTTATCCATTCCCACTACTAACCAAAATAGCAATGGTCGTTGGTCTCGCTCTATCTTTGCTGGCTGTCATTTATGGCTTTAAAAATAGTAAAATATTAACCGGCCAGGTTTGTGCAATTGCGGGTATTATAGCTTGGTTACTTATTGGTTTAATGGGCCTGGGAACTGGTACATGAATTCAGCGCATAAAAAATCAAGGCATTGGACAAAGTGCTGCGCACTTCGCCCATGCTTGAGGCGTTATGAATACACAAGGGTTTAGACTATGAGCAAGAATCAGAAGCTCGCTTTTTGGTCAATGTATATCGGATTCTGCTTCGTAGCTACAGCATTAATTTACCCACAAGGAGCATTCAAAAACCTGGAGCTTGGTGGGGCATCGCTACTTACAATTTTGTATTTGAGCGTGGCATTGCTAATTCGCTGGTACATAAAATCGAATCCAAGGGCTATCGAAAGATGGTTTCAGTGACAAATCAAATTCATAACCAAGCCATTAAATGCGCTCCCTTTGATCGCCGGACGCTCGTTCCTCGCGCTGTTTATGGCGGGCGTTAGGCGCTTAATATAAATTCAGTGTTAGCTGTTATAAAAGGAATTATGATGAAAGTAGAGTTAAATCCAAGTGAAATTTAAATCAAAGAAGGTGGTGCCAACCTCCAAAAAAATATTGAAACTGTTGGAGGGGAACTTCATTTAACCAATCAGCGTTTAATTTTTAAATCTCATAAAATTAATATCCAAACAGGTATTACAGAGATTCAGTTATCTGACATAAAGTCGGTAAAAAAATGTTGAACTAAGTTTTTAGGCTTTATTCCTATAATTCCGAATTCGTTGGCTGTTAAAACGATTGATGACAAAGTATTTAGCTTTGTACTTTTTGGTCGAAGTTCATGGGAGTCAGCTATTTTGTCACAAAAATCATACAAGGAACGGAAGTCGTGTTAAATCAATCATACAAGCTATCATGGCGCCAGTTTCGCGGCTGGGACGGCTTACTTTGCTCGTTTTTCGCTACGTTTCAGTCGTCCCATATACAGGTGTATGCATTCAGGAGAACGTCATGAAGGGAACGGGGAAAATCAACTATGTCGAGATTCCGTCAAGGGATCTTGAGGCAACGAAGGCATTTTTTGCTTCGGCTTTTGGGTGGTCATTCGTTGACTATGGTTCCGAGTATGTGGCTATTGAGAATGCCGGATTAGATGGCGGCTTTTACAAATCCGACAAAGTATCTTCCCCCGAAAGTGGTAGCGTATTAGTCGTTCTTTATAGTTCAGAGCTTGAGGAAACCTTGAAGAGGGTCACGTCGTCTGGCGGCAAGGTGGTTCAGGATATATTCAATTTCCCTGGTGGGCGGAGATTCCACTTTACTGATCCAAGTGGAAATGAATACGCTGTTTGGTCTGAGCCCGATGCATAATCAGGCTATTAAATACGTTGCCTGCGGCCAGCGGATCTCGCTTTAAGTCAGCCAGTTACCTCTGTGTTAGGCGAGTTGTCACGCCGATAAGCTCCACAACGCCTACAAAACTTAAAGTTTAAGCGGTACGTCATATCTAAAAAGTAGTGATATACTCAACCCATGTTAAAACAGCAGTTACGCCAATTTGTACTCGTACTGGTTATCGTCTGTCAGGCGCTGGCCGGTACTTTGGCGACTGCCTCCCCGATGGTCAATAGCGCGGCTATGCAGGGTGCGGTTATGACAGGTGCGGTTATGAACAGTGCCGATATGGCGCACTGCAAAACCGGCACGATGGATATGAGCACAATGTCTGGCTCGGAGCATGGCGTTCATCCTGCCCATCAAATGAGCGGCGCCGATGCTAAAGATACGGCTGAGACAAGCGCTAACCACGCGTGTGATAACAGCTGTTGTTGCCCTGGGGCTTGTTCTAGTGCGGCGGCTATTTTACCGCAGTTTGCATTAACACTAGGCGCTAACCGCGCCACTGAATTTATGTTTATTGCTCACTCACTGATTGACCTTTCTCTAGCAGACCACTTACGTCCTCCCATTATCGCCTAACACAAGACAGTTACGTCCGCGTTTTGCGCGGTTAACCGATCATGTTTGGGTGAACACTTCGTATGAACAAGTTTTTGATGGCTGCGGCCGCGCTTGCTATTGTGCTTTTGGCTTATAGTGCCGGCGTATACCTTCCCTCTGTGCTGCCTACTAATGGCGGCTTATTAACCACGCCAACCGCGCCCGGCGCCCAGCGCAAGCCGCTGTATTGGGTGGCGCCTATGGATGCCTCTTTTAAGCGGGATGGGCCGGGTAAGTCTCCTATGGGGATGGATCTTGTCCCAGTCTATGCTCAAGCCGATAGCGCTGACAGCACAGGCGATGTACGCATTAACCCCACGGTGCAACACAACCTTGGCTTGCGTACCGCCAGCGCTTATTTCAGCACTATGGTAACGCCATTAACGGCGGTAGGGCGGGTCGATTTTGATCGCCAAGCGTTGCGGCATTTTCATTTGCGCGCGACCGGTTGGGTGTCTAAGTTGTCGGTAGTGGCCGAGGGTGATCCGGTGACTAAAGGGCAAAAGCTGTTTGAGTTTTATTCGCCGGAAATTTTAAATACCCAACAAGAATATTTATCGGCGCTCACGGGTAATCACTCCGCGCTGGCGCAATCGGCGATCTTAAAGCTTAAGGCCCAGGGCGTTAGTGAGCGAGAGATAAACGCCATTACCCGCGAGCGAAAACTGCGGCCACAATTGTCTTACTACGCCGATCGCGACGGTTACGTAGCTGCCATTAACATTTCTAATGGCAGCTACGTACAGCTCGATCAAAGCACTTTGTCTATTGGTACGCTCGATAATGTTTGGGTGCTGGCCGAGGTGTTTGAGCGCAACGCGGGTTTATTGCAGCAGGGGCAAGCGGTTACGCTTACCAGCCGCAGTTATCCGGGGCAGCAATGGCAGGGCCAAATAGAGTATGTGTACCCGGTACTAAACCCGGCTAATCGCACGGTTAAGGCGCGTATTGTTTTTGCTAATCGTGATGCGCGACTAAAGCCCAATATGCTGGTGGATTTAGCTATTGCGGCGGCACCGGCTGACGACACTTTAGTGATACCCGCAAGTGCGGTGATTCGCACCGGGCAATCGACCCGAGTGGTGCGCCAAATCAGTGATGGGGTTTTTCGCTCAAGCCGTATCCAGGTAGGGCGCACGTCTAATGGTAAAACTGCGGTGCTCAAAGGTTTAAATGAGGGCGATCGGGTGGTCATTAACGCGCAGTTTTTAATTGATTCAGAATCCAATATAGATGCCGAGCTGATGCGTATGGAATCGGCGGCGCAAAAGAATGCCGGTGATCATTCAAACATGCAGCCCGATGAAATGAATCATTCCGAAATGGATCACGGCGGTATGAATCACGACAGCATGGATCACAGCAATATGAATCACAGCAGCCAAGCTCAGCAGGTGGCGCCATGATTACTAAGCTAATTTACGCCTCCATTAAACATCGTGGCTTTGTGCTGTTGGCAAGTGTGGTGTTGTTGCTGGTGGGAGTGCGAGCGCTGTACCAAACCCCTGTCGATGCAATTCCCGATTTGTCTAACGTGCAGGTGATTATTAAAACCAGCTATCCCGGGCAAGCGCCGCAAGTGGTGCAAGATCAGGTCACCTACCCGCTAACTACGGCGATGTTGTCGGTGCCCAATGCGCGCACGGTGCGGGGGTTTTCTTTTTTTGGCGATTCTTACATCTACGTTATTTTTGATGAAGGCACCGATTTGTATTGGGCCCGCTCGCGGGTATTGGAATATTTAAGCCAAGTAAGCGCTCAGCTGCCCAGCGCCGCCAAGCCCGAGCTGGGCCCCGATGCCACTGGGGTAGGTTGGGTGTTTAACTATGCCTTAATTGACCGAACAGGCCAGCACAGCTTAGAGCAACTGCGCAGCGTGCAAGATTGGTTTTTAAAGTTTGAGCTGCAAGCAGTATCTGGCGTGGCCGAGGTGGCCAGCGTTGGCGGTATGGTACGGCAATACCAAGTGGTGGTAGACCCAAACAAGCTGCGCGCTTATCAAATGCCGCTGGCCCATGTACGCAGCGCCATTGCCCGCGCCAACCAAGAAACCGGCGCATCGGTGATCGAAATGGCCGAGGCCGAATACATGGTGCGGGTATCGGGTTATTTAAAAAGCTTAGATGACTTGCGCCAAGTGCCGTTAGGCTTAAGTGATGAGGGTACGCCTTTGTTGCTGGGCGACATTGCCGATATTCGCACTGGCCCACAAATGCGTCGGGGCATTGCCGAGCTAAATGGTGAGGGTGAAGTCGCCGGCGGCATTGTGATTATGCGCAGCGGTGAAAATGCCGCCGAGGTCATTGCAGCGGTAAAAACTCGGTTGGCCGAGCTGCAAAAAAGCTTACCCGACGGCGTTGAAGTGATCACCACCTACGATCGCTCGCGTTTGATCTTATCGGCCGTTAAAAACTTATACCAAAAACTTGGTGAAGAGTTTTTAGTTGTCGCGTTAATTTGTGCGGTATTTTTGTTTCATTTTCACTCGGCGTTGGTGGTGGCAATTAGTTTGCCGCTGGGTATTTTGTGCGCGTTTATTGTGATGAACTTGCAAGGCATTAACGCCAACATTATGTCGTTAGGGGGTGTTGCTATCGCCATTGGCGCTATGGTCGATGGTGCCGTGGTGATGATAGAAAACCTGCACAAACATTTAGAGCGCGCCGAGGCTAAACATGGCGGCCCGATTACCGGCGAGCAGCGCTGGCAAACTGTCGCAACGGCTGCGGCCGAGGTGGGGCCGGCACTGTTTTTCTCGCTGTTAATTATTACCGTGAGTTTTTTACCGGTGTTTGCGCTTCAGGCGCAAGAGGGAAAAATGTTTAGCCCGCTGGCGTTTACCAAAACCTACGCCATGGCTGCCGCTGCGGGGTTGGCCGTTACTTTGGTGCCGGTGCTTATGGGCTATTGTATTCGTGGGCGTATTCTTGCCGAGCATAAAAATCCCATTAACAGGGGATTAGTTGCGGCGTATCGGCCGGTATTGGCCGCGGTGTTGCGCGCACCTAAAACGGTGTTGTTATTAGCACTGCTGTTAATGTTGGTGGGTTTGTGGCCGGCGAAACATTTGGGCACCGAGTTTATGCCGCCGCTGGATGAGGGCGATTTAATGTATATGCCCACCACCTATACGGGTTTGTCGATTGGTAACGCGCGGCAAATTTTACAACAAACCGATAAGATTATTAAAACCCTGCCCGAGGTAGATACTGTGTTTGGCAAAATCGGCCGCGCCGAAACCGCCACCGATCCCGCGCCATTAACCATGATCGAAACCGTGATTCAGTTTCACCCGCGCTCCCAGTGGCGCGCCGGGGTAACGCCTGAATCGCTGCGCCAAGAGCTTGATGCGCTGCTCGACTTTCCGGGTTTAACCAACGCCTGGGTTATGCCCATTAAAACCCGTATCGATATGTTGGCCACCGGCATTAAAACCCCCGTGGGTATTAAAATCGCCGGGCCTGATTTAGCCGTGATTAGTGCTATTGGCCAACAGCTAGAAACGCTGCTGGCCGATTTAGACGGCACCGCCTCGGTGTACGCCGAACGGGTTGCGAGTGGGCGCTATGTGAGTATTGATATCGACCGTTTAAAGGCCGCGCAATTTGGGCTTAATATTGTCGATGTGCAAACGCTAGTGAACACGGCGGTGGGTGGCGCGGTGGTTACTCACACTGTCGAGGGCGCAGCGCGTTATCCCGTTAATTTACGTTATCCGCAAGCGTATCGCGAATCGCTTGACGCTCTGGAGTCGTTACCAATTGTGACCGAAAACGGTGTAACACTAGCGCTTGGTGATGTGGCGCGGGTTGTAATCGAGGATGGCCCAGCCGCGATTAAAAGTGAAAACGCGAAAATAAATGGTTGGGTTTTTATCGACACTCAAGATACAGACCTTGGTCATTATGTACAACGGGCGCAGCAATTGGTTGCGAGTGAGCTGCAACTGCCCGCCGGTTACTCGATCAGCTGGGCCGGGCAGTATGAATACATGGAGCGCGCCCGCGACCGGCTGATGTTGGTGTTGCCAATGACCTTAGGCATTATTGTATTGCTGTTGTACGTAAACTTTAGACGCATGACCGAGGTGCTGTTAATTTTAGCCACGCTACCGTTTGGTTTACTGGGCGGGGTTTGGTTGCTGTTGGCGCTTGGCTACAATTTATCGGTCGCGGTGGCGATGGGCTTTATCGCCCTGGCGGGTGTTGCGGTCGAGATCGGGGTGTTGATGTTGGTGTACCTTAATATCGCCTACCAAGAGGTTGTATCGCAATGCGCGCAAGAAGGCCGCGAGCTAACCCGCGTCGATGTGCAATTGGCGGTGTTGCAAGGCGCGGGCTTAAGGTTACGTCCCATTGTGATGACGGCCTGCACACTGTTTGCCGGTTTGTTACCGATTATGTTTGGCGCAGGAGCAGGCTCGCAAATTATGCAGCGCATTGCGGCGCCTATGGTGGGGGGCACCTTCACCACGCTGGTGCTTACGTTGTTGGTGTTGCCGGCGGTTTATTTGCTTTGGCGGCAGGTGGGGGTTAAGGGGGCTTGATGTCGGCTTTGGCCGGCATCAAGAAAATTAGCTCCGCCTCAGGCGGAGCTTGAAAAGCACCGCTGGCTTAAAAACCTTCCAGAACAATCTTACCTACGGCTTGATTAGACTCAATATGCGCGTGAGCGCGCTTTAGGTTTTCGGCATTTATGGTGCCGTAGTGCTCGCCTAGGGTGGTTTTAATTACGCCTTTATCAATAAGTTGTGCCAGCTGGGTTAACAGCTCGTGCTGCTTTTGCATGTCCCAGGTGTTAAACATCGAGCGGGTAAACATTAGCTCCCAGTGCAGAGATAGTGATTTTAGCTTTAGCTTCATCACATCAAGGCCGCCTTGTGGGTCGTCAATTAAGGCGAGTTTGCCTTGCGGGGCGAGTGCCTCTACCAGTTGATCGTAGTGTTGCTCGGTGTGGGTAAGGCTAATCACGTGGCTGACGTCTTCTATCCCCAGTGCGTTAAGTTGCGGCACTAGCGGCTGATGGTGATTGATTACATGGTCTGCGCCTAGCTCTTTTACCCAGCGTTGGCTTTGCTCGCGTGAGGCGGTGCCAATGACTATGGCGTTGGTGAGCTTGGCGGCCAGTTGGGTCAAGATAGAGCCTACACCACCGGCGGCACCGATAATTAATAGTCGCGCTTGCGGTGCATTTGATGAGGCACCCGCTTGGCCATCTAATAGTGGGGTAAAGTCCAGCCGGTCAAACAGCAGCTCCCACGCTGTGATACCAGTAAGGGGCATGGCGGCGGCTTCTACGTTTGAGAGCGAGCTGGGTTTTGCACCCACGATGCGTTCATCGACTAACTGAAACTCGGCATTAGAGCCGGTGCGAGTAATGTCGCCGGCGTACCAGACCAAATCGCCGATGTTAAACAGTTGCGCTTGATCACCGGTGGCGACGACTTCACCTACCGCATCCCAACCTAAAATTTTATGCTGACCGGCATCGGGCTTGGCACCGCTGCGCACTTTGGTGTCCACTGGGTTGACCGAAATTGCGTGAATTTTAACCAGAAGGTCGCGGCCAGTGGCGGTGGGTGTATCCAGCTGGATGTCTATTAAGGCGCTTGCTTGATCGATGGTTTGAGGCTCTAAATAACCGACGGCTTTCATATGTGATTCCTTGTTAAGTGTCATACTGAGTTATGTTTGGGGCCGTTAGGTAACGGCGTAGGGCTATTATTGATCGTACAGAGCGTGCTATAAATAGGGTAATAGCCAAAACATAATCAAAAATTATTTGACAATGAATACAGCCGATCTTGCTCTTTTTGTTCATACCGCCGATTGCGGCAGTATTACCCGCGCCGCCGAGCAGCTGGATATTACCACTGCGGCAGCCAGTGCAGCGCTTAAGCGGTTAGAGCGCCAGCTTGGGGTGCAGCTGTTTATTCGCTCGACTCGGCAGCTTAGAATCACCAATGAGGGCGAGCGCTTTTTGCTGTACTGCCGCAAAGCGTTAGATAACCTTGCGGCGGGGCGCGCCTCGATTCATGCACTGGAGGGTAAAATTGCCGGTGAGTTACGTGTCTCGGCGCCCTCTGATTTAGGCCGCAACCTGCTGCTTGGCTGGATCGATGACATTATGGATCAGCATCCAGCGTTGTCGATTAACTTAATGTTGGGCGATTCATTGGCCGACTTTTTTCTCGATCGGATGGATTTGGCGATCCGCTACGGCAAGCAGGATGATTCATCGCGGGTAGCCTTTAAGCTGGCCAGTCTTGAGCGGGTGCTGTGTGCCGCGCCCGATTATTTGGCCAAATTTGGTACGCCGCAAACTCCCGAGGAGCTAACTCGCCACAATTGTTTGCTGTTTCAGGTCAGCAACCGCACTTACGATGTTTGGGATTTTGTGCCGACACAGGGCGTGGGCGCTAAGTCATCGGAGTCGGTTAATATACGGGTAGCGGGTAACCGCTGTGCTAACGATAGCGATGTCGTGCGGCGCTGGATGGTGGCGGGTAAGGGGATTGCATTTAAGTCACGCATCGAGATGGCACCAGATTTACAAGCGGGGCGAGTCGTACGGGTGTTGTCTGAGTATCAATCTCCCCCCATCGATTTACACTTGGTTTGCCCTAACCGAAAACAAATTACGCCAGCGGTTTTACTGCTGCGCGATATTCTGCGCGAGCGCTTTGCCTTGCGGCTAAAGCAGCCTGACCAATAGCGCGTATAAAAACACGTTAGAGCTTTAACGCGGAGTAATAAAGTTGTACACAGGAGGGGGCCGATTCGCTAGCGCGAGATAAAGCCTAAGCAACCATCTTAGATGTAATAAAGTGTTACATATAAGGCTCAAGTTAATGTTTTCACACAATATTAATAGTCATTATTATTTGTTGTGATAGACTCGGCCCAATAAAGTTATATTTGTGCTCGAGATGGAATGATGTACGCAACGGACAGCTCTGCCTACTGGTTTATCGCCGCAATTTCATTGCGCATACATTCCCCGTATAAAATATCTATTGCGCGCTCTCGCACTGACAGGATTCATGTTTTTTAAACTTTAAGGAGAAAGAGCATGCGAGTAAATCCACTCTATATTGCAACATTATCGGCGATAATGCTGACCTCTTGCGGAGGTTCGAGCAGTTCATCAGATTCCGATTCCAATACCGTTACTGTTAATCAAACTGTGTCCGGCGAGACATCTACCACCTCTATGCAAGTTGCTGATGGTGGGGCATTTGATGTTGATCTGGGGCTAGCAGCAGGTTTTGGGGTTGTTTCAGCGGCAGGGTGTGGTGGTAGTCTTATTGAAGAAAATGATGAGGTTATTTTTCGGCTTTCGTCGGTGACGCAAAGTTGTGATGTCGATATATCTATCGAGCAAAAGCCTAATGCTTTAAAAGTAGTTTCTGAGCCTCAGGCTGTAAAAATAAGCTGGGATAGCTCTCTAGAGGTAGACATTTTATGGTCTACAGACCCTAATTGTGACTGGCAAAACTACGCATCTTGTGAAAACGCGGGTGCGCAAATGGGTGTGAATGCAGGTGAAGGGGTTTGGGATTCTGCCTCCGCCGATTTGTTGCTGGGAGAAAGCTACTATTTTGTTTTACAGTCGGATGCTGGTTTTTCGCCGCTGGCAGCGGGTAAGCCGTTAGTTCAATCTGCAAGCAATAGCGAGCTTGCGGTGCTTGTTGACGATAAGTTATATGTCACTTCAAACGATAAAGCCTACACAACATTTACGTTGGCTCAGGTCGATGGCGCGGACGGTCTGTTAACGGGAGCTTTACCACAGGTTAATGGCATCGTAAATTCTGTCGTGGCCGATAATGATGGCTGGATTATTGCCGGTGAATTCGATGCCGTGGCTGGAGTGCCTCGCGCTAATATTGCACGGATTAACCTTCAGGGAAGTGTCGATAAAGATTGGAATATTTCAGTTGATGGTGAAGTTAATTATCTGGAAATAGTCGCTGACCATCTCGTTCTAGTTGGAGACTTCACTGCGGTCGATGGCTTCTCTCGCCAAGGTGTCGCGCGGCTGGCCCTTGCGACAGGGCAGTTGCCAACGATAGCGAATAACGAAAATTATACTGAAGCTTACCAATGGCAAGATGTCTCGTTGGCGGGTGATACACTCTATATTGCATCTTATGAACCGAAAGAGAACGGTGGTTTTGGTGATGGTGTACTCAGTGCTTTAAGTGTTTCAAGCGGCGAGTGGTTATGGCATCACGTGTTAGCCGGAAAGATAATGAGCATCAGCGCTAATGCTGATGGAGTTTTCTTTGCTCACGCTTATACTGAAACAATAATAAGTGCATATGATCTTGGATTTATTAACACGGCGGGTGAGCTGAGTGAGTGGCAGCCGCAGCTGGCCGATAACACCTTTATTGTTGATATAGCCGTTGATGGTGATACGTTGTATGCGTTTGATATGCCAAATCGAACTGTCCCTACTTACCCTATAGCCTTTGATGTAGAAACGGCTGCAGAGGTATCTTGGACTTTGCCGGAACACAGTGATACAGCCTTCTTTGCTCAGACCAATGAGGGACTGCTGCTTTTAGGTTCTTTTGTTAACGGTGAAAATGAGCCGCTAGGAGCCTACAATATTACTACCGATTCACTGATTAATATCCCCGCACAACCTTTGGGGGCAATTAACGATCTAGAAGTATCGCAGGGTAAATTTTTGCTTGCAGGTTATATGGGCTGGTTCAAGCTGCAAACTCAAAGCTTGCAAGTGTACCAAGCCGATACTGGCTTATTTGAAGGATCGTTAGGTGAAGTGGATGTGTCGGCCACGAATGATATGGTTGAACACAACGGTGTTATATATTTAGGTTTAGAACACGGTGGTGTCGTTCTAGTCGAGGGCTCTAACCCTCCTGTTTACAAACCGGCTTATAATTTTACACGTACGGTCAGAGTATCGGATGGGAAAGAAGTAGATTGGCCTTTAGAGGTCAATGCTCCGATTGACGCGCTTGAACTGTCTGGTGACACACTGTTTATAGCGGGTGAGTTTACCGAGGTTAACGGTGAGAGTCGTAATGGTTTCGCCGCATTTGATTTTTCAAGCAATACCTTGCTGGATTGGAACGCAGCTATTGATGGCAGTGTTGTAACCTTGGCGACGGTTGAGGATAAACTGTACATTGGTGGACAGTTTACAAGCGTCGATGGCGAAGATCGTAATGGTGTTGCCCAGTTTGACATTGCTAGCGGCCAATTAACCGACTTTGAAGTTGATGCCGAAGCTCTAGACAAAATTGATATTCAAGAGCTTGAGGCCAATGAGAATGTTTTGATTATTGGTGGTGCAGATAGCTCGGAAAAATCGCTTTACTCGGTTAATACTTTTAATGGTGAAATCGTCAATCCAATATTAACTTCCAGCCAAGTCTTAGGATCGGTAGAAGTCGCGTTACTTGATGGCCTGAATGTGTACCTTGGGGGCGATATGATGACGATGGATGAAGATCTTGGTTGTTGTCATAAGTTCTTGACTTACGATTTGTCTAGCTGGTCAGCTGACACTTTGGGATTGGAGCCCAATGCCCAAGTCGCAGATATAATTCTGGATGGCGATACTCTGTACCTGTTTGGCTCTTTCAGCTTTATTGCCGGTCGGGCTCATCAGCCAGTAATTGCGATTGATAAAAATACTGGCAATGTTATTTGGTAGTATAATTTTTTAGTGCTATACAGTGTTTAAAAAGGCCAGCAATAGCTGGCCTTTTTATATGGGCTCTTTTTTATATGTGCTGGATGTAGGTGTTGGGGTAGGTATACAAATGTTAACTGTAGGTCTTAGGCTTAGGTTTTAACGTTAGGCCGTAGAATTAGGCATCGTGGTCGTTTATAAAAATACAGTTGCTTATTTTTTAAATAGTATAAAAAGTTATAAGTGAATCTTTTTAGCTTAAGTATTGAATCCCATGTAGAGTTCTCTATAGCTAAAGTGCAATTAACCGAAAGCTATCTGTTGGAATAATTTTTATAGCTTTTTTGGCAAAGAAGGGTTATATAAATCCAAGTGAGTTTGAATAATGATAAAGAAAGTCTTAGTTATGGGTGTGCTGGCGTTCGCCGGCTGGACGCTGTACTAAGATCGAATGGTAACTGATGAGTCGCGGGTAACCCAAAGGCCTATAAATTAACATAAGCCTTCTAACCAAAAATTTAGCTGTGATGGGCGTCAACACTGCAGTCAAATGACCTCTAGGCAAGAGGCCGTTTTCTTTATTAGAAACTGCCCAGATACCAAAATGGATGGTGATCATGACGGTATTCCTTGCGAGAATGACTCCAGATTTTAATTTTATGCGTTGGCAATTGTGTGCCGCGTGTTAAATCTCTTAAAGCCAATGGTGCTTTAAGTCCCTACCTGATGAGGAAACTCTATGTTTAAGTTATCTGCTGTTGTTATGGCGTTGTTAATCAGTGTTACATCTTTCGCCGAGCAAAAAGTCCATAAGCAACCTGAAGATTCAATATTGCTGACGGTTTTTTTAAAACATGATCAGAGCAATAGCTTTGAGGAATATCAGCAGATTCTAGAGGAGCAGAACTTTTTTGAGAGTTTTCCTCCAGAGGGGACTTCTGTTGTAAATTGGTACGTAATGATGGGTATAGGGCAGGTGGTGACACTAGAGGTTCCCGCCAACAAGCTGCGCGATGTTAATTTGGCGGTAGAGAAAAGCGCTTGGAAAGCCTTTAGCAATGAGTTCTATCCAACCTATAACCTTTATCCGGTGTTCAAAGACAAGCTCAAGAATAAGGCTAAGGTGTCTTATTAATTAGAGTTGCTATGCAACATACAAAGCTGAGGGCGTGGTACATTTTAGGTTAGAAAGATAGCCATCAAAGATGTGTTATTTGTATTATAAACGCTTAGGTTTAGAGCCGGTTATAAAAAAGCCCAGCGCGGCATGACGCAACGCTGGGCTAATCTAATTGGTGTTACTTTTTGCTGTTGATTTAAGTGCTTTAGAACTCGTAACGCAAGCCTAGACGCAGCTCCCACAACGAGGAGCTACCTACGCGGGTTGGGCCTGCGGGATCGCGGAACTTCTCATACACATAGCGACCTTGATCATCCATGCTGGCATCGACGGCGGCCTGCGCACGGGGGAAGCTTGTTTCGTAGTTCACGCCCCACTCGTCATTAAGCAGATTGCCTAGGTTTTCTACGACTAAGTAAATAGATGAGCTGTGTCCATCCATAATACCCGGAAGCTCTTGCTCGATTTTTAGATCGATCTTAGTCCACCAGTTACTGTTTAGGCTGTTGCGTTCAAGGATTTCGCCACGCTCCAAGCCTTCGTCATCAATCCATTGGTTGAATGCTGCCACGTCAAAATCGTCACCGTAAACGACATTGCTATCGTTAGTGTCGGGCACGTACAACAGGTGGCGCGATACAAAGCCTGTCGAGTCGCCAAACATACTGCCTTGGTTGAAGGTGTAGCTGTAAGGGCGACCTTTGTTGGCTGAACCAAACAGAGTAATGCGCGTTTCATAGTCGTCAAATAAAGCAGCTTCATAGGCGATTTTGGTGGTAAAGCGGTGCGGGATATTGTAGTTGGATGTCTCGGCACCGGGGTTTTCTGGGTCGCTGGTCGCTAAGTTGGTGTAGTTAGAGTAGGCCACCGAGCTGGTCATTGGATTTACGTCCTTGGCATCGCTATAGGCGTAACCTGCTGCCACTTCTAAACCAACATCGAAGTACTTACTGGCCCCTACCGAAATGGTTAGCGCATCGCCAGAGTCGCCTTTGACGTTGGTTAACATGAAGTCTTGCGAGCGACCATCAATACTGCCATAGGTTGGGCGGCCATCAAGTGCGGTGCCAGTGGCAACTCGTGAGATGTCAGAAATAATAGCGGAGTCTTCATATTGGCTGTAAAGAATGTCTCCCGACACAATCAGATCACCAGAAAACTCATAGCTAGCACCTAAGGCGTATTTCCAAACCGAGGGTAGATCGAACTCAGGGTCCAGTAAGTTCACGCCACCGTTAGAACCTTGATTGTTGGCGACTTGGTCATATAGGCCTTGTGGAATGTCGTAAATTGGCCGGCCTTCGCCGCTAAATGCCATATCTAAGATCGAGTCACCAGAGCGATCTTGAACTTCGATCTGAGTGACGCCGTCGTTTGAGTAGTTGTTTGATAGCCAAACATTGGGGTTGCCGCCTGAGTATAAGCCCACGCCACCGTGAATTTCTAACACGTCAGTGAGGTTCCAGTTAAACCCAATACGTGGTTGTAATAGGTCGGCCTCGTCTAAGTTTTGCGCACTGTTAATATGGTAGGCCGCTAAAATATCGTAGTTTTGTGTAGGCTTGTCATCACTCTCGTAGTAGTCATAACGCAAACCCGCCACAATTTTTAAGTCGCCGCCATCTAAAAATATTTCATCTTGTAAATACAAAGTGTTAATCGCGTACTCAAACTGAGCGGCGGCATCGGTTTTAACGTTGCTGCCTGCTGCGTTCTCGTAGGTGATGCGGCTGGGTGTACCCGCTTCAAAGTCGGCGATGGAGTCAAAACGGTATTCACCTTCAGATTCTTGGATGAACATGTTGAATACGTCAAAGGTTTCACGCTCGTAGCCGAAGGTGAAGGTTTGGTCGTCCATCCGATAGCTACCGGCAAGCTTAAGATTGAATGACTCGTAGCTTAGCTTGTTGGCGTGACGTGAGTCGTCCGAGCCCAGGTAGACGGTCGCTTCAGAAAAATTACCGTCGTTGTCGTGATCATTTTCGGTGCTGATTTGAACTTCACCAAAGTCAGTTCCGCCGAGAGATAATTGGCGGTTGTCCAGCTCTTGGTAGCCGATTTTAACTTCGGTCGAGAATGCATCACTCCAGTCAGAAAACAGCTGCCCTACATAAGAGGTAAGCTCTGCGCCACGTTCGTAGTAGTGATTAGAAAACTCAAGCTCGTTTGAGTCGCCATCGGATTGCGATATAGAGTAGCCATCGTTGTAGTTATAGGTAAGTGCGGCGCGGTGACTGTTGTTAATGTTCCAGTCAACTTTAACCAGAAGTTTTTCATCTTCTACCGGCAGGCTTGATGGAAAGTAGCCTGGATCGTAACCGTAAACGTCGTTGGAAATTCGCTCAATCTCGGCGATTTGTTGCGCTGATACACCTTCCACTGGGGTGGCGACGTTGGCATCGGCGGTGCCGCGATCAAAGGTGTTTACCCCGTCGAGTTTTTCGTAAGCGGCAAAAAAGAATAGCGTATCTTGAATGATAGGGCCGCCCACGC
This sequence comes from Gilvimarinus polysaccharolyticus, assembly GCF_001187555.1. Lineage (GTDB taxonomy): Bacteria > Pseudomonadota > Gammaproteobacteria > Pseudomonadales > Cellvibrionaceae > Gilvimarinus > Gilvimarinus polysaccharolyticus. The sequence goes on along the minus strand of NZ_LFIJ01000001.1, from coordinate 1,797,994 downwards.
TGATGCCGTAACGCTGTTCATCAAAGGGGGCGATGTCAATGCTGTCGCCTTCTAGAGAATCGCCACCCATGGCGTCGTCGGTGTAATCAAAAAACACCGATCCGTGAAATTCGTTGGTACCCGATTTTGTTACCGCGTTGATATTACAGGCACTAAAGCCACCGTACTGTACGTCGAACGGCGCTAGCTCGACGGCGACTTGATCAATCGCATCGTAAGAGAACGGCATACGCTCGGTCGGATAACCGTTGCTGTTTAGACCGAAGTTGTCGTTCATGCGCACGCCGTCAACGGTCAGGCTGTTAAAGCGTGGGTTGGCTCCGGCACACTGAATGGCATCGCCAAAGGATTCGTCGATATACACACGGGGATCGAGGCGCACCACGTCTTTTAAGTCGCGATTAATGGCCGGTGCGTTTTTTAAATCTTGTAAGCTGAACGTGGTGTTGGGGCCAACCGCCGAAAAGTTTTGCTCTTGCAGGTTACCAATAATTAAAATTTCTTCGGTTTGCTGCTGGCCAACCACAACTTCTAGCTGATACGCATCGCCCAGCGATAAGTATACGTCTTGTACGGTGCGGTTGCCCTCGGCCGATGTCACGCTAACCGTGTAAGGCCCACCGACGCGTAAGCCGCGCGCGTTAAAGTGTCCGTTATCGCTGGTGGTGATCTCGCTTTGGCTATTAGATGGCGTATGAGTGATGGTTATACTGGCGTTATCCAGTGGTTGACCTTGGCTGTTGGTCACTTGTCCCTGGATCGCAGAAGAGGTTTCTTGAGCTATGGCTGGTAGTGCACTACCGATAACCGATGCTACTGCGACGACTAACGTCTTTCGTGTTAAGGTTTTTTTCATGGCGTTCTTTCCCATTAGGTTAATCCGTAGTTTTAGGCCAGCGCGTTATTTGTTTTGTCGTGCAGGTTTCTCCAGCGAACTCCGTTGCGGAGCTTCGCACATGGTGGTCGCAATCTGCGTGGAGATTTATTGGCGTTCTATGCACTGGCCCGAGGACTGTAACGAAGCAATGCGAAATTTCTGTGACTGGTAGGTGACAAAACAAAGTCAGCAGCGTGACAGAAGTGCTGTAGTTAGATAACACAGTAGTCACATAACACAGTAGTCATATAGCATGGGTAGACTGGCGGCTACGTCTTATGTCTCTAGTGGAAGCTTGCCAAATGAAACTGTATCGAACGTGTAGATTGGTTGGGGTATTAATGGTGTTAAGTAGTGCAGGCCACGGAAGTGAGATGTTTACTGATGATTCGGCACCGGATACGCTGCGTGTCGCCACTTTTAATGTAAGCATGGAGGCACGTAATTACCAGGCAGATACCGCCAAATTAAGCGCCGCGGTCTTGACCCGCGAACTGCGCAGCGCTAACAACCGGCAAATTCATCACATTGCCGAGATTATTCAGCGCGTGAGACCCGATATTTTGCTGCTCAATGAGTTTGACAACACCGCTCAAGCGGGCGAGCAGGCAGACACTTTAACTTTGTGGCAAAAAAACTATCTAGAGGTAGCGCATCAAGGTGCCGAGCCAATTCATTATCCCTATCACTATCGTGGCGAGGTTAATACCGGTGTGCTGTTGCGCCACGATGGCGACCACGCTATTAGTGCGCCGGCTGATGCTCACGGTTTTGGTTTTTACCCCGGCCATTACGGCATGGTGTTGCTCAGCCGCTATCCTGTTGATCTCGATGCGGTGCAAACATTTCAAAAGTTTGTCTGGGCCGATATGCCTAAAGCCGCACGGCCTTTAAACCCTGATGGAACGCCTTTTTACTCAGACGCTGTGTGGTCGCAGTTGCGTTTATCATCAAAGTCGCACTGGGATATTCCGCTTAAAATTGGCGAGAAAACCCTCCGGGTACTGGCCAGTCACCCGACTCCGCCAGTATTTGATGGGCCCGAGGACCGCAACGGAGCACGCAACCACGATGAAGTGCGCTTGTGGCTCGATTACATCAGTGGCAGCACAGAGTATTTATACAATGATGATGGCGAGCCTGCTCGATTGCATCTCGATACGCCTTTTGTACTATTGGGTGATCTCAATGCGTCGGCTGTGGCTGGTGATGGCCGGCGCGAGGCGATCACCGCACTGCTGCAGCACCCGAGGGTGCAAGATCCTAAGCCTGCTAGCCGCGGGGCTTACTTGGCTCGTCCAGATAGTAAAGAAAGCGCAAATCATACCGCCAGTTGGGGGCTGCGAGCAGATTATGTACTGCCCTCTACCGGCTTGACGGTAACGGGGGCCGGTGTGTTTTGGCCCGCGCCTGACGAGCCGCATAGTGATTTGATTGGGGCGCGCGGCATCAGCTCTGACCACCGTTTGGTGTGGGTCGATGTGCGCTTGGGGCAAGATTAATGCGAATATAGCCAGAGCATTTTCTGTAAAGGGCGGCTCTAATACCTTCTTGCGCCGAGTAATAGCTGTGGGGGCGCCCTAGTATTTGGTAATTATTGTTAATTTGTGTTCACCTGTGGTGCCGCTCGCTTGTGATTACGCGGGCATTTGGGCAATCTTTATGGGTCTTACAATAACGAATCACCGTGCCGTAATTGTTCTTTTAGTCACTTTGTAATATTTAATGGCCCCTTCGTGCGCAGCTAATCGTGCCGATGCTATACCTAATAAGATATATAAAAAGCCACAGGATAATAATATGAAATCCCTGACCATCAGTCTTGGCCTTGTCTTGCTGTGTGTTACCCACTTGAGTTTGGCCAACAATCTTGATCATTTGGTGTTTGAGCCACCACAGTCGATCAAACAAGATAAGCATATTGTTTTAGTCTCGGGCGATGAAGAGTACCGCTCGGAAGAGTGGGCGCCGATGCTGGCTAAGATTTTAAGCCAAACACATGGCTTTAAAACTACTGTGTTATTTGCGATGGATAAAACGCGCGAGATTATCAATCCCAACGAGAATAGCAATATTCCGGGCCTGGCGGCGCTGGATAGCGCCGATTTGTTAATTCTGGGGACACGCTGGCGCAAGCTGCCGGGCGAGCAGTTACAGCCGATTTTGGATTATTTAAATGCGGCTAAGCCGTTAATAGCGATCCGCACCGCGACTCACGCGTTTAATAATGATGACCACTACGGCGGTTACGATTGGCAAAACTTTGGCCTAAATGTTATCGGTGAAAACTGGCTTAATCATCATGGTGAGCACAAGGTGCAGGGCGGTCGCGCGGTGGTTGAACCGGCGCATCGCAATCATCCGATCCTAAATGCGGCGACGGATATTTTTACTCAATCGGACATCTACGGCATCGAGCATCTCGACCAGCAGCAGGCGACTGTATTGTTGCGTGGCGCGGTGACCGAGTCGCTTGCGCGCGATTCAAAACCGCTGTCAGGCGATAAAAACAACCCGATGATGCCGCTGGCGTGGTTGAAGTCTTATACCGCTCCAAATGGCAAAGCCGAGGGTTCGGTGTTTGCCACAACCGCCGGTGCCGCCATTGATTTTGCAGAGCCAGCACTGCGCCGTTTGGTGGTGAATGCCAGTTATTACCTATTGGGTAAAAGCGTGCCGGCGCGTGCCGATGTGACGCCGGTAGATAGGTACGAACCATCGTTCTACGGGTTTCAGGCGCCCGATTATTATCTAGCCCGAGGCTTAAAAGTTGCAGATTTTGCTCTTGGACGGTCGGGCCGCTCAATTGTGACCGCCCCGGCGCTGTCTGCCGCCACCCAATCGCCAGTAAAACCCATTAATTTACGTTTAAACAACAACGACTCGGTTACCTTAATAGGCAATGGCTTGGCCGAGCGGATGCTGCATTACGGCTATTTTGAAAGCGAGCTGTACGCCCGCCATGGACCGCAGGATATTCGTGTTCGCAACTTGGCGCGCCCAGGCATGACTCCGGCATTTCGCCCACACGCTTCGCGCAACTCACAGTGGGCGTTTGCCGGTGGCGAACAACTTAAGCCGGAGTTTGCTCATCACAGTGGTGCGGGCCACTATCCGACACCAGACGAATGGTTGAGTGAGTTTGAGTCGGATGTAGTGTTAGCTTTTTTTGGTTTTAACGAATCGTTTGCCGGTAAAGCCGGTGTTAATGCCTATAAAAAAGAGCTGACGGCATTTGTCGAGCATACGTTGGCGCAGCGCTATAACGGCAACAGTACACCGCGCTTGGTGTTGGTATCTCCCATTGCTTTTCAAAATTTATCCTATGACCATGAGCTACCCGATGGCGTGGATAACAATGCTAATTTAGCTTTGTATACCCAAGTTATGAAAGAGGTGGCCGAGCAAAAGGGCGTCGAGTTTGTCGATGTTTTTAGCGAAACATTACGTTGGTTTAGCACCGGCACCGAGCAACTGACGGTAAACGGCGCCCAGCTAAACGAGCAGGGTTATCGTCGTTTTGGACAGCTGTTAAATACCTTGCTGTTTGGTGCGCCTAGCCAAAAACCGGTTTTAAACCGCGAGTTGGTGGAGTTGGTCAACGACAAAAATTTTCACTGGTTTAATCACTACCAAATGCCCAATGGCGTACATGTGCACGGGCGTCGCTTTGAGCCTTACGGGCCAGACAATTACCCCGATGAATTGTTAAAGTCGCGTCAGTTAAGCGCTAATCGCGAGGCTGAAATTTGGGCGATGTTAAAACAACAGCCGTTTGATCGAGCCCGCGCTGATGCTAACACCGTAGATTTACGAGCGGTTACCACCAACTCGCCACAAAGTGCCGATAGCCCCTACTTGTACGGTCAAGATGCGCTGGACCGATTTATCATGGCCGATGGCTATAAGATCGAGCTGTTCGCCTCGGAGCGGGAGTTTCCCAATTTAGCCAACCCTGTGCAGGTTACGTTTGATGGCAAAGGCCGCCTATGGGTGGCGGTGATGCCCAGTTACCCGCATTACAAAGCGGGCGATGCGCGACCCAACGATAAAATATTAATCTATGAAGATACCGACCACGACGGTAAAGCCGATAAAGAAACGATTTTTGCCGATCATTTACATCTGCCCATTGGCTTTGAGCTAACCCCCGAGGGTGTGTATGTATCGCAAGCCCCTAATTTAGTGTTGCTGCGCGATACTAATGGCGATGATCGTGCCGATACGCGAGACATTATTTTAAGCGGCTTTGATACCCACGATACGCATCATGCGATTAGTGCGTTTAGCCGCGATCCGTTTGGTAATTTAATATTGGCCGAAGGGGTATTTTTACACTCTAATATCGAAACCGCGTACGGCCCTGTGCGGGCGGTCAATGGTGGGTTTTATCGGTTTGAGCCGCGCAGCCAAAAACTCGAGAGAGTGGTGCAAACTCATATTCCCAATCCGTGGGGTATCGCTTTTGACCACTGGGGGCAGGATTTCTTTTTGTCGACCTCGAACCCCGATATGCACTGGATGTTACCGGTCGAGGTTAATACTCATTATGGCGAGCTAACCGTGGGCACCGAATCGCTGGTGCAAGAGAGCCAACGTGTGCGGCCTACATCTGGGTTAATTTTTATCTCCAGTGAACATTTTCCTAACGAGGTGCAAGGGGATTACTTGCTGAATAATAGCATTGGCTTTTTGGGCGCTAAGCAGCACAGTATTGACGATAAAGGGGCCGGTTATAGCAGCTATTTCCGAATGGATCTATATCAGTCGAGCGATCCGAATTTTCGCCCGGTCGATATGGATTTTGCTCCCGACGGTTCGCTCTATGTGGTTGATTGGCACAATCAGCTGATTGGCCATATGCAGCATAATGCCCGCGATCCGTTACGCGACCACGCCCATGGTCGTCTCTATCGGGTGACTTATCCAAAACGATCGCTGGCTAAGGTGGAAGACTTAACCGTGCTCAATGCTGATGCTTTGTGGCAACGACTTACCAGCACCGATTTACATCTTCGTTCACGTATTAAACACGAGCTGCGTAAATTGCCCCAAGCCGAGCTACAGGCCAGCAAAGCACGCTGGTTAAAAAACTTAAAATCTAAAGGGCGCGATGCGGAACCTTTAATGCTTGAGGCCTTGTGGGTTAGTTTTACTGATGCCCCGCAAGATCTGCAACTTGCTCGGCAACTGCTACAGGCGAAATCGTTTCAAGTGCGCGCAGCGGCGGTGCGGGGGTTGCGCTACAACCTAGCTAAATTTAATGATGCGCAAGAGCTGTTGTTGACTGCGGCGGCGGATGAGCATCCGCGTGTCAGGCTAGAGGCGGTAATCGCGGCTTCGTGGCTCGGCGGCGATAACGCGCTTGATATTGTGGTTAACGCGGCCAAGTTGCCGGTTGATCGGTGGGGACGGCAAGCCTACTTACAAGTTGCCAAATATCTAGGCGGTAGTGTTGTATTACCTGAGCCGACCTCACAGGTTGAGGCCAATACAATCGCCCCCGAGCTACAAGCGATGTGGCAGGCTGGGCGAGAGATTTATAACCGCGAGGGTTACTGTGGTACTTGCCATCAAGCCGATGGTAAAGGCTTACCAGCGGCACAGTTTCCGCCATTAGCGGGTGCCGAGTGGGTCACTGGAAACCCTGAACGACTTATTGATATTACCCTGCACGGATTAATTGGACCGATCAACGTTAAAGGCCAAGATTACGCCGGACACGTACCTATGACACAGTTTAAAAACCTGTTAAATGATGATGAGCTAGCGGCGGTGCTCAGCTATGTACGCAATGCTTTTGGCAATAGTGCAACGGCCATTAGTGCCGATCAGGTTGCCAAGGTGCGTGCGGCAACGTCGCAACAAAGCGGATTTTGGCAATCCTCTGAGTTAGAGCAAAAGTATCCAGAATAATCGTTTGCTAAAGAGGGTTATTAATAGGGTTTCTGGCTATCCTAAAAACTCACTTGGGCATATCCCGTGCTGTGATAAAGCACCATTAATACACCTAAAAAGCTCTTAATCTTTATGTTTAATGATAAAGATTAAGAGCTGATTTTATTAAGCGGTTATAACGCCGGCCTTTTTACCTGCGATTAACGGGGAGGCCCACCAGGGATGGCAGATCCGCCAGAGCAATAACCACTGCCATCGCCAGATGCACTGATAGTACCGTCGAGTTGTTGTTGAATATTGGCTGTGCGCACTGCCATAAAGCTCGTTAGCCCATACACTTCTCCGATGTCGCTGGTCAATGATGTATTGAAATTACTCAAGCTAAAAAAAGCGGTTGGATCTGCAGCTACATGATCTCGGATTAAATCGGCAATATTATTAACTCTTGCTCGGAATTCATCGTCAGATAATGAGCTGTTAATAAGCGTTTGAAGGTAATAATGGTAATTGTCGAGATGCTCTTGTTGGGAGAATATCTTAGCAATCAAAGGTCGCTCAGAAAGTGCACCAGAGGTTGGTTCGTCAATGGTTAGATTGCGTAAGTCATTTTGGTTGCAGTCCATTTTAAAGGTTCCAAACGACTCATTAAAATCCCAAGGAAGAATTGAAAAAACACCGTCTAGATTTGAAAGGGCGACACTGACCGCCATATAGCGAAGAATATTGTCCACATTGACCGAGCTGAGATCGTCAGCGTTGTTTAATGTGTCGATAAAATTCATAAAGGCACCGTTGTCACTGGAGTCTTCATTGCTTTTAAGGGATACATCGGTGTAATCATCAAATGCGTCGCTTATCCACTGTAAGTCACTACCAACACCGTCGGGTTTATATAAATCACCGGATGAATTGGCAAAGTTGTCTTCTAGAAACTCACCGTCAATGGCTTCGACCATTAAATATAAGCCGTGCAGCTGACCGTTAATGTATAGGTTAACGTAAGAGTTTTTAGGGCTTGGAATTCCCATTTCTGACATAAGAGCGTAAGCCAACGGCTCACGCATGTAACTTGGGTCTTTATAGGAGTTGTGTAGAGTAAACTTTTTAAGTCCTAAAAGTTTTTGGTCATCGACATATTCATTTAAATCGATTTTAAAGCTATAGCGTTCACTGCCCATTTGGTAAACACCGGACAAGCTAGAGTTGCCTTTTGTACGTATGGCTACTTTATCGAGTGTTACACCTTTAAAGGCAATGCTGGCGGGGTGATATTCTTCATCTAAAGCGTTTTGCAGTAAATCGCTCCATTCACTTTCATCGATGTCGATATAAATAGACTCTACCACGCTAGTATCAAACACGGTAACAGCTTGATTGGTTGCACCTAGTGTGGGTGTTAAGGTGTCGGCTGTCCAGCTAGCATCAGATGTTAATCCGTAGCTATAACCCTTTATTACATCGCTATCGTCCCAGTCTATATAATCGATCACTTCATCGTTTAGTCGTAAGCTCAGCTCGTCGCTATTACCTAAGTTAAAAGGTACATAATTAATGTCTAGACTATCTTTGGTGGCATAAATAACTATAAATTCACCTGCGGGTAAAATAATATCTGGCAAGCTTACGGCTTCAATATCGTCACTTTCGTCAATAATGCTGTAGTCGGCAAGGGATATAGAGTTGCTGGTATTGTTGTATAGCTCAAACCAGTCATCGCCATCGGATACATCATTGGCGACCACTTCATTAATTAACAATTGATTCTTTTCGGCGATAACATTAGTTTCTAATGCAGTTGGTACTAGGGTAAAAGAGGCATCGCTGCCATCGGGATAGCGGCCATAGCTGTAATTAATAAGTGCTTGCTCTTTTTTCCAAGATAACTGATCAATAAGATCGTCATTTAGGTATAAATTTACAGTGTCACTAGAGCCCAGACCAAAAGCGACTGATTCAATATTTTCAACTGTATCTTTACTGGCCGCTAAACGATAATACTCACCGGGATTAAGAGTGATAGCGGGAAGGCTCTGTAGAGCAGAATCTTCATCACTTAAGCTGTAATCGCCAAGAAAAACGCTATCATCCCCGTTAACATATAATTCAATCCAGTCGTATTCACCATCAGCACTTTTTGCCACTATTTCATTAATTCTTAATTTTGCATTTTCATTAACAATGGTATCTGTCGGTGTACTATCGCTATCATCCTCCGCAGCGTTGGTCTCTTCCGGGGTTGGTGTTAAGGTTTGCGGCTCACCTAAGCCATTGGGCAGGCGACCATAGCTATTGCCTTCGGCGGCTTCGCCATCAGTCCAGCTAATGGTGTCCACAATTTCAGCGTTGTTGTATAGGGTAACTGAATCTTCGGAACCTAATTTAAAGGTTACATAGTAGCCTGTAGCTGTTGCGGCATCTTCCTCATCAATGGCTTCTAACCATAAGTATTCGCCACTGGAGATTGATATGGCGGGTAAGGCCTGTGGGGTATGCTCAAGATCATTATCAACAATAGTGTATGTTGTTAAATCTACAGTGCCTTCTGTTACATAAAGCTCAATCCAATCATTTCCTCCGTCGGCGGCCTTGGCCACTATCTCATTAATAACAATCGTACCAGTCTCAGTACTGCTGTCAGTGCCAACTTCAACTTCGGACTCAAGGGTGTTGTCTGCGCTGCCGCCACAGCCCACCAGTAGTGCGGTGAGTGTTATGGCCGTCGTAAGACGAGGGGAAAAGTGATTTAACATAGGGTATCTCGCTGTATTATCGAAAATACCAAATCAGACGCGATCGATTTGATACACACATAAGAAATGTAAACCTCAAATGTGTGTAAAGTGTGCAGTTATGATGGGGAAAGTATGGATTTTCTGTATTTGAGACTGTCGGCTTGGCTATCGGGTAATGCTAGTTGACGAAGATTAGAGGCAGCCATTAACTAGAGTGCGATTAATCAGGTTACGATTTTAAACCGTATTACATAACTTGATATAGTCGGGCGTAGCTTTAAGGTGCTGTAAGCGGTTTGCTAAATCTAATGAATAAAAATATTACGGGAGTTTGCAATCATGAAATCACATTATCTTGTCTTTGCGTATCGGTGTTTTTTACTTAGCATGCTTGCGGTCATAACGCCTGTCTTTGCAAATCAAGCCCCGCCGTATTTAAGCGAATTACTTGGGCAATTACCCTCAAGCGCCGACCCCAAGGTTATTTATGGTGGAGATTCTCTTGGTAAGGCTGAACAGCTGGGTATGCTTGTCTCTGGCACTGATGCTTTACAGGCGAATAAATGGCTTGCTATCGATCACCCGCTGTTTTCACGTTTTTTACGTATTAAGACGAAACAGGGGGCGGTCAACTCTTGGGACGTGACGCTGCAGACGGGTAAAAATACTCAGCCAGTAAAAAAGGGCGATTGGGTGCTGGCAAGTTTGTATTTACGAGCGGCCCCCGGCAGTGGTAAAGCAAAGGTGTCCGGTTATCTAGAGCGTAATCAGCCCACGTGGCACTCAATAGCAGATGTGAGTACTAATGTTACTGAGCACTGGCGTCAAGTGATTGCTCTTGGACAGGCAGAGGCAGATTACCCCGTTGGAAATTTGGGTTTAAGTCTGCATCTGGCGTTAGGGGAGCAAACCTTAGATGTTGCTGGTGTGACGGTGCTGCGTTTAGCGTCTGACACGGTGACCGAGCAGCTGCCAGCCACGTCACTATCTTATGATGGAATGGATAAAAATGCCCTGTGGCGTGAAACTGCTAAAAAAATGATCGAAAAAAATCGCACTGCGAGTGTAACTCTACAGCTATTAACGGCCAATGGAGCACCGTTTGCAGGACACGACGTGACAATCGAACAACTAGATCACGATTACCAGTTTGGCACTTTTATCAGTTCATTATTGATACAAAAAACAGACGAGGCCGAGCGCTATAGAGAGTGGCTGAAAGAGTATTTTAATGTCGCGACAACCCCTATTTATTGGGCCGATTGGGGGTGGGCAAACAGTGAGCGACGCGCCGAGTACGAGGCTATGGCGAGCTATTTTCAGCGCAATAATATACCCACCCGTGGCCACGTTTTACTGTATCCGGGGTTTAGTTTTAGCCCGCAAGAGTTGCTGGTATTAAAAGATGACCGTGCCGCCTTTATTGCCCGTGTAAATAAACATATCGATGAGGTGATTCCATTTTTAAAGCGTTACGGCATTAAAGAGCTGGACGTGATTAACGAGCTGCGCCACGAACAAGATTGGACTGATATTGTCGGGTTGGAGACCGTGGCTGATTGGTATAAGCGGGTGCACGCGCAATACCCAGAGGCGCTGCTGTATATTAATGAAAACTCGATTTTAACCGATGGCGGGGCTAATCAGAATCAGCAAGATCATTACTATCAAACCATTAAAAAGCTGCAAGCTTTAGGTGCACCGATCCACGGTATAGGCTTGCAGGGGCATTTTAGCTCGCTGGTAACGCCACCAGAGAAGCTCTGGCCAATTCTCGATCGATTTGCTGAGTTTGGTTTGCCGTTGCGCATTACAGAATACGATTTAAACACCCGAGATAAAGCCGGCCAGGCTCAGTATGACCGTGATTTTTATACGGCTGTATTTGCTCATCCGGCCACTGTGGGTATTACTCGTTGGGGCTTTTATCAGCCGCAGATGTGGCAGCCCTTGGGGGCGTTAATTGATGCCCAAGGCGAGCCTAAACCCAATGCTTTAGCGCAGCAAAAGCTGCTAAAGCATACTTGGCATACCCACGAGCAGCGTACTAGTGATACTGCGGGTAAGGTGAATTTACAAGGATTTTATGGCCGCTACCGCTTAAGTTATAAGCTCGATGGCACTGTGCAGTCGCAAGAGTTTACCGTTAGTCGTGAGGTTGCCGGGGCTTTAATACCAATAGTTTTGCAGCGCTGAGTGAACCCTGTATTATTACTGCGAGCTATCTTATAGTTCATATCAAGCCGTCAGGTGAGGGCGGCTGAGCCGTAGCTGGGCAGCCCTGAACGACTCAGTTGCTCTGATAGGTGTCTAACTGGCTGGCGATCAGAGTGATTAATGGGCGTAAGTCGGTTAAATATCAGACATTAGTATCAATGTTATAACTTAAAAATTTACGATGTATCAATGGAAGATTCGTATATGCAATCGAATATCCCCGCTAAAAGAGTATTTAAAACCCCTATAGTCGTACCATTCTCCATAATCATGGTTGTCGTGATTTATGCTGGGTATATCTATGTTTCTGCCACAGGTGAAGAGTCAGAATTCCTTTCTTATCTTAAAAACATATCCTTTCAAGTGTTTTTTCTGTGTGAACTGGGTATGGTTTGCCTTATTTTTTACAACAAAAAGCAATTGGAGGATTTCTGGTGTAGGTTTTCATCCATCGATAGCCGGCATAGCTTAGAGTGCTTAAAGCCGATTGTGCGTACCAATATGTACTCATCACTATTTATGCTTGTTTTTTTAGGCCTGGGCTCGTTAACGGCGATCATGTCGATACTGAATTTTGGTTTGATAAAGTCCGTGGTGGTGGGCGTGTTGTCGGTAGTGACGGCAATACTAATACAGTGGTATAACCCTAGCGAACAAAAAATAAAGCATATTAAGTGTAGTAACGAATCATTGGCGCAAGAGTTAGATGATATTTTGCAGTGCTGGATGCATAAGCCACTGCCGAATTTTTAGAAGTAATTTAAAGTGATAGCCTTTGATAATAAATATTACGAAAGCATTGATTTAATTGATGAATATACCTTGTATATAAAGCCATCACCTTGGTTGATTCATTAAATAGTTATTGTATTTTTTAGATATAAGGATATTGTTTATGTATACCAACGAGGATCTTAACTTTGCGATAGATCAAGGAATATTTTCTAAAGAGTCTGTTAGTGAGTTTAGACTAAGATTAGAAAATCATAAAAAAACACGATTTGTCGATGAAGAGAATTTTAGGCTAATAAATAGTTTTAATGATATTTTTGTGGTTATTGCATGCGGATTGTTGCTGTTTTCTACGTTGTGGGTGGCACGAAGTGTTAATGATAGCTTTGGTATCTTTGCGTTCTTTGTTTTGTCTTGGTGCTTGTCCGAATTTTTTACCTTAAAAAGAAAGATGGCATTACCTTCTATTTCTTTGTTGTTAGCATTTGTTGGTGGTGTTTTTGTTTTTTTTCTTGATTTATACGATGATGGGTCAGAGATATCTTTTGTGATGGCTGCAGCTGCGGCATCGGTGTCAGCTTATCTTCATTGGCGGCGATTTGGTGTGCCTATCACTATTGCTGCTGGGACCGCGGCAATAGTGAGTTTAGCCGCCTCAGTGGAGCTAACTATACACCCTGACGGGAAGACTTATTTACTGCCAATATTGTTCATATGTGGAGTGGTAACATTTGTCTTTGCTATGCATTGGGATTCATCTGACCGGGCGCGTACAACCAATAAATCAGATGTGGCATTTTGGCTTCATCTTCTTGCGGCGCCTCTTATTATTCATCCAGTATTTTCAAGTTTAGGTATTTTTGATGGTAGTGAATCAGTCTTCGGAATGCTTCTTGTCATTATTCTTTATGCACTAATGACACTGTTGTCAATTACTGTCGATCGCCGTGCCTTTATGGTTTCATCGCTTGTCTATGTTGTGTTTGCAATATCAAACATATTAAGAGAGATTGGCGGCTTAAATTATAGTTTTGCCTTAACCGGAATGCTGATTGGTAGTGGACTTTTGATCTTATCCGTTTATTGGCAAGAGGTGCGTGCAGCAATCATTACTAGATTGCCTGAGACCATACAAAAGTATGTGCCGGAACTTCATTCACGCAGGGTTCAAAGTGGCTCTTAGACCAGCTAATACTAGATGCGTCCGGCGACATATTTATTTAATAATAGATGTGAGAGAAGAATTTTTTCTAAGAAGGTAGTTATTGATAGAGGTTTTAGTTAGATTTTGGGCATAACGCCCCAATCGATCAGTGTATTAAATAATCTGAACCGCAGATTCTTATAGGCTTGTCTGTTTTATGTTGTTTCTTGCTTAGTATTATGCTGCTTGTTCGCGATTAGATTTCGAGTAAGCAGCATGCATAATCTTAGATGGGTTACACTCTTTAGCCATTTTTGCTTTGCGTACCAGCTGAATAAACTCGATGCGGTAGCCATAAGATCGTCGCCTTTGCTGGCTTGCGCCATGGCGATAATGTCGTTCTAGTTTTACCCCTGCAATAAGCGCAACGGTCAGTTTAGTTTTACTCAATGGGTTTTAGCCGTGTCTTGGCCGGCGCTTGGTGTTTGCATATTAGGTACCCAATCCCACCATTCATGCTGGCCATCAGTGCGCTCTTCTTGAGTGCGGTGTATATCCCAGGTTACTAAGTAATCGGGATTTTCGATATCGACGCCACTGGGCGCATGGCTAAAACGGCCCGCAGGCGCGTTAAACCAAGCGGACAAATTAGGTGGAAGAATAAAATCAGCCTGCTGTACTTTTGAGTCTGAATGCTGCAGTTGCACAGTAATCCCCAGTTCTTTGTCAACTTGAATTACACGCCCACAGCACTGCGACTGCTTGAGCAACGAGCCATCAGTTTCGAAGTAGGAGAGGCCGATGAGGCAAGTCTTTCCGATCAGTGATTCTAGATCCATTGGGGTTCTCAGTTTGATTGTAAGTTCAGGTTGAAGTTAACGGCTCACAGAACAAGCCAGTAGGCTTTCTATATCTGTGAACTGATTCTCCTGCGCACGGAATGCGGCCCTTAATGCCGCAACGGCGCAACGCCCACTTGAGGCATGTTGGCTAAGCCTATGTCGCGCGCGTGTTCTTCGAAGCCTTTGTTTTTCCAAAAGAAGGCTCCAGGCATGGTGGTAGGTATTACCAGCACATAAAACAAGGCGCGTCCCACTAGAGAGGTGGCAACCAATAAGCCCCCCGCAAAGCACCAGCCGACTAGTGCATAAATGTTGTCCAGACGCCAGATCGCCAAAGCGATTAACAGGCCGATGACTAAGCACAGATTGAGTGCTAGCAGTACATTGCGTGCGACAAAGGTTTTGCCAAAAGTGGTGGATTGAATGTAATAAGACGCACCACCCTCGTGTTCGGCACTGCTCATTGCTTTGCTGTGGGCAACATGACCGATGGCTTCAATCAGTAATCCGAGCGCCATCAAGCCACCACACAATAACAGCGCAATAGTATAATTCGCTCCGCTAAAGGCGAGGGTGGGTACCATAACCACACCTGCCACTAAACCGCCTAACGACAGCATGTTGCCGAAGAACGCACTGCCCACTTGCCAGTGATTCCAGAACGGGCGCGCTTCGATACGGTAACAACGGTTCATGTAGTAGAGGCCTACAAGGCTTGCGGGAATGGCAAAATAACCAAAACCTGTGGCCCAGCTTTGCGCATGTGTTGGTGTGATTAGGGCGCTAATATCGGCCCCCAAGAGCCCTGTGTAAAGGCTTTGGAACAGGCTGTTAGCAGGCAGGCTAAATAGAATGTGAAAACCTAAACCGGCCATGTATAAGGCGATACCTAAACCTTCTCGGCACACAGGTGAATGGCGCAAATTATTAAAGCCTCGATAAAAGCGGTGCGGTTTGCCCAAGTGCATCGTTGACATAAATAAACCAAAGCCCACCAATAAAAAGCTCAGAATCGCCAGTGGTGCGTACAGGGCTGATTGCTGAAAGGTGACGAATGGATTAATACTGGCTTGCGCAGCTAAAAAGCTTAAGGCGAAGGCGCCAATAGATGCCTGTGCGCACAAGGTAAATAGCACTAAAGGGTTTTCTCGCGAACTTAAGCGCGCCAAGTTCCAGTGTTTGGTTTTGCCCACTTTCTGATCGATGGCAGGCTTGTAGCGCCCATTCTCATCTTTGTGATATTTCAGCGGCATAGAATCTGTGCGTTTCATTTCATCGGGTAGCTGATTAATCTGTTGGAAGCGCACGTTCGGATGAGTAATTTCCGAGCTGGGAAAACCGGGGATGTCGGTGAGTGCTTGCTCGCGGTTGTCGGGTACGTTTTCAATAACGCCGAAATCCAAGGCATTGCCAACACAGGCGGAAACACAGGACGGCTTTAAACCTACCTCGAGGCGATCTACACACATGTTGCACTTAGAGACTTGACCTTTCACAGGGTCCAGCTGAGGCGCATTGTAAGGGCAAACCCAGGTGCAGTAGCCGCAACCGAAGCAGGTTTCGGGGTCTTGTAATACCGCACCGTACTCTACGTGTTTGGTGTAGGCGCGGGTTGGGCAGCCTTTCAAACATACGGGGTTATCGCAGTGGTTACAAGCCATGGAGATGTTCATACGCTTATAGTCGGGAAAGCTTCCTCCCTCCACATAACCCACAGAGCGAAAGGCTAAATGCGCGGGAGTTTCATTTTTTTCTGCACAGGCTGCTTCACAAGCATGGCAACCAATACAGTTGTCGGCGGTAAAATAAAAACCGTGCTGTTTGTTGCGGTTAGGGTTGGTGCCCACCGCTGGATTTTCATTGATATAGAGTGAACGGCCTACGGGTAATGTATGTTCGGTTAAATCGATTAGATCGATTTTTTGCCCGTAGCGGTTCGACTCTTCTATTTCTTTGTCGGGTAAGTATGCGTAGGGCTGCTCCTCAGTGCGAATTTCCCAAATCATAGTGCCCGCTCTTCCTGCGCTTTCATTGCCTTCGGTTGGAGTTTGATTGTCTTCCGGAAGTTCGCTGCCGGACAATGTTCCCATCTGACTTTGTTTTCTGTCTTTTAACATATCTGTGCCTAAGCTTGGGTTCAGATTGTACTGTTGGTTCGGTCTTTTCTCGTGGGTCGAATTAAAAGGTTCGACGCTCGAGGTTTAGGCGGCCAGCCTCGTTTTGATCGACTTTTTCGACTCTCACCGCATTTTGTTTAAATGCAGGTTGACGTGAATAGGGGTCGAGCAAGCCGAGGGTTAAGCGGTTGACGCAGTCGTGAAAATGAAACGGAATAAATAGCATGTCACGCCCAACACGGTGAGTCAGCTGTACCATCACCACAGCATCGCCGCGACGGCTGAGTAGGCGTACGTAAGATTGGTGTTCGATACCTAATTCAGCCGCCGCATCTGGGTTCATCTCCATGTAGGGTGTTGGGCTGAATTTATTCAGGTTGCCAATTTTTCCGGTTCGGGTTCGAGTGTGAAAATGTTCTACCACACGGCCTGAGTTGAGCCAGAATGGGTAGTCGTCATCTGGACACTCGTTGTTATTAACAAAATCGACGCAAATTAAATTGGCGCGACCCGATGGCGTTTGAAATACGCCATCGGCGTAGAGGCGCTGACTACCCTTAAATTCCATGCGAGTTTTATTGTCAGTGGCAATGACGGTGCCCAAGAGTGTTTCATCGGCGGCGGCATCGGCTTCTGTGTAGGGCCATTGAATACCACGTGCGGCTTCAATCTTATCCCAGGTCATTCCCGATATGTCGAGTGTTCGGCCTGCGCCTTTAGACAACTCGCGCATTTCATTAAAAGCCGCTTCAGCGGTTTCCGGGAAGTTCAGTTTATTGCGGTCTTCAAAACGTTTAGACATTTCTTTGAATATCCAGAAGTCGGGCTTTGAGTCTTTGTACGCCGGTAATACGTTACGGGTTAAATTTACTCGACGCTCAGTATTGGTATGACAGCCTTCTTTTTCTGCCCACACTGCAGCGGGTAGGAATACGTGTGAATACTTATTGGTCTCTACATCCTCGTAGATATCTTGCACCACTAAAAAATCCAACATCTCCATCGCTTTACGAATGCGTGGTTGATTGGGCATAGAGGTCATGGGGTTGGTGGCTACTAACCACAAGCCTTTAATTTGTCCCGATTCGATGGCGGGAAAGATATCGGTTTGCGCCAAGCCACGTTTAGGTGGGAAAAACGATTCGTCAATCCCCCAGAAATTGGAGATGTGTTTACGATCTTGCTCTTTTTCCAGGTAACGGTAACCGGGAAGCCCAGAACAAGACGACCACTCGCGCGTTCCCATGGCGTTGCATTGGCCGGTAATCGACAAACTCGTACCACCTAATATTCCGATGTTTCCGGTAATTAAATTCAAATTGTTGATGTTGGACACGCCGTCTGAGCCGTGGGTAGATTGATTAATCCCCATGGTCCAAATGCTCATGGCGCTACTGGCTTTTGCGTAAACTCGGGCCACATGACGGATGCGGTCTTCGTCGATGCCGCAAATATGTTGTGCCTGTTTGGGATCGTATTTGCTCTTAACAAGCTCGCGTAAATCATCGATACCTTGGGTATGCTTGGCGATATATTCGTCGTCGGCTAAACCCTCTTTGAAAATAACGTGCATCATTGCGTTGATTAACACGGTATCGGTTCCGGGTGTAATCGGTAGATGAATATCGGCAAATTGCGCCAGCATAGTGACGCGTGGGTCTACCACAATTAATGGGAAGTGACGCTTTTCGCGCGCTTCTTTTAAGCGCCAGTAAATAATCGGGTGTTGTTCCGGTAAATTCGATCCGAAAGCCATTAAGCAGCCGGTGTGTTCGAAATCCTCATAGCAACCCGGTGGGCCGTCTGAGCCGAACGATCGCTTGTAGCCCGATACTGCAGAGGCCATGCAAAGCGTAGTGTTTCCATCGTAATTGTTGGTGCCTATTTGGCCTCGTACCAATTTACCGAGAGCATAAAATTCTTCGGTTAATAACTGGCCGGTTGACACAATGGCGAAGCTATCGCGACCGTACTTGGTTTGAATTTGTTTGATCTTTTCAGCGGTCTTATCCAATGCGGCATCCCAGCTTGTCGCTGCAAAAGGCAGGTGGGATTTATCGCGCATCAGTGGAACGGTGCCGCGTCCAGGAGAGTTAAAAAGGTCGTGTTCGAGTATGCCTTTAATGCAGAGTTTCCCACGGTTGACGTCGGCGCCGGCATGACCGCGGCTGGTGATAACCTTACCCTCTTCACTAACACCTAGCTCGATGGAGCAGCCGGTGGAGCAATAGTTACAGGTGGCGTACTTCCACTCCTTGACGGGTTTGGCTGGAATGCTAATAGGTTTACGATTTTTACGACCAAAAATCATGCGGCTTCCTATGGTTTAGTGCTACTCAATGAGGAGTAGAAAATTGGAACTCCTAGACATGGAGCAATTAGTGAACCAACTTGGCGAGCACATAAAAATTTTATCAAGTTGCATAACTTTTACGTATTTACCTCCATTCCGTAATACTTATCACCCTGTAGGATCGGAAAATTTGTGATTTTTTTATGATTGTTAAACATTACGGTATTCGTGGAGGGTTTTTTTGGCACCAACACTGTGCGTGTCGTGTTTTTCTGGTGCGATTTGGGTTGGCCTGCTGCCTCTTTGTTGTGCGTGTTGCGCGGAAAGAGTGCGAGTTTTTTCGTCTTGAGGTGAATTTATTCTGTGTGTACTTATTTTTTCTAATAGTCTTTCTTCTATATGATTTTGTAAAAAAATTAATAATAACGGGTGTTTTTTTAAAAAATTAACGTTTTATTTTTATTGGCATCGTCCTTGCTCTATCTCAATCTAAATTCATTAGTGCTTGAGTCGGATAAGGCTTAGCCTAACGACACTGAGTGGAGCCAGCTATTATGCCAACCAACCCTGCGACAAGGACCCATTTTTTTTCACGCTTAAAACCGCGTAATAGTGCGAATATTGGACGAGTATCATTAGTTGGGGCAGGGCCTGGCGATGCAGATTTGTTGACGGTGAAAGCCCTTCGCACACTGCAGCAAGCGGATGTTATTTTTTATGATCGCTTGGTCAGCGAAGATATTCGAGCTTTATTTCCTATTCGTACACCTGCGATTTATGTGGGTAAAGCCAAAGACCGTCACTCCATTCCTCAGCAAGATTTAAATTCTCTTCTGGTAGAAACCGCGCAACTTGGGTTGCATGTGTGTCGACTGAAAGGTGGTGACGCTTTTGTGTTTGGTCGTGGAGGAGAAGAAATGTTGGAGCTTAAATCGGCCGGTATTGCTGTAGATGTAGTGCCGGGCATTACGGCTGGTGCAGGTGCAACGGCCTATGCAGGTATTCCCTTAACCCATCGTGGTATCGCTCAAGGTGTTAGCTTTGTTACAGCGCAAGGGGAAAAAGAGCTACTGATTAACTGGTCGTCACTGGCACACAGTGGTCATACCTTGGTGTTTTACATGGGCTTGGGCTCGGCATCCTCTATCGCCAGAGAATTACAGAATGCGGGGCTTAGCGCTTGTACCCCTGCGGCTATTATCGAAAAAGGTTGCTCTGCCCAGCAACGGGTTTTTACCGAGAGCCTTTCTAAGTTGCCGGGACTGGTCGAGCGTCACAGTATCGAGTCGCCGGCGCTAATTGTTGTCGGCGAGGTTGTGCGTTTGCGCGAACAGCTGCAGTGGCTTGATCAGATAGCTAGCCCCGAGCTGGAGGAAATTTACCCCGAAGTGGCAACCTCTGTTACCGGTACTGTGGTGTCGAGTATTTCAAGATCCAGTAATAAAAATTCCCTTTGGAAGAAATTGTCAGCCTGACGTGAGGAAAAAATATGAGTAAGCAGCGAATAGTAGTCGTTGGCAATGGCATGGTCGGTCACAAATTTATTGATAATCTGGTGACCTCCGAACACGCAAGCCGCTATCAAGTAATCACCTTTTCCGAAGAACCTAGGCTGGCCTATGATCGCGTGCAATTGTCTAAATATTTCGCGGGTTCCACGGCAGAAGATTTAGCGTTAACCACAGAATCTTACTATCAAGACAAGGGGGTGAACTATGTTCTATCCGATAAGGTAGTTGATCTGGATTTTGACAACAAAGAGGTCGTTACCGCCAGTGGTCGTCGCGAAGCCTATGATCAGTTAGTGCTAGCAACGGGTTCCTTTCCTTTTGTGCCCCCCATTGCTGGAAACGATCAGCCACATTGTTTGGTTTATCGCACTATTGAAGATCTCGAAGCCATTACTGCGTCGGCACAACAATCTAAAGTGGGGGTTGTAGTGGGCGGAGGGCTCTTAGGCCTCGAAGCTGCGAATGCGCTCAAACAGGCAGGCCTAGAAACCCATGTAGTTGAATTTGCACCGCGTTTAATGGCGGTACAGCTAGACGAAGGTGGCGGTAAATTACTGCGCAGTAATATTGAAGCTCTCGGTGTTCGCGTGCACACACAAAAAGCAACCACGGCTATTGTTGCCGGGGAACAGTACCGTTATCGCATGAATTTTTCCGATGGCAGCCATCTTGAAACGGACATGATTTTATTTTCCGCGGGTATTCGTCCGCAAGACGAATTAGCACGAAAGTGCGGTATTGATCTAGGCGAGCGTGGTGGTGTCGTGGTTGATAATCACTGCCAAACTTCAGTTAAAAATGTCTATGCCATTGGCGAATGTGCTCTTTGGGATGGTCGCATTTATGGTTTAGTGGCGCCTGGCTATGAAATGGCCAAGGTTGCACTGTCACACATTACCGGTGGTGATCAGCAATTTACCGGTGCCGATATGAGCACCAAATTAAAACTACTCGGTGTTGATGTGGCATCGGTGGGTGATGCCCATGGCAATACACCAGGTTGTAAAAGTTATACTTACAGTAACGATGTGGATGAGGTGTATAAACGCATTATTGTGTCGGCGGACAATACCCGTTTGTTGGGTGCTGTGTTAGTCGGTGATGCTGACGGCTACGGCATCTTGCAGCAACTTTGCGTTAATAAAATGGATTTACCGGACGATCCCAATGCGTTGATTTTACCATCGATAGATGCCTCCGGCGCGATGATGGGTTTGGATTCTCTACCCGATACCGCTCAAATTTGTTCCTGCATGGATGTCTCCAAAGGCGCTATTTGTTGTGCTGTGCAAAATGGATCACAAACTATGGCCGAGATCAAAGCCGAGACGCTGGCGTCAACCAGTTGCGGTGGTTGTACGGCATTGGTCAAACAAGTGTTAGACGCCGAGCTTACTAATTTAGGTGTTGAAGTTAAAAATGATATTTGCGAGCACTTTGCTTATTCGCGCCAGCAGTTGTCGGACATAGTGCGTGTCACTAAAGTGCGCAGCTTTGAAGTGTTGCTGGATAGTCATGGCAAGGGTCATGGTTGTGAAATTTGTAAACCCACAGTGGGTTCAATACTGGCATCTTTTTGGAATGATTATATTTTAGAAGACGCACACATTGGCCTGCAGGATAGCAACGATATTTTCTTGGGTAATTTGCAAAAAGACGGAACTTACTCGGTGGTGCCACGCGTTGCCGCGGGTGAAATTACGCCTGATAAACTTATAGTGCTAGGTGAGGTGGCCAAGCAGTTTCATTTATATACCAAAGTTACCGGTGGCCAACGTATCGATTTGTTTGGCGCACAATTGAATGATTTGCCTCATATTTGGCGAATACTCGTGGATGCCGGTTTTGAGACCGGTCACGCCTACGGAAAATCTGTGCGCACGGTGAAGTCTTGTGTGGGGTCTACCTGGTGTCGCTATGGCGTCGATGATTCAGTTGGTTTGGCCATAGAAATTGAAGATAGATACAAAGGTCTTCGTTCTCCACACAAACTGAAATTTGCTGTATCGGGTTGTACGCGTGAATGCGCTGAAGCGCAGAGTAAAGATGTGGGTATTATTGCCACGGAAAAAGGTTGGAATCTTTATGTTTGCGGTAATGGTGGAATGCGCCCACGTCATGCCGACTTGTTTGCGACGGGATTGGATAAAAAAACCTTAATCAAGTATGTCGATCGTTTTTTGATGTTCTATGTGCGCACGGCAGATCGCTTACAGCGCACCAGCGTGTGGCTGGAAAACTTAGAAGGTGGTTTGGAATATTTGAGAAAGGTTGTTATCGAAGACTCCTTGTCTATTGGTGTTGAGCTAGAAGCTGAAATGGCGCATAACATTAGTAATTATCAGTGCGAATGGAAAACCACCATCGAAAACCCAGAGAGGCTAAAACGTTTCAGCCACTTCATTAACACCGATACTCGCGATAGTAACCTCGCCTATGTTGTAGAGCGTAATCAAATTCGCCCCGCTAATGAGCAGGAGCGGATTGCGGTAGTAGAGGTAATTGAGCCTTTAATGGCTTAACGGTAAGGGTTCATTAATTGACATGTTAGCAGTGTCAACGGTGATGCTGCTCTCACACAATGAGAAGATATTATGACAAAGCAATGGCAAACAGTGTGTAAAGTTGAAGATGTCACTCCCGGCACTGGCGTATGTGCCTTGATTGCAGGTAAGCAGGTGGCTATTTTTCGCACATTAAAAGAGAAAAAATTATTTGCACTAGATAACTTTGATCCATTCGGTAAGGCCAATGTGCTTTCTCGTGGTATTCAAGGTTCAATTGGTGATGATCTAGTCGTTGCATCACCCTTGTACAAACAGCACTTTGTCTTGTCCACTGGAAAGTGTTTGGAAGAAGATGTCACCATCCCTGTTTACCATGTGCGTGAAGTCGATGGTGTAGTGGAGGTGGCAGCTTAGTTTCATTTTTTTTCAAATTATTAGTGAATCTTCTTGTTGTGTAAGATTATTTATTCAGATGTTTACGGTTTTACATAAGGAGATAGGTTCTTACTGTACGCTAACTGTAATATTTTGTTGAACATTTAAAAGTCAGTGTGGCCTTGGCTCATACATTATTAAAAATTATATACATTTTATTTCAATCGCTTCAGGGAGTAGATATGAGCATAACTCGGTCTTTTAACTTGTTTTCTTTTTCAGGAAAAATGAAAATATTGCATCTTAGTTGGATGGCATTCTTTATTACTTTTGTGGTGTGGTTTAACTTTGCACCCATGCTGCAAGCTGTTGCGGCTTCTTTAGGTTTAGATAAATCGCAAATTAAGACTCTTTTGATTTTGAATGTTGCGCTCACCATTCCTGCCCGCGTTGTTATTGGTATGCTTACCGATCGCTTCGGCCCTAAAATGGTCTACTCGGGTTTGTTGGCGTTGTGTTCCATTCCGTGTTTTATGTTCGCTTTAGCCGATACCTTTTTGCAGGCAGCTGTTGCTCGTTTCGCACTTGGTTTTATTGGTGCCGGTTTTGTTATCGGTATTCGCTTGGTGAGTGAGTGGTTTCCAGCCAACGAGCTGGGTACCGCAGAGGGTATCTATGGCGGTTGGGGTAATTTTGGCTCTGCTGCCGCCGCATTCACACTGCCAACTATCGCTGTATTGTTTGGTGGCGATGACGGTTGGCGCTATGCCATTGGTATAACCGGTTTAATGAGTTTACTCTTTTCTGCGGTGTTTTATTTTAATGTTAGCGATACACCCAAGGGGTCTACGTATTTCAAACCGAAAAATGTTGGTGCTATTGAAGTCACCAGTAAAGGCGACTTTTTCTTACTGATATTAATGAAAGTCCCTATGTATGCAGCGCTCGCATTGCTAACATGGAAGTTGTCGCCTGCGGGTGTGTCAATGTTGTCCGAAACCATCGCAATGATTTGCTATGCCGGCTTAGTGGTATTGTTTGTTTACGATCTGACCCACGTTTGGAAAGTCAACAAGAATATTTTTGTTGAACCCGTGCCAGAAATGCATCGCTATAAATTTAAGCAAGTGGTGGTGCTGAATATTTTATCCTTCGCCACATTCGGTTCTGAGTTAGCCGTAATCTCTATGCTGCCGTTATTTTTTTCCGATACCTTTGCCTTAACTCCAGTGATGGCCGGTATGGTTGCCTCAGCCTATGCCTTTATGAATTTAATGTCGCGCCCAGGAGGTGGTTGGCTTTCAGATCGCTTCGGGCGAAAATCCACTTTGCTGATTTTAACCGCAGGCTTAGCTATTGGTTATGTTGTCATGGGTATGGTCGATTCGGGCTGGCCTTTAGTGATGGCCGTTATTGCGGCTATGGCTTGTTCGTTTTTTGTGCAGGCTGGTGAGGGCGCCGTGTTTGCCGTAGTGCCATTGATTAAGCGTCGATTAACCGGCCAAATTGCCGGTATGACAGGGGCTTATGGCAATGTTGGTGCCGTGGTTTATTTAACGGTGTTAAGTTTTGTCGATTATTCAACCTTCTTCTACGTGATTGCTGGTACTGCCGTGGTGGGTTTTATCACCTTGCTCTTTATGGAGGAGCCCAAAGGCCATATTACCGAGGTTAGAGAAGATGGCTCGGTGGAGTTAATTACCGTAAGCTAACGTCTTTAGGCGGGGCTAGCTCCGCCGTTTTTTAGTTCTGTGTAAATGTCCAGTTTAGGCTTAAATTTACATATAGAGTTAGACGGTAGGGCCTAAAGGTGAGAGTTGATTGTCTATGAATAGTCACGGAGTTGAACTCGAGGATAGCGCATTAGCGGGCAAGAAGTCGTTAAAGCTGAGTTTTGGCGGCAGTTCGTGCACCGGTAAAAAAGCTGAAAATCAAGATGCTTTCGCAGCACACCTTCCCAGCGGTTCTGCGCGTTTTCTAAAAGGCGGTCTTGCCTGTATTGCTGATGGTGTGAGTTGCAGTGAAAATTCGCAGCAGGCGAGCTCTACCAGTGTCACTTTGTTTATTGAAGATTATTTTTCTACACCCGACACTTGGCCGGTAAAAATGGCGGCGGCACGGGTTTTGTCGTCGTTGAATTCGTGGCTTTATCACCATGGGCAGCAAGGTCATGCACGGCATAACGGCTTAGTCACTACTTTCAGTGGCGTGATTTTTAAATCCAATACCGCACATTTTTTTCATGTGGGTGATAGTCGTATATATATTTTAAGGCAGGGCACGTTACAACAAATAACCCGCGACCACTGTCATCAACAGGCTGGCCGAAAAACCTTCCTAACGCGTGCACTCGGCATGGATTCTTGTCTCGAGGTAGACTATCAGGCAGAGGATATTGCTCTAGGCGATATCATTTTGTTAACCACTGATGGTATTCACGAGTGGTTAACGGAGTGCGAGATGGTCGATATTATCGGCGACCACCAAGGTCAACTCGAACAAGCGACTGCGGCATTATCAAGCGCTGCGTTGGCCAATGGCAGCGATGATAACCTCACTTGTCTTTTGGTTACTGTTGATGAATTGCCGCTGGCCGAAATCGATGAGGTGCATCGCAGCCTAACTCAACTCGTTATCCCTCCAGTATTGCAGGAAGGGCAAAAAATTGATCATTATGAGGTGCAGCTAGTCATACATTCCGGTACGCGATCGCACTTATATTTGGTTAAAGACATTCATAATGATCAGTTACAGGTGTTAAAGGCGCCGTCGGAGAATTTCAAAGATGATGTGCAATATTTAGAGGGTTTTATTCGCGAACAATGGGTGGGGCGGCGTTTGAATCATTCCGGGGTTATGAAAATATTGCCGCGGCCGGAAAATAGCCCGTTTCTCTATCACGTGTGTGAGTATATCGAAGGCATTACCTTGCGTCAGTGGATTTACGACAATCCCAAACCAGATTTAAAGCCTGTACGCGATATGCTCGATAAAATCATCAAAAGCCTGCGCGCATTTCAGCGTCTGGGTATGATTCATCGCGATTTAAAACCTGAAAATATTATGATAGATAAACGTGGTCGGCCAATTATTATTGATTTTGGTACGGTGTTTGTTGCTGGCCTAGGTGAAATATCTACGCCATTGATGGAGCATGTTCCGGTGGGTTCGGTAGATTATATTGCACCAGAATATTTGTTGGGCGAGCCGGCAACGGATAGATCGGATATTTTTTCGTTGGCGGTTATCGCTTATGAAATCATTTGTGGAAAATTACCTTTTGATATCTCCGATATGCAAAGAAATCCTCCAACAAAATTTGAAGCTTGGCAATACCAAAGCATACGAAAATACCGTAAAGATGTACCCGTTTGGATTGATTTGGCTTTGCGTAAAGCCCTGTCGCCAAGGCCAAGATTTCGCTATCCTGCTTACTCAGAATTTATTCACGATTTGTTGCAGCCAAATGCCCAGTTAATGAAGCGGTTTAAGTCGGCACCATTGCTTGAGCGAAATCCTATGGCGTTCTGGAAGTTTCTCTGCGGGCTGTTGTTTGCCGTTATCTGTTTTCAGTATTTCTGGTTTTTTTCTTAAATTTTCTCGGCGAATTATTTATTGTTATACATACTGTTTGTTTAGCTTTTACAAAGGCTATTTTTCACGGTCAGGGATTCGTATAAATCCAGATGTTTTTACATTTAGGTGTTTTTTAATATTAGGGATGTACGCAAGTCTAATATTAATTCTGAGTAAAAGGCTTATAACGGCTGGCGGCTAAGCCGGCCCAAATCTCTTGGTTGGCTTCGATGGCGAGCGTGCCTAAATGAAAAATCTTTTCCGGCTGCGGTATAGGCTTTGTTCGAGGGGTTAGTTGATCTTGCACGCATTGGAGAAATTGCCCCGTGAGACGAATTCTTGCTTGCAGGACTGGCATTAGGCGGGTTCTCTCTTCTCTTTCTGCAAGCTTAATCAATTGGCGCTGGGTTTCTACTAAAGTTAGATGGGCTTGCTTGCTGAGTTGGGTGACGCGAGGATTACAGCTGTTAACGATAGTAGGTTCAGAGCTTTGTGTCGATGCATAACTTGATAACCCGCGCAGTTGACCAAGCCCTTCAATGTGCGAGGGGATGTCGCGAAATAAAAATTCTTCGATATCCTTGTGCGATGGTGAGGCCTGACTTTCTACGTAGCGCCACAACATACGATGGCACTGTTCGATGAGAAAATTGTGTATTTCAAAGTTGCTTAAGGCATTGTCCTGGCGCCAATAGCGTCGTGTATTTTCCCACTCTCCGGTAATTAATGTCCATTGCATTGGATCGGTTTGAATGGCTTGGTCGGAAATTTTTGCGATTAATGTATCTATCTGCGGGTATAGGCTCGCCGCGTGTTTATGTAGACTTTCAACGCCACCTAGGGCTGCAAGGCTGGCTCCTCGGTGCATTTGAAATAGTCCGATAAGCTCGGCAAAAAGTGCCAGACTCGGGTCAAGTTGTGTTGTTTGACGGGGTAGGGTGCGCTCTATGCGGGCATCGGCATTCACGATAGTACCTTTTGAACAGCCAGTTAATGTATACATTATCCAATGCAAGCCATATACCAAGTCTGTAAGGCTAAAGTCCAGTAATTTCGCCTATTGCGATACCCACGCTGCGCAGTGTTGGTGCGCCTTGCGAAAGGTTGCGTCAAGCTAATGCGCACAGCTATGAATACGCATTATGCTTAATTGAGTTTGTTCGGCTGGCAGGCTCACCCCTAGTTGGTTGAGTTCATCCATTAGCGTTAAATAACCCGAGAAGTTTTTACTATCGAATAACAAACCAAGGTGTAGCCCAGCGAGTGACTAAGCAAGTATATCTAGATGTTTTTTCTGAAGATAAGGTTATTTTCCTGTCATTTCAAAAGCTTATAAAAAACACTACTCTCTTTAGCTTTGTTGGTTGAGTTTAATAGTAGTGATTTTAAAAAATGATGCTTGTAAAAACTATCTGTTTGAACCCTTGTCGGGTTGAGGTGGTGGTTTCTTTTTGATGCTTAATGGTGTGCATAAGCCTTCTAGATTCATGTTGCATCGTATGGCACGAAACACGTCGTAGATAGCAAATCCACTGAATAGCGGCTCAAGGTCGGTATGGACGATGCCGAATAAGGAATGCGGTTTTCGTCGCGCAGTTAACTACGAAACGGTGCTCTAGCTCCCCTGCGGTCAGTAGGGCGTAGGTCTATTCTATTGGGCTAGAGAAACAGGGGCAGGGGAATCGTGTTGAAGGCAACCAGCCGACGGCTATCTCTATTTCAGTGTTCTAAATGAAGCTCTTTTATTTCAGGAAGTCCCCAAACCCCGCTTACGGCGTGGCAGGCACATCGTTGCTGTACCAGTACTCCGGTTTTAAGCCAATAATACGGTAGATGCCTTCGGGTAAATCTTGGCGGGCGTTGTCGAGGTTGCGGGTGAGGCGGGTGTGGCTGACAAAGCCGTGCATAAACTGTTGTATTAGGCGCGCCACTTGCTCTATATCTTGCGTGGGTGTGATAAAGCCGCCGCCTTCTAGGTTGCGCAGCATGGCGATGTGATACTTGATGCCACGGTCATTCATTTGTAGCAATGTGTTGTTAATATCAATCTCGCCACAGCTGGTTTGGTTACCGGCGCTAAAAAAAGCACAACCTGGGATGTTGTCGATGTCGTCACCGATCTTAGTGGCGAGTACTAGCTTTAGCCAGCCTTCGAGTTGCGCAAGAGGGCTGTTAAGCGGCGACATTAGCGCATCGAGGTCGTGACGAATTTTATCCCAGTAATGCTCCGACGCCTGACAGAACAGCTCGGCCTTAGACTCGAAATGATGGTAGAAGCTGCCCTTGGTGATTTCGGCTTGTTTGCAGATTTCATTAACGCCCACAGAGTTGTA
The DNA here is from genome assembly GCF_001187555.1 of Gilvimarinus polysaccharolyticus. Lineage (GTDB taxonomy): Bacteria > Pseudomonadota > Gammaproteobacteria > Pseudomonadales > Cellvibrionaceae > Gilvimarinus > Gilvimarinus polysaccharolyticus. Next base: position 1,768,840 of record NZ_LFIJ01000001.1, on the reverse strand, counting down.
GTTACTGCTCCAAATAAGTTTGAGAGCGGTTTCTAGCAGTCGTGTGCGTGTATCTGTAACCGTCATAGATAGACCTCTGGGTAGCGATTGGCGGCATTATGATACCAATGGGTATGTTAATCAATGTGGCCGCATTGTACTAAACGTCGCGAAATTCGAGCTTTGCGCCGCTAAAAAGTTCGTTTTGGTCTTATTTTTCAGTCGCTTAGTTGCTGCCGTCCATCTGCGAGAGACTTTGTCTGCTATATTTTAGTTGACGAGTAGACCAACCGGTATGTATAGTTTCTGTCGTTGCCACGCAGTGATCCAGCTTCCGAACACAAAAATCCCAATAAAGCTGCCAGTTTTAGGGCGTTTTCGCGTCAATCTAGCCAATTTGGCTGAAGTGCTGGATTACTTCACACAGAGCCCATACCGACCGGTATGTATAAGACGTTGTCGGTAACGGTTTGCTCCCTAATTCGTTCAGTTTTTTTGCCACTGGCAAAAGGAGATACCTATGTCTAGCTTATTGAATTTACCCAGCAGTCTGCGGGTTTCGCGGTTTGTGGCGAGCGCTTTGTTAACTGCTGTGGCCTTGTCTGCCGCTCCCTTTAGTGGGGCAGCGGGCGAGAGTGCGGCTCCTGCGGTTGATGTGCTCGTTGTCGAGCCCGAGAACGTGCGTACTTGGGTGAAGTTTTCCGGCCGTCTGGCGCCGGTCGAGAGTGCCAAGATTCGCCCTCTGGTGAGCGGCGTAATTCAGCAGGTGTTGTTTGCTGAGGGGCAGCAAGTAGAGCAGGGGCAGCCGTTGTTTTTAATCGACCCGCGTCCGCATCAGGCCTCGGTGGGCGAAGCCCAGGCTAGGCTGGCTGTGGCTAAATCGCGCGCCAAACTGGCTCAGGATGAGTTGAAACGCTCGGAGCAGTTGGTTAACGATAAGTTGATCTCGCAAAGTATTTACGATGCAGCCCTAAGCGCTAAGCATGTGGCCGCAGCCGATGTCCAGCAGGCTCAAGCAGCGCTTAGCCAGCAGCAGTTGAACTTGGAATATGCGCACATCACCGCTCCTATTGGCGGAAGGGTAAGTCGCGCCGAGCTAACGGTCGGTAATGTGGTGGATGCGGGGGTTAACGCACCGGTGCTGACCGAGATCGTTGCCACTCGCCAGTTGTTTGCTGAGTTTAGTGTTGATGAGGCGACTTACATAGAGTTTGTTCGCTCGGTGCAAGACCCGCAAAAAATGCCGGTAGAGCTAACACTGGCACGCGATAGGGGGGTGGTTTACCAGGGGCACATCAGCTCGTTTGATAACCGCCTTAATGCGACCAGCGGCACTATTCGCGCGCGGGCCTTGTTTGACAACAGCGATGGTGCCTTAACTGCCGGCATGTTTGCCAATGTGCGGTTGGGCTCTGCCTCCATTAGCGAAGCGCTGTTGGTACCGAGTCTTGCCGTTAGCACAAATCAGAGTAAAAAGTTTGTGCTGGTGGTAGACGACAGCAACACTGCTACTTACCGCGAAGTAACGCTGGGTGAGTATTACCAGGGCCGACGTGTTGTGGTGGCGGGGTTGAATGCCGGTGATCGCGTCATCGTCAACGGTTTGTCCCACGTGCGCCCCAATACCATCGTTGCTCCACGTGAAGTTGCCCCGAGTGAGGTCGCCACCGAAGTGGCAGTAGCTCACTAACTATTTGCCGGTTTATTTTTAAGTTTTAGTGCGGGCCGCCAAAAGTGGTAGCCAGCCACCTTGCCCCTTACTGTTTTTATTACCCATTTTTTAATGCTCATGGGCTTACTATGAATATCTCCAAATTTTTTGTGGATCGACCCATCTTTGCCGGTGTGATTTCACTGCTGATTTTTATCGCAGGGTTTCTCGCCATGTTCCAATTACCTATATCCGAATATCCCGAGGTGTCGCCACCGTCGGTGGTGGTAAGCGCCTCGTACCCGGGTGCAAACCCAAAAGTGATTGCCGAAACCTTGGCGACACCGCTGGAGGAGCAATTGGCTGGCACCGAGAACATGTTGTATATGTCCTCACAGGCGACCACCGATGGCCGGTTGAATCTTACTGTTACTTTTAAAATTGGCAGCGACGTCGATTTAGCGCAGCAAATGGTACAAAACCGCGTCTCGCAAGCGCTGTCGCGCTTACCCGAAGTTACCCGGCAGGCGGGCGTAACGGTGGTAAAAAGCTCTCCCGATTTGACGATGGTGGTGCACTTAATATCGCCAGATAAAAGCTACGATGAACTGTATTTACGCAACTATGCTGTGCTTAACGTAAAAGACGAGCTGGCTAAAGTGTCGGGTGTAGGGCAGGTGCGTTTGTTTGGCTCGGGTGATTACGCAATGCGGGTGTGGTTAAACCCCGAGAAAATTGCCGAGAAAAACCTCACCGCCAGCGATGTGGTTAACGCTATACGCGAGCAAAATGTGCAAGCCGCTGCCGGTATTATTGGCGGTGCGCCGATCACTAATCTAGTGGATATTCAGTTGCCGGTTAATGCCAAAGGCCGTTTGGATAACCCCGAAGAGTTTAATGACATTATTATCCGCGCCGGTAGCAACGGCGAAATTACACGGCTAAAAGATGTGGCGCGGGTCGAGCTGGGCGCATCGGAGTTTAGTTTGGGCTCTATGCTGGATAACCAGCCCGCTGTTGCGATTCCGATTTTTCAGTCGCCGGGCGCGAATGCGATACAAATCTCTGACGATGTACGCGCGACCATGGACGAGCTTAAAGAGCGTTTTCCTGAAGGTGTCGATTTTCGCGTAGTGTACGACCCTACCGTGTTTGTTAAAAGCTCGATCAATGCCGTTATTAAAACCTTGCTAGAGGCTCTGGCATTGGTGGTGATTGTTGTTATCGTATTCTTGCAAACCTGGCGCGCGTCGATCATTCCTTTGCTGGCGGTTCCGGTATCGATTGTGGGTACTTTCGCGCTTATGTCAGCGTTTGGGTTTTCCATTAATACCTTGTCGTTGTTTGGTTTAGTACTTTCCATCGGTATTGTGGTGGATGACGCAATCGTCGTGGTCGAGAATGTTGAGCGAAACATCGAAGAGGGTTTAAGCCCGCTGCAAGCAACCTACAAAGCAATGCAAGAGGTGAGCGGGCCTATCATTGCCATCTCGCTTACGCTTATTGCGGTGTTTGTGCCTATCGCATTTGTCAGCGGTTTGACGGGCCAGTTTTATAAGCAATTTGCCCTCACGATTGCTATCTCTACCGTGATTTCGGCCATTAACTCGCTGACGTTAAGCCCGGCATTAGCCGCCTTACTACTCAAGCCGCACCATGCGCCTAAAGATCGTCTAACCCGCGGTATTGACGCTGTGTTTGGCCGATTTTTTGGCTGGTTTAACCGTAGCTTTAAACGTGGCTCAGATGGTTACTCAAACCAAGTCGGTCGTTTGTTAGGGCGTAAAGGACTTACCGTATTGGTGTACGGGCTTCTACTGGCCGTTACCGTGGGCGAGTTTAATGTGATCCCCAAAGGCTTTGTGCCGGCGCAAGACAAACAATATTTGATTGCCTTTGCCCAGCTGCCCGATGGCGCTACGCTTGAGCGTACCAAGGCGGTTATCCGCGAGATGAGTGAAATTGGTTTAGCCGAAGCGGGTGTGGAAAACGCAGTACAGTTTCCGGGTTTAAGCATAAATGGCTTTATGAATAGCTCCAGCGCCGGGATTGTTTTTTTCCCGCTCGCGGCATTTGAGCAGCGTCACGGCGATGAACTCTCGGCCAGTGCCATTGCGCAGCGCTTGCAAATGAAATTTGCTGGCATTGAAGAGGCGTTTATTGCCATCTTCCCACCGCCGCCGGTACGGGGCTTGGGAACGACGGGTGGCTTTAAGCTGCAAATTGAAGATCGCGCAGGCCTAGGCTACGAGGCGCTTGCCGAAGTTGTTCAGCAAGTGCAGCAAAAAGCCTGGCAGCGACCTGAGCTTGCCAGCGTGTATTCCAACTACAAAATCAATGTGCCGCAACTGTACGCCGATTTAGATCGAACCAAGGCAAAACAGTTAGGGTTAAACATCAAAGACATCTTCGACACCATGCAAATTTACCTGGGTTCGTTGTATGTGAATGACTTTAACCAATTCGGTCGTACCTACCAGGTGATTGCACAGGCGGATGCCGAGTACCGTAATACGCCAGCCGATGCGATGGCGTTAAAAGTGCGCAACGTACAAGGCGATATGGTGCCATTGGGAACAGTGCTAAGCATGGAGGAGAGCTATGGCCCCGAAAGCGCAACGCACTACAACGGCTATTTATCGGCGGATTTAAACGGTAATGCCGCGCCGGGTTACTCCAGTGGACAGGCGCAGGATGCCATTACTGAAGTTCTGAACGAAACCTTGCCTAGTGGCATCGAGTTTGAATGGACCGACTTGACTTACCAAGAGGTTCTGGCCGGTAACACTGCCATTATTATTTTACCGCTGTGTTTACTGTTGGTGTTTTTAGTGTTGGCAGCTCAATACGAGAGCCTAGCCTTGCCAGTGGTGGTTGTGTTGATTGTGCCACTATCAATTTTGGCCGCGCTGTTTGGTGTGTGGTTGACCGGTGGCGACAACAACATCTTTACCCAGGTGAGCTTGTTTGTACTGGCAGGTTTGGCGAGTAAAAACGCCATCTTGATTGTAGAGTTCGCGCGCGAGCTGGAGCAGCGCGGCATGGCCACCTTTGATGCCGCGGTAACGGCTAGTCGGATGCGTTTACGCCCGATCTTAATGACCTCGTTCGCCTTTATTATGGGCGTACTGCCCATGGTGTTCTCGACCGGCGCGGGCTCTGAAATGCGCAGCGTCATGGGTATTGCGGTTTTCTCGGGGATGCTGGGCGTAACCTTCTTTGGCTTGTTCTTTACGCCGGTGTTTTATGTACTGTTGCGCAAGCTTGAAGGTCGTAGTTACTCAAAGGTCGATACTGAATCACAACCGGTTGACGGTGAAACAGCGCCCGACGCACTGCACCATCAGCCGCACAGGTAAGGAGTTTTTATGAAACACACACCATCTTACGTGAAGTTAGTGGGGCTAGCCTTGCTGCCCCTAGCGATAGCGGCTTGTAGTTCGTTTAAATCACCCGACACTGTGCGTGATAGCGCGCAATTGCCAGCGCCGGATGCGAGCTTTGCTCTGCCGGCACCGGCAACCGAGGCACAGCCTATTGCTGCATGGTGGTCGCAACTTAACGATGTGCAATTAAATCGGTTGGTGACCAGTGCGCTTACGCACAATCACAGTGTGCGTATCGCGGCGGCCTCGCTAGCCGAGTCTCGCGCTTATTTACGCGAGAGCAAGTTTGATCGCTACCCGACGGTCGAGGCCGGGCTTAGTACCACCCGTCAGCGCCAAAGCGCCGATGTGGTGGGCGAGGCGGGTTCGCGTATCAGCCAAACCTATGCCACCGGCTTAGACGTTAGCTGGGAGCTAGATTTGTTTGGCCGGGTGCGCAACGGCGTGCGCGAGTCACAAGCGCTGGCGGCCGCGAGCGAGGCCGATTTACACGCAGCTCAGGTCAGCGTTAGCGCCGAGGTGGCAAGCGCCTATGTTAACTTGCGCGGTTTTCAGTACCTGCTGGATGTAGCAGCGCAAAACGTGGCGATTCAGCGTCAAACCCTTAATTTGACAGAGCGCTATTTTGAGGTGGGCTTGGGGGACGAGCTAAACGTCGCTCAGGCTACATCGCAATTAGAGCTTACCCGCGCCCGCGTACCCAGTATCGAGGCCGAGATTAATACGGCGCTAAATCGTTTGGGGGTATTAACCGGACGCAAATTGCCCGAGCTAAAAAACCAATTGGCCGAGGTGCAACCACTGCCGAGTTTACCCGCAACCTTTGCTGTGGGCGACCCGAAAAGTATGCTGCAGCGTCGGCCCGACATTCACCGTGCCGAGCACGCATTGACCGCGTCGGTGGCGCAATACAATATCCGCGTGGCCGATTTGTACCCGAGCATTAGCATTACTGGAGGCCTCGGATATTTGTCCAGCGATTGGTCACGCCTAGGCGACAGTGTGACCTCGACGTTTTTATTTGCGCCGCAAATTCGCTGGGCCGCGTTTGACATGGGCCGGGTTAACGCACAGATTGACGCCGCCGATGCCCGCACCGAGGCGCGCTTGGCCGAGTTTGAACAAAGCGTACTGGTCGCGCTAGAAGAGACTGACAACAGTCTGCAAAACTACACCCGCGAAGAGCAGCGTCGCGCCGGCTTACAGCAAGCGGCAAAAGCTAGCACTAAGGCGGCCGATCTTGCGGGGCGCAAGTTTGAGCTAGGCAATGGCGATTTTTTAACGGTGCTGGATGCTCAGCGCTCGCAGTTAGATGTAAGCGCCCAGTTGGCGCAAAGTGATATTCAGGTGCTGTTAAACCTGATTGCGGTATACAAATCGCTAGGTGGCGGCTGGGTGGCCGCAGAACAGTTGGCCGGAATGTAACCGAGTGGGGCGTACGCGTCCCATGCTTTTCATCTTAGTTAGATTAGCGTTACGACTGACTAGTTTGTTTTAACCGCCCCAATGGCCCCGTCGTAATATTACTCGAACGCGGGGCCACCCCATCAGTTACAACTCTTTTGCGATCTTCGCTTTGCGTACCAGCTGAATAAACTCGGTGCGGTAGCCATAAAGATCGTCGCCTTTGCTGGCTTGCGCCATGGCGATGATGTCATCGTAACTAAAGTTTTTGAGGTACACGCTGCCTTTAAGGTGTTGCGCAAATCCAGCCACAGCGGTGGCAAAGGCTACATCATTTTGTAAGCGATCATCTACTTGGCTATCTGCGGTAGTTATGGCTCTTTGCAGCAGTTTTGATTCGCTCTCTTTGGGCAGCTTGTAGCGCAGTTTTAAAAAGCCGTATTCGCTGCTGTTGTTGGTTTCCTCTAAGGTGTTGCTGGTGTAGCGGCTAGCGTCGATAAGCGCCGCATCGGAGCCGGTTAGGGTTAGCTCGTAGAGTGCGGTTACGCTGTGGCCCGCGCCGATGTCTCCGGCATCTACTTTATCGTTGTTAAAATCTTCGCGGTTTAATAGCCGAGTTTCGTAGCCAATTAGACGGTATTCTGCCACTTTAGCGGGGTTGAGCTCTAGCTGGATTTTTACGTCTTTAGCAATGGGGAATAGGGCGGCATTGGCCTCTTGTACGAGTACCTTTTGCGCTTCGCTTAACGTGTCTATATAGGCTGCTACGCCGTTGCCGTTTTGCGCCAGCGTTTGCATTAGCTCGTCGTTATAGTTGCCTCGGCCAAAGCCCAGCACGCTAAGAAAAATACCTTGTTCACGTTTGCGCTCAATGTAGCCCTTGAGTTGTTCGGTATCGTTAATGCCCACATTAAAGTCGCCATCGGTGGCGAGTATGATGCGGTTAACGGCGTCTTGGTCGAAGTTGGCCTCGGCAAGTTGGTAAGCCTGCTTAATGCCTTCGGCGCCAGCGGTGGAGCCGCCGGCTTCTAGGTTGCGCATCGCCGTTAGTATTTTTTGTTTGTCTTTAACGGCGGTGGGTTCAAGTACGGTGCCAGCAGCGCCAGCATATACAACTATGGCGACAGTATCGTCTGGCTTTAAACTGCCCAGTAGCATATCCATAGATTGCTTAACCAATGGCAGCTTGTTGGGGCTGTTCATCGAGCCGGAAACATCTAACAGAAAAACCAAGTTTGTTTTGGGTTTTTGCTGAGCGCTCACATCGTAACCTTTGATGCCAATGTGCAGCAGCTTTTTACCCTCGGCCCAGGGCGAGTCAGTAATGGCAACGCTGGGTAAAAAGGGCTGCTCTTGGTTTTGTGGTACGGGGTAGTTGTAATCAAAATAGTTAAGCATTTCTTCTACTCGTACCGCATTTTTAGGCGGCAGTATGCCATTGTTTAACTGGCTGCGAACAAAGCTGTAAGAGGCGGTATCGACGTCGATTGAAAAGGTAGAGACAGGTTCGTCGGCGGTGCGCTTAACAGGGTTTTCTTGCTGTTCGGAAAACTTATCGCGATTTTGTGGTGCGGGTTGAACCGCTACGTCGGTCATTATTGGGCTGGCATTCATGTGCATGACGTCGCCGTGGGATGCAGGCAGGCTTAGCTTGGATGCTGTACGGTGGGCTGGGAGGCTTGCTTGCATTTCAGGCTTTGCGTAGCCTGTTATTACGACTTCTTCAACCATTATATCTTCAGCCATTGGCTGGTATACGGTAGTGCTTGGTGCGCTGGACATATTGATCTCAGAGATTTTGATTTGGTTGTCAATGCTTGGTGGCGACACTGATAGCAGCATAGGCAGGGCAATAAAAAATCCAAGAACGGTAACACTGGCGGCTGCGAAGCCAGCAAATAATGTGCGTTTAGTGAATGAGGTCATAATCATGCTCCTTAAGGTTGCGTCTTTAATAAGACGCAAGCGCTGCCAAAATCCTTGGCCGCTGGAGCGATTATTTTGTTTTTTGTTTTGTGTCGCTTCGTGCTCTTGTTGAAACTCTGCTAATGCAGCGCGCATGGCGGCCTGCTTGGCAGCGGGGTCAGCGGGCGGAATATTTTGTTGTTGCAGTAATTTATCGATGTCAGTCATGATGTGTGCGCTCCATCGGTTGATGCGAGCTGCTTTCGCATGTGGTGTAAACGCCAGGAAATAGTGGATTCTTTGACGCCGAGTATCTCGGCTGCCTCGCGGTGATTAAAACCCTCGGCCAGAACTAACAGTGCGGTTTCTCGCAATCCCTCGCCCATAACGTCTAGTTGTTTGAGTACCTGTTGCAAATAAATAGCGGATTCATCTTGGGCTGTTGCGGCAACAGGTTGATCGCAGCTAGTGTCAGTTTGATGGTGACGCCCTTCGTGACGCTGCCAATCGTGAGCGGTATTAATGACCAATCGGTATAGCCAAGTACTAAACTTTGACCGATGTTGGAACTGTTTAATGGCGCCAGCCAGTTTGATACAACATTGCTGGGTAATATCTTCGGCCGCTTCGCGTTTGGCGCACCAACGAAAGGCAAAACGGTAGATAAGCTCGTAATGTGCCTCGAGCAGCTCGCTAAAGGCATCCGCCTCACCGGCTTGAGCGCGCTGGATAAGTTGGCTGAGGTTGTCTGGATCCATAGATTTACCGTAGCGCTATTAAGAGGTAAGACGTTGCAGGCAGCAAAATCCTTGGTGCTCGCTTAATTTTTATTATTGATAGGCCGTCTGCTCATCGGCATAGCGTGCTGTAGCGCTGATTGAGGACGGTAGGCTCTGTTTCAGGCCGTACGGCTAATGATTTGTACAAGGGCGTCCGCCGAGCATTGTCCAGTGGGCGCCTTTATTGATAAGCCTAGCGTGCCAGTGCGGTGCCTACCAATACGCCCCACATAGCCAATAAACAAATCATACTGGCCATGAACAGGCGCATGCGCCACCTAATTTTGCCTCGCAGGTGCAGCGCAGCTTGGCCAATACGGCACGCCACATACAACCATGCCAGCACGAGCATTAAGGTGCCAGTTAGCTGAGTGGCCATAGCGGTTAGGCATGCGGCGTAGAACAGAATGGGCATTTCCAGCAGGTTGTTGTAGCAGCGCTGGGTGTAGATCATGATTGCCGGTAATTGATCGCTTGGGGTGGAGTAGGTTTTAAAGTACTCAATGGACACTTGGTTGTTTTTTACGGCCGCGACCCGTGCCATAAACATGCGTAGAGCGGCATAAAATGTCAGCAGCACTAAGGCCGCCATGGGGTAGATCATACAAACTCCTATTGGGTTAAAACACAAGCCGAAGCTGGCGTGAGTCGTTAGGCTCTGTTAATCGGCGCTAAGAGCACTATAATACTCTCTTTTTAGTGACTGCAACCGTTTGGTTGCGCAGCGGCAGGCGGCCGCTAAATGTTTATACAATAGGATGCAAGTCTATGATTATCAAGCCAAAAGTTCGTGGTTTTATTTGTATTAACGCCCACCCGCAAGGCTGTGCGGCCCACGTGCAAGAGCAAATTGACTACACTCGCGCCCAGGGCGAAGTGGCGGGTGGCCCCAAAAACGTACTGGTAATTGGCTGCTCGACTGGCTACGGCTTGGCGTCGCGCATTACCGCCGCCTACGGCAGTGGTGCTAAAACCTTGGGTTTGTGCTTTGAAAAGCCGCCTACAGAGCGCAAAACCGCATCGGCCGGTTACTATAATACGGCCGCATTTCACGCCGCTGCCGAGCAAGACGGCTTGTATGCCCGCACCATTAATGGCGATGCCTTTAGTAATGAAATTAAGGCCCAAGCCATTGCCGCTATTAAAGAAGATTTAGGCAAAGTGGACTTAGTGGTTTATTCACTGGCCTCGCCTCGGCGTACCGACCCTAACACCGGTGAGACCTATAACTCGGTATTAAAGCCGATTGGTGAGGGCTACACCGCTAAGAACTTGAACACCGATACCATGAAAATCTCAGATATTACGGTTGAGCCTGCCTCAGACGAAGAGATTAATAACACCGTTAAGGTGATGGGCGGCGAAGATTGGGAAATGTGGTTAGATGCACTGGCCGAGGCTGATGTATTAGCCGAGGGCGCTAAAACAGTCGCTTACACTTATTTAGGCGATAAGTTGACTTGGCCCATCTACGGTCACGCGACTATCGGTAAGGCAAAAGAAGATTTAGACCGTGCCGCTAGTGCTATTGCCGAGCGTTTAACCGATAAAAAGGTTAGCGCTAATGTTTCGGTATTAAAAGCATTGGTCACTCAGGCCAGCTCGGCGATTCCGGTAATGCCTTTATATATGTCGATTCTTTTTAAAGTGATGAAAGCGAAGGGCACCCACGAAGGTTGCATCGAACAAATACAACGTTTGTTTGGCGAGTGTTTGTACAGTGCCAACCCCCGTTTGGACAGTGACAACCGCTTTAGGGTTGATGAGTTAGAGTTAGACCCTGCCACGCAGGCCGAGGTAGAAGCTATTTGGCCGCAAGTGACAGAAGAAAATTTAATGCAAATTAGCGACTATAAAACCTATCACGAGAACTTTTTAAAGTTATTTGGCTTTGGTTTTGACGGCGTAGACTACGAGGCCGAAACCTCTCCTTTGGTGTCTCATAACTTTTAAGTGATTTTGTAATGTGGCTGATCTCGGTGGTGCGTGGCACTTTATCGTTGTTGTTATTTGTTATAGCAACGTTGTTGCTTGGTTTGCCGCTGATAGCTTTAGCGCTTTTTAAACTGGCGTTGCAGCGCAGCCCACACCGGCCAGCGTTAACCCGCTGGCTGGATAAAATTGCCAGTGCATGGATCTCTATTAATAACACCCACCAGCGCTGGTTATTACCTACAAGTATTGCTTACGATGGCCCGCAACACTTTACCCGTCGGCAATGGTTTATGTTGGTGGTTAATCATCAAAGCTGGGTTGATATCCTAGTGCTAATGCGAGTGTTTAATCGTCAGTTGCCGTACTTTAAGTTTTTTTTAAAGGCGTCGTTAATTTGGATTCCGGTATTGGGCTTGGCTTTTTGGGCGCTAGACTTTCCCTTTATGCGGCGTCATTCTAAGGCGCAAATTGCCCGCGACCCAAGTTTAGCCGGTAAAGATTTGGCGACGACGCAAAAGCAGTGCGAACGTTACAGCGAAAAACCGGTAACCATTATTAGTTACCTAGAAGGGACACGCTTCACCCCTGCGAAACATCGTGCGCAAGCATCTCCTTACCGTCATTTATTATTGCCTAAAGCCGGTGGTTTAGCCTTTACGCTAACTGCTATGAATGGCCGTATTGCATCGCTATTGGATGTTACGATTCACTACCCCGAGGGGCGGCCGAGCTTTATGCAGTATATTGGCGGACGCGTAGGGCACGTTACTGTTCACGCACGGGAGCTGAACATTGCCGAGGATTTGTTGGGCAACTACACCGAAGATCCTGAGTTCCGGGCGCACTTTCAGCGCTGGATTAATAAAATCTGGCAAGAAAAAGATGAACGTTTAGAGGCTTTGGCGCATTGTGGTCCTAGCGTTATTAAACATGAGAAATAATGTGTTATGAGTCGTACACGTTTTAGCGCATCTTTGCTTAAACCCCGTTATTGGTTGCATTGGTTGGGGGCAGGGTTATGGTTTTTATTGGCACATTTACCCTACGTATGGCAAATGTGGGTGGCGCGTAAGCTGGCACCTTTGTTGTATTTAAATAAAAAACGCATTAATTATGCGCGAGTCAATATTGCACGTTGTTTTCCCGAAAAATCTGCCACTGAGCGCGAGTTGTTGTTAAAGAGCAACACCGAATCGATGATGGCCGCAGTTTTTGAAACCGGCATCGGCTGGTTTTGGAGCAGTAAGCGGCTGCGTAAATTGCATAGCATTGAAGGGGTTGAGCATATTCATCAAGCCGAGCGCGATGGCGTGGGCGTACTGTTGCTTACAACGCATTTTAGTACGCTTGATATTGGCAGTGCTTTTTTAGGTTGCAATATAGAGTTTGATGGCCTGTATCGCCCTCATGGCAACAAGGTGTATGACTACTTACAGCGCAAAGGACGTGAGTCTTACTGTGTGACTGGTGAGGCGATTCCCCGCGATAATATTCGGGCGATGATTGCTAAGCTGCGCAAAGGGCGTGCCGTTTGGTATGCGCCGGACCGCGACTTGGGTGAAAAAAATAGCGTGTTTGTTAATTTTTTTGGTGTTCCAGCGGCCACGGTTACCGCCACCAGTAAAATTGTCAAACTGGGCCGCGCGCGGGTTATTCCGTTTACGCAGGTTCGTTTGAATGATGGCTCAGGTTATAAGCTGACGATTCATCCACCGCTTGATGGTTTTCCAAGCGGTGATGATATTGCTGACACGCAACGGATCTCAGATTTCATGGCCGAGCAAATCGCCAAGTGTCCCGAGCAGTATTTTTGGGCGCAGCCGCGTTTTAAAACGCGCCCGCCAGGCGAGCCTGATTTTTACCGCTAATATATTGTTATCGAGTTAACCTTGATGGTCTGCCGTTAAGCTTTGTTGCGCGGTGCTAAGTATCGCCATAAGCGTTTAAGCGGTAGCTTTCGGCGCCTTTGTTGATTCCCTCAAACGCACGCACGCGCAGCTCCAGACTTGGGTTTTCGGCTGTTGTGCGGGTTGCAATGTGTTCGGCCAAGCACTCGACGGTGGTGTCGGTATCGATGATGTAGCAACAGCGCTTGGGCAGTTGCAGGGTAAACGCGCCTTGCTCGGAGGTGTAGGCAAAGTCGATGTAGTCGGTGCCGTTAATGCTCGGCTCGGCGCTGATGTCTTCACGGCTGCCAATGTAAATATCGCGCCAGCGCTCGGCCCATTGGGCTTCGAGTCGAGCTGATTTTTCTCCGTCAGCCCAGATGTCAATGCGTGAGCGGTGACCGTGGGCGATGCGCTGGCAGTTGCCGTCGTGTTTTTTAAGCCCGTGCGAGTAGTGATAAAACGCACCGTCGATCTGTTCAATACTAAAACTTAATTCCAGCTTTTTGATGTCGTCGGTGAAGGCGCTTTTGAGTTGTTGCTCGCACCAGTGGGCAATGCTATTGGGGGTTAATACTTCGGCATCGACCAGCGCGATAGCTTGGCGCGGGCAGCGGGTATGGATATGGCTGCCATCGTTTAGAGTCCAGGTGATGTCCAGCTGGTCGCCGTTTGTTTTAATGTCAATGTTGGGGGCGCGGGCAGGTACCGCTAAGCGGTGGTCCAGTTCGGTGTCGAGCCAGTTGCGGACAATTTTCTTTACCGTGCCAAAGTCGCACACCATGCTTTGATCGTCGAGGTCGCCGTGCAGGCGAATATTGGCCAGCCAAGTTTCTCCTAATAAGCCGCGAGAGGCATCTAAGAAGCTAAAATCTACATTGGTAAGGTTGTCGACAAACAGCAGCATAAGGGATGGGTCCGAGGTCGTTAATGCCTCGCATAATAACAGATCCCGGCGACAATCGCCGCCGGGTCAGCGTGTTAATAAAAACAGCGCTTAAAGGGCTTTTAGGGCCGCATCGTAGTTAGGCTCGTCGGCGACTTCGGCAACTAGCTCAGAGTAACTGACTTTACCGTCGGCATCGATTACCACTACGGCGCGGGCAGTTAGGCCAGTCAGTGGGCCATCGACAAATTTTACACCGTAATCGTCGGCAAAGCTTGAGCGAAACGCCGAGCCGTTGGTGACATTGTCTAAACCTTCTGCGCCGCAAAACCGTGCCTGGGCAAACGGTAAATCTTGTGACACACAAATAACGGTGGTGTTATCCAGTTTGCTGGCCTGCTCGTTAAAAGTGCGCACAGATTGCGCGCAGGTTGGTGTGTCGACGCTAGGGAAGATGTTCAACACGACTTTTTGTCCCTGCAGATCTGCTAGGCTCAGTTCAGATAAATCAGGTTTAACCAAAGTGAAAGCTGGTGCGGCGCTGCCATTGGCCGGTAGCGCGCCATTGGTGTTGATGGGGTTGCCTTTTAAAGTAACTGTAGCCATATAAAACTCCGTGCGGTGTGGGGTAAGTAAGTATGTGGGCATTGCTGATGTTATTGTGGTGACGAATCTATAAAATTCAATGGCCAGATTGTCGGCCCTTGAATTGTTAGCTCATCTAATCCGGCAAATTGAAAATCACCCTCTAGAAATTGACAGAGCTATGACGTCTACAACAACAGTTTCGCGCTTTAAGCGTTTTTTAATAGCAGTCGAGCGCATTGGGAATCGCCTGCCTAGCCCTGCGTTATTGTTTGTTTGGCTGGCGGCGTTGATTGCCGCGGCTTCGTGCTTGGCGAGCGCCGCTGGCTGGCAAGTCAGCTTGCCCAGCGGTGTGGTGGAGGCGCGCAATATCGTGTCGGCCGATGGATTGCGCTGGGCACTAGCGACTATGGTTGATAACTTTGTCGGCTTTGCCCCTGTAGGGGCGGTGTTGGTCACTATGCTGGGGCTGGGCGTGGCCGAGCACTCTGGGTTGTTGCGTTGCGTGTTGTTGCGTTTGGTGCGCCGCGCCCGTGGCCCGCTATTAAGCTTTATGGTGGTACTGGCGGGTATTTTATCTAATCTGGCTTTTGATGTCGGCTATGTATTGCTGATCCCTTTGGCTGGGGTGTTGTTTCAGCTGGCAGGGCGTCCACCATTGGCGGGTATTGCTGCGGCGTTTGCCGGTGTCTCGGCCGGCTATAGTGCAAATTTATTACTGGGGCCGGCCGATGTGATTTTGGCCGGTATTACCCAAGAGGCCATGGCTGGAGTGGCGTCTGGCTACCAAGTGAGCGTAGCCTCTAATTATTACTTTACCGCGGCTTCAACCTTAGTACTGGCGTTGATGGGCGCGTGGGTGACCGAGCGCTGGGTGGCGCCTTTTTTGATGACCACTAGTGCGCCGGGCTTGGACGTCGAACAGGACGCGCAAGAGCTGGCCGCCATTCAGGAAACCCCCGATGATGTTCGTGCGCTGTGGGCAGTAGCGGGGTGGACACTGTTTTTTGCTGGCTGGGTACTGTGGGCAAGTGTCGCGATCGATGCGCCATTGCGCAGCGTTGATGGCACACTTGAGTTAGCCATGTTAGTGCCGCTTATCGCTATTTACGCAGCCATCGCAGGGCTAATATTCGGACGTTTAAGCAAGCGTTACCAAGCGGTTGGCGATATGGTCGCCGGTATGGAGGCGGCGATGACAACGCTTGCCAGCTATTTGGTGATTATGTTTTTTGCCGCGCAGTGTGTGGCTTGGTTTAATTGGACCGGTTTAGGGGCGCTTATCGCGGCCAGCGGCGCGGCGTTACTCAGCGGGCTTGAAGGGCAGAGCGTGCTGCTGTTAATGGGTTTTATTATGGTCAGCGCGATGATCAATTTATTTGTCGGTAGCGCCTCGGCTAAGTGGGCGCTATTAGCGCCAGTGTTTGTGCCCATGCTGTATTTATTGGGGGTGAGCCCAGAACAGGCGCAAATGGCATATCGCATTGGCGACAGCAGTACCAACATTATTACACCGTTGATGCCGTATTTTGCGGTAGTGGTGGCGTTTGCCGCGCGCTATCGCAAAAATTGCGGTATGGGAACGCTGGCAGCCATGATGCTGCCTTACTCGTTGAGTTTTTTATTGGGGTGGTCTGTGTTGTTTGCGGTTTGGTTACTTATTGGCCTGCCTCTTGGGCCGCAAGCATAAGAGTGTGTTTTAGCTAACAAGCGGCCTTGCAATCGGCTTTAAAACTCAGGATAATGCGCGGCCTCGACAGACTCGTTTTGTCGCTGCAATGGTGGCCCTGTCGGTCCCCTCGCAATGGTCAACCGTGAACTCCGCCAGGCCCGGAAGGGAGCAACGGTAGCGGTGATACCATGTGCCGGGGTGTGGCTGGCGGGGTCGCCTCCATCTTCTCTTCGCTACCTCCTTACTCTGTGCTTTGTAACACTCCGGCCCCGTATTTATTTGTATCTGGGACAGCTATAATCCCCAAGCTTACGACTAACAAATCGAGGAAGGCATGAGTTATCAGGTCCTGGCCCGCAAGTGGCGCCCCCGTACATTTCGCGATCTCGTGGGGCAAGAGCTTGTACTTAAAGCGCTCATCAATGCGCTTGATCACGATCGACTGCATCACGCTTATTTATTTACCGGCACTCGTGGCGTGGGTAAAACCACCATCGCGCGTATTTTGGCTAAATGTTTAAACTGTGAAACGGGTGTTAGCTCTGAGCCCTGTGGTCAGTGCTCGTCGTGTATAGAAATTGCCGAGAACCGCTTTGTTGACCTGATTGAAGTGGATGCCGCGAGCCGCACTAGGGTAGAAGATACCCGTGAGTTACTCGATAACGTACAATACGCCCCAACCCGCGGCCGCTATAAGGTGTACCTGATCGATGAGGTGCACATGCTCTCGACCCATTCTTTTAATGCCCTGCTTAAAACACTAGAGGAGCCGCCACCACACGTTAAGTTTTTATTAGCGACCACCGATCCGCAACGTTTGCCGGTGACGATTTTATCCCGCTGTTTACAGTTTAATCTTAAAAATATGACGCCCGAACTGGTAACTGGCCACTTGCAGCACGTGCTTGAGGCCGAGATGGTGCCGTTTGAGCAAAGCGCCTTGTGGCAGTTGGGACGAGCTGCCGATGGCAGTATGCGTGATGCGTTAAGCCTGACCGACCAAGCCATTGCGTTTGGCTCGGGTAAAGTGGTTGAGGCTGATGTGCGCGCTATGTTGGGCACCATCGACCGCAGCGCTGTTTACGATATGGTGCAAGCTCTCACCGCCGGCAACGGTAAACAGGTGTTAGATGCGGTGGCACAAATGGCCGAGCACGCGCCGGATTTTGCCAGCGCGCTGGCTGATATTCTGTCTATATTGCATCGGGTGGCCATTGCCCAAGCGCTACCCGAGGCGGTAGATAACAGCCACGGTGATCGCGATCAGATCTTGCAGTTGGCGCAGCAGTTACCCGCCGAAGACGTCCAGTTGTTTTATCAAACCGGCTTAATTGGTCGGCGAGACTTGCCCTTGGCGCCCGACCCACGCGCGGGACTAGAAATGGTGTTGCTGCGGATGTTGGCATTTCGCCCCCAAGGTGTGGCCGATGTACCCACTCGAGCACTGGCGGCAGACTCGCCTAACACTCCCCATGGCGCGAGTGCCCAGGTCGCTAGTGTCACGCCAGAAGCAGTCGCACCTGCAACCCCTGCTGCTGAAGCCACAGCCGCAACAGTTAATCCAGATCTAGGCCCCGATAAGGTAAGCCAAAGTCCCGAGACTCAGCCGGTGTCGAATGCGCCACAAAGCTATGAGGTAAATAACTCTGTTGTGGATGCTGTGGCAGACAGTAACGTGTCATCTGAGCAAGAACCGCCTGAGTCTAATACCGCTGAGCCTTCCATTGATAAACCTCTTGTCGATGAATCGCCTGCCGCACAGTCGCACTCCCCAGAGGCTCTTTCTAATGAGCCGCAACCGCAAGAGTCTAACGTCGCGGGTAGCCAAGATTATGAGTCCGGTGACGAATTAGGCTCTCAGGCCGCCGCTGAATACGAACAGCTGTCCAATCAAATGCCGTCCTATGAGACGGAGCCCGATTTGTCTCAGCAAGCTTCGCCGCCCGCGCCCGCTACAGAACAGCCGTCTACCGAGACGGCACCGGCACCGGTGGTGGATGTACCTTGGCAAGTGGATGACGTCGCGCCAGCAGCGCCTGCGACACAAGTTGCCACTGCCGCGCCGGTGCTTAAATCGGCCCCGGAGCCGATTGCAATGGTAAGTTTGGCCGATGCTACGCCGCTGCGCTGGCCTGAAATTTATTTAGGTTTAAGTGTTGGCGGCGTGATGCGTAATACGGCCTCCAATTGCGAGTTGGTGGGACGCCAGGGTAACCAGCTGCACTTTATATTGGATGAGCGCAACAGCAGTCTTTACGATGAAGGGCATCAGCAGCGCTTGGCGGATATTCTGAGCGAATATTTTGGCGAGCCAGCATTAGTGATGATTCAATTGGGACCGGTACAAACCGAAACCCCAGCGCAAATTGCCACGCGTAAACAAAGCGAACGCTATGAGCAAGCGGTTGAATCGGTGAAGTCAGACCCCATTGTGCAGCAGTTGGTTGAGCATTTTGCCGCAACCTTAGACGAAGGCACTGTTGAGCCAATAGATACTAAGTAAACGCACCATTAAACGAATAGAAGCAAGAGGTAGCAGCATGAAAGGCATGGAAGGTTTAATGCAACAGGCGCAGCAGATGCAAGAGCGCATGCAACAAATGCAAGAAGAGCTAGCCCGCGCCGAGGTTGTTGGTCAGTCAGGTGCCGGTTTAGTGTCAGTCACCATGACCGGGCGTCACGATGTTAAAGACGTTAAAATTGATGCCAGTTTGCTGCAAGAAGACAAAGAAGTGTTAGAAGATTTATTGGCCGCGGCGGTTAATGATGCTGTGCGCCGAGTTGAGGCTAACAGCCGCGAGAAGATGTCGGATATGACCTCGGGCATGAGTATGCCGCCCGGTTTTAAAATGCCGTTTTAAGGCGCACGTATTTTATGTTTAGCCCGCTTATAGATGAATTGATGCACGCCTTAAAAGTGCTGCCCGGCGTTGGTCCCAAAAGTGCTCAGCGAATGGCGTTGCAATTGTTAGAGCATAACCGTGAGGGGGCCTCGCGCTTGGCCGATAGCTTGCAACGCGCGGTTGAGGGTGTCGCTCGCTGTGGTCGTTGCCGTACCTTAACCGAACAGCCACTGTGTGGTGTGTGTGCCAGCGAGCGGCGGGATAACACGTTGTTGTGTGTTGTGGAGACGCCTGCGGATGTGCTCGCTATCGAACAGGCAGGCAGTTATCAGGGTAAATATTTTGTGTTGCTTGGGCACTTGTCGCCAATCGATGGTGTGGGGCCCGAAGATATCGGCATAGATCAATTGCTGGCGCTGTTACAAAGCGAGCCGGTCAGTGAAATTATATTGGCCACTAACCCTACGGTTGAGGGGGAGGCCACCGCTTATTATATTAGTGAGCGAGCCAAACAATCTGGCATTGTGGTGTCGCGTATCGCCCATGGCGTGCCTTTAGGTGGCGAGCTTGAATACATTGATGGCGGCACGTTGGCGCATGCTTTTAGCAGCCGTCGATCACTTTAAATCGAATGCCGCTTGTCTTGGGCGTACATATCTTATTAGGTAGTTATGGCTATTCCTTCAGATCCTATTTGGATTGATAATCTCGATGCACTAACCGAACTTTGTCAACGCTGGCGCAGCCAAGCCGCAATCGCGGTTGATACTGAGTTTATGCGTACGGATACCTTTTATCCGATCGCGGGGTTGATCCAAATTGGTGACGGACAAGGTTGTTATTTAATTGACCCGTTAGCTTTTGATGATTTAACACCCCTCACCGAGTTGATGCTGGATGAGCAGGTGATTAAAGTATTGCACGCTTGCTCGGAAGATTTAGAGGTGTTTAACACCTTATTAGGCGCCGTACCTGGGCCGATTTTTGACACTCAAATTGGTGCCGCCTTTGCCGGTTACGGCTTTTCGTTGGGTTACGCAGCGCTCGCCCGCGATTTATTGGGGGTGGATATTCCCAAGGGTGAAACACGCTCAGATTGGTTACAGCGCCCCTTAAGTGTTGCGCAATTAAAGTACGCCGCATTAGATGTCGCCCATCTATTGATTGTTTATGGCAAGTTGCTGCAAAGCTTAAAAACCGATGATCGCCTAAGTTGGGTAAAAGCTGATTGCGCCGATTTAGTGGCGCAGGCGCGGCAGCCAGTCGATTTAAACGCTTACTTTTTTCGGGTTGGCTTGGGCTGGAAGTTGCAGCCTAAGGGCTTGGCGGTGTTGCGGGCATTAAGCCATTGGCGCGAAGCCGAAGCTCGGGCGCGTAATATCCCGCGCAATCGGCTTATGAAAGAGCCGCAGTTGTACGAGCTGGCGCGGCAAATCCCCGATAATATTAACCAGCTTAAACGAATCGAGGGTATGCCTAGGCGTACTATCGTCGAGGATGGCGAAACGCTGTTAGATATTATTGCCGAGGCGTTAACACAAACACCTGATCAATGGCCCGCAAAATTTGACCCACCGCTGGCTCGTGAATACGCCCCTTGGATGAAGGCACTTAAAGGCTATGTGGTTGCTCAGGCCGAGGCCCGCGAGTTACCGCCCGAGGTGTTGATCCGTAAAAAAGAGTACGAGGCTATTGTGCGCAGCGCCGTAGCGGGTGAACCACAATTGCCAGGGCGATTAAACGGTTGGCGCTTTGATGTTATTGGTGCCGGGTTGCTGCAAACAGTACAAAAGCTTTGCGCCGGAGAAAGTATATGAAGGTCGTTTGTCAGATATATCGCAGTAAGCGCGAAGAGGGCATGTATTTATACTGTCGCAAAGAGGATGGTCTAGAAAAAGTGCCCGAGCCTTTGCGTAAACGCTTTGGTATTGCCGAGCCCGCTATGGTATTGCTACTCGATGGCAGCCGCCCGCTCGCTCGTGTGGATGTGAACAAGGTGATGGCCAGTTTAGATGACGCTGGTTATTACTTGCAGCTGCCGCCACGTCCAGAGTCGGATTTTCAAGTCAATAATATTCAACAGCACAACAGCAAACTGTAATGGCGGCACGAGTTTTTTGGCAAGAGAAATCATTGGCACAAATGAGTCCCTCGGAGTGGGAGTCGGTGTGCGATGGCTGCGGCAAGTGTTGCTTACACAAGTTAGAGGATGAAGATGATGGCGAGGTGTACTACACCGCAGTGGCGTGTCAGCTGCTTGATACCGACAACTGCCGGTGCAGTGATTATTCCAACCGTAAGGCGCGGGTGCCTGATTGTTTAACCCTGACACTTGCCGATCTTGCCGAATATGAGTGGTTGCCCAGCACTTGTGCGTACCGGTTGTTGGCCGAGGGTGAGTCGCTTCCGCCTTGGCATCCGTTGTTTAGTGGTGACCCTGATACCATTCACCGAGCGGGGATGTCAGTGGCGGGTAAAGTCGTGCCGGAGCAGCAAGTGGCCCCCGATGATCTAGAAGAGTATATAATTCATTGGGTTATGTAATTAATTAATACTAAGGAGCAGCGCTTGAGTGAGTCAATGATCGCTTGGAGTGTATATCTGGTTGGTGCTTTATTACTTGTGTTGTTTGGCTGGCGGATCACTCGGCCGTTAACACGTTACCCACAATGGTTGTTTACGGTATCGATTGCGGTATTGTTATTTACGCCTTTTAGTCTAAATTTAGAAAATCACCCAAGCGCTTATGCCCCGGCACTGTTTGTTGCTGTACTAAACAGTATGTTTTTAGGTGTCGAGGCGGGTCTCGATGCAGCCATTACCCTTGCGTTAATTTGGCTGACTGCATTGGTGCTAACTTTAGTGCTGTTGTTGCTGACTCGAAAACGTCAGCGCGGGGCGCCAGCCGATACGGCAAAGTAACCGCCAGCGCCAAAATAATAACTTCATTATAGCGGCCCAGCCGCTGTGCGAGTGCCGTGAAATGCTAAACAATCACCTGACATATCGCTCTACTCTTTGGGTTCGTATTAGTTGCGTGCTTATCTGTACATTGTTGGTATTGTCGGCGTACGCCGCCGAAACTAACGATGATGCGTCGACAGCGGATATTCGATTGTTGATTGATGTCTCGGGCAGTATGAACCAATCGGACCCACAAAACTTACGCGCCGAAGGACTGGTGTTATTAGCCAAAATGTTGCCGGCAGATACCCGTGCGGGGGTATGGAGCTTTGCCGGTAACGTTAAGGAAGTTTCGGTACTGGAGCCGGTCGATAATCGCTGGCGCTTAGCGGCTCAAAACACATTGCAAGAACTGCGCGCGGTAGGGCAGTTAACCGATATTGGGGCAGCGCTTTCACGTGTGGCACGTACGCCTAAAAATGCAGAGAGTGCACATATACTGCTGTTAACAGACGGTAAAGTTGATGTGCATGCTGACGCCGAACGCAATGTGCGTGAACGCACGAGCATTCTTACCGAGTTGCTGCCCAATTTAATCGCCCGTGGGTTTGTGATTCATACCGTTGCTTTATCAAATGATGCCGATGCCGAGCTGTTGCAAGCGATCGCAGTGGCAAGTGCCGGCGAGCACCGAGTGGTGACTAACCGCGACGAGTTGGTGTCGGTGTTTGTTGATATTCTGGATCAAGCTGTGCCCCCGCAACGCTTGCCCATGAGCGGCGATGGTTTTTCGGTGGATGCGAGCGTCAATGAATTAACAGTGCTGATTTATCACGCCGATGCTAACGCTGTACGTCCGCACTTACTTGATCCTGATTTGTTACCCGTCAGTGCTAAGCAACTCCCGACCAACGTCCGCTGGTTGTCTCGTCCACGCTACGATTTAGTGACTATTACCCAGCCTAAAAAAGGTCGCTGGCAATTGGTGAATGATGCCACCGATGCTCGCTTGACCATATTAACCGACTTAACATTGCAGGTGCAGCCGCACGCTAAGTCGCTATTGTCGGGCGAGCCATTGAGTTTGAGTTTTGTTTTGCGAGAGCGCGGTCAGGTGTTAACAGAGGGCGAGCTTCTGCAAAATATTCGGGCAGATCTGAATGTTAGTGCTTATCAGGATGACGGGGCATTAGGTGCAGCCGAAGCGCAAAAGATAACGTTGCGGCCGGCCGATGATAGCGGCCGTTTTTTGTTGCACACCAACGCCCCTAAAAAACCGGGTCAGTATCAACTTAAGTTGCGTGTTGATGGCGCTACTTTTGCGCGTGAATATCAGCGTCAGCTTGAGGTAGAGCCAGTCTTTACCGTAGAGCTTAAAAAACATATAAAAGAATCAACAGCTGAAACTACAGCAACCTCGTCCGTTGTTTATCATATTGTAGTGACGGGCGCCTCAACGCTGAATGCAGAGCAAACTGAAGTGGTGGCTCACATTAAAGATTCTACCGGCGCTAATGCTCTGCGAGCGCTTAAACATTTACCCGAGGGGCTCTGGGGGCTAACCGTAACCCCCGAGCATCGCGGCCGTTACGTGATCGAGCTGCAGGCAAAAGGCATCGATAATAATGGTCGAGAATTTTCACAAACGCTTGCGCCGTTGTACTTTTCTTACCCCGCCGAAGGTGACCCGAAACCAGTCGCTGTCGATGACACCTTGATCGCGCTCGAGCAAGCTTTGACTGCCGAGCGCGAGGCTTTAGCCCGTGAGCGAGGGGAGCTTACCCCTGCGCCGGTAATCGAGGTTGCCTCCTCAATAAGTAGTTCGGTTGCCAGTATCGCCAGCGTTACGCCAGTACCAGAAACTACAAAAAGTGAGGGGGGCAACAGTTGGTTGATTGCGTTGGTGGTGCTCTTTAATATTGTGTTGCTGGGGTCGATCTATTGGTTGTATCGACGCTTTAGTGGCAAGTCGATGGAGTCGGACCTCGACGTTATTGAACAGCAGCTTCGTGATAATGAAGGGCATGAGGCACAAGTCGAAAGCTCCGAGGCTGAGTTGCCGGCCGGGGCCTTTGATGATGTCTTTGCCGATTTGGGTGAAGTCACACCGGCAGCTCCAAAATCAACTGAATCTAAGTCTGAATCTGAGGCAAGCGAGATGTCCGATATGATTCAGCTAGATGATGACGATATGTTGGCTGCTCTGGGAGACCTAGTGGACTTTGATACGCCGGATCCAGAAGCTGATGATCTAGACGCTAGTGATGCAAACAGTAATGATAAGGATCGTGAGTGAGTGATTCGCTATCAACACGAGCGCTATGGCTTCCCACTGTGGCTGAATACCCCGATGTCACACGGCAGTTTCGGCAATGGGGACAGAAAGTTAAATGTGGTAAAAAAGATCGGGTGTATGGTTTGCATGAAGCTGACCAACTAGTAGCGGCCGCGCGAGTGTTAGAGCCAGCTGCAGACCAGTTTTTGTTGCGCAGCTTAACTGTTAACCCTGAGTATCGACGTCGTGGCTTAGCGCGTGATTTGATGCAGCGCATATTGTGCCAGGCACGCGAGCCGACGCTTTACTGTTATGCCTTGGATTATTTACAAGATTTTTATTTAAGTCTTGATTTTAATGAGTGCGATGTAGCCGCAGTGCCACAGGCCATCGCTGAGCCATATCAACGTTATCGCGAGCGCGGTAAGTCGTTTGTGTTGATGGGCTGGCAAGCCGAGTCGTTATCTAAGGAGCCATTGAGTGTGTGAACTGCTGGGCATGTCGGCCAATGTGCCAACTGATTTATGTTTTAGCTTTACCGGTCTATTGCAGCGCGGTGGCGGTACAGGCCCTCATCGTGATGGCTGGGGCGTGGTTTTGTATGAGGGGCGTGGTATTCGCGCGTTTCGCGATTGGGCGCCAAGTGTAAGCTCGGAAATTGCTCAGCTGGTAAGTCGCCTGCCACTGAAAAGCTGTATTGCGATTAGTCACATCCGCGAAGCCAACGTCGGCGCTGTTAGTCTAGAGAATACCCACCCGTTTGTACGCGAGCTGTTTGGCCGCAATTGGACATTTGCCCATAATGGTCAGCTGGCCGATAGCCATGAGTTGGCGCTGGGAGATTTTGTTCCGGTGGGTAGCACCGATAGCGAACGCGCTTTTTGTTGGTTGCTGGCACGTATTCGCGAACGCTTTAGCGACAGCGCTACAATTGAGGCTGACGAACCCGCTTATTGGCAACAGTTACATCGCTGGTGCAATGAGTTAAGTCCGCGTGGCGTGGCGAATTTTTTGTTTAGCGATGGCCGCTATCTGTTTGCTTATTGCGCTACCAAACTCAGTTGGATTACCCGACGTGCGCCATTTGGCGAAGCGCGTTTGTCTGATGCCGACCTTACGGTAAATTTTGGTGAGCACACCACAGATAGTGATATTGTCACTGTCATTGCAACTAACCCGCTGACCACTAACGAGGCCTGGCAAGCTATGTCGGCAGGGGAGTTTATAGTGTTTGATAAAGGCGAGGTGGTGTTCAGCTTAAGTTAATTTATGTGCGCTATAGTGCACATAAATTATGGTAATTGAAGGAGTGTTGGCGATGAATCATGGATGTTGTACTCAAACTTTTTTGGTGGTTGTTTTATTTTTCCTGACCGCATGCGGGGGAGATGATAATAATACGGATGCAGAGATTTCTCAGGTTTTAATTTCAGCAGTGGTTGAGGGACAAGGCTCTGTTGCTCCTTCCGAGCATTTAGCAATGGAAGGCGATGAGGTTGAGTTTTCTTTGCATGCCGAAGCTGGTTATAAGGTCGCTTCGGTGACAGGTTGTGACGGAAGTTTGGCTTCGTCAGCGAATAACGAATCTACATATACTATCGCGCCAGTTAAAGAAGGTTGTAATTTTACTGTAGCATTTGAAGCAAAAACAATCATTAAGCCTAGCCTTAATGTGACGTATCAAGCCAATAAAAAACAAGAGTTTAGCTGGGCATCTACCGGAAATGCTTACTATCGGCTGATTGAACAGACCGCCATGGGGGATGAGCTTGTCTTAGCGAACAATATCCCTTGGGATGAAACCCGTTTTGAGCGTTCGCACTTGATTCCTGCACATATAGGGTCAAGTTATCAAGTCCAAAGCTGTACTGCACAGGATTGTGCTTTGTCTGAGTGGGTTGTGGCGGATGGAGAGGCAGTTGATTCTGTGCATACCCTTGCCCAGCCTTCGAAAAAAGATTTTTTGTCGTTAGCGCTCGGTCAGGTTTTACATGTTAATAAAGATGCTTCTCGTATCTTTGCTGTTGCCTCCTATATTTCTGATGCATTTATTGATTATCAGCCCTCAGATTTGATCGTCTATGGAGGAGTAGAGAAAGAG
Organism: Gilvimarinus polysaccharolyticus; assembly: GCF_001187555.1. Taxonomy (GTDB): domain Bacteria; phylum Pseudomonadota; class Gammaproteobacteria; order Pseudomonadales; family Cellvibrionaceae; genus Gilvimarinus; species Gilvimarinus polysaccharolyticus. Next base: position 1,742,649 of record NZ_LFIJ01000001.1, on the reverse strand, counting down.
CTGGGAGGGGTTGAGCAAGTAATTCCTTTCGCTCGAGTGGTTAATTTTTTAGTAAGTGAAGATGAGAAAAATCTATTTGTTCTTTTGGCGCCAAGCTTGAGCACTAGCACCGATGAGTGGGCTGTTGAATGGTATAAAGTTTTTGATGATTCCTGGCAGTTACATAAGGATCTGCGAGGGTTTGTCGAAGGGCGAATTAAAAATATTGCGCTTAGTGGTGATGGCAATATATTGACCGTTGCGCATTATCTTAATGATGCTGATTCGGCTGAAGTGGTAGAGATTTTTCAAGTGGATGATGAGCTGACCTCTTTAGGAGTGATCACTCCGGAGATTGGTGATGTAGATGACGCTTATGGTTCAAAAATGGCATTATCTTACAGTGGTGATATTATCGTTGTTGGGGCTCCCGGCGAAGATAGTGCACTGAACGATGGCTTGAGTGAGCCTAACAATAACGATTTGAACCAATCTGGCGCTGTTTATGTTTTTAGTAAAAAAAATGACGTATGGCAGCAACAGGCGTTTCTCAAGGCGTTAATGCCAGATGGCCGTTGGTCTGATTGCTATGATAATTATTGTAATGATAGTGATCAGCCAGAGCTTTCATCTGGAGATGGTTTTGGCTGTTCCGTAGATGTTAACGCCACAGGTGATGTTATTGCTGTTGGTGCCTGTGAAGAGCAAAGAGGGCAGGGCGCCGTTCATTTATACCATTTGGATGTTGGGGGCAGTTGGGTCCATCAGCAACGTTTACAGTTGGCGTATGCTGACTCTAAATTGTGGTTGTCACCGTCAGATTATGAGGGTGGGGATCAATTTGGATACAGCCTCGATTTGTCTGACAGCGGTCAACAGCTTATCGTCGGTGCCCCCTATGAAGAAAGTGTAGCGGTGGGGTTTAATGGCGATGAATCCGACAACGCTCTAAAAAATGCCGGTGCAGCTGTATATTTTCAACAAATCGATCACGTTTGGCAGCAGGTTACATACATTAAACCGCCGCAAGGTGCAGAAGGGTCGTTCTTTGGTTATGCTGTCTCCTTAAACGAGGGTGAGAACGCTACTTTAGTTGTCTCCAACACGAAAGGAATTTATGTTTATTGACCTCATTATATATTTAGCTATATGTGCTATTTAGATAATTAATTGTCGCTGAGGTTGAGTATGTTGATATGATTCAAATATAGTTTATATATCACTAAGGGGATTTTATGGATATTGATATTGGCATTAATCAAGATGATCGTGGTCAGCTGGCCGAAGGCTTGTCACGAGTGTTAGCCGACACCTATACGTTGTACCTAAAAACCCATAACTTCCACTGGAACGTGAAAGGGCCGATGTTCCAAACACTGCACCTGATGTTTGAAACCCAGTACACTGAATTGGCGATAGCCGTAGATGATATTGCCGAGCGTATTCGCTCGTTAGGTTACCCTGCCCCAGGGACTTATAAGCAATATTCCGAATTGTCGTCTATCAAAGAGCAAGAGGGTATTCCAACGGCCAAAGAGATGATCTCGCTACTGGTCGAGGGACAAGAGGCTGTTGTTAAAACCGCACGTTCGCTTTACCCGCTGGTTGATAAAGCGCGGGACGAGGCCACAGGTGATTTACTGACTCAGCGTATCCAGCTGCATGAAAAAACCGCTTGGATGTTGCGTTCACTGCTCGAAGAGTAATCAGTTAACACGCCGCTGGGTATTTTACCAAGGCGGCGTGTTGCCTACGTTTTTGATTCATTACCTCGCTTGCCCTCCTTATCTATATCCCTGGCTCGAAACTGATAGAATACGCACCTTCAGTTTTTGTTGGAGCCTCTATGACCGGTTTACCCGCCGATATCGACAGCGCCTTACAGGGCGCCCTGTTAAAAGATGCCAACCGTCTGCGTCGCAAGGCGGTGGATATTGCCGAGCGTATTGCACAGGGTAAGCCCTCAGATCAAGCCTTAACCAAGTGGCTGTCTGATCTTGAAAGCTCCTGCCGGCAGTGCGATGCCCGCCGCCAGTTGGTACCTACATCGATAGAGTTTCCCGAGCAGTTACCGGTTAGCGCTAAGCGTGATGATATTGCCGCGCTGATCCGCGATAATCAGGTGGTGGTTCTGGCGGGCGAGACAGGCTCGGGGAAAACCACTCAATTACCCAAAATTTGTCTCGAGCTAGGCCGTGGTGTGCGAGGCTTGATTGGTCATACCCAGCCGCGACGTATTGCGGCACATACCGTGGCGGCTAGGGTGGCTGAGGAACTTGGCTCGCCTCTGGGTGAGACTGTCGGTTATCAGGTGCGCTTTACCGAGCAGGCCGGTGATAACACTTTAATCAAAGTCATGACTGATGGTATTTTGCTAGCCGAAATCCAACAAGATCCAACCCTAGGCCGCTACGATACTCTGATTATTGATGAGGCCCACGAGCGCAGCTTAAATATTGATTTTTTGTTGGGGTATCTTAAGCAACTGCTTAAAAAGCGTCCCGATCTTAAGTTGATTATTACCTCGGCAACCATTGATGTTGATCGTTTTTCACGCCATTTTGACAATGCTCCAGTGCTTGAAGTATCGGGCCGCACTTACCCTGTGGATGTTTGGTATCGGCCGCCGTTTGAAAGCAGTGACACCGATGACGGTGATATTTATCAGCCCATTTTAGATGTTGTTGACGAAATTGATCGGCATGAGCGCGCCGAGGGCAAACGCGGCGGCGACATCTTAATCTTTTTAAGTGGTGAGCGAGAAATTCGCGAAACCGCAAAGCGTTTACGACAAGCTGATTTACGCCATTTTGAGGTGTTACCCTTTTATGCGCGCTTGAGCTTAGCCGAGCAAAATTTAGTATTCTCAAGCCATCGCGGCCGACGTATCGTGTTGGCGACTAACGTTGCTGAAACATCGATCACGGTGCCGGGTATTCGCTATGTTATTGATACGGGTGTAGCTCGTGTCAGCCGCTACAGTGTGCGTACTAAGGTGCAACGGTTGCCCATCGAGGCGATATCCCAAGCCAGCGCTAATCAACGTAAAGGTCGTTGTGGTCGGGTAAGTAACGGTATCTGTATTCGTTTGTACAGCGAAGATGATTTTGTTAATCGCCCCGAATTTACCGACCCGGAAATCCTGCGAACCAATCTCGCCGCTGTTATTTTACAAATGTTGCAGTTGCGTATTGGTGATATCAATAAATTCCCTTTCGTCGACCCGCCCGATTCTCGTCAGATTAACGACGGTTTTAAAATGCTGGAGGAGCTGCACGCGGTTGATACGCGTAAGCGGCTAACTCGCGACGGACGACGTTTGGCGCAATTGTCGGTCGATCCGCAATTAGCGCGTATGCTACTTGCCGCCGATAAACTCGGTGCGGTGGAAGAGGTGATGATTATTGTCAGTGCGCTGTCGGTGCAAGATCCGCGCGAGCGGCCGGCCGATAAAAAGCAAGCCGCGGACCTACAGCACAAGCGTTTTGCTGACGAGCACTCAGATTTTTTGGCTTACGTGAATTTGTGGAACTACTTTGAGCAACAGCGTCAGGAGCTGACCCAAAATCAGTTGCGCAAGCTTTGTAAAAAAGAGTTTTTAGCCTTTATGCGCATGCGTGAGTGGCGTGACATCCACCGGCAATTAAAATTAGCGGCGAAAAAGCTCGGGCTTACGTTTAATCGCGAGCCCGCGAATTACGAAGCAGTACATCGATCACTGACGACGGGGCTGTTGGGGAATATTGGTTTTCATGATGAAGGCCGTGAGTATTTGGGCGCGCGCAACCGTAAGTTTTCCATCTTCCCCGGCTCATCGCAGCAGAAGAAACGTCCTAAATGGCTGGTGGCGGCACAGCTGCTTGAAACCTCGCAGTTGTTTGCTCACGATGTTGCCAAAGTCGAGCCCGAGTGGTTGTTACAAGCCGCCGAACACTTGGTTAAGCGCAATTATTTTGAGCCACACTACGACCCCAAACAGGGGCAGGTAAAAGCCTACGAGCGTGTTACTTTGTATGGTTTGGCGCTGGTAGAAAAGGGCCGTATTAATTACAGCCAGATCGACCCTGTGACTTGTCATGAAGTGTTTATTCGCGCCGCATTGGTTGAGGGGCGCTATCTTAAACGGGGGCAAAAGCCACCAGCGTTTTTTGCCCATAACCGAGCCTTGGTCGATGAGATCGAAGCATTAGAAGCTAAGTCTCGGCGGCGAGATATTTTAGTCGATGATGAAGAGATATTTGCTTTTTATAACGAGCGGGTGCCGGCGGATGTGGTCAACCGGGTCGGTTTTGATGCTTGGCGTAAACAAGCTGAGCAAGAACAGCCTGATGTTTTAAAAATTCCGCGCGAGCGTTTAGTGTTGCAAGGCGCCGGCAGTGTGAGTGAGGTGCAGTTTCCCGACACCCTGGAATATAAAGGGGTGAGCTATCCATTAAGTTATCACTTTGCGCCGGGACAGACTGATGACGGCGTGAGTGTACACGTCCCCGTGAGTTTGTTACACGAGCTGCCTGAGCATCGGCTAGAGTGGTTGGTGCCGGGGTTACTGCGCGATAAATGCATTGAGCTGGTGAAAAGTTTGCCTAAAACCCTGCGCAAGCACTTTGTGCCGGTACCCGATGTTGTTGATAAAGCACTGGCCAGTATGGCGCCCGATAATCAACCTTTAACTGAAGCGCTTAGCTTGCAGCTAAAGCGTCAGACACTGATGGAGGTAAAGCCCACTGATTGGCAAAGTGAACGATTAGAAGATTTTTATCGCTTTAATATTAAAGTGGTAGACGATCGCGGCAAAACCATTGCTGCCAGTCGTAATTTAACGGAATTAAAAGCTAATTATCGTGAGCGGGTGCAAGATAATATTCGTGATGCAGCCGATGATATTACCCGCGAGAATATAACCCGGTGGGATTTGGAGTTGCCCGAGCAGGTGCAGTTGAAGCGTCGCGGGTTGTCCATTCGTGCGTACCCCGCACTGCTTGATCAGCGTGACTCGGCCGCTATGCAAGTGCTCGATAATCCGCAAGAGGCCCATTATGCATCGCTTGCTGGAGTGGCGCGTTTGTTGTTGCTGCACAGCAAGGAGACGGTTAAATACTTACAGAAACAGCTGTTAAAAGGCAAAGAGCTGGGGTTAACGGTGGTGCAAATTGGCAACCGCGAACGAGTGGTTGATGATTTGATTATGGCTGGCGCGCGGCATTTGGCGATGCCCGAGGGACAGCTGCCGCGTACCGAGGCGGAATTTTCTGCATGTTTGGCTCGGGTGAAGCCCGACCTTGTAACCTACACGCAAAGTCTAGAGCAAACTTTATTGAGCTCACTCAGTTTAGTTGTCGGTATTAAAAAGCAGCTTAAGCACTCCAAAAATGCATTGGCGGTAGCTTTGGCTGCGGGCGATATTGCTCAACAGCTGGATCGCCTGTTTTACCCGTCGCTGGTGTTTGAAACACCGCCTGAGTGGTTTCATGAGTATCCGCGTTATTTACAAGCGATCAACCTGCGGTTAGAAAAGGCGGTACTTAACGCGCAAAAAGATCGGGTGCAAATGCTTGAGATCGAACCTTATGAGGCACGTTTGACCGAGTATTTAGCACAGCATGGACGGTATCAGTTGGCCGAAAACCCAGAACTGATGCGTTATCGCTGGGCCATTGAAGAGTTTAGAGTGTCGCTGTTTGCACAAACGTTAAAGACTCGATTTCCGGTGTCGGGTAAAAGGCTTAATAAGCTTTGGCAAGAGGCTACTAACGGTTAGTGTGCGGCTATTCGAGATTTTAACGGGATTTTGTGTCATAAAAGCCAAGCTTTGGTGTGGTATTTAGCTAATCTGTTTATATCGCGCTCTTTGGGGTGCAATATAAACAGATTTTTAATGAGCCAATATGTAACAAACGCAGTAATCGCGCATCCATACCATAACAGTTGATCCTAATTGGGGTTGTCTGCGTAATCTATCGGTAGGCTTGGCTAAGGAGCTGCAGCCACTGTTTTCACTAACGAGTAATGGAGTTAACTTATGAATAAGAAAATAACATCCCCTTTGGCCGCCGCCGTAGGCGCCGCTTTTATGGCGTCAGCGATGATGGCACCAGTAGCTTCTGCCACTGAAAACCCTTTTGCTGCCGAATCGCTATCTGCAGGCTATAAGCTTGCCAGTAAAGACGCCGAAGGCAAATGTGGCGAGGGCAAATGCGGCGAGAAAAAAGCGCAAGTTGAAGGTACTTGCGGTGAGAAAAAAGCCGATGCTGAAGGCACTTGTGGTGAAAGCAAAGCCAAGGCTAAAGCTGAAGGCGAAGGTAAGTGTGGTGAAGGCAAATGTGGCGAGAAAAAAGCTGAGCAAGAAGGTTCTTGTGGCGGCGAGAAAAAAGCCGATGCCGAAGGCACTTGCGGTCACTAATGAGCGATTACCGCTTAAACATTGCTGGTGCGGGCCTTGGCCTGCGCCGTGCACTGCTTAAACCTCTTGAGGGGGTGAGCACCACCGATATAAATTTTATGGAGGTGGCACCTGAGAACTGGATAAATGTGGGAGGTCGTTTAGGGCGTCAACTGCGTGCCTATACCGAACGTTTCCCATTTGTATGTCACGGTTTATCTCTCTCAATAGGCTCACAAGCGCCCCTTGATGTTGACCTGCTTAAGTCTATCAAGGCTTTTATGCGCGAGCATAATATACGCGGTTACAGTGAGCATCTAAGCTATTGCAGTGATGCTGGCCAATTGTATGATTTATTGCCTATTCCATTTACGGAAGCTGCGCTCACGCATGTGGCCGAACGAATAAAACAAGCGCAAGATATATTGGGCGAGCGCATAGCGATTGAAAACGCATCTTATTACTGTGCTCCAGGGCAAGAAATGAGCGAGCTGGATTTTATTAACGCCGTGATTGAGCGAGCCGACTGCAGCCTGTTGTTGGATGTGAATAATTTGTACGTTAACAGCATTAATCACCGTTATGACGCCGATGCTTTTTTGTCTGGATTACCTTTAGAGCGAGTTGCTTACGCACATGTGGCGGGGCACTTTCACGAGGCCGAGGATCTACGGGTCGACACTCATGGCGCGCCAGTAGAAGAGCCTGTGTGGGCGTTGTTGGCCGCGCTTTATCAGCGGGCGGGTAGTGTGGCTACATTGCTGGAGCGTGATTTTAATATCCCGTCGGTTCCTGAGTTGTTAACCGAGGTCGATAAAATTCGCCAAATCCAAGTCGAGACATTCAGCACCGCAGGTCTCGCTGGGCGAGTAGAGGCTTTGACTTGAGCTCCCTGCCATTGGCTGCGCTGCAGCAATCTTTGACCGATCATTTACGCGACCCGCAGCATCACCAAGGCCCTCAGGATGTAGAAGATCGTCGTTTGGCCATATATCGCGACCTGATCTATAACAATATTGAAGGGTTTATCGCGGGAGGCTTTCCGGTACTGCGGGAAATTTTAAACGATAGCCATTGGCACGCCATGGTGCGTGATTTTGTGGCCCAGCATAAAAGCCAAAGTCCGTATTTTTTAGAGATTAGCCAAGAGTTTTTGTTGTATCTGCAAAATGAGCGCCGCGCCGATGCTGGCGATCCACCATTTATGCTTGAGCTTGCCCACTATGAATGGGTCGAGCTGGCGCTGGATGTGGCACTTGACGAGTTACCCCCAAAGCCTTTGGCGGATAACAGCTTACTCGACTCGGTTATTGAGGTTTCTAAGTTACTCTGGTGCCTTAATTATCAGTATCCAGTGCATTTACTGGGGCCTGACTATCAGCCTAGCGAGCCGCCAGCTGAGCCTACTTTCTTGCTGGTGTATCGTAATCGTGCCGATGCAGTTCAGTTTATTCACTCTAATGCGGTCACCGTACATCTGTTGCAAAAGCTCCAGTCAGCGCCTTCAAATGGCCGTACGATACTTGCTCAGCTGGCTGTCGACATCAAATTTACCGATGTTGATCGGTTTGTCGCGCTGGGAGAGTCTATACTCTTGGAGTTGTACGATAAGGATGTGCTCTGGCCGGTTACATAGGTGCTGTATTACGGTTTAATCATTAAAATATTGCCCGCTCGTAACATTACTGCAACAATTGCCCCGCATCATGCGCACGCTTGTCACAATACTGTCATTAAAACTTCATAAGACGGACATTAGTTTGTCGTAATCGATATTGGGAAATTATCATGCGAGTTAAATTTTGCTTGGCAGCAGCTGCCGCTACCCTAGTGTCCGCCCATGCGGCGGCCGATGTTACCCTTTATGGTAAGGCGAATGTCTCATTGCAGTACACAGATAAAGCAGGCGACAACGAGACCGAGCTAAAAAGTAACGCATCGCGTATCGGGGTGATGGGCAGCGAGGCGATTGGCAGCGGTTTAACAGCTATTTATCGCTTTGAATACGAAACCAGTATTGATGATGGGGATAAAGACGGCCAGACGTTAACCCAGCGCAATATCTATTTGGGTGTGCAAAGTAAGGCCGGTACTTTAATGGCGGGTAAATTTGATACCCCCACTAAAACAGCCCAAGGAAAGATTGATTTATTTGATAATCTAGTCGGCGACATTAAAAATGTCTTTGCCGGCGAGAACCGTGTCAACAATATTGTCCAATATGTCACGCCCGAGTCTGTAGGCCCTTTTACCGCTAAGCTTGCCTATGTGCTCGATGAAGGCGGCAGTAATGGTGATGAAGATGGTGTGTCGGCCTCACTCGCCTATAATGCCGACGCCTTGTATGTAGCCGTAGCGGTAGATCAAGAGGTGGATGAAGCTGATGTTTATCGTCTGGTGGGCGCTTATCAGCTGGGCTCGGTACAGCTTGGCGGTGCGTACCAACAGGCTACCTACGATAACGGCGATGATGCCGATGGTTTTTTCGGCTCGGTAAAGTGGCGGCTAGACGACCATTGGGTACTGAAAACACAATACGGTGAATCCAGTAGCGATTTTAATGACCAGAAAACCCTAAGCGTGGGGGCTGATTATGTGTTTACTAAAAAAGTTAAGGCGTTTACTTACTACACGCAAAACGATGACAGCATCAACAACGATGGCGACTATTTAGGTGTTGGCCTAGAGTTGAAGTTTTAATTGCGACGCTCAGCGGGCTTGCCCGTCTCCATGTCAGCTCTACTGTACGTTTTGGTACTTTTGCTAAGTGCTTACGGTTTAAGTGTACAGGCAGAGGGTTGCGAACCGGCGGTTGATATGCTGGAAAGCAATGATGCGGTTAACCGTATGAGCGAGTGCGATTACAGCGATAAAGGGCTAAACGGCTGGTTTAAGGCACGCACAGAGAATACCCCTGAGCCGATGCATACATCTCAAACCGCAGTATTACCACCGGTTGTAGATCCCCCGGTGTTAGCGGCGAAGTTTGAGCTAATCAGTGTAGGTGTTAAAAGTGCACTGGATTTAGTGCAGGCACGCTTCACCTTGGTGGCTCAAGCCGCTGAACACTGCGATGGAGTTGCTGTGCTTAGTGAAGAGGCCTATAGACAAGGGCATCAGGGGCACACTCAGCTTATTATGAGCTTTTATTGTAGATAGTGATCAGTTATACAAATTCACAGATTGTGTAGCGTGTGATGGTTGGGTAAAATGTGAATGATCGTTCATTGGCTTCTTGGTCAATTTATCAATAAGTTGGAGTTGGGGCGGTGTAAAGCCCTAGTGGACTTAGGTGGCTTAACAGGCCTGTAAAGGATTAAAAGGAAAGTACCGTGAACACTCTTAAACAACTCGCCTGGGTATTGTTGTTTTCAGGTTTTAGCTCTGTGGTCAGCGCCGCTGATCCGCAAGATCCATGGGAAGACTTTAATCGAGCTGTATTTGCTTTTAATGATGCTGCCGATACTTATGTCTTGCGTCCGGTTGCTCGTGGCTATCAAGCGGTTACTCCAAGCCCGGTGCGTCAAGGGGTTAACAACGTTTTCTCTAATGTCCTAGAGATCCCCAAAGTATTTAATGATCTGCTGCAAGGTAAGTTTGCTCAAGCGGGTACAGACAGCGGTCGGTTTTTGATTAATACAACATTAGGTGTGGCAGGGCTATTTGATGTCGCCCATCATATGGGAATGCCGCGCGCCGAGAGTGAGGACTTTGGTCAAACATTAGGTCGCTGGGGAGTGCCAGAGGGGCCTTATCTAATGCTGCCTATTTTTGGGCCGCGCACGTTGCGCGACGCTGCGGCAACGCCAATCGATTGGGCCACTGACCCTAAAACCTACATTGGTCACACGCAGACAGGCTACGAGCTAAAAGCCGTTGAGTTGCTGGATACTCGGGCTCGGTTACTAGCGCTTGAGCAAGATATAGGTGCCGATAAGTACACCCTGCTGCGCGATATTTACCTGCAAAGGCGCGATTATCTCGTCAAAGATGGCGAGGTGGAGGACACCTTTGGCGGTGATGCTGATGGTTTTGATGATTTTGACGATTTCTAATTGAGAAGCTGTCGTTTTATCCCCCAGCGTTTCGTCGGTGACCGAGCGCTATTCGAGCACTTCGATAATTTGTAGGCCGGTGCTGTAGTTGGTGCCACTAGCGGTACACCTAACCACCTCGACCAGTGCTCGCAGCTGGGCTCGCTGATCGTGCTCTGCGGCGAGGTGTAGTTCCCACCGAGAACCCTCTGCCACCGGCTCTGGCAACTCAAGCTGTAATCCACCACCGCTTAATTCATGGCACTGGCCGTCGATACTAAGGCTATCGCTGGTAAGGGTGCCGGTAAGAGGGAGTGCGATTTTCATACGAATAAAATCACGTTTTTCGGCGTAAGAATTCTCTGAATGGCTCATCAATTGATCCTCCAAAGGGTGTTGCTGTATAGGCCTTTAGCATCGCTCTTTGTGTCGCGAGTTAAGGGCTTGCGTTAAAGGGACACGTTAATGGCGTGTTGTTACTGCAAACATTGTATTGTTCAGAGCCTCCTAAGAGTAGCAGCGTTCATGCTGCAACTCCATAGAGATGTAGTTCGCCTGTGATGCTTGCGCCTGCGCAGCTATCGGAGTACTGTTAGGCGCCATTACAACAGGGCCTCGAGCACCTGTATCTGAAATGGTCTGACGGATTCAAATAATGAACGAAAGCTGCCGAACACTGCTGATTATCGACGACGATAAGCCGGTAAGGCACAGTATTGCTGCGTTTTTGGAGGACAGTGGCTATCGGGTTTTACAGGCGGCCGACGGTCCTGCAGGTTTAGCTCGATTTGCTGAAGGCGACGTTGAGTTGGTGATTACCGACCTGCGTATGCCGGCTATGGACGGTCTGAGTGTTCTGCAGAGTTTGCATGAAAAATCTGTTGAAACCCCCGTTATTGTTATTTCCGGTGCTGGCGTTATGAGTGATGTGGTGTCGGCGCTGCGCCTTGGGGCTGCCGATTATCTTATTAAGCCGGTGGTCGATATGGCGGTGTTGGAGCACTCGATAGAAAAAGCTCTAGAGCGGCGCGATTTGTTAGCGCAAAATAAAAAATACCGAGAAAAGCTCGAACAGGTCAACAAGGATCTGCGTGATAACCTCCGTGTGCTTGAGCGCGATCAGCTGGCCGGGCGCCAAGTTCAACGCCGCTTACTGCCAAAACCGCTAACGACCCCAGACGGCTACAGTGCCGCGCACCATATTGCCCCCTCGTTGTATTTGAGCGGCGACTTTGTCGATTACGCTTATATAAAAAATCGTTATTTAGCCTTTTACTTGGCCGATGTGTCAGGTCATGGGGCATCTTCTGCGTTTGTCACTATTTGGCTTAAGCATTTGGTTAGCCGTATGGTGCGAGAAGAGGGGTTGTTTAGCGATGACGCATCATTTGTGGATGGCGCTAACGATATGCTGCGCTCTATTAACCGTGAGTTAAACGAAACTAGCTTGAACCATCATTTAACATTCTTTGTGGGAGTCATTGATACTCACACTCAAGAAATGCGCTATGTGGTTGCAGGGCATTTACCTATGCCCTTATTGGTAACGGATGAAGGTGCTAAATTTATTTTGGGCAGCGGCAAGCCGGTGGGGATATTTCACGATGTAAACTGGACTGTTTATTCGCAAATATTGCCAGAGCGGTTTTCGTTAATATGTTTTTCTGACGGTGTGTTAGAAATCTTGCCAGCTGCGACGCTACAAGAAAAAGAAGCTTATCTACTGGAATTACTGGCACAAAAAGCGCAGAATCTAGAAGCAGTATGCGATGCGGTTGGGATCGATGACGTTACCTCGACTCCGGATGACATTGCCATTTTGACCATTACTCGAGGTTTTTGAGCATGCGGCCTGGGCAGATTTTAGTTGCCGAACACAACGGTGTTTTCGTCATTAAAATGGTGGGCGATGTACGCTTGACTCTATGCATATCGTTTGACAAATTTATTGACGATATGTTTGCTCACCCCAAATTTAAGGCGGTGCTGTTTGATTTGTCGAGCGCCGAAGCTATCGACAGTACCACGCTTGGTTTGATGGCAAAAATATCGTTGTTGGGCGAGGATAAAATAGACAGTTATCCGGTGATATTATCGACCTGTAGCAGCATTAACAGAATTCTCGACACGATGGGCTTTGCCGATATCTTCACCATTGTTAAAGACTTAAAAACACCTGTTCAGCCAACCGCCGCGCTGGATTCTGCGGATGACGAAGATGCCATGAAAGATAAAGTGATTGAGGCGCATCGCTACCTGATGCAACTTAATGATGACAATCAGCAAACCTTTACCGATTTAGTGAATATGTTGGAAAACGGCCAATAACCCCGCCTATAAGCTGCATTGCACAACTTACAGGCAGCCTCCCAAAATAATCTAGTGAGAGAGCTCGTACGAGCGTGGTTTTATACGGTTTTAGCTTGGTCTCGTGCGGCATTGCGAGCGACTAAGAAGTCCGTGTGAGACAAGTAGATCAGCTCGGCAACACGCCGAATCAAGTGTTCTTCGTATTTATCTAAGTCGCCATCCGCCAGAGCAATTTGCCACATCGATTTAACCAGAGTGAACTTCTCTTCGGTTGTACAATGATCGTTAATCAACTGGGTAAATTGATACAGTGATGTGGCGTTTTCTTGCTTATCGCGAGCAATGCTACAAAGCTCTTCGAGGTCGGCATCGCTAATCTCGTAAACGTTAGCAACAATATGCTTAAACTCATTAAACTCGGCATCTTCAAAGACGCGGTCAACCGCAGCAACTTCCATTAGAAGCGCTGCAGCTGCCAGCTGTTTTTGTGAGAATGACAGCGCCTCTTCCGCGCCATCGGCTTGCCGGTGGCGCTCGAAGAACTTAGCAATACGATTAAGCATTGGCGAGCTCTTTTAGCAGGTTCTCTAACTTAACCTGATCTTTAGCAAAGTTGCGGATACCTTCCGAAAGTTTCTCAGTTGCCATCGCGTCATCGTTCATGCCAACACGGAAGCTGCTTTCGTTATCTTGCAGCTTGGCAATTGCTTCACCGGTGTTATCGGCGGACAGCTTACGCTCTAAGGTGCCGGTGTCGTTTTCTAGCTCTTGTAGCAACTGCGGGCTGATGGTTAAGCGGTCACAACCGGCCAGCGCTTCAATTTCGCCAAGATTACGGAAGCTTGCGCCCATAACCACGGTTTTAACGTCTTGTTGCTTGTAGTAGTTGTAAATGTGACGCACAGAAATAACGCCTGGATCTGTTTCGGCGGTGTACTCGTTGCCAGTGCTGGCTTTGTACCAATCTAAAATACGGCCCACAAAAGGTGAGATCAGAAACACGCCAGCGTCGGCACAAGCCGCAGCTTGGTTAAAACCAAACAACAACGTTAGGTTGCAGTTAATGCCTTCTTTCTCTAGCTTCTCGGCGGCACGGATACCTTCCCAGGTAGAGGCTAGCTTGATCAATACTCGTGATTTATCGATACCATTTTGTTGGTATAACTCAATCAGCTGGTGAGCTTTATCAATACTGGCATTGGTGTCAAAGCTTAAGCGCGCGTCAACCTCAGTAGAAATTCGGCCTGGCACAACCTTTAGAATTTCACAGCCAATCGCTACTGCTAGGTGATCACTGGCGAATTTAAGTTGCTGATCTGAGCTGCCGCCGGCTTTTTGGGCGGCTACAATGCACTGATCCAATAGATTTTTGTACTGTGGCAGTTGTGCGGCTTTCAGCAACAACGATGGGTTGGTTGTTGCATCTTGTGGCTTGTACAGCTTGATAGCTTCGATGTCACCGGTATCGGCGACAACATCGGTCATTTTTTTCAGTTGCTCGAGTTTAGTGCTCACATTTGGCTCCTAAATAGATTCGTTGACGATATTAAGCGCAGTAGGGCGATCTGTTTGATGCAGCGTAATGGCTTTGGTGCGCAATACTCCGGCTGTAAAGTCACTCTCTTTTTCAGTTACTCTCTGCGGAGTATGCTTGTTAGGAGTCTAAACCGGCTTTTTGTGGGCGCTGTCAAAAACAGGCCTATTAACCTCAGGGTAGCTATTGTAAACGCTATTGGTCGATGGGCAAAGCGCTGATAGCTTACTCAACTTGCAGCAGCGCATCTTGGATTACTGTAATGCCAGCGCCGGGCTTATGGGCGTTCTCGCTAATCACCCGTCTAAAACGTCGCGCGCCGGGTAGGCCTTGATAAAGTCCTAAAATATGTCGCGTCATCTGGTTTAATCTGGTGCCTTTAGGTAGTTCTTGTTCGCAGTACTTCATAAATTCCGTCATCACCTCTAACCGGCTTGGTATCGGGGCGGCGGTATCAAACAAGCGTTGGTCTACCTCGGCTAACAGATAAGGGTTAGAGTAAATCTCGCGACCTAACATCACGCCATCAACATTTTGCAGTAATGTATCGCACTGGGTGAGGGTAGTGATACCGCCGTTTACGATAATTTCTAACTCTGGAAGTTCAGCTTTTAAGCGCGCCACTAAGCCGTAATCCAATGGTGGGACATTGCGGTTTTCTTTCGGGCTTAGCCCTTGCAGCCAAGCCTTTCGCGCGTGCACAATAAAGGTTTTACAGCCGCTCTCGGCCACGGTTACAACAAAGTCACGCAGACCGTTGTAGTCATCCATGTCATCTATGCCAATGCGATGTTTAATAGTTACGGGAATATCGCAGGCCTCGCTCATGGCGACTATGCAGTCGCGCACCAGCTCGGGTTCGGCCATTAAACAAGCGCCAATACGCCCACTCTGTACGCGGTCACTGGGACAGCCACAGTTTAAGTTGATCTCGCTATAGCCCCAGGTGTCAGCAAATTCTGCGCACCGGGCAAGGGCTGCTGGGTCGGAGCCACCTATTTGCAGTGCCACCGGCAATTCGGCTGGGTTAAACGCCAAAAATCGCTCCCGGTCGCCGTGAATCAGCGCACCCGTAGTCACCATCTCGGTATACAGCAGGGTATTTTTGCTCAGTAAACGCCAAAAATAGCGACAGTGACGATCACTCCAATCCATCATCGGCGCGGCGCAAAAGCGTCGCGACCACGTAGACTGTGCCGTGGCGGGTGCTGGATGGCCAGTTGATGTTTCTTTCACCGTGCATTCACTCTAAGTGGTGTTGTGATTGATTGAGCTTATAGCCCGAGGCGCGCTAGTTTACCTGCAATGCTCGCAGTTGCCAAAATCACCTTGGTGGAAGCTTATTGCTCGGCTGAACGTTTGAATGTGTCAGTCATTTCGGTTCTGGGTTGCTGGGCTTGCTTGGCAGTGTGGCGACAGCTTTGACGCTGGCTGTGTGGATGGTTTGAGGCTTAAAGTGTTGTTTTAATTGCGCCAGTGCCGCCTGAAATACGGGGCCTGCTTGTAGGCTGCGGGAGGTAATGCAGTCGATAGAACTTACCCAGCCATTGGGCTCAAAGTCGACATTTAAGGCGATAAGCTGGCCTGATGTGAGGGCCATTTGGGCGAGACTTTCGGGCACAATTGCCCAGCCGACATTTTGTTGTGCCAGCTGGCAGAGTATTTGGTGGGTACTGGCATACCAAGATTGTGTGCTTATGCCATAACTGAACCATAACTCTTTGCCGGTTGTGGAACGCTGCACAATTTGCCGGTGCTGGCGCAAGTCTGCATGAGTTACGCAAGCGAGTTGGGTTAACGGGTGCTTGGGCGATGCGACGGTGATAAAGCGTTTGTAGCCTAAGGCAAAGAAATCCACATCGGTGAGTATCTGGCCGTCGGTATACACCACGCCAATATGGGCTTGTCCTTCGCGGACCATATCTTCGGCATCAAAGGTAGATGCCGATAGGATATTGATGTTGGTGTTGGGGAATATTTCGGCCAGCCCGCTTAACGCCGCTAATAGCGGTGAGTCGAGCAGGCTCTCTTCGATTACTAAGATTAGTTCGTGTTCATGTTGCTGATCTAACGATGCCACTTTTTGCTCGAGCCGTAGCCGCTGATCCAGTATAGATTGCACGATAGGCAGTAGTGCTTCGCCGTCGGGGGTGAGCTGTGGAGTGTTGCGGCTGCGATCGAATAGGGTGCGATTGAAGGCGATTTCTAGGTTAGATATTGCTTGGCTAACCCCAGATTGGGCACGATTTAGCTGGCGAGCAGCTCCCGAGAACGAGCCTGTCTCGCAGACGGTGACAAAAATATTGAGCTGTTCAAGGCTGTACATCGTTTTCTCGTTATTGATATTGCTTGTTTGTTGAGTATTCAACCTCTCTAGGTTATCACATTATGTGATGGTAGCTAACTTTTGCTTCAGGCCATAACTTGTAATACTGAGCTTAAGATTTTTACCGGAACAAGGAGATAACGCGATGTCTACATTCGAGCGCATGGGCCATGCCTTTTTGTACGAGGTGTTGGCACTACTGCTGACGGTAGTAGGTCTGCTGATGTTTACCCACCATGAAGTGAGCGCTGTTTTGGCCTCAATGATTGCAATTTCAGCTGTAGCGATGGTGTATAACTTCTACTTTAATATAGTGTTTGACCGTTACTTTCCCGCCCCTAGGGCGCAGCGCAGTTTAAGCTTACGTTTGTATTATGTGGCGTTATTTGAAGGTGGCCTGCTGACTTTGACGACTCCTTTGGTTTCATGGGTGATGGGCGTGTCATTGATCGAGGCATTTTGGTTGGATATCGGCATAACACTATTTGTTATGGTTTATACCTTTGCGTTTAATTTCATCTACGATTCTGCCCGAGAGGCACTTGTGACCGCTGAGGTGACACAGAAGGGCGGTCGATTAGCGTATGTCTAATAAATGCCCATATGCTTTTGCGGGTTTGGCCGCTGTTGGCGGATGGCTGACTTGTGGCTTATATCCATCGATCAAAAGCGACGCCCTTGGCATTTTCGGCTGACAGTGGGCGTGTTGGAGCGTGTATAATAAGGGTTTTTAATGCAGCCTATTTAAGCAAAAAGGACACGATATGAAGATGTACACAACCGCCGCTATTGGCGCTTTACTGGCTGTTGCCGCCGGCACTAGCTCGGCGCAGACAGAAGAGCAAGACAAAACTTGGCTAGTCTCGGCGGAGTTAGGTGCGATTAAAACCACAGGTAATACCGAAGCTACCTCGTTTAATGGCAAAATTGATGCGACTCAAAGCTTAGAGCGCTGGAGGAATCAGTATATTGCCAGCGTGTTGTATAAGCAGGATGAGCTAGAGCAGATTGACGGCACTAAAGAGTCGGAAACAACGGCGGAAAAATACTTTATCTCGGCCAAAAGCGCGTATTTGATGGCTGATGAGTTCAGCAATATCTTTGTCTTCGGTTCGCACACCCACGATGAGTTTGGCGCTTATAGAAAATATACCACCGCGGCGGCAGGTTATGGCGCACGACTGATTAACCGCGATACTTTGACGTTAGACGCCGAAGTGGGCCCAGGTTATTTTTGGGGAGATAAGGTCATAGATGAAGCCAATGACATTATTGCTAAAGAAGAAGGCTTTATGGTGCGCGCCGCAGGCGATCTGGCTTGGGTCATTACCGAAAACGCGACTTTTAGCCAAAAGCTTGGTGTTGAAGCGGCCGAAGATAATACTCGTTACGTGAGCGACACTTCGCTCAGTACTAAAATTAGTGATCGGATGCAGATGAAAGTAGGTTATACCATTAACCATGATACCGATGTGGCCGATGATAAAGAGGGTACAGATACTACAACTTACATTAACTTGGTTTATAACTTTTAATGTAAGCCGTGCCGAATAAATCTCTACGTATCGAATTAACTCGGTGCGTAGAGATTTTTGCCTTGTTGGTATAGCAGATGGCGAGTGCGTAGTGCCCGCGAGTCAATGCTGCCAACAGGTTTTGCCCCAGCTAGGTATAGAGGCTAGTAATGAACTTAACACACTGTGATGAAAAAGGTGCTGCGTCGATGGTGGATGTGTCGGATAAGCCCGATACGGTTCGCGAGGCGCGTGCTGAGGCGCGAGTTACCATGCAAGCGGCGACGCTTGCGGCTATTGCGGCGAATGATTTAAAAAAAGGTGATGTGTTAAGCACCGCCAGAATAGCCGGTATACAGGCGGCCAAAAAGTGTTCCGACCTGATCCCCTTATGTCACCCATTAGCGCTGACTAAAGTGGCGGTCGAGTTTCAGTTGGATCACGAACACAACCAAATACGCATAGAGGCCTATTGCAAACTCAGTGGCAAAACTGGGGTTGAAATGGAAGCGTTAACCGCTGCCAGCGTGGCAGCGTTAACCGTGATTGATATGGCCAAAGCAATTGATATGGCGATGGTCATTGAAGGTGTTTGTCTGTTGGAGAAGAGCGGTGGTCGACGTGGTCAATACCGGCGGGAGTCGTTGTGATGCAAGTTTTGTTTTTTGCACAATTGCGTGAATTGCTTGGTTGTGAATCGATCGAGCTGTCGGCGCAAGCGGTGAGTGTGGCGGGCGATGTAGTGCCTGCATTGGTTGCCGAGTGCCCCCAGTGGGCTGAGGTACTGCAGGGTAAAGCTTGGCTGATGAGTGTTAATCAAACGATGGCTAAAGCCAATACGGCTATTAAAGTTGGTGATGAGGTTGCGCTGTTCCCTCCAGTGACCGGAGGCTAATGATGAATGACAGTGTTTTATCCGACGTGGTAGTGGTGCAAAACAACGATTTCTCCGTTGCTGAGCATTACCAACGTTTAGAGCAATCAGCGGGTGTTGCAGGAGCAATTGTATTCTTTGTCGGTAAAGTTCGTGCCGAGTCCGAGTTGGACCCAGTGTTGGCGTTAGAGCTTGAGCATTACCCAGCCATGACAGAAAAATCCTTGTGCGCATTGGTGGCCGAGGCGCGATCTCGTTGGTCGCTAACCGGTGTTACGCTTGTGCATCGGGTGGGCAAGCTCGCGGTTGGACAGCAAATTGTATTGGTGGCAGTTAGTAGTCGCCATCGCGATGAGGCATTTTTGAGTGCACGTTTTTTAATGGATACATTAAAAACCCAAGCGCCTTTTTGGAAAAAAGAACACCGCTCTAGTGGTACCCGCTGGGTTGAAGCCCGGAGGCAAGATGATCTCGCAGCCACCGAGTGGCAGCAGGGCGACCGTTAGCGGCTTAACACTGATAAAGACGAGTAATTGCTGCGGCATTGGGCAAAAAAATACCGGGATAAACCCGGTATTTTTATATTGGTCGATATTTAAGCTTAGTCTTTGATGTCTTCAGCGGCGTTTTCTACGGCGTCTGCGGCATCTTCACCGGCATCTTTGGTCTCATTCCAAGCATTAGATGCTGCATCTTTAGCGCCATCAGCCATATCAGAGGCGGCATCTTTAGCGTCGTTAGCCATATCTGATGCGGCATCTTTCGCATCGCCAGCCATTTCGGCGGTCGCGTCTGCTGCATCGTCAGCCATTTCAGCTGCTTTATCCTTTAGTTCACCCGCTTTTTTGGCTGCGGCATTAGTGGCAGATTGCGCAGTTTCTTTTGCGCTCGACATTGTGCTTTCTGCTGAATCTTTAAGGTTGCTGTCTTCATTGGGGCTACAGGCGGCCAGCATGGCAATCAGTGGTAGAGTTAAAAGTACGGCTTTAGATTTCATTATTAATCCCTCAAGATGGTTAGTTGTTTTCCCGTATACACGGCGTGCTAAACGCTAGGGTTTTGATTCTTGGTTAGTGTCTCCCTATTCGCGCAACCTTGTTAGATCGAGCGATTACCGTTGTTATACCACAGTAGTATAAAAGACTTTGTCGTGCGGTGAAAGCTTAGTCAAATCGCGGTGATAACGGCATATCGTTGGCTGATCAGAAAGGCGTAAACGGTATGTTTTAACCGCTATAAAAAGCCAAAGTAGGCCCGCCGATAGTAGTGCGTCCCTGCAGTAACTTGGTTACAATGAGCGTCTTTAGTGTTGTGCCCTTAAGGTACTAACCGTTCGAGTTGTTTGCTGTAGTGGCGTTTACTACGAGAGCCTAGCGGACAACCTAAGTATATCGTGTCGATATTTTCATGTTGTTTTTGATGCTTAATTTAGGTCTGACTGATTTGTCATTAAGGCAGTCGTAGTCAAGAACCCTACATAAGTCTGTGACTAGAGCTGCTTATAGCTATTTACCGCAGTAAAATCGACAGAAACTGTCTACTTTAAGACTCACGTGTTCATCGTGAACCTCCAAAAGGCGCCTTATGTTCGAGCTTTTTACGCCGATGTCCAAGGTCCAGAAGGACCGCCAAGTCATCCACGATACCGATGCCCGAGTGGCCAAATATAGCCGTCGAGGGCTATTGCTTAACTTCTTGGTGTTTAGTTTAAGCCTGGTTTTTGGTGACTTTTTTTATCGTGAAAATAACCTCGCTATTGTTCTGGTCACAGGCTTGTTGTTGGTAACATTGTTGCGAAGTTATTACTTGTTCCGGTTCGAGGTGCTTTACGCTCGAGCGCCAAGGCGTTGGCGTACGCAGTATTTTATAGCGTCTTTCCTGGGCGCCATTTGGTGGAGCGTGATTCTTGTCAGCTTAACCTGGGTGCTGGGAATGCGCGAAGAAGCCCTCATTATGTGGCTGTATACGGTGGTGTTTTACTCATCCATTGCCAATGTGTTTGCTCCATATATTCGGTTTTTAAAAATTTACCTGTTTATAGGTATGGTTCCGGCGGCTCTTACCGCGGCGGCCTTGGCTACGGTGGAAGGCTATCTTTACGCCGCCATTATGGCGTTATTTTATATGATGCTAGTACACCAAGCACGGGTAACGGCCAGTGGTTATTGGCAGCGATTAGAAGCTAATTTTGTTTTGCACGAGCGCGCTCGGGGTCTTGAAAACGAGCAAAAAAGCACGCGCGCTGCGATCGAGCTTAAAAATGAGTTTTTGGTCAATTTGGGGCATGAGTTTCGTACCTCTTTAAACGATATTCTTGGCACATTGGCGTTGATCGATGACGCCGAGCTGTCAGATCGTCAGCGCGACTTGTTAGGAATGGCGTCTAAAGCGGGTGAGCGGCAGTTGGACCTGGTGAATAACGTGGTAGATTTCTCTAAGATTACCACCAAGAGTCTTGTGCTTGATGAGTCGGTATTTGATCTGCGCCGCTTAGTGGCCAAGTTGGTGCGAGATTTCTCATTAGAGGCGCACCAGCAAGGCGTGGAATTAAATTATTTACTCGCCCCTGAGTTGCCTAGCCGAGTCCATGGTGATGCTGCGCGGTTACGTCAGATAACCGCGACACTGATGCAACATGCTATTAAGTTCTCTGTGACCGGTAATGTTTTTGTCGAGGTGAGTTACACGAGCTCATCTGACGACATGGGAGAGCTGCAGGTTGTTATTAGCGATAGCCATTACCATCGTGCCGATGAGGCAAAAGCAGAGGTCGATGAGTCACGTTTACAAGAAGCCGAGCAGGCGGGTCGTGTGGGTATTGGCTTGTCGATCAGTAAAGGTTTGGCTGAGTGCATGGGGGGGAGTGTGCACTTGCTTAAAGCAACCACAGGCGGCAATCGATTAGTCGTCAATGTCTGCCTGAAGACTATTAGTCACCAAGGTAAAATGCTAGGCGCCGATCAAAAGCTGAGAGGCAAGCGTTTGTTGCTGGTAGATTTGCCTGATCGAGTGGCATTAGATCTTGAAAATGAATTGAACAACTGGGGTGTTCATAGCAATAGTGTTTACGGCTATGAGCAGGCGATAACCCGCATTAAGGATGATAGTAAGCGCGGCAAGCCCATTGATTTAGTGCTGATTTACAATCGTTTAAATAGTTTTAATGCGTTGGCATTGTCTCGCGAGTTGGCCGGAGCAGAAGCTACATCGGGTCTTAAGCAGATGATCGCAATGAGTGTGCTGCAGCGAGATACTGAAGAAGTGCAGCAGCATTTGAGCCATTATTCACAGGTTAGCTGCTTAGAAAAACCGGTTATTTATAAGCAGCTGTACGAGGCCGTTTGCCAGCGGTTGTTAGGCTCGCCGAGTGTCGAGCTAGCCGCTAGTGAGAATACGCCTGAGCCGCTAGCGCCGGTGTTGGACGCCCCTGCAGTTCGACGCATCTTGGTGGTCGAGGAACACCGGGTAAACCAAATGGTTGCATCAGGTATGCTGAAAAAACTGGGTTGCTATGTGCAGTTGGTGGACACAGGTCCTATGGCGGTGGCAATTTTGGAGCGAGAGCGTTTTGATTTGGTGTTACTCGATAGTGAGTTGCCGAACGATGAGGCGATTAATGCGGTGCATAAAATACGCGAGCAAGAAAAAGCCGCTAATAGTCGTCGAGTCCCCATTATTGGAATGATTCCAGAGCTTACCGAAGAACAGGTGAGCCAGTTGTTAGCCGCAGGGTTTGATGACCAAGTTGCCAAGCCGCTACGTTACGACGCACTAGAGGGGCGCTTGCAGCGTTGGTTGGATGTTACGCCACCACCGTTGCCTGTGGTGGAGTAATTTTGGCTGAGGTCTGTCACACACCGACGACAGCTTTTAGGTGATAGCTGCCGGTGAGGTTATTTAAATTCTGCCCAAATAGGGCAGTGGTCCGAGGGCTTCTCCATTGCTCTTAATTGATAATCGATGCCGGCACCAGTACACAGCTCTGCAAGTGCTTTGGTTGCTAGAATTTGATCAATTCTAAGGCCGCGCTTGGGTTCGCGTTCAAAGCCCCGCGAGCGATAATCAAACCAGCTGTATTGGTCGTCAACTTCAGGGTGCAGTTGGCGATAGGTGTCCACTAAGCCCCAATCTTTTAGTGTGTCTAACCACTCACGCTCTTCGGGTAAAAAGCTGCATTTCCCTGTGCGCAACCAGCGTTTTCGATTGTCTTCGCCAATACCAATATCAATATCCTGATGCGAAACGTTCACGTCTCCCATGACGATGATCGAATCGCTGGGGTTGTGTTGCTCTTGCAGAAAGCGGGTTAAGTCGGCGTAATATTTTTGTTTTGCAGGAAACTTAAGCGGGTGATCGCGGCTTTCACCTTGGGGAAAGTAGCCGTTGTACACCTGTATCTCGCCAGCACCGGGTACATTAAATCGCCCGCCGATAAAGCGTCGCTGTGATTTGTCAGTATCTTCAGGGAACCCTTTAACGGTCTCAATAAACGGGTGGCGTGACATAAGCGCGACACCGTAATGAGATTTTTGACCGTGAAAAGCGACGTGATAGCCCATCGCCTCAACAATTTCTTGTGGGAACTGTTCGTCCGCTACTTTGGTTTCTTGAAGGCCAATAAAGTCGGGGTTGTAGTTGTCAATAATGGCTTGTAATTGGTGTGGCCGTGAGCGAATACTATTGATATTGAAGGATATGACTTTCATAGATTTAACTGTTTGTTGGTTTTAAACGAACTGTGGCGGCACTTGGCCGCCACAGGGTTAAAGCGTTTAGGTGGCGCTAAAAGTTAGCGATCTTAGTGTCGTTTTTACTGTTAGTACCCCGAATAAAATCTAGTAAGATATAACCAGCTTCTGTTAACAGTGGATCTTTAGCCGGGTCAATCTTTTTGGGTTCTGCTTCGGCAGTCTCGATTTCGTCGTCGCCCTCTGTTTTGCCATCGGTACTGATTTCGGCGTAAGTCTTATAGAGGGGTAGGCCGCGGGTTTTACGTCGTTCGTTTTCGATATTTAACAGCTTTTGCTCGTTGTCATTTTTTTCTTGCCGACGAGTTTTTTCATTTAATGAAACTCTTGTTCGGTTGCTATATTGATCAATTAATACTTGTTGCTTGTTCAAAAAGATAAAGTCAGGATCACTTTTTACGCGCTCGTCATGCTCTTTTTGAATGCTAGGCAGTAACGTTGCTAAGTCATAATAATGATCGTGCTTAACCTCGTGAATGTTGTCCCACGGAAGAGCGTAATCATAGCTGCTTTCGCCTACTTCATCGGGGTCTATCATGTCAGGCAAGGCGATGTCGGGTACAACACCTCGGTGCTGGGTGCTATCGCCTGAAACACGATAGAATTTCGACTCGGTAATTTTAAGTTGGCCTGATTGCAGTGGCTGCAAGGATTGCACCGAGCCCTTGCCGAAACTTTGGCTGCCAACAATAATTCCACGACCGTAATCTTGGATCGCGCCGGCAAAAATCTCTGAGGCCGAGGCGCTTAAACGGTTGATTAAAATCACAATTGGGCCGCGAAATAAGGCTTTAGAATGTGAGCGGTAATTACGTGAGATTAATTGGTTGGTCTGGCGGATTTGCACCACAGGGCCTTGATCAATAAATAAATCAGTCAGTGATGTGGCCTCGTGTAGTGAGCCGCCACCGTTGTTGCGTAAGTCGATAATAATACCGTCGACGTTTTCTGCGGCGAGCTCACCGAGTAAATTAAATACATCGCGGGTGGTGCTTTTATAGTTGGGGTCGCGTTTGCGATAAGCTTCAAAATCCATATAAAATGTTGGAATGTCGATAACACCCAGCTTGTAGCTGTTGCTGTCTTTGTCGGATAGCTCAAATACCGCTTTTTGTGCAGCCTGTTCTTCTAGCTTAACTTTGTCGCGTTTAATATTGATCACTTGGGTGGCCGAGCCGGCGGCGGCTTTGCTGGGCAATACCTCAAGTCGAACCACGCTGTCTTTTTTGCCGCGAATTAAATCTACGACTTCATCTAAACGCCAGCCGACTACGTCAACAAGCTCGCCCTCTTTATCTTGACCAACGGCGACAATTCGGTCGGCGGGTTTTAGTTGCCCTTGTTTGTCGGCGGGACCGGCCGGAATCAACCGAACCACTTTGGTGTACTCATCTTCACTTTGTAACATCGCGCCAATGCCTTCTAGTGAGAGAGACATGTTGATATTAAAGTTCTCCAGCGTGCGGGGTGACAAGTAGTTGGTGTGCGGATCATAAAGCATGGTGAAGGCGTTGATGACCGCACTAAAGGCGTCTTCGCCGGTTTGCTGACTCATGCGACGCAACTGATTGCTGAAGCGCTTGATGAGCACTTTGCGGGCCTCGTCGATTGTTTTGTCTGCCAGCACTAAGTTGAGTAAGTCAGCTTTGGTCCGTTTGCGCCATAGCTCGTCGGCTTCGGCGGCTGTGGCGGGCCAGGGGGCCGCTTCGCGATCGACATTCAGATGGTCGTCTTGATCGAAGTTGTACTGGCGCTGCTCGTCTTCTAGCTGTGCAATAATACTTTCTAATCGAGTGCTAATACGCTCGCGATAGCGGTCAAAAATAACAAAGCTGGTTTTTAATTCACCTTTTTGGAAGTCGTCGTCAAACTTGTCTTGATGTTTGTAGAACTCATCGATATCCGCTTTTAAAAAATAACTGCGACTCGGGTCGAGGTTGTCGAGATAATTTTCAAGAAATTTCTTCGACAGCGCATCATCGATATTTTGATCTCGATAATGGTGTTTGTGTAGCGAGCTGACGATCTCGGCCGTCGTTTTTCGTTGCTGGTCGGTGATCTCTAGCGGGGCTAACTCATCTGCTGCGGCAAAAGGGAAGGCCGCGGCCAGAGCAAGGCATAATGCGCCCGCTTTCATTAGGTGGGGCTTGCACAACATTTCCAGCATATAACGCTCTCGGTATTCTCAATAACAGATAATGGCTGACGGGTAGCTTGTCGTATCCCCGGTGGGTGTTAGCGGGGGCTCAGCCGATGGCGAGCAAGGCAAGGCTACAGGTTCAGGTTCGCAACTAAAGACAGCAACATAGCATCATTTGTTCTGTCATCCCAGTCACATCAGCCGTAATAAAGCCCGCTGAGTGGCCGAATTGGCTCTAGTTTAGGGGTTAATTGCGGCGTTTTAGGCGGGCTAATGTTTGATCGCCTTGCTCTGTACGTTGCTGTTCGCTTTGGACCTTTGCCGCCAGTACTCGGGCACTGTGTAGCTGGCGAATAAATCGACGGCAGTGGCGGCAAAGCATTAGATGTAAGCGAAATTGCAGGTCGGGCTTGCGCTCAGGCTCGTCGCGATTATCAAGGTAGGCGCTGGCCTGTTGAGTGATCTCACGGCAATTTAGCATTGTCCAGTCTCCTGGTAGTGATTGACTACCTGCATTAGTGTGAGACGTGCACGGTGGAGTAAGACGCGCACATTGGCATTACTAATGCCCAGTAGCTCGGCGATGTCTTCTAAGGGCTGGTGCTCTAAATCGCGCAGTAAAAAGGCGGCCTTTTGCCGCTCGGGCAGTACGTTTAGGGTTTTGTTGATGCAGCGCTGTAATTGTTGCTCCTCTAATAGGGCATCGGGTGACTCATTGCTCCAGCGAGTCGGTGGGTTGCTCCAGTGGCCGCGAGCGTTAAAGTTTTGCGTGTCGGTGTCAGGCTGCTCGAATTCGGACTCGTCCACTGACACTAGCCGTGAATCGCGTCGTAGACGAGTTTTAGCCTCGTTACTGACGATCCGTACCACCCAAGTTTTAAAGCTCGAGCGGCCTTCAAATGTTGCTAGGCAGCGGTACACTGAGAGCCAAGCTTCTTGCACGGTATCCTCGGCGTGGGTGGCTCCGACTATGGCGCGCGCAACCGCGAGCAGCAGTGTTTGATGACGATTGATTAGCTCCACTAAGGCCGCTTCGTTGCCTTGCTGGGCTGCACTGACAAGCAGTTCATCACTGCTCGATGGGGTAATAGGGACGCTCAAAGGGGGAAACCTGCCTTTGTGGTTGGTGGCGGCCCGGTATAGGACGTTGCCTTGTAATACCGCAATCCAGCCCCCGCTGAGGGGCATAGAGAGAGCTGTAGTGTTGAATGTAAAATATAACACGATAGTAGTGTCCAAGATGTGGTTAAACGTTTGTGGGAGGCGTTGTGTGCCCGGCCATCAGGCGGCGTTTAATCCAGTAGTCAAGACTCAGGTAACGGCCAGGGCCGTAGGCGAGCAGAGCTAGCAGCATCACCAGATAAGTTGCGGCAAACTCAATGCCATTGTTTAGCACCACAAATTTACCGCTAGAGGTTAACCACTCGTAACGGCCGTGCTCTTGCAAAATACGGGTGGCGCGGGCCAGTTTAGTCGTGGCCTCATCTACTCGAACGTTGGCAAAAGGCGCGCTTGAATCCGCGATTGCCTGCCAGCCATAATCGATATGCACGGCAAAAATGGCCACCAACATCGTGACAATTAAGGGAATGGCAATGGCTCGAGTAGCAAGGCCTAACGTTAGCAGTATGGCGCCGCCCAGCTCGGCGGCTATTGCCAGGGCTGTCAATAGTGTAGGGAACGGCAGGCCTAAGCCCCAGTCTTCGTTGCCAAACCACAAAGCGGTATCGGCAAAGTGGCTTAGTTTACTTGTACCGGCCATCAAGAACACAGGTGCCAGATACAAACGCAAGGCGAGCCCCGCAATTGCGTCGGTCCGAGCAAAGGCACTGTTCAGTGAGTTGGTGGTGTGTATCAGTAGCTTGCTTGCGTCCATTTGGTCGTCCTGTCGTTGATGAGCACAGATGTGTGCCATTTAATGACGCCCGAGGCGAGCGAATGTTACAGCGGCAGTAGCGTATTGGCTGTGGGTTTTATATACTGCCGCCCTAATTTACGTGGGCATGCTAAGTGTCCAGATTAACCACAAGTGGCCTTTGGTAAGGGTCACCACTGAAAAGGAAGCAAAATGCCAGTTATTACACTCCCCGATGGTTCTACTCGCGAGTTCGCTCAACCCGTCACGTTATTGCAGGTTGCTGAAGATATAGGCCCCGGTTTGGCCAAGGCCACCGTGTGCGGCCGTATTGACGGTGAGTTGGTTGACGCCTGTGAAGTGATTGACCGCGACGTGGCTATTAGCTTGATTACCGGCCGCGATGAAGAAGGCCTAGAGGTGATCCGCCACTCATTTGCGCACTTGGTGGGACACGCTATTAAGCAGTTGTATCCCGAGGCGAAAATGGCTATTGGCCCGGTGATCGATAACGGTTTTTATTACGATATCGAGTATGAGCGCACCTTGACGCCAGAAGATCTGGCCGCCATCGAGAAACGTATCAAAGATTTAGTTAAAACAGATTACGACGTCGTTAAAAAAATGACGCCGATTGCGGACGCCCGTAAGTTATTTGAGGGCCGTAACGAAAGCTATAAAGTAGAGCTGATTGATGGCTTGATTGCAGCCGGTGAGCAGGCTGTAGGCTTGTATCACCATGAAGAATACGTGGATATGTGCCGCGGCCCACATGTACCCAATACCCGCGTGATGCGTCACTTTAAGCTGATGCGTGTGTCGGGTGCTTATTGGCGCGGTGATGCCAACAATACTCAGTTGCAGCGTGTGTACGGCACGGCCTGGAATGACAAAAAAGAGCTAAAAGCCTATTTGCATCGCCTAGAAGAGGCAGAAAAGCGCGATCACCGTAAACTGGCCAAAAAGTTTGACTTGTTTCATATGCAAGAAGAAGCCCCAGGTATGGTGTTTTGGCACCCTAAAGGCTGGTCAGTGTACACCGCGATCGAAGAGTACATGCGCAAAGTGCAGCGCGACAACGGCTACCAAGAGATCAAGACACCGCAAATAGTGGATTTGAGCTTATGGAAAAAATCTGGTCACGCCGATAAGTTTGGCGATGATATGTTTATGCTGAAGTCAGAAGATCGCGAATTTGCGGTTAAGCCGATGAACTGTCCTTGTCATGTACAGGTGTTCAATCAAGGCTTGCGCAGCTATCGCGATTTACCATTACGTCTTGCGGAGTTTGGCTCATGTCACCGCAATGAGGCCTCGGGCTCGCTGCACGGTATTATGCGGGTACGTGGCTTTACTCAGGATGATGCCCATATCTTTTGTGCCGAAGCGGCGATTCAGGACGAAGTGTCGGTGTTTACCGACCTGCTGTATCAAGTGTACGCAGACTTTGGTTTTAACGAGGTTATTATTCGTCTGTCGACGCGCCCTGAGCAACGGGTGGGCAGTGATGAAGATTGGGATCGTGCTGAGAAAGCGTTGGCCGATGCGTTAGACGCCAAAGGTTTAGAGTATAAGTTGCTGCCGGGGGAGGGGGCTTTTTATGGCCCTAAGATTGAGTTCTCGCTCAAAGATTGTCTTGATCGGGTTTGGCAGTGCGGCACAGTCCAGGTGGATTTCTCGATGCCGGGCCGGCTTGATGCGCAATATGTGGCCGAAGATGGTTCACGCCAGGTGCCGGTGATGCTGCACCGTGCTATTCTTGGCTCCTTCGAGCGCTTTATCGGCATTTTGATCGAAAACTACGAGGGCGCATTTCCCTCTTGGTTGGCGCCGGTTCAGGTCGTGATTGCCAATATTACGGACAATCAGGCCGAATATGTGCAGAAAGTTGCAAAAACCCTGTCAAATAGTGGGTTTAGAGCAATATCGGACTTGAGAAACGAGAAAATCGGCTTTAAAATCCGCGAGCACACAATTCAGCGGGTTCCGTATCTTTTAGTCATTGGTGACAAAGAGGTCGAATCTAACCAAGTAGCCGTCCGTACCCGTGACGGTCAAGATCTGGGTGTAATGAGTCTGGAAGCCTTCAGTGAACATCTGAATGCCGATATCGCCAATCGTAGTCGCGTGGCAGCTTCCGACTTGCAAGATTAATCAAATAGGAGAAAGACACTATCAAACGAGATAACGCTAAAGGCAAATCCAAGAAAGCCCGTATTAACGACCAAATTGAAGCGAGCGAAGTTCGTCTAATTGGTGCCGACGGTGAGCAAGTGGGGATTGTCCCGCTGGATGAGGCCTTAAAAATCGCCCAAGAGGCCTCTTTGGATCTGGTCGAGATAGCGGCTGATAGTGCGCCGATTGTCTGTAAGGTTATGGACTACGGCAAGCACCTGTTTGAACTAAAGAAAACCAAGGCCGCGGCTAAAAAGAAACAAAAGCAGCAACAGATTAAAGAAATGAAGTTTCGTCCAGGGACGGAAGATGGAGATTATCAGGTAAAACTACGCAACCTGATACGTTTCCTTGAAAACGGGGACAAGGCCAAAGTATCACTTAGATACCGCGGTCGTGAAATGGCTCACCAAGAACTCGGGATGGACGTGATGCTACGCATCGAGAAAGACCTTGAGGAACTGGCAACAGTGGAGCAACGGCCTAAAATGGAAGGTCGCCAACTGATTATGGTCATGGCCCCGAAAAAGAGATAGTTGTTGGGCTTTTAGCTGCCTTAATGACTGAATATTAATATTATTGCAAATGCGGAGTTTATCTCATGGCAACAAAAGCTAAAGTACATAGTGGCGCAGCCAAGCGCTTTAAAAAAACGGCGGCAGGCTATAAGCACAAACACGCTAACAAGAGCCACATCCTTACCAAAATGACCACTAAGCGCAAGCGTCAACTGCGTGGCACCAGCATTCTGAAAGCTGTTGATGTCCCAGCTGTTGATCGTATGCTTCGCGCCAAGTAATTGGTTAAATTCGGATAATTAGGAGTTCATTATGGCCCGTGTTAAACGTGGTGTAGAGGCGCGTCGTCGTCACAAGAAAGTTTTAAAAGCAGCAAAAGGTTATTACGGTGCTCGTTCACGAGTTTTTCGTGTTGCCAAGCAAGCCGTTATCAAAGCAGGTCAGTACGCTTACCGCGACCGTCGCGTTAACAAGCGTAACTTCCGCGCTTTGTGGATCACTCGTATCAACGCTCAGTCTCGCGCTGAAGGCATGACTTACAGCCAGCTTATTGCCGGCCTTAAGAAAGCTAACATCGCTTTGGACCGTCGTGTACTAGCTGATCTAGCGGTTTACGATAAAGCAGCTTTTGCAGCTGTAGTGGCTCAGGCTAAGTCAGCCCTGACCGCTTAAGTACCGCTTGCAGTGTGGGCCTTTGTGCCCGCGCCACTAAGCGATAGAGGGGAGGGCTGTTATGGGCCTCCCTTTTTTTATTTGCGCTATTTGATGTTCGCTGTGCCTGCACACGGCGGTTCACACGCTAAATACTGGAATTTGCGATGGAAAATCTCGCTGCGCTGACCGAGCAAGCGCTTAATTTAGTTGATAATGCCGAAGACCTTGCCGCACTGGATAAAGTCCGTGTTGAATATCTGGGTAAAAAAGGCAGTATCAGTGCTCAGGCTAAAATGCTCGGCAAACTTGCCGCTGACGAGCGTCCTAAAGCTGGCGCCTTGATCAATGAGGCCAAGCAGCAGGTGCAAGATCGGATCAATAAAATCAAAGCTCAGTTTGAGCGCGCTGCGATCGAAGCTCAGCTTGCGGAGCAGACCGTAGACGTTACGCTACCGGGGCGTGCCAGTGAGCTAGGTGGTTTGCACCCAGTGACGCGCACTCTTGATCGGATAGCCGAAATATTTGCCCAGGTAGGCTACGAAGTCGCTGAAGGCCCCGAGATCGAAGACGATCACCACAATTTTGAAGCGCTGAATATCCCCGCGCATCATCCCGCGCGCGCTATGCACGACACCTTTTATGTCGATGAAAAGCCGTTTGCTACCAGCGGTGGTAGCTATGTGCTGCGCACGCATACATCACCTGTACAGGTACGGGTGATGGAAACCACCGAGCCGCCGATCCGTATTATTTGCCCTGGCCGAGTTTATCGTTGCGATTCTGATTTAACCCATACGCCGATGTTTCATCAGGTAGAAGGTTTGGTGGTGGATAAAAACATCAGCTTTGCCGACTTAAAGGGTACGGTTGATCAATTTTTAAAGGCCTTTTTTGAGGTCGATGCGCCGGTGCGTTTTAGACCATCGTACTTTCCTTTTACCGAGCCGTCGGCCGAAGTCGATATTGGCTGTACCCAGTGCCACGGTAAAGGTTGCCGGGTGTGCAAACATACGGGTTGGATTGAGATTATGGGCTGCGGCATGGTACACCCGAATGTTTTTGACGCCTCTGGTATTGATCCGGAAACTTACTCGGGCTTTGCCTTTGGTATTGGTGTGGAGCGTATGGCGATGCTGCGTTATGGCGTAAATGATTTGCGTTTGTTTTTTGAAAACGACGTTAAGTTCTTGCAGCAATTTTAATTGGCTGAACGCCCCTTAATGTAGCGATATTTAGAGCGTTCACACAAAGCTGCTCAATAAGCCGCCCGAAACAAATAGACAGGCCCCACAGGCCGAAAGAGATTGAACTATGAAAGTAAGTGAATCCTGGTTGCGCGAGTGGATCAACCCTGAGGTGAGTGTTGCGACTTTGGTCGAGCAGCTCACTATGGCAGGGATCGAAGTGGACGCCACTGAGCCGGTAGCTGGCGCTTTTAGTGGTGTTGTGGTTGGTGAGATCGTCGCAATTGAACAACATCCCGATGCCGACAAGTTACGGGTTTGTCAGGTCGCAGGCCATCCCGATGGCGGTGAGATACAAGTGGTTTGCGGTGCACCCAATGCTCGCGCTGGGTTAAAAATCCCTTTTGCGACTGTGGGCGCGCAATTGCCGGGTGACTTTAAAATCAAAAAAGCTAAGCTGCGCGGTGTCGAATCGTTTGGCATGTTGTGCGGTCAGACCGAGCTCGAGGCTGGGGATGATGATACCGGCCTGTGGGAGCTAGCCGCCGATGCGCCGGTCGGGCAGGATTTACGTGATTACTTAAATTTAAATGACACCTTGATTGAGGTGGATATTACTCCCAATCGTGGCGATTGCTTAAGTGTGCGTGGTTTGGCGCGTGAGTTGGGTGTGATTAACCGGTTAGGCGTTAATCCGGTGGTTGTAAGCCCGGTCGCGGCTGCGATTACCGATACCGTAGCGGTTGCTTTGCAGGCCCCTGAGGCTTGTAGTCGCTATGTTGGCCGTGTAATTCGCAATATTGATGTCAGTGCCCCTAGCCCCTTGTGGCTGCAAGAAAAGCTACGCCGTTCGGGAGTGCGCTTGATTGATGCGGTCGTCGATGTCACTAACTACGTGTTGCTTGAGTTGGGCCAACCGATGCACGCTTTTGATTTGGCTAAAATCGATGGCGGTATTGTCGTGCGTGACGCGCGCGAGGGCGAAACATTAACGTTGCTCGATGAGCAAGAGATTACCTTACAGGCTGGCACCTTGGTGATTGCTGATGGCCAAGCGCCGTTGGCGATGGCCGGTATTATGGGCGGCTTAAACAGCTCTGTTACCCACGCCACGCAAGATATTTTGTTAGAGAGCGCCTTTTTTCATCCGCTGGCGATTGCCGGGCGGGCGCGTAACTATGGCCTGCACACGGATTCCTCGCATCGCTTTGAGCGCGGCGTAGATTACCAGCTGCAGCGTGATGCGATTGAGCGTGCCACTGAGCTATTGTTGGCTATTGTTGGTGGTGAGGCGGGCCCCGTGATCGAAGAAGTGACCCCAGAGCTTCCGAGTGTGCAAGTGGTTACTTTGCGTCACGAGCGTATAGCCAGTGGCCTGCACATTGATCTAGATGCTGAAACTATTGAGGATATCTTGACTCGACTAGGTTTGGAGGTCGACAAACGCACCGACGACGGCTGGCAGTTACGGGTACCTAGCTGGCGCTTTGATATTGATATCGAGGCTGACCTACTCGAAGAGTTGGCGCGTATTTACGGTTATAACCGTTTGCCAACCCGTGTCCCCGATTCACCCATGGCCATTAAGGCACACACTGAGTCGCGCTTGCCGTTGGCGCAATTGCGTCGCCACCTGATTAGCCGTGACTACCAAGAGATCGTGACCTACAGCTTCATCGACCCGGCCGACAATGCCCGATTTGATCCCGAGCTGGCGCCTATTGCATTAAAAAATCCCATTAGCGCCGATATGGCCGTTATGCGGACGACCTTATTGCCTGGGTTGGTGACAACCTTGCGCTATAACCTCAACCGTCAGCAGAGCCGTTTACGGTTGTTTGAAAGTGGCCAGCGCTTTATTCCTGGCAGCAATGGGGTAGATCAGCAGCCAACACTGGCGGGTTTGGTATACGGACCTTTAGCGGCTGAAAGTTGGAGCAATGAATCACGCGATGTCGACTTTTTTGACCTAAAAGGCGATGTCGAGTCGCTGCTGGCACAAACTGGCCTTTCACATGACTTTAGCTTTCGCGCCGGCAAGCACCCGGCTTTGCACCCAGGGCAGTGTGCTGAGGTGGTAGTGGCGGATCAGGTGATTGGCTACGTTGGTGCCATACATCCGGCGCTGCAACAAGAGCTAGATATTCCGGCGGGAGTGTTTGTGTTTGAGTTGGAGCTTAAATCACTGCTTGTGGCGAGAGTGCCAAGCTTTACACCGCTGTCACGCTTTCCTGCTAATCGGCGCGATTTAGCCTTGTTGGTGGATCGAGATCTGCCGGTTGATAGCCTGCTCGATGGCGTAAGGTTAAAAGCAGGTGAGTGCTTGTCTGACTTAAAGGTTTTTGACCTGTATATGGGCAAAGGCATTGATCCACAAAGAAAAAGTGTCGCCTTGGGCTTGACGTTTCAAGATCCTTCACGCACTCTTACGGATGATGAAATCAATGGATTTGTCGGGCAGGTGGTCGATCATCTGCAAAACCAATATGGTGCAACCCTGAGATAGGCAACAACCGATGCCCAACGGCGCGCTGACTAAAGCGGATTTAGCGGAAAAGCTCTACGAAGAACTTGGCCTCAACAAGCGTGAGGCCAAAGAGTTAGTAGAGCTGTTTTTTGAAGAAATTCGTGGTTCATTAGAATCAAACGAACAAGTTAAATTGTCAGGCTTTGGCAATTTTGATTTGCGCGATAAAAGTCAGCGTCCGGGTCGCAACCCAAAAACCGGTGAAGAAATTCCCATTAGTGCTCGACGGGTGGTTACTTTTAGGCCCGGACAGAAACTGAAGGCACGAGTAGAGACATATGCTGGAACCAAGCCATAACGATGAGTTGCCGGTTATACCTGGTAAGCGTTACTTCACTATTGGTGAGGTCAGCGAGCTATGCGCGGTAAAGCCTCATGTGTTGCGTTATTGGGAGCAAGAGTTTCCTCAGCTTAAGCCTGTTAAGCGTCGGGGCAATCGTCGTTATTATCAGCGTACCGATGTGCTTACTATTCGCCAGATCCGTGCACTTTTATACGATCAAGGCTTTACTATTGGTGGTGCGCGGCAACAAATGAGCGGCGAGGTTGCACAGCAAGACTCGAGTCATTTTAGCCAGCTGGTTAATCAAATGATTGCTGAGCTCGAACAACTGCTAGAAGTCTTAAATACTAAGTAAATCAAACCACTACCGTTAAACCTTACATTTTTGTGTCGTGAGTAAATGCCCTGGCACGGCATCGCTAGGTCATAACATTGTCTGTTGCAATCTTAAAAAAATCCGGTATTATGCCCACCTCTCGGAGTAAGCATGCTCCGACCATCGGAACGTAGCGCAGCCTGGTAGCGCACTACACTGGGGGTGTAGTGGTCGTGGGTTCGAATCCCGCCGTTCCGACCATTTTTCTTCTCTAGTTCTTCATTACCCCCTTATCTTTGCTTCTCCGCACGTTAAATTAAAGGCAGTTTTTTCGCCTTGAATAATTTGCCCTTGTATTTACGTCAATCGCCCCCAAGAATCAGCAATGGCCGTTATAGGGTGGCAGTGACTTACTAAAATGCTATTATGTGCGCCTAATTTTTTGATCTGCGGACCTGATAGGGCGCTACAATAACAACGGAGTATTCACGTGACCAAGCAGTTAATGATTTACAACGATATCCAGCCTTTAACTAGTGATAAACACCGTAAGTTGTCGGTGAGTGTTAATTCGTACGACTTTATCTCAGAGATGGCCACCTCGCCATTACTGGCCACAGAGATCCCGTTTGCCTCAGCCGAATATGCCGTTATTTTCTCGGCGCCTAATGCTGAAGGCGATCACACGCCGTTGGCGGTGATGGGCGTAAAACAAGGTGAAAACCTGATGCTGACTGACGACGGCCGTATTAACGCCCGCTATATCCCAGCGTTTATTCGTCGTTACCCGTTTGTCTTTGCCGGCGGTAAGGATTCGGAAAATCTGACTTTGTGCATAGATGAAGGCAGTAAAGCTTTGATTGCTGATGGCAGTAAAGGGCAGCGTTTGTTTGATGATAATGGCGAGCAAACAGACCACTTGAAAGAAGTGCTGAACTTCTTGCAGGACTATCAATACCGTGCAGAAATGACCAAAACGTTTTGTAAAATGCTGAAAGATTTGGATCTGCTCGAGCCAATGCAGGCAAACATCGAGTTTAACGGCAATGCTGACAACAATATGAGCATTAAAGGATTTTATACTGTTAAGCGTGAAAAGCTTAAAGCGCTGGGCGATGACAAAATATTGGAGCTGTTTAAGAAAGATGGCTTGGAGTTGATTTATGCTCACTTACAATCGTTGAGCAACTTGAACCGTTTGGTTGAGTTTAAAAGCGCAAAGCTTGCAAGTTAGGCGATACTTTTAAACCTTGCCACAAAAAAGCCGACACTTGTGTCGGCTTTTTTGTGGTTGTCTATTGGGCTTAGCCTGTGTAAATCGACAGTACATCGCACTTGGCGCCGCTGTGAATACTGCTCGACGTTGAGCTTAATAAATGCTTTAGTCCATGCTTGCCGTGACTGCCGGTAATAATTAAATCTATATCCAGTAGTTTGGCCAGTTGATGTACTTCGTGGGCTGGGTCGCCAAATGTAATGTGCAGGTTTTGGTGCGGTATATTGTGGCTATCCGCCAACGCGGCAAGTTTTGGGTATATGGTTTGGCGTATTTGTACCTCGTTAACGCTATGGTTGTGGCCGGTGGCATCGCCATAGCCTGTTACCGGGTGATCTTCTACGTGTATGAGATGTATCTGGGCTGTGTCTGTTAAGGCTTGTGCCTTGGTTAATAACTGTGTGCCTCCTACTTCAAGATCGACTGCAATTAAGATGTGCTTATAGCCTGTCATACTTGCTCCTTCACATGTCTTATGTGTCTTGTAAGCTTAACCTGAAGCTAACGCCATGGCTATTTATGTGTCTTGCTTTAGTGCAGAGTGAACCGTAGCTTGTGATCTGCGTATCTATAAAAGGTTACCATCATATTTAAGTTGTTGAGGGAGGCTGTATGGGTGCCATAGATTTACCGCAAAGCAATATATTGGTTACCGGAGGCACTGGGTTTATCGGTCAGGCCTTGTGCCGGAGTTTGAGCCAAGCTGGGGCAAAGGTGACGGTAGTGACGCGTGATCGAGAAAAAGCCGAGCGTAAGCTCTATAGTCTAGATGTATCGCTGACGGATTTCACTGACCTATCTAGCTGCGCGGGTTTTGATGCGGTAATTAATTTGGCCGGTGCTGCCGTACTTGGCCGTTGGGGCGTGAGTCGGCGCCAAACTATTCGGGATAGTCGTATTGCCTTTACTCAAAAATTAATGGCCCAGCTTGCCGTGCAAAGCCCTCCTAAGGTGTTTGTCAGTGGCAGTGCTGTGGGTTATTACGGTGATACCGCTGAGGTCGAAGCGGATGAGCATGGCAGTCAAGGTGTGGGGTTTGCCGCAGATTTGTGTTGCGATTGGGAGCGTCAGGCGATGCTTTTTTCTGAGCGAGGCTCTAGAGTCTGCTTGCTACGAGCCGGAGTTGTATTGGCGCAGGGCGGCGGTGCTCTGGGTTCCATGTTGCCGGCTTTTAAGCTCGGTTTAGGCGGGCCGATTGCGGGAGGTGAGCAATGGATGAGTTGGATTCATCGGCAAGATTTGGTGTCGATGATTATTTGGTTGTTGGGACAAGATGATATTGCGGGGCCTATTAATGCGGTTGCACCCAATCCTGTGCGTAATCGGGAGTTTAGTCGGCAGTTGGCTGAGGTGTTAAATCGTCCAGCGTTTTTAAATGCTCCTCGTTGGCTACTTAACATATTATTAGGCCAAGCGGCGCAAGAGTTATTGCTGAATAGTAATAAAGTAGTGCCGCGAATTGCGCTTGGGGGCGGATTTGTTTATCGCTATCCGCAGTTGCTCGAAGCGTTAAAAGCAAGCGTGTAAAATTAAAAAAATAAAAATTGATTTTATACCTTGTAATGTAAAAAGTAGACCTTATATATCAGTTGTACCTGCTCAAAAGAGAGGTGCAATGATCGCCTGACCCGAAGGGTAGGCATATGTTAAATATTGCTCAAATTTGAGGATATAGTTATGCGTAATTTTGATTTAACTCCCCTGTATCGTTCTTCTATTGGTTTTGATCGCGTTGCCGGCCTGCTCGACAGTCTGTCTCGTAATGAGCAAAGCCAGCCCAGTTATCCGCCTTATAATATTGAGTTGACGGGCGAAGATCACTATCGAATTTCTATGGCTGTGGCAGGTTTCGATCGCGCCGAGTTAAACATTGAAGTAAACCAGAATAACCTGACCGTGTCGGGCAACAAAGGTACGGACGATAAGTCGCGTACTTACCTGCATCAAGGGATTGCCGCGCGTAACTTTGAGCGTCGATTTCAATTGGCCGATCACGTGCGAGTCGAATCTGCAGCGGTAGAGAATGGACTGTTGCATGTTGATTTGGTGCGCGAACTACCCGAAGCAATAAAGCCCCGCACAATTGATATTGCGGATGGCGTTAAACGTGTCGCGGTGGAGCGTGATTCCGATCAAAAGCAAAGCGTAGAGGCGGCATGATTGGTAGCTGAATGACGTTAGGATTCCCAGTCAGATTCCCTAACAAAAAAACGCCGGTATAGCCGGCGTTTTTTGTTTTTACGGATTGTGTCAGTATTTTTTATTTAGATTGGTTTTTATGCCTCAGTTGCAGCGCTGCCCGCTTTGTTCTACCGATTGTCCCAGTAATGAGGGGGCGTGGTTTTATCGCGACTCGCGACGCGTGTATCTACGTTGCTCTTGTTGCTACCTTATTTTTGTCCCTCCAGAGTTTCATCTAACAGCTAAGCAAGAGCGAGCTGAGTATGATCTGCACGACAATCAGTCGAATGATTTGGGTTATCGACGTTTTCTTGGTCGTCTTTACGAGCCGTTAGTGGCGCGCTTAGCACCTGCAGCTAAAGGGCTGGACTTTGGTTGTGGGCCGGGCCCAACATTATCCGTTATGCTGCAAGAGGCAGGGTTCTCTGTAGCGCTTTACGATGTTTTTTATGTCCCCGACAGGGCCGTGCTTGGCGCACAGTATGACTTCATTACCGCAACTGAGGTGGTGGAGCATTTACATGACCCGCAATTACAGCTGGCCCAATTGTGGGATTGTTTGGTCGACACGGGAGTGTTGGCTATTATGACTAAGCTTGCATTAGATGCCGATGCGTTTTCTCGCTGGCATTATAAAAATGATCAAACTCATGTGTGCTTTTTCTCTCGTCAAACATTTGAGTTCTTAGCCGAAAGGTTTAATGCAACACTTGAATTTATGGCGGACGATGTCGTGTTTCTTACAAAAAATAAAACTTAATAGATTTTAATCAGTGCGAAACAGCTTCGCCCGTACCATCTCGCGGTAAGCGCTAGGTGTGGTGCCTAGTTGTTGTTTGAATAGTTCAGAGAAATAAGCGCTATCTTGGTATCCGGCTTTATCGGCAATTTCGACGATGGCCAAGTTGCTGGTCTTTAATAATTCGCGCGCAATTCTTATTCTGATTTCTCGTAAGTACGCCAGCGGTGTAGTGTCGGTCGCATGTTTGAAGCGCCGGTTGAGTGTTCGTGTGCTCATGCCAAAACGCCGCGCTAAGTCGGCAACTGTAATGACGCGAGAGTAATTGTCGTGTATCCACAGCTGGATCTGTACGATTGTTTCATCGGGATGTGGGTGACGGGTGTCTTCGTAAAATGCCGAGCTTTCATAAGAGCGCCGAATCTCGTGAGAAAAGTGACGTTCTACATGGCTGGCGACGGTCTTGCCCATCAAGCGTTGAATAAAATATACGGTTAGATCTGCCAGCGAGTTCACACTGGCGGCACAATATAGGTTGCCAGCTTGAGTAATAAAATGTTGTCGCTTGAGTTGCACGTTAGGGTAACTTTTTTGAAATTGATCAAAGTAATGCCAGTGAGTTGTGGCAACTTTGTCGTCAAGTAATCCGGCCTCAGCTAAAAAACAGCAGCCGGTGCCAACACCACAAATGGTCGCGCCGTTATGGTGCTGCTCTTTTAACCATTCAATGAGTGCTCCAGCACGACGCAATACCGGACGAGGGTTGCGCCATAGGGCAGGCAAGTAAATGATATCGTTGTGGGTGGCCTCGGACAGAGTTACATCGGGCGTCCAGCGCATTCCTGTTGGTTTGGGTAGCTGCGTGCCCGGCGCTACAGCAGTGCGCATCATAAGGTTGACGTGCGCGGCTTGAGTCGATTGATGTTTTGCTAGCTGGGCTGTTTGCAGCATTTCTAGCGGCAGTGTGGTGCCAGTGGTAAGCATCTGCTCTGACAAAACAAAAGTAATTTGGGTGATGTTGTCCGTCATGGGTAGGCCAAATAGTGTGATTTAAAGTTTAGCGGTGCAATAACGACAGTTTGGCTAGAATACCATAATATTTGGCCGGTATGACTGTGACCGTCGTTATGCATTACTTCTACACTCCGCGCTTCGTAATATCTTTCTTGTAAATGGTTTTGGAGAACGCTATGTCGCGCTTGCCGGTTATTGTTGGGTTTGGTGGATTTAACGCCGCTGGACGCAGCTCAGGTCATCACGCTTTTAAGCGAATGATCATTGAGAGCTTAAACGACGATATGCGCCAAGAGACTTTGGCGGGTTTGGCGGTGATGATGGGCTTTGTGCGTTTTGTCGCCGGTAAATGGCAAGACCTTGACGGTCAGTCGTTGACACGAGCCGAAATTGAAACAAGATTTGGTCCGGATGTCTTAGCTGGCAGTTTAATTCGCCGTATCGATCCAGCGTTTTTTGATGTTGATAGTGTGCATTGGCAAAAGGCTGTCAGCCTAAATCCCGAGAATAATAATCAGCGTTTTGTCATAAGGGCGCGTGAGTTGCCCGAGCCCTTGCCGCTTAATTGGCAGGTGACAGAGCTGGATGCGCGGCGAGTGACTGTAGAGGTAACGGGCGCGGTTGACGTTAAGATCGACAGTTATCGCGATTGCCCGGTTAAGTCGGCGGGACAATTACCGCAAGGATTTAAACCTGCAGATTTATACAATGCTCGGTTTCATCCTCGCGCGCTGCAATTGGCGGTAATCTCCGCCTCTGATGCAGTGCGTTCTATCGGTATTGATTGGGCGGATATTGTTGCCCAGATTAACCCCGATCAAGTGGGTGTATACGCCAGTAACGTTATGAGTCAGCTAGATGAGGACGGTTTTGGCGGGTTGCTGCAATCGCGTTTACGCGGTGGCCGGGTGAGTACCAAGCAGTGCCCGTTGGGGCTCAATAGCATGGTGGCCGACTTTGTAAATGCTTATATTTTAGGCAGCGTTGGTCATACGAGTGCCAATGCCGGCGCTTGTGCTTCTTTTTTATACAATCTGCGCTCAGCCGTTGAAGATATTACCAGTGGCCGTTGCCGCGTAGCCGTGGTCGGTAATGCCGAGGCGCCCATATTGCCAGAGGTTATCGACGGTTACGCGACAATGGGTGCATTGGCAAGCGAAGATAAGCTACAAAAGTTGGATGGTGATAGCGTCACCGATCTGCGCCGTTCAAGTCGTCCATTTGGCGACAACTGCGGGTTTACCATTGCAGAGTCTGGGCAGTACATTGTCTTGATGGACGATGAGCTGGCATTAACCCTCGGTGCAGATATTCACGGTGCGGTAAGTGATGTCTTTATTAATGCCGACGGCTTCAAGAAGTCTATTACCGCCCCAGGACCAGGCAACCATATTACTTTTGCCAAAGCCGTGGCGGCGGCCCGCGCGATAGTGGGCGATGAGGCGGTACGAGAGCGCTCTATGGTGCATGCGCACGGCTCAAGCACCCCGCAAAATCGCGTCACAGAGTCGCAAATTTTCGATCAAGTGGCTGCACATTTTGGTATCCAGAATTGGCCTGTAGCCGCGGTTAAAGCTTATGTAGGGCATTCGCTCTCACCGGCCAGTGCCGATCAAATGATGGCTTGCCTGGGTACTTTTAAGTATGGGGTTATCCCCGGTGTTAAAACCATTGATGCCGTAGCGGATGATGTGTATGGCGATCGTTTGCATATCCCGCTGGCGGATTTTACTCCCGAGCAGGGTATTGATGTTGCCTTTTTAAACTCCAAGGGTTTTGGCGGCAATAACGCAACCGCAAGCGTATTGGCACCGCGTGTGGTTGAGCGAATGCTGGCCAAGCGCTATGGCACGGAGACATTTGCCGAGTATAAGGCGCGTAGGGTAACCGTGCGCGCCAACGCCCAAGCTTACGATGATGCCGCCTTACGTGGCGACTTTGCCACGATTTATCGTTTTGGTGAGGGTATGATCGATGAGTCGAAGGTGGCTTTTGATGCCAGCGGTGTGCACCTGCCGGGCTTTGATAGGCCGGTATCGTTAGATATTGCTAACCGCTTCGAGGATATGGTTTAGGCGGTCGTTAAGGATCTATCGGTACGCTGTAAAAACATTTTTTTGCGTGAGTTAACGCCGATCTGCTCGGGTTGCGTAAAAGCTGCACAATAGCCCTATACAATGGCAATCGTTTCCCTTAGAATACGGCGCCTTTCGCGGTGGACTTGATCCGCTGTTGAACCTAATTTTTAAACCGTGCGTGAGCTAGGCTTACGCCAATGAAACTACAGGAAAGCTAGAATGGTAACTATTCGTCTGTCACGTGGTGGCTCTAAGAAGCGTCCTTTTTACCACTTGACCGTAACCAACAGTCGCAGTGCCCGTAATGGTCGTTTTATTGAGCGTGTAGGTTTCTTTAACCCTATCGCCCGTGGCCAAGAAGAGCGTCTGCGTGTTGATCAGGAGCGTGTCGCTCACTGGATTGGCCAAGGTGCTCAGCTGAGCGATCGCGTTGCCAAGCTGGTTAAAGAAGCCGCCTGATCACTCCTCCGGTGTCAGCAGTTACTTCTAATCTGGTTAATGTCGGGCAGGTAACCGGCGTGTTTGGTGTTAAAGGGTGGATAAAAATCCGCTCGTTCACCGAGCCCGCGACGAACCTTTTTGACTATTCGCCTTGGTGGCTTAAAACCGCCCATGGCGTTAAAACCTTTGAGATAGATGAGTATCGCGCACACGG
The DNA here is from genome assembly GCF_001187555.1 of Gilvimarinus polysaccharolyticus. GTDB lineage: Bacteria > Pseudomonadota > Gammaproteobacteria > Pseudomonadales > Cellvibrionaceae > Gilvimarinus > Gilvimarinus polysaccharolyticus. The sequence goes on along the minus strand of NZ_LFIJ01000001.1, from coordinate 1,699,356 downwards.
TAAAGGTTTTGTGGCTCACATCAAAGATGTGGATGATCGCGACCTTGCGGCGCAGTACACCAACTGTGTGATTGCGGTAGAGCGTGACTTGCTGCCGTCTTTGGACGCTGGCGAATTTTATTGGCACCAGCTGCAAGATATGGCTGTTATTAGCTGTTTTGAAGGAGGCGAGAGCCGCCTTGGAACCGTTAAGAAGCTTATTGAAACAGGTGCTAACGATGTGCTGGTAGTCGCACCCGATGCTAATAGTATCGATGATCGCGAACGGCTGATCCCCTATATACCGGATCAGTTTGTTACCCACATCGACGAGGCGACAAACACCATAGAGGTGGACTGGGATCCAGCTTTCTAGGGCCGACACAGTGGGAGCCCAAGGTGCTTGAGCCAGACAGACAAGTTGTGAAAGTTGCAGTAGTAACGTTATTTCCCGAGATGCTGGCCGCCGTACGCGACCATGGCATTACCGGTCGCGCGGTAACGCGAGGCCAAGTGGAAGTGCAGTGCTGGAACCCGCGCGACTTTACCGCTGATCGTCATAATACAGTGGATGATCGCCCTTACGGTGGCGGCCCCGGTATGTTGATGAAAGTTCAACCGCTGCACGATGCGGTTGATGCGGCGAAACAATGGACGGGCGATGCCCGCGTGGTTTACCTCTCGCCTCAGGGGCAGGTGTTTAATCAGGCGGCGGCAAGCCAGATGGCGCAAAGCGGCAATTTAATACTGATTGCTGGGCGTTACGAAGGAATTGACGAGCGCCTTATTCAGGCGGTGGTTGATGAAGAGTGGTCTATCGGCGATTACGTGTTGTCTGGCGGTGAGCTGCCAGCGATGGTGTTGATTGATGCAGTCACTCGGTTGTTACCCGGTGTGTTGGGTGATGCGCAGTCAGCGGTGGAGGATTCATTCAGCGCAGGGTTGTTGGATCATCCGCATTATACGCGCCCCGAGGTGCTCGATGGCGTGACGGTACCGGCTATATTGTTGTCCGGTGACCATGAAAAAATTCGGCGTTGGCGCTTACAACAAGCGCTGGGGCGAACCTGGCAAAGACGGCCAGATTTGTTGCAAAACAAAAACTTAACTGAGGAACAGCAGGCGCTGTTGACGGACTTTCGTCGAGACCTTGATAACGATTGATTCTAGCTGTGAAGCTACAAACTCTTTAGGAGAATGGAAATGACTAACAAAATCATTCAAGAGCTCGAAAACGAACAGCTCAAACAAGATATCCCTAGCTTTTCGCCAGGTGATACCGTTGTTGTTCAGGTTAAAGTGACTGAAGGCACTCGCGAGCGTCTGCAGGCATACGAAGGTGTTGTTATTGCTATCCGTAGCCGTGGCCTGCACTCTGCTTTCACCGTGCGTAAAATATCTCACGGCGTTGGTGTTGAGCGTACCTTCCAGACTCACAGCCGTCAGATTGACAGCATTGCTGTTAAACGCCGCGGTGATGTGCGTCAAGCTAAGCTTTACTACTTGCGTGATCTTACCGGTCGTGCCGCACGTATTAAAGAAAAGTTGGGCGCATAAGCGTTCGATACATAAAGCGCACGGTTTGCTACGTGCGTTTTGTATAAAAAAAGCCGATGTGGGAAACTACATCGGCTTTTTTTATGGCGCTATATTGCTGATAACCTATCGTCTTAACGGCCTCCTTTGTTCGCTTAAATGGGAATGTAACAATTATGACATCTCAGCCTTTGTCGGCTGCCGATACGGCAGTGATTGATGCTTATCTCGATCGCGTCTGGCTGGAAAAAGGCTTGTCTGAAAATTCGCTAGCAAGTTATCGTCGCGACTTGCAGGGCTTTGCTCGATACCTCGCCGCCGCCCAAAGCACTCTAGCGGCACCTTTGACTGGCCAGCAGGTGTTGGCATACCTCGCGTGGCGCCACGCGAAAAAATACAGCAGTCGCTCTACTGCTAGGCTGTTATCTTGTTTGCGAGGCTTTTATCGCGATCAAGTGCGCGAGGGGTTGCAAGAGCTCGACCCGTTGGTGGGGATCGAAAGTCCTAAGCTGCCCAAGTCGTTGCCTAAACTTTTAACCGAGCTTGATGTCGAAGCGCTGCTCAATGCTCCGGATGTAGGTGACCCGATAGGCTTGCGCGACCGGGCCATGCTTGAGGTGCTCTACGCTTGCGGGTTGCGGGTATCTGAGCTGATCGGTCTGACTTTAACCTTGTTGAATCTGCGTCAAGGTGTCGTTAAGGTGATGGGGAAGGGCAGTAAAGAGCGCTTGGTACCCTTGGGTGAAGAGGCGAGTTTCTGGCTGACGCGTTATATGCACGAGGCGCGACCATTATTGCTGGCGGATCAATCCTCAGAGGTATTGTTTCCGAGCAGCCGAAAACAAATGATGACACGTCAGACATTTTGGCATCGAATTAAATACTGGGCCCAGGTGGCGGGTATCGACAAGCCGTTATCACCGCATACCCTGCGCCATGCCTTTGCGACGCATTTGTTAAATCATGGCGCCGATTTAAGGGTAGTGCAATTGTTGCTGGGGCACAGCGATCTCTCCACTACCCAGATATATACCCATGTGGCTCAAGCTCGCATGCAAGAGCTGCATCAAAAACACCACCCTCGAGGCTAAGCCCAGGGTGGTATTTGTATGATAAACTGGTTCCAGTAAAGTAACTGGGCCAACACCCTAGCGAGTAGAGTTTATGATTTCAAAAGTGACTAAATACGGTTTGGCGCTGGGTTTGTCCGCGACCCTAGCAACCGGTGTGTACGCCCAAGAGCCCAACACATCAGAGTCTGCAAACCCAGAGGCGGCTATTAAGGCGAGTCTTGAGAAGCTCACCAGCGGTGCTCAGTTGGGTGAAATTCGCCCGTCTGTCATCGACGGTCTGTATAACGTTCAAATTATTGGCGGGCCGGCGGTGATTATCTCGGCTGACGGTAAGCACGTTATTATGGGTGAAGTTTTTGATGTGACTGACTCGGGGCTGGCTCCAGTACAGGATCCATACCTGCTTAATAGCCGGCGTGAGTTTGTCGCAAGTTTGGGTGAAAAAGAGAGTATTAAGTTTGCCCCAGACGGTGAGACAAAGCATGTAGCCTATGTGTTTACGGATGTCGATTGTGGCTATTGTCGGCGTTTGCACAGCCAAATGCACAGCTACAACGAGATGGGCGTTAATAAACCTGGCTATAATGATTTAGGTATCGAAATTCGCTATTTGGCCTACCCGCGAGCAGGGGCTAACAGCCCGTCGGCGGCTAAGCTTGAAAGTGCCTGGTGTGCAGATGACCAGCCCGCCGCTCTAGATAAATTAAAAAACCTTGAAACGGTGTCTGCGGCTACTTGCGAGGCCAGTCCAGTAGAAAAACAATATCTTAAAGGTGGCGAGATGGGAGTAACAGGTACTCCGGCAATTTTGTTGCCCGATGGCCGTTTGTTTGTTGGCTATCAGCCACCTGAGCAACTGTTGCAAACTATCAAGAGTAAATAGCTATCCTTTCTTGTTGGCGGGTTAATATCCCGCCAGTACCCCCTTGTCCAGCAATTGACAGCAACCTTCGCTCTGAGTAAGGTTGCCGTCTTTTGTTGGTATAGAACATCATGATTAAGAGGAGTTGATATTGAAACCGGTCAGATTAGGTATCTGCGGTCTAGGGACCGTAGGCAGTGGCACTGTAAATGTATTGGCGCGTAATCAGCGCGTTATTAATGCCCGCGCCGGTAGCGATATTATTGTCGAGCAGGTGGGTGCGCGACGAGATAATCCGCACTGCGATATGACTACTCTAAACGTTACCCGCGATGTGTTTGATGTGGCAACTAACCCCAATGTGGATGTCGTAGTCGAACTGATGGGCGGTGTAACTGTTGCTCGGGACTTAATTTTAACCGCGATTGAGAATGGCAAACACGTGGTTACCGCCAATAAAGCGCTAATTGCCGAACACGGTAACGAGATCTTTGCCGCCGCCGATAAAAAAGGTGTCACGGTTGCTTTTGAAGCAGCGGTAGCGGGTGGTATCCCTATTATTAAATCGATTCGTGAAGGCTTAGCCGCTAACCGTATCGAATGGTTGGCAGGCATTATCAACGGTACCGGTAATTTCATCTTGACCGAGATGCGTGATAAGGGTCGTGAATTTGCCGATGTATTGGCCGAGGCTCAAGAGCTAGGTTACGCTGAAGCTGATCCAACCTTTGATGTCGAAGGTATTGATGCTGCACATAAATTGGTCATTTTGGCTTCTATGTCGTTTGGTATTCCACTACAGTTTGAGAAAGTGTTTACCGAAGGCATTAGTAAAATTGAGCCAGTAGATGTCGCCTACGCCGATGAGCTTGGTTACCGTATTAAGCATTTAGGTATTGCTCGTCGTACGGCCGATGGCATCGAACTGCGTGTGCATCCAACCTTGATACCCGCTAAGCAGCAGCTGGCCAATGTCGATGGTGTGATGAACGCTATTATGGTGAAAGGCGATGCCGTAGGGCCGACCATGTATTACGGTGCTGGCGCCGGCGCCGAGCCGACCGCATCATCAGTGATTGCCGATATTGTCGATGTTGCTCGCACCTTGACCGCCAACCCAGAGCATCGAGTGCCACACTTGGGCTTTCATCAAAGCAGCTTAGGTGAAGATAAAATCTTACCTATTGAAGATATTGAAACCGCCTACTACTTGCGTATGTCAGCACTTGATAAGCCTGGTGTTTTATCGCAGGTAGCGACTATCTTGAGTGATTCTGGTATCAGTATTGAGGCTTTGATTCAAAAAGAAGCGCCTGATGATGAAGAAATTGTACCGCTAATTTTGCTAACCAACCGTGCTGTCGAGAAAAACTTAGCGACCGCTATTAGTAAAATTGAAGCACTCAGCTCAATCACCGGTTCTATTACCCGTATCCGACTGGAGCCGTTAAAATAAACGGGCGGCACTGTTCGCCTTTTTTACTGGACATTTTAATCAGGTTACTCGCGTGAAATATATCAGCACCCGCGGCCAAGCGCCCGCATTGTCATTCGAAGAAGTCGTGCTTACAGGCTTAGCCCCCGATGGCGGCCTGTACGTGCCCGAAACATTGCCCGAATTTAGCGCCGAAGAGATCGCCAGCTGGGCAGGCTTATCTTATCAAGAGCTTGCGTTTAAAGTGGTATCGCCGTTTGTTGATGGCGCGGTACCTGATGCCGATCTGAAAAAAATTATTGCCGACTCTTACGCAACGTTTCGTCATTCGGCCATTGCGCCGCTGATTCAAACCGGCCATAACGAGTGGATTTTAGAGTTGTTCCAAGGCCCGACCTTGGCCTTTAAAGATTTCGCATTACAGTTTTTGGGCAACTTACTGGATTACATTCTAAAAAAACGTAATCAAAAAGTGGTTGTGATGGGGGCTACATCTGGAGATACCGGTTCTGCTGCGATCGAAGGTTGTCGGCATTGCGATAATGTCGATATTTTTATTTTGCATCCGCATAATCGTGTGTCCAATGTGCAGCGCCGCCAAATGACGACGGTACTAGAAGACAATGTTCACAATATTGCTTTAGACGGCAACTTTGATGATTGTCAGAACATGGTAAAGGCCAGTTTTGCCGATCAATCGTTTTTACCGGACGGCCGACAGTTAGTGGCGGTAAACTCTATTAACTGGGCGCGTATCATGGCCCAGATCGTCTACTACTTTTATGCCTCTTTGGCGTTAGGTGGTCCCGCACGTCCGATTTCGTTTGCCGTGCCTACGGGTAACTTTGGCGATATTTTTGCCGGTTATCTCGCTAAGCGTATGGGCTTGCCTATCGATCAGCTGGTGATTGCTACCAATAGCAACGATATCTTACATCGGGCGATCAGCGCTAATGACCTTAGCAAGCAACAATTGCAGCACACCTTGTCACCCAGTATGGACATCATGGTATCGAGCAATTTTGAGCGTATGCTGTTTGATTTGTACGATCGCGACGGTGCGACCATTGCGCAAATGATGGAAGATTTTAAATCTGGTGAAATGCACCTTGATGAGAAAGCTCTAGAGCGCGCCCGTGGATTGTTTGCCAGCCACAGAGTTGATGACGAACGCATGCTGGAAGTGATTCGTGACGTGTTTGAAAGTACTGAGTATCTGCTCGATCCGCACACCGCTATTGGTGTAGAAGCGGCCCGAGTAACGCGTCGCGATCAAAACGTACCAATGGTGTGTTTGGCTACAGCTCATCCGGCTAAATTTCCTGAAGCCGTGCAAAAGGCTGGTCAAACCGAAGATCCCGCCTTGCCGCATCACATGGCCGACTTGTTTGAGCGCGAAGAGCGCTACGAAGTATTACCCAACGATACTGAGACAGTGCATAAATTTATGGCAGGGCACTTGGCCTGCTAATAAGCATAAGCACATACAAAAAAGGGAGCTTCGGCTCCCTTTTTTGTATGTCGCAGTACCTTACTAAAAACAAAAGCGTGTTCGATAACACGACCCAGCGCCGTATATAATGATGCGGCCAATAACAGTATGGGAGCCGAACCTTACGTGAATAAATTGATAAAACGCCGCCCGCCTGCCGCCGAATTTAGTAGTGCCAATATAGCGCCGTTACTGACTCGTATCTACAGTGCCCGCGGCGTAACTGATGAGTGCCAGTTGCGGTTAACGCTGAACGAATTATTAAAGCCCAACATGAAAGGCTTACCAGAGGCCGCCAGCCTCTTGGCCGATGCGGTAGTAGCCGATGCTCGAATTTTAATTGTGGGCGATTTTGATGCCGATGGTGCAACCAGTTCGGCTTTGGCAGTGTTGGCATTAACAGCGATGGGTGCCCACCACATTGATTTTTTAGTGCCTAATCGGTTCGAGTATGGTTACGGCTTAACGCCAGAGATCGTCGCAGTAGCGGCCGAGCGTGAACCGGATTTAATTGTCACGGTTGATAACGGCATCTCCAGCATTGAGGGCGTCGCGGCGGCACAAGCGTTGGGCATTGCGGTACTGGTAACCGATCACCATTTGCCTGGTGCGCAATTACCCAATGCCGATGCGATTGTTAACCCCAATCAACCGGGTTGTGGATTTCCCAGTAAAAATCTAGCGGGTGTGGGCGTTATTTTCTATGTCTTAAATGCCTTGCGCCGCGAGCTGGGCAATATTGGCTGGTTTGTTGAAGCGGGTATTACAGAGCCTAACATGGCACAGTTTCTTGATTTGGTAGCACTGGGTACCGTTGCCGATGTAGTGCCGCTCGATCACAATAATCGTATTTTGGTAGAGCAGGGGTTACTGCGTATCCGCGCTGGAGTTGCCCGGCCGGGGATCATGGCGCTGTTAGAGGTGGCTGGACGTAGTTGCGAGAGTTTGGTGGCGGCTGACTTAGGTTTTGCCATAGGGCCGCGCTTAAATGCAGCCGGTCGGCTAGATGATATGAGCATTGGCATTCAGTGTTTATTAAGTGACGACTTTTTAGCCGCACGGGAGTTGGCAGTTGCGTTAGACGATTTTAATCGTGACCGCAAAGCCATTGAGAGCGGAATGCAGCGCGAAGCATTACAGATGCTTGAGGGTTTGAATGTCGAGGCGGACGGGGAGCTACCCTGGGGGCTGTGCTTGTACGATGGTCGCTGGCACCAAGGCGTGATTGGCATTCTCGCCTCGCGCATTAAAGATCGTCATCACCGCCCGGTGATTGTGTTTGCCGATGCTGATGACGGTCTCAGCATTAAAGGTTCGGCGCGCTCGATACCGGGACTGCATATTCGCGATGCTCTAGATGCTGTGGCGGCGCAGCACCCAGACCTGCTGCATAAGTTTGGTGGTCACGCTATGGCCGCGGGTATGAGCCTTGCTAAAGATGACTTTAACGCGTTTGCCAGCGCCTTTGATGCCGAGGTTCGCCGTCAACTTAGCAACGACGATTTACAGGCAGTGGTGCTTAGTGACGGTGCGTTAAGCGAGGCCGAATTTAGCTTGCCGTTAGCACAGCAATTACGTGCGGCAGGGCCTTGGGGGCAACATTTCCCCGAACCCTTGTTTGACGGCGAGTTTAAGTTAGTGCAGCAGCGTATTGTGGGAGAGAAGCATTTAAAGCTGGTGTTAGCGCACCAAGCTAACGATCAAACGGTGATCGACGCGATTGCCTTTAATGTCGATTTAGATGTTTGGCCTAGCTCAACAACGACTCGAGTGCGGGCCGCGTTTAAGTTAGACGTCAATGAATACCGCGGCCGGCAGTCGCTGCAGTTGTTGTTAGATTATATCGAGCCGTTGGATTAAGACCGTAGATTTAAAGCAGCGGCTCTAACAAGGGCCAGACATTATCCAACAGTTTGGGTTGTGCCGAAGCATTTGCATGAATGCCGTCGTTTTGCATCAGCTCGGAATCAAGCGCAATTCCTTGCAGTAAAAAAGGTACCAGTGCCACCTTAAAGCGCTCGGCCAGTTCAGGGTACATGGCGGAAAATGTTTGGGTATAGCGTGCACCGTAATTAGGAGGAATTTGCATGCCTACTAATAGCACTGTGGCGCTAGCGGCTTGCGTTTTTTGGATGATATTGGCTAGATTTTGTCGCATTAGCTTGATTGGTTGGCCGCGTAAACCATCGTTACCGCCAAGCTCGACAATCACAATCTCGGGCTGATGCGCTTTTAACAGTTTATCCAACCGCGCTAAGCCACCGCGAGTGGTTTCGCCACTGACACTGGCGTTAATCACCTGATAGTGTGCGGTTGCCTCATTTTGGGTTACTCGCTCACGCAGCAGTTGTACCCAGCCCTCATTTAAATCAAAACCATAACCGGCACTTAAGCTGTCACCTAAAACAATAATTGTAGGTGTTTGCGCTCGAGTATTTAATGCAATGGTTAGCAGTAATATTATGCCTAACAAGCGGCGTAAGAGACAAAAGATAACAGTGGAATGCATAAATAGATGGCCTAAATAGTGAGTCTGTTAGCCTACCGCAGTGGCACCTTGCGGGCAATCATTCGCGCAGCCGGTCACAAGTGGACGTGAGTCGTGTATTCTTTGCTACTGAGCTCGCTTTGTCTGCAGGTTATGCTGTTAATAATCACAACGGGAATGTATTGGCCTGCGCGCAACAATTTGATTAAATTTTATTAAGAGAACCGCTATGCAAGATATTATCAGCGCTCAAGGGCTAACCAAAACCGTGACCACTGCGGCCGGCGAGTTGACTATTTTAAAAGATATTTCCCTCGCAGTAGCCCCTGGTGAGTCGCTGGCAATTACTGGTGCCTCGGGCTCGGGTAAGTCTACTTTACTTGGCTTGCTGGCGGGGCTGGATGTGCCGAGTGCTGGGTTGGTCACTTTGGCGGGTAATGATTTGACGGCGCTGGATGAAGAGGGGCGGGCGGCGTTACGAGCGCGTCATGTGGGCTTTGTGTTTCAGTCGTTTCAATTGTTACCAGGATTAACCGCGCTTGAAAACGTCATGTTGCCACTGGAGTTGCGCGGCCAAAAGGGGGCAGAAGCGGCTGCTAAAGAGTATCTCAGCCGAGTTGGCTTAGCTGAGCGGGTTGGACATTCCCCGCCCCAGTTGTCCGGTGGTGAGCAACAGCGAGTGGCTATTGCTCGGGCTTTTGCGTGTGAGCCCGAAATATTATTTGCCGATGAGCCTACTGGTAATCTCGATAGCGCTACAGGTCAAACCATCAACGATTTATTGTTTGGTTTAAACGCCGACGCCGGCACCACCTTGATATTAATTACCCATGAACAACGTCTGGCCGAGCGCTGCCAGCGTCACATCCAAATGGCTGGCGGTGAACTTATTAAGGGTGCGGATATAGAGGTGGCATCGTGCTAGCACTGCGATTGTTATGGCGCAATTGTCGCGCGGGTGAAATCAAATTATTGGCAACGGCCATTATGTTGTCGGTGGCGGTAGTCAGCACCATCGCAGTTTTTACCGATCGTTTAGAGTCGACTTTACTTGAGCAAAGTAACTCATTGTTGGGGGCCGATAAGCTTGTCGCTAGTAATCGTTTGCCCGAGCCCGCGTGGCAAACACAGGCAGCGACCGAGGGCATCGAGCAAAGCCGCGTGGCTTATTTTGCATCTATGGTGTTTGCCGGTGATGAAATGCACTTGGCTGCAGTTAAAGCGGTGGAGGCTAATTACCCGTTGCGTGGGTACATTGATTTAAGTCAAACCGCGTTCGCGATTGATAATGCCCAGATAGAGCGAGCCAGTGGTGTGCCAGCAGAAGGCGAGGTTTGGGTCGATTCGCGTTTGTTGCCATTACTGAATATCGAGTTGGGCGATGAGCTGCAAGTGGGTGAGCGGTCGCTAAAAACGACGCGAGTGATTATTGATGAGCCCGACGGTAGCGGCCCCTTTAGTGTTATGGGGGCTCGGGTAATGATGAACTGGGCAGACCTTGTCAGCACTGATGTAATTCAGCCGGGCAGTCGGGTCGAATATCAATGGTTACTGGCCGCCGAGCCGGCCCTATTGACCGATTTTATGGCATGGCTTGAGCCTGAGTTGTCCGAACACGAGGAGGTGATGGACATCGAGAATGCTCAACGCCGTTTGCAGGGCACGTTGCAAACCGGTCGTCGCTTTTTGGTGTTAGCGGCTATTATGGGTGTACTGTTGGCCGGTGTGGCTATTGCCTTAGCGGCGCGGCAGTTTGCCGAGCGGCACATTGCACCGGTGGCTTTACTAAAAAGCTTGGGCTCATCGACCAAACAAATACGTTATTTATATATTGCACAATTGGTGATGTTGGCATTTGCGGCCTCGTTAGTTGGTTTGTTGTTGGGCGGTGTTCTGCAAACACTGGTCGCCGAGGCGGTGGTGCGTTTGTATCAAGTGGTGATGGCGCCTGCCAGTGTTAGTAGTTATGTGTTGAGTTTTGTTAGTGGCCCGTTAGCGCTGCTGGGGTTTGCTTTACCGGCACTGTGGTTTTTACCGACCGTACCGCCGGTAAAAGTATTGCGCTCAGAATTGGTGGTTAAAACCAGTGCGGTTGTTTGGCAAGTGTTGGCGGCCAGTGTTGTGCTGGTGGTTTTGATTGCGGTGTTTAGTCGTAACCTGACGCTGGCATTAACGGTTATTGCCGCACTTGCCGTGGTTGCGTTGTTGGCCGTGGGGTTGGCCTACGGACTGTTGCTCAGTGGGCGTAAATTAGGCTCGCAAGCGGGCAGCTATTGGCGTTTAGCGTGGGCAAGTATTCAACGTCGACGCGCAGCTAGTGTTTTACAGGTTGTGGTATTTGCCACCGCCATGATGTTACTTTTAACGTTAACGGTGGTGCGTACTTCTTTAATTGATGAGTGGCAAGTCAAGGTACCCGACAACGCCCCGAATCATTTTTTACTTAATATTGCTCCTGCAGAAGTAGACGCCTTTGGCCAGCTGTTAAACGAAAATCAATTAACAATCGAACAGCTTTACCCGATGGTACGAGGCCGACTGACCCAGATCAATGGCCAACCTAAGTCACAAGATGCCCTTAACCGCGAAGCGCAACTTACCTGGAGCCAAACATTAGCAGCTAACAATGAGTTAGTAGAGGGGCAGTGGTGGGACGCATGGCAAAGAACGGAGATTGAGTTACCCGGTGTTTCAGTCGAGGTAGAAGTCGCCGAACGGTTGGGTATTAAGCTGGGCGATAAGTTGACGTTTTCTATTGGTGGGTTGGTGGCCGAGGCGCAAGTGGCAAGCTTGCGATCGTTGCAGTGGGAATCTTTACAGCCCAATTTTTACTTTATATTTGAGCCGGGCGCATTAGATGATTACTCGCCCATGTATATGACCAGTGTCTATTTGGCCCCCGAGAAAAAACGTTTTATTAATGCCTTGCTAACACGCTACCCGACAATAGTCGTGGTTGAGTTAGACCGTATTATCAATCAGATTAGAACCATCATTGCACAAGTCAGTGATGGCGTACAGATGGTGCTGATAATGGTTTTGCTTGGCGGCTGTTTGGTGTTGATGGCGGCCGTTAGTGGCAGCCTTGAGAGCCGTAAGCAAGAGGTCGGTTTGTTGCGTACCTTGGGCGCCAGCCGGCGTTTAATGCTGGGCAGTGTATTGGTTGAGTTTGGTTTGCTTGGTTTAGCGTCGGGGCTAATTGCCGTGCTCGCCTCCGAGGTGTTATTGCTAGGCCTACAAGTGTTTGTATTTGATGTGCCGGTGCAGCCGCATTATTGGTACTGGTTGGGCTCGCCGTTGGCAGGTGCTGTGTTGGTTGGTTTACTCGGGGCCTTTAGTTGTCGACGAGCGGTAGTGACACCGCCGGCCATTATTCTGCGTGAAGCGCAGTAGCGATACGGCTTTATGAATTATATATTTTTTATTGACGATTAAGCTCTATTAGGGCTATTCTTTGTTAAGAGTTGCTGTCTATTCAGATGTGGCTCTTAAGCAGGGCGTATGCAAGGCATCGCCGCTGCGTATTATATTGCTATAAGTAAAACTTTTCATTTGATTAATGGATACGTTGGCTCACCATGTGAGCAAGGATAAACGGATATGTCATGGATAGTATCACCCCATTCTCTCTGCGCATCTTATTGCTCTTGTGGCCCAACGTCGTTAGTCGCGAATGTTATGGCTAATCTTCCGAAGTATTGATCTGAATTAATAAAAGCGACCTCTCATCAGCGTGAGTAGTGGTCGCTTGGCTGTAATTCCATCGCGTATTCTATTTGTAATATTGTTGGCAAGGCACACCGGAACCAGTAAAGCTGGCTTGAGAGAATCTAATAATTAAAATTCTTTCGGTTAATCGAGTTGTAAATCACGTTTGTTAAGGAGAGCAGCATGATTGAAGTGTATATAGGTGAAATTCGCATGGTAGGTTTTGACTTCGTTCCGCGAGGATGGGCGCGTTGTGATGGCTCATTGATAGCTATTTCCTCTAATACAGCGTTATTTTCATTACTTGGCACTAGATATGGCGGTGATGGGGTCAACTCATTTGGCTTGCCAGATTATCGCTCGCGTAGTCCTGTCGGTATTGGGCACGGGCCGGGATTGTCCGTCATAACACAGGGTGAAAAATCGGGCTTGGAGTATGTGAATATGACCACTTCGAATCTGCCCGCGCATACCCATACTGCATCGCAGCTTAAGGCCGCGGTTGCCATTCCGGGGGTAACCTCAAGCACCAGTGTTTCGGGTACGCCTTCTGTGAACAGTATTCTAGGTCCAGTGACTGCGAGCGATCGTGCCGGCGCTATTTACAGTACCGATACGTCTGATGTCACATTAAGACCGTTTGATGCTCATGTTACTGGCCAGACAGATATGTCCGGTGGTGGTCAGCCCTTGCCGATTCGTAATCCTTTTTTGGGTACTAATTTTATTATTGCTCTGGAAGGAATATTCCCTTCAAGAAGTTGATGTTTCTTTGTGTTTAGTGCAGGTAGTAATACAACGCCCAAGTCCGTTTTTTCGCGCTTGGGCGCGCGCGTTTATACGCTTAAACAAGCTACTTAAATTACTTTAAAAATATGCGCAGCGATTATGGAGAAAGATCATGTCGCCAATTGATGTCATAAAAACCAACTCTTCCAAAAATCTAATCACTTATATCTGGAGGCTGTTCGGAAAATTACTCTTTTTGGCGATGATGGTTTTGTCGGCTCAGAAAACTTGGGCTGTTGCCTTTAACGACAGCTTTGATGCAGATACGGGCCTCACTACAAGTTTCTCCCGCTCATTGGCTGGCGTTTCGTTTACGTATACCTTTACTGCGCAAGGCGACGGTGGGGATATGGTATGGCAAAATCAATATGGAGAGGGGGGGAGCGCCTCAATTAATTTGCAGTCAGGAGGTGTTAACTTAGGTGCTACGGAGTTGTTTACGCTTGCTCGTACTGATACGGCTGACTTCATCTTTACCAGTCTCTTTATAAATAATACAGCTGCAGAACTTATTACCGTTGGTGGTTATCTCAACAATGCTTTGGTCGGTAGTACTCAAACGGTAGCTACTGGCACTCAAGCAACTCTTAACTTTGGTGGTATCGTCGTTGATGAAGTTCGAGTCTCATCGACCGACTTCGTCAGTATCAATCTTGACTCGTTCGTTGGAGACACAACAACGGCTAATAGCGATGGTGTGTTAACAGCGGCAGCAGGAGTAACCGAGCCGGTCGGCCTGAATGCCACCGTGGATACTGTTGGCGAAGCTGTTAATATATTTGATTTTACGTTAACCGATGGTGGTGGTAACGATGGCTTAGCGATGACCGTGAGTGAGGTTAGGGTTAACGTCAGTGGCACATCGACCGATGCCGAGCGCGCTCAGATTACGTGGCGTTTAAATGGCAATGATGTCGCCAATAACGTGGGTACCTACGATAGCGGATCAGATACTATTACGTTCTCTGGTTTGCCAATATCGGTTGCTCATGGCAGCAGTGAAACCTACACCATTAACGCCTATTACAACGACAATACAGGCTTGATTGAAGATCACACCTTTATTCTTAGCGTTGATGGCGATACTGATTTAACCCTTGGCGGCTCGGGCACCCAAATGGGGGCTACTACTGCTGTGACCAATGGCGCAGGCGGCACCATTGATGTGAGTGCCAGTGCGCTAGTCTTTACCATCCAGCCTGCGGGTAGTGTGTCGGGCGCGGTATTAACCACCCAGCCGGTTGTGACCGCGCAAGATGCTTTTGGCAATACCGATGTCGATTTTAGCGAAACAATTACTTTAGCCGAAGCCAGCGCCGGATCACTCACGGGGGGAAGTGTTGCGGCATCGGCCGGCGTTGCGACCTTTACGGCGGTGACTTATACCGCGACCGCAGACCAACAAAGTTTTACCTTAACCGCCAATGATCAGGATGGCGTGGCGCCTAACCTTCCAACGGTTGACGCTAACGCTGTTACCTCTGATGTTGTTGCGACACAGCTTGTGTTTACAACTAATCCGGCGCCTTTAAGTGTTATCTCGGGTTCTGCCACCGTGTTTAGTATCGTGCCGGTAGTCAGTGCGCAAGACGCCAATGGTATTTTCGATACAGGTTACAGTACCGGCATTAGCTTGGCCGAAATCAATGGCGCGGGCAGTGCATTGTTATCGGGCACTGGCGATTCAGATGGCAGCAGTAGTACCGTAACGTTAACCCCAAGCAGTGGCAGTGCCACCTTTACCGGTATGCAAATCACGTACGCAAACAGTGGTGCATCCTCAGAAACGTTCAACTTAGAGGCAACGTCTGGCGGGTTAACAGCTGCCAGTAGTGCACAACTAACGTCGATGCCAGTGCCTTGGGTGAGTGCCGGAAATATTAGCATTAGCGGTGCGTCAGGCACCGCTGGTTCTTATAAAATTGGCGATACTGTCACCGCCACTTGGAATAATACCGCCGGCGGCGATAATAATAGTGCGGTCATCGGCGTTACGGTTGACTTTAGTCAGTTTGGTGGCGGTGCGGCAGTAGTGGCTACCAATAGTAGCGAGACATGGAGCGCGACCTATACGATTATTGCTGGTGTAATTGATGCTATTAATAGCAATGTAAGCATCACAGCCACTAACTTGAGTGGTTCCAATACGGTAGCCGACACAACCAACGCCACAGTCGATAGTGCGGTCCTTACGGTTACCGACGGCAATATTAGCCTGAGCGGTGCCTCGGGTACCGGTGGTGCTTTTAAAATTGGCGATACCGTTACAGCGACTTGGAATAATACCGCGAGCGGCGATAATAATGCGGATACGGTAGGTGGCGTTACGGCAAACTTTACCGCTTTTGGAGGTGGCGCCGCGGTAGCGGCAAATAATAGTGCGGGCAACTGGAGCGCTACTTATACCATTACCAGCGGTGCTATTGACGGCGCCAATCTTAATGTCTCGCTCACGGCCACAGACAACGCCGGCAATACCACGATTAGAGCCGATTCTAGCAACGCTACCGTGGATAACGTGGTTCCCACAGTGACTGATGGCAACATCAGTATTAGTGGTGCATCGGGTACGGGTGGCACTTATAAAGTCGGCGATACCGTTACCGCCTCTTGGAATAACAGCGTCGGTGGCGACAACAATAGCGATACCATCAGCAGTGCAAATGTAGATTTTACCGCCTTTGGTGGCGGCGCTGCCGTAGCCGCAATTAATAGCAGTGGCACCTGGTCGGCCAGCTACGCTCTGGTTGCTGGAGCGATTGATAGCAACAATGCTAACGTGGCCGTAACTGCAGTAGATAACGCAGGTAATTCCACCGCCACCTCGGACAGCACTAATGCCTCGGTCGATACTGTATTACCTACCATTACCAGCGTGAGTGTTGACCAAGCATCTATTGATAACAGTAACGAAACAGCAGCCAGTATGACGTTGGCGGGCGCCGAGGTAGGTGCGACAGCCAGCTATACTATTAGCAGCTCTGGCGGCGGCAGCAATGTCACCGGCTCCGTTACGATCACTACTGCCAGTCAAATTATCAGTGGCCTGAATGTGTCCGGGCTAAATGATGGGACGTTAACCTTCTCTGTTACTCTGACGGATGATGTAGGTAATACTGGAAGCGCGGTGACCGATACAGTGGCAAAAGATTCACTGGCCCCTTCGGTTAGTACTGTAGGAGTGGCTGATGGCGATTATGCTGCCGGAGACGTACTCTATGTCACTGTTACGTTAAACGATGACGTCACTGTTAGCGGTACTAACAGTACCGTGGACATTGAGATTAATAGCGTTATTCGTCAAGCGACTTTCAGCAGCGAAAACAACGGTATTTTAAGTTACGGTTATACTGTGCCAGCGGCTGAAAACACGGATGCTAATGGTGTGATTGTGTTGGCCAGCAGCATAATCCTAAATGGCGATACCATCCGCGATGCGGGCAACAACAACGCTGACTTAACGTTTAATAGCGTAAGCAATGCTAACGCTCGGGTGGATACTACTGCCCCAGTCGCTCCAGTTGTCACCAACCCCACTGTGACGTTGGCCAGTAATGCTGCCAGCTATGACATTAGCGGTAGTCATACCGAAAACGCTGTTCTCATCAAACTTTACGCAGATGTTGATAACGATGGCGTGGCCGATAGCGCTACCGAGTTGGCGAGTAGTGCGGTTGCCGGTGGTAGTTGGTCGATTTCCCAGCTGCTTAGTACAAATGCCGACAACAATTATGTCGTTGCGGCAGAAGATGCGGCAGGGAATGTTTCGGGCGTGATTGATGTGCCTACGATTACTCAGGACTCTACCGCTCCCGACGCCCCATTAGCACTCGATTTGGCCACTGCCAGTGATACCGGTAACAGCGATACTGACAATACCACCAATATAGCCACACCCACCATTAATGGTACGGCCGAGGCAGGTTCGACCGTTACCCTTACCAGCGATCTAGACGGCGAAGTAGGTACGGTCACTACTGATGCTAGTGGTGATTGGAGCCTGGTTACCGATACATTATCGGATGGCAGCCATTCGTTAACTGCTAAAGCAACTGATGCGGCGGGCAACCCTAGTATCGCATCGGCGGTGTTATCGGTTGTGATTGATACCGAAGCGCCAACATTAACGGCGATAACCAATCAGCGTATCGTTAATGGGGCCACTGCCGGGCCATTGGCCGTTACATTAGCGGACAGTGTCACTGTGGCCGCCGATCTGAGCTTTACCGCCACCAGCTCTAATTTAACGGTTGTTCCCAGCGCGAATGTTGTGTTGGTAGATACCGCTGGCAGTCGCACTATTACGGTCACGGGTGCCGCTATGGGCGCGAGTACCATTACGCTCGACAGCGATGATCTGGCGGGAAATACCGGCAGCGCCAGCTTTACGGTGCGAGTCAATACTCCCCCGGCTCTCAGCGGTAGCCCCACAACAAATGTGCAAGCGGGCAACAGCTTTAGTTTTACCCCCAGCACGATAGACCCAGACGGCGATACCCTCAGCTATAGCATTAGCAACAAGCCTACTTGGGCCAGCTTTAACACCAGTACCGGTCAACTTAGCGGTACCCCCAACAATGGTGATACTGGCAGCTATACCAATATTGGTATTAGCGTGAGCGATGGTTTGGCCGGTGCCGCGTTAACACCGTTTAACCTTGTGGTGAGTGCTGGGAATAAAGCGCCGGTGATTAGTGGCACGGCACCGACTCAAGTGATGGTGGGCGAGCTGTATCGCTTTGTCGTTAGCGCCACAGATGCCGACGGCGACACCTTAACATTTAGTATCAGTGGTGCTCCCAGTTGGTTATTGCTCGACAGTGCCACTGGCGTACTGAGCGGTATACCTGGTGATGCTGACGAAGGCAGTTACAGCAATATTGTGGTGAGTGTGAGCGACGGCGCGCAAAGCGTATCACTTGCGCCCTTTACGATTACTGTTGTGGCCGCTCAAGACACTGATGGTGATGGTGTAAGTGATTATCAAGAAGGGCTTGATGGTACCGACGCCAACGACCCGAACGATTATCTTGATCTAATGCCGCCGATCTTAACGCCACCAGAGGCGGGCGCTTTTAACGCCATGGGTTTGTACACCCGGATTAGTTTGCGTCAGTTGTTGGGGTTAGATGTCGAGGCTGATGCCGCCCAGCTCGCTAATGCGCTGCAAGTATTGGCCAGCGATCGGATTGATGCTGAGTGTTGCGCGGTGTCAGTCAAAGGCATGGAAAATGGCGAGCTCTATCTAGCGCCCGGTCGTCATATGCTGGAGTGGTGGGCCGAAGACCGCAAAGGCAACACAGTGCGCGAGTCGCAGCAAATCGATATTGCTCCACTGGTGTCTGTTGGCCGCGACCAAACCGTTGCCGAAGGCAGTGCCGCCAGTGTACGAGTGCTTTTAAACGGTAATGCTCCGGTATATCCGTTTAGCGTGCCCTACGTGATCGACAACGCCAGTACTGCAACCACCGCGGATTACACCGAGCCAGATGGTGTGGTGAGTTTTGATGAAGGCGCGACCGATGCGGTCATTACAATCGTTACAGTCCAAGACAACGAGGCTGAGCCAGATGAGACTCTGATCATTCGGCTTGATTATCGTGCGGGCGAAGAGGCCGATAGCTTGTATAGCTTTAATGTGGGCACTAAAGCCGAACATCGTCTTACCATTACCGAGAGCAATGTGCCCGCTGTGGCAAGCGTATTACTAAGTCAAGACGATGAAACGCGCTCTGTACTGGCACGCGATGGCGGTGAAGTGTTGCTGAGTGCTGGAGTTAGTGACCCCGAAGGTCAGTCCTACCAGCTTAGCTGGTCGGGTATTGCCGAGCTTGAAGACGTTTTTGCAACGGGCACTGAAGCGCTGAGCTTTAATGCCAATTTGTTATCCGCAGGGCTTTATCGAGTGATGCTCAGTGTCGAAGATAGTGCTGGTAGTATCACTCAGGCCAACAAGCTATTTTTAGTGGTCGATTCACTGCCGGTATTAACCGCCGACAGCGATCAAGATGACGATGGCATTAACGATCTTGATGAAGGTTACACCGACACCGATCTTGATGGTCTACCGGATTATTTAGATGCGCACTCGGTGAGTAATGTGATGACCAGCACGGTTGATAACGCTATTAGTTTCCTGATGGAAACTGAGCCTGGGACGCGTCTCTTGTTGGGCGGCGAAGCTGCTCAAGCAGGTAATGGGGGTGTCTGGTTAGAAGAAGACAGACTCCCTGCTGATAGTCTATTTGAGAACATAGGTGGTATCTTCGACTTTGAAATTGCAGGCTTGCCGACGTCGGGTGGATTATTTCAAGTAGTTATTCCGCAGGTGCAGGCTATCCCCTCAGATGCCGTGTACCGCAAGTTTCAGCAGGGGCAGTGGATGAGTTTCACTGAGGATGCCAACAACGCGATTTACTCCAGCGCCGGTGCAGAAGGTTATTGCCCACCTCCAGGCAGTGTTGAATGGCAAAGCGGATTGATCGAAGGCCATTGGTGTGTTCAACTTACCCTTGAAGATGGTGGTCCTAACGATGATGACGGTGTGATCAATGGCTCGGTTGCTGACCCCGGTGGTGTTACTACGCCAGTGGTTGATACTGGTGACGGCGGCGAGCCGACTCCCCCGACTCCGCCTATCAATAATGGCGGCGACCATGGCGGCGGCGGTGCCAGCGGCCCTTGGGCTTTGCTGTTGATGTTGCTGATCGCACTGACCACACGTTGTCGGCTGCGCCGCACCGTTTAACCGAGCAGACCTTTAATGTTTACCTTACACTTGCCGGCCCTAATAAGCCGGCAAGTTAACAGGGATGTTGTATGTTAATTATTCCGATACAGGATAAGCCCGATTGGTCGCGTCCGCCGCTGATCACTTTGGCCCTGATAGTATTAAATATTTTAGTTTTTTTGTTTTACCAAAGTAATGACGACGTTAAGTTAGAGTTGGCGGCGGATATTTACCACAATCACCAGCTTGATGATATTGAGCGCCCCTACTACCGCGATTACCTACAAGAATATTATCCTGATGATGTTTCCCACTGGGATGCACAGCATAGTAACGGCTCGCCTTTAATACACGCTATGTTTGACTTTGAGTTTGAGCAGCACTTGCGCGAGGTTTGGGTTGATCAAAGTCTAAAAATTAAAAACCTTAGCGAATGGCGTGATAGCCGCCGTGCCTTTGAGCAACAACGTAATTCCATCAGTAGTTTTCAGGCAGGTTTGATTCCCGCCGAGTCGCGCCCCTTTACTTTTATGACCAGTATGTTTTTGCATGGCGGTTGGGGCCACTTGCTGGGCAATATGGTGTTTTTGTTTCTATTTGGTTTCACTCTAGAGCGCGCTCTAGGGGCTGGGCGATTCCTTGTCGGCTACCTGCTTAGCGGTATTGCGGCCGGCGCACTGTTTATTGTGATTACCCCTGACTCTTTAGTGCCGTTGGTGGGTGCCTCGGGTGCGATATCGGGTTTAATGGGAATGTACTTAGCCTTATATCGATTGCGTAAAATTCGCTTCTTTTACAGTGTGCTATTTTACTTTGGTGAGTTTGTCGCACCGGCCTTGTGGGTGTTTCCGGTGTGGATCGCGAAAGAGTTATACGGCCATTTTTTTGTCGATTCTAACACCGCGTATTGGGCGCATATTGGTGGGCTGCTGGCGGGCTGTGCCATTATGCTGGCGCTGCCGGTTAGTCGGCGTGAATTTGCCAAAACAGAGCAGCAGAGCGAACAAATTACGCGTTTGGATGAGCAGCTTTTACAGGTACAAGCGTTGGCCGCCAACTTAGATTTCAATCGTGCACGCTCACGGATTCGGGTGTTGTGCGAGCAGTATGGCGATGATCCACGTCCGTGGCGATTACAGTTTAATCTTTATAAAAATCAACCTTCTGAGCGAGCTTTTCATGAGGTGACATTTACTGTACTTAAGCAATTTGTGCAGTTGCCTAGGCCCAACACGGTTTGGGCCGATAGCATTGAAGAAATCGTGCAGGAGTACCGCAGCTTAGCACCCAAAGCGCCGGCACTGACCGGTAAGCTTGCACTGGCGTTAGCGCAGCGTTTTTTACAGCTTAATAAAAAACGCCAGGCCGCCAGCTATAGCGCTTGGGCGCAACAAAAGGGCGTGGCGCCAACCACGGCTTTGGCTGCCCTCAATACTTAGTGTGTTGATAGGTTATGTCTTGGTTTTGACGCTAAAAGCAATCAGTTTTTCTAGCTCTGCACGTTCTTTATAATTGGGGTTCTTAGTTAAGGTGTAGCGGGCAATTGCGTTACCGGTTTTGTCGTCGCCTAAATGCTCTATTAAGGTTTTTGCGACCAACAAGTAAGCAGCCGGTAACAGTGGGTCGTTTGGCTGGTGTTTATGAAAATTGTGGAACAATCGAACTACGTTGCGATAATGTCCTTGCTCTACCATTAATTGCGCAATGGCTACGGCTGTGTCGGTTTTGCTAATTTTAAATGTCGCAAGCCGGCTCTGAGCATCCAACACCACACCTACCGCTCGTGCCACTTGTTGTTCTGCCATTAATACACTCACTAAATATTCGGCATGATTGGCCAGTGCCTCAGTATCGTCAAGCAGCATTAGCAGCTTGTGGTAACGGCTGTGCAGTTCTATGTCGTTATGTACCGCATCGAGTGCTTGACGCAAGCATTGGCGCGCCTCAGGGTATTTTTGATCACTGATAAACACCGCAACTTCACCCAGTGCACGGGCTTTAATAAAATCTTTTTCATTTAGGTCGTTATCATCGTCTATTACTGTGTTGTAACCTAGCTCGTGTTGATATTCAAATAAAACGTACCCGAGCATGGTGTAGAGCACGATACTAAAATAGAACATAAGAAAGTTGAGCGCGATTAATGTAAATATCCCTGGTGGCGCTTGATCTTTACCGCTACCAATAAAAAAATCGGATAAAATGTAGGGGCCGACGGTGATGGCTTGTGAGCAAAACCAAAGCAGTAAATAAGGCCAGCCAATAATCATCATAAACGATATAAGTGCCATTGGGTTGAGCGCACAACGTACCGATTTCTCGACCGCCAACACCATAATGCTGGCGGGCAACGCTAAAGTGATAAAACCCATCACTAATAAACCAAGGGTTTGATTGACATCGCTGGCAAAATACACGACAGCCCCCATGGCTATCATCATCACTGTTTGACGCAAAAATAAATGATCGGGATCGTTACTCAATACTTGGCTTAGTGTGTGGGCGATGCGATTACCTTGGCCGCGTTCGGTAATAATGGCAAAACCGTATTTAATTAATACCGCCATGCTAAACCAATACAGAGCTAAGCTTATAAGACTGCCGTCAATAAAGAGGTTAATGAGGGTTAAAAGTCCAGCGACGATCAGCGGCTGATTTTGCAGCGGATAAGCAAAAAAATGATGTAACTGTTGCCAAAAAGGTTTGGCATCGGTGGCGTTGCCTAAGTAGCTAAGTTGTTTGGTACAGCGAATGCAGGCGGGATCGTTGCGCCCCCAGTGCTGGCTGTGACCGGCGGGAATACAGCGCTCACCGTATAGCGTGTCACATTCGGGGCAGGTCCATAGGGCGGGAGAACCGGGAAAAAACTGACATTCCAATTTTGCCATAATATAATTACTCCATGTTGGTTGGGCCGGCCCGCGCACGAGCCTTTTTGTTCACACCAATAAACTCTTGTAAGCGTAAGTGCGCTATTGTCCGTCTTTTGGGCTGGTTGCTTTTTCTGCTAAGCGCTCACTAATATGGTAGCGCGGCCGTTTTTTTATCTCGGTATAAAGTTTGGCTAAATATTCACCGATGACGCCAAGGCTGAGTAACTGTACACTGCCAATAAACAGTAATGGTAAAAGAATAGAGGTCCAGCCGGGAACAGCGTTATCGGTTAATAAGCGAGTGGCAAGCACCCACAATAATGTTAACAACGATAGGGCGCTGGCGGTAATGCCGAGCAAAGTAATGGCCCGTAAAGGTGCGGTTGAAAAACTAGAAATACCGTGCCAGGCGAGAGACAACATTTTGCGTAAGGGATACTTGCTTTCGCCAGCGGCGCGGCTTTGGCGGTCGGATTCGACAATAGAAGATGCAAAGCCAACTTCGCGAACCATACCTCGTAAAAAAAGTTGACTCTCGGGGTACTCTAGCAACGCGTTTAAAGCGCGGCGGCTCATTAGGCGGAAGTCGGCGTGGTTGAACACTAAGTCGACTCCGAGTTTGCGCATAACATGGTAGTAGCCTTCGGCCGTTATACGTTTAAATTTGGTATCGGTATCACGTGCGGCGCGTACACCATAAACCACCTCGCTACCGCCATGGTACGCGTCGACCATTCTTTCTATGTTGGCTGGGTCGTCTTGTAAGTCGGCATCGATACTGACGACCATATCCTCCGATGTGCCCTCAAGGCCCGCCAGTAGTGCATTTTGGTGGCCTTTGTTGCGTGACAAACGAATCGCGACAATGCGCCCAGGGTAAGTTTTACTTGCTTCAGCTAATTGTTGCCAAGTGTTGTCGCGGCTGCCGTCATCAACAAAGTACAAGCGCGAGGCGGGGTTGATTTTTTCGGCGGCAATAAGGTTATCTAGTGTGTGCAGTAACGCAGGAATGCAGGTGGGCAGCATTTCTTGCTCGTTATAACAAGGCGCGACTATGGCAAGCGTTTTGTCAGACATAAGGTTACTTATAGATCCAATATTTGTGCAGCAAAAAATTGCTTATTAACGTGATAATTGTCGCTACACCTTGCGACAACAAATAGTGTGGTAGAGCGAATTCTGCCACATAAAATACTAAGGTATTAATTGCCAAGCCGATTGCTGCGACCACTGTAAATCGGCTTAATGTTTCGGCGTGACGCTTGTCAGATTTAAACGTTATGTAATAGTTGGCCAGATAATTAAACAGTGCCGAAATGCCAAACGCCAGTGCCGAGCAAGCGACGGTATTAAGTGGCGTCAGCTCGGCGAGACAAATTAGCAGTAGATACTGAAAACCAGTGGCGGTAGCGCCCACCAAGGCAAAGCGGCCAAATTGCGATTTTAACAGCTGGCGCAATTGACCCAGGCTGGCAAGTGTTGTTGCTGAACTTTCAGGTGTTTCCACCTAACTCTCCTAAAATATGCCGGCGAAGCGATATTAAAAGTGCGGCTTTCGGTGACTTTACAGCGATTTCTTCTGCTTGTTGCTGATTCTTGCAAGGCACTCTGGACGCATTGCATCGGTGGCAGTTATATTAGGCAGGCAGTTTACACCATACTTTGCAGCTAAATGTAACTGTGGTGTTTAATTTTTAACAAGAGGTGATGTATGGCGCAAGCACAATCAGACCAACAGCTCGACCAGCTTATTGGCCGATTACATGAGTTATTTGCCGATGAGCGTGAAAGTGATGCGCAAAAACGTCTAATGAGCGAGTTAGATCGTCACATGCACGCAAGTGATAGCGATGATGTGGCAGACCCACGTCCGATTGAAACATTAGAGGCGATGTTGGGAGAATACGAAGAAGAGCACCCGCAAGTGTCTGCGGTATTAAGCCAAATTGTTAATGCATTAAAAAATATGGGTGTGTAAATATCGATACTGCGGCGTTTAGGTTAAGCCGCAGGTAGTTTTGTACTAAGCCCAGCCGACGGCGGCCCGTGCGCGCTCGATGTAGAAGTACTCGGCACTGTTAGTCGCCGGGTGGTTGGCGTGGCGCAGATGATGGTGATCGGCACTAGAGCCCATATATTCCCAGCAATCGCTGCCATTAATGCACAGATGATCGCCGTCATTCATGGGGTAGTATGCCAGTTCGTCCCACATTCTCCCCCATTCTGGGTGGGAGACGTCCAAGTATTCCATCGATTCTTCCCAGTTTTTTGTCATTATTACAGGTTTCATTGTCAATATTTTAGGTTTGTTGTCAAGAGTGTCTCTTAAGTCCTTGAAATTAAATAATATTTGTTTCTCTTTGAGGGCCTAATATACTCTTGTCTAGCACTTAGGTTGGGCAGTCTATACCCATTTAAGCGGCAATTCTGACGAGTCACCCGCAAAACCGGTAAGATACCCCAGTTGACCTTAACCTTGGGGTAAGGTTTATCATGTTTGAATCACTTAACCCCGCTATGGGAGGTGCAGATGAACATAGGGCAAGCGGCAAAAACGACTGGTTTATCGGCCAAATCCATTCGTTATTACGAGTCACAAGGATTGCTGCAAGCGCAGCGCCAAGATAACGGTTATCGCCATTATGATCCGGCCAGTATTAAGCGTTTGACGCTACTGGCTCGAGCTCGTCGTGTGGGTTTTTCGTTGGATGAATGCGCTGAGCTATTGGCATTGTTAAATGACGGTCAGCGGCAAAGTAAAAATGTAAAGCGCACGGTGCACGATAAAATTGCTCAGCTGGACACTCAGCTTGAGAATCTGACCCGTATGCGCAATACCTTAATAGAGCTGGCCGAGCGTTGTAATGGCGATGAACAATCACAGTGTGCAATTTTGAATGACCTAACCGAAGGCGAACGTCCCATGACTTTCACCTTGCTAGATGATTCCCACAACCAGTTGGAGCAGCCTAATGAGTAGTTGTTGCGAACCACAACCGACAAAAGACGATAACAATACCAGCAACCACTGCGCCAGCTCGGCAAAGCGCAAGGTAGATTATTTACTGTGGGGTTCGCTCACCTTGTGCGTATTGTTTTATGGTGCCTACGCCTTGGGCTTTGGCGGCCCCGAGTGGTTTAAGCACTTTAGCCACGGTGTCTTTGAGTTGTTAAATACCATGTGGTGGGGGGTGCTGGTGGGCATTGTATTTGTCGGCCTGCTGCACTTTGTGCCGCAGCAGCTAGTGGTGTCGTTGCTCGGGCGCGGCGGCACATTTAGCGGTATCGTGCGCGCTACTGCCGCTGGTGTGCTGCTCGATTTATGCAGTCACGGCATCTTGATGGTGGGCATGAAGCTCTATCAAAAAGGTGCGAGCCTAGGTCAAGTTATGGCCTTTTTGATCGCCAGCCCATGGAACTCGCTATCGCTGACAATCATTATGTTTGCGTTAATAGGTGTGGGTTGGACATTATTGTTTATTGTCGTCTCAATGGTGATTGGTATTGCCGCGGGTTTGATTTTTGACAATTTGGTCAAACGTCGCCGCTTAGAAGATAACCCCGCCACACTTGAGGCCGATCACCCGGTTGCTCCATTAAAGCCACAATTGCGTACGTTGTGGGGCAATATTAGTTGGCGCCCTAGTGCTTGGGGTGGGGTTGTAAGTGAGGGTTTGAAAGGCTCGCGTATGGTGCTGCGCTGGTTGTTATTTGGCGTGTTGTTGGCCGCAGCAATTCGGGCATTTGTCTCGGTAGAGGTGTTTCAGCAGTGGTTTGGCCCATCGGTTATAGGGTTGCTGTTTACTATGGTGGCGGCAACTATTATCGAGGTGTGTTCAGAAGGCTCAACCCCAATCGCCGCCGATCTTATGAACCGCGCTCGCGCACCGGGCAATAGCTTTATGTTTTTAATGGCCGGTGTGGCTACGGATTACACCGAGATTATGGTGATCAAAGACACTATGAAGTCATGGAAAACAGCACTGTTTTTGCCCTTAGTAGTGTTGCCGCAAGTGTTGTTGGTGGCGGTGATTATGAACGTCTGGGGCGGGGCGTAGATGATAGTGTGCGCGCCGTTTTTAGGGTAGAATGCGCGCCTTTTAGACGGCAATATTAAACAGTGGTAACCATGGAAATTAATCCGCACCTCACCGCATTAAAAGACCTTAAAGCGCGCACCAACGTGCTTAGGGGGTATCTTTGACTACGACACCAAAAAAGAGCGCTTAACTGAAGTTGAGCTAGAGCTTGGTGAACCCGACGTTTGGAACGACCCCGAGCGGGCCCAAACGTTGGGTAAAGAGCGATCTTCACTTGAAGATGTCGTAAAAACTATCGACGATTTAGACGCAGGTGTTGCCGACGGTACAGAACTGTTGGAAATGGCCAAAGAAGAGGGCGATGAGGACAGCCTGAGCGAGGTCATCGACGAGATTGAAGCGCTCGATCAGCAGCTGCAAAAGCTAGAGTTTCGGCGTATGTTCTCGGGCGAGATGGACGCCAATAGCGCCTATTTGGACATTCAGTCAGGCTCTGGTGGCACCGAGGCCCAAGACTGGGCCGAAATCGTGCTGCGCATGTACCTGCGTTGGGGCGAGGCGAAAGGCTTTAAAGTCTCGCTAGAAGAAGCATCGGCCGGCGATGTAGCAGGTATTAAAAGTGCGACTGTCCGCTTTGAGGGTGAATACGCTTTTGGTTGGTTGCGCACCGAAACCGGTGTACACCGCTTAGTGCGTAAATCGCCGTTCGACTCAGGCAACCGTCGCCATACCTCGTTTTGCTCGGTGTTTGTCTCCCCCGAGATCGATGACGATATCGAAATCGATATCAACCCCTCTGATGTTCGCACCGATACCTACCGCGCTTCGGGTGCGGGTGGTCAGCACATTAACAAAACCGATTCGGCGGTGCGTTTAACTCACGAGCCAACAAATGTTGTCGTGCAGTGCCAAAGCGAGCGCTCGCAGCACGCTAACCGCGATAAAGCTTGGAAGATGCTGCGTGCAAAATTGTACGAACTAGAAATCCAGAAACGCAACGCCGATAAACAAGCGCTGGAAGACACTAAGTCGGATATCGGCTGGGGCAGTCAAATTCGCTCCTATGTGTTAGATGATCAACGCATTAAAGACTTGCGCACCGGCGTGCAAACCAGCAATTGCCAAAATGTATTAGATGGCTCGCTGGATCAATTTATTGAAGCGAGCCTGAAGGCTGGACTTTAATCGAACTCACACCATTAAGTGACTTTTATGAGCAACGATAACACCCCAAGCAATGTTCCAGATGAAAACAAATTAATCACCGAGCGCCGCGCTAAGCTGGCCGCCATTCGTGAGCGTGGCAACCCGTTCCCTAATAAATTTCGACGCACTAATACCAGCGCCGAACTTCAGGCCGAGTTTGGTGAAAAAGGCAAAGAAGAGCTAGAAGAGCTGGATCATCACGTCACCGTAGCCGGCCGTATTATGGCCAAGCGCGGGCCGTTTATGCTGATACAAGACGCCGTGGGCTCGATTCAGTTTTACGCCCATAAAAGCGTGCAAAAAGACATTAAAGAAAGCGATGGCCAATGGGATGTGGGCGATATTGTTGGCGGCACCGGCCCGATTCATAAATCGGGTAAAGGTGACCTATACGTTAACTTAACCGAGTGGACGCTGCTGACTAAATCGTTGCGCCCACTGCCCGAAAAATACCACGGCTTGGCTGATCAAGAAACACGGTATCGTCAGCGCTACGTAGATTTAATAATGAACCCCGAAGTGCGCGATACTTTTCGTCTGCGCTCTAAGTGCGTAAGCTTTATTCGCAGCTACCTAGACGGTAAAGACTTTATGGAAGTCGAAACCCCTATGCTGCAAGTGATTCCCGGTGGTGCTACCGCGCGGCCGTTTGTGACCCATCACAATGCGCTGGATATCGACATGTATCTGCGAATTGCACCCGAGCTGTACCTTAAGCGATTAGTGGTAGGTGGCTTTGAGCGCGTGTATGAAATTAACCGTAACTTCCGTAACGAAGGTGTATCAACTCGGCATAACCCCGAGTTCACCATGTTGGAGTTTTATCAGGCCTACGCTGATTACAACGACCTGATGGATTTAACGGAAGACATGCTGCGCAAACTGTGTGAGTCGCTTATGGGCACCACTACCGTAGTGTATCAAGACAGCGAATACGATTTTGCCAAGCCGTTTGCACGCTTAAGCGTGTTTGATTCGATCTTAAAGTACAACCCAGATTTAACCGCTGCTGATATCAGCGATTTAGATTCTGCCCGCGGCGTGGCTAAAAAGCTTAACATCCCGCTAAAAGACGGTTACGGCTTGGGTAAAGTACAAATCGAAATCTTTGAGGCGACCGTCGAGCATCTGCTGGATCAGCCAACCTTTATTACCCAGTACCCTACCGAAGTATCGCCATTGGCGCGTCGCTCAGACGATGATGATTTTGTTACCGAACGGTTTGAGTTTTTTATCGGCGGACGTGAACTCGCTAACGGCTTTAGCGAGCTGAACGATGCCGAAGATCAAGCCGAGCGTTTTAAAGCGCAAGTGGCCGAGAAGGACGCCGGCGATATTGAGGCGATGCACTACGATGCCGATTACGTTCGGGCGCTAGAGTACGGCTTGCCGCCAACCGCAGGGCAGGGCATTGGTATCGACCGTTTGGTTATGCTGTTTGCAAACGCCTCTACCATTCGCGACGTGTTGTTGTTTCCGCACATGCGTCCGGAGTAACGTATGGCTCTAGGCGCCAGTGTGTATAAAGTGAATTTAAACTTGTCGGATACTGATCGGCATGTTTATAGCGACACTAAATTGACTCTGGCGCGCCATCCGTCCGAGACCGAAGAGCGCATGATGATTCGCCTACTGGCGTATTGCTTTGATGCCTCGGACGATTTAATTTTTGGTAAAGGTCTATCGACCGACGACGAACCCGACTTGTGGGAAGTTGACCCAGCTGGTGTGATTCATCAGTGGATCGAGGTTGGCCAACCGAGTATCGATCGGGTTAAAAAAGGTCGCTCGCGCTCGGGTGCGCAAAAAATCTACACCAGTGGTCGCGGTCGCGATCATTGGTGGCAGGCCAATGCGAGTGAGTTTGCTAAGTTTCAAAACTTAACCGTGCGCCATTTAAAAGAGACAGAAGTAGCAGAGCTTGCAAGGCTTGCAGAAAAAAATATGACATTGTCGGTGTGTATTTCTGAGGGCAGCGCCTTTTTTAGCAGTGCCACGCAGTCGGTTAATATCGCACCACTTAGCGAGCTGCCCTAAAACCTCAACGCAACCAAAGAACACGGCTATGAATATCGTCAACGTTACCGCAGAAAACGCTCAGCAACATATTATCGATGCATCATTTAACACATTGGTTATGGTCGATTTTTGGGCCGATTGGAGTGAGCCCTGTAAAACACTGGTACCGTTACTGGAAAAAATTGCCAGTGAGTATCCAAGTGATTTAGTGCTGGCTAAAATTAACGCCGATGAGCAACAAATGCTCGCCTCGCAATTTGGTGTGCGCAGTGTGCCTACGGTAATGCTTATTAAAGATGGGCAACCGGTAGATGGCTTTGCTGGCGCCCAACCCGAGCCGCAAATACGCGAGATGCTAGATAAGTATTTGCCTAAAGCTTGGGAGGCAACGCTGGGCCAAGCGCGCGCGTACTTAGATGAAGCAAGTTATGCCGATGCGCTACCACTACTGCGCCAAGCGCTAGAGGAATCTAATCAGTTGCCTCACATCGCCGCGCTAACGGCTCTGTGTTACGCCGAATTAAACCGCCTAGAAGAAGCTGAAGCTTTATTGGTTAATATTAAGCTGGCCGAGCAAGACGGTATCTATGAGCAGGCGGTTGCCTTGGTAGAGCTTAAAAAACAATCGGCAGGCTCCCCCGAGCTGGAAAAGCTCGCCGCCGATTACGAGCAAAACCCCGATGATTTAACAATCGCTTACGCTTTGGCGCTACAGCTCAATGCCGAGGCACAACATCGCCAAGCGCTGGAATTATTGCTTGATATTTTTAAGCGCGATCGCACTTTTAATGACGGTGCTGCACGTAAAGCATTGACCGATATTCTTGCCACGTTGGGCAAAGGCGACCCGTTAGCTGTTGAGTACCAGCGTAAATTATTTACCTTATTGTATTAAGGGTGTGACTATGCGTTTGTGTTCACTGCTTGCTGCCATTTTGTTCGCCGCTGGTTGTGGCCCGGCACCGTCCTCTTCGGCCACCGAGCGCGTTACAGAAAGCGCCGTAACTCTGCCTGATTACATCACCTTAAGTCCCGATAATATTAAATTTCGCCGCGGTGATTTAGCGCTTAATATTGTTCCCAGTAAAGGCGGGCGTATTAGCTCGCTGCGTTTTGCCGGCAAAGAGCGTTTAATCACCGAGCGCGATACCGAGGGTAATAACTGGGGCAGTGTACTGTGGCCTAGCCCGCAGAAAAATTGGGGTTGGCCACCGCCGGCAACACTGGATTCTGATCCGTATCAGCTGAGCGTGACCGATGCTGGGGTGCGCTTAACCAGTGCAGTAGACCCTGACTTACAAGTGTCATTTTCTAAGCATTATCGCTTGGGTGATATTAGCAACACCCTTGTTGTTAACTACCGTATTACTAGCCATGCCGATCAGCCTATTACCTTGGCACCGTGGGAGATTACCCGCTTGCCAGCCGCGGGTTCTGTGTTTTTCCCTACCGGCGAAACGCCACCCATCAAAGGGCAGTTTGCGCCCTTACCATTAACTGCCATTGATAATGTCAGTTGGTTTGATTATCCCGTTGCTGGCATTGGCCCTGACAATCATAAGTTGATGACCGATGGTGAAGAGGGTTGGCTGGCGTATCACAATAATGATTGGCTGTTGGTTAAGGCGTTTAGTAACGTGCCCGCGCAATTAATGGCGCCGGGTGAAGGTGAGATAGAGGTGTATGCCAATGGTGAAAACACTTATATCGAGCTTGAGCAGCAGGGTTTTTTAACCACCTTAATGCCGGGCCAAACGTTACAGTGGCAAGTGATTTGGCTGTGTGATCGCGCAGCCCCCAACGCAACGCGCGAGGCGCTTATTAAGCGTGCTCGCACTTTGGCCGGTCGTGCCCGTACTTTATAAGCGCAGGGATACGCCGTGAGATACAGTGCATTGCTTATGGTCGTTTTGGCACATGTTAGTTTTGCTGAAGTTGATTTGGTGACGGTAGAGAAATCTATTGGCAAAATGCGCTTGCTGGATGGGGAGCGGCTTGTGCAAGAATATCATGTTGCATTTGGTGCAAACCCTAAAGGTCACAAACAGCAAGAGGGAGATGAAAAGACTCCAGAGGGTATTTACAGCCTCGATTACAAAAAAGAAGATTCTGCTTTCTATCGTGCTATGCATATCTCATATCCAAATAAACAAGATCGAGAGAACGCAAAGAAAGTAGGGGTTTCGCCCGGCGGGTTTATTATGGTGCATGGGCAACGTAACGGATTAGGCTGGCTCGCCCCGATCACTCAGCAGTTTAATTGGACGAACGGTTGTATTGCTTTAAAAAATAAAGAAATGGACGAATTTATGAGTTTGGTGAAAGTCGGCACGCCGATTCAAATAAATTGGTAGCTATGTCGCAAGGGGCTATTGCTGCCGGTTAAGGCGGCCACTTTACTTAGGCGCTACACCATATAGGCATAAAAAAGCCCGGTAAATATACCGGGCTTTTTTATGCGCGAGTCGCCCCGCTTTTTGTGCTTATTTGTCGTTGTACAGGTTGGCGTACTTAAAGCCAAAAAACAGAATATACACGTAGCATAACGCTGGTAGTAAGAACGACATCTGGATGCCAATGTTATCGGCCAGTACACCTTGTAGTAAAGGTATAAACGCACCGCCGACAATGGCCACACACAACAGGCCAGAGCCTTGACTGGTGAACTTGCCTAAACGGTACAACGCCATACTGAAGATGGTGGGGAACATAATTGAGTTACACAGACCTACAGCTAAGATCGACCACATGGCGATCTTGCCATCAAAGAACACGGCAACCAACACCAAGCTGATCGCGGCAATACAGTTAAAGGCCAACACTTTACCGGGCTGTACGTGGCGCATAACCACAAAGCCGATAAACCGGCCGATCATCGCACCGCCCCAATAAAAGCTCACGTATTTTGCGGCTTCATGCTCTTTTAGACCGGCAATATTGCCCTCGCCTAAAAAGTTGACCAAAAAGCTACCAATAGCAACTTCACCACCGACGTACATAAACAGACCAAGAGCACCCAGCATTAAGTGGGTTTTGCTAAAAATAGAGTCTTTAGTGGTGGGGTGTTTTAGCGCTTCTGCGGCATCGGCTATATTGGCTGGCTCATCGTCATGAGAGATTTTTGGCAGCTTAGCTAGTTTAAAGAAAATCGCCAAAGCAATCAGCGAGCCGGCCAATACCAAGTAAGGCATCTGTACCGCAGCGGCTTCTTTTGCTTTCATTGCGGCCGATTCCATCTCCGACAAGCTAGATGGATCTAGCACTTCACCGGCGGCGGCTAAAATCAACAGGCCACCCAGAGCGGGGGCAATAGTGGTGCCCAAAGAGTTAAACGCTTGGGTTAAGTTAAGACGGCTAGAGGCCGTACGCGCTGGCCCAAGTACGGTTACGTAAGGGTTGGCGGCTACTTGTAGTACGGTAATACCTGCGGCCAGAATAAAAAATGCGATCAAAAATACCGTGTAAGTGCTGGTAGAGGCGGGGTAAAACAAAAAACAACCAAAGCCTGCAATCACAAGGCCAGTAACTGCACCGTTTTGATAGCCAATTTTACGAATGAGTGCGCCCGCGGGTAAAGAAACCACCGCATAAGCAAAAAAGAAGCAAAACTGCACCATCATCGCTTGGGTGTAAGTTAGGGTATAAACATTCTTTAAATGTGGGATCAGCACATCGTTCATTGCCGTGAGCAAACCCCACATAAAGAACAAGATAGTGATGATAACCAGCGGACCGGTATAATTTTTATTGGTATCGTGGGTGGCCGTTTGGGCACCGACACTCTGTGGGGCACTTGCCATAAATACACCTCGAAGGAAGTCGTTGTTATTAAGTTTAGGGACGCAGTTACTGTTGTATAGGGAGGGCAGGCCCTAGTTATTTGCGTCAGGTGTGCCTTTATTGTGTTTATCTTTTTGGCAGCGGAGGTACGCCATAAGCGAGCCGTTACCGTTATCAGGCGCGATCACTATAAAACAAAGTGACAGCGCTGTCAGCCCGTTTCATTGCCAAGCATCACTAATAGCGCAAAATACGTCTTATAGGGCAGAATATCGGCAATGGGGTAGAATGCAGTTTTTATCGGGAGGCTAGTTCTTGGTTAAAGCAACTATTGATGACGTCGCGGCGCTTGCTGGAGTCTCTATGAAAACCGTCTCGCGGGTGGTGAATAAAGAGCCCAATGTGCGGGCCAGTACCCGCGATAAGGTCCAAGCCGCTATCGATGAGTTGGCTTACCGCCCAAGCCAGTCGGCCCGCTCGCTGGCGGCCAATCGCTCTTACGTTTTAGGTCTGCTGTACGACAACCCCAGTGCCAGCTATGTCATTGATGTTCAAGATGGCGCTTTGGCCAGTTGCCGCCGCGCGGGCTACGATCTACTTATCCACCCTTGTAAGCGCGATACTGTCGAATTGTTAACGGAGGTGTTAGCGTTGGTGCGCCAAGGGCGGGTCGATGGCTTAATACTCACGCCGCCACTATCGGATATGACCGAGCTGGTGCAGACACTGGTAAGCGCGGGTATACCTTTTGTTCGGCTGTCTCCCACCGAGTACAAAGACGCTTGCCCCTACGTGCAAACTAACGATCAAGAAGCCGCTTACGATATGACTTGCCGGTTGATTGAGTTGGGTCATCGGCGCATTGGTTTTATTGTTGGCCACCCAGATCACCGTGCGGTTACTCAGCGCTACACAGGTTATGTGGCAGCGCTTAAAGAAAACGATCTAGTGCTGGATAAAAGTTTGGTCGTGCAAGGCTATAACTCTTTCGATTCTGGCCGCGAATGTGCCCGCGAGCTGCTCTCTAGCGCTACCCCGCCCAGTGCTATTTTTGCCAGTAATGACGATATGGCCGCCGGTGTTATTATCGAGGCGCACCATCGCAGTATCACAATGCCCGCCGAATTATCGGTTGCTGGATTTGACGATACACCGGTTGCCCATCAAATTTACCCATCACTTACCACGGTACGCCAGCCCATTGCCGAGATGGCGGCAAAGGCGGTAGATCTGTTGTTAAAACAACTGAAAGGTAAGTCGGTGCAAATACCGGCGGCGATTATGAGCTGTCGGATATTGGAGCGAGAGTCTACCGGAGAGGCGGGCCGTTGATACAATTAAGCTGTTTATAGTTTTGCCCAACCGTAACAGCCTAAATTTTTAGGGCAGGGAGATTAAAATGAAAAAAATAGTAATGCTGGTATTGCTGTCGGGGTTGCTAACCGCTTGCGGTACTCCATCGGTGGAAGATCTTATCGACGATCCCGAGCTGCTTGCTGAAGTGTTGCAAGAGTGCAGTACAAAAATGGTTCAAGGCAAAGGCGTTGATACCGATGAGTGTAAAAACGCAGTCGAGGCACAAAAGCAAATGCTCAACAATATGATAAAAGGCTTATTGCAGTAAGCTGCGCTAATTTCAAAGGCTCGAGCCACTCACTTTGACTGGGCTCGAGTCTTTTAGTTTTAGTACTACAGTTGCCCCATTAGTTGCTGCATGACGGTGCGCTTAGTAAGTTAAGGCCGTTTTAATGATTGCCGCAGGCTTTGTTTGCCGGCACAGCAACGTCCATCATTTTGGGGTTAGGTAAGTTGAGTGACCCCATCAGCTCGCTGTACTCGTTTATATCGCGCACTTGCAAGCGTGGGTTGTTGTCACGTTCCTCGCTGATAGTACTTTTCATCCAGCCTTTATAATCGTGCCCTGGGTACACCCAAGTATTGTCGTCAAGCGTTAACAGTTTGTTAAACAAGCTGTGGTATTGATCGCGGGCACTACCGTTTTGAAAGTCTGTACGGCCCGAGCCACGTATCAGTAGCGTGTCGCCGGTAAACACGTATTGCTGATTGTTGTGCTGCAATAAAAAGCTGTACGAATCATCGGTGTGCCCTGGGGTATAAAGTGCGGTGATGCGCAGTGCGCCAACACTTAAAATTTGACCGTCAGAAAAAGTCCCGCTGGCACAGCTCGCCTGCGATTGTGCACCCACATAAGCAGCGCAACCGGTAGCGTCACGCAATTTACCTAAAGCGGTAATGTGGTCGGCATGGGTGTGGGTATCAACCGCTAATATTAGTTGTAACTCAAGCTCGTTAAGCAATCTTAAATAACCATCAAGTTGTTCAATAACTGGGTCGATAAGCATCGCCTCGCGGGTGTTTTTATCGGCGATTAAGTAAGTATAAGTGCTTGATTCTTTGTCAAACAACTGTCTAAAAATCATTGTGTGTACCTCGCTAAACGTTCGGAGTTAATAAAGCTACAACAAGCTCGCCAATGAAACGCCGATTAACGCTACGGCAAAAATCTTTTGCGCTAAGGCGTTATCAATTTTGCGGCTAATGTATTGGCCTAAAATCATTCCCAGTATGCCGCCGGCGGCAATTAGCCCAAGCAATGCCCAGTCGAGCGTGACGCTGCGGTGCCAATAACCGACAAACCCCGCCGAGCTAATAGCAGCGATAATAACCAGTGAGGTCGCCACCGCTTGGCCCATTTTTAACTGACTTAAACCCAGCAATAACGGCACAATTAAAAAGCCACCACCTACCCCAAATAAGCCCGACAGTACGCCTACCGCAAGGCCGCTAACCCCAAGGCTAATAATGCAAGGTAGGCGCAACTGTAGGCGGCCGCTGGGGCTTAGTCGGCACAAAGCTTGGCTGGTTTCTGCATCGGGTTGTGGGTTGGCCCTAACAATCGCCGCTTGTTGTGGGCTGCGCTGTGCTTGCAGGTACATTCGCAAGGCAATGGTTAGTGCCAGTAAGTTAAAGCCCACTAATAACCATAGCTCGGGTATTACAGTAGTTAAATATTGGCCCAACGGGGCGCTTAGTACACCGCCCGCACCCAGTAATAACGCCGGCAACCACAGCACTTGCTTGCCTCGTATATTGTTAATACTGCCGTAAAAAGCACTGGCCGCTACCGCCCCTAAGGCTATACCACTGGCGTCGCCCATCGGCAGCCCAGCAAATAACAACAGCAATGGCACCGCAAAAACTGAGCCGCCAGCGCCGGTTAAGCCCAGCACTAAGCCAATCGTTAGGCCGATGATTAGACTTAACATCAGCTTATTTATTCCACGGCATTTTGGCGATTAGCAGACCCATGGCGCAGGTGCCGCTAATACCGGCAAACATTAAGCCGGCGCCAACAAAGCCCGATAAAGCAAAAAATACAGGGTTAATAAAATAACCGGCCAATACCCCCACAAACACCAGTGCACCGGCGCCAATACGCACTTGGCGCTCTAGCGAGATAACGTTTGTGTTGCCACTTACGAGCGGGGCGTTAGTGTCTTTTAGTGCGTTTACACCCCCTTCGGCGATAATCAGCGTCTCATCGATTTTACCCGCCAGAGTGTTCGCGGCTATATCGGCGCGTTTGCCACTTTGGCACAGTAAGTAAACCGGTTGGCCAGCTTTACCAGCCTCATGCAGGGCAAGGCGAACCCGCTCGGGGGGGATCTCGTTGACCGGAATATGAATACTACCGGGCAGATGCAACTCGTTCACTTCGGCGCCACTGCGCACATCAATAACGCAGCAGTTGTTGTGTTGCTCGGCTACTTGCTGTGCCGAATGACGCTGGGTGGTGTTGCTTGAGTTGTTGTCTGTGTTCATGGCGTATCTCCAAAATTTGCGTTGCTATTAAGGGCAGTAAATTGTTTGCAGTACATCAATAATCTTGCTTGCGGCATTACCTTTTAAGCGGTAATACACTTTTTGTCCGTCTTTGCGGGTATCTACTAAAGCCGCCTCGCGCAGTGCGGCTAAATGTTGCGAAAGAGCCGACTGACTTAAAGGCACCTGAGCGTTCAGCTCGCTTACACTTAACTCTTGTGCTTGCAGTGCGCATAAAATCATTAAGCGTTTTTCATTACTTAGCATTTTTAGCATCGCAGCGGCCTGAGCGGCGTTGGCTTGGAGTTGCTCTGGTGACATTTGTTGTTGCATGTATTTGCTCCTATTTGAGATTACTATATTAGAGTTTTCTAAATTAGTAAAGCCTAATATATAAATATTGTTTAATGGCAATCGCGAATAACTAAAAGGCTAGGGTTAAAGCGCTCGCTTATGGCGCGCCAGCAGCCGGCAGTTGCGGTACAATGCCGCCTTTATTCGCTGGTGTATGGGTGCCAGACTTAAATTTAGTAACAGCTTTAAACGACAGGTTGTCATGCGCGTACTTTTGGTAAAACTCAGTTCTATGGGCGATTTGGTGCAAACACTGCCCGCTATTAGCGATGCAGTGCGCGCTATTCCCGGTATTGAGTTTGACTGGGTAGTCGATGAGGCCTTTGCCGA
Organism: Gilvimarinus polysaccharolyticus; assembly: GCF_001187555.1. Taxonomy (GTDB): domain Bacteria; phylum Pseudomonadota; class Gammaproteobacteria; order Pseudomonadales; family Cellvibrionaceae; genus Gilvimarinus; species Gilvimarinus polysaccharolyticus. The sequence goes on along the minus strand of NZ_LFIJ01000001.1, from coordinate 1,660,819 downwards.
TGTGCCTAGCTGGCACCCAGCGGTCAAGCGGGTGATTCGTTCGGCCCACCGGCGCTGGAAGCGCAACCTGCGGCAAAGCTGGCGCGCCGGTGAGCTAAAAGCCTTTTGGCGCGAGCTGCGCGCCGAACCTTACGACTTAGTGTTAGATGCCCAAACCAGTATTAAAAGTGCCGTGGTAACGCGTATGGCACGCGGCCCTAAAGTGGGCCCCGATAAACACTCGGTACGCGAGTACGGCGCCCACTGGGCTTATGGTCGGCAAGTACCCGTGAGCCAAGACATTCACGCGATTGATCGCTGGCGTTTACTGTTTGCGCGTGGTCTTGGCTATGAGCTGCCCAATACGCCGCCCGACTTTGGTTTAACACAGGCTGTTTGGCCAGCACTAACGGTCACTGCGCGGCCTTATTTAATAGCCGTGACCAACGCCAGCTGGCAAACCAAATGCTTGCCCGATAACGTATGGCGCGAGCTGATTGTTAAAGCCGCCGGGCAGGGCTTAGATGTACTGTTGCCTTGGGGCGCACCGGCCGAGCGCGAACGCGCCGAACAAATTGCCGCAGGGCTAGATAACGCCATCGTTTTACCGCGCTTAGCTTTAACCGAATTAGCCGGTTTGTTAAACCGCGCCGAAGGCGCTTTGTGCAACGACACAGGCCTGGCGCATATCGCCGCCGCTTTAGGTCGCCCCTGCGTTACCGCTTACGGCCCCACCGATCCAAATTTAATTGCCGCTACCGGGCCGCGTTCGGTGCATCTAGCCGCACAAGGTACGCCTGATTTTACTTGCGCCCCATGTTATAAACGCGAGTGTCACTACCGCGAGTATCGCGGCCCGCAAGCGCAGTGTTTACAGGCCATGAGTGCCGATGCTTTGTGGCAATTGCTTATTGCCCAGCGCCCCATTAAATGATTTTGAATTGACTCAATCGAGAGACTGTTATGACTGTTCGCACCCGTATCGCGCCGTCACCCACCGGTGACCCCCACGTCGGCACCGCCTATATTGCGTTGTTTAACCAATGTTTTGCTCGCCAGCACGGCGGCCAATTTATTCTGCGCATTGAAGACACCGATCAAACCCGCAGCACGCCAGAGTCCGAGCAAGCGATTTTAGACAGTCTGCGTTGGTTGGGAATCGAGTGGGACGAAGGCCCGGACGTCGGTGGCGAGCACGGCCCTTACCGTCAGAGCGAGCGCATGGGTATTTACAAACAGTACGCCGACGAGCTGATTGAAAAAGGTCACGCTTTTTACTGCTTTGCCAGCTCTGAAGAGCTAGACGAAATGCGCCGCGAACAACAAGCCCGCGGCGAGACGCCTAAATACGATGGTCGCGGTTTAAAGCTTAGCGACGCAGAAGTGCAGGCCAAACTCGCCGCCGGTGAGCCCTACGTGGTGCGCATGAAAATCCCGGAACAGGGTGTTTGTGTTATTGACGATATGTTGCGTGGCAACATCGACATCGAATGGTCGCAAGTGGATATGCAGGTGCTGCTCAAAGCCGACGGTATGCCCACCTATCACTTGGCCAACGTGGTGGACGACCACCTGATGGGAATCACCCATGTGATTCGCGGCGAAGAGTGGATCAACTCGGCCCCTAAGCATTTAAAGCTGTACGAATATTTTGGCTGGCAAGCGCCCGTGCTATGCCATTTGCCTCTGCTGCGCAACACCGACAAATCCAAACTCAGCAAACGCAAAAACCCCACCAGTATTCTGTACTACCAACGCGCCGGCTTTTTACCCGAGGCGGTGCTTAACTACCTAGGCCGTATGGGCTGGTCTATGCCCGACGAGCGTGAGAAATTCACCCTTGCCGACATGCAAGCGCACTTCGATATCAGCCGCGTGAGCCTTGGTGGCCCCATCTTTGATGTAGAAAAACTCAGCTGGCTCAACGGTTTATGGATTCGCGAAGACCTAACCACCGAGCAACTGGCCGACCGCCTAAGTGAGTGGGCGCTTAACCGCGACAACCTGTTAAAAGTATTGCCCCACGCCCAGTCGCGCATGGAAACCCTAGGCGACTTTATGCCCCTAGTGGCCTTTTTAGCCTCGGGCCAGCTGCCGCTTAGCGAAGCCCATTTTGCCGAAAACCGCCTGACCATGGACGAGCAAAAACAACTGCTGCAATTCGCCCTATGGCGGTTAGAGGCGTTGCGAGTATGGGAGCGCGATGAAATCTTCAACGCCCTTAAAACCTTGGCCGGGCAGATGGACATCAAGCTTAAAGACTTTTTGGCCCCTATCTTTATCGCTATCGCCGGTACCACCGCGTCCTTCTCGGTTATGGACTCTATGACCCTATTAGGCCCAGATATGAGCCGCGCCAGACTGCGCCAGGCGATTAACATCTGGGGAGAAGTGGGCAAGAAGCAGCTTAAAAAGTTGGAGAAAGCCTATACGGCTTTGGGAAGTAATCCTGCGGATTAATGTTTTTTGTGGGCACAGGGATGTGCCTGAGCATCCTTCTTTGGGGGCTGCGTTCTGGTTGGCTCCCAATTGTCTCATTTTGTTCTTAATTAGATTTTTTATAATTCTCGCCCTTTGTCGCCGGGCGGGCGAGTCACTTTTCTTTGTTTGGGCAAAGAAAACTAACGAAAAGAAAGCCCACCCCGGCGTCTGGCCCTCGGCAACTGCTCCTGTGTTGCTCTATTCAGCTACATCCATGTAGCGATTCGGGTTCCCTCGCTCCGGCCGATTTTTGTAGGCCGTATCGACGCGCCCTCCCTGGCGCGACGATACTTGCGCACGCGTCCATGCGTGCTTACCCACAAAAATAGGCCTCCGCTCGGCTCAGTCGCAGGGGCCCCGTGGGGTGCCAGATTCCGGTTGTTGGGTCTTTCCTGTCCATGATTACGCTCAGAGCAGCTTTAGGTGTGGGAAAATTAAACAGATTGAGTAAGAGGTAATCGTCGGGGCAAAAAGGGGTGAATTTCTTGATCGAAGGCCTTGACAGTTTTTCCTCTCACGCCTATTAAAACGCACCTCTTTCGGGGCCTTAGCTCAGCTGGGAGAACGCAACTCTGGCAGAGTTGATATCAGCGGTTGATGTGCATGGATGCACGAATGTCGCGGGCGCATGGAGCGCAGGAGCGACCTAAAAATGGCAGGATAGCCATTTTGCACGGCGAATGCCGCCCGTAGGGCCATGGATGGCCCGAGTGCATCCCGCTAGGCGACGGTTCTATCAGTGCCTAACTTTTATCGAAGTCCGAGCTAGTGCTTTAAATTAGCCACAGAGCATAGACAGTGCGTATGTCAGGCGCTGGAAAATCAAACAGATTGATTGAGTGATAGCCATAGGCGCAAAAACCCATAAATTTATTGGGTTGAGGCCTTGACAGTTTTTCGTCTCACGCCTATTATGCGCACCTCTTTCGGGGCCTTAGCTCAGCTGGGAGAGCGCAACACTGGCAGTGTTGAGGTCAGCGGTTCGATCCCGCTAGGCTCCACCAAACAAACAAAAAACCCCCGTACTCGCGAGAGTACGGGGGTTTTTTGTTTGTCTCGCTCTCGCTGAAAGCTCAGCGAGAGCGAGGCTTAGCTCCGGTTGATGTGCATGGATGCACGAATGTCGCGGGCGCATGGAGCGCAGGAGCGACCTAAAAATGGCAGGACAGCCATTTTGCACAGCGGATGCTGCCCGCAGGGTGGGGCACAAGGACGTGCCCCATGCATCCTGCTAGGCCGATGGCTGAACACGAAGTCCTATTTCTTGGATAAGCAGGTTTTTGTTTGTTTCGCTGAAAGTTCAGCGAGAGTCAGGTTTAGCACCGGTTGACGTGAATGGATTCACTAAGCCCCATTACACTTCATTTGGTTGCGGGGCCAGTTTTGCCGCGGGCGCATGGATTCGCAGAAGCGCCCACAAATTTGCGAGGAATGAATTTATACGGCGAATGCAGCCAACAGTCTAGGCGCTAAGTGAATGTCTAGAGTTGGTTGCGTGGGCGGTTATTGTCAAATTTCTGGTTGTCCTAGAGTCAGGTAGATATAGAAACTAGCGAGGGGCAACATTTGGCGCTATTATTGCTCACGAATATTTTAATATGTGCGGTATTTTGGAGCAGGTAGTGTTCATTGATAATAAGGGGTATCTCATGAGTAAGCGGTTTTGGGTTTCATTAGCTGTAATATTGGCATTGTGTGGTGTGGGAGTGAGTGCGCAAGGTCAAGTGACGGCACCGAGCATATTAACGCCTCCTGGTTTAGGGCCGGGTGATACCTTCTACATCATATTCGCCGGTAGTGATACCATTAACGGCGCACAAACAGCAGCGGCCTATGTTAATTATGCTGCAACGGTAAAAGCAAATGATCCTGCTACTGACCTAATTGCCGGCTGGACAACGCTGTATGGTCATGATGATTCGTCATTGGTAACCACCTCTGCTTTTAGTGACACGAACGCCCCAATTTATAATCGAAACGGTGATAAAGTAGCCGATAACCGTGCTGAATTATTTAGCAACAGTCAAGATGTAGCTATCGGTTTTGATGAGCAAGGCAATCCAAATGCCAATAATATTTGGACTGGCTTTAACTTTACGGGTGGAAGCACGGGTATTGGTGATGACTCTCTAGGGGGGAATGATGCACTTAGTGATGGCTGCTTGGCTGGCAATGCCGCTGAGACTGATAATAGATGGGCCGCTAGTGTTTTAACTGGTGGGAATGGATGCGCCGGGGCAAGTTTAGGTTTGTACGTTGTCTCTCCCTTGATGATGGTTCCACGGCCACCGGCGCCTTTACCTATTTTTAATATACCGGGGTTGGTTTTACTAGTGGCACTGATGGGGCTTGTCGCTCGTCGGTATTCTTCTCGTTTACGCGCTTAGGAAAATATTAAAGGCAATGCATGCTTGATTGCTGACCTTTGAATAGGGCTTGATTTGCTTCTTTAATACGAGAGCAGCGAGCCCTTTTTTGTATAAGCGCTCTGATATTTTACACGTATAATAAAGCTAGACCTTAAATCTTAATTGATGTGACCTCCATGATCTAATATGACAATTTCTCAGATTCTGTCAGTGTATTAAACCGTACTGAATAAATGGGGTCAGATCAAACTTATGGCGCATTAAGCATTCTTGGGTGTGGAGGTGTTGAATCTGCGACAGAATAAAATCTTTAATTTATGGCTTAGTCTCCCATAATCATAGCGCTCTTATGAGTTTTTTCATCGACGATAACATGCAAGACTGGCCGCCGGCCCAGCCCAGTAGGCGCTAAAGATCCTTAGCTGTTCTCAATTCGAAAGCCTATTTTCATAGTCACTTGGTAATGCGCTACTTTTCCGTCGTTTATATGGCCGCTAGTAATGGGGGGATTACAGAATCACTTTAGATTTTTGATGGCTTTATGGCACTCGACAATGGCATTATTAATAGCATCTTCAATACTTTTGGTCGAGGATCAGAACATTTCAATCTTTTTGTGGGTGTGGTGATTGGACATAAAATACTCCGTTAGAAAAATGTGTGATTCGAGTATGGTATATGAGGCGGCGCGGAAAAAAATACAATGCGATAAGTGGAGTCAGGTAAAACTCACAGCGCATTAACCCCCACGTTGATCACTACGATGTATCGGAATTTCTAACAGGGGATTTAAGCCGATTCTGGCGCAAGTAGATTGCACGTACTCGCGCCAATAGGGGCGCACATGAAAACTCACGTTATTCTCTGAAAAAGCCGCCACTTCGTCTTCGCTTAGTTCTTGGGTGGCGATATATTTGGCTTCAAAGGTGACGACAATAACCACAAAAGGTTGATAGTCGTCGTCCATAGCGGCTTCTTGGTCGCCTTGCGCAATGGCGCGAATACCACTGGTATGGTTAAAGCGATACTCATGCACCGTGTCGCTGTTGTCATTCGTAAAAACGGCTTCTTTGACTTGTGACACGCCATGAAACTCTTGGGTGACGTAATCATGAGCACCCAAAGTCGCCGGCTCAAAGTCCTCTCGCAACGAGACTTGCGTTCCACGCAAGTCGATTGACTGAATCTTTAAAGCATCTTGTGCTGATATTAATAGGTCGTTCATGCCGCGTGCCATTGAGGTAGATGACTACAGCCGATAATTTTTCTCTCGGTAAGCTTTGTCCGAGAAGGGGCTGTGGCTTTGGCCTTTGGTGTCACGGCTTTCCACTCAAAATTGCGTGCTTCTGCCAAAGGGGCCTCTGCGATCGGCAGCAATACTTTGGGCGCAAAGCCCAGTGCAAAGCAAATATCAGACAGGGTGCCAAGCGTCATATTGCGTGAGCCGCTGAGTAGCTGCGTTACAAACGACTTGGACTTACCCAGTTTTTTTGCCAGTTCGGCTTTGCTAATGGCGTGGTCTTCCAATATCACTAATAGGTCTTCTGTGACGTTATAAATCAGCTCTTCTCGTGCGTAGGCTTTGTCTTCTGCTTTTGAGAATTGTTTGTTTGGTGGATAAAACAGCTCTTTAGCGCTCATCGCCATTTTCCTCTATTCTTTTCCAGTTGTGGGCCACTATGTCCGAGTCTTTCTTTTTGAGTTTTTGGTAGTCTTTATAAACGTAGTGGCTGATAAAATATGTGTTTGCTTGGGTGTTCGACCGCCAGCAATAACCCCGTAAAGGTATTCGCTTTAGAGCGTTAAACTTTCCCGCGCTTTGCCCTCCCACAGATTTAGGTAAATCACCCTCTGGCGGGAAGCTCTCTTTTGACATCCGGTGCCCATCGGCCAGCCGCTGTATTTGCTGCCAGAGTAGCTATCGTTTGGGATATCGTCGTCAGTCACGGTGCCTACACTATAGTTAATATATAAGTTAACTTCAATCGAATTTCAAGCATAGATCATCAAATCACTTTGCACCACGGTGTTTGGGGCTGCTTGGCACCGTCTGCCTTTTTTCGGTGCTGCCAGTATCGCGGTGAGAGCAGCGCTCCAGATGATGTATGGGCTGCTTGGGCTCAAGTACCCTAGGTGGTGAGCGGAGCACATCAGTGGGGCAGGGCATGCTTCTCTGGTGTAGGTGAAGCGTTGGGCGCTGCTCAAAAGCATTATTTTGGCTTTAATAGGCTTCATTGCATCGCGTAAATCATCCATGTTGTGTCTATATAATTGCCGGTTACATCCTGCTTTGACAGATGGTTAAGCAGGTTTTTCATGGCCCCATCTATGCTGGTAACCTCTGCCATACTTATAAAGTTCGGCGTAGGTCGTATAAACAATATTGGCGCTGGACGTGTTTGGTAGCCGTTTATGGGGTAGATATTTGGAATAGCTGACCATCTAGTGTAGCTGATTCGTTCGAAGCGCTATTCGAGCCAGGCCCTTACCATTAGCATAGCCAATAAGCGGCTGGTATGTAGCTCGGTTGTTGCGTGGGAAGAGCAATACTTGAGCCCAAAGTACTATGAATTTTTTGGGCTTGACAGAATGTGTGCTATTGCCGAAAGTGTTCGCAGGAAAAAAATAATTACATTGGGAGCTAGTAGTATTATGTGGAAATATCTGTTTTGTTTGTGTGCATTGTTGGTCGTTGGGTGTTCATCCGTCCCCTCACTAGAAGATAAGCCGGTGGGAGATGACGGTATATTGTTTTTTTCCACTGCGGGTGAATGGGATTATGGAGGTGTATACATTAGCGGCGAGCATAGAGGGTGGTTAAGGCAGTCTCAAGCGGCTATTCGCTTGGCGCCTGGACAGTATGCGCTCACTATGTTCGAGCGTCATTCAGGGTATCAAGGGAAATATGTGTCTACGCTTTCTATGCACATCCCCTTCACAATTAAGGCGGGCCAAGTAACTTCACTAGGAAAACTGGCAATTTTCCGTCAAGGGGGCAAGCAGGCCATCGTCGCGCTGGAGGATAAAAAAACCGGCCAATGGTACTTAGAGCAATACTACCCTAAATTGTATGGCAGTTTGGCCGAGCAAGATTTCGGCTTCGCTGATATAAAATTTTCCCCCGCTGAGAGTTTAACAGGGCTTCGTCAAGCGTTTGCCCGAGCCCACAGTATAAAGCTTAAGAGACAAGGGGATCTTGAGTTTGGTGAGTTGGGTATCATTGCCAAAAAAGAAGGTTCTACGCGGCACTTTGTTGACACCGAAACCTTGGCAACGTTATTGCCCGCCGAGCAGCACTCCTCTGTTGATGAGCACTATTTCTTGGATAACTTTGGGCAGCTGTTTTGCTATTGTGATGAGGAGGTTGTTCCTGTCGGTCATGCTGAAGGCCAATACGTGTCGGCATTGGCTGTGTCGCGCAATATGATGCTTGCGGCAGACGGGGTTGGTGGTTTAAAAACATCAAAAGATCGGGGTGAGAGCTGGTCTGCAGTGCCCGTTTTGCTCAGTGAAGTTTATATGATTCCGCATTTTTCCTTTTACCAAGATCAATTGTTTGTCGGGCCGCTGACGCGCGATTATCGAGCGGCCGACGCAAACCCTAAGGGTGTGGTTTTTGACGTCAATACGGCTGAGTTTGACACGATTGGCTGGTCAGAATACGTAACTGAAAAAACACGCTTTTATAATGTTGGTGGTGACTACGTATTTGACCCCGTCAACCTGAATAAAAAGCAGACGTTTCTGTTTCGCTATAACGGCAAAGATAATGATTGGGATGAGGTTAAGTTGCCTAACAGGCATTGCGATATCGCCGTTGAGCAAGACGTAATCAAGCTCAATTGTCGTCAGGGTTCAGATTTTGTTTCGCCAGACGCCGGTCGTAGCTGGCAAGAAGTGCTCGAGAATTAAATAAAACTCGAAAGAAGTGGGCCAGATTAATATATGGCTCCACTTATGTAATTAGCCTGAACGGAAAAAGAAAACCAAACCTCGCCGGTCAGAAGACCGGCGAGGTTTTTTATAACGATTGAGCCATTACTGACAAATGTCCCCTGTTACGTTAACGGTCTCGGCGCTGCCTGAGCCCTGAAAGCCAAAGCTTACCGATTGCCCTGGGTTAATGGTGCTGTTTCGGCTGGCGGTATATGGGCCGCTACCAATAAATGGCAATAAATGGGGTCAGATCAAACTTATGGCGCATTAAGCATTCTTGGGCGTGAAGGTGTTGAATCTGCGACAGAATAAAATCTTTAATATATGGCTTAGCTTAGTCTCCCATAATCATAGCGTTCCTATGAGTTTTTCATCGACGATAACATGCAAGACTGGCCGCCGGCCCAGCCCAGCAGGCGCTAAAGATCCTTAGCTGTTCTCAATTCGAAAGCCTATTTTCATAGTCACTTGGTAATGCGCTACTTTTCCGTCGTCTATATGGCCGCTAGTAATGGGGGGATTATTGGAGGGATTACAGGGCCAAATGAACCTCTTATAATAATTTTATTATGCGCCCCTCAAAAAAAGTGACATATAACAGGAGAATGAATACTTACATATAGTCTATTTGTTAGCGGGAGTTTGGTGTGGAAATACGTTTAGCTAATTTTAGTCGCCCGTCCCAGTAATTTAAAATATGGAAGCTGTTTAATGTGGCTGAGAGGTCACTTGTCTTAAGGGTATCTACACTCATAAGTTTTGATGATCAATAGGTGATGGTGACGGTCACGGTATCACTATAGCTACCACTAGGGAGCGATTGCGGGGCGGGAACGCGGCCATAAATGGTCAGGTTTTGGCTGCTTCCGGTGCCGGCATTGTTAACCGTGTCGACATCCGGTGTGTTGCCCCAGCGTAATGTCCGGCCGCTGTCACGGTAGAGTTCGTATTCGACATAGTTTTCTGTTGTTCCAAGGCGCATGTGGCGTGTTGCGCCCACAGCATGCAGGCCGTCATCAAGCGATACTTTCCACGGTGTCGTTTTCGTACAAGTAAAGCTGAAATTGGTGGTTTGATCTTGGTTGCTGCTGATTAATCCTGGTGTCGAGCCAAAATTAAGATTATTCACAACATCGATTACACAGCTAGCAGGAACAGTAGCATTAGCGTTAAAGGGAAAGGTAATGCTGCCACCTCCATTTCCGCCAGAGGTACAGCTGGTGGGCCAGCTGGGTGTGCCTAATAAGCGTTCTGCATAACGGTAATCTAGGCGAGTATGTGCACCAACGAAAGAGTTCTGATGATTACCTGTTGCCAAGGCAAGTTGTGCAGGTATTTGCCCATATAAGATGGCGGAAGTTGTACCTGAACCACCTAGCACAGGAACGGAATACTGTAGGTCAATATCGACATCGCTTGCTACAGTATTGCTCCAAGTTTGATAGCGTCCTGCATCGCGATAAATTTGAAACTGTACTTGCTCTAATGATGCGGTGCTCATTGTTCGTGCGTTTACGGTGCTGTTAGTGGCTACACCGGCATCAATATTTAGGCACATCCGTACTCGAGCGGTCGCCAGTAAAGACAGGCCAAAGGTATTGCACTCGATGTTGACCGTTGCTGTATTATTTTGTGTCGCGCCCATACTGATGTTGCCAAAAACCAGATCACTGGCACTGGCGTTACAATTAGTCGTAGCTAATGTGCTGTTTGCTAAACTCAATAACCCGCTAAAAATTAGACCTAAGAGGATGCTTTTTGATGGCTTCATTGTGCAGCCTCTAAGCATTTGAAAGGGCCAATGATGTAACTGCTTGGTTTTTCGTTTTTGGGAATATCAAACTCGACGTGACAGATGCCGTTAGGCGTGATCACACGCAGTTGATTATGATCTTGTAGTTTTTGAATATAGGCTTGGCCATCAAAACCAACAAATATGAGCTTGTCGGAGCCGTCGGTTTGTTGAACTTGGCTAGCAATGGGCAGTGGCTGACCGTTAATGTCGGTTAAAATTACAGTGGCGGCTCGAACTTTTTCTATCGAAAATTGCACTAATGTCCCGGCACGATCACTTGGTGTTACGATTTTATCAATGATAGTAATTGTATTGTCCGCAGGTAAATCCATCGGATCAACTGACAGCCTGTTACGCTGCCAAGTATTAAGCCGTGACACTAATAGATTACCGCTATCGTTTGTGTAACCTATTAGACGATTTTCTAGTTTGACCGGCATGTTTGATATGCCATCTGTAGAGACCACTGCAAAGCCATCATTGATGCGGCGTGACGCAAAACCTTGATTGTTCATCAATACAAGACTGCCGCTCGCTTGGGCATATCCAGTATTGTGTTTCTCAGTATGCGCTATACCGGCATCAATGCGGCCATAATTTCCCAGCCAGTTACCTTGGGCTGAGGCGTTGGTCGCGTTTTTATTTTTACCGGTTTGCAGGCGCCAGCCAGAGCCGCCATCGCTGGGTAAAGTTCGCTGTAGACTGGCTTGATAATTATTTTTTTGAGCGTGGCGCTGTGCCGTAGTGCTGAGTTGGTAATCACGGTTAAAACTGACATTAATACCGAATTGCAGGTTACAGTCTTTACTGTCATTGAGGTTTTGATTATAGGATAAGTTGAGAGAAACCCTGCCGCCGATGTTATGACTCCAGTACACCCCAGCATAGCGTGATAGCGGCTCATTGCTATCGCTATAGTCAAAGCGCGTTGCGCTGATACCAATATTACCTAAGTGAGGTGTATATAGACTGGCTAAGACCTGCTCGCTAAGCCGGGAGGGTAAAGGACCATAGTGGGTGGCCAAATCACGATAATTGCCAAAAGTGCGCTGGCTAGCTGCAGAGAAGTTAAAGCGTGAGTTATTCCAGCTATAACGCCATGCTGTTTGGTGCCCAGTCTTCCCGTTCTCGTCACTATGTGTGTGAGCAAGGCTGATAACCCCCGCCAAGCCAGGCTGCCAAACAGCGCCAATACCACCATTGATGAGGCGGCCTCCGGTTTCAGCATGACCTTCCATTGTCAATTGGTTGTTCAATCCGTAACGAATGCTACCTGTGGCGCTCGGCTCATCACCATACGAGAAAGAGCGAACACCGTAATCTTTATGTGCAACGCCAACATTAACCGTCCAGTCTGATAAACCTTTAGCCAGTAATTGTTGCGTACTGTAAAAAGGGATATCGATTGTGGTAGAGCGTCCGAGAATGTCGGTGGTTACGACTTGCGCTTGACCTGTGCCGGTAATTTTGGGCGCGGAATTTAATTCAAATGGTCCGGTAGGTACATTAGATTGATATCGACGGATGCCGTCAATGTAAAGTTCGACCGATGAGGGTAAGGTTGCCTTGCCGATAAAAGATGCCAGTGGTGAGGTGGTGCGATAAGGCTGTAATTTAAAGCTGCGACTAAACTGAATACCACCAAACCGAAGCGAGCGGGACCAGTTAAGTCCGCCACTGATAGAATCGCCGATAACTAAGCGTGTTGCATTTTCAGGGAACGACCATTCGCCAAAAGTATCAAGAGCGACTGTTTTACTTTCCCAAGAGCTGTCTTCGGCTTGCTCGGCGTGAGTGGTTGATGTATGGCTAAAGACGCCGTTGCCAAAGCCAAAGATACGAAACTCAGTGGCGGCAGAGGCTAAACGATGTTTATTATCTTGATTGAAGTAAAGATCATAATTAAATAAAACGCCGGGTGATGCTGTTGCTTTAGGGGCGTTCTGCGATGAGTCTGCCCAGAGTGTGGTGACGGGTAGCGATAATAACGATAGTGGGGCGGTGAGCTTTAGTTGTTGTGTGCTAACTAAATAATTTACTTTAAGCCCGGCTAGTGAGCTTAATGCGATGTTGTCAGTGCCTACAGCATCGTTAACGATAAACCCTAATTGTTGTAGGTCGCCGACTTTGGCAAATAATTCGTGGTTTCGTTGGATGATAGGTAGCAGCCTAGGGTAGCGTGTTTGATTGAGGATCACCTCAAGGTACAGGGTAATATCGGCTTGAGAAGAATAGTCTGAAACATCGTGAGAGAAATGGTGAGTTTCAAGGTCGGTTAAATATTGTTCGCCGAATACATCAGCTGTGAGCAATGCCAGAAAAATCCCTCCAGTTAGACTAATTTGTCTCGGTGATAGAGATAAGAGTGCGATCGAGCAGCTCACCGTTTATCCTTGCTGTAAATTCACCACCACCAATCAAACTTAGATTATCATCTAGTCGCCATTGTCGTTGCTGCCCCGGCAAGACATAACCTGCAAGCCCCGAGGCTATACTGATTCGCTGTTGGTCTTGCTTCCAGGTAAGATCAGTAATATGAGCATGACTATTACCACCATTACTGATGCGTAAAAAATATCCGTCCTTTTCTTTTATTAATTGAGTGCTCAGTATCGGCTGCATGGCAATTTGTTTAGGCGGTTCTAAAAAGACTGGAATAGAATAACGTAACCGAAATTGTAAGCCATTGGTTGGGGTGCTGAGGGTATTATTAGTGGCTTGCTTGGCTCTCTCGAGATTTACTGGTAGCTCATCGATAATGATTCGAAAACTGCTTTCGATATCCGTGGGAGGCGCCCCATTTCGTACGATTCGTACAAGTTGGTTAACGCCAGGGGCGAGTTGCAGCATCGGAGGGCTCGCCACGATTGCACGAGTGGGCAGTAGTTTCTCTTCGCCGTTTTGTTGCTGCCATTCAAAGACACGAACTTGTGCATATAAATCTTCTCCCCCGGTGTTAAGCAGTGTTATGCCTGAGGCGCTGTGCTCTGCAACAACAAATACTTGGGTAGGAGATACTTGCATATTAGCTTCGCAGATAGAACCGGTCAGCATAAGGGATAGTATTGTTACCCTCTGTAGCAAGTGCCTCACTGCAGTTTCAAAAAGAAACTTTATTGTCGTGAAATTATAGCTCACCACGTTATTGTAGCAGTCACAGTGTCCTTGTAATCTTGTGCGGAAGCGTTGGCACTAGGGACTTGAGCATATATAGCGTGGCTCTGTGTTGTACCATTCCCCGTCAAGCCACTTTTAACCGCACCAAAAGTAACGCCATCCCCCCACAATGTTGTGTAAGTATCTAAGTAGAGTTCGTAAGGGACAAAATCAGTAGCGACTGTTTGGCCTATCATGCGCCGCGAAGTCGCATCTGCATTGGCTCCGTTATTTAATGCTAGGGTGTAGGGTGTACCTTGTGTGCAACTAACCTCTATAGAGGCCGTGCTGACTTGGATATTGGTTGCCGAGGATGCTTGATTACCAAAAGCTACATTGCCGTCGGTGGCGGTGTTAATGCTGCAGGATGATGTGATTGTAAGGGTAACGTCAAAGTTGCCAGTCTCGGAGGAGGCAAATACTAACGGGGTAAAACAAAGAACAGAGGCCTTAATGATAACGTTAATAAAAATACGACGATTAAAATATTTCATTTTTTTCACCTTATCCATGTCCGTTATATCCGTTTTATTTTCTTTGAGTGTAGTAAAGCTATGATTCCTGTCAAGAATAAATTGTGATGTGAGGCAGTGCTTCACCGTAGTGACACTAGATATGCACGGAATGAGGGTTCGTATTTTTAAAATATGCAACTGGATGCGCCTTCAGTCAACCGAGCAACAGAGGTAGCTAAAGGCTATCGAGCTTTATCTTTAAGAGCCTGCCTTTATTAATCTTATATTTAGTGAATACTTTTTAGCTTCAGTTTGTTGTTCTGCATAAGCATGCCTATGTGTGTCCTAAGTTCTGGCTGCACTGCATGTTAGGCTTGGATTTCGAATCGGTTTTATCGGGCGTGAAGGGGTAAGGCTAGGTTCTATATTAGTAGCCGCTTTATAAGTCAGCGGGTACCGACGTGTAGGACTTGGCGATAGCCCAGTATCGTTCATTTTACATTAGCGCTTTAAGATAAGCTGAGTGTATGATAGCGGCAGTTAAAATTATGGTGCCTAATAACGGCTGAACGTTTACCCGCCCAAAATAGAAGCAACTACCGCTCAACATGTATCGAGGATGCCGCTACGCAGGCCGCGCTGCAGCCTTGGGTTACGATGGAGTGCCGCCTTGGGCGCTGGCAAGCAATTGGCTCAGATGGAAACGGCGGCTGTAGGTTGCGAGCGAGGGGTACAAGAGACACAGTTGGCCTCTGTGCATAAGTTGGGCATTACTCCGCCGGGGTTTTGTGCCCTGTCTTATAGCACTCCCGAGCAAGGCTTACGTTTTTCTGATTTAGACGGTGATGACGGTGCCGCTATGTTTTTTATACCCGAGCGCACCGAGTATGATCTATACGTTCCTGCAGGCGCTCAGACGTCTTATGTGACCTTTAATTTTACAAGAGGCGCGGGTGTTAGTTCCGGCGCAATGGGAGTGCGTACCACACCTTTCGCAGGGCGAGCGAGTTTATTGAAATTTGTTTTGTTGTCGATACCGTCCCTACCATTAATGCTATTTGCAGGGCTGCGGGTGTCTCCGAGGCGCTTCGCGTGAAGCGTTTGATACACAGCGCTTGCTTGCGGCGGTTAAAGTGGCAGGACAAATTAATTATGACAACACAGTGTTAACTCCCAGCGGCGCGTTTGGATGACGATCAGGATGCTTTGGTGCCGATGATTATGAAAGTGCCGGCTTTGAGTTTGGTATTCAAAAGCCCTTCTGAATCGATTAATCCTGTCTTAAGCCGACGCTGTTAAATCAACGCCGTTAAACCAAAGGTACTTTGTTTGTGCCTTTGGTTTAAATCGATACTTGGATTTAAGTCAGTATTTGATCGCTTAATGGGTTATCCAAAGTGTGTCTTTGCTCCGCCGAACATCTATCACTGCACGATTGCTACTGTTGTTTTTCTAAATAATTTCTTAACAAACGTGTGTTGCGCGTGTTGGCTTTAAAAAGTGCATCAAACACATCACCTACCACAGGCACCAAACCGCCGAGAAAATCAATACCCATGTTAGCTATTATGCGCAGCTTTATTGACCGGCTTGCGCCAGCGCGGTGCGCCTCGAGTAAGACGTAACCCGATAGCAGCAGACCGGTTAAATCACCCACCACGGGTATCAAGCCTATAATGGCCTCGGCACCAATCCGAAAGTTGGTAAACGGAATCGCAATGCTGCTGTCGGTTAGCCGGCTGAACTTATCCAGCCGTGCCAAAATGGCTTGCTGCTCGGCTTTAGAAGTTTTTGGCATTGCGCATCCTCGCTCGCTCATTCGGTCTCGGCACTAATATCTTGAAACGCTTGCACCAATGTATCGACTTCTTGAGCACCAGAAATCAGGTACTTATTGTTGATGATAAACGCCGGCACGGCGCTAACACCGGCCTGCTGGTAGGTGGTTTCGTCATCCCGTACGGCAGTGGCGTATTTGTCGGAGTCTAAGATTGCGCGCGCTTGCGTGGTATCAAGGCCAAGGTTTGCAACGCAATGCAACAGAACGTCGTGCTTGGAAACGTCTTCGGCTTTGCCAAAGTAAGCATCAAACAACGCTTGTTTCATTTGTGTTTGTAGGCCTTGCTCGCCGGCCCATTTAACCAGCCGGTGACCATCAAAAGTATTGCAGGTAAAGCGCTCTTGCAGCTTTTCAAAGTTGATGCCGAGGTCAGTGGCGATTTGCATCATCTGATCTTGATTGGCGCGCATGTCGGCCTCGGTGCTGCCGTATTTACGCACTAAGGCAGGCAGGATAGGCTCGCCCGCGCCGCTGTGGTCCGGGTCTAGCTCAAACGCGTGCCACTGCACGTTAAACTCGTACCCAGGTGCTAGCTTGTGCATCGCTTGCTCTAACCGCGCATAGCCGATCGCGCACCAAGGGCAGGCGATGTCAGAGACGATATCGATCTGAATCTTGTGCATAGGGAATCCTGTCAGTTGCTAAAAAGGTTTTACTTGTTGCCACTTTAACACGTGGTTTGGGTTGCTTGCTCTGATCGGGTGCGGATGGTTTTGTTCCGTTCATCTCTTTGTTTGTCTTTTACTTGGATGACTTGACCCAGAGCTTGGCATCAGCGACTCTACTCTTACCGCCATAAACTATTATCAGCCCATTACCAAACCCCATGACTGCAAAATACCATTGTTTGTACTCTTTTCGTCGCTGCCCTTATGCTATGCGCGCTCGTCTCGGCTTGTTATTTGCCGGCTTACAAGTAGAACTGCGAGAGGTTGTATTAAAAAACAAACCACCGCAGATGCTGGCCATTAGCCCGAAAGGCACGGTGCCCGTGTTGCAGATGCTGGGTGGCAGGGTAATAGAGCAGAGCCGCGACATAATGGTATGGGCGCTAGAGCAGCAAGATCCGCAAAAGTTGTTGGATGAAAAAATTTTGCCGCAGGCCAACGCCTTGATCGAACAAAACGATAACGATTTTAAGTACTGGCTGGATCGCTACAAATACGCCGATCGTCACCCCGAGATGCCCCAGGCTGATTATCGCTTAAAAGGCGAAGGCTTTTTACAGGTGTTGGAAGGCTTGTTGGCTAGCAACCGCTTTTTGTTAGGGGCTAATGCGAGTATTGCCGATATCGGCATTATGCCGTTTGTTCGTCAATTTGCCCATGTGGATCGCGAGGTATTTTACCGTCTACCTTACCCAAACCTGCAGCAGTGGCTGCAGTATTGGTTGCAGCAATCATTGTTTGTACAAAGTATGACCAAGTTCCAGCCGTGGCAAGAGGGGAGTAACGCGGTGATTTTTCCTGCTTAGTATAAAAATTGCGGACTTAAGTTTCTAGCTATAAATTTATAAGCGAATTGTGACTCTCGGTTAAGCAATACACACATTCAGGTATACGGCCTAAATTAATAGACCAATAAAAATTATCTATAAATACGGTTAATTATTGCAGTTAACAATAAATGGAGTATGTAAAAATATGAAGGGACTTTTCAAAAAAATCTTGCAAGGTTTAATGTTTGGCTTAGGTTTTGGTATTGCATTTGTTTTTGTGCAAATGTTAGCTGTGTCCTACTTTTTTGATGAAGCCGTTGGTCGTTCTTTTACCTCAACTGACTTTGCCAGTGATGAAATTAATACGCCGCCGCCTATTGTTGAGGGCTACCTTGGCTCTACCGGTGTTTCTTCGGGTAATATCTCCGATATCGATAATAATGTGCTTGCTGCCGGGGCTGGGGAGATCCGCGGTGTTGTGGTCGGTGATGGTAAGCGGGTAGAGGGGTTGAGGTTACGCCTTGGTTTAAATAGTGCGGTATATAGCCAGTGGGCAACGACTGACGCTGCCGGTGAGTACCGTATTGCGGTCCCCTTTGGCGAGTACCAAGTGAATGGGTTTCAATTGGATAGTGATACGACAGATGGTGCTTTGCCTGGCTTGATTATTAGCCCGATGAATCAGCACAGGTCTGATCGTTTTCTTGTGGCGGAGGGTGAGCCGGGCGAAGGGCTTGATTTACAGTTTGTAAAGCCGGTGGTGAAACGCGTAAAAACAAAACTTGTTACGCTTGATGAGCCCATAGTACTCGCTTGGGAGCCTTATCCCGAAGCCTCATATTATCGAGTTCAGGTTCAGCAAAAAGCTAATCTTAATGACTATTTAGGGAATGACACGCTTTTTGCTTGGGCCGATATGCCTGAGGTTACTGATGCTAGTCTAGTCTTACAGGATTTTACGGAAAACTTAACATCGGGGTATTTTTATACCTATTATGTAACCGCAATTAGCGAAGGAGGGGCACGAATCTCTGAGTCGCAGCGAAGGCATCAAGGGTATGATTTTCAGATACAGTGAAACGGAAGAAACCTAAATCATTGGTGTCAGGCTCACGTATGACTAGATTAAGAGTTTTTATGGCGATGCATATTACCCGACGTTAATGCTGAATTTGTAAGGGGCAGTTAATGAAAATTAGTAAAATAATGAGCAAAAACGTAGTTGTTGTAAAAATGGACGATCGACTTAGTCGGCTTAAAGAGCTGTTTGATCAGACGGGTTTTCATCACCTGCTGGTGGTCGAGGATGAGCGTTTGTTTGGTGTTATTTCTGATCGAGATCTGCTCAAATCGATTAGCCCAAATATAGACACTATAGCCGCTACTACTAAAGATTTAGCCTCTTTGAACAAACGAGCACATCAAATAATGACACGCAAGCCTATATCGTTAACGGCAGATTCTACGGTAAGAGAGGCGGTGGATATCTTCAATTCACACAAAATATCGTGTATTCCAATTGTTAATGAAGCTCAAAGGCCTATCGGCATCTTGTCTTGGCGAGACATAATGAGAGAGATTGGCCGACCACGATAGCCTGTAGTGAAGCCATAGCCATTTAGGGGGTTAACAATGGTCGCTTAGGTTTGATCTGGTGGGCATCTAGCCGTTTGAACCTGAGTGATTTTCAACCTAAATCGATCTTTCGGCAAGTAACGTGTCTTTTGGTCTTTTGTTGCCGTATATCTGGTGCAGATTCTTTGTCGTCAGAGTAGTTACCGCGTTATGAGAGTTTCTGCTGGAATTTGGCGGCTCAATCAGGTTAACTTGTGACATAAACTATAACCAATGGATCTTTGGGCTTTTGCATGCAGGAATACGAACTCTCCACCCTGTGGTTTATCGCCGGTATTGTACTGATGGTGTTAGAAATTCTGTTGCCTGGTGGCATCGTGTTTTTTCTTGGCCTTGGTGCTTCGCTGGTTGCGCTGTTGCTTTTTACCGGCTTTATTGACGGCTGGATACAGGCGTTTACCGCTTGGTTTGTCGGATCGCTACTTTTGCTGTTCGGCTTGCGCGGTGTGGTACAAAAGCTTATTCCGGCCCAAGTAGAGCGCGGTGGAACAGATGAGGATTTAGACGCCTACGACCAGATTGTAGAGGTTGCCGAGACCATTCCCCCCGGTGGCGAGGGGCGCATTATGTTCCGTGGCAGTACTTGGAACGCTAAGAATTATCACCAAGACCAAAATCAAGCGCTAGAGGCGGGAACCCGTGTACGTGTAGTGTTTCGTGATAATTTACGGTGGACTGTCGAGGCTCTCGATTCGCCCGAAAACCAAAACGAAAAACCAATGGAGTAATACCCATAATCATCGCCGGCGTTGAAACCTTCGCCGGTACTTTTAATCAAGGAGCAACTCATGTTTACCGCCTTAACCATTTTTGTCATTGTGGCCGGCATTTTTGTCTGGAACCTGATGATTATTGTCCCCATGCGTCAGTCCTGTGTGCTGGAGCGCTTTGGTAACTTCCGGCGAGTACTAGAGCCGGGCTTTCATGTGGTGGTGCCTTTTTTAGATAAAGTCGCCTATCGCCATGAGATTCGTGAGCAAGTGTTTGATATTCCGGCCCAAAGTTGTATTACCCGAGATAATATCCAAGTCGCGGTAGATGGCTTGGTGTATTTAAAGGTGATGGATGCCAAAAGAGCCAGCTACGGAATTGGCGATTATCAAATGGCCAGTGTTAATTTGGCGCAAACCACCATGCGCTCGGAGATTGGCAAGCTCACCTTGGGGGATACCTTTTATGAACGCGATAAGTTGAATGAATCCATCGTGCGGGAAATCGACAAAGCGTCGGATCCTTGGGGCATTAAAGTCATGCGCTATGAAATTAAAAATATCGAGCCGTCGGCTCAGGTCGTTCATACCTTAGAAAAACAAATGGAAGCCGAGCGTGAAAAACGGGCCGATATTACTTTAGCTACGGCTGGCAAAGAATCTAAGATTCTGGTTTCTGAAGGCTATCGTCAAGAGGCGATCAATATTTCTGAGGGCGAGAAACAAAAGCGTATTAATGAAGCAAAAGGGCGCGCCAGCGAAATTGAAATTCTGGCGGTAGCCTCGGCCGAAGGTTTACAAAGTGTGGCTCGGGCAATTAAACAACCCGGTGGCGATTACGCGGTAAAAATGCGTTTAGTTGAAGATTTTATTGGGCGCACGGGTGAGGTAATGCAAGGCGCGGATATCTCTGTGCTGCCCGCCGACTTGGCCCATATCAAAGGCATACTAACCGCCTTAGGTAAAAACCTTGGGACCGGCGCCGCTGTTTCTGCAGGAAGCACCGCAGCACTAAAAGGAGAGTTTCAATGAACACTGGTCAAATGAATCCCATAGATATGTTTAATTTTGCCGTATGGGGCATTATCTTTTTTACCATTATAGTGCAGCTGTTTCGCTCTATACGTATTGTATCGACTCGTACCACATTGATTGTTGAGCGTTTGGGTAAGTACAAAGCAACCCTTGGGCCTGGCTTTCATGTTTTAACGCCGTTTATCGATAAAGTCATTGCGCTGCAAGACTTACGAGAAGAAACCATTGATGTACCACCGCAGGAGTGTTTCTCACGCGATGAGGTGCAAGTGCAAGTAGATGGTGTTATTTATATGTCGGTGTCAGACCCAGTTAAAGCGACTTATGGCGTAACTAGCTATCGCTTTGCGGCAATGCAATTGGCGATGACGACGACTCGTTCGGTAATTGGTACGCTAGAGTTGGACAAAACCTTTGAAGAGCGGGACATGATCAGCCAAGCGGTGGTGGACACTCTAAATAAAGCGGGTGAAGCTTGGGGCGTACATGTGCACCGCTATGAGATTAAGAACATTAAACCGCCGCACAGTGTGCAAAATGCCATGGAAAAACAGGTAACTGCAGAGCGTGAACGCCGAGCTATTTTAGCGCGTGCCGAAGGTGACAAGCAGAGCCGCATCAATACCTCTGAAGGTACTATGCGCGAGCTGATTAACCTCTCTGAAGGTGAGCGTCAACGACTGGTTAACGAAGCAGAAGGGCGTGCATCAGAAATATTATCGCTTGCTATGGCCACGGCCAGCTCACTGGAAAAAATTGGTCACGCAATTGTCCAACCGGGCGGTGAAGAGGCTATTAAGCTCAATATGTCGGAGAAGTTTATCGACAATATCGGCCACCTAGCCGATGCCCATACGTCGGTGATCTTACCGGCCGACCTAACCAATATGAGCCAGCTGTTGCAAGCGTTGGATTTACATATTGATACCGGAAGTTCTGCAAATGTTGTTACGCCAGAGCAATAACCGCAGGTGTTTGCGTCCGTTCCGTCTAGCGGTATTTTTGCTGTTGGTGTTGATGGGCGTTACTGGTTGGGTTTTAGGGCAGGGTGCTACTCGCCAAGCACCCGTTTACCAAGTCAGTATCCAGGGCGTTATCGGCCCCGGCACTTTTGGGGTGTTACAGCACGCCATTAACATGGCAGAGCTTAACAGCGCCGCCGCGTTGGTGGTGCGTATCGATACCCCTGGTGGGTTGCTAAGCAGCACGCGGGATATGGTTCGTGTTATTGGCGAATCGCAGGTACCGGTGATCGGTTATGTCGGGCCTTCGGGGGCGGGTGCTACTTCGGCGGGTGCGTTTATTTTATTGTCCACCCATGTGGCTGTGATGAATAACGGCACCACCGTAGGGGCCTCCTCGCCGGTGGCTGGCGATGGCAATGACATAAAAGGCACTATGGCCAAAAAGGTCATGAACGATTCCCGCGCCCTGATGCGTACTATTGCACAAAGCCGAGGTCGCAACGTCGAGCTGGCAGAACGTTTTGTCTCTGAGGCCCAGAGCGTAACGGCCACTGAGGCGTTACAGGCGCAGGTTATTGATCGCGTGGTGGCCGAGCCATCCCTACTGTTGTCGAGCCTTGATGGTAGTGAGATTCAGTTTCACGGTGAGCCGCACACGCTAAAGCTTGCCGGTCGTGCGGTGGTGGAGGTTACTCCGCGGATGATCGACCGCTTATTAGCATTGATTGCCCACCCACAGATCGCGCATATGTTGATCTCTTTGGGGATGCTCGCTATTTTTATTGAAATTCTCAGCCCCGGTTTAACTTTTCCTGGGGTTCTGGGTTCTATCTCGGTCATTTTGGGGTTAGTCGGTACTCAAGCTTTGCCTGTTAATATGGGTTTTTTATGCTTGCTGTTTTTAGGGCTAGCGCTGATGTTCTCTGAGTTGTTTGTGGCCGGCTTGGGCGTGCTGGGCATAGGCGGGGCGATTGCCTTTGTACTGGGAGGGTTAAACTTGTTTGATTTGCCTTTAACGGCAGAGTACCGCAATACCGTGTTAGCGGTTGGTGTGGGCGTTAGTGCCGCTATTTTACTGGCAACTTACCTGATTGGTCGGGGCTTGTCGGGCAAGCCAATCAGAAGGAAGTCGCTGGTAGGCAAGCAGGGCGAGGCTATGGTGAACTTCACTCAAGATGGTTATGTTTTGGTGAATGATAAGCGCTGGCCGGCGAAGACCAATCAACCATTGCACCACGGCGATGCTATTGTAGTGGTGGCCGAAACCGATGACGGGTGTTTAGTGGTCGAGCCCGCTTAATGTTGCTTGAGAATAATAGGCTATACGAGGGCATGCCTTATGCCCTCGGTTTTTTCTAAGAGTTATTGCTGATTCACATCTGGGTATATAGTTTTAATATCGGTAAGCATTTTCTCACGGTTGCCCTCACCGAGAAAAGATTCCGAAAACATAGCAATTTTGGATACTAGAAACTCTGTAGCTTCACGTTGGTCGATGGATACTATTGTATGGTGAAACTCTGGGAATTTTATTCCACCTTCTACATCCATCGGAAATACTCGGCCCATTACATATCGGCTGTTAATGTAATCATCGACGAGCTTGTCCATTTCAGAAAACTCCATTTCAAACACATGCTTAAACGTCTCATCCACTGAGTATCCTTTGTTAATTAAATGTAAATAACGAAATAACTTATCGTTAAGCTTGGTATCAGAATTTAGGTAGTGTACAACGGCAAAGGATCGGGCATAGAATTTTGCGCTGAATTCATGTTGATCGCGAGATCTCTCGTCTGTAATACCTAGGGCTTCTTGTTTGGTTTTAAACAGTGCTTCGGTATCGACACTCTCGGCACGGCCCATATTGTCTATCATGGAGCGAAAACGATTTTTCAATAGCGACACGTCTCCGAGCACAATGTTGCCGCGTTTTTCCATGTAGGTACCAAAATACTCGGCAATCCCTTCGTTGTACCAAGGCGGACTGGCAAGGTTTAAGGAAGAGTTGTTAATTAGTAAATGTACTAGTTCATGCAGTACAACTAATCGTCCCCAATTGCTTTTGCCGCTACTGGCGCTGCTAAAACGTCGGGCGTTGGCAAAAATGGCATACTCTTCGTCGCTACGCTTAATAAAGACCCCAGCATAGTCCCTTGGTATGCCCATCGCGCGCAGGGTACTTTTTTTCTTAGCCAGAATCACCGGTGTTTTGATGCTGGAGTCTTTTTGAGTATAGCCAAGCAGTAATGCCATAAAATGACGAAACCGCTCCAGTTCGTCCACCATTTGGCGGGCTTTTTTTTCGTTGGCGTCAGTAATAACACTAAAATTAGCTGTCTCAAGCTTAAGCCATTTTGTTTTGCTCAATTTTTTAACATCAACCTCACCTGCCGATACGGTCATCGCAAGGCTGAAGGTAGCAATAGCCAATAGTGCGGTAATACCTTGTTTTATCATTTTTATCTCCTTTTTGGGTGATCCTGTAAGAGCTTACTCTTGTAACTCTTTTCTCTCGGCACATATATTATGTTTTTATTGTTCTATTATTACTTTATTACTTTATTACTAGTTAATATTGATATTATCCTCAATATTGCATCATGTGTCACTCGGAGCTAAATGATTCGTCGGCTTTCCATGTATCGCCATCAGTTGTATTTCTTAGTGGGATTAAAGTGAGAGAGCAAGTGTGGTGATGAGTGATTGGGCTCGGCATTTAGGTATAATTATCGCAACACGTAATAAAAATGCAGGTGACTCTCTTTTGCACGCTATAACCCTCGTTTTGCAAAAACCATTAGCGGCTGCTTTTGTGTATTTATTCGCCACGTGGACTGCTTGCCCTCAGGTTACTCGGTGCTAATGCTTTTTATTTGGCGTGCTCTCGCCTTAATGTTTGTTGGCGTAGGGTTGCTTGGAGTAGTAGTGCCTGGGTTGCCGACCACAGTATTTTTAATCTTAGGTGCTTGGGCCTCAAACCACGGTTGGCCCGCGTTTAATCAGTGGTTGTTGCGTCACCCGCGTTTTGGCCCGCCCATACTTCGCTGGCAGCGCCACGGTGCGGTGCCTCGGCGAGCCAAATATTTGGCGGCCATTACTATGAGTATGAGTGGTGTGCTGATTGTGTTGTCGGCAATGCAGGTATGGTTTAAATGTGGGTTATTGCTGACGATGTGTACCGTGCTGGTGTGGCTTTGTTTGCGCCCCGAGATCAGCAGTAGCGTTGATGAGGAAAATGATTAGCTTTGTTGGCTGAACAGTATACGGCAAGGTTGATTTTGGGCTGTGCAATGCGGCAACTGCGTGTTTGGTTTGCACCGCTTAACGCGGCACACTAACAAAGTGTTTAAGAGACACGTTAGAGACTGCATGCGCTGCCTCTAACGTGGTAACTCTTTAATGTTGGTTGTGATACATCCACAAATAGCCAGTCTGAGCGCGGGTTAGGTTATCCCTGTATGCCTTTGCTCGCCAAGTATTCATCATAGGTGCCCGAAAAGTCGATAATTTTATTATCGGTAATTTCTAAAATGCGGGTGGCAAGCGATGATACAAACTCGCGGTCGTGACTGACAAAAATTAGCGTGCCGGGGTAGTTCTCTAACGCTAAGTTAAGCGACTCGATTGACTCCATATCCAAGTGGTTGGTGGGCTCATCCAGTAGCATAACGTTAGGTTTTTGCAGTGTCAGGCGGCCAAAAATCATGCGGCCTTGCTCACCACCAGAGATCACTTTAACGCGCTTGTTAATATCATCGTTAGAAAACAGCAGTCGCCCCAGAGTGCCGCGAATCAGTTGTTCATCGCCATTTACTGGTTTGAACTGGCTCATCCAATCAAACAGGGTCTCGTTGTTAGTAAAATCACTGCTGTGGTCTTGTGCGTAGTAACCGATTTGAACATTCTCGGACCATTTAACAGTGCCTGCGTCAGGGGTGAGTTCACCTTTTAATATTTTTAGTAAAGTCGTTTTACCCGCGCCGTTTTCACCAATAACAGCAATACGCTCGCCCACTTCTACCATTAAATCGAATGGCTTAAACAATGGACCTTCATCAAAACCTTTGCTCAGGTTGTGTACTTCTAGTGCTAAACGGTGCAGCTTTTTGTCTTGCTCAAAGCGAATGTACGGGTTAACTCGGCTAGAGGGCTTAATGTCCTCTAACTGAATTTTGTCGATTTTTTTGGCGCGCGAGGTGGCTTGCTTGGCCTTAGAGGCGTTGGCCGAAAACCGACTCACAAACGATTGCAGTTCGGCAATTTGGGTTTTCTTTTTGGCGTTGTCGGCGTATTGGCGCTCACGCACAGCCGTGGCGGCGGTCATATAATCATCATAAGTGCCGGGGTAGAGACGAATCTCACCGTAGTCGACATCGGCCATATGGGTACAGACACTGTTTAAAAAGTGCCGATCGTGCGAGATGATAACCATGGTGCTACTGCGCTGGTTGAGCATTTCGCTCAGCCAGTGAATAGTGTGAATGTCCAAGTTATTGGTTGGCTCATCCAGCAGTAGTACGTCGGGATCAGAGAACAACGCTTGGGCCAGCAATACCCGCAATTTCCAGCCGGGGGATATCTCGCTCATTGGCGAAAAGTGTTGATCGACTCCAATGCCTAAGCCTAACAGCAGTTCGCCGGCACGAGACTCGGCGGTGTAGCCATCCATCTCGGCAAATTCAGTTTCAAGATGAGCCACTTGAATACCGTCTGCCTCGCTCATCTCGGGCAAACTGTAAATGCGGTCACGCTCTTCTTTCACCTTCCACAGCTCGGCGTGACCCATAATAACGGTATCGACTACAGAGTACTGTTCAAAGGCGAACTGATCTTGGCGCAGCTTACCAATGCGCTCACCAGGGTCGAGCGATACATTGCCTGCGCTAGGGGTTAAATCGCCCCCGAGGATCTTCATAAAGGTCGACTTGCCGCAACCATTAGCGCCAATTAAGCCGTAGCGATTGCCGTTGCCAAATTTTACGGAAACGTCTTCAAATAACGGCTTGGCGCCGAACTGCATGGTGATATTAGCGGTAGTGAGCACGCGAGATCCTGTGGTGAGTGGTGGTGTTTGCCCGCTCAGAAATTGTATTAAATCCGAGCATTAGCAAGAAGCGCGCGATTGTCCCAGAACTGGGGTGATACATCAATGTTAAAAACTCACTGCAGCTAGCTATCTGGTTGGGCCATTCGAGGGTAAAGTTGCATTGTGCTGTCTTTAGGTCTTGCTGACCATAAGGTATGATCAGAGACGTTCGAAGTGTTATTGGCCAATAATAATCAATATTGAGAGCTTAATTATGATGACTTTACCCCGTTTCTTGCGGACTTGCGCTGCCACTTGGTGTTTTGCGTTATTGGCCCTGCTGTCGGCTGATGTGTTAAGTAAACCAAATGTAGCGGCGGCGCAGCCCGAGTTGCGCCAGCGGTTGTTGGTGTTAACGGATATTGAGGCTGATCCTGACGATGCGCAAACACTTGTACGACTGTTGCACTACGTCAACGTGATCGATTTAGAAGGGTTGGTAGCCACCACCTCGATTCATCAGCAGGCCATGGTTGCGCCAGAGACTATCCATAAAATTATTGATGGTTACGCCGAGGTGCGCGATAACCTCATAAAGCATGAGAAAGGCTACCCCAAAGCCAAAACATTGCGTGCGTTAGTGAAACAAGGGCTCCCCGTTTATGGCATGCAAGGGGTTGGCCCCAAGCAAGACTCCGAGGGTTCTGATTGGATTATTAAGGCGCTAGAGCGCGACGATGAGCGGCCTTTGTGGATCTCGGTATGGGGCGGCCCCAATACCTTGGCACAAGCGCTGTATCGCCTGCGCGAAACCAAAAGCACAGACGAGCTACAGCGATTGATCGCCAAGTTGCGCGTTTACACAATCTCAGATCAAGATGACTCTGGCCCTTGGATGCGGCAGAACTTTCCCGAGCTGTTTTATGTTGTCAGCCCCGGCGGTTATGGTGCGGCTACATGGACCGGTATTAGCAGTGTGGTGGATGGCATTGATAGTACGACTATTAGCAATCAATGGTTGGCGGATAATATTCAGCAGTCCCACGGGCCGTTGGGCATGCTCTACCCAGATGTTGCCTATGGGGTAGAGGGTGATACTCCAGCGTGGCTCAATTTAATACCCACAGGCTTAAGCGTGCCGGAGCAGCCAAGCTGGGGTGGTTGGGGCGGTCGCTATGAGTTATATACGCCCAAGTTGGAAGATTTAGACCCCAAAGGTTTTACCGGCGGAGTACCAGTAGCGGCCGAAACACGCCCTATTTGGACCAACGCGGTCGATAACTATACGCCGCCAATAGCGCGGCCTTTTGGCCGAGCAACCGGTCAGGGTAGTATAGCCTTTAGTGATTTCCGCACCACTTTATGGCGCTGGCGAGATGAATTTCAAAATGACTTTGCCGCGCGCATGGACTGGGGCACTAAGTCTTATGCCGAAGCTAATCACCCGCCAGTGGTGGTACTTAAGCACCCCCGGCAAGTGTCGGTTACCTCTGGCAGTTATTTTCATTTGGATGCTCGTGGCAGCTACGACCCAGATGGCGACAGCTTACAATACTGGTGGTTTAACTATCCAGAAGCCGGCAGTATGAAAGACGCGGTGGCGATTAACAGCGCCGAGAACATGGTACGAGTGCACGTGCGCGCCCCCGAGGTAGAACAACCCGAGCAGTTACACTTTATTGTTAAAGTTACCGATCGCGGTCTGCCACCATTGACGCGCTATGAGCGGGTGATTGTGACGGTGGAGCCGTAATTGGTTGGTTGCTCGCCTTTGGCGGCGGTAGCTTTTTATATACCTGTATCGCCGAGCGGGACGAGTGATTTTACTCTACTCGTTATGCCGGCCTTGAGCCGGTATCCAGTGGCTTTTTAGCTACGGAGTGCCTTGGGTGCTATACGATTACAACGATAGGTTGCTGCCTTGTGTGCCCTCAGTCGCCGGGCGCGCGAGTCACTTTTCTGTTTGGCCAGAAAAGTAACCAAAAGGCAGCTCCTGCGCACAGCCCAGGCTGCCATCTCTTGCTTTGCAATTCACCTTGTCCATGCGTGCTTACCCACTAAAATAGGCTTCCGCTCGGCTGGCTGTAGGGGGCCCTAAAAGCGGCGCTTCGTAGCTGGCTGAGCTGATGCCATGCCAGATTTGTTGCTCTACATCGTCATGCCGGCCTTGGCCGGTATCCATGGCTTTTTAGCTACGGAGTGTTTTGGGTGCTATACGACAGCATTAACTAGTTGTTGAACTAGCTTTCGCGCCTGCCTTGATGTATATACGTCATTGACGTATATTTGAATAATGTACACCGTTATAGAAACTCCCACCTTTACGGAAGATGCTAAAGAGCTGTGGTCTGAACAAGACCGAGGTGCATTTTGCGCTTGGTTGGCCGCAAACCCTGAAGTAGGGGATGTTATTCCTGGCAGCGGTGGTTGCCGAAAGGTTCGCTGGCGTAGGCAAGGCAAAGGTAAAAGTGGCGGTGTACGGGTTATTTACTTCACTCGCCTTAAAAATGGTGAGTTGTGGTTGTTGGTGATTTACGCAAAGAGTGTTCGCGGCAATATCCCGGCTCATTTGCTGAAATCCATCCGAGAGGTAATTGAGCATGGCTAAGCAAAATACAATGTCCGGCGAGGAGCTAGGCAACAAACTTCTGCAGTCTGTTAATGAAATGAAGGCGGGCAAGGTGGCACGTACCACGGAGGTTTCACCCAACGAAGTGGCGGCGGCTCGTATTAAAACCGGGCTTTCACAATCACAGTTCGCGCAAGCTTTGCACATATCGCCTCGCACTCTTCAAGAGTGGGAGCAAGGCCGTCGCAAACCCTCGGGCGCTGCTCAAGCGCTAATTAAAATTGCGTTTAAGCACCCTGAAGTGATTGCAGAGTCATTGATGGCGGCAGGTTAGTTATCTGGTTGTATCGCCCGAGGCGAGTGGTTTTGTTGGTTGTTGAGTGCTGTAGGTGCTAAACGATTACATTGGTTGATATTACAGCCTTGTGTGCCCTCACTCGCCGGGCGGGCGAGTCACTTTTCTGTTTGGCCAGAAAAGTAACCAAAAGAGGCCACCCCGGCATCTTAGCCCTAACGGGTTCCCTCGCTCCGGCCGATTTTAGCGGGCCGCATCGACACACCTTACCCCAGGGCACCCTCTCTTGCTGCGCAATTCACCTTGTCCCTGGCGAGGCGATGCTTGCGCACGCCTCCATGCGTGCTTACCCACTAAAATAGGCCTCCGCTCGGCTGGCTGCAGGGGGCCCAAAAGCGGTACTTCGTAGCTGAACTTCGAATGTATTATGCGGATATAGCTTGCCATGCTTGGCATAAAAAACATTATCGAGTAGTATCGATAAATAACAGGCGCCAACATAAAATCAGCGCGGATGAAGACGGAGAGTAGTGATTAAATGGATGTTCTCTTTCAAGCCCCATTTACCCCTTTCTCTTAGCTCCTTTACGACAAACACGCATAACCGCGAGTCTTCTAATGCGAGCCGACTTGCTTTCAGATTTTGTGAGGCTGTTGTGGTCAGGCCTGACCCTTGTGCTTCTCTAAGAAATATAGAATTGTAGGGATAAAAATGAATGAAATTAGTAAGTTGAGCGATTACGCTTCTTTTGTAGAGGATTTACCTAAGGAGTTCAGCCTGTCAAGAGGTCAATCTGGAGACTACCCTCTACTACCTAGCGCTCTCAGAAAGGACAGTGCGTCAGGAAACCGAAAGTTTCCAAAAAGAGCAATTCGAAATTTTCTTGCACAGTTCAAGATAAATTCTTACCAGTATATGGATGCACCTTGGGATATCAAAAATGATGTGGAATGGATGTTGTACGCCCAACACTATGGACTTCCGACAAAGCTAATGGATTTTACGATTTCACATATCACATCTCTTTTGTTTGCTGTGGAAAAGTCATTTCAAGCGGGCACAGATAAAGATGCAGTGGTTTATTTTTTGAATCCAATGGAATTAAACCAAAAAAATATGGAGCAATCTGCGATCGTTAATGTATCAGGCTCAGATGGTGTCAGTGCCGAAGGTTATGATGGCCCTATAGCTGTACAAGGCCGGAAAATAAATTCCAGAATAAATGCCCAAAAGGGTCTTTTCGTTCTTTTTCAGGATGATGATGAACCGTTAGAGAATACAGTCGATGAGGGCATATTAAAAAAAGTGGTAATTCCCGGTGATGCGACGAAAGAAATTCTTTCCTCGCTATTCTCCATGGGGATTAGTTTTTCTCACATATACCCTGAGCTATCCTCAGTTTCAAAGGATATTTTATTGCAGCAAGATATTGATGATTTTCTTAGGGAGGAAGAGTGATGACTGGGGTCTTTAATATAAACAGAAAAGATGAAACCTTAACCTGGCAAACTGTAACTCAAAGAATTGAATTGGGATTCGAACTACAAGAGTTTTATGGCGAATTAACGCCTAAGGATATTCTTAAATTTAATGACGCTATAGTTATTGATCCAGACTATCAGCGAGAATACAGGTCATCAATTTCTGATGAAAGTTCTTTGATTGAATCTGCTCTCTTGGAAATCCCTATTCCTCCAATATTCTTAGCAACTCAAAAATATCGAGGTGTTCAGGTTTTAAATGTTGTTGATGGTCAGCACAGGTTGAGGGCCTTTTATAGATATATAAATAACCATTACTCACTTAAGGGGTTGAAGTTATTACCTGATTTTATTGATAAGTCATTTAGTGACTTAGATATAAGTGATCAAACGTCGCTTATGAGCAAAGGGATAACTTGCATCACATTTCGTGATTTCCCAGGGAAGGAGTTTGAGCTGGAAATCTTCAGTAGGTATAACAAGGGAACAAAGCCATTAACCCCTCAAGAAATTAGGCATGCGGTTTATGATTCTAAAACCAATGACTTGGTAAATGTATTTTGCTCTGATCTTATTAAGGAGCCGAAGTCGAAATTAGCGAAAGCTTACGCCGTTTCTAAAGATCGATTTCAGAAAAAAACCATTCAAGAAAATATTTTTGTAATATTGAGTATTGTTGAAAATGGTATAAACCAAGATTTTAAAAATGATCAAGGTAAAACTCAAAAGGTAGTTAAGTCTCCACAGTTTGCTGAAACTTATATGAAATCTAAGTCAGAAGATGAAGAGGATGAAGCTTATGCAGCGTCAAGTAAAAGTTTTTCAGAATTTAATAGTTTTATTGAAAAGTTGACCAAAATTACTGATTATCCATTTTCTAGAGAGATTTATGGAATATCGCAAAGAGGGAATAAGTTCCAAGTTTCAATTTCGATGATACTAGCAGCCATATTTAGGAAGTTGAAAAGCAGTGATTTTGATTTTGAGCTTCTGGAAAATGAGGACGCTTTAGCTAAATTCTCTAGTTACATTAGTGAATGTTTAAATAAATCTTATCTAGAAGATGTTGAGTATAGAGCCTCTACAACTAACCCTGTAGAAATTGAAAAATTGGTTGATAAGTTTGAATTTAATCAATAGGAGCAGCGTCGTTGATTTTTGAAAATATCGGAGTCCGGCCTTAAATTGTGAACTTTATTTATAGCTAACTACGAAGCACCGTTTTAATCCCCCCCTGCAGCCAGCCGAGCGTAGGCCTATTTTAGGGGGTAAGCAGATAGGACATCTGCGCAAGTATCGTCACGCCATGGACGGCGTGTCGATGCGGCCCGCTAAAATCGGCCGGAGCGAGGGAACCCGTTAGGGCTGAGATGCCGGGGTGGCCTCTTTTGGTTACTTTTCTGGCCAAACAGAAAAGTGACTCGCCCGCCCGGCGATTGAGGGCACACAAGGTAGTAACCAACCGATGTAATCGCTTAGCACCCAAAGCACTTCGGAGGTAACAAAGCCCCGCGCTAAGCGTGGAGCTCCTACTGCCCCGGCTCATACCCCAACACTGGACTTAACCATCTTTCTAGTTCGGTCAGCTCCATACCTTTGCGCTCGGCAAGCGATTCAACCTGATCTTTGTCGATTTTACCAATAGCAAAGTACTCGGATTGCGGGTGCGAGAAGTACCAGCCAGCCACTGCGGCGGTGGGCAGCATGGCATAGTTTTCGGTAAGCTCCATGCCGGCGTTTAACTCGGCGTTTAATAGCTTAAACAGCGTGCCTTTCTCGGTGTGGTCGGGGCAGGCTGGGTAACCGGGCGCGGGACGAATGCCGCGGTAGCGCTCGCGAATTAAATCTTCGTTACTGAGGTTTTCATCTGGCTCAAACCCCCAAAACTCGGTACGTACGCGGCGGTGCATATGCTCGGCAAAGGCTTCAGCCAAGCGGTCGGTTAGGGCTTTTACCATGATCGCGTTGTAATCGTCGCCGGCATCTTTGTATTGCTGCGATAACTCTTCGGCACCAATGCCGGTGGTGACCGCAAAGCCGCCAATATAATCTTGTTTGCCCGAGTCGGCAGGAGCAACAAAGTCGGCCAGTGAAAAGTTAGGCTTTTTGTTGCCGGCTTTTTGTTGTTGCTGGCGCAAGTGGTGCAGCTTGGCCAGTGGCTCGCCTTGCTCATCGCGCACAATAATATCATCGTGGTTAACAGTGTTGGCGGGCCAAAAACCGATAACGGCACGGGCTTTCACTTTTTTGTTGGCGATCAAGTCTTTCAGCATGGCCTGGGCGTCGGCAAATAAACTGCGCGCAGCTTCCCCGACTACTTCATCATCGAGAATTTTGGGGTACTTGCCCGCTAAATCCCAGCTGATAAAAAACGGTGTCCAGTCGACAGTGTCTAGCAGATCTTCGAGTGAGTAATCGTCAAACGTTCTTATCCCGGTAAAGCTGGGAACGGGTGGGGTGTAACTGCTCCAATCTTCTTTAAAACCGTGTTCGATAGCATTGCTATAGTTACGCAAAGTGCCGCGTGGTTTGCGGTTAGCGTTGCGCACTCTTACCGCCTCGTACTCTTCTTGCAGTTTGTTAATAAAGGGGGCGCGGCGATCTTCATCGGCCAACAGCGTGCTACACACGCCCACGGCACGTGAGGCATCGGTCACGTAAACCACCTGGTTGATATTAAACGCGGGGTCTACTTTAACGGCCGTGTGCGCTTTAGAGGTAGTCGCGCCACCGATTAACAGTGGTTTATTGACGCCTAAACGTTGCATCTCGCGGGCTACTGACACCATCTCATCGAGTGATGGGGTGATTAAGCCAGACAGCCCGATAATGTCGCAGTTTTGCTCGATAGCGACTTTAATAATTTTATCGGCCGGCACCATAACGCCTAAGTCGACCACTTCAAAATTGTTGCACTGCAACACCACCCCGACAATGTTTTTACCAATGTCGTGGACATCGCCTTTTACGGTGGCCATTAAAATTTTGCCGTTGGGTTTGGTGGCCTCGGTTTTTTCGGCCTCAATAAACGGCTGTAAGTGTGCTACCGATTGCTTCATAACCCGCGCGGATTTTACCACTTGGGGTAAAAACATTTTACCCGAGCCAAATAAATCGCCCACCACGTTCATGCCGTCCATCAACGGGCCTTCAATAACGTCTAGTGGTCGTGCTACTTGCAGTCGGGCCTCTTCGGTGTCTTCGATAATAAAGGCATTAATGCCTTTTACTAGGGCGTGCTCCATGCGTTTGGCAACATCCCAGCTGCGCCACTCTAAGTCTTCTTTTTTGGCAGTGTCGCTACCGCCTGCGCGGTATTTCTCGGCAATGTCTAGCAGTGCTTCGGTGCCCTCTGGGCTTTTGTTTAAAATAACATCTTCGACGATATCTTTAAGTTCGGCCGGTAGGTCATCGTACACCGCCAGTTGGCTGGCATTAACAATGCCCATGTTCATGCCGGCTTTAATGGCGTAGTACAAAAACACTGAGTGAATCGCCTCGCGCACCGGATCGTTACCACGAAACGAGAAGGACACATTGGATACGCCGCCAGAAACGCCCGCGTGCGGTAAGTTTTCACGAATCCATTGGGTCGCTTGAATAAAATCTACCGCGTAGTTGTTGTGCTCTTCGATACCGGTGGCAATGGCAAAAATATTGGGGTCAAAGATAATATCTTCGGGCGCAAAGCCCACCTCGTCTACCAAGATGCGGTAAGAGCGCTCGCATATTTCTTTTTTGCGATCGACCGTGTCGGCCTGACCGTCTGAGTCAAACGCCATAACGACGACCGCGGCACCGTAACGCATACATAGGCGGGCGTGTTTAACAAACTCCTCTTTGCCTTCTTTTAGGCTAATGGAGTTAACAATGCTTTTGCCTTGAATACATTTTAAACCGGCTTCTATGACATCCCACTTAGACGAGTCCACCATAATCGGCACGCGAGAAATATCGGGCTCGCCGGCAATGAGGTTTAAAAATCGCACCATGGCGGCTTTGGAGTCGAGCATGCCCTCGTCCATATTGATGTCGATAACCTGTGCGCCGTTTTCTACCTGTTGTAGCGCCACCTCTAGTGCAGTGTCGTAATCTTCCTCGACAATTAAGCGTTTAAAGCGTGCCGAGCCGGTAATGTTGCAGCGCTCACCAACGTTTACAAACAGCGAATCGCGGGTAATGTTAAAAGGCTCTAACCCCGATAAACGACAGGCGGGCTCGATGGTGGGGATAATACGCGGTGCGTGTTTGGCGACCGCTTGGGCGATATCTTGAATATGCTCGGGGCGAGTGCCGCAACAGCCGCCAATAATGTTCACAAAGCCGGCGCTGGCAAATTCTTCGACAATCTCGGCCATTTCTTCTGGCTCTTGGTCGTACTCGCCAAACTCGTTGGGCAGTCCAGCGTTGGGGTGGGCCGACACATAGCAGTTAGCAACGCGCGACAGCTCTTGCACGTATTGGCGCAGCTCGGCCGCGCCAAGAGCACAGTTAAGGCCAATCGAGAGCGGTTTTGCGTGCGCCAGCGAGTTGTAAAACGCCTCGGTGGTTTGGCCCGATAGTGTACGCCCAGAGGCATCGGTAATGGTGCCCGAGATCATAATGGGCAGCTCAAAACCCAGTTCGTCAAAGGCGGTTTTTACCGCAAAAATGGCGGCTTTGGCATTCAGCGTATCAAAAATGGTTTCGATCAAGATTAAATCGGCGCCGCCCTCGGCCAACGCTTTGGTGGCCTCGACGTAGTTCTCGACCAGCTGATCAAAGGTTATGTTGCGTGCGCCTGGATCGTTAACATCGGGCGATATAGAGCAGGTGCGCGAGGTGGGCCCTAGTACCCCGGCAACATAGCGCGGCTTATCTGGGTTTTGTGCGGTGATCTCATCGGCTACTTCACGAGCAAGCTTGGCGCCTTGCAGGTTAAGCTCGTACGCGAGCGACTCCATGCCGTAGTCGGCCATAGACACTTGGGTCGAGTTAAATGTGTTGGTCTCTAGAATATCGGCTCCCGCCTCAAGGTAGCTTTGATGGATCTCTCGCATTAAAGCGGGCTGGGTTAGGTTGAGTAGATCGTTGTTGCCTTTTACATCGCTGGGGTAATCGGCAAAGCGCTCGCCGCGATAATCCGCCTCAGAGAGCTTGTAGCTCTGAATCTGGGTGCCCATGCCGCCATCGAGTACAATAATGCGCTCGGTTAAGGCTTGTTTGAGCTGGGCAATGCGTTGGTCGCGATCTGTAACACTCATGCAAAAAACCTATGTTTTAACGTATTTTAAAAGACAGTATTAACGTGTGTATCGGGTGGGCGGGTATCAACCGCGCATTTTACCAGCTATTGGTGGGCAATAGGGCACGCGGACATTAGAATTGTAGCCAGTTAATCGAAATCGATGCTCATTTGTCCGAGCCGAGTTTCACCTGGTGCCATTGTCCAGCTGTCGTTTAGGCAGGCGCCGCGTTCGACGCAAACGTAGCCGACATGATTCCCCGCGCCAATATCGCCAATATTGGCGGCCAGCTCGGGGCCGGTATTCCACACCACTACGCTGGGGCTTTTGTCGCCAGTCACCTGTAACCGGCGGCTGGCATCATTAAGTGTGACAGGTTGCTGGATGTTCTCGTACACGCGGTCTAATTCGCCGGTAAAACGGATCGGACCAGACTGTATAAAGCGCTCACCAGCTTTAACTTTATCGCTGTACTCGCAGCCATCTAAGCCCTCAATGCGCACCTGAGTAATGTCACTGACGGCAAAATAGGTGTGCATAACCCAGCTGGCATTAAATGCACGCGAGCTTTGATTGGTTAAGGCCAACTCAAGCGCCAGAGTGTCGCCTAAGGTTAAGCTGAGCTGGGCGCTAAAATCGTACTCAAACAAAGCATCGGCTGTATGGTTTAAGCACAGCTGTAAAACGGCACTGCCTTGCTCGTCTAGGTATGCGGTACTTAGCTCCCACGTTTGGGTACGGGCAATACCGTGCTTGGGGCGGCTATGGTCGCTTGGGTGTGGGCCAAACCAAGGCAAACACAAAGGAATACCGCCGCGTAAGCTAGCGTTTGGGCTAAAATTACACTGCGGGCTTACCCACAACAGCTCGGCGCCGTCATTAGGTGTAAAGCTCATCAGCTGCGCACCGTTAAGCGCTAAGGTGGCGCGACACTTAGGTGTGTTAACTCGTAGCAAAGCAAGGCCGCTACCAGAGTGGTTGGGGTAGAGAGTGGCGCTATCGGTTAGCTCAAGAAAGTCGCAACGGGCGACAATTTCATCTAAAGAGGTGGCAATCATGTGGGCTCGTTGTGGTTTGGTTGGTCGTTAAGCTGCGGTTGCTGGTGGTATTTAAAGGCCGATAAAAGCGGCGTGTTTGTGGGGCAACTCACTAAGTGTGA
This sequence comes from Gilvimarinus polysaccharolyticus, assembly GCF_001187555.1. Classification (GTDB taxonomy): domain Bacteria; phylum Pseudomonadota; class Gammaproteobacteria; order Pseudomonadales; family Cellvibrionaceae; genus Gilvimarinus; species Gilvimarinus polysaccharolyticus. The sequence continues at coordinate 1,623,266 of NZ_LFIJ01000001.1, read as the reverse complement.
CAAATTTTAACAAATTTGTTGTCGTAGCGCACAGTATGAGTAAGAGGTTTAAGGTTTCGTTATAGAGCTAGGCGCAGTATTATGCGCGCCCGCTTAACAATATTGAGGTTAGTGTGTCGCAAACAGTAGTTACTGTCGGTCAACGTTACGTAAGTGATACTGAACCCGAGCTGGGTTTAGGTGTGGTACTGCAAGTCGAGGGTAGTACGGTGGATATCGGCTTTCCCGCCGCCGAACAACGTCGGACTTATTCGCTCAAAGAGGCTCCCCTTAGCCGGGTACGCTACGCCGAAGGCGAACGCGTAAAGCATCAGGCCGGGCAGTGGTTGGTGGTGCAGCAAGTGATCGAGCAGGGTGGTTGTTTGTTGTATCAAGCCTTAAATGACGACGGCGAGATACGCGCGATCCCCGAATTTGAGCTTGATAGCTTTGTGCAGTTTAGCAAGCCACGCGAGCGTTTATTCTCGGGCCAAATTGATCGCAGCAATCATTTTGCTTTGCGTTACCGCAGCCAAAACCTGCGCCACCAAATCGAGAGTACTCGGGTATTTGGGTTGGCAGGGCCTAAAGTGTCGCTGTTGCCCCACCAATTGTATATTGCCGAGCAAGTTGCCAGCCGGTTTGCGCCGCGAGTGTTACTGGCCGATGAAGTCGGTCTGGGTAAAACCATCGAGGCGGGATTAATCTTACACCGTCAGCTACTTACCGGCCGCACCCAGCGCGCCTTGGTAGTAGTGCCGCCGGCACTGTTGCATCAGTGGCTGGTAGAGATGCTACGGCGTTTTAACTTGTCGTTTACGCTGCTTGATGAAGAGCGCTGCCAAGCGCTGGACGGCACCGAAGACGATATGCTCGATTTTGATATGGACGACGAGCAGTTGCTTGATAGTCTTGAGGCGGACGAGATTAACCCGTTTGAGTCGGCGCAATTAGTATTGTGCTCACTGGACTTTTTAACTGCCAACCCGCAGCGTTTACAGCAAGCGTTAGCCGCCGAGTGGGATATGCTGCTGGTCGATGAGGCGCATCACTTGAGTTGGAGCCCCAGCCACGTCAGCGATGAGTATATCGCTATCGAGCAATTGGCCAGCCGTGCCCGCGGTTTACTGCTGCTAACCGCCACCCCCGAGCAACTAGGGCTTGAGAGTCACTTTGCCCGCTTGCGTTTGCTAGACCCCGACCGCTACTACGATTTTGCAACGTTTATCGCCGAGCAACAAAGCTATAAACCTTTAAGTGATTTAGTCGAGCAAATTCTGGCGCAGCGCCCCGACACTCCAGAGCAGATTGGCAGTTTGCCGGCCGAGCACTGGAGCGCGCTGGCCGAATATTTAGACGCCGATGCGATTGCCGCCGCGCAACAGCAAGCCGAACAACAATCACTGGCCGCCGCCATTGACGAGCTGGTAACCGTGTTGCTGGATCGTCACGGCACTGGCCGGGTTTTGTTGCGCAACACACGTCATGCGGTAAAAGGGTTTCCGACACGACATTTACACGAGCACCCGATTGCGCTGGATTCGGCCGATGCCGAGGCGTTGGCCGGCCGTGAACTTGCCAGCCAGCTGCACCCCGAATACTACTGGGCAGCGCAGGGTGATTGGTGGCTTAGCGACCCGCGCGTTGCATGGTTAAAAGCGTTTATTAAAGCGCGTCGTGGGCAAAAAATCTTAGTGATTTGCGCCGATAGCGATACTGCGCAAGAGCTAGAGCTGTATTTGCGTTTGCGCCAAGGCGTTGCCTCGGCGGTATTCCACGAGAACATGAACCTAATTGCGCGCGACCGCGCCGCCGCTTATTTTGCCGATATGGAAGACGGTGCGCAGGTGTTGATCGCCTCAGAAATTGGCAGCGAAGGTCGCAACTTTCAATTTGCGCAAGATCTAGTGTTGTTTGATTTACCGCTTAACCCCGATCTTTTAGAACAGCGCATCGGTCGGCTCGATCGTATTGGTCAAGCCGGTGAGATTCATCTGCATGTTCCTTTGTACACCGCCCCCGAGGGTTTAACCGCGCAAGAGAAACTGGCCCGTTGGTATCACGAAGGTATTAATGCTTTTACCCATACCTGCGCTATTGGCCATGCCGCTTTTGCGCGTTTTGGCGATGAACTAACACAGGCTCTCAGTAGCAGCAGTGGCGGCGATGGACTTAATGCACTGGTAGACGAGACAGCCGCTTTCTCGCAGGCTCTAAACGCTGAGCTGCAAGCCGGGCGCGATCGCTTGTTAGAGCTAAACTCTTGTCGCCCGCAGGTGGCGGCGCAATTGGTCGAGCAACTACAGCAACAAGACGAGGGCGTAGTATTGCCCGACTTTTTAATGCGTGTGCTCGATAGCTTTAACGTCGATTACGAGCGCCACAGTGAGAACAGTTGGGTGCTGCACCCCGGCGAGCACATGAAGGTCGACCCGTTTCCTGGCTTGCCCGAATCGGGTTTGACCATTACGTTTGATCGCCAGCAGGCGCTGGAGCGCGATGATATTAGCTTTGCCACATGGGAGCATCCGCTAGTACGCGGTGCGCTAGAGCTGATTTTGGATACCGAGTTTGGCAACACAGCGGTTGCGACGTTAAAGCTGCCACCGTTAAAACCCGGCACTTTAATGGTCGAGGCGGTGTTTTGTTTGCATTGCCCCGCGCCGCAACAACTGCAATTAACACGCTACTTACAAGATGCTGTTATGCGGGTACTGCTTGATGTAAACGGCAAAAACTTTGCCGCCGTGTTAAGTCCCGACAAGCTCGCCAAAGTAGTCAAAAAAGTACCGCGCGTAACATCACAAGAGCTCGTGCGGCACTCGCGTGCACAGATTGCCGGCTTACTCGACCGCGCAGAAGAAATGATAGCCCCCGAGCGCGACACCCAAGTCAATGCGGCACTGGCCAGTGCCCAGCAGTTGCTAGGCGCCGAAATTAGCCGACTGCAAGAGCTGGCCAAGGTTAACCCCAATGTACGCCAAACCGAAATAGACCAGCTGCAACAACAGCTTAACGCTACCGTACAGCACCTAGAGCAAGCCAGTTTAAAGCTGGATGCGGTGCGAGTAATTGTGGCGGTTTAACCAAAAGTAGCGGCGCCAGCTAAGCTTATTACTGGCGCCGCTTTGCTTAAAAAATACAAGGTACTTTTATGTACATATTTTCTGCCGATGCAACAGCACGCAAAGACATAGATGAAGACGTTAAAACCGGCCAACAAGTGCCATTTATTGTTTATATTAATTTTACCGACCTGTTTGGCGCCGAACAGTTGTGTAAGATTTATTTAATGCGCGCGGGTTTTACCGAGATTAGCATCAGCAAGCGCAAAGGTGTACCGGCCTCGCTGCTCGCGGATAAACGTGTTGTCGCTGCCGATAAGGCCTTAAGCGAAGCGCTAAAGGACGGCTATCATATTCAAATGTACGACGATTTTTAAACTGCACTAAACTCGCTTGCCTGTGGCTGTACTTTAAGGCGACAATCAGCATTCCTTTAAACAATAAAAACAAGGACTGCTATGCCACAGGCCGATACCGTTGTTACCGATGATACTCTCCCACCGTTATTAGCCGAGCCTTGGCAGCCCATCGAACGCGCCTACTGCTCGGTGTTACGTATTGTTGTGCTTATCTATTTAACCATCATCACTAGTGTTGCACTGGTCGTTATGTGGTTTGCCGACCCTGTGATATTGCCAGTTGTTACAACGGTTTTGGGCGGTGTACTGCTGTTGGGGCTGTTTTTATTGTTGTTGTGGGCGCCGCGCCGTGTAAAACACACCCAGTATTTATTGCGTGAACAAGATGTCCATGTACGGGTTGGTTTTTGGTGGCACGCAACCACCTCGGCGGCTAATAACCGCGTGCAACACACCGAGGTAACTCAGGGGCCGCTGGAGCGTTTATACGGCTTAAGTAAATTGGTCATTTATACCGCAGGGGGTAATCAATCGGATGTGAAAATACCGGGTTTGCCTACTGCAACGGCGCACCGTTTAAAAAATTATCTGACAGAGCAAGTTGTGGCCGAGGAGCTGCTCGATGCAGCCGAATAACCAATGGCAACGGGTGTCGCCTATTGCTACGGTCTATTTCTTTGTTAAATCTTTACCGCACCTAATGAATTTTTGGCCGGCACTGGTGCCGTTGCTTGCCGGCGGCGAGCAAGTGCGCCGCATGGCGTTTACCTATGGTATACCGGCGGCGTTGTTGTTATTGGTTGTGGGCGTTTTTTTACAGTATTGGTTTTTTAGTTTTAAGGTAGAAGAAAAGCGCCTGACGCTGCGCTCGGGTGTGCTTAATCGTAAACGCTTAACGCTGGACTTTGAGCGTGTGCAGCAAGCCGATATTGTCCATCCGTTTTATTTTCGGCCTTTTGGTTTAGCCACGCTAGGCTTTGAAAGCGCAGGCTCTGCCCAGCAAGAGGTCGATGTGCCTGGGCTTAGCGTTGCTGCGGCCGAAAGCTTACGCCGCTTGGTGCTAGAGCAGGCGGCAACGGCAGAGCTACCAGCCGATGATGCCTCCGCGACAACCGAGGCAGATTTTTCACTGCGTTTAGGGCCCGCCGAGATTCTCCGTTACGGTTTAATGCACAACACCTTGCTGTACTTGGCACCATTGGCGGCTCCGCTCGGGCAATATATCGGGCCGCTGTTGGAGTCATCGGTAGCCTCTATTGAGCACTCCCAAGCCTACGCACTGATTAGCTGGGTGAGCGAGAATTTAGCCATTTCGGCGACTTTGGTGCTGGGACTGTTGGCGGTGCTGGCCGGTACTACACTGTTGTTTGGTTTGTCGGTGGTATTGGCGCTGGTGCGCTATTGGGATTATCAGCTAACCCGAGTTGGCGACAGCTTTCAGTACCGAGCCGGCTTAACCACCATTCGCACCCGTGGCTTTAAACACTATAAGCTGCAAAAGGTCACTATTACTCAAGGTTTAATTGCTAGGTTACTGCGCCGCCACAGTATGGTTATTAGTAAGGCGGGCAGCTTTGGCGCGATGCAGGCACAAAACAATCAACGTTTTGAAGTACCTGTGCTGGATATTATTAATCTATTACTGCTGCGTGGCGAGCTGTCATTGCCGTCGGCCAGTTGGCAGTGGGTGAGTCGATCCTATTGGTTGTTTCCGGTCATGTTTATGGCGTTCTTGCTCGGCCTTAGTGTTTTGTTTGGCTGTTTTTTACTTGGTACAGCGGCTGTGTGGGGTTTGTTGTTACTGCCTCTGATTTATCTTTATTTTAAGCGCCGCTGGTACTGTCTTGGGTATTACCGTGATAGTGATTGGCTGGCACTGCGCACCGGCTTTATCGGTTTTACCGAACGTTGGTTACCTACGGGTAAATTGCAAAAAATTCGAGTGGTTGCCACGCCAATATCACGTTGTTTTGGCTTGGTTCACCTGCAAGTATGGAGCGCCGATGGGGTGATGACGATTCCCTGTTTACCTATTGCGCTGGCCAATCAGATGCGCGATTCATTGCTCACCGATGTGGTCAATTATCGTCGCGCTTGGTTGTAGCGTGCTTTTATTTGTATAGGAGTTACCTATGAGTGACGTATTGCTCTATCAAGCCGCTAACACACTAGAGGCACAAATGATTGTTGATGTGCTGAGTCAAACCGGTATTACGGCTCATGTTCAAGGCGCTTATTTACAGGGTGGGATAGGCGAGCTACAAGCGTTGGGGGTGGTGCGGGTAATGGTTGATACGCAAGATTATAGCCGCGCTCGAGAGGTGACTGAGCAGTGGGATGCTACCCCAGCTTCTGCTGCGGATGAAAGTTCTGCGGCAAGCTCGGTTAAATCGGCACGGGTGTTGTGGGGCGTGTTGATAGGGGCGGCAGCTGCGATAGTGTGGTTGATGTTTATTTCGGCTTAGTTGCCGGTAGATTGTACAGCTACACTTTGATCGCCTCAGCTTAGGCCAACTTCTTGCGATCTTGCTACGTCATAAAGCTGTGTTATAAAACTAACCGAGATGATAAAAAATCATAAAAAAGGGGTAACTAAAAAGTCACCCCTTTTTTACGTTTACGGCTACTTATTACTTAGTGTTGGCAAACTTCTTCTTTTTGTTTCTTGGCTTAAAGCTGCCGCCGGGAGCACCTGCACCTTTACGGGCGGGGCCGCGATCTTCGCTTAACGATAGCACTTGCCCACGTACATGAATGCTGGCAATTTTTTGTGCCATTGCTGCATCCATGTCGTTTGGTAGATCCAGAGTCGAGAAAGTATCAAACAATTTGATTTGTCCGATTTGACGGCTCTGTAAGCCTGCTTCGTTTGCAATAGCGCCAACAATGTCGCCTGGACGCGCATTGTGGTTGCGGCCAACTTCGATACGGAAGCGCTTCATGCCTTCTTCTGGACCGCGTGAACGACGCTCGCCACGATCACTGCGTTCACCACGATCACTGCGCTCGCGTTTTTCGCGTACAGGGTCGGGTTTAATATCGGCCAGTTTAACTTGTAGCGGACGATCTTTTTGCAACAAGTAAGCCATAACCATGGCTAGTTTTTCAGGCTCAATTTCTTTTTCACGGCAGTAGTTTCCTAGCAGGTCATCAAAGAAGCTTAAGTCTTGATCCGACTCTAACACCTCGTTAATGCCTTGGAAAAACTGATCAACACGCGCCGCAGTGATGGTGTCGCCGCTTGGCAGTTTCATCGCTTCAATGCGCTGTGAGGTGGCTTTCTCGATGGCAAACAGCAGGCGTTTTTCGCGCGGGGCGACAAACAAAATCGCCTTGCCCGAACGACCAGCACGGCCGGTACGGCCAATACGGTGAACGTAAGCTTCGCTATCGTAAGGAATATCATAGTTAATAACGTGGCTTACACGCTCTACGTCAATACCGCGTGCGGCAACGTCGGTGGCAACCAAGATATCCAGTTTCTTGTTCTTTAAACGCTCGATGGTGCGCTCGCGCAATTGCTGGTTCATATCACCGTTAATTGCAGCGGCCGAGTAACCGCGCGCTTCTAACTTTTCGGCCAGCTCTACCGTGGCCGTTTTGGTGCGTACAAACATAATAATGGCATCAAACGGCTCGACTTCTAGGATGCGGGTTAGGGCGTCTAGTTTGTTGGTGCCGCTGACCATCCAGTAAACTTGTTCGATATTGGCGCCAGTTTTACTTTCGTTAGCAATCCGAATTTCTTCTGGTTCGCGCAAGTAAGTAGTGGCGACGCGACGAATCTCTTTTGGCATAGTGGCCGAGAACAACGCCGTTTGGCGGGTCGCTGGGGTGTGTTCTAAAATCCACGATACGTCGTCGATAAAGCCCATACGCAGCATTTCATCAGCTTCGTCCAGCACTAAGTTGGTTAACTTAGACAGGTCGAGGCTGTTGCGACGTAAGTGATCCATTACACGTCCTGGGGTGCCGACAACGACTTGTGCGCCGCGCTTTAACTGACGCAATTGGCCGCGCATGTCTTGGCCGCCGTAAATTGGCAGGACATGAAAGCCAGACATTTCGCTGGCGTAGCGTTGAAACGCTTCGGCCACCTGAATAGCAAGTTCGCGGGTCGGGGCCAATACTAGAATTTGAGTGTGCGATTTAGTCACATCAACTTGTGACAACATAGGCAGGGCAAAGGCGGCGGTTTTACCGGTACCTGTTTGCGCCAAACCAACGATATCTTTACCGGCTAGCAGCGCAGGAATAGCAGCGGCTTGAATCGGTGAAGGTACTTCGTAGCCAACTTTGGTTACGGCTTTTAATACTGGCGCAGACAAGGCCAGATCGGAAAATGTAAGAGTTTCTGTGGTCATTAATTTATCCCGGTGCGCAAATAGCGCAACATTCTTTTACGTTGACGCGACAAAGCGCGCCGTGAGGCGGAGTTTTTGACCCGGAATGATCGCGATGGCGCACACCTAAAGGCGACGCTTACGATAAAGTGCAACACAAACAACTGCCGAGAACGGTAGCAAAGCTACTGCTTAAACTCGGGTATTCGCCGTTCGGCTTGGTGTTAACAACACAGTTTGCTAAAAATACAGCTGCGAAGAAAACTAGGGGCGCTAGGCGCCAAAATAAGCACAGGCGAGACACATGCATGGTATACACACTGCCGGGAAGCCATGTTCTAGCTTCCTCCCGGGCTCCGATTTTCTGGCGTTCGATAAGATCGAGCGGCCAAAGTCTAGAGCCAATCAGCATTACCCTGCAGTGTTCTGTGCACGCAGACGAGCCTTACAAATAGCGGCTCTTTAGTAGGTGGGCTTTACTGAGGCGCGCAGTATAGGCGATTGGCTAGGGTTTGACCAGTAGTATTTTTAAGAGGGTAGCTTGGGCGCAGAGCTTTCAACCTAATTGTGGTTACTTATGAGTAATGGTGTCATACGATTTGCTGTGTCATCACCTTCGGCTTGGGTGTCATCAATCGCTGGCGAGTTACTTTTCTGTTTGGCCAGAAAATTAACCAATACTGCTTTTGTGTTGCTTTACTGTGCTGCATCTTGGTAACGATGCAGCCTTCTAATAGGTCTGCACTTGACTGGCGCAGAGGATTAAATTTGGCGCTTCGTCGCCGGCTGCGGGATACATTCACGACTCTATAGACGTTCTGTAATATCATGTTACGCTTGAGTATTAATGTGGTAAGCAGGCTGTTGGATACGGAAGGTTATGCAAGATAAGCAAGTACATAAGCATTTATCCACTACGGCATTGGCGCGGACGATTGGTAAAGACAGTAAAGAGCTGTTTATCTTGCTGGCTAATAGCGGTTGGATCGTTAAGGTGGATGGCCATTGGCACTTGACCGAAAAGGGCCGCTTTGAAGGTGGGACTTACGCCAATCACCCCAAGTATGGTGAGTATATTGTTTGGCCCGAATCGTTGCGCCAACACAGCGTCTTGCGTTTGTTGCCAGACGCTCCCTTAAGTGCGCGGAGCTTGGCGCAAAAACTTAACTTGCCGGCGCGTTTAATTAATTTGTTATTGGCCGAGCGCGGCTGGATAAAACGCCACGTGCATGGTTGGCACTTGACCGAGCGCGGCGTCGCCTTGGGAGGGCAACAGCACATCAGCGATACTACCGCGATTCCGTTTGTGACTTGGCCCGAAAGTCTGCTAGAAAACCCACAGCTTAAGTTGGCGGCGCAACAATTAGCCCCCTCGGCCACCACTTGTACTGATGGGCATGAACCCGGTGATGCTGGCCGTGCCTTAATTGATAACTGGCTGTATGTGGCGGGCCTGACTCACGCGGTAGATTACACCTTAGTATTGCCGAGTGGCGCCGGACAGGCAGAGCGGTTAACAGTTGATTTTTATTTGCCGCAACAGCAATTAGCGATTGTCTATTGGGGTAAACCCACAGGGCCCGGCGCACTGGCCGAGCATTTAGATGCTCGCGAAAAATTAAAAACCGCGCATTTTGCCATTATTGAAATCGAATACGATCAATTGGAAAATCTCGATGAAGTATTGGCGCGTGCATTAATGCAACACAGTATTGCTGTTTATTAAATCAGGAGGCGTTATGGCCAGCATATTTACTAAAATTATTGCCGGAGAAATTCCCGGTCACTTTGTTTGGCAAGATGATATTGCCGTTGCCATTATGACCATCGGCCCGTTAAAACCTGGCCATGTTTTAGTCATTCCCCGTGCCGAGGTGGATCACTGGTACGACCTTGATGCCGAGACTATGGCACACCTAACTGTGGTCAGCCAAAAAATCGCCCGGGCGTTGCAGCAAGCGTTTCCGGCCGAGCGAGTAGCGATGATTATCGCCGGTTTAGAAGTACCCCACACCCATTTGCATTTGGTGCCAATGGATAAAATGGAAGAGCTGGATTTTGCCCGAGTGGGGCAGGGCGATCATGTTGAGCTTGCGGCGCAAGCAGAGAAAATCCGTGAGTTTTTGTAGTTAGATTGCCGCTTTCGGCGGGTTTTTGATATGCCAGTGTGGCCGGACGTGGCAAAGCTGGCGTACGGGTTTATGCGTACTTACCCACTAAAATAGGCATACGCTCGGCTGGCTGCTGGAGAATTAAATCCACTTGCTTTATTCGGCTGTCGATTGTAGATCACATGTTTGTCTGAGTGTTGTTTTCGATATCATAATTAAGAGTGTAAACATTGAAAAAAATTGTATTAGTCGTCTTTGTGTTTTTTGTGTTCCATAAGTGGGATGTGATTAACGCTGCGTTAAATCCGCCGCCTGATTATGCTTTAGAGCACGGTGGACAGGTGATCCTCTACGCAACTGATTGGTGTGGCTATTGTGCCAAGGCCAGAAAGTTGATGATTGAAAATAACATTCAGTACGTTGAGTATGATATTGAAAAATCTCAAAAAGGCCGAGAGCAGTACGATAGTCTTGGTGGGAGGGGTATTCCTGTTCTGCTTATTAATGGTGAGGTTGTCAAAGGTTACAATCCCGACAGAATTCTTAAATTGGCAGAGAAAATATAAAAAAATAATTTATATCCATCTGTGATTGGTCCGCTCAAGCCTCTTTTTGGCTCGACCGCCTCCCAGTAGCCAGCCGAGCGGAGGCCTATTTTAGGGGATAAGCAAACAGGATTTTTACGCAAGTCTCATCAGGGCAGGGATGCGCAGAAGCTGCTTTTTCGTTACTTTGATTTTCCCAAACAAAGAAAGCTAACTCGCCACGCTCGGCCCACGGGCATATTAAAAGTCCGCGTTAGCGATGCTCTATGCTCATCTCGAAAAAACTAAAACCCCTGCCAAAAACTCGCCAACGCAAACCCCAAAAACAACACAAACGCCCCGATATGCACCCACTTTAAATTAATGCGCTGCAATATCCAGCGGCCGCATATAACTACCGGCACGTTGGCCAATAACATACCAAGTGTTGTACCTACGATTACCAGCCATGTGGCACTGTATTTAGCCGCAAGTACTACCGTGGCAATTTGGGTTTTATCGCCAATTTCGGCGAGAAAAAACAGAATGCACGTGGCACCAAACGGGCCGAGTGCGGCAAAGCGGCTGTCGCCATCGTCGGCTTTGTCGGGGATGAGCATCCACAGGGCAACAGCTAAAAAGCTGGTGCCAATCATCCACGGCAGCCAAGCGGCGGGAATCAAACCGCCCAACCAGTCGCCGAGCCAAGCGGAGAGACCGTGGTTGATTAAAGTGGCGACTAAAATGCCTAGGCAAATCAGTACCGGGCGGCCATAGCGGCCCACCAACAGCAGTGCCAGCAGTTGGGTTTTGTCGCCCATCTCGGCAATAGCGACCGCGAGGGTCGAGCCTACTAATGCTTCCATATTTTTAAATTTTTGTCGTAAATAAATACCGGGTGTTAATACGGTGTGTACTCCCGCTTTGCGCCATAGGGCAGCTCGGGTAGCTGCTCACCCATTAGAGTCATGGCTTCGACGTAGATTTTCTTAACATCGGGTTTTAAACCCACCGCCATGCGCCGCGATAACATGGTGACCGGAAACAGACACTCTTGGATGCCGGTGACGCACAGCGCTCGTGAGCGACCACGGCGATCTTCGTAAATTTTCCAGGCCAATGCCGGCTCGTCGGTAAGCATTACGTCGGCCAGTATTACCCCCAGTGCTTGCTGCATAAGTTTATCGTCTTGTGCTACTAGGTCGCGGTCGATAATGCGTTGCAGAGCGTTTAGATCTGTTTTGTTGCCGCGAATTGGAGTGCCTAATTGCTCGCGGGTTAGGCGGTCTACACGTTCACGTTGTTGCTGTAAAAAGCTGCCATCGGTCCCGCTTAGTTCACTTATGCTGGGGGCTTTGGATTCTATTTGTGCTGTCGCCCAAGGGCTTAGACAGGCCAGTACTAGTACCATACTGAGACTTAGTTTATTCATTAATAAGCTCCTCTTGCGTGCTGTTGATTTGTCGCTCTGGCTCTTCGGGCCGGGCTTGATCATCTATCAGAGTGATAGGCTCGGGGTGAAGTTCACTTAAAGGCACTGATAACCCGGAGGCGGCGACTACGTGTACGTGGCTGCGGCGCAGTTGGCGCGGTTCGGTAACACCACAAGCATGGGCAATAAGCCCCACGCCGTTAGTCATGTTGCGTTGATAATGCGCGACACGGGTGGCTTTGTTGGTGGGGTCGAGGCCTTTTTGCAGCTTGGGGTTGTGGGTGGTAATGCCGGTTGGGCAGGTGTTTTTGTGGCACTGCATGGCTTGAATGCAGCCCAGCGCAAACATAAAGCCGCGCGCGCTTACGGTAAAATCGGCACCGCATGCCAGCGCCCAAGCAACCTTAGAGGGGGTAATTAATTTACCCGAGGCGATAATTTTAATACGGCTTTTGAGACCGGCCTGAGTCAGTAGGTCGGACACCCAAGGCAGACTTTCTTTGAGCGGAAGACCGACAGAGTCCATCAGAGGTTGCGGCGCCGCGCCGGTGCCGCCGTCGCAGCTGTCTATGGTAATAAAATCTGGTGCGCGATCAATGCCGCGCTCTTTGATATTGTGCACCAGCTCGCGCAGCCAGTCTTTATCACCGATCACGGCTTTAAAGCCCACCGGTTTACCGGTGACTTCGCGGATGTGCTCGAGCATATCCAGTAACTCGTCTACCGAGCGGACATCGGGGTGGCCATTGGGGCTGATGGAGGGGTGCCCGACCGTAATGCCGCGGATTTCGGCAATCTCGGCGTTGACTTTTTCGCCAGGTAAAATGCCGCCTTTGCCGGGCTTGGCGCCTTGGCTCAGTTTGAGTTCGATCATGCGCACGTTATCGTGTGCGGCGATGGCTTTTAAGCGCTCGTCGCTCAGGTGGCCTTCGGCGTCTCGGACACCGTATTTGGCGGTACCTATCTGAAACACTACATCGCCGCCGCCTTCTAGGTGGTAAGGCGACAGGCCGCCTTCGCCGGTATTGATCCAGCAGCCGGCTTTGGCGGCACCGGCGGATAACGCTCGTACGGCGGGGCGCGATAAGGCGCCAAAGCTCATGCCCGAGATATTAAAAATCGAGCTGGTGCTGTAGGGCTGACGACAAAATGGCCCGATTGTGACCTCGGAGGGGAGCGCAGCATCTTGTTCTAGTGTGGGAAATGCCGAATTTAAAAACATCACGCTACCGGTGGGTGATAGATCGCGAGTTGAGCCAAAGGCGATATTGGCATCGACATTTTTGGCCGCACGATAAGCCCACGAGCGCTCGGCGCGGTTAAAGGGCATTTCTTCGCGGTCCATAGCAAAAAAGTATTGCCGAAAAAATTCGCCTAGGTGCTCAAATAAGTAGCGAAATCGACCTATTACGGGGTAGTTGCGGCGTATCGTGTGGCTGCTTTGATTTACGTCTATGATGTAAAGCACGATCACGGTTATGACCAGCGCCAATAACAGCCCAGCGAAGAGCAGCTCGAATGCACTCAGTAGAGTTAAGGCAAAATCGTCGTTTTTCATTAAAAGGCACTTTGGTTGATAATATCAGTGGGTTAAATAGCCGCTGTTAGGCGCGCTTAATGTTAACCGGTTTTAGGTCGCGCTATGATAGGCTTTTTTATGCGCCGCTGCATGCTTGGCTGGGGCGAATTGGTATTTTTACGGGTTAGTAGGGTGAGGTAAAGTGATGCGTGGGTTTTTACTGTTATTACTATGGCTGGTGGTGGTAGTGCAAAGTGCGGTGTTGTATTTAGGCTATGAGCGCGAACAAGCGTTAAGTGCCGAGGTGGCGGCACTGCACGATGAGCTTGCGACGTTAAATAACAATGTTGCTGAGTTGCGCAATAAAGTGGCGGCAATGGAGCAGCAGTCTGTTAGTGCCATGGTGGCTAAGGCCAACAAGGTGATTGTGCAGGGCTGGGATGCGATTATAGATTCGGTTGAGTCGGAGATGGGGCGCGCTCGAGCTGCCTTAACAGAGCTGGATGCAGAGGCAGTCCCAGTGGATGATCAACCAATGCAGCCGACTGAATAACCGGCTACTCAGGTGGTCATGGGTTAAGCCGGCTCGGCGCTTTGGTTTTGCAGAGTTTGTGCTAAAGTGCGCGCTGCAAATATAAGCGTACCGGTGCTCATGGGGCACAACAAAATTTTAATTAAGGGTGGATCATGAAAGCGTTAAAAATAATCTTGGTTATTTTGCTGTTGTTAGTGGCATTAGTGGGTGGCGGGCTTTATTACTTATTTAGCCAGTTGGACTCAATGGTGGTATCGGCTATCGAAAAAGTTGGCTCGGAGGTGACCCAAACCGAGGTGAGAGTTGATCGAGTGAATTTTGAGTTGACTAAAGGTCGCGGCGAAATTTATGGTTTAAGCATCGCCAACCCAGAAGGTTATACCTCTGATAGCGTATTTAAATTTGATGAGGTGGCGCTGCAGATAGAGCCCACGAGTATTGCCGAGCCGGTTATCGTACTTAATGAGGTGCTGATTGACGGAGCTGTGCTAACCGCCGAACACAATGGCGGCGCAGACACTAATATTCAGCAGGTGCTGAAAAATGTGCAGTCATACTTGCCGGCCGATAACCAAACTACGGCAGATGAGGCAGGGGCTGAGGCTGAAGTGCGCTTTATGGTCGAGAAGTTATCGTTTAGCAATATTTCTATGCGGGTGATATCGCCTCAGCTTGAAGATCGTACGGTAAAACTGAACGATATAAAGCGCACTAATCTGGGCAGCCGCAAACAGGGGTTAACCGCTCAAGAGCTGGCGCAAGCGATTGTCCAACCGCTTATAGATGAAGCGCAAGATCGTGTGGAGGGTGAATTAAAGCATCGTGCGGTTGAAGCGGCGAGTAAGGCGTTAGATGAAAACTTGTCTGACTCAGATAAAGAGAAGCTGGATAAAGTTAAAGAGTTGTTTAAAGCAGAGTAGCCGTGACTGGTAGTTGCGTTGTTGTTATAAAAGCCCGTGCAAATTGTGCGGGCTTTTTGTTATGGGGGAGCAGCTAAGTGCCTAGCTGTAAATTGCTCTATAATGGCCGAATGCACTGTGGCCGTATTAGTTGGGTATGACTAACTTAAATGTTTCATCAGCCACCAGCTCGCCCTCGATGCTTAAAGTGATGCGCCACGGGCCCTGTTTGTTCTCGATAGGCGCCCACACGGTATCGCCAATAAAAAAGTTCCAGTCATTTTGCCGAATAAACTCCTCACCACTAAAGGGCGGTAGCGGCGTGCCGTCTGCATCGGGGATATCTGGGTGGTAAATACAGTAGTGCAGCTTTTTGTTTTTTGCTTTTTTAATGTTGGCAATATAGCCAAACTCGATGTCTAGCTCGCAGGGGATCTCGCGGGTGACTTTAAGCAGCTTGGGCAGCGCTTTGGTGTCACTGTCCCAGGGGGTATAAATGCCCCAGCTTTTTAACTTTACTGCAAATTTCTTGTTGGCCATGGTGGTTAAATTTAAAAAACACTTGTATTGGATGGTGGCTAAAACAGCGGCCGCCAATATACACCGGTTGCCGCTTGGCACCAACAGTTCAAGTCGAGATAGCCGTTGCTCGCAAGCTGCGATAAACTGCGCGCTATGAAATGTTTGCTAACAATACTAATAGTGATATTTGTGGGGTTGCAGTACCGGCTTTGGGTCGGTGATGGCAGCTTTGCAGATCGTGCGCGGCTAGAGCGCGAGATAAGCCAGCAAAGCGCCGAAAATTTGCGTATGACCGAGCGTAACCGAGTGTTGGCGGTTGAGGTGGCAGATCTAAAAAATGGCGATGAGATGATCGAGGCCCGCGCCCGTAGCGATATCGGCATGATCAAAAATGGCGAAACCTTTTTTATGACTCACACCCCCGACGATTAGACACCTATGCATTACGACGCCTCCAGCGCCTGCTGGGCAATAGTACCCGCCGCTGGCAGTGGCTCACGCATGGCTAGCCAGACTCCCAAGCAATACCTGCCTATAGATGGTAAACCCGTACTGGTCTATACCCTAGAGCGGCTGTTAGCTGTCCCCGCTATTAAAGGTATCGTGGTTGCTATTGGTCGTGAGGATACGTATTGGCGCGAGCTGGAATTAGCCCATCACGCCAAAGTGCAAACAGTTATCGGTGGCGCCGAGCGGGCCGATTCGGTGCTGCAAGCGCTACAGGCACTGCAGTTGTTTGCCGGCCCTGATGATTGGGTGTTGGTGCACGATGCCGCGCGCCCCTGCGTACAGGTGGCCGACATAGAGCGGTTGCTAGACAAAGTGCAAGGCTCCGATGGAGGCTTATTGGCCACCCCCGTTAACGATACGATCAAGCAGGTAACGGCTGGTCGAGTGATGGCTACGGTTGACCGCCGTCAGTTGTGGGCGGCACAAACCCCGCAGTGCTACCGGCGCCAAGCGCTAGAAGCCGCACTGAGCAGCGCTGCGCGTCAAGGTTTAGCGGTAACCGATGAAACCAGTGCAATGGAGTACACCGGCGCAAGTGCCGTGGTGGTGGAGGGGCGCGCTGACAATTTAAAAATTACCCGACCCGAAGATTTATGGTTGGCGCAGGCGATATTGCGCCATCAGGCCGAGGAGGCATTATGAGAATTGGGCAAGGCTACGATGTGCACAAATTTGGGCCGGGCGACAAAATCGTGATCGGTGGTGTGGTGATACCACATACTCAAGGGTTAATGGCGCACTCCGATGGCGATGTTTTACTCCACGCCCTATGTGATGCGTTGCTGGGGGCCTGCGCGCTGGGTGATATTGGGCAACATTTCCCCGATACCGATCCGCAATATAAAGGTGCCAACAGCCGCGATTTATTGCGCTTAGTTAACCTTAAGGTGCGCGCCACTGGATGGCAGTTGGGCAATGCTGATATGACGATTATTGCTCAAGCCCCGCGCATGGCGCAGCATATTACGGCAATGCGCGAGGCGATTGCCGTCGATTTAGACTGCTCGCTGGCACAGGTAAATGTTAAAGCGACCACCACCGAGAAGCTTGGTTTTACCGGTCGAGAAGAGGGCATTGCTGCCGAGGCGTGTGTCTTAATGAAACCTTTAGTCGGAGCACCGTGTGCCTGAATTATTTGATGTGAATTTTCCGCTCGCCTATGGCGGTTTGTTGGGCGAGGCGGGTTTTCGTACAATCAATGCCGACTTTTTAGTGTTTGAAGAGTTAGGTTTTACGCCCTCGGGCGAGGGTGAACACGTTTTTTTAGAAATTGAAAAAGACGGCGACAACACCGCTTGGATCGCGCGTCAGATCGCCGCACTGGCTGGGGTTGAGACCCGCGATATAGGCTACTGTGGCCTTAAAGATCGCCACGGGGTAACGCGCCAATGGTTTAGTGTGTACCTGCCCAAAAGTGTAGAGCCCGATTGGCAAACGCTACAGACCGATACTTTGCGAGTATTAAATTGTACACGCCACAAACAAAAGCTGCGTCGTGGTCAGCATTTGTGCAATCGATTTAGCATTTGGTTGCGTGGTGTAACCGCAACGCCGGCTGAGTTGGATAAACGTTTACAGCTGATTGCCGAGCACGGCGTGCCGAATTATTTTGGCCCGCAGCGGTTTGGGATAGATAACGGTAATTTAGCCTTGGCTCAGCGGTTGCTGGTCGATCAGATTAAGATCAAAAATCGTCCGAAGCGCTCGATGGCGATATCGGCGGCGCGCTCTTATTTGTTTAACAGTGTTTTGGCCGAGCGAGTACGGCAAAATTGTTGGCAGCTGTTGCTGGCCGATGAAACCCCGATACAGGTGGCCGGACAACCGCTGCCTAGTGGGCCTTTGTGGGGCCGTGGCCGGCCGCTAGTGAGCGGTGCTGCGCTGGAATTAGAGACACAAGTGTTGGCCGATTGGCAGCATTGGTGCGAACCGTTAGAGTTTACCGGCCTTAATCAAGATCGTCGCGCGCTGGTGTCTCGGGTGCAAGATTTAACCTGGTTGTGGGACGGCCGCGATTTACGTTTAGATTTTGCATTGGGAGTGGGTTGTTACGCGACCTCGGTGCTCGCCGAGCTGCTGGCGACCAAGCTCCCAGAGCGACAGTCAGCGCCAGATTAAAACGGCTTTTATGCTATAGTGGCGTCATTAAAAAAAGGCACTAAGCACCAGCTTAGGCCGGTTTAACAGGGGTGAACCGTGAGCAATCTGATACTAGAAGGTGTGGGCATGACCTCGCTACGCACCCGCGAGCGGCTGGTGCAGCGGCTTATGGAACAGGGCGTTAGTGACTTAAAAGTGCTCGACGTGATTCGTAACACCCCGCGGCATTTGTTTTTAGATGAGGCGTTATCGCACCGCGCTTACGAAGATTCCGCGCTGCCCATTGGCTTTGGCCAAACACTGTCGCAACCTTATATTGTGGCTCGTATGACCGAAGTGTTGTTGGGTGCCGCCGGCTCGCTTAAGCGTGTGTTAGAGGTTGGCACAGGCTCTGGGTATCAAACGACGGTATTGGCGCAGCTGGTCGAGCAAGTCTACAGTGTTGAGCGTATTAAACCGTTACAAGATAAAGCCCGCCAGCGATTGCGTCAGCTGGGCTTACATAACGTGATGCTAAGCCACGCCGACGGTGGCTTTGGCTGGCCAGATAAAGGCCCGTTTGATGGTATTTTAAGTACCGCTGCGCCGCGTTTTGTGCCCGAAGACCTTAAACAGCAATTAGCACCCAACGGTGTTTTGGTGATTCCGGTGGGGGATCGTGAACAAAGCCTACATCTTATTTTACGGGTGGGCGACACCGATGAGTTTGTCACCAAAATCTTAGAGCCTGTGCGGTTTGTACCGCTGTTGTCGGGAACCACACGTTAATGTCATCCACTCCGATTATCGCCACGTTGCTTAAAGGCATGGCCATGGGCGCTGCCGATGTCGTGCCTGGGGTGTCCGGTGGCACTATTGCGTTTATTACCGGCATTTATGAGCGCCTCTTGGGCGCACTTAAATCGTTTACCCCAGCGGCGTTGCTAATACTTAAGCGCGATGGCTGGCGAGCCTTTTGGCAGCACGTAGACGGCACTTTTTTGTGTGTATTGTTTGCTGGAGTTTTAATCAGCATCGCCACCCTGGCGCACGGTATCGCGTTTGCCTTAACGAGTTATCCGCTGCAAGTGTGGGGTTTTTTTAGTGGTTTAATTTTGGCATCAACGATTTATATTGGGCGCGGTTTAGCGTGGCGCAATGCGCTGGTACTTGTGGCGCTGATTATAGGTGCACTGGCGGCTATATGGCTCGGCTCGGTTAAGCCCGTTAATATGCCTATTAATACCTTTACCATTTTTGCCGCCGGCGCCATTGCTATTTGTGCCATGATTTTGCCGGGTATCTCGGGCAGTTTTTTACTGCTCATTATGGGAGTGTACCCAGTGGTTATTGCGGCGGTAACGGAATTTAACCTTAAACTTTTACTCACCTTTATGGCCGGTTGTATTGTCGGGTTGTTGTTGTTCTCGCATTTATTGTATTGGTTGTTACAGCGCTACCGGCAGCCCACACTGGCGTTTTTATGTGGTGTGTTGGCAGGCTCTTTAACGATTGTTTGGCCCTGGAAGCAAACCGTTAGTACTATGCTGGACCGCCATGGTGAGTTAGTGCCGCTGGTGCAGCGCAATCTAATGCCGTGGGACTACGAAACAGCAACTGCCGCTAGCAGCGCGTGGCCCAGTGTTTTGGCGCTGTTTACTGCCGCGGTTGTTATGGTTTTTGCGCTGGAATATGGTGCCCGGCAATTACAATCAAAAAATGCCACTAGCGCCAATAACGGTAGCGTTTAAACTGAATGTCGACACCCGCTATATAAGATGAATTTTACATAACGGGTTATTACTAATCGCTAAAGTAAATAAGCCGGCAGGGGTAGTAGGTTGATGAAACAGGCGAAAACATGGGCGCAGATCACACTATGCGATTGGCGCATAAGTCGCCCGTTCGTTATATTGATCACTGTGTGGTTGTGCGCTTGTAGCTCTGCGCCGCCAGCCTCGGTCGCCGATCGGCAACAACCTCCCACCCGAAAAATTTTGCTGCACACCGTTTCGTCAGGCGAAACCCTCTATTCGATTGCTTGGCGCTATGGCTTAGACTTTCGCTTGTTGGCGCGCCATAACGGTGTGGGCCCACCTTATACCATCTATAAGTCTCAGCAGCTGCGGCTGGATATAGATGACGCTTCTAAACGGCAGCCGCCACCATCAATTGCCGCCAATACTCGACGCCCTGTAGCCAATACTCAGCGTCCCGCAAGCACTAGCAGCAATACAACGGCGGTGGCTCAAAGGCCGCGTGTGAGCGTCAATTCGACGCCTAGCGTTAGCGCTACACCTAAAGCAAGCCCGCCACCACGTTCTGAAAATAAAACACCTGCCCCTGCTGCGACTAATCCGCCGCCATTATTAACCGGCGCAGTGCAATGGCGCTGGCCGGCTGATGGTCCGGTAATTGGCAGTTTTAGTAGTTCCAGTGGGTTAAATAAAGGTATTGATATTGGCGGTAAAGTAGGTGACTCTGTAATGGCAGCCGGTGCTGGGCGCGTTGTATACGCAGGCACCGGATTGCGCGGGTATGGTAAGTTGGTGATCGTCAAACATAACGAGACCTTCCTCAGTGCCTACGCACATAACCAGGCACTATTAGTCAGCGAAGGGGATAGCGTAAAAGCCGGTCAGCAAATTGCTAAATTAGGTTCTAGCGGTACGGATAAACATAAATTACATTTTGAAATACGGCGCGATGGAAAGCCTATAAATCCGTTAACGTATTTACCGAAACGTTAAAGAGTTTACGAGTTAACCAACACTATTCATCGTCGCTTACAGTTAACGGATCAGCTGCTTAGGTTGGGTGATCAGTTACTTAAATTAAATGTAAGTTAAGTTGAACGTGAGCCACAGCCCGTGGCTATGGTACCGCTGGATATATTGTCGTCTAAGAGAGGCGACAAACTCCGGTATGGATCCTGAAGGGGGCGTAGCATGCCAGTACAAAATAGGGAAATAATAAAAACTAAGCGCGACGAGCAAGTCTTTGCACACACGGATATTGCCGCCATCGTACTTGATGACCAACCTCAACCCAGCACCGCAAAAAAACGAAAACCCACACCCGATCGATACCCCAGCGATACCTCATCGCTTGATGCGACTCAGATTTACTTAAATGAAATAGGCTTTTCACCGCTGCTAACTGCAGAGGAAGAGGTGTACTTTTCGCGTAAGTCATTAAACGGTTGCGAAGCCTCACGCAAACGAATGATCGAAAGCAATTTACGTTTGGTGGTAAAAATATCGCGCCGTTACGTTAATCGTGGCATGGCACTACTCGACTTAATAGAAGAGGGCAATCTCGGTTTAATTCGCGCGGTAGAAAAGTTTGACCCAGAGCGCGGGTTTCGTTTTTCCACCTACGCCACGTGGTGGATCCGCCAGACTATTGAGCGAGCGATCATGAATCAAACTCGCACTATCCGCCTGCCGATCCATGTTGTTAAAGAGCTTAACGTTTACTTGCGCGCCGCGCGCCAGTTAACGCAAAAACTTGATCACGAGCCGTCAGCCGACGAGATCGCCCAAATGTTGGAAAAACCGGTCAGTGATGTGGAGCGAATGTTAGGTTTAAACGAACGAGTGACTTCGGTTGATACTCCTATTGGCAACTCATCGGATCGGACGGTTGTCGATACTATTACTGATCAAAAAGAATCCAATCCTGCCGTTTTAACGCAAAATGACGATATTAAAGACAGCTTAGATTTATGGCTTGACGACCTTAGCGAAAAACAACGCGAGGTGCTGGCGCGCCGGTTTGGCTTGCGTGGTCATGAGGTGGGCACGTTAGAGCAGGTTGGCCGAGCCATTGGCTTAACTCGCGAGCGAGTGCGGCAAATACAAGTTGAGGGATTGCATAGACTGCGTGACATTATGGAAAAGCAAGGTCTTAGTAGTGAGAGTTTATTTGGAGTTTAAAGGTTAATACTCTCAATCCGAGCCATAAAAAAACCGCGCATTAAGCGCGGTTTTTTATGGCTGCTAGGAGCGCTTAGCGCTCTAAGTATTGCAGCTTATCTTCCACGCCATCCCATTCTTCGGCATCTTCAGGGGCGTCTTTTTTCTCGGTAATATTGGGCCATACCTCGGACAGCTCGGCGTTAAGTTCTAGGTACACCGCTTGCTCTTCGGGTAGTTCATCTTCCGAGAAGATAGCATCTACCGGACACTCTGGCTCACACAGGGCGCAATCAATACATTCATCTGGGTGAATGACCAGAAAGTTGGGCCCCTCGTAAAAACAGTCAACTGGGCAAACCTCGACACAGTCTGTGTGCTTACATTTAATGCAGTTATCCCCAACTACGAATGTCATTGTGCGACTCCACGATTACAGGTGCTTGTGCGAAAGGGGGGCATTTTACCAGCATTCTCAGTTTTTGGTAGATCATATTGTCATGAATTAAGCTGTTTTAGGCGGTATAGAGCCTCTAATGCCTGCCTTGGGGTTAATTCGTCGGGGTCAATCTCTGTTAACGCCTCGATTGCAGGGTTGTTGGGCGCGTCAAATAAACTCGGCTGCAAAGGTGATGCTTGAAGGGCGCTACTTGCAGTGGGTGCTGGTCGCTGGTTGTTTTCGAGCAAGCTCAGTTGTTCGGCCGCGCGTTGCAGTACGATGGTTGGGATTCCCGCCAGTTTGGCCACTTGGATCCCGTAGCTTTTACTGGCTGGCCCTTCTTGTACTTTATGTAAAAACACAATGTTGTCTTTGTGCTCGGTGGCATTGAGGTGGACATTGGCGATATCTGGCAGGCTGGTCGGTAGCTCGGTTAACTCAAAGTAGTGGGTGGCAAACAACGTAAAGGCGCGCACGTTTTCGGCTAGGTGGCGAGCGCAAGCCCATGCGAGTGCCAGGCCATCAAAGGTGCTGGTGCCACGGCCAATCTCATCCATCAGTACTAGGCTGCGGTCGGTGGCGTTGTGCAAAATATTGGCGGTTTCGGTCATCTCTACCATAAAGGTTGAGCGGCCACCGGCCAAATCATCGGACGAGCCAATACGAGTAAAGATGCGGTCGACTAAGCCAATTTTTGCGCTGCTGGCGGGTACAAAACAGCCCACATGTGCCAGCAGGGTAATTAATGCAGCTTGGCGCATATAGGTTGATTTACCCCCCATGTTGGGGCCGGTAACAATCAGCATTCGGCGCTGATCGTTAAACTCTAAATCGTTGGGGACAAACGGCCCGTCCAAGACCTGCTCGACGACTAAATGTCGGCCGGCGTTAATTGATAGCCCTGGAGTATGAACCAGCTCGGGACGGCACAGCTCTAGATTGATGGTGCGCTCGGCAAAGTTAGTCAGCACATCCAGTTCGGCTACGGCGGCGGCCGAGTCTTGCAGCGGAATTAAGTGTGCGTTAAGTTCTTCTATTAAGGCTTCATATAAAGCTTTTTCACGGCTTAAAGCTCGGCTTTTGGCCGATAGCGCTTTGTCTTCAAACTCTTTTAGCTCTGGGGTAATAAAGCGCTCGGCGTTTTTTAGGGTTTGTCGGCGCTGGTAATCGACGGGCAGTTCGGTGGTTTGTGCCTGTGCGCGGCTTAGCTCTATAAAATAACCGTGCACTCGGTTATAGCCCACTTTAAGGGTGTTAATGCCGGTGCGTTCACGCTCGCGAGTTTCTAAATCTACCAAGTACTGGCCGGCGTTGTTGCTGATATTACGCAGCTCGTCCAGTTCACTGTCGTAACCTTCAGCAATCACACCGCCTTCGCGGATCACTACCGGTGGGTTTTCGACCACGGCGCGCTCGAGCAAATCGACCAGTGTCGGAAAGGTGTTAATCAGTTGCGCCAGCTCAATGAGTCGGGATGACTGACAGGCTTTAAGTGACGCTTGTAGCTCTGGGTAGCAGGCGAGCGATGCACCTAAACGGGATAAATCGCGGGGGCGCGATGAGCGCAGTGCCAGCCGACCCAAAATGCGTTCCATGTCGCCAATACGTTTTAACAGCTCGCGCACCGGCTCAAACTTATAGTTGTCGGTGAGTACGCTTAACGCATCTTGGCGTTGCACTAATATATTCATATCGCGCAGTGGTCGGTTTAACCAGCGGCGCAATAAGCGTGCACCCATCGCGGTGGCTGTGCGGTTAAGTACCGCAAATAATGTGTTCTCATCGCCGCCGGTGAGGTTGATATCAATCTCTAGGTTACGACGGGTTGCCGCGTCTAGCGCGACTGCTTCGTCGCGGTTTTCAAACGCCAAGCCACGCACGTGGGGTAGATCGGTGCGCTGAGTTTCGCGCGCGTAACCTAATAGGCAACCGGCGGCGGCAATCGCACTGTCTAAATGGTCGCAACCAAAACCAGATAAATCTTGTGTGCCAAACTGGCGCGCTAATAAGCGCTGGGCGGATTCTAGCTCAAACTCCCACGGCCCGCGGCGGCGCACGCCTTTACGATTCTCGGTCAGCTCGGGCAGCATTAAATCGTCGCTGACCAACAGCTCGGCGGGGTTTAAGCGCTGTAACTCGCCCGTTGCGGCATCGAGCCCATCTACTTGGAGCACTAAAAAGCGGCCGCTGGCCATATCCAGCGAGGCGATACCGTAAGTGTTTTCATGGCGATGGAGCGCAACTAATAAAGTATCGCGACGCTCGTCCATTAAAGCTTCGTCGCTGACGGTGCCTGGGGTTATTACCCGCATTACCTTGCGCTCAACCGGTCCTTTACTGGTGGCTGGGTCGCCAATTTGCTCACAAATTGCCACCGACACACCGGCTCGCACCAAGCGCGCTAAATAACCTTCGGCTGCGTGATACGGCACTCCGGCCATGGGGATAGGTTCGCCGCCAGATTTCCCGCGTGCGGTTAAAGTTACATCCAGCAGTTCCGAGGCTTTCTTTGCATCGTCAAAAAATAGCTCGTAAAAATCCCCCATGCGGTAAAACACCAACTCGTTGGGGTGCTCTGCTTTGATGCGTAAATACTGCGTCATCATGGGGGTATGGGCGGTGGCGTCTGGCTTGGCGGTCGTATTTGAAGACATAATTTCCAATACTTGTGTGCGGGTTAGCGGGAGAACAGCTGGGCATTTTACGGCAATCACTATGGACTTGCACTGCGCGAGTACGGAGAATACCTTATGCCTATTCTTACGCGTTAAGCGTGCTTAACCTGCAGTAATAAGAGAGACAAAAATGCCTGAGTTGACAGCCAGTTTGACACTACCGCATTTGGCGGCCGAGTTAGGCGCTTATTTAAGTGCGCGAGGCTGGCAGGTGACGGCGGCTGAGTCGTGTACAGGCGGTGGTGTTGCCAGCGCGATAACGGCAACTCCGGGGTGCTCACAGTGGTTTGAAATGGGGTTTGTGACCTATGCCAATAGTGCCAAGGTGCGTTTGCTGGGCGTTAGTGAAACCACTTTGGCAGATGAAGGAGCAGTAAGTCGTGCGGTGGTAGAGCAAATGGCGCTTGGCGCTAAAGCGGCCAGTGGGGCTGATTTAGCGGTAGCCGTTAGCGGTATTGCTGGTCCCAGTGGCGGTACACGAGATAAGCCGGTGGGTACTGTGTGGTTTGGGTGGGCCGATGCCGCGGGTAACGTTAGCTCTGAGTGCTATGTTTACCAAGGAGATAGGGAGCAAGTGCGGCATCAGGCCTGCGTGACAGCGCTGCGAGAGCTGGTTAGATTGGCGAAAGTGTAAAAACTACTGTATAAATCAATAGTACTGTTTTCTTGTACAGTATTTTGCTGTATGCTCGTCAACATAGCCTGGCAGTCATGGTTGGATAATAAGCCCCGCGCATTAAAACTGCGTACTAAAATTGGGCATAACGATAACAGGCAACAAGCAAATTTTTGAATTTAACGTTGAGGTGTGTCAAATGGATGCGAATAAAGAAAAAGCGCTACAAGCGGCTTTGAGCCAGATCGAACGCCAGTTTGGTAAAGGTACTGTAATGCGCATGGGTGACCGTGAGCATGTGGCGATTCCGGCTATTTCTACCGGCTCGCTTGGGTTGGATGTCGCGCTGGGCATTGGCGGCCTACCCAAGGGCCGAATTGTCGAAATTTACGGGCCTGAATCATCCGGTAAAACCACCTTAACGTTGCAAGTAATCGCCGAGGCGCAACGCGCTGGTGGCAACTGCGCCTTTATTGATGCCGAGCACGCTCTTGACCCTATTTACGCTGAAAAATTAGGCGTAAAAGTTGATGAGCTGATTATCTCGCAGCCCGATACCGGTGAACAAGCACTGGAGGTGTCGGACATGCTGGTGCGCTCTGGTGCAGTAGATGTCTTGGTTGTCGATTCGGTGGCGGCGCTAACACCTAAGGCCGAAATTGAAGGTGAGATGGGTGATCATCACGTAGGTTTGCAGGCGCGTTTGATGTCACAGGCACTGCGTAAAATTACCGGCAATATTAAAAACGCTAACTGTTTGGTGATTTTTATTAACCAAATTCGTATGAAAATCGGTGTGATGTTTGGTAGCCCCGAAACCACCACCGGTGGTAACGCACTTAAGTTTTACTCGTCGGTACGTTTGGATATTCGTCGTATTGGTTCGGTTAAAGATGGCGATGAAGTTACCGGCTCTGAGACCCGAGTTAAAGTGGTGAAAAACAAAGTGGCGCCGCCCTTTAGGCAGGCCGAGTTTCAGATTTTATACGGTGAGGGGATTAACCGTTTAGGCGAGGTGTTAGATTTTGGCGTCAAGCTAGAAATGGTTGATAAAGCAGGCGCTTGGTATAGCTATAACGGCGATAAAATAGGTCAAGGTAAAAACAATGTGGTTAAGTTTTTACAAG
This sequence comes from Gilvimarinus polysaccharolyticus, assembly GCF_001187555.1. GTDB lineage: Bacteria > Pseudomonadota > Gammaproteobacteria > Pseudomonadales > Cellvibrionaceae > Gilvimarinus > Gilvimarinus polysaccharolyticus. The sequence continues at coordinate 1,596,615 of NZ_LFIJ01000001.1, read as the reverse complement.
AAAATCCCGAGATAGCCAAAGAACTTGAAGCCCGAGTACGGGCCGAGTTGCTAGGAACAGCGAAAAAACCGCTTGAAGCCGAAGTGGAGCAGGAGCAAGAAGCTTAACCGTCGTTGCAAATTGTCAAAAAAGCCGCAGATTTGCGGCTTTTTTGTATCTTGAGTTTTCTGCCGAGAGCATTAATACGCTTAAAAGCTAAAAGCTAAAAGCTAAAAGCTAAAAGCTAAAACATTAACGCTAACAAGACTGCAAAAGCGCTAGGACAATAACGTGGATACCGACATCACTCCAGAGCAATTAACGGCCAAGATTCGCAATAGCGCTTTGGGCTCGCTTACCCGACGTGAGCACTCGGCATACGAGTTACGGCAAAAGCTTATGCAAAAATTTGCCGACCCGCAACGAGTCGATGAAACCCTAGCGTGGGTTTGCGAGTTGGGTTATGTAAACGATGAACGTTACGCGGGTATGTTTGTGCGCAGCGCTATTGCCAAAGGTCGAGGGCCCGAGCGCATAGACCGAGAGCTGCAACAAAAAGGCGTAGCGAGCACCTTAATTGCCGATGCCTTGGCCGCGAGCGAAGCCGATTGGCTGAGCCTAGCCGAGGATGTACTTAAACGTAAGTTTCCGCGTCCGGCGGTAGATTACAAAGAAAAAGCCAAACGGATGCGTTTTTTACAGTATCGGGGTTTTTCTATAGCGCACATCAACGACTTGATGTGGTAAGTCATACCGAGCATTAATGTCGAGCAAAACGACATTGTATTTTTTCCTTTAGCTGCCCGATAAGTGCCAGTAGCAGGCCACTGCAAGCGCCGTAAATGTGTGCGATAGACACTACCGGCCCAGCAATTAACGCCTCTGTCGCGTTATTGCCAGTGGGAATGATTTGTTCGTAACACAATTTAATAATAACGGCGATAAACCCCACCCACGCGGCGGGTTGGTTTTTCCAGCAAAGTGGCACCAAGCCAAACACCAGTAGCCCATGTAAAACGCCCGACAAGCCCACGTAGTAACTAATGTTGGGCTGCCAAAGGTAGAGTGCCAAAGAAATACCGAGGCCGATAAGCGCGCCGGCTGACAGCCAGGCGAGCCGACTACGCTCGGCTCCCAACCAAAAAATAATCAACCAAAGCGCGGTTATGTTAAGCAGTGCGTGAACCACATTAAGGTGTACGGCATGGGCGCTAAACAAGCGCCATAAGTGCCAGTGTTCTATGGCGGAACGCTGGTATTGTAATATGGGATTGATGCTTGTATGTATGACGGCGAGCGTCAGCAATAGTAAACTGCTTACGAGTATCAAAAGTGCGGTTGAAACGGGTCTTGGGTGCATGGCGTTACTATAGCGCTACCGCCGTGTGAATGCAGCCAGTGTTTGGCTGGTGTGACGACAGCGAGCACCAGCTTAGCGCATTGACTCTATACGTGTAGATTACGACAAACCGTAGACCGGCTGCCCACTAACTGGCATAATCAGCGCCCAAATTTCTTACACATGCTTGGGTTACCTTCCTGCTACGGAAACTCCCGCCTATATAAGCGTGCGCCTATCATCCCGAATGACCCAGAGGACTGTTATGCAACCATCGGTGAAACCGCAAAACCCTAATTTCTCATCCGGCCCTTGCAGCAAGCGCCCAGGCTATGACGTAACCCAGTTGGACCTTGCCACTTTAGGCCGCTCGCATCGCTCAAGCTTAGGTAAAGCGGCGTTGGGACGTGCCTGTGAGCAAACCGCTAAAATGCTGGGCCTGCCTGAAGGGTATCGGGTGGGTATTGTTGCCGGCTCTGATACCGGCGCAGTCGAAATGGCGATGTGGTCATTGCTCGGACAGCGCCCAGTAGATGTTATGCAGTGGGAGTCGTTTGGTAAAGGCTGGCTGACTGATGTCACCAAGCAGCTTAAGCTAGATAACGTAACCGCACTCGAGGCCGATTACGGCCAGCTGCCAGATTTGAGCAAACCTAATTTTGACCACGATGTTATTTTTACTTGGAATGGCACCACCTCGGGCGTGAAAGTACCCAACGGTGATTGGATTGCAGACGACCGCCAAGGGTTGACCATTTGTGATGCTACCTCGGCCGTATTTGCCATGGATATGCCGTGGGAGAAACTCGACGTTATTACCTTTAGCTGGCAAAAAGTATTGGGCGGTGAGGGTGCTCATGGAGTGCTGATTTTAGGGCCGCGTGCAGTTGAACGGTTAGAAAATTACACCCCACCTTGGCCAATGCCTAAACTGTTCCGCATGACCAAAGGTGGCAAGTTGATCGATGGTATTTTTGAAGGGGCAACGATTAATACGCCTTCTATGTTGTGTGTCGCAGACTATTTAGATGCGTTGGATTGGGTTGAGTCAATTGGTGGTGTTAAGGCCTCAATTGCTCGCAGTGAAGCGAATTTAGCCGTGTTGGAAAAATTTGTTGCCGCCAATGATTGGATCGATTTCTTGGCCACCGATAAGTCGGTTCGCTCAAACACCAGTGTGTGTTTTACTCTTGATGCCAGCGAAGCACAGGTTAAAGCTTTGGTTAAGTTACTCGATAGCGAAGGTGTTGCTTACGATATTGGAGCTTACCGTGATGCGCCTCCAGGGCTGCGGATTTGGTGTGGCGCGACAGTGGAGGCGGCCGATTTAGAAGCGCTGCTACCTTGGTTAGAGTGGGGCTACAAAGAAGTCACGGCGTAACTACTTTTAGTGTGCACCGGTAAACACTCGGAACCTTTTTAAACGCACAGATTTGGGAAGCATCATGTACAAAATTAAGACCTACAACAAAATATCAGAGAAAGGCTTGAATCGTTTTGACCCGAGTAAATATCAGGTCGCCAGCGATATCGACATGCCCGACGGCTATATTTTACGCAGTCATAAATTGCACACAGAGGTGCTGCCCGAGTCGGTGAAAGCCGTAGCTCGCGCCGGTGCCGGTACCAACAACGTACCGGTTGCCGATTACACCAAAAAAGGTGTCGTGGTATTTAACGCTCCCGGTGCTAACGCTAACGCGGTAAAAGAGCTGGTAGTTGCTGGCATGTTGCTGGGCTCGCGGGGCATTATCCCAGGCATGAACTGGGCGCAATCGCTAACCGAGATGACCGATGCGGCCGAGATGAGCGCACTGATGGAAAAACAAAAATCCAACTTTGCCGGTAGCGAATTAACCGGCAAGACGTTGGGGATTGTTGGTTTAGGGGCGATTGGCTCTTTGATCGCTGATATTGCACTAGCATTGGGTATGAACGTAGTGGGTTACGATCCTGCGTTGTCGGTCGAGGCTGCGTGGCGTTTACCGAGCCGAGTGGCTCGCGCCGAGAATTTACAGTCGCTATTGGCGCGCTGTGATTACATTACTTTGCATGTGCCCGCCATCGAGGCGACCCATCATTTGATTAACGAAGAGTCGTTAAAGTCGGTGAAAGAGGGTGCCGTGCTGCTTAACTTTGCTCGTGATGCTATCGTCGATGCCGAGGCTGTAGTGCAAAGCTTGGATGCTAAAAAGCTGCGCATGTACATTTGCGACTTCCCAGAGCCTGTTTTATTGCAGCGTGAAGATGTTTATGCCATGCCGCATATTGGTGCTAGCACTGCCGAGGCCGAAGAAAACTGCGCGATTATGGGCGCGGATCAACTGATGGATTACCTTGAAAATGGCAACATTAAAAACTCGGTAAACTTTCCGACGGTACAGTTGGATCGCTCGGGTCAGGGTGCGCGCATTACCTTCTGCAACGATAATGTCTCGGGGGTATTGGGGCAGGTGTTGTCGGTACTGGCCGATAACAGCGTTAACGTGGTGGATATGGTAAACAAAAGTCGTGGCGATATTGCTTACAATATTGTTGATGTTGAGGTGGCGCCAAGTGCCGATGTGTTGCGTGCTATTGAGCAGGTTGAACACGTTGTACGAGTACGCGCTATCGTTTAACTCAGAGGCCTTGACGTGTATAAGTTGGTGTTTTTTGTGCCAGACTCGCACCTAGAGGTCGTTAAATTGGCGGTGTTTTCCGCCGGTGCCGGCAAAATTGGTCATTATGATCAATGTTGCTGGCAAACGCTGGGAGAGGGACAGTTTCGGCCCCTTGCCGGCAGCCAGCCTTTTACCGGTACGGCCCAACAGCTTACCCGCGAGCCCGAGTGGCGAGTCGAGCTGGTTTGCGATGCAGAACATATCCGCGCTGTTAAACACGCGCTAATTTCAGCCCACCCCTTTGAAGAACCCGCCTACGATATCTGGCAGCTTGCCGATGTCTGATGCCCGCTGGCGCGCGTTAGTGCGGCAACTACAGCCTTTAGAAACTTTGCGGCAGTACTGTCCTACCGTAGGCGAGGCGGCCGTACTTGTTGGTCTAATCGAGCGGGGCGACAAGGTAGAGGTCCTTCTTACCGAGCGCGCGGCGCATTTACTCAATCACCCCTCTGAGGTGGCATTTCCGGGTGGTAAGTTCGAACCGGGTGATCGTGATCTTATAGCCACAGCCTTGCGCGAGGCTCACGAAGAGACCGCTTTAAGTCCCGACCGCGTGGCTTTGCTGGGTGCGTTGCCGGCCATACATACTCGCGCCGGAGTTAAGGTGACCGCGGTGGTGGCGCAAATTGCTCCTGGTGTTGCACTGACAGCTGACCGGTCCGAGTTAAATGCAATTTTTTACGCTCCTTTGGCATTGTTTCAAGCGGCGCGCGCCGATTATTTTGATCACATCGAACGGGCTGGGGTGCAGTATCAAACCCCCGCTTATTGTTGTGCTGGTTATAATATTTGGGGTTTAACGGCGGTGCTGGCGACCCAAGTGGCTGGCTATTTTTTGGTCAATACGACTTAGCTCGATATTACTAAAGTTGTCCTATAATCAGGCGAAGCCATCAGGTATGATCGTAAGAGGAATGCTTTAGACCCGATAACAAAAAATGGGAGTTAGGCGGTATGACTTTAGATTATAATCGCACAGTGGTTGAGGTTTTCACCGAGACTTGTCGTAAGTTTGCCGATAGCCCGGCGTTTACCTGCCTAGGTCATACCTTGACCTTTCGTGAAGTCGAGCAGCTGTCCGGTCGTTTTGCGGCATTTTTGCAGCAGCAAACTAATTTAAAGCCTGGCGATCGTATCGCTGTACAGTTGCCTAATGTGTTGCAGTATCCGGTGGTTGTGTTTGGTGCTTTGCGCGCTGGTATGATCGTGGTTAACACAAATCCCTTGTATACCTCGACAGAGCTAAAACATCAGCTGACAGACTCCGGTGCCCGAGCGTTGGTGGTGTTGGCTAACGTTGCCGGTGCTGCGGCCGAAGTGGTTGCCGAGACTGATGTCGAAGAGGTGATTGTTACCGAACTTGCCGATTTGCATCCACCGTTAAAGTCACTGCTGATTAACTCGGTGGTTAAGTACATTAAAAAAATGGTGCCGCCGTTTAGCTTTTCATCGAGCCGCTCATTTAAATCGGTGATGAAAACCGCGAGCGCCGATTTTCAGCCGCATCACGCGACCCCAGAAGATGTGGCGGTTTTACAATACACAGGAGGTACTACCGGTGTAGCCAAGGGTGCGATGCTTAGCCACCGCAATTTAGTGGCTAATATGCTGCAAGTGAATCAGCAGATGGGCGACGTGTTTCGCACCAATCAAGATATCTTTATTGCGCCTTTACCGCTGTACCATATTTACGCTTATACGATTCATTGTATGTGTGCATTTTCGCTGGGTAACGAAAACATCTTAATTCCCAATCCTCGTGATATTCCCGGCTTTGCTAAGGCGCTAAAAGGCGTGCCATTTACCTGTTTTGTTGGCCTTAACACATTGTTTAATGCCCTGTGCCGTGATGAGAATTTTAGAGCGTTGGATTTTAGTCATATGCGCTTGTCATCGTCAGGCGGAATGGCGCTAACTCAGCGTGCAGCTAAAGAGTGGGAGAGAGTCACCGGCACCCCGGTATGTGAAGGTTATGGTTTAACCGAAACGTCACCGGTAGTAAGCATTAACCCACGCTATGGTATTAGGTTGGGTACGGTGGGGCTGCCTGTGCCGCAAACCGAGGTTAAGGTGATTGCTGAAGATGGCGCCGATTTACCCTTGGGGGAAACGGGCGAGCTGTGTGTGCGCGGCCCGCAAGTGATGAAAGGTTATTGGCAGCGCCCAGAGGCGACCGCTAAAACGATTGACGATCAAGGCTGGCTAAAAACCGGTGATATAGCCATGGTTGATAATGATGGATATATTAAAATTGTCGATCGTAAAAAGGACATGATTAATGTTTCGGGTTTTAAAGTATTCCCTAATGAAGTTGAAGATGCGCTAACAGAGCACCCCGATATTGTCGAGGCTGCTGTGGTTGGTATGCCAGACGAAGAAAGCGGCGAGTTGGTAAAAGCCTTTGTGGTTAGTATGAATTCGGCTTTAACCGAGCAGGACGTGCGTGATTTTGCGCGTAAGTCGTTAACTGGCTACAAAGTTCCAAGTTCGGTTGAGTTCCGCGATGAGCTGCCCAAAACTAATGTAGGTAAAGTACTGCGCCGCGAGCTTAAATAAAAAGCTTTTAACCGCTAGATTAATTAATACTAATACGGGCCTTGACGTAATAACATGAGAGTAGATTGTATTTTTTTTGCGGTAGCTATTAGTATTTTTTGTGGTTTTAATGTTTCTTTAAAACGGGTGAGTGCAGTATGAGCCGCAAAGCACTTATCTTGTCTGGTGGTGGGGCCCGTGCAGCGTATCAGGTGGGTGTACTACAAGCACTCGCCGAGATACTACCTGCCGATACGGTTAATCCTTTTCCGGTTATTTGCGGCACGTCGGCCGGCGCAATCAATGCCATTGCTTTGGCGGCCCATCCGGGTAACTTTCGTGAATCGGTAACCGAGCTTGCCCAGATATGGCAAAGCTTGTCGATTGGCCAAGTGTATCGTCATGGTTGGTCTGATTTCGCTAAAGGTTTTGGGCAGATATTTTTATCGTTGTTCAACGAAGGGGTGGGGCGTCAACGGCCCTTAAGCCTTTTGGATAACACGCCTTTGTGGGACTTGTTGGCAAACAAAATCGACCTTTCTAATATTGCCCGCAATATAGAAGCAAAAAAATTACACGCGATATCCATTACTGCGATGGGCTACAGTTCGGGTCGCTCTGTGAGCTTTTTTCAGGGGCACGATGAATTAGAAGGTTGGAAGCGGTTTCGACGCGCCGGTGTCCCGACAGATATTCGCCTGGAGCACTTGTTAGCGTCTTCGGCGATCCCGACCATCTTCCCTACTGTTAGAATTGCTCAGGAGTACTACGGTGATGGTGCGTTGCGGCAGTTGGCGCCCATTAGCCCGGCGTTGCACTTGGGGGCCGAATCGTTGTTTGTTATTGGTGTCAGTGGTAACCGCCATCCCAATCGCGGGGCCGGTAACGGGTCAAAACCGGTGCGTCACTCGCCATCAATGGCGCAAATAGTAGGCCACTTGCTTAATAGCGCGTTTGTGGATGCATTAGAAAACGATATAGAGCATATGGAGCGGCTTAATTCTTTATTGGAGATGATCCCTCCTGAAGTGCGTGCCGCGCATGATTTAGAGCTTAAGCCAGTACGCAATATGATTATATCGCCCAGTAAAGGCGTAGATGCGATTGCCGGACGCAATGTGCGCTATTTACCTCGTAGTGTTAGGTTCTTTTTACGCGCAATAGGTGCTACCACCAAAAGTGGTGGTGCTACGGCGGCAAGTTACTTGCTGTTTTCTAACCCGTTTATCGGCCAATTAATGGAGTTGGGCTACCAAGACACTATGTGGGAATCCGAGAGCGTCAAAGCCTTTTTTGATAAATAATAAGCTGATCAGAAGCGAACATAACTACCAATAAAACGGAGCGTTTAGATTGCGGGGCTGCTGTTTGGGTTTTACGAGGTTGGGTTAAGCCGACCCTAACAGGGCCGGCTTACTTACGGGTTTATTTAACCTTATCTAACGCCTGGTTAATGTCGGCTAAAATATCTTCAATATGTTCGATACCTACTGATATCCGCACCAAATCTTCCGATACACCTGCTGATTTCAGCTCGTCTGCATTAAGCTGACGGTGGGTGGTGGTAGCCGGGTGGCAAGCCAAAGATTTAGCATCACCGATATTGACTAAGCGTAAGATCATTTGCAGCGCATCAATAAATTGAGCGCCAGCTTCTTTACCGCCTTGGATACCAAAACTTAAAATCCCTGAGGCATGGCCGCTGGTAATTTTCTTGCTTAGGGCGTAGTAGGGGCTGTTTTCTAGCGCGCCGTAATTTACCCAAGTAACTTTAGGGTGTTGCTGCAAATGCTTGGCTACCGCCAAAGCGTTTTCGCAGTGACGCTCCATGCGTATACCTAAGGTTTCGAGTCCCTGCATAATTAAAAAAGAGCTGTGTGGTGCAAGGGCCGAGCCGGTGTTGCGCAGTGGCACCACGCGACAGCGGCCGATGTAAGCAGCCGCACCCAGCGCTTCGGTGTAAACCACGTTGTGATACGACGGGTCGGGCTCATTCAGCATCGGGTAGCGAGCTTTATTGGCCACCCAGTCAAATTTACCCGAATCGACAATCATGCCTCCTACTGTGGTGCCGTGGCCGCCAATGTATTTGGTCAGTGAGTGGACGACAATATCGGCACCTAGCTCAAACGGTTTGCATAAAAATGGGGTGGCTACGGTGTTATCAACGATAAGCACTACGCCGTGTTTATGGGCAATAGCGGCGAGCTTTTCTAGGTCGACAATATTGCCTGCAGGGTTGCCGATAGACTCGCAAAACAGCGCTTTTGTATTGTCGTCGATTAAGCTTTCGAGTTTGTCATAATCGTCAGCCGAGGCCATGCGCACCTCGATACCTTGACGCGGAAAGCTGTGAGCAAACAGATTATAAGTACCGCCGTACAGCTGGCTGGTGCTAACGATATTATCGCCAGCGGCCGCGATGCATTGGATCGCGTAAGTAATGGCTGACATGCCGGATGCCACCGCGAGACCGCCGATCCCGCCTTCCATGGCTGCCACGCGAGCCTCTAGTACGGCGTTGGTGGGGTTCATGATTCTAGTGTAAATATTGCCCGCCACTTTTAGGTCAAACAAGTCGGCACCGTGTTGGGTGTCGTCAAAGGTATAAGATGTTGTTTGATAAATAGGCGTGGTGGCCGCTTTGGTGGTAGGTTCTGACTCATACCCGCAATGCAGTGCCAGTGATTCTAGTTTCATATTTGTCTCCTAGCGAATTTAATCAACATGGAATGTAGCACATATTTACTGCCGTTAGGCTTGCGCCGGCGGTATTACCTGGTCGACGTGTACAGTGGTTTCATGGCTGGTGGATATTGGCCATACAATTTCAGTACCTTCTTGGAGCCCTATCAAAGCGCTACCTACGGGACTTAAAATGGATAATTTATCTTTGGTGTTATCAAGCTCAGACGGATACACCAATTGATAGGTGAAGGTTTTTTGCGTGGACTGCACGGTAAAAGTAACCGTCGAATTCATGGTGACCACGTTAGCGGGAAGTTTTTGTGGCGATACAATCTTGGCGCGCTCAAGCTCGTCGAGCAGTTGCTCGGTGATTGTATCTTCTGGCAATGAATCGATTAACGCCGATAACGTGTTATAGATATCACGGGTGAGTGTAATCTTGGGTTTAGCGCCCATCGTGGTGCCTCCTAATATAAATGGCAAAATGTTGATAAAAAATAAATGACAACTAACGAGCTCCGCCGCTAAGCAGTGCTTGTTGTGAGTTAAAATCGAATAATAGTGTTGCAGTTGAGCCTAAGCTTAAGTATCAGCTTGTTAAAAAATAATGCTTTAGGCTTTACTGGGTGTTTTTAAGACGATAGAGATCGGAGTGCTAAAAAGCACCCTTATAGGGGGAAGAGAGGTGTAAGCCTCCACATTAGAAATTGCAGAATTGTGTACATAACCGTAGCTTTAACATGGCGATTAACTGTAATTAGCGACAGAGTTTAGCTCTGTGACGACACCTCCGAGATTACCTTAACGGCCTTTAAAGTCAACTACTAGCGTGATTTAAAGCCTGCTTGGGGTGTTTTTGATCTGTTAGTGTGAGCTGGGCGCGGTAGTGACTTTTTGATCGGCTCTTTATGCTTGTGAGTCATCTCACTATAACTCGGCCTTTTGTTGTGGGCGTCCTATGTGGGCACATCATGGCGGGTTAACTGCCGCAACAACGGCTGATGGGCTTTCGAGTACTTTATCGTGAAACAACACTACAGATACGAGATTTTATGCAGCAACCTATAGTGGGTTACCACCTCGACAGTGAGCAACATTGGGTGGCCGAACTTGAGTGTGGCCACTGCCAGCATGTGCGCCATAACCCGCCTTGGGTGGTACGCAACTGGGTAACCACTGAGATGGGGCGCGCGGCGATGCTAGGACATTATTTAGGCTGTAAAAAATGCGATGAAAATGCCCCTCGCGATTATTAAATCCTTGCCTTTATGTTTTAAGTAACCTGGGCGGTGTGGGTCAGCCAGAACTTACAGATCGAGTTTATTTGAGTGTTAAATGCCGCTAAAAATTATCTAGGTCACAAGGCTTAAGGCGATTTGCTGGATGCCATTGTGTGGTAGGTGTTGGTGGGTAGGTGTGTGGCGTAAGGCAACAGTGTGCAAATTGACTATAAGCTGTAAGTTTCGGGGCGATAAAACACTGTTAAAAGTGTCGATTGAGTTGTTTGGTGTCACTAAAAAACAGTTAAGTGATCTGAGTAATATTGTTTAGAGTTTAAATAGTTCATATGTAATCGGTTACATGTTTTTGTCTTGACAGCGCTGTCGTTAAGGAGTGCCGCCAGCCCTTGTCCCTGTTGGGCTGGAGCCGAGCTAGATTGATTTTTGCGCCGTTTGAGGGGCAGTGTAGGTTCTTGTTCTCTATTTTTAAAAAAAAGTTCATTTTTTTTATTATTTAGATCAGTCGATAAATAATCTTTGAGCTAAATGGTAGCGCGATCATTTTGTTTTGAAGCCGAAATTACGGCTAAAGGTAATAGATGTCCCTGAAAGTCTATAATTCTTATCTAAAATGTCCAATTGTCGTGCTATGTGCACTTTCATTTATATTCTACTGCGACGGTCAATAAAGGGTGATTTAACGGCCATCGAAGGCCTGTCGCACTATCCCGTTAATGTTAACATTCAAATAGTAATCGGTTACATTTTGTGTGGGTAAAAAAAGCGATTGAATCCTTATGTCCGTTGTCGTAGATTTCCATCAACCAATTTGGCGTGGCGCTACAAATGCGGCACGTAAATGACCGCGCCAAATAAGATCACCTCTAAGAGAGTGATAACAAAATTCGTTTAATCACAAGAGAACGAATAACCCCTTAGATCATGCAGTGCAGGTTTGAGGGGGGCGGTACTGTTAGTCCTGATGATAAAAACAAAGGAGAGCCTCATGTATAAAAAATCTAATTTTAAGAAGAAGCTAATTGCCTCGGCTGTTGCCTCGGCTGCACTGGCCAGTATGGGCCAGTTTGCCTACGCCCAAGATGGCGAGATGGTAGAAGAAGTAGTTGTTACGGGTATTCGCGCATCTCTTGACCGCGCAATGGACGTAAAACGAGATGCAACTGGTGTAGTTGATGCGATCTCGGCTGAAGATATCGGTAAAATGCCGGATGCCAACTTAGCCGAATCTATGCAGCGCATTGCTGGTGTGTCTATTACCCGTACTAACGGTGAAGGCGCTAAAGTAACTGTTCGTGGTATTGATCCAGGCATGAACATGGTGACCTTGAATGGCCGTAATATGCCAGCGGTTACCAATGATGGCGGTGCTGGCGATCGCGCGAGCCGTGCCTTTGATTTTGCTTCGCTCGCCTCAGAAAGCGTAAGCGGTGTAGAAGTGTTCAAAACCGGCCGAGCTGATATTGCTGGCGGTGGTTTGGGTGCTACTCTTAACTTAAAAACTGTACGTCCATTGGATGTTGGTGAAACGCGCGCTTCTGTTGGCGTTAAAGCGGTACACGACACAACCATGTCTCGTGGTGGCGATGGCCGTGAAGTAACTCCAGAAATGTCAGGCATATTCAGCTGGGCAAACGACGAAGGCACTTTTGGTGTTGCCGTCACCGGTGCTTACCAAGAGCGTGATAACGTTCGTTCAAACGCTTTTGTAAACAACTGGCAGTTGCGTGAAGTGGCCGCTGATGGCACTCACGGTAGCACTCCAGAAGGTGCAACAATCACTAACCCACTGCCTGCTGGCTCGCTTTACGCGATCCCTACTGATCTGCGTTACGCCCTAGAAGATAACCATCGTGAGCGCATTAACGGTCAGTTAACTTTACAATTCCGTCCAGTAGATTCTTTAACTGCGACTGTAGATTATACCTATACCGATTATAGCTTAGAGGCTCAGCGCTCACAGCAATCGACCTGGTATAACGAGAGCGCTATTACTGCGTTGACCTTTGATGGCGGACAAGAAGTAAATACACCTATTATTTACTCTGAAACCTACTCGGTAGATGCCGGTAAAGACACCTCATTTGCTAGCCAGCAGTACACCGGCGACAGCAACATGGAGTCGATCGGTCTTAATCTTGAGTGGAACGTAACAGACAATTTTGACTTGGCTCTTGATTACCACGACTCAACTGCTAAGAACAAAACTGCCCAAACCGAGTTAGGCCTAAACGCCAACATCACTACTGCTGAATACTCAGATTGGAGTGGTGATCTGCCGTTGATGGGAATTAGCTTTGACGATTCTCGCGCTGACAAAGGCAACAATAACGGCATTTTAGATGGCGGCGATATTAGCTCTGCCATGGGTTCTTCGCGTTGGGACAACACCGAAACCAACATTAAGCAAGTACGTATTGATGGTACTTTGGATCTTGGTGGATTTGCTTTCTTTGAGGCGACTGACCTGAGCTTTGGTGTTGAAGATCGTAAAGATACCAACAGTACTTTGATGAATAACGGTGAAAGCCCACGTATTACCATGGGTAACTGGGGTGGTGTAGATCCCGACCTGTTTGGTAACGACTGGCCTTCATACTTCTCGCCACGTGATTTTGGTGAGGGTTTCCCAAGCTTTGACAGCACCACAGGTGATGCTAATTTCCTTGACTTTGGTGTTGAGGCTGACTTCGATAGAGTCGCTGAGACTCTTGAGTGGATGTATGCTCGCGGCTTAACTGATGAAGCTATTGGCGAGAACTTTAAAGACTTCCCGAACGGGAAGGTTCAGGCCAATAATGTTCTGTCTTTGGATCGTACTATTATTGAAGAAGTAACCGCCTATTACGTACAGTTCCACGGTGCTTTCGATATTGGTGGCATGGCTTCAAATATCGTAATTGGTTTGCGTCAAGAAGAAACTGATGTGACTTCGATGGCTGGTGTTAACGTGCCTCAGAATCAAAGCTGGGATGGTGATAACGATCTGTCTTTGGTCTTCGGTGCAGGCTTACCAGGTGTGGTGAGTGTAACTAATAGCTATGACAACTTCTTGCCAAATGTTGATTTTGACATCAGCTTGTCTGACGACATTAAAGTACGTGCTTCTTACAGCGTGACGATTGCTCGTCCAGCTTATGGCGACCTAGCGGCCGCAAATAGCGTGAGTAATCAGTACTTGCGTCAAGCTTCAGGCGGTAACCCTTTGTTGACGCCTCTTGAGTCGCAAAACTTAGATTTGTCGGCTGAGTGGTACTACGACGAAGGCAGCTATATGTCTATAGCGTTGTTCCAAAAAGAAGTATCTGACTTTATTGGAACAACTGTTGCTCAAGGCGAAGTTTACGGTTTACGTGATCCACGTTCAGGCGCTCGCTTTGATCAAGCCTTGGCTGATATCAACGCTTTACGCGATGAAGGTACATTGAACCGTGACGGTAGCCTTTGGAACCCAAACAGTGAAGCTCACCAGCATGACATGATGTTGATGAACGAAGGTTTGGATCCAGCTGATGAGTCTACTTCTGTACTAGCGACCTCTGCAGATCCGATTCAGCAGTGGGATGTGACTATGCCTAGCAACTTCCAAGACGACACAATTACCGGTGTTGAGCTGTCTGCACAGCACTTCTTTGGTGAGTCTGGGTTTGGTGTGCAAGCTAACTACACCATGGTTGAGTCTGATTTAGATGTTGATAACACCGGCACTCTAGAGCAGTTTGCTATGTTGGGCGTAAGTGATACTGCCAACATCGCGGCTATCTACGATAAAGATCGCTGGCAGGCGCGTGTAACTTATAACTGGCGTGAAGCATACTTGAGCAGCTTAGCTCAAGGTGGTAGTAATGCTCCAGGTTATGTAGCTGATTACTCGCAAATCGATCTCTCTATTAGCTATGAGTTAACCGACAACCTGACTCTGTCTGCTGAAGGCTTAAACATTACAGGCGAAGATTCACGCTTGTACGGTCGTTCAGAAAGCCAGATGTTTAGTTTAGAAGATCTGGGTGCTCGTTACTCAGTAGGTGCTCGTTATACCTTCTAAAGCTTAATAGTTTTAGAGTTGACCGCGAGAAGCCGCTGGAAACAGCGGCTTCTTTCGTCGCAGCATTTGTTAATTAGCTAGAAGTAAAAATAATGATTAATGATATTGTTATTGTCGGTGGTGGAAGCGCGGGTTGGCTTTGTGCTGGAATTTTAGCTGCTGAGTTTCGCCGATTAGATTCAAGCCCCGCTATTAGGGTCTCTGTGGTTGAATCCCCTGACGTAAGCACTATCGGCGTCGGTGAAGGGACTTGGCCGACTATGCGTGCCACTCTTAAAAAGATCGGTCTGTCAGAGACGGATTTTTTGTTGTGCTGTAACGCTTCTTTTAAACAAGGGTCCACGTTTGTTGGTTGGAAAACGGGGGCGCCTGATGACTATTACTCTCACCCATTTACTTTACCTGCTGGGTTTGGCTTGCATAATGCTCATGCCCTCTGGCAGGCATCTTACCCTTCTCAATCGTACGATTGGGTTGCGGGAATACAAGGCCGTATTTGCGACTTGCATTTGGCCCCTAAGCAAATCACGATGCCGGAATTCGCCGGTGCACTTAATTATGGTTATCACCTTGATGCGGGTAAATTTACTCAGTTGCTAAAAGAGCACTGCGTCAACAAGCTAGGTGTCAAACACATCGTTGATCATGTCGAGCAAGTGAAAGCGGCAGACAACGGCGATATAAGCGCTCTTGTTACGCGAACTCATGGCGCTATCGAGGGTGAGTTATTTGTAGATTGTTCCGGCACCCATAGCTTGTTGCTCGGTAACCATTATGGCGTCGCTTTTAAAAGTTGTCGTCAAGATTCTATTAATGATCGAGCTTTGGCTGTTCAGGTTCCTTATGCTAGTGACGATGCTGAGATCGCTAGTACTACCATTGCGACAGCGCAAAAGTCGGGCTGGACGTGGGATATAGGTTTGTCTAATCGTCGTGGCGTCGGCTATGTGTATTCGAGCGATCACGCCGATGAGGCCAGTATCCGACCAGAGTTAGAAACGTACCTTTCGCAGTCAGTTAAGCCCGAAGTAATATCGGATTTAACGTTTCGTTCGTTGACTTTTGAGCCCGGGCATCGTGAAAAGTTTTGGCATAAAAACTGTGTAGCTGTGGGGATGTCCGCAGGTTTTATCGAGCCTCTGGAAGCCTCTGCATTGGCCCTAGTTGAACTGTCGGTTACTATGATTCGCGATGAGCTGCCCAATACTCGAGCCGAAATGGATATAGTCGCACGACGCTTTAATGAGATATTTAGCTATCGTTGGCAGCGGATTATTGAATTTTTAAAATTGCATTATTTGTTGTCAGAGCGACGCGATAGTGCTTATTGGCGCGCGGCGACAGATATTAAAAGTGCGTCTAAAGAGCTGCAAGAAAAGCTTGAGTTGTGGCGTAGTCGGCCACCCTATGAGCGGGACTTTTTACACGCTGAAGAAATATTTCCCGCTGCAAGTTACCAGTATGTACTGTATGGTTTAGGTTTTGAGACGCGCTACCCAGATCTGGGCCGTAGCTCGTTTAATTTAGAGGGCGGGCGCGAGGCTGTGATGCAAGCGCAAAAGTTGTATGAGAAATATGTGCGCAGTATGAATACTAACCGTGCTCTGTTAAACAGTATTAAAAAACACGGTTTAAAAAAGGTGTAATAGATCGGATGAGCATCTCTGAGCGCTGCATTAAGCAACAATCGCAAGTGGCACCTAATGACGTTTTGTCACGCATTGGTGAGGGGAATGCTCCCATTCTATTTAAAGGGCTGGTGGCGCACTGGCCTGTGGTGCAGCGAGCTAAACAGTCTGATGACAGTTTTTGCGAGTATTTAGCAAGTTTTTATAAAGGTTCGCCAGTTACCTACTATAAAACTGGGTACGAGCAAGAGGGGCGTTTTTTTTATACCGATGACGCCCAAGCGATGAATTTCTCATCGGCGCGAGAATCACTGCTGACGATCCTTGAGTGTGTATTAACGAGTAAAGAGTCGGATCAGCCTGATACTTATTATGTTGGCTCCACGACAGTCGAGCGCTGCCTGCCCGGGTTTAGCGCTGATAACGATCTGCCACTGTCTAACGTTAATCCCTTGGCGAGTATTTGGTTAGGTAATCGTAGCCGGATAGCCGCTCACTTTGATTCCCCAGATAATTTAGCCTGTTGTATTGCCGGTCAACGGCGATTTACATTATTCCCGCCCGAGCAGCTTAAAAATCTATATTTAGGTCCTTTGCAGCCAACTCCGTCGGGGCAGGTGGTTAGTATGGTTGATTTTAAGCGGCCAGATTTTGAAATATTCCCCAATTTTAAGGCGGCACAAGACGCCTCTTATGTGATTGATTTAAACCCAGGCGATGCATTGTTTATTCCCGCTATGTGGTGGCATCATGTGGAATCGTTAGCTCCGGTTAATGGTTTGGTGAATTATTGGTGGCGAGATGACAAGCCCTTTATGGACTCGCCGATGGATGCTCTGTGCCATGCCATATTAGCCATACGTGATTTGCCTAAAAAAGAAAAATCGGCTTGGCAGGAAATATTTAACCACTACATCTTTAGTGAGCAAGATAATAAATACGATCATATCCCCGAGGCTGCTCGTGGCTTTCTTAATGCTTTGGACGAGATAGAGGCAAGAAAATTACGAGCATGGTTGCTGGGCAGATTAAAAAGATAATCTAACGGAGGTTCTGTGGAGAATAACGCGAAGCAAAATATAGTGGTGGCAGGGGGCGGAACCGCTGGATGGATGGTTGCCTGCGCCTTGGTGTCTCAATTAGGCCATTGCGCTACAGTGACTTTAATTGAATCTGACGACATCCCAACCGTTGGCGTGGGCGAGGCGACTATTCCAACGCTGCAGACCTTCCATTTACTTTTGCAATTACAAGAGCAGGAGTTTGTCCGAGAGACCAATGCTACTTTTAAGTTAGGCATCCAGTTTGAAAACTGGGGGGCTATTGGTGATAGTTACTTCCATTCGTTTGGCGATACCGGACGTGAGTTTTGGGCAGGACAGTTTCAACATTATTGGTTGCGATCCAAGCGCGAAGGAGATGCTCATAAGTATTGGGATTACTCGGTAGAAGCGCAAGCATCTAAAGCGGGTAAATTTGCTATTACTAAAAATCCCCGAATGGGCTTTGCTTACCATCTAGACGCTGGTTTGTACGCAAAATATTTGCGTAAAGTCAGTGAGGCGCGTGGTGTTAATCGTATTGAGGGAACTATTAAGCGTGTTGAGCTTGACTCTGACGATGGCAGTATTCACGCGTTACACTTAGCCTCGGGAGAGGCCATAACCGGCGATTTATTTGTTGACTGCACGGGCTTTAGAGGGCTACTTATTGAACAGGCGTTGCACGTTGGTTATGAGGACTGGTCGAACTATTTTATTTGCGATAGAGCCGTAGCCGTACAAACGCAGGCAGATGAAATATTAACCCCTTACACGCGCTCTAGAGCGCACGCCAATGGTTGGCAGTGGCGTATCCCTCTGCAGAACCGTGTGGGTAATGGCTTGGTGTATTCAAGCAAGTACTTGAGCGATCAGGCGGCGACTGATTTTCTGTTGCAAAATGTTTCTGGTGATTTGATTACTGAGCCTCGAGTGATAGGTTTTAAACCGGGCAAACGGAAAAAATCGTGGCATAAAAACTGTGTTGCCATTGGTTTATCTAGTGGTTTTATTGAGCCGCTGGAGTCAACCAGTATTCACTTGATATCCTCTGCTGTGGTGCGCTTAATGCGGATGATCCCGGTCGATGGTGTCCAGCAGGTCGATGTCGATGAATATAACCGTCAAGCGCGTAATGAGCTGCTGGATCTTAGGGATTTCATCTTGCTGCACTATAAGGCAACCCAGCGTGATGACAGTGATTTTTGGCGCTACTGTCGGGATATGGAGGTTCCAGAATCTTTAAAAACACGGATGGAGATTTATCAGGAGTCGGGTCGAATTCACTGGTCTTCTGATGAACTTTTTACCCCGAACTCTTGGAATCAAGTATTGTTAGGGCAGGGGGTCATGCCACGTCATTACCATCCGGCTGCAGACAATATGAGTAGCGCTGATTTTACTGCGTATATGGATAATTATCGGGCCTCGATCGCTGGCTTTGTAGAGAAGATGCCAACCCATAATGAGTTTCTTGAGAGTTTTATTCGCGATTAATGCAGGTTGATTTCTGCTTTTGGTCTTAATGCTTATAAACACTTAGAATATTTTACTAATAATTAAATACAGTGATTTTACTATGACGAAACATGTACTGCTTAATAATGTTCAACATGCCAACTTAAAAGTGCGTGAAGGCTATGGGGAAGAGTTTGGTAACAATGTGAATTGTGTGATGACTTTTCCCACCGAGTTTGCCGATATTCAACGAGAATATCCGATTCTATTTAGTAAAAATCCCGAGACGGGAGAGTATCAATCTTATGCTTTACTCGGGCTTGCTAAAGGAGAAAACTTGTTCTTAAAAGATGGTGGCTGGCGGGCGGATTATATTCCAGCTATTGCTGCTCGTGGTCCTTTTTTAATTGGGTTTCATGAAAGTGAAAAAGATGGTGAACTTGTCAAAGAGCCCATGGTTCATGTCGATCTAGATGATGCGCGTGTTAACGAGCAAGAGGGGCGGCCGGTTTTCTTACCGCAGGGTTCTAATACGCCTTACCTAGATCATATGGCTAAAATTTTAAATGCAATTCACGATGGCATCAGTGTAAGTCAGGCTATGTTTCAGAAGTTTGAAGAGTTGGAGCTTATCGAACAGGTAACCATCAATGTCGAAGTTTCTGCCGATGAGTCATTTAGTTTGACAGACTTTTATACGATTAGTCATGAACGATTGGCGGCTTTGCGTGGTGAGGCGTTAGAGCAGCTGCACGCATCTGGTTTTTTGCAGGGAGCTTATTGGGTGATGGGCTCTACTGGCAATTTACAGAAGCTTATTGCCATGAAGCAAGCGCAATCTGAGCAGTAAGTTATAGAACCTTTTAGCTTGTATGTAGGTTAAAAGGTTTGTTTGATTACGCCTTCGCAGTATATCGTATTTGTCTATACCGCGAAGGCGAAAATTATCCGCGTCTATGCTGATACGCACTGCATGGTTATGGTGGTTAGTTTCGCCTTGCTAGTCTTTTCAAATACCTATTAATACCACTTCTTTATTATCATTTTGCTGCGATAACGCCGCAGTGATGCTAAATGTACTTTTGTGTCCCCTCAGTCAGACTTCATTGTGTCTTTAATCTTGTGTTACCTCTCTTTCTGCGGTAAATCTTAGCTCTGTTCAGTTCTATAGGATCGCTTTTTTATTCAGTTTATCTAGCCTTTAATGGCCTCCAAAAGCTTGTTTTGTCGCCAGTTACACTCTTTTTTTAAAAGCTAAGGAACTTTTACCTATTAAGGTAAAAAACAGTTGAATCCTTGACGTTAATAACGTAAGTTTACATGCCCTTAGTGTCAATTTGACTAATAGGTTGAGTTGTAAATTGGACTTATGAAGCTTGCAAGAGGTATTGCCCTAGACTCGAAGCGAAGTCATAAGCCTGTTAACTCATCCTGCACAACGTTTATTTTGGCTTGAAAGGGTATGTGCTGTACCGAATTAATAATAAAAGGAGAGCTTCATGTATAAAACATCTAACTTTAAAAAGAAATTGATAGCTTCAGCGGTCGCTTCGGCTGCAATGGTTAGTATGGGGCAGCTTGCCCAAGCCCAAGATCAAGAAGGAACGCTGGAGGAGGTCGTTGTTACGGGTATCCGTGCCTCGCTTGAGCGCTCGATGGATATTAAGCGTGATTCCTCGGGTGTTGTGGATGCTATTTCTGCCGAAGACATCGGTAAATTCCCCGATACCAACCTTGCGGAGTCTCTGCAGCGTATTACAGGTGTTTCAATCAATCGTAATAACGGTGAAGGCTCACAAATAACCGTCCGTGGTTTTGGCCCTGACTTAAACATGGTTACCCTGAACGGAAGAACCCTTCCAACGGGTAGTGCCTACGGTGGTAGCTCAGGTGCCGATGCCTCGACACGTGGGGGTAACTCCCGTGCATTTGATTTCGCTAACTTGTCTGCAGATGCAGTTTCTGGTGTAGAGGTATACAAAACCAGCAAAGCTAATATCGCGACGGGTGGTATTGGTGCAACAGTAAACGTTAAAACTTCCAAGCCGTTAGATAATCCAGGTCTTAAAGTAAGTGTCGGTGGTAAAGCGATAATGGATACCACTAATCGCACCGGCGATGATGTGACTCCTGAAGTTTCTGGTATATTCAGCTGGTCTGATGACGATGGTATGTTTGGTGTGTCTTTGAGTGCAAGCTATTCAGAACGTGACTCAGGCTTCACGGGCGCTACCGTTAACGATTGGTCAGTTGCAGAATGGGGGGCGGGTGATACGCAAACCATTTATGATAACCCAGCAAGCAGTGACGTATTCGTGAATGCGCCAGAGGTTGGTGAGCTTTACTCTCGCCCTAACGATGTTCGTTACACATTCTCCGACCGTCAACGCGATCGTACCAATGCACAACTTACATTCCAGTTCAGACCTATTGATAGTTTGACTGCCAGTTTGGACTACACCTTCGCGCAAACTAATCAGACTGAGCACCGCGGCGAAGTAACCACTTGGGTTCAAAATGGTGGATTTATTGAGAGTGTTGAATTTGATGATTCAACTATTAAGACGCCAATTTTTATCACCGAGAGCTATAGCCCTTCTACGAGAGATGTGGGTTTCTCTCAACAATATCGTTCACAGGAAGATACTCTGGAGTCAACCGGCCTGAACGTAGAGTGGGCAGTCAACGATCAACTGACCGTAAGCCTTGATGCTCACAGCTCCACCATGGAGAGTCTGCCCACCGGCCCAGGTCACTCAGGTGAGCTGGATGTAGGTATTGGCTCTACCGTCAAAACTGGGGCTAGCTGGCAATTCAGTGGTGCCGATATCCCCAACTGGACCCACACTCTCGGCGCCGATTTGGAAGAAAACCTCAGTTCTTCGGTATTGCGTGTGTTCTCTGTTGAGCAATTGTCTGAAGTAGATCAAATTAAGCTGGATGCCAATTGGGAATTCGATAATGGCAGCCGTTTTGATTTTGGTCTTGAGCGTCGTGAAATGAACTCAAACACCATTAGCTATAATGGTAATAACAATCAGGTGTTGGGTGGCTGGGGTGCTTCAGCGCCTGGCGAGTTCCCCGATGGCTCCTTTGAGCCTTTCGATGTGGCCGGCGAGTTTGATGATCCGAGCACTGGCAATTCACCGCATATCGGCTTTCGAGCCGACGCACGCGTATTAGCTGATTTTCTCGTAGGGGAGTACAGCGGTCAAAACGCTTATGTTGGCGTGGAGAATGCAGAAGACCCAAGTGGCGTTCGAAACAGTAAGAGTAATAACAATATCCAAGAAGATACGGATGCTGTCTATTTCCAGTTTGGCACTGTTGGTCAGTTAGCTGATTTTGAAGTTAACATGCTCGCAGGTTTGCGTTATGAAGAAACTGACCAAGTCTCATCTTCAGAAACCCCTCCGTTGGCTTACTATATATGGTCGTCGGATAACGACTTCACTGCTGTTAGTGCGTCTCCGGACACCCCAACTGTTGACGGACAAAGTTATGACGTGCTGTTACCAAGCTTGGACTTTTCCGTTAACTTTTCGGATGACCTGATAGGTAGAATGTCTTACAGCAAAACCATTGCACGTCCTGGTTTAGGGAGTTTGGGGTCGGTGGTTTCGTTTGGTCAGCCCAATGGTTCAACCCTGAATGCTGGTACTACTGTTCAAGCAACAGGACAAAACCCACAGTTGAAGCCGCTTGAGTCAAGCAATTATGATGTGTCTATCGAGTGGTATTTTGATGGTGCAAGCTATGCGTCAGTCGGTTTATTTGAAAAACGTGTTATTAATTTCACGGGAACAGAGATCACAACGCAAACGTTTGATGCTCGAGACCAAACTTCTGGCCCGAGGGCGTTGGCAGCGAAAGCCGCGCTAGAAGATATCGGGGTGCCTCTTGATAACGCTAATCTTTATACAATGATGCAGATATTGGCTAATCCAAATCAAGACCCTTCTGATTTTAGTGCTGCATTGGTATCTGATTACAATGATCAGGCTGGGTATGAGTTCATTACTCCGAATGCCGACGATCCATTGTTGGAATATGAGTTTAGCACTACCGTTAACAACCGTGAGGCGAAACTTTACGGTGCCGAGTTTGCCGTGCAACACTTCTTTGGTGAGACCGGCTTTGGCGTTCAAGCTAACTACACCATCGTAAGAGGTGACGTGAAATTCGACAATTTGGACATTACTTCGGATCAGTTTGCATTGTTAGGTCTTAGTGATACTGCAAACTTGGTGTTGATGTATGAAAACTTTGGTTTTGAATCTCGTCTGGCATACAACTGGCGCGATAAGTTCTTGAACAGAACTGGTGCAGGCTCTAATAACCCTGGATACATTGAAGCTTATTCACAATTGGACTTGAATGTTACTTATAACGTCACGGACAATTTGGCTGTATCTTTTGAAGGTATAAACTTGACCGGAGAAGATCGTCGTGAACATGCTCGCAATGAAAACATGATGTGGGGCTATGATGATTTGGGGGCTCGCTATCAATTAGGCGCTCGTTACAGTTTCTAAGTTTTTACTTAAAGGCTGTTTGATGGAAAAAGAGTCGCCTAGGCGACTCTTTTTTTAGCTCAATTTATATGATACCTTTTGTCGTTCACGTAAGCCGGTAGGTTTAAATGCAAAAAATCGAATTATTAAATAACATTACTCATGAATGTTTGAAGGTGGATGCAAAATTTTCAGCCGAGCTCGGTGATAATGTGAGCAACACAGTGACATTTATGACTGAATTATCCGAGGTTCAAAAAGAATATCCAATACTGTGCCGTAAAGACTCAGAAACTGGTGAGTATCAGGCAGTTGTGTTTTTTGGGCTGCAAAAAGATGAAAATTTGTTTTTGATAGGGCACGATTCGACAAGCCAAAAGCATCTGGGGTGGCGCGCTGAATATGTTCCGGCGGCTATGGCTAGAGGACCTTTTTCAATTGGAGCTCAGCGTGATGCAGGCGTAGAGAAGCAGAACCCTGTCGTGCACATCGATATGGAGCACCCCAAGGTAAACTGTGATAACGGCCAAGAGTTGTTTTTGCAAAATGGTGGGCAGAGCCCGTATCTTGATTATATTACAAGCGCTTTGAACACTATTAATGACGGTGTGCACCTGACGAAATTAATGTTTGAGGCGTTTAATAAGTATGATTTGCTCGAGCCAGTCACGCTGGATATAGAGTTTTTAGATCGAAGCAAGTTAAAGATCAGTCGGTTTGAAACAATTAATGCTGAAAAATTATCTCGGCTCAGTGCAGAAGCATTAGCGGAGCTTAATAAATTAGGTTTTCTTCAGGCAGCCTATTTTATTCTTACATCTATGTCCAATGTTGGAAAGCTAATTGATTGGAAGAATCGTAAGCTTGTGGCGGGCGGAGACGCTAATTGACTTTGAAGAAAATAAAAGTACTGAATGGAATTAATTCGAAGAACATTCCGCGTAATGTAATTAATTCTGCGGAGCCGGTCCTTTTTAAGCAAATGGTTAGTGATTGGCCCGCAGTCAATGCAGGGAAAATTTCCGATAGGGCGTCTGTTGATTATTTAAAAAAATTTTACAACGACACTCCAACTGTTGTATGTAAAATTCCTCCCCAAAACAAAGGAAGAATGTTTTACAACGAAGATTGTACTGAACTCAATTATGAGAGCTTTAAAGGGTATATTGATGAAACTCTAGATGCTATTTTGGAGGGGGCGGATAAATTAGATGCTCCTGCGTATTACATTGCGTCCAATATAATCAGTACGCATTTTCCTGGGTTTTGCGATGCGAATGATCTGGTGATCCCGCGGAATAAACATCCTGAAGCTTTGAATGAACGAGTTAGTATTTGGATCGGTGGTAAAACTACTGCCACATGTCATTTTGACGCATTAGATAATATTGCATGCTGTATTGCAGGTAAGCGTAGATTTACGCTTTTCCCCCCCGATCAGATAGATAACCTTTACCCTGGCCCGTTTGATCCAACACCTGGTGGGCAGGTCATTAGTTTGGTGGATTTTAAGAATCCCGACTTTGAAAAGTTTCCTCGATTTAAAGAGGCACTTTTGGTTGCCCAAGTCGTTGACCTAGAGCCTGGCGATGCCTTATTTGTGCCGGCCATGTGGTGGCACCATGTAGAGGGGTTGGCGCCCTACAATATTTTAGTGAATTACTGGTGGGAGGATGCGCCAGCGTTCTTGACCTCCGGTATGAATGCTCTCCATTTTGCGATGCTCGGAATTAGAGATAAATCTGTCCATGAGCGAGAGGCTTGGAGACACATTTTCGAGTATTATATTTTTAATGGTCCTGAAAAATCCCACACACACCTTCCGTTAAAGTCGAGAGGTTTTTTAAATACTTTGGATAGGCTGGGAGCCAGAAAATTAAGGGCTTTGCTTATCAATAAATTAAATCGTTGATATCAATAGATATGGGAAGTCGAAAAATGTCAGGTGGCAAGACTAAAGTGGTGATTGCAGGAGGTGGCACGGCGGGCTGGATTGCGGCCGCGGCGATGTCTCATCAAATGGGAGAGTTGCTCGATATAATATTAGTGGAGTCTCAGGAGATAGGGACAGTTGGTGTCGGCGAAGCTACTATTCCACCTATGAGAACATTTCATCGATTGTTGGGTATTAATGAGCAAGAGTTTGTGAGAGCAACAAATGCTACTTTTAAGCTTGGTATTCAATTCGAAAACTGGAAACAAATCGGCGAAAAATATTTTCATTCTTTTGGTGTTACGGGTAAGCAAACTATAATTACCGACTTTATCCATTTTTGGCTTCGAGGTCGAGAGTTAGGGGTTGCAGGTGAATTTGGTGATTATTGTCTCGAATATAAAGCAGCCTTACAAGGGCGCTTCTCTTTAAATAGTCAGTCCAAAATAAATTATGCATTTCATCTTGATGCTGGACGCTACGCCAGTTTTCTTAGGGAGCGTGCTGAAGCTTGTGGTGTTAAAAGGGTTGAAGGGAAAATAGCCCAGATAAATCAAAACCCTGATTCTGGTTGTATCACCTCATTACAGCTGGAGTCAGGGCAAGAGTTGGTCGGAGATTTATTTATTGATTGTACCGGTATGAAAGGCTTGTTGATTGAGCAGACTTTGCAAACCGGATTCGAGGAGTGGGGGCATTGGTTGCCTTGCGATACGGCTATTGCAATTCAAACTGAGCCTACTGAGCCGCCTACGCCTTATACAAAATCGATTGCTCACCATGCAGGTTGGCGCTGGAAAATACCTTTGCAGAGTCGAGTCGGAAACGGCATGGTTTTCTCTGGTCGTCATATGTCTAATGATGAAGCGAAAGATATGTTGCTTTCAAGTGTTGAGGGGAAAACTCTTACCGAACCTAGAGTTATTAAGTTTAAAACGGGTAGGCGAAAAAAATCCTGGAATAAAAATTGTATTGCGATGGGGTTGGCTTCTGGCTTTTTGGAACCGCTGGAGTCTACCAGTATTCATATGATAATGACTGCTGTAACTCGCTTGCTGCAATTGTTTCCACATGGCGGGATTAAGCAGTCAATCGTCGATGAGTATAACAATCAAGCTGAAAGTGAATACGAAAGAATTAGAGACTTTATCATTTTACATTATAAGGCGACTGAGCGTGACGATAGCCCATTTTGGCGTTATTGCAAGGATATGGAAATTCCATATGGTCTGAAACATCGTATGGACCTTTTTAAAGATTTTGGCAGATCAAATCAAGTCGAAGGTGAATTATTTCGGTTGGACTCATGGACTCAGGTTATGCTAGGGCAGGGAGTTGTCCCTTCGTCATATCATCCCATGGTGGCACTGATGCCAGAATCGGGACTGCAAAACTTTTTAGGCAGCATTGCGGCAGAGGTTGATGACAATATCGCGATGATGTCGATGCATGAGGATTTTATTAAAAGGTATTGCAATAGAGTGTGATTTTCAGTGGGGTATATAAAAACATTATTCACGCAATAATTATCTGAATGCATTCATTGATTTTGTAGCGTTTTCTGCGTTGCTTGGAGGTTGCCTTAAATATTTCTCAAGAGAGCCGCTCTCAGCCTTGTCTTGCCATATGTGTTGATGAATAGTTTTATGGCTCCTTAATCGCGGCATCAGCTTTTGACGACGTATTTGCTCGACCACCTGCTCCGGCGCCCACTTTTTCGTTAAGAGTTTTCGAATAGTTATAAAGGTCACTGTTCGAGTAGTGCCTATTTCGTCTAGGGAGTCGTCTTCTTGCTAGGGCTCGACGATTAGCCTGAATGCTCGATAGGCACTATCAATGCCATCTGGCGGTTACGTTTAGCTCTCGATATAGTGTTGATAAGTGTCTTCCTAGCCTGCCAGTAATAGCCCTAATAGAATAAGCCTTGCTGTTTAAGGGTGATAAGTATTATCCTTTCTTCATAGGTGAGCCGTTTATATGTCATGACTTTTCACTTCTTGACGGGAGAGAAAAACAGGAATTTTACAGTTCATCTTCTTTTTAATAAAAATGTCGCACTTAGTAGATGATCAGCATCTAGATAAAGTTCGCGAACAGGACGCGGAAGGTTTGCTCATGCTACTAAAGACTATGATCATTAGTGGTAAAAAGTACTAAAGCCGATGGCTAGACTGAACCCCGAAGTGTAGAGAAGTCTTTCGGAGTAAGAGTAAACGTTTTGAACTTGGGCACGACTACATGGACGCGAATCGTTACAAAAAACGGTGCAAGGGCTGCCTTTGCATCACGACTTTATTGCCAATTATTGTCAGTCGGCAAGACCATCTATGCCCTCGTTGGCTGAGTTTACCTTATGAATTTTCAACTTCCTCCTAACTTATCTGTACAATCCTTCTCTCTTGGTCAAGAGGGAGCACCGTTGCTGGTGATTGACCATTGTATTGATCAGCCGGAATTGCTGCTTAAGTGGGCAGCCGCTAGTGAGTTTGTACAGCCTAAGGTGGTGTTTCCTGGTTTACGAGCTGTAGCGCCACCAGCGTACCAGTATTATTTAGCGGTAACGCTCTTGCCACTGTTGCGGCAATACTTTGATTTAGTGGGCGATAAGCTGCGATTTTCTATGTGCCATTATTCACTCGTGACTACGCCTCCCGAAAAATTGGCGCTGATCCAGCGGATTCCGCACGTAGACTCTTTCGATGCCTATGGATTAGCTACGGTTCATTATTTGTTTCGTAAGCCGCTAGGGGGAACGGCTTTTTACCGTCACCGTAAAACCGGCTTTGAAGTTATTAACGAGGCACGTAAACTGGAGTACTTTCGCTCTCTTGAGGCGGAAAATGATGGCCCTAACTTGCCGCAAGCTGGTTATATTAACGGTGATACGCCGTTGTTTGAGCAGATTGCTAAACAAGATGCTGTGTTTAATCGAATGCTGGTGTACCGGCGTAGCTCTTTACACTCGGGTTGTATCGATTCTCATTTTGTTCCTGATTCCAATCCACTTACGGGGCGGTTATCGATTAATTCATTTTTGGATGTCGTGGCCAAATAGCTTGCATGTTTTGATTGCTGAAGTGCGGTGTAAAGTGTCGTTAATTTGGCCGTCTTGAGCCGGATTTGTGGTTATAATGCCAAGCTTTACGCTCGCCATTGTTTGACCGGCTCGCAAGCGCTACTATAAATAATAATTAAAAAGTCGTCTGAGTAAACGTTTAAACGTAAAGTCAAACATCCATTTATAGGCTTTCCTGTTGTCGGCCTTTGCCACTTTGCACCAAGCTGCGATGTGGGGCGATTATCTTAGGTACAATGCAGTACCCTTACGGCACATTGGGGTTGGTTGCAGAAAATAACCCCCCAGCTTAAAACAAAAATTATACTGATAAACTATAAGGAGCCTGTATGGCTATTCATTCTGTTCAACGCTTAACTGTGGCAGTTGCTGTAATGGCGGCTGTAGTTGGCTGCGAAACACACAATAACTCAGCTTCATCTCAAGCCCAGCCGGTGGCCTGGCCTGCGCTGCAAAGCGAAGTCAAACAAGATCCTGCACTTGAGTCTCGGATTGATGAGCTGTTGTCCCAGATGACGCTCGAAGAGAAAGTGGGACAGATGATCCAGCCTGAAATTAAACAGGTTACCCCAGATGATGTTCGCCAGTACCACTTGGGCTCGGTACTCAATGGTGGCGGTACAACGCCTGATAACAACAAATACGCCAGTGTCCAAGACTGGGTTGATCTGGCCGATAGCTATTATTACGCCTCGATTGATAAAACTGGCGGTCGCACCGGTGTGCCTATTATTTGGGGTACCGATGCCGTTCACGGTGTTGGCAACGTGATTGGGGCCACTTTGTTCCCCCACAATATCGCGTTAGGCGCTACCCACAATCCAGACTTGCTAGAGCAAATTGGTTGGGTTACCGGACGCGAGTTAAAAATCACCGGTATTGATTGGAATTTTTCGCCCACAGTCGCGGTAGCACGCGATGAGCGTTGGGGCCGTACTTATGAGGCTTGGTCAGAAGATCCTGAGCTGGTAGGTCAGTACGCCGGACGAATGATCCGGGGCTTGCAGGGAGAGCCCTCGTCAGATGATTTTTTAAATGACGATCATGTGATCGCTACGGCCAAGCATTTTATTGGCGATGGCGGCACCGATAAAGGCGTTGATCGCGGTGAGACGATCGCGACCGAAGAGCAGCTGCGCGATATACATGGAGCAGGTTACTTTACTGCGATTGAAGCGGGCGTTCAGGTGGTCATGGCCTCGTTTACCTCTTGGGAGGGAACGCGGATGCACGGGCATGAGTACCTAATGACCGATGTCCTGAAAGGACAAATGGGTTTTGATGGTTTAATAGTAGGTGACTGGAGTGGCCACGGCTTTATTCCCGGTTGTACCGCACTGGATTGTCCGCAAGCGGTTAACGCCGGCTTGGACATTTACATGGCACCCGAGCCTGATTGGAAAAAGCTGTTTGCCAGCACGGTAAAACACGCTAAAGAGGGCACCATTCCAATGTCTCGCATTGACGATGCTGTGCGTCGCATCCTGCGGGTTAAGTTGCGTGCGGGGTTGTTTGAGGCCGGTGCACCGTCTGAGCGTGGTATTGCCGGACGTGCCGATCTGTTAGGTGCGCCAGAGCACCGTGCGGTGGCTCGACAAGCTGTGAGTGAATCATTGGTATTGCTGAAAAACACCGACGGTTTATTGCCGTTAAGCCGCGATATGAAAGTCTTAGTGGCCGGTGATGGCGCCAATAATATTGGTAAGCAAACCGGTGGTTGGTCGGTAACTTGGCAGGGTACAGGCAATAAAAACTCTGACTTCCCTGGCGCCACCTCGATTTATGACGGTATTGCCGAGGCAGTTCAAGCGGGCGGCGGTTCGGTGGAGCTGAGTGAGTCGGGTACTTATCAGCAAAAGCCGGATGTAGCAATTGTCGTGTTTGGTGAAGACCCTTACGCCGAAATGCAGGGCGACTTAACCAACTTGATGTACAAAAATGGTTCCGAGTCTGATTTAAACTTGCTGAAATCTTTTAAAGAACAAGGGATTCCGGTTGTATCATTGTTTATTACTGGCCGCCCATTGTGGGTAAATCGTGAGTTAAATGCCTCTGATGCCTTTATGGTCGTTTGGCAGCCCGGTACTGAGGGCAACGGTGTGGCCGATGTGGTGTTCCGCGATAACACGGGTGCCATTAATCACGATGCCAAAGGACGTTTGTCATTTACTTGGCCTGAGCGCCCCGATCAGTACCGCTTAAATCGCGGCGATAAAAACTACAATCCACTGTTTCCTTATGGTTTTGGTTTAAGTTACGCCGATAAAGACACGCTGGGTGACAAGCTGTCTGAAAAAGGCCTGAAAAAAGCAGCTACTCAAGACGTACTTGAGCTGTTTAATCGCCGCTCATTGGACCCTTGGGCGATTGAGGCTGTAGGTGCTGAGAATGACCGTGCGGTTATGAACAGCAACACCATGCAAACCTCGACGGTATTGGTAGAGGCGGTCGATCGCAACGAGCAACAAGATGCACGCCGTGTAGTCTTTAACGGTAAAGGGGCTGGGCACGTAGCCTTGTTTGCTGAAGATCGTCAAGATTGGAGTGGTTACATTGAAGCTAAGGCCGCGCTGTCGTTTGATATTAAAGTAGATAAAGCGCCTACGGCGACTACCTACTTACGTCTTGGTTGTGGCTCTTACTGTGCGGCAGATATCGACATGACCGAGCGTATGACAGAGAGCTTGGCTGGCGCTGGCTGGCAAACCATTACTGTCGATTTGGCGTGCTTCCCAGCTGCGGGCGAGAACTTTGGTTTAACTCAGCCGCAGACCGAATACATTACCCAGCTGTTGCGTCCGTTCACGATTTATACTACGGGCGAGTTGGATATGAGCTTTGCTAATGTCCGTGTTTTAAAAGGTGCAGGGGCTAGCGCATTGATTAGCTGTCAATAAACTAACATCTTAATATGGGGCCGCCGTGCCCCAATTGCATGATTTAAAGCAGCCTCCAGAGGCTGCTTTTTTGTGCGTGGCAATATATCCATCTCCATGTTTTAAAGGTGTTATTGTTCGCAGGCTTTTGTTTTCGATGGTTTTTTTATATTTAAAAAGCGGATCGTGTCAGTACTTCGAGTTGTTTTGATTAACTCCCTGAAAGTTATATAACTACCCCCACTTTGTCACATAAAACCTCCTGTAACGGGTTACATGCGTCAATGTAATGGGTTACACTCCGAGCGCTGGTGTAGCTTGATTTGCTTTTGTTACTAAAAACAAGAGCTTGTTAGTCGGTCATTTTTAATTGACGGGCTTTAAAGTCGCGCCAGCCACAAAAAGGCAATAGTAAAAATGGGCTGTAAGGCCTGCCGTATTCGCTTTGCTAAGCGAAGCCGCGATAAGAAGATCATGCCCGGTCTTTGGCTGAGCTAGAACGTATGGGAATAGTCAGTGATTCCCAATCATAATAAAGGGAGAGTCCTATGTATAAAAGTACCAATTTCAAGAGAAAGCTAATGGCATCAGTCGTAGCTTCTTGCGCTTTGGCAAGCCTCAATGGCGTTGCTGTAGCACAGGATGATCAGATGCTGGAGGAAGTGGTTGTCCGCGGTGTGCGCGCGGCTCAGGAGACTGCTGTTAGCGTCAAGCGCGATGCCGCTGGCGTAGTTGATGCAATATCGGCAGAAGATATCGGTAAGCTGCCCGATGCCACTATTGCCGACTCACTGCAACGTATCCCCGGTATTCAGATTCGTCGCTCAGCCGGTGAAGGCTCATCGGTTAACATTCGAGGCTTGCCTCAGGTTGTGACTCAGCTTAACGGTGAGCAATTTTTAGGATCTAACTCGGTCGTATCGACTCAGCCTAATTTCTCAGATATTCCGTCACAATTGTTTCAAGGTGCCGATGTTTATAAATCGGCTATTGCCAACTTAGGCAATGCAGGTATTACCGGTACTATCAACTTAAAAACCTACCGCCCCTTTGATTTTGATGAAGGGCTAACCGTTGCCGGTGGTGCCGAGATGCAGTATGGCACCGAAACAGAAGAAACCGATCCGGTTGTTAATGGCCTAATAAATTGGCAAAACGGCGATATGGGTTTTATGGTGGCGGCAACTTACGCTAATGTAAATCTATCCAACTCTTATAACGGTCTAAATACCGGCTCGCCGGGTGATGCAGGCTGGACTAGCCGCTTTTCCGATACTGCTGTGGGGCTTTCTGACGAAGGACGTCGTTACGTCGGTGCGCAAGGCTTTTCAGCTTGGAATCAAATCACTGAGCGTGAACGCTTGGGGCTTAACTCGTCATTTCAGGCAGATTTGGGCGAAGGCTTTATTTTTACCGCTGACTGGTTTTACACCGATCAGGATGAGTACAACCGCAAAGTGGGTTTGAGCGCGACCAATAAGTGGCAGGGTGATAACTGGTTTGTGCCAACCGAAGAGCGCGCTACAGGCACTAGTATTGATGATGGTGAGTTCTATGCCTGGACTCAGGCAGAATTGTCGCCCAAGCGTCTTAAGTCTTTTACTCAGAATGACGTTTACCATTCTAAATCGACCAACATTAATATTCAGCTTGATTATGATAACGGCGGAGCCTTTACTGGTAGTTTCCGCGCTGTAAAAGGCGATGCCGAACGCAATAAACGCCACGGCTACAACGAAGGTGATTTAACCAACGGTACCTCAACTGGCATTAACCCCCTAGCTTGGGGCGGTGGTGGCTTGCCACCGGGCTTCTTCCCCGCTGAGTTGTGTGGCGAAGGCGCCGTAGCTATTGGTGACAACGGTGGTTGTTTCCAGACCATCAACCCTATGGGCTACAGTGAAAACCCACAGATCTCCTATGACACCACAACTGAGCATCCTACTTGGTCTGGATTTGACCGTCCGTTAGCCGGTGCCTTAGGTGCAGGTGCATCGATTGCCGATTACATGGCCAACATGGACAGCTACAACGTCGGTGCTTTTTCGTCTGAGAATAACGAAAACTCTGAGGGCGCTCTTACAGCCTTTAGCTTAAAAGGCAACTACAAGTTTGAAGACAGTTTTGTTACCAGTGTTGATGTTGGTGTGCGTTCGTCACAACGTTCAGCCGAGTTTGAGCGTTATAACTTGTTTTCGCCCTTTTATGACAATGGCTGTGAAGCTCAGTGGAAGGCCACTGACGTACAGTTGCACGCTGGTCCTTGTCAGGATGGTGAAGTGGTTAACGGCACTCTGAATGGCAATCAAATTACCGATACCTTTGTTGGTTATACGGTTTTGCCAAACGTGGCGCTTGATCAATACAACAATGCTATTTGGGTGACAGACTTTGGGCCAGTAAACGGTATTCCAGGCGTTTGGGCGGTAGATCCACACGATTACGATGATCCAGAGGCATTCCAAAATCGTGTCTTTGGTTCGTCAACTAAGCAGGTCGTTCCTGGTAATACATTTGCGGTCGATATGGATGAGTTGTCTTACTTTGCTCAGGCCAATTTTGAAGCCGGCGCCCTGCAAGGTAACCTTGGTGTGCGTGTTGTAGAAACTGATCTGACGGTTAAGCAAAACATTGCTGGGCCGCAAAAAGATTACGGTAACACCAACGTCGATACCGGCGATGTGTTAACCAAACGAAGCTACCAAGATGTACTGCCGACCTTAAATCTGGGCTATTGGTTTAGCGATGATTTAGTGCTGCGTTTTGCTTATGGCGAGAACATGGTGCCGCTGGATCTTAATCAATATGGCGATGGTTTGACTCTTAATACTGCCATCGATAGCACCGATGGCAGCCCCACTCAAGGTCAGTTTATCGTCACTGAAGGTAGCCTTGCCGGTAACCCAGCACTTGATCCTTGGCGTTCAACCAACTATGACCTCTCGATGGAGTGGTATGCGGGTGCGGCGACTGTCCTGAGTGCAGCTGTGTTTAAAGTGGAGATCGACAGCTTTACGGAGTCCACGACCGTGAATATGGCGCAACCAGATGCGGATGGAGTAATTCGCCGCGAGGTTCCGATCAAAACTTTGGTGCAAGGTGAGGGTGGAACCTTAGAGGGTGTTGAATTTGCCGCTAAGCTCGCTTTTGGTGATTTCATTGATGGTTTCTTGGGTAATTTCGGTATAGATGGCAACTACACCTATTCGCCCAGCGAAGGTTCCGGTGATGATATCTTTGGAGATAAAAATCTCTTTCCTGATAACTCAGAGCATCAGTTTAACTTAGCCGCTTGGTATCAGGACGATCGCTTTCAGGCTCGGGTTGCTTATAACTATCGCAGCGAGCGCTTAGCCTCTGTGGGCGCT
Source organism: Gilvimarinus polysaccharolyticus (assembly GCF_001187555.1). GTDB lineage: Bacteria > Pseudomonadota > Gammaproteobacteria > Pseudomonadales > Cellvibrionaceae > Gilvimarinus > Gilvimarinus polysaccharolyticus. The sequence continues at coordinate 1,562,235 of NZ_LFIJ01000001.1, read as the reverse complement.
GGTGCTTGGGGTGCTTTAAACCTTTATCAAGAAGCAGCAGGTTATGTCGATATCTCGGCAAGTTACGATATTACCGATGCTATGACCGTTTATTTGTCTGGCTCCAACGTAACGGGCGAGTATGAAAACTACTACCTCGGCTTTGAGGATCAGTACGCTTTCCAAAACTATTACGAGCCACGCTACACCTTAGGTGTTCGCGCAAGGTTTTAAAAATTTTTGAATGAGATCACCACTTCTAGTCTTCGAGGCGGTGATTCTCTCGAAAAAGGAGTTCGCTAATCGTTTTAGATTAGTAATTTGGATTATTGAAATGGAGCAATATATGAAAAATTTAACAGTAATATTCTTTTCGTTGTCGCTAGCTTGTATGTTTGTAAAAGCTGATACTTGCCAGCAGGATGGTTATAACACCAATAGCTCGCCGAATGGTCCTGCTCGTGTTGTGCTAAATGAGTGGAGTGAATATGATACTTCAATGGATATTCTTCGCTACGGTGAGGACGCTTATTTTTCTACATCGGAAGATGGTTACATAGGTGAGACGGAGTTTAATCGTATTCGAGGTCTCAAGGTCTATGCAAGAAAAAATATTAAATTTAATAGTACAGGTAGTTTGGGGGCTTCTTGGGTTGTAGTGGTAGATGCAAATGGTGATATTGGTTGTAAAAATGTTTCGGTTCAAAGATCCCGCCCTGTGGTGAGTTCGATAGAGATAAAAAACCTACGTAATTTAGGGGGAGGGCTTCATGGAACAATTGTCGTTCATGGAAACATTGATAACGTCTACTCTGCGCGTGACAGGGCTGGGCCGCTCTATAGTATCGAATTGAAGTGCAGAGAGTGGAATGCTTGGCAAACAGTAGTAGAAAGTAGCACTAGCAACAGTTTTGATTTTGGATTGAACTGCGACATGGAAGCTAGGGCAAAAGTTTTTGATGGGTATTTTTACTCGATTTATAAAGTCACTTCTGCTGGTTATAAAAACATTGTTGGGGAAGAGACGGGTCCTAATTCATCGGCATGTTTGGAACGGTGTCCTTTGGCTTTGGAGCCGTATCGTTCATCATGTATGAGATCAAATCCAGTATGCCACTGACTTTAGTTACTTCGTGAAGCCGTTTCAGACCTCGGAGTTGACCTAAATCTTGCCGTGTTGCTCGCTTAAAAGGTGCACAATTTAATTCGATTGGATTGCATATTTTTAATCCCCTCATTCAATGTATTTATTTTTTGAGTGACTGCTCGAGAAGGAACTGCCAATAAAGTTCTAAGCTCGGGCAAATGGCTCTATCGAGTCTTACAAGTTCTGGCAAGAGGTTGAGCTTAACTGAAGTCTGTATGCAAAACCTGAATTATGTGTAACACATCAAATACGAAGCATGATTTTTGATGTGCAAACCTTAATTAGCGGTGAGCGAAGACTATACAAATAGTTGAAAGTCGTTAGTTTTCAATATAAAAATGCCACATCCGAGTGGCATTTTTTGGAGAAGCTTAATAAACTCTGTGAGAAAATAATTAGTTTATCAAGCTGGATGACTATAAATCATTGCGAGCCAAACCTAACGCCAGCGTTCCCAAGCATCCATCACCTTGCTCGAATAGCGATAACTGCCATAGCTGCCATTGTAACGAGCTAGCGCTTCGGCCAGTCGACCATCGGCGATATCAAGGTAATGTTTGAGAATGATGCAGCCGTAGCGCAGATTGGTGGCGGCATCGATTAAATTATCTTCTGGGCGGCCAATTTCGTTTTTCCAAAAAGGCATAATTTGCATAATCCCTTGCGCGCCGACAGACGATATCGCAAAGCGGTCAAAATGACTTTCGGTTTCGATAACCGCTAAAACAAGTTCGGGTTTTACACCAGCAGCCGTGGCTTCGCGATGAATTAAGCGCAGCAGAGCCAAACGCTCATCGGGGGATTTAACGTAGCGGGCCAGTCGGCCGTCCATCAGCATTAACCACGCTTCGGCGTCAAAGCGGTCTGTAAAGCTGTCGGCTTGATCGATGTGGTTTTTGAGTAACTGGCGCAGCTGGTCATCGACGTTTGACTGGGAACTGGCGGGTTGCGCAGCCGGTGATGCCAGGGCGACGTTGCCTGCAATTTGTTCCGCATTGAGAGTTGGTTGGGCCGCGAGTATACCGCACACAAACGCCAAGGCGGCGATGGTGTGCGGTTGAGTACGGTGCTTGTTACTGCTGATTGAGGGCATCATTGATAAGGGTAACGATTTGATCGAGCGCGACGTCTTGCTTATCTTCATCGCGGCGGCCTTTATACTCGACATTACCCGCGTCTAAGCCGCGATCTCCCACCACAATACGGTGGGGAATACCCATAAGGTCGGTATTGGCTAACAGTACGCCTAAGCGAGCTTTCTCTTCGTCCATTAATAATACGTCGGCTCCTGCCGCTTGCAGGTCACGGTATAGTTGTTCACAGGCCTCGGCGACTTTTTCAGACTTGTGCATGTTAATCGGCACAATGGCTACTTGAAACGGCGCAATCGCGGCGGGCCAGATAATACCTTTGTCATCGTAATTTTGCTCAATAGCGGAGGCGACAACACGGGTGACACCAATACCGTAGCAACCCATCATCATGGTTTGCTCTTTACCGTTTTCATTGAGTACGGTGGCGTTCATGGCCTCAGAGTATTTAGTGCCCAACTGAAAAATATGGCCGACTTCAATACCGCGTTTTATCTCTAGGTTGCCTTTGCCACAAGGGCTGGGGTCACCGGCGACGATGTTGCGAATGTCGGCGGCCTGAGGCAGGGGTAAATCGCGCTCCCAGTTAACACCAGTGCTGTGCATACCATCTGTGTTGGCTCCACAGACAAAATCGGCTAATACCAATGCACTATGATCAGCAATGATTTTAATGCTTAAACCGCACGGGCCAATGGAGCCAACGCTAACACCTAGTTCGGCCTTGATACGCTCTTCTGGGGCAAAGGTTAATGGCGCGGCAACACCGTCGAGTTTCTCGGCCTTAATATCGTTAAGCTCGTGATCGCCACGCAGCACTAAGGCTATCAGTGGTTGCTCGGCGCCTTCTTCGGCAGCATCGCCTAAAACAATTAAGGTTTTTACGGTACGGCTGGCCGCAACGCCAAGAAACTCGGCAACTTCATCAATAGAGTGTTTGCCGGGGGTTGCAACATCTTGCTTGGCAGCGCTGGCGGCAGGGCGCGGATCTGTGGGGGGGAGGGCCTCGGCTTTTTCGATATTAGCGGCGTAATCAGAACCATCGCTAAAGGCAATGGCGTCTTCGCCGCTATCGGCTAGTACGTGAAACTCGTGCGAGAAAGCGCCACCGATAGAGCCTGTATCGGCCAGAACGGGACGGTACGCCAAACCAATACGGCTAAACACATTGCAGTAAGCGGTGTGCATGCGCTGGTAGGTTTGCTGTAAACACTCGGCACTGGCATGAAAGGAGTAGGCATCTTTCATAATAAACTCGCGAGAGCGCATAACCCCAAAGCGCGGGCGAATCTCATCGCGAAATTTGGTTTGAACCTGATAAAAATTAGCGGGTAGTTGCTTGTAGCTGTTGATTTCGCCGCGCACCAAGTCGGTGATAACCTCTTCGTGGGTCGGACCAAGGCAAAATTCTCGATTGTGTCGGTCGCGCATGCGCAGCAGCTCGGGGCCGTATTGTTCCCAGCGCCCTGACTCTTGCCACAACTCAGCCGGTTGCACTACCGGCATCATGACCTCTTGAGCACCAGCTTGATTCATCTCGTCGCGGACGATGCTTTCCACTTTACGTAACACTCTAAGTCCTAACGGCAACCAAGTGTACAGGCCTGAGGCGAGCTTGCGGATCATACCGGCACGCAGCATAAGCTGATGACTGATAACCTCGGCATCGGCGGGAGTTTCTTTTAGGGTGGCTATTAAAAAACGGCTGGAGCGCATAGTGTCAGATCTTATCTAAGAGTCGATGTTTATTACTGCAAGTGTACAGTATTAGTCGCTATACTTAGTAAAGCGGGTTTGCGTATTCTACGCAGCTTAGACCTCGGGGTACAGATACCGGGGTAAAATTTGGCTCGTCTATAGTGGCTTAAGCGCGCTGTAAGCAGAATGGTGTGAGGAGTGAGCTATGTTTGTATTAGACCAACGTCTTGCCGACGATACCTATCTTATTGGGCGGTTTGATTTATCTTTACTGCTGTTGTCGAAAGATGCCAATTATCCTTGGTGCATCTTGGTGCCGGAGCGCGAGGATGTGCTTGAGCTGTATCATCTGAGTGATGCTGACCAGCAGCAATTGACCCGTGAATCCTGTCAGTTGGCAGAGGTCATGAACAGTTTGTTTGATGCTGACAAAATCAATATTGCCGCATTGGGGAATGTCGTGTCGCAATTGCACGTGCATCATGTGGCACGCTTTGTGACTGACCAAGCTTGGCCAGCACCGGTATGGGGGGCGGTAGCGGCAAAAGCGTATGATGCCGAATTGTTGCAAAAACGGGTGGGCAAACTTACCGATGCATTAGCTGGCAAGGGTTTTATGCCGCTGTCATCAAGTGAGCCGTATCAGCCGCGCAAGAGCAATATCCCCAAAATTAATTGTTAATATTCAACCAATAATCACAAAAAAAGCCCGCAATAGCGGGCTTTTTTGTGGTATTTAACTTGGTGCTTATAGTGCCATTTCTTTTAGTTTTTTCAGCGGGCGAACCTTGACAGTAGTGGTCGCAGGCTTGGCTTTAAACATGGTTTCTTCCCCGGTGAACGGGTTGATGCCTTTGCGAGCTTTAGTGGCAGGCTTTTTAACGGTTTGCACTTTCAGCAGGCCAGGCAGAACAAATTCGCCACAGGCGCGTTTTTTGATATGACCCTCAATTACGGCTGATAATTCGTCAAGCACCGACTGAACTTGTTTTTTACTCAACTCAGTGTTTTCTGCAATTTGGGCAACAATCTGCGTTTTGTTGTAGCGCTCACGTACAGCGGTAATTTTACGTTCTGGAGCAGCGGCTTTAGCGGGAGCTTTTTTTGCTGTGGCTTTCTTAGCCGGGGCTTTTTTCGCAGGAGCTTTTTTTGCAGCCATGATTTTTTCCTTTTATTAAGAGTTGAATAAGTAAAGTATTAAGGTGTGCAAATATAACACGTTTATAGCGCCTGAAGCGCAATTGAGACTATATATAAAGGATTAAAATACGATCGGCAAGAAAAAAGTTACGTTAACCGCAGTAAAAGCGCAATATTTACACTATTAGTTGATATTAAGCTTGCTCTTAACAATTTGGCGGCGTTGCTTGGTTGCTCAAGGTTTATGTAAGTCGTGTTGTCTAAGATTGCGAGTTGATAGTGTTTGGCGGTTGCCGTGACAGCTGGTATGCGCTTGGGTAAGGGCAATTCATTGTTCGATCGGCTCGGATGCCCCTGTGGTAATGTCGCATAAGTCTTGATTAAGCGTATGCATCGATAGCGCGCTCACCCCAGTAAGAGGGTATGGCGTGAGTTAAGTAATGGGTGTTGGCTGATAGTATATTGATTTCTTAACGATAACGTTAAAGGCTAAGTAATTGCAATCCGGGTTCGGCTACCGCGTGCTGCCAAATTCTTTGATACTCTTCGGTGAGGTTTTTTACCTCTGGCGCGGCGCGGTAATTAGCAAAGCCGGCCGGTTGAGTGTCGTCATTTTTATACACTAATAAATTGCGGTCGGCGGCGATAAAACCCATCTGTTGATTGTTCGGCTCCAGCGCTAGCTTGCGCAGTTGTATTTTACTGGGTAGGCGCTGATGCAACCGAGCTAAGCGATGCCCGCGCTCTAACATGTCGGCGGTATCACGAACTAAAATATGCACTTGGCAGTCGCGGGCTCGACGAGCAAACTGGGATAGTTCTGACGCAATATCGTCTCTATCGTAAATGAGCGGATCGAGTTGATGGCTTAAAATATACAGCTTACGTCGCGCGTTAGAAATAAGTTTTCGGGTGTGCTCGAGACACTGCTCAACTGACTCGAACAGATATAAGCTGTCGCAGCTTTCGGGCTCTTGGGTCATATCGGCTCCGTTCTTTTTTCTCAAGCTGTTTGCGCTAGGTATTTTTTGTTAGCGTTTTATGTGAGTTTTAGCTGTTTTTTTATCGACAAACTGGAGAAGTTTGCCAGATCATCGTGCGGTGCTCGATGCCTGCATCTATAAAGCTCTCGCCTACGGTGTTAAAACCTAAGCGTTCATAAAAAGGTATCACGTTACTTTGTGCGTGTAAAAACACCTGTTCACAATGAGTGTAGCCGGTTTGTTGTTGGCACCAATGCAGCAGTTCACGCATTAAGCATGTGCCTGCACCACGCAGCCGTGAGTTGGCCACTACGGCAACTCGCCCAATGTGAAAGTGTGCCGCACCTGCGTGTGTTTCTTGTAGTATTCGAGCGCAGCCAATCGTATCTTGATGGGCGTTAATACTTTGGCCAGTTGCGGTGAGTAAAAAGTGGATAGCCTGCTCATCGGCGTGCTCCCATTCTAAATCAGGAGGCACGCCTTGCTCTGCAATAAATACTTGCTGGCGAATGTCGCAAAGGGCCGCGGCGGCGGTAGCCCAGCTAACGGTGTGGCATTGAAACTCGGGTGTGTGATTCATGGCTGATTTCTGTTTGCCGTCGTTATGGAGAATCTTGTTCGTCGCTGCCATCGTCAATCACGATTTTATGGTCTTTTATTAATTGCAGTAGCAACGATTTGTCAGCATCGTTTGGACACAGCGCGTCGAGTGTTACAATCGACCAGTGACGCTGATTGCACAGAGTGTGCGCTAGCGGTGTGTTACACGGGTAGGCCTGACCATCGACAAATAATGTGGTGCTTTGCGCGTCATCAAAGTAACTAAATCGCGCGGCTAATTCGCGCTCGACGGCTACTTCTTGGTCAAGCCATTGCTGCCAGCTTGAGGCGTCTGCGGCCACGGGTGTGCACTCTAGCGGGTACTTGGCCTCAGTCATATAGCGGCCAAACCACTGGGCGATATTGGCTGTTGTTAAATGGCTAACAAGTTGCTTTTGCAACTGCTCGATAACCGTTATATCAATGGCGCCAGGAGTGTTAGTTGCCGATGCATTTTGATCTTTATAACGATTGTCGTTGGTCAGCTCGGCGACAATGTGTTGGCCAAATTCGTCAATAATGTCGGCCTCTGATGGAGCTCTAAAGCCAATCGAAAATGTCATACAGTCATCGTCTAAAGCGGTGCCCCAGTGCGCCACACCAGGGGGGATATACAGTACATCGCCTGGCTGGGCGGTGTAAGTCGCCTCTGGAGTGAAGTCACGCAAGATATTTAAATCGGTACCCTCTAAGCGCTCGCTGTTACTGTCGCAATGCTGACCAATATGCCATTCGCGGGTGCCAGCCCCCTGCACTAAAAACACATCGTAGTAATCAAAGTGTGGGCCCACGCTACCACCTTTGGGTGCATAGCTGACCATGACATCATCGAGTCGCCAGTTGGGGATAAACCGGAAACGGTCGAGTAAATCGGCCACCTCAGGCACCCAGTGATCCACGGCCTGCACCAATAAGCTCCACTGCTCGGTTGGTAGCTCGGCAAAATCTTGCTCGTTAAAGGGGCCAGTTTTTAACTGCCAAGGAGCGCTTTTGCTGTGGATAATTAAGCGTGACTCGATAACGTCTTCGAGTGCCAATCCGGCTAGCTCATCGGGGGTTATTGGCGAGCGAAAATCGGCTAGCGCTTGAGGTAAGAAAACGGCTTGGCGCTGCCAGTATTGCTTGAGGAACTTATCGATGCAAAGTTCGCCCAAACTGGACAAAATCGGTGACGCGGAAGACATGGTGACACCTTAAAGCAAGGCCGGCCCTAGTCGGGCCGGCTTGTTGGGTTGGGTTAAATTGCTTCGGCTTGCGCGGCGGCGTTGCCGATATAGTTGGCTGGGGTCAGTTCGCGGATGGTTTGTTTGGCGTGTTCTGGGATATCCAGCGTCTCGACAAAATCGGCCAACACTTCGCGGGTAATTTTTTGTCCGCGGGTGAGCGCTTTAAGTTTCTCGTAAGGCTCGGCAACTTCATAGCGGCGCATAATGGTTTGGATTGGCTCGGCCAATACTTCCCAGCTGTTGTCGAGGTCTTCGGCTAAGCGGGCGCGGTTAATCTCGAGCTTGCTAATACCTTTTTTGGTTGAGGCGTAAGCGATTAAGCTGTAGCCAAAGCCAACGCCCATATTGCGTAATACGGTTGAGTCGGTCAGGTCGCGCTGCCAGCGTGAGATAGGCAGTTTTTGCGCTAGGTGGCCAAAAATAGCGTTGGCGATACCGAGGTTGCCCTCAGAGTTTTCAAAGTCGATGGGGTTAACTTTGTGCGGCATGGTGGATGAACCTACTTCACCAGCAATGGTTTTTTGTTTGAAGTAACCGAGAGAAATATAGCCCCAGACATCGCGGTCAAAGTCGATCAATATGGTGTTAAAGCGCGCAATAGCGTCAAACAATTCGGCAATATAATCGTGCGGTTCGATCTGCGTGGTGTAGGGGTTCCAGCTTAAGCCGAGTGAGGTTACAAACGTCTCGGCGTTGGTTTGCCAGTCGATATCTGGATAGGCCGAAAGATGGGCGTTGTAGTTGCCCACAGCACCGTTAATTTTACCCAGCAGTTCGACGGCGTTTATTTGCACCAGCTGGCGGCGTAGGCGCGCTACCACATTGGCCAGCTCTTTGCCCACGGTAGTCGGTGAGGCGGTTTGGCCGTGGGTGCGTGATAGCATCGGGTCGGCGGCGTAATCGTGTGCCAGTTTGGCAATACCATCGCTGATCGCTTGGGCATCGGTCAGCAGGACATCGCGACCACGGCTGAGCATTAAAGCGTGCGACAAGTTGTTAATGTCTTCGCTGGTACAGGCAAAGTGGACAAATTCCAGTACGGCTTCTAGCTCGGTATTACCGGCGAATTGGCTTTTAAGAAAGTATTCAACCGCCTTTACGTCGTGGTTGGTGGTGGCTTCGATATCTTTAATGGCTTGGGCATCTGCCTCGCTAAATTGCTCAACGATCTTATTGAGCTGCGCGTGTGTAGCCTCGCTAAATGCCGGTACTTCGGTCACGCCATCTAATTCGCTTAGTCGTTGCAGCCAGCGTACTTCGACTTCTACGCGGCAATGAATCAGGCCGAACTCACTGAAAATAGGGCGCAGGGCGGTGGTTTTGCTGCCATAACGGCCATCAACGGGGGACACTGCACTCAGCGGGGAAAGAAGTTCCATGGGTGATCTCACAGGTTAGTCGGTTGAGTTAATCGATTTGCGGGGCACGCCCCGCAGTAAAATATAGGAGCGCCATCATACCGTAAAGCGGGTTATTTTTCAGTCGGTTTATACGCGTAGGTTGCGCAGTAAGGTTTCGGTTTCGGCCAATAGACGTTTGCGTTGTAGGACAAAGTGCAGACGTGAACCGCCAAGTTGACGCCAGAGCGTGGCTGAGCGTATTGCGGCTAATAACAGTGCACGCACTTGGTTGGCGATACGCTGTTGTTGTAAGTAGCCCGGATCACCCGATACTTGAATGCGAAAGCGAAACCGGCTGAGGGTATCGCTATAGATATCTGCCAAGTTAGCAATGACATTTTCGTGGGTAGGGCCAAAATGTAGAGCTTGCTGCGAGGCTTGCTTTAAACGGCTGGATAGCACCCCTAACATGTCTTTACGCTTGCGCAAGCGACCTTGTAAATGCAGGATTCCGGCGCTGTAGCGTACCGTATTGGTTTGCAGTTGCCGGCTTGATAGCAATAAATCGCGCAGTGTTTCAAGGCCCAGCCGTAGGTTTTCAGGGCGCCCGCCATAAACACTGATGGTGTCTGGTGGATTTAAATCCAGCAGGCTATTTATGCTGCAACCGTAAGCATCGCTGGGGACAAATCCGGTGCGAGCGAGCTGATCTACCAAAACCGATGCCTGCAGTATTCCGGCCGCTGCTAATGTTATGTCTTGCCAGTTGTTTACCTTAGCCAATGGAGAAATGCCTTACTTTGGTGTGTGTAAAGGAGGTTGTTTAGCGGTAAGTATTAACCGCCAATCAACGATTCTCGCTGTACTCGATGACTGCGCCGCCTAGGCAAATATCATCTTGGTAAAATACCACGGATTGCCCAGGCGTAATCGCCCGTTGCGGTTCATCGAATAGTACGGTTAATTGCTGGTCGGCCAGTAGCGTCACCTTACAGGCTTGGTCGGCTTGACGGTAGCGGGTTTTGGCGGTTACTCGCAAGGTGTTACCAGTAGGCGCACCATTGATCCAGTGGGCTTGCCCTGCACTTAAAAAGTTGGTGTATAGCATCGGGTGATCGGTGCCTTGCGCGACCACCAACTGGTTGTTAACCAGATCTTTAGCAATTACAAACCAAGGCTCGTCGGGCGCCCCTTTGACGCCCCCGATGCCCAGCCCTTGGCGCTGGCCAATAGTGTGGTACATCAAACCGGCGTGTTGCCCGATAACGGCACCCTCGGTGGTGACAATGTCGCCGGGTTGGGCTGGCAGGTACTGCTGCAAGAAATCTTTAAAACGGCGCTCGCCAATAAAACAAATGCCAGTGCTGTCTTTTTTGCTGTGAGTGATTAAATTGTGCTGCTCGGCAATACGGCGCACCTCAGGTTTTTCTAGCTCGCCTACCGGAAATAAAGTGCGAGCAAATTCCGCTTCGCCCACGGCATGTAAGAAATAGCTTTGATCTTTATTGGCATCTAAGCCGCGCAATAAATAAGTGTGACCGTCGCTTTGGCTGCGGCGAACATAATGCCCAGTGGCAATTAAATCGCCGCCGAGCATCTCGGCGTACTCGATAAACACTTTAAATTTAATTTCGCGATTACATAAGATATCAGGGTTGGGGGTGCGACCGGCTTTGTATTCGGCTAAAAAATGCTCAAATACGTTGTCCCAGTACTCGGCGGCAAAATTGGCGCTATGTAGTTTAATGCCCAGCGTGTCACAGACTTTTTGTGCATCGGCTAAGTCTTCTTTGGCGGTGCAGTAGTCGGTGCCGTCGTCCTCTTCCCAGTTTTTCATAAACAACCCCTCAACTCGATAGCCTTGCTGGAGTAATAGCAGGGCTGAGACGGACGAGTCGACGCCGCCGGACATGCCGACGATCACTAATGGAGTGTTGGTATTGTCGCTAGAGGTTGTCATGTAAAAAGCCAAGCGCTAAGGGTGGAGGTATGTATACGGCGAGGCCGCATTTTACCTGTCTGCGGCCACGACCTCCAGCGCAAAACGGCGTCCGGCAAGGTAATTGTCAATAACGTCCAAGACCATGGGGCTGCGAAGTATGCTGCGGGCATCGGCTACTTGCTCGCGGGTCAGCCATTCGGGGCCAATAATACCGTCGTCTAACGAAAGTTCGGGGTGATGTTTGATAATCGTGCCAATAAATGTGGTGCGCACGTAAGTTTCGTTGTTGGCGGGAGCTTTGTACAAATCTATGCCCACGACGCCGGTAAGCTCGATATCCCAACCAGTTTCTTCAAGTGTTTCGCGTAGCGCCGCTTGTTGCAGTGATTCGTTAGCCTCTAAGTGTCCGGCTGGCTGATTGAGTCGCTCTTGGCCGTCTATTAGCTCGCGCACCAATAGAAACTTGCCGTCGTGCTCGATCACACAGGCAACCGTAACGTGGGGTAAAAAGCGGCTCATGGGCGTGTACGCTTGTGGTTGGGGCGTTTGCCGTTAGAGGGTTTGGCTTTTGGGCCGCGCCTTTGGCTTTTAGGCTCGCCAATTTTGGTTTTTTGGGGGGCGGGCATATGCACCGTTTGGCTGCTGGCTTGGCCGGGTTGTAGCGCCCCTAGCTGCCAATCGCCAATGCGCACCCTTACTAATCGAAGGGTAGGGTAGCCAACTGCGGCTGTCATGCGCCGCACTTGGCGATTGCGCCCTTCGGTGATGGTTAGCGCGAGCCAGCGGGTCGGGATGTTTTTACGTTCGCGTACAGGGTTGGGGCGGGGCCAGAGCTCTGGTGGGGCAATGAGTTCGACCGTCGCTGGGCGAGTGGGGCCATCGTTTAGAGTGACGCCTTGACGTAACGCGGTTAATGCATCGGCTGTGGGCTCACCCTCTACTTGCACCCAGTAGGTTTTTGGCAGTTTGTTGTGCGGGTGGGTAATACGGTGTTGTAGTGCGCCGTCATCGGTGAGCAGCAATAACCCCTCGGAGTCTAAATCCAGCCGGCCAGCGGGGTATATGCCCTTTTGATTGATAAAATTAGCCAGCGTCGCGCGGCCGCTGTCATCCCGAAACTGACACAGAACATCGTAGGGTTTATTGAAAAGGACCAAAGTGGCCATATATAAGCCGAGTGTGAGTGAAAAGACGATTAAGTTAGCGGTGCAGTGTACCGCAGCTGCAACCGTGGTGCGACTAGCGCGCAGCGGCGCGAGCCGGCTAGGGTTGGCCGGCTCGCGGGGGCGACTTACACGAGGCTTTAAGCTGGGGTGTTAGTTGGGCTGAGCTTCGGCCTGAGGCAGGCTGATGTCTATCGCGTGTAAGCCTTTGTCACCTCGAGAAATATTAAACGAGACGGTTTGTCCGGCTTTAAGCGTTTTATAGCCATCCATGGTGATGGCCGAATAGTGCGCAAAAAGATCTTCTGAACCTTCGTCGGCGAGGATAAATCCGTAGCCTTTGGCATTGTTAAACCATTTGACGGTACCTGTAGGCATAGTGCTGCTCCTTTATTATTTACGGTTATGGTTTTTATGGTTCCGGTAAGTGTGCAGGTGCGAATATATAGCCCGACCTGATTGTTGTATTGCTAACAAGCTCAGAGTTGTATTTGGAGTAGGGGGCTTTGAGTATTTTTTGCAAATATAATGCATCCATGCAGGGCTCGAGCGCCGTAGTATTAATTAACGGGGTTTGCTTGATGCCACCACCCCAAGGTGCGCCAGTTAATTTATAAGTATTGCTGGCGAAATATTGAACAGTAGTGCACTTTTTAGCCGACCATATCGACCTTGTCAAGTATGGTGACCGGCAAACCCTTGCCGGTTCGCCGTCAGTGTTGTGGTGCAGCCGATGAGGTACAATGGGATATTGGCGCTTCAATTTTGTGATGCGCATGAATAAAGACAATATTTACGGTCAAAAGCATCTATGACTACGGGAAAATTCGACAACATTCGACTAACATTAAATCAATTGCAGTGTCATAACGCTGGCGATGATTACGATGATAACTACGACGAAGGACTAGCCTTGCAAGAGGCGCCTCCCAAGTTGAAAAAACCATCGCGTTATAAAGTTATTATGCTTAACGATGATTATACTCCGATGGAGTTTGTCGTTGAGGTGCTTGAGGTGTTTTTTGGCATGAATCGTGAAGCGGCAACCCAAGTGATGCTGACCGTTCATACCGAAGGTAAGGCAACCTGCGGAGTTTATACTCGCGATATTGCCGAGACCAAAGCGGCTCAAGTAAACCAGTTTGCCAAAGATAATGAGCACCCCCTTATTTGTGAGATAGAGGCGAGTGAAGGGGATGATGAGTAATCCTTGTCATGAGCAAAAGTAATATTAACTAAATGCACGCTTGTACTCATCCGTGTATTTAGTGCCTGGAGTTTAGCGTAAATGGAGTTAACTCCTGATTGTAGGCTCCTGATTGAGAGGTACTAGTGATGCTGAGTAAAGATCTTGAAGTCACCCTGAATATGGCCTTTAAAGGTGCTCGTAGTAAGCGTCATGAATTTATGACCGTAGAGCACTTGTTACTGGCGCTCATCGACAACGAGTCGGCGGCCATGGTATTGCGCGCTTGTGGTGCCGATTTAGTAGTATTGCGTCGTGAATTAATAGAGTTTGTCGACTCAACGACTCCGTTATTGCCTGAAAACGACCAAGACCGCGAAACACAGCCGACCTTAGGGTTTCAGCGAGTGTTACAGCGGGCCGTGTTTCATGTGCAGTCCTCTGGCAAGCAAGAGGTGACGGGTGCCAATGTTTTAGTGGCAATTTTTAGCGAGCAAGAAAGCCAGGCGGTTTACTATTTAAAGCAACAGAGTATTGCGCGCATTGATGTGGTCAACTACATCACCCACGGCATTCAAAAAGTAGCCGGTCACGAGCACGGCGATGACTCTTCCCACGATCAAGCCGATGATGACGTTTTGGGGGTGGAGCAACAGCCCGCGAGTCCGCTAGAGAATTTCACCACCAATCTAAATGAGGAGGCGCGCCTAGGGCGCATCGATCCTTTAATTGGTCGTGCGCTAGAGCTTGAGCGTGTGGCACAAATCTTATCGCGCCGCCGTAAAAACAATCCGCTATTGGTGGGTGAGTCAGGCGTGGGTAAAACCGCTATTGCCGAAGGTCTAGCGCGCCGTATTGTCGATGGCGAGGTGCCGGATGCCTTGGCCGAGAGTGTGGTTTACTCGCTGGATATGGGGGCATTACTTGCCGGCACTAAATATCGTGGCGACTTTGAAAAGCGTTTTAAGGGGTTACTTGCCGATCTAAAAAAACAAGAGCATTCAATTTTATTTATTGATGAAATTCACACCATTATTGGTGCCGGCGCCGCATCTGGCGGGGTTATGGATGCCTCTAATTTGCTTAAACCGTTGCTTAGCTCGGGGCAGTTGCGCTGCATGGGCTCGACCACCTATCAAGAGTACCGTGGTATTTTTGAAAAAGATCGCGCGCTTTCGCGGCGCTTCCAAAAGGTCGATGTTAACGAGCCGAGTGTTGACGAAACCTACCAAATTCTTAAAGGGCTTAAAAAGAGCTTTGAAGAGCATCACGGATTACGTTATACCGATCCCGCGTTACGAGCGGCAGCTGAGTTAGCCGAGCGCTATATTAACGATCGTTTTTTACCCGATAAGGCAATCGATGTTATCGACGAGGCCGGTGCTTATCAGCAACTACAGCCACCCAGCAAGCGTAAAAAAACGGTGGGGGTGGGCGATGTTGAAGCGGTGGTTGCTAAAATTGCACGGATTCCGCCCAAAAGTGTTTCATCGTCAGACCTTGAGCAGCTACGCAAGCTTGACGACAACCTGAAAATGACGGTGTTTGGTCAAGATGAGGCGATTGAGACCTTGTCGACCGCGATCAAGTTAGCGCGCGCGGGTTTGCGTTCGGGTGATAAGCCTATCGGTTCGTTCTTGTTTGCTGGCCCCACTGGGGTGGGTAAAACCGAGGTCAGCCGCCAGTTGGCGCTGTGCTTAGGGGTCGAGCTGATTCGTTTTGATATGTCTGAATACATGGAGCGGCACACAGTGTCGCGTTTGATCGGGGCTCCACCCGGTTACGTGGGCTTTGATCAGGGCGGTTTGCTAACGGATGCGGTAACCAAATCGCCTCACAGTGTTGTCTTGCTTGATGAGATTGAAAAAGCTCATCCAGATGTATTTAATTTATTATTGCAGGTGATGGATCACGGTACGCTAACTGACAACAATGGCCGTAAGGCCGACTTCCGCAATGTCATTTTTATTATGACGACCAATGCCGGTGCCGAAGATGTCAGCCGCGCCTCAATTGGCTTTACTAAGCAAGATCATTCTAGCGACGGCAAAGAGGCGATTAAGAAAATGTTTACGCCCGAGTTTAGAAACCGCTTAGATGCCACGGTTCAGTTTGGGGCTTTATCGCTGGATGTTATTGAGACTGTGGTCGATAAATTTTTAACCGAGTTGCAATCGCAATTAGATGATAAAAAAGTAACCCTAGATGTAACCGGTGCTGCACGTAAATGGCTGGCCGAGCACGGTTACGATGAAAAAATGGGGGCACGACCCATGGCTCGCTTAATTCAAGAAAAAGTGAAAAAGCCTCTGGCCGAGGCGGTATTGTTTGGCGAGTTAGCCGGCGGCGGTAAAGTGCATGTTGCTGTTACCGATAGTGGCGAAGAGCTGGCACTGGAGTTTGATGCGGCACCTTAAGTTTAGTCGCGGCTAGAATGCTGCGGCTGTTAACTAAACCATAAAAAATCTCGGCTTGCCGGGATTTTTTATGGTTGGAGAAAAACCAAAATTGCCCCGCAGTGGCCATATACGCAGCACTAAAGTAGCTAACGCTGCCGCTCGTTACAGTGTAAGGGCAGCGAGCTTTTGTTGATGTGGGTATTTCGTTAAAACGACAAAACCCCGCCTAGGCGGGGTTTTGTGTGTGCCGGTTGAGCAGTGGCGCAGCGTAACTTAGCGCGCGCGGTAGGTGATGCGACCCTTGCTTAGATCGTAAGGAGTCATCTCTACCTTAACTTTGTCGCCGGTCAGAATCCGGATGTAGTTTTTTCGCATTTTTCCAGAGATGTGCGCCGTTACCACGTGACCATTTTCCAGCTTTACGCGAAAAGTGGTATTAGGCAGGGTATCAATCACTTCACCTTCAAATTCTATGTTGTCTTCTTTTGCCATTCGGCAGATTCCTCAATGTGGTCTCATTAATCACGGGCACGAAAAGGCGGCAATTGTGCCTGAAATCCACGCGTTAGCCAAGAGTCGGGATGAATTTTTAGCTAAAAGAGGCTAGATACGTCAAATTTGCAGGGTGTCAGAGCTATTTAAGCTGTACCCAACACTTATTTGTCAGTATTTGCAGTGGTCGATACTGAGTTTTGTAAGCCATTTTCCGGCACTCACGAATCCAGTAGCCTAAATAAACATACGCAAGGCCCATGCGTTTTGCCTGCTCGATTTGCACTAAAATAGCAAATACCCCGAGGCTGCGAGGTGTCATTTCGGGGTCAAAGAAAGTATAAACCGCTGATAGTCCCGTTTGCAGTTGGTCGCAGACGGCGACGCCGACCAGCGCGCCTTGACTGCGATATTCAATAAATCGGGTGACCCCCCACTCACGACTTAAAAAAGCGTTGTATTGCTCTCGGGTCGGCGGGAACATATCGCCATCTCGGTGACGAGTGTTGATGTAGTGTTCGTACAGAGCGTAATGTTCGTCGCTGCTAATGTCGTCGATAAAGCAAATGTCGAGATCTTGATTGCGTTTAGCACAACGGCGCTGACTACGGTTGGGCCGAAATTGATTAACCGGAATACGGCATGACATACAGGCTTGGCAGTTAACGCAGTGCGGGCGGTATAAATGTCCGCCGCTGCGGCGAAACCCCAGTTCGGATAATTCACTGTAAAGCTCCGCGTCTACCTCGGCCTCGGGATCAATAAACACCGTGGTCGCTTCTTCTCCCTTAATGTAACTGCAGGGGTGGGGGGCGGTGGCAAATAATTTCAAACTTGATAAATCACTCATGTGGCCCCCCTAATGTGCCATGGATTCAAAGATGAAGTGTGTCGTGCTTAAGCCTTGTTAGCGATCGTGTTATTTACTCTAGAGGAAATGGCGCTGTTTGTCTGCCCCAGAGAACTTCTGGGTATCTCCAGTAGGCTAGTGTTAGGCGGCCAGTAGGATGCGCCACTAGGGTCAGTCAGTTGCTGCAAGCGTTTGGCAAATGCATTACGGGGCAGTTCAAAAGCGCCAAGGCTGTTGATATGGGCGCTGCTCACCTGACAATCAATTAGCTCAAAGCCCCATGCTTGCAGATAACTTGCCAGAGTAATAAACCCAATCTTGGATGCATCGGTTGCGCGGGCAAACATTGATTCGCCAAAAAACACTCGCCCTAAAGCTAATCCATACAGGCCGCCCACCAATAATTCACCATTCCAAACCTCGATCGAATGCGCTACGCCGCGCTCGTGCAGCTGGCTATAGGCCTCAAGCATATCGTCGGTAATCCAAGTGCCGGCTGCTTGTGCGCGCGGTGCGGCGCACTGGCGTACGACTTGCTCAAAGGCGGTATCACAAGTGACGTGAAACTGGGTTTTGCGCAGCGCCTTAGCCATCGAGCGCGAAACATGCACATTGGCCGGTTCGACGACCGAGCGTGGGTTAGGGCTCCACCACAAAATCGGTTGCTCGTCATCAAACCAAGGGAACACTCCCTGGCAATAGGCGTGGATTAGACGCTCAGGGCGTAAATCGCCGCCCACCGCCAGCAAGCCGTCGGGGTCGGTCAGCGCCGTATCGAGCGGCGGAAAATCGAGTGTATCTGGCTCAAGCCAAGGTAATTGAATCATGCTGGCATTTAAGCATAAAAATATACGGGCGTGGTATTAGAGGCGGGTTAGAAGTGTTTATGTTTGGTTTTTTAGTGCTTGGCAGGGGGGAGATAAGTGACTGTTAAAATATGATGTAAAGCGACGAAACTTCCGCCGCTTTACATTTAGTTTTAGCGATTAATCATCCAAAAACTTTTCCGCATCTAGCGCGGCCATACAGCCAAAGCCTGCCGAGGTGATGGCTTGGCGGTAGATGTGGTCGGACACGTCGCCGGCGGCAAATACACCCGCCACGCTGGTGGCGGTGGCGTTGCCGTCTAGACCGCTGTTAATTTTGATGTAACCATCTTTCATGTCCAGCTGGCCGTCGAATATACCGGTATTGGGTTTGTGGCCAATAGCGATAAACACGCCGGATACGTCTAAATCTTGCGAGCTTTCATCGCTGGTGCTGTTAAGCCTTACGCCTGTTACACCCGAGTCGTCGCCTAACACTTCGTCTAGGGTGTGGTTCCACAAAATTTTAACGTTGTCTTTGGCAAACAATTTATCTTGTAAGATTTTCTCTGAGCGCAATTTGTCACGGCGATGCACCAAGGTCACTTCGCTACAGATGTTCGATAAATACAGCGCTTCTTCAACCGCAGTATTGCCGCCGCCGATAACCGCGACTTTCTGATCGCGATAAAAGAACCCGTCACAGGTGGCGCAAGCACTGACGCCTTTACCCATAAACGCTTCCTCTGAGGGCAACCCGAGGTACTGCGCCGAGGCGCCAGTGGCAATAATCAAGGCGTCGCAGGTGTAGGTTTGGGTGCCTTTAAGGGTAAACGGACGTTTGCTTAGGTCGGTTTCATCGATGTGATCGAAGATAATTTCGGTGTCAAAGCGCTCGGCGTGTTGTTGCATTTGCACCATTAAGTCTGGGCCTTGCAAGTCGGCAACGCCACCGGGCCAGTTTTCTACGTCGGTGGTGGTGGTTAGCTGACCACCTTGTTGCATACCGGTAATAATAACTGGCTTAAGATTGGCACGGGCCGCGTAAATGGCAGCGGTGTAACCGGCGGGGCCGGAGCCGAGGATGATTAAGCGGTGGTGCTGGGGTTGGCTCATGTGCAGAGGTCCTTGTTAAAAAGTTCAGCGTCAATAATAGGTCAATCAATCAATGCGGGCAAAATTGTACTCTTCAATACCTTAGATTGGTAAAATTAATCAGCTTAATGGATGATATAGCCGAGATTTGCCAACATCGCGAACTAGAAGGCCCTAACTATGCATTACAATAGCGGGCTATTGTGTCGTAGTAAGACGTTTTTGTAAGAGTCTATAGGTACCTGTTTGAGTAAAAAAAGTACTAATAAAGCACCAGTTTCTCGCCCTGAGGCGTCAAAGCTAATACTAACTATTGTGCGCGAAGGGGCGTTGATTGGCTTAGTGGCCGTCTGCGTATTTGTGCTGCTAACGCTATTTACCTACGATGCTGGCGATCCGGGTTGGTCGCGCACGGGAGATAACACGCGAGTCGGTAACGCTGGTGGCCCTGCTGGTGCTTGGTTGGCCGATGTTTGTTTCTCTTTGTTTGGCTATTTGGCGTTTTTGTTCCCGCTTATGCTGGGTTATCGAGCTTGGCTAATCTTTCGTGACCGCGCTCATCCAGCGACGTTTGATCCTGTCTTACTGGGGCTTCGTACCATTGGTTTGGTGTTAGTGATGGTGGCTGGCTCTGGGCTTGCGGTGCTGCGTGTGGGCGGGAGAGAAGGCGCATTACCGTTTTACGATGGCGGTATTTTAGGTCTTGCGGTGGCTGATTCTGTGGCCGGTGCTTTTAGCCATACGGGCGGCACTTTGTTGTTGTTTGCAGTGTTTTTATTCGGGTTAACAATTTTTACCGATTTGTCTTGGTTAAAATTAATGGACGATATTGGTCGCTGGACGCTGCAGTTGTCGCGCAAAATCGGCGAGGGTTGGGTCGATTGGCGCAGCCGTCGCACGGCCAAGCGTGAGATTAAAGTACAGCAACATCAGCGTCGCGAGGTGATAGCAACGCGGAAAAAAGAAGAAGCGAAGCGCGTGCCGCCTACCATTACTGAGCCGGTGAAGAAAAAACCGGTCGAAAGCGCACGGGTGCAAAAAGAGCGACAGGCATCACTGTTTGATAAAGACGCACCCGTGGTGGGAGAGTTGCCACCTATTAGCTTGCTTGACCCTGCCGATGTACGCAGTGACAAAGGTTTTTCTAAAGAGTCTTTGGAGGCGATGTCGAAACTATTGGAGCTTAAGCTTAAAGACTTTGGCATCACAATTGAGGTGGTCTCGGTACAGCCGGGCCCGGTGGTTACTCGGTTTGAAATTCAGCCAGCACCTGGCGTTAAAGCGAGTCGTATCACTAATTTGGCAAAAGATTTAGCCCGTTCGTTGGCGGTTATCAGTGTACGGGTGGTCGAGGTGATACCCGGTCGCTCGGTGATGGGTATCGAGATTCCTAACGAGCACCGTGAGATTGTGCGCTTAAGTGAGGTTATCGCCTCTGAATTATACGAGAAATCCCGCTCCCGCTTAACCATGGCGCTGGGGCACGATATCGCCGGCGATCCGGTGATTGCCGATTTGGCCAAGATGCCGCACTTGTTGGTGGCGGGCACCACGGGCTCGGGTAAGTCTGTCGGGGTCAACGTGATGCTGCTATCACTGCTGTACAAATCATCCCCCAAAGATGTACGACTGATTTTGGTGGACCCTAAAATGTTGGAGTTGTCGGTGTACGAAGGCATCCCGCATTTGTTGACCCCGGTTATCACCGATATGAATGATGCCTCTAACGGCTTACGTTGGTGTGTCGGCGAGATGGAGCGGCGCTATAAGTTAATGGCCGCGATGGGTGTGCGTAATTTGGCGGGCTTTAACCGTAAAATTGAAGATGCGCAAAAAGCCGGTACGCCGATTCTTGACCCGCTGTTTGTACCTGCCGATCACTTTGAAGCCGGTAGCGCTGAAGCAACGGCCCCCGAGCTTGAAACCTTGCCGGCGATTGTTGTCGTGATTGACGAATTTGCCGACATGATGATGATTGTCGGGAAAAAAGTGGAACAATTGATTGCTCGTATTGCTCAAAAGGCACGGGCGGCCGGTATTCATTTGATCTTGGCCACCCAGCGTCCCTCGGTAGATGTGATTACCGGCCTAATTAAAGCCAACGTACCGACTCGGATGGCATTTCAGGTGTCCTCTAAAATTGATTCGCGCACGATTCTGGATCAAGGCGGTGCCGAGCAGTTATTAGGGCATGGCGATATGCTGTATTTACCACCGGGTACCAGTGTGCCGGTACGAGTGCACGGCGCTTTTGTCGATGATCACGAAGTACATAAAGTGGTGGCTGATTGGAAGCGTCGCGGCGAACCTAATTATTTAGAGGAGATCGTTGACGAAAGCACCAATAATATTCCTGTGCCAGGTTTGTCGGGCGGCGATGAAGGCGGCGATGACGAGAGTGATGCTCTTTATGATGAGGCCGTGGCGTTTGTATTAGATTCGCGCAAAGCGTCTATTTCATCGGTGCAGCGCAAGCTGCGTATTGGTTACAACCGTGCCGCTCGCCTGATAGAGACAATGGAAGCGGCGGGCGTAGTGTCGGGCCCCGGTCACAATGGTAGCCGCGAAGTACTGGCCCCTAAATCTTAAAATATTGCTCGGGAGAGTTCATGTTAAAACAATTATTAAGGGTCGTATCGGTTGGCTTACTGACTGTACTTTTTAGTGCGGTCAGTAGCGCTGCCGGGCCGGACAACAGTGCCAACGCGCTGCGTGATACTTTGGCGGCCACTACCAGCTTAAGTGGACAGTTTGAGCAAACCCTGCGCGATGCCGAGGGCGAAACGATTGAGGCCAGCTCTGGCAGTTTTGTATTGCAGCGTCCTGGGCGCTTTTTTTGGCATACCCAAAAGCCTTTTGAGCAGCAGTTAATTAGCGATGGCAGTACTATTTGGCTGTACGATCCAGACCTATTACAGGTTACCGTACGGCCGGTAGATGACAGCCTTAAGGCAACACCGGCGGCGTTGTTGAGTGAGAGTGCCGAATCGTTAACGGAAGCGTTTAGAATTACCCGCAGCGTGGGTCAGCAAGGGCTCGAAGTGTTTGGCTTAGCGCCGATCAACGAGGATGGTTTGTTTGCGCGTTTAGAGCTGGAGTTTGACGGTCAGCAATTGCAACGCATTATCGTACACGACAGCCTAGGGCAAACCACAGAATTTGCTTTAATCGATACCGTGCGCAACCAGCCAGTCGATGCTGCGCAGTTTTCGTTTAATGCCCCCGAGGGCGTTGATGTGTTGATTGACTAACGTCATGAGCGATTTGTTTACCTCCGAACCGACCTACCAGCCTCTAGCGGCTCGAATGCGACCGCGAGCGTTGGCTGATTACATCGGCCAAACGCATATTTTAGGTGCGGGTAAACCGCTGCGGGAAGCGGTGGATAAAGGCCAGCTGCACTCGATGATTTTATGGGGGCCGCCGGGCGTGGGTAAAACCTCGTTGGCAAGGCTATTTGCCGAGCGTGCCGATGCCCGGTTTGAAACCCTATCGGCCGTTTTGGCCGGTGTTAAAGATATTCGTGCGGTGGTGCAAATAGCGCAACAAGAACGTGCCGGCCGCGGTCGCAAAACCATCTTGTTTGTCGATGAAGTGCACCGTTTTAACAAATCGCAGCAAGATGCTTTTTTACCCTACGTAGAGGACGGCACCTTTATTTTTATTGGTGCCACCACCGAAAACCCCTCGTTTGAGTTGAATAACGCACTCTTATCCCGCTGCCGCGTGTATGTGCTGCGCTCACTTGAGCTGGCCGACACCGAAATGATTATTCGCCAAGCGCTGGAAAATACCGAGCTGGGCTTGGGGGATATGTCATTGCGGTTAGACGAGCCAGCGTTGACATTGATGGCAGGCGCGGCCGATGGCGATGCGCGCAAAGCCCTTAATTTATTAGAGTTAGCTGCCGATTTGGCCCGCGATGAGGACGCCGAGCGGGTGATCGATGAGAGCGTATTGGCTGAAGTGTTGGGCGGCAACGTCCGCCGTTTTGATAAAGGCGGCGACCTGTTTTACGAGCAGATATCGGCGATGCATAAATCGGTGCGCGGCTCATCACCCGATGGTGCGCTTTACTGGTTGGCACGAATGCTCGACGGTGGTTGCGATCCGCTCTATATAGCACGCCGAGTAGTGCGTATGGCCAGTGAGGATATTGGCAATGCCGATCCGCGCGCGCTCCCTTTGGCGCTTGCGGCGTGGGACACACAAGAGCGCTTGGGCAGCCCCGAAGGCGAGCTGGCGATCGCGCAGGCGATCACCTATTTGGCCGCAGCGCCCAAAAGTAATGCCGTGTATACTGCGTTTAACCAAGTCATGCGAGATGTACGCAGTAGCCCGGGCTACGAGGTGCCGATGCACCTGCGCAATGCCCCGACTAAATTGATGAAGAGCATGGATTTTGGTGCCGAGTACCGCTACGCACACGACGAGCCAGGCGCCTACGCGGCCGGTGAGAATTACTTGCCCCGTGAAATCGCCGATCGGCAATATTACCAGCCAGTGGCACGTGGTTTAGAGCTTAAAATACGAGAAAAAATGCAGCACCTGCGCGAGCAAGATGCCGCCAGCACGTATCGTCGCTACCGCGATGATCCACCCCAGACGGACGAGGATTAACCATGCAGTGGCTCTTTGTCGCCACCGGCGGGGCGCTTGGCGCTATGTTGCGCTTTTACATCACCGCCCACTTATACCCGGTGACGGGCAATCGTTTTCCTCTGGGAACCTTGGTTGTCAATGTTCTGGGTTGTTTCTTGGTGGCGCTGCTTTATATCGTTATTGTCGAAAAAACTATGCTGCCAGCGTATTGGCGCCATTTGCTTATTACCGGTTTTTTAGGTGCGCTGACGACATTCTCGACTTTCTCGCTCGATGCACTTATTTTGTGGCAGAACGGTGTACCGGTTATTGCTACGCTTTACGTGTTGGCTAATGTTGTCCTGTGTTTGTTAGCCGTGACCGCCTCGTGGTATTTGGTCAACTTTGTGTTATCTTAACGTCCCAAAAATCAGGTGCTGCCAAGCACTATGGTATTACTCAACCGACCTTAAAAGTTATTACTATGTTAGATCCAAAACTGATTCGCTCTAATCTCGACGACGTGGCCCATGCACTGAAAAAGCGTGGCTTTACTTTGGATGTCAGCCTTTTGCAAAGCTTAGAAGAAGAGCGCAAAGCAATTCAAGTGAAAACTGAAAACCTCCAGTCTGAGCGCAACAGTCGATCAAAGAACATTGGTAAAGCTAAAGCCGCGGGTGAAGATATTGCACCGCTGTTGGCGGCGGTCGATCAGCTTAAACATGACTTGTCTGAAGCTGAGATTCAGTTAAACGATGTGCAAAATAAGCTGGATGATTACTTGTCCGGTGTACCCAACTTACCGGCCGCTGAAGTTCCAGAGGGACTAAGCGAGGACGATAACGTTGAAGTACGCCGTTGGGGTACGCCTCGCGAGTTTGACTTTGAGGTAAAAGATCACGTCGATTTAGGCGCAGATATTGACGGCTTAGACTTTGAAACAGCCAGTAAAATTACCGGCTCGCGTTTTGCTGTAATGCGTGGCGGGGTTGCCCGTATGCACCGAGCTTTAGTGCAGTTAATGCTCGATACACACGTTGCCGAGCACGGTTATGAAGAGGTTAATGTTCCGTTTATTGTCAATGCCGAATCTTTATACGGAACCGGCCAGTTGCCTAAATTTGCCGATGATTTATTTAAGCTTGATGATGAGCGCGAGTTTTATTTGATTCCCACCGCCGAGGTGCCGGTGACTAATTTATTGCGCGACACGCTGCTGGATAAAGATACTGCGCTACCGATTAAATTTGTCGCTCACACGCCGTGTTTTAGGTCTGAG
Organism: Gilvimarinus polysaccharolyticus; assembly: GCF_001187555.1. Lineage (GTDB taxonomy): Bacteria > Pseudomonadota > Gammaproteobacteria > Pseudomonadales > Cellvibrionaceae > Gilvimarinus > Gilvimarinus polysaccharolyticus. The sequence goes on along the minus strand of NZ_LFIJ01000001.1, from coordinate 1,537,238 downwards.
GCGGGCAGTCATGGCCGCGATACCCGCGGCATGATTCGGCAACATCAGTTTGAAAAAGTCGAGCTGGTACAGTTTGTTCGTCCAGAAGAATCCGATGCCGCACTCGAAGCCATCACCGGCCATGCCGAAGTTATTTTGCAAAAACTGGGCCTGCCGTATCGCACAGTGATTTTGTGTGGTGGCGATGTCGGATTTTCGGCGGCTAAAACCTACGATATCGAAGTATGGGTACCGTCGCAGGGTAAGTACCGCGAAATTTCATCTTGCTCTAGTTTTCGCGATTTCCAAGCTCGCCGCTTAAAGGCGCGCTATCGCGATCCAGAAACTGGCAAGCCGGCATTGCTGCACACGCTTAACGGCTCAGGCTTGGCGATTGGCCGAACTTTGTTAGCGGTTATGGAAAATTACCAGCAAGCGGATGGCAGTGTGTTGGTCCCCGAGGTTCTGCAAGCTTACATGGGTGGCGTAAAGCGTATTGGCGCTGAGGGCTAAGCAATGCAATATTTCCCGCTTTTTATGCAGCTGCGCAACCAGCGCGTGCTGTTGGTCGGAGGGGGAGATATTGCAACCCGCAAGGCGCGTCTGCTAAGTAAAGCCGGCGCGCACTTAGTCGTTGTGGCTCCAGCTATAGAGTCCGAGCTAGAAGCTATCGTTGTTGCTACGGGTGGTGAGATGCATCGCCGCGAGTATCAACATGATGATATAAACGGCGTTGTGTTGGTGGTGGCGGCCACGGATATTGCCGCTGTTAACAAGCAAGTCTCTATCGATGCGCAAGCGCGTCACCTGCCTGTCAATGTGGTAGATAGCCCTGCGCTGTGCACGGTTATTACCCCTGCTATTGTCGATCGATCGCCGCTCGTCATTGCCATATCCAGTGGCGGCGAGGCTCCGGTACTGGCGCGTATGGTTCGGGCCAAATTAGAAACATTAATTCCCGCCAGTTATGGCCGCTTGGCGGCTCTTGCCAGTCGTTTTCGTGAGCGTGTAAAACAAACCTTTAGCAGTGCTGATGAGCGCCGCCGCTTTTGGGAAGATACCTTACAAGGGCCCGCGGCCGAGTTGATTTTTAGCGGCCGTGACGCCGATGCCGAACAGCTATTGCAAGCGCGTCTGAGCGCGAGTGCTAACGATACTTGCCAAGGTGAAGTGTATTTGGTGGGCGGTGGCCCAGGTGATCCGGAGCTACTCACTCTTAAAGCTTTACGACTTATGCAGCAGGCCGAGGTGGTGCTCTACGACCGTCTAGTTTCCCCGGAAGTCATGGAGCTGGTGCGCCGCGATGCCGAGCGTATTTATGTGGGGAAACGGCGGAGCGAGCATGCTGTTGAGCAAACCGCGATTAATCAGATGTTGGTTAACTTAGCGCGCGAAGGCAAACGGGTGTTGCGTTTAAAAGGCGGTGATCCGTTTATTTTTGGTCGCGGCGGAGAAGAAATCGAATTGTTGGCCGAAAACAACATTCCTTTTCAGGTGGTGCCGGGCATCACCGCCGCATCCGGTTGTGCCGCCTATGCTGGCATTCCGTTAACTCATCGTGACTACGCTCAATCTGTGCGTTTTGTGACGGGGCATTTAAAAACCAATAACGCTAACTTAAGCTGGCCTGAGCTGGCTCGGGTGGATCAGACATTAGTGATTTACATGGGCTTGATTGAGCTTGAGGCGATATGTGCAGGCTTAATTCAACACGGGCGATTACCCACAACGCCGGTGGCGCTGATCGAAAAGGGCACCACTCGTGAGCAGCGGGTGATAGTCAGCGATTTAGCGAACATTGCTAGGCGCGTGGTCGCTGAGTCTGTGAGTGCTCCGACTTTACTGATTATTGGCGAGGTCGTGAAATTACATCGTCAGCTCAGTTGGTTCGCTCCTGACGCTCCCGTCATTGATTAAAGTTTAGCCATTTTTGGCCGATGCCTCAGTATATTGATACTTTTTTGTGAGGATGCTCCATGGTGTACCTAGGCCCCATTACTCGCCTGACACCGATTATTAAATCGAAGCCGGCGACCGGTTATGAACCAGATAGAGATATTATGGTGAGTAAGCAATTGCCCGAGCACTTGCCGCCTGCGCTTGAGCGTCGCCGCAGCGATCGGCGTAACAAACGCGGTGATACTATACTGGATACGCGTACTGGCCGCGATCGTCGCCGCCCTCGGCCGCGCGCTAAGATCGATATTGAAGTTTAACCTTTCACCTTCCCCCGCAATTAAGTCTTCGATGCTAAACTGAGCGCTGTGTCATTATTAATGTCTGCCTTTTAGTTGGAGAAATCTATGCAACATTTTGATTTGCTAGTGATCGGTGCCGGCTCGGGCGGCGTCCGCGCTAGCCGAATCGCGGCCAATCTTGGCGCGAAAGTCGCCGTAGCCGAAGAGCGTTACCTTGGAGGAACTTGCGTTAACGTGGGTTGTGTCCCTAAAAAGTTATTTGTGTACGCATCACATTTTAGCGACTTGTACTCGCAAGCGCGTGGTTTTGGCTGGTCGGTAGCTAATCCCCAGTTAAGCTGGGCGACATTACGCGAGAGCAAAGATCGTGAGATTGAGCGCCTGAATGGCGTATATGCCAATTTGCTGGATAACGCTGGTGTCACCCTACTTGAGGGGCATGCTCGATTGTTGGGTGATAAGCGTGTAATGGTGGGCGCTGAGGAGGTCTCAGCCGATCGTATTATTATTGCCGTAGGTGGTTGGCCTTTTGTGCCAGAGTTTCCTGGGCGCGAGCATGTAATTGATTCTAATGACGTTTTCTTCCTAGATGAGCTGCCGGATGAAATTGTGATTGTCGGTGGGGGTTATATTGCTGCTGAGTTTGCCGGTATTTTTAATGGGTTGGGGGTGAAAACGCACCTAGTGTACCGTGGCGATTTATTTTTACGCGGTTTCGATGACGATATTCGCCTGTTTATGGCCGAGCAAATGCGCGCCAAAGGTATTCATGTACACTTTAATGCCGATGTAACCTCAATCGATCTTGATGACGCCGGTATTCGTAACGTCACTTTGAATAATGCCGAGGTGCTTACCGCTGGGCAGGTGATGTATGCCACTGGGCGTCGACCACTGCTGGATAACTTGGGGCTAGAGGCGACTAAGGTTAGTCTCACCGCAAAAGGCACGATTGAGGTTGATGATGATTTTGCAACTCGTGAGCCTGGGGTGTACGCCATTGGTGATGTCGTGGGACGCGCCGAACTAACGCCTGTGGCGCTAGCCGAAGGTATGGCGCTGGCACGTAATCTGTTTGGCGAGGCGGGACAGTCGGTTAATTACGATTTGATTCCAACGGCGGTGTTTACTCAGCCCAATATCGGTACAGTCGGACTTGGCGAGGCGGCTGCACGCGAGCGCTTTGGTGAAATCGCGGTGTACCAGTCGAGCTTTAAACCTATGCAGTTGTCGTTAACTGACAGCAATGAGCGTTGCTTAATAAAAGTCATTGTCGATGTTGCCAGTGACAAAGTATTAGGTTGTCATATGGTTGGCCCTGAGGCGGGTGAAATTATTCAAGGCTTGGCTGTGGCGATGACCGCCGGTGCGACTAAAGCCGATTTTGATCGGACTATTGGGGTGCACCCGACGCTGGCAGAGGAGTTTGTAACTTTGCGCGAAGCGGTGCGCTAGTCGCATCGGTATTGCCTAGTTTAAGTGAGTACTTGTGTCTTGGTTCGCTTATTTGGAGTTGCGAGATAGGGCGGCAGTTGCGATACTTTGCTTGTTTTTGAAAGGCTAAGCCGGTGTTGTGGGTAGCTTGTTGTGCTTGAAGATTCTGGTGCCAAGCTGCCAATAGCTTGCGCCAACAATATGACTCAAAGGAGATCAATAATGTCAGTGTTACGTTCAAAAAAAATCTTGGGTGGATTGGGTGTAGTATTGTTGTTGGGGGCCGTACAGGCAGAGGCTCGCGACAGTAAAGCAATGCGTCCGGTGAGTGATGTGCTGGAGCGTTACGAGTCTAAGTTGGACAGTGACGTTGCTTTATATTTTGGTAAGCAATCCTACCCAGCTGTAGCCAAAAAATTGGGCGAATTTCCCACCAATAAAAAAACCAATGGTTTTAATAAGTCTGACAGCGAAGCATGTGAGTGGGTAATGTTGTCGGCCTTGTTGTCGTTGCAAGAGCGTGCAGTGCGCGAAGGTGGTGATGCGGTGGTTAATATTCGCAGTTACTACAAGAAAAATGAAGTCAGCAGCGAAACAGAATATGAGTGCCATAACGGCGCGTTTGTGGCTGGTGTTGCCTTAATTGGTGAAGTAGTTAAGCTTAAGTAATATTTTGGTAAGTTAAAAAGCGCTGCTCTTGCAGCGTTTTTTATGCCCGTTTGTCTCTCAGAAAACACCTAAAGTTATCGCCTGTCTAAGTATTGAAGTCTTCGCGGTTTTAAGAGGGTTTGCTTATGTTGTTGTGACTGAGAGGCGAGCTGCTATTTAAATGATTTTTAAAATTCTTTAGCAAAAAAGGCCCCGCAGGGCCTTTTTTTACTTGGCGATTATGCTGGATAATCGCGCTGGGTGTAGCCTGTGTATAGCTGTCGTGGGCGGCCAATTTTGTACGGTTCACTGACCATTTCATCCCAGTGAGCGTACCAGCCAACGGCGCGGCCGGTGGCAAAAATAACGGTAAACATTTCGGGTGGAATACCAATGGCTTTCATAATGATGCCAGAGTAAAAATCGACGTTGGGGTAGAGTTTTTTCTTAATGAAGTACTCGTCCTCTAAGGCAATTTTCTCTAGCTTTTTAGCCATAGCCAATAATGGATCGTTTTCTAATCCGAGCTCGGCTAATACTTCGTCACAAGTTTGTTTCATCACTTTGGCGCGCGGGTCAAAGTTTTTGTAAACGCGATGACCAAAGCCCATTAAGCGGAATGGATCGGCTTTATCTTTGGCTTTTTCGACGTAGGTGTCTATGTTGTCGACACTGCCGATCTCTTCTAGCATTGCCAGCACCGCTTCGTTGGCGCCGCCGTGAGCGGGCCCCCACAGGGTTGAAATGCCAGCGGCAATCGCTGCGAATGGGTTGGTGCCCGATGAGCCGGATAGGCGCACGGTGGACGTCGAGGCGTTCTGTTCGTGATCGGCATGCAGTAAGAAGATGCGATCCATAGCCTTAGCCAATACTGGATTCACTTTGCTTTCGCCAGTTTTACCAAAGGTCATGTTGAGGTAGTTTTCGGCATACTCGAGGGCTGCATTAGGAGCAACAAAATCCTCGCCTTGTAAATGCTTGTAGGTCATCGCTGCCAGTGTCGGCATCTGGCCAATTAAGCGGTAGGCTGTGATGTCGCGATCATTGTCATTGGTGATGTCGATTTCGCTGTGATAAACCGCTGCCAGTGCCGCTACCGCGCTGCACAATACCGCCATCGGGTGGGCATCTTTGGCAAACGTTTGAATCAGGTTGGCAACCGATGGGGCAACTTCGGAGTGATCTTTAACGGCCTGCACAAAAGTTTTTTTCTGCTCGGCGTTAGGAAGTTCACCTTTTAATAATAAGTAGCTGGTTTCTAAAAAGTCGGAGTGCTCTGCGAGTTGATCGATGGGGTAACCACGATGCAGTAAAACCCCTTTGCCGCCATCAATAAAGGTAATTTTTGATTCGCAGGCGGCAGTGGACATAAAGCCCGGATCATAAGTGAAATAACCGTTTTTTGTCAGGCTGGTGACATCAATGACGTCTGGGCCAACGGCGCTGGCATATATAGGCAGCTCTACGTCTGCAGCCAGGCCCTCGACCATTAAACGTGCTGTTTTGTCAGTCATTACGGACTCCTGTAGTTACTTGACGAGTTTGATCGCACTGTGGCGGTCAAACCGGTAAATTACGTGAACGCGACCGCTTGGCTCCGGCCCGATAAGGCGCTAGGAGTGGGTTTGTGCGTTAATACATGGGTTGTGAGGGCGAGTCGGCAATGCCATTAGGCAAGCTGTAGGTCGCGCTCAGCAGGTGGTGTTGCTGCGGCTCTTTAATGAGCTCTCTATCTTTGCCGGGCCAACATCAATCGTGGGCTCGTCGTGGCTCTAGTATGTTAAGCATATCTAACAGAGTAATCTGTAAAGGCAACACATCTCCTTGGCTGGGTGAGTCAACGCCCCGTCATCAGGAGGCCGCATTATAGAGGAGAATTTGCGCTTAGGCATAGCTTTCGGGCCTAAACCCCGTGTTTTTTTGTTGATTACTTTGCTTGGTCGTTAACTCTTTATGGGTAAATATGGCCTCTTTTGTGTTGGAGAAGCGTTATTGTCTGGTTGGGGGTTATAACTTTTTGAGCCTAACTGGGGTTAAGGTCGGTGGTTGGGTTTGTTTGCGGTGGGGTTGGCTGTGTGTCTCGACAGCTTGTATTTACATCGTGTGCAAGGTTGATTGTGTCGGGATGTGCTTGGAAAAACAGTAAAAAACCCTTTTTTTGCATCCGCTTTTTGTTTGTGTTTCGCGGGTTGAATCCTTATAATACGCCGCGACTTGCAGGATGTGACTGGGGTCATCTATGGTGCATAATTGTGGCACATGTTAGATGTTATCCGCTCTATTCATGGGCGATAGACCCAGACGCTGATTCTTACAAACCGGCCCCACAAGGGCAAAAAGGTGATTAGCTACCGTGAACAACAATAGACCTGTCAATCTCGATTTATCGACGATTAAATTCCCGATAACAGCCATTGTCTCCATCTTACATCGTGCATCAGGCGTTTTTATCTTTGCCGGCGTTGCTGTGTTGCTGTGGATGCTGGATTCTAGTTTAAGCTCAGAAGAAGGTTTTGCCGCAGTTCAAGATGCGCTGGCAAGTCCTATCTGCAAATTCATTATCTGGGCCGTATTGGCCGGCCTCGCTTACCACTTGGCGGCAGGTGTTCGACACTTAATTATGGATTGCGGTGTCGGTGAGAGCCTTGAAGGAGGCCGCTTGGGCGCTAAGTTGATGTTGGTGTGTGCGGTGATTCTGATGCTTTTGGCGGGGGTTTGGGTATGGTAACGGCAATTACAAATTTGGGGCGTAGCGGTCTATATGACTGGTTAATACAGCGCCTTAGTGCGGTCGCCATGACCGCGTATGTTATTTTTCTAGTCGCATATTTGGTGATCAACCCCGAATTGGACTTTGGTCAGTGGCGCGCTCTGTTTGATCAGTTGTGGATGCGCGTTTTTAGCTTGATCACGCTGTTGTCTATTGTGGCACATGCGTGGGTCGGCCTGTGGGCCGTTCTGACTGACTACATTACTAACCAGACGTTGGGTGGCAAAGCCACTGTGGTGCGCGTATTTGTTCAGGTTGTCCTGGGCATTGTTGCGATTACCTATACCGTCTGGGGTATCCAAATCATCTGGGGGCTTTAAATAGATGGCTAATATGCGCACGATTTCTTTTGATGGCATTGTTATTGGCGGCGGCGGCGCGGGTATGCGCGCGGCGTTACAGCTTGCACAGTCCGGCTACAAAACAGCAGTAATTACTAAGGTATTTCCAACTCGCTCGCATACAGTGTCGGCACAGGGCGGTATTACCTGCGCCATTGCTAGTGATGATCCGCAGGATGATTGGCGCTGGCATATGTACGATACCGTTAAAGGCTCCGATTATATCGGCGATCAAGACGCTATCGAATATATGTGTTCTGTCGGCCCCGAAGCGGTGTACGAGCTTGAGCATATGGGTTTGCCGTTTTCACGTACCGAAGAGGGCCGCATTTATCAGCGTCCGTTTGGCGGCCAGTCAAAAGACTTTGGTCGTGGTGGTCAGGCCGCGCGTACTTGTGCGGCGGCAGACCGTACTGGCCATGCGCTGCTACACACCTTGTACCAAGGTAATATTAAGCATGATACCGTCTTTTTAAACGAGTGGTTTGCGGTCGATCTGGTGAAAAACCAAGATGGCGTGGTGGTGGGTGTTATCGCCATTAATATGGAAGATGGTGAGACGGTTTTTGTTAAGTCTAAAGCGACCGTGTTGGCTACCGGTGGTGCAGGGCGTATTTTTGCCTCTACTACTAATGCCCATATCAATACCGGTGACGGTATCGGCATGGCGTTGCGCGCGGGCTTCCCGGTGCAAGATATCGAAATGTGGCAGTTTCACCCAACCGGTATTGCCGGTGCAGGGGTGTTGGTCACTGAGGGGTGTCGCGGTGAAGGCGGCTACCTTATCAACAAAGATGGCGAACGCTTTATGGAGCGTTACGCGCCCAACGCCAAAGATTTGGCAGGCCGTGATGTTGTGGCCCGCTCGATGGTGTTGGAAATCCTAGAAGGGCGTGGTTGTGGCGAGAACGGCGATCACGTTTTGCTTAAGCTAGATCATTTAGGTGAAGAAACCCTAAACGCTAAACTGCCAGGCATCTTAGAGTTGTCGCGCACCTTCGCGCACGCCGATCCGGTCAAAGTGCCGATTCCGGTGGTGCCAACTTGTCACTATATGATGGGTGGTATTCCTACCAATATCAGTGGTCAAGCTTTGTGCCAGGATGCCGATGGTAATGACCAAGTGATTGATGGGTTGTACGCCTGTGGCGAAGTGGCTTGCGTATCGGTGCACGGTGCCAACCGTTTGGGCGGTAACTCGCTGCTTGATTTGGTGGTGTTTGGTCGCGCATCGGGACAATACATTGAGCAAGCATTGCGTGCGGGCATAGAGCACAGTGATCCCACCGAGGCCGATCTTGAAGCGGCTATGTCGCGCTTAAACCGTCTTAACACCTCTACCGGTGGTGAGTCGGCCGCGGTGCTGCGTGCCGAGCTGCAAAGTGTTATGCAGAATCACTTTGGGGTGTTCCGTCGTGGCGATATGATGGCGGAAGGTATTAAAAAGCTTGCCGATTTGCGCGAGCGGATTGCCAATGTGGCGCTCGACGATAAGAGTAATGCATTCAACACGGCGCGGATCGAAGCGCTGGAGCTGCAAAACTTGCTTGAAGTGGCCGAGGCGACAGCGATTGCTGCCGACGTACGGAAAGAATCTCGTGGTGCACACGCCCGCGATGACTTTACCACCCGCGACGACGACAACTGGTTGTGTCACTCGATGTATTTCCCTGGTGAAAAACGCGTGGGCAAGCGTGATGTAAACTTCACGCCTAAGACCATGGCTAAGTTTGAACCAAAAATTCGCACCTATTAAGGGGTCGGCCGGCTATGTTAAAAGTAGAAATATATCGCTATAACCCAGAGACCGACTCGAAGCCTTATATGAAGCGCTACGAGCTTGATACTCAGGGCAAAGATTTGATGGTACTTGACGTGTTAGAGTTGTTAAAAGCTCAAGATTCGTCAATTGTTTATCGTCGTTCATGCCGTGAAGGTGTGTGTGGTTCTGATGGCATGAATATTAACGGTAAAAACGGCTTGGCCTGTGTTACCGCGCTTTCCGAGTGTACTAAAAACAATACTCTGATCCTGCGTCCGCTGCCGGGCTTGCCGGTAATTCGCGATTTAATTGTCGATATGACGCAGTTTTACGCGCAATACGAAAAAATAGAGCCTTATTTGCAAAATGATAATCCCGCTCCGGCCATTGAGCGGTTACAATCTCCAGAAGACCGTGCCAAGCTAGATGGCCTGTACGAGTGTATACTTTGTGCATGTTGTTCTACCAGTTGTCCGTCTTTTTGGTGGAATCCCGATAAATTTATTGGTCCCGCCGGCCTTTTGCAGGCCTACCGCTTCTTGGTAGATACCCGCGATGAGGCGACGGAACATCGTCTATCAAACTTGGATGATCCCTTCAGCGTATTCCGCTGTCATGGTATTCAAAATTGTGTGGCGGTATGCCCCAAAGGGTTAAATCCCACTCGGGCTATTGGTCATATTCGCTCTATGTTGTTGCGCAGCGCTACTTAGTGCCGTGTTGTTCAGCTCGATGCGAGATAATGCGAAATTATTAATTAATGTTGGTAGTATGAACGAGTAAACAGGTGCGCTGCTCGGTTGTTATATATGTTTACAACCCGCGGCGCATTTGTGTATGTGCCAAACTCTGAAATGGTGCGATTAAGCGGCGGGCCTGGCCACAAGCGGGGCGCGTTTTGGAAGCTAACGGCTATTTATAGCAGGGGGGTTCGGGGCATCCCTGAACCTGTTCAACCTGCCAAGCTCGCGAGCCTTACATGGCAGTGTGCGGCTGGTCGAATTATCCCCGTAAAAAGGTGGGTGGAATGCAAGACAGCATTATGGAGAGACTATGGAGCACGTCCCATATATCTGGTGGGAACGCTTCATATGTGGAAGACCTCTACGATACTTATTTACACGACCCTAACGGCGTGCCCGAACAATGGCGTGAGTACTTTGATCAGTTGCCCAGAGTCGAGGGCGTGATTTCTCAAGATTCGCCACACTCGGTGATTCGTGAACAGTTTGCGCAGTTAGCTAAGCATCGTTCGCACAGCGCATCGCCAAACGCCGCTTCAGCAGTTTCTATCGAGCATGAGCGCAAGCAGGTTAAAGTCCTGCAACTTATCAGCTCTTACCGCTTTCGCGGCCATCAACGAGCCAAGCTCGATCCGCTCGATCTAATGGAGCGCGAAACTGTTCCCGATCTGGACCTTGCCTACCACGGTTTAACCACAGCCGATCTCGACACTGATTTCCATACGGGCACTCTGTTTATTGGTAAGGCTACGGCTCCGCTGCGTGAAATAATCGAGGTGCTAGAGCAAACCTATTGTGGTCATATTGGCCCCGAGATCATGCACATTACCAACCTTGCTGAAAAGCAGTGGTTGCAGCAGCGCTTAGAAAGCGTTCGCTCTAAGCCGACTTATAATGAAGAGCAAAAGCTCGCCTTGTTGGAGCGCTTGACTGCGGCGGAAGGCCTTGAACGTCATCTTGACAGCAAATATCCAGGCACCAAGCGTTTTGGTTTGGAAGGCGGTGAGAGCTTTATTCCACTAGTTGATGCTGTGGTAAAACGCTCGGGCTCTTACGGTGCGAAAGAAATCGTGCTGGGTATGGCCCATCGCGGTCGCTTAAACACCTTGGTGAACGTATTTGGTAAAAGCCCCGCAGAACTGTTTGGCGAATTTGAAGGTAAGCGTTTAGTCGACACCTCAGGTGATGTGAAATATCACCAAGGTTTTTCGTCTAACGTTATGACGCCCGGCGGTGAGCTGCATATGGCGATGGCCTTTAACCCGTCGCATCTCGAAATCGTATCGCCCGTAGTCGAGGGGTCTGTACGCGCGCGTCAAGATCGCCGCAAAGACAGTCTTGGGCATAAAGTAGTGCCCATCGTGGTGCACGGCGATGCTGCCTTTGCTGGCCAAGGTGTGGTGATGGAGACGTTCCAAATGTCTCAGACCCGCGCTTACAAAACTGGCGGTACACTGCATTTGGTTATCAACAACCAGGTTGGTTTTACCACCAACCTGCGTGAGGATGCGCGCTCGTCCGAGTATTGTACCGATACCGCTAAGATGGTCGAGGCACCGATCTTTCACGTCAATGGTGATGATCCAGAAGCGGTATTGTTTATTGCACAACTGGCGACAGACTATCGTTATGAGTTTCATAAAGATGTCGTGATTGATCTGGTTTGTTACCGTCGTCGTGGTCACAATGAGGCCGATGACCCATCGTCGACCCAGCCTTTAATGTACAAACAGATTCGCAATCATAAAACTGTACGCACGCTTTACTCTGACGCCATGATCGAGGCGAATGTTGTGAGTAAAGAAGGGTCAGAAAAAATGATGAACGATTACCGCGCAGCACTCGATCGTGGTGAAAGTGTTGCCAGCGGTTTGGTGTCGGAGCCTGACAGCTCGCTGTTTGTTGATTGGTCTCCTTACATTGGTCACGATTGGCAAACACCCGCTGAAACGGGCTATGAATTAAAATCGTTGCAGGCGGCTGCCTATAAAATGTGTGATGTTCCAGATGGCATCGTACTACAGCGCCAAGTATCAAAAATTTACGATGACCGCCGCAAGATGGCCGGCGGTGCACTGCCCATTAACTGGGGCTTTGGTGAAACATTGGCCTATGCCACTTTGCTGGAGCAAGGGTTTCAGGTTCGCTTAACCGGGCAAGATGTTGGCCGTGGGACTTTCTCGCATCGTCATGCGGTTATACACAGCCAAAAAGATGGCAGCAGATATACGCCCTTGGCGAATATGAGCGAAGATCAGCCCGATTTTGATTTGTACGATTCGTACTTGTCCGAAGAGGCGGTGTTGGCGTTTGAGTATGGCTATGCCACTACATCGCCCAAAGGCTTAGTGATTTGGGAGGCGCAGTTCGGCGATTTTGCCAACGGTGCGCAAGTGGTTATCGACCAATTTATTACCAGCGGCGAACACAAATGGGGCCGTTTGTGTGGCCTTACTATGTTGTTACCACATGGTTATGAAGGGCAGGGGCCTGAGCATTCGTCTGCTCGCCTTGAGCGTTTTATGCAATTGTGTGCCGAGCATAATATTCAGGTTTGTATTCCTACTACGCCGGCGCAAGTTTTCCATATTTTGCGTCGTCAAGCGATCCGACCGATGCGGCGCCCGCTGGTGATTATGAGTCCAAAATGGATTTTGCGTCACCCGTTGGCCACCTCTAGCATTGAAGAACTCGCCGAAGGCGGCTTCCAAAATGTTATTGGCGAGCACGACATTGCGCCCGACAAGGCCAAACGTGTGGTGCTTTGCAGCGGTAAGGTTTATTACCATCTGTTAGAAGAGCGTACTACTCGCGAGCAAGACGATGTCGCTTTGATTCGTTTAGAGCAGCTCTATCCGTTCCCAGAAGAAGAGCTTAAAGCCGCACTTGCTCCTTACGCCAATGTTAAAGACGTGGTTTGGTGTCAAGAAGAGCCGATGAACCAAGGTGCTTGGTATTCAACTCAGCATCATATTCGCCGTGTCGTGTATGACTTAAACCCCGAGCTGTTTCTAGGCTATGTGGGTCGCGATCCATCGGCGGCGCCGGCAGCGGGTTATGCTTCCGTGCACCTCGAAGAACAGAAACGTTTTATCAACGAAGCATTGAGTGTTTGATACGCAAATTGCAGAACAGAAAACTAGCGAAAGCTAAGGACACGTAATGAGTACTGATATTAAAGCCCCTACATTTCCCGAGTCTGTTCAGGATGGGACTATTGCGACCTGGCACAAACAGCCAGGTGAAGCGGTTTCGCGTGATGAACTGATTGTCGATATTGAAACAGATAAAGTGGTACTGGAAGTGGTTGCCCCCGCTGACGGTGCTCTTATCGAAGTGTTTAAAGGCGAGGGCGAGACCGTTCTTAGCAATGAAATTATTGCTAAGTTTGAAGCCGGTGCCAGCGGCTCTGTAACAGCTGAGGCAGCACCTGCCGAGCAAAAAGGTGCAGCAACTGCCGAAAGTAACGATTCAGGCGACAAGCTGTTGAGTCCTGCTGCCCGCAAAATTGCCGATGAAAATAATATCGATCCCGCCTCTGTGGCCGGTACTGGTAGAGATGGTCGAGTAACAAAAGAAGATGTTTTAAATCACGTTAAATCGGCAGGCTCTAAGCCAGCTGCTGCGGCAACTGCGCCGGCTGCTGTTGCCGCACCCGCAGCGCCAGAAGGTGATCGGGTAGAGAAACGCGTACCGATGACACGTTTGCGCAAGCGTATTGCTGAGCGTCTACTTGAGGCCACAAGTACTACCGCCATGTTGACTACCTTTAACGAGGTTGACATGGGTCCGGTGATGGAGCTGCGGAAACAGTACAAAGATAAATTTGAAAAAATCCATAATGGCACACGTTTAGGTTTTATGGGCTTTTTTGTTAAAGCCGCTACCGAAGCGTTAAAACGTTATCCTGCCGTTAATGCGTCGTTGGATAATAATGATGTTGTCTATCATGGTTATCAAGATATCGGTGTGGCAGTTTCTACCGAAAAAGGCTTGGTAGTGCCGGTATTACGCAGTACTGAGAATATGAGTATTGCTGAAGTAGAATCGACGATTCGTGATTTTGGTATGCGCGCCCGTGATGGCAAGCTAGGCATTGATGAGATGACCGGCGGCACCTTTACTATTACCAATGGCGGTGTGTTTGGCTCACTTTTATCAACGCCAATTTTAAATCTGCCACAAACGGCTATTTTGGGTATGCACAAAATCCAAGAGCGTCCTATGGCCGTTAACGGCGAAGTTAAAATTCGGCCAATGATGTATTTAGCGCTGTCTTATGATCACCGTCTGATCGATGGTAAAGAGGCCGTACAGTTTTTGGTGGCGATTAAAGAGCTGCTAGAAGATCCAGCGCGTATCCTGTTAGAGATTTAATCCAGGTGCACTCGTTTCGGCCAGCTTATCGGCAGGCCGAATAAATGTTTTGCCGGAACACCAGCGCCGGCTATGTTTTTAAAATTTTTGGGAAACGACAATGTCTGACAAATACGATGTGATTGTAATTGGTTCTGGTCCAGCCGGTTATGTGGCTGCCATTCGCGCTGCTCAGTTGGGTTTAAAAACCGCCTGTATTGAAAAATGGAAAGATGGTAAAGGCAAGGGCGTTAACGGCGGCACCTGTTTGAACGTTGGTTGTATTCCTTCAAAAGCCTTGCTTGATAGCTCTGAAAAGTTCCATGAAGCAAAAGAGTCTTTTGGTAAGCACGGTATCTCTACTGGCAAGTTGGCGATTGATGTGCCGGCTATGATCGAGCGTAAGAATAAAGTTGTCGCTCAAATGTCTGGCGGCATCGGTGGTTTGTTTCAGGCTAATAAAGTTGTGAGCTTGTTTGGTACTGGCAAATTGCTGGCCGGTAAGAAAGTTGAATACACCAATCATGATGGTAAAACCGAAGTCTTAGAAGCCGAAAACGTTATATTGGCCTCTGGCTCAACACCAGTAAATATCGGTGTGGCGCCAGTTGACCACGATGTTATTGTTGATTCGACCGACGCGTTAGAATTTACTGAAGTGCCTAAGCGTTTAGGTGTTATCGGTGCCGGTGTTATTGGTCTTGAGTTGGGCAGTGTGTGGAAGCGTCTAGGTGCAGAGGTGGTACTTCTGGAAGCTATGGATAACTTCCTTGCTATGATGGACCAACAGATTGCTAAAGAATCCTTGAAGATATTCGGTAAACAGGGCTTAGATATTCGTCTTAGCTGCCGAGTAACAGGCACAGAAGTTAGCACCAAAGGCAAGAAAAAAGAAGTGACTGTAACCTTTACCGATAAAGACGGTAACGAGCAAAAAGAAATTTTTGATAAATTAATTGTATGTGTTGGTCGTAAACCTTATACCGAAGGTTTATTGGCCGAAGACAGTGGCGTTAATTTAGATGAGCGCGGTTTTGTTTACGTCAATGACTTATGCTCTACCGATGCACCAGGTGTGTGGGCCGTGGGCGATGTAGTGCGTGGCCCAATGTTGGCGCACAAAGGTTCAGAAGAAGGTGTTATGGTTGCCGAGCGTATCGCAGGCCAAAAGCCTTTGGTAAATTACGATATTATTCCTAATGTCATTTATACCCATCCTGAAATTGCCTCGGTTGGTAAAACCGAAGAGCAGCTAAAAGCTGATGGCGAGTCCTACGAAGTTGGTACCTTTCCTTTCTTGGCCATCGGCCGTGCCGTTGCTGCGGATCAGGCAGAAGGTATGGTGAAGATGATTGCTCATGCTGAAACAGATCGTATTTTAGGTTGCCATATTGTTGGCCCAAGTGCGTCCGATCTGATTCAAGAAGTTGCAATTGCTATGGAGTTTGGCGCCAGTGCTGAGGATATCGGTATGACTGTGTTCGGTCATCCGACTTTCTCTGAAGCGGTCAAAGAAGCCGCATTGGCAGTGGCGGGTCACGCCATTCACATGCCAAATCGCAAGCGCAAAAAATAATTATTTAAAATAACGATGAAGCACAGGGCCACTCGATGGTGTTAGCTGTCGAGCAGGCTCTATGGTCGTGACCTAGAGCCACTGAAATTAGTAGAGGCGCGATCAAGAAGAAACCAAGTGTAGCGACGACGAAATGCCTGAGCATTATTACAATGCTGAGGTTCATCGATCTACTGCAGTTTTCAAATCACGTTAACAGAACGGAAAAACATCATGAATTTGCATGAGTACCAAGGCAAACAGTTGTTTGCGCAATATGGTTTGCCCGTATCCCAGGGTGTAGCGGCACAGACTCCTGCCGAAGCTGCGGCAGCGGCTGACACAATTGGCGGTAACGAGTTTGTTGTAAAAGCTCAGGTTCACGCTGGTGGTCGCGGTAAAGCTGGCGGTGTAAAACTCGTTAAAACCAAAAGCGAAATCG
The DNA here is from genome assembly GCF_001187555.1 of Gilvimarinus polysaccharolyticus. Lineage (GTDB taxonomy): Bacteria > Pseudomonadota > Gammaproteobacteria > Pseudomonadales > Cellvibrionaceae > Gilvimarinus > Gilvimarinus polysaccharolyticus. The sequence continues at coordinate 1,521,010 of NZ_LFIJ01000001.1, read as the reverse complement.
AAGCCTTTGCCAAGCAATGGTTAGGCAAAAATTTGGTGACCTATCAGACCGATGAAAAGGGTCAGCCGGTTAGCCGTATTTTGGTTGAAACCTGTACCGATATTGATAAAGAGCTGTATTTAGGTGCAGTGCTAGATCGTTCAAGCCGTCGTATTGTGTTTATGGCCTCTACCGAAGGTGGTGTAGAGATTGAGAAAGTAGCCGAAGAAACACCAGAGAAAATCCTAAAAGCGATTGTTGATCCTTTAACTGGTGCGCAGCCTTATCAAGGTCGTGACTTGGCGTTTAAGCTAGGTCTTGAAGGTAAGCAAGTTAAGCAGTTTGTGCAGATTTTCTTAGGTTTGGCTAAGCTGTTTAAAGACAAAGATTTAGCGTTAATTGAAGTGAATCCGCTGGTTATTACTCCTGCCGGTGATTTGCACTGCTTGGACGCGAAAGTGGCGGTTGATGGAAACGCTTTGTACCGTCACCCCGACTTGCGCGAAATGCACGATCCTTCACAAGAAGACGAGCGTGAGGCGCGCGCTGCTAAGTGGGAATTAAACTACGTAGCACTTGATGGCAACATCGGTTGCATGGTCAACGGTGCTGGTTTGGCTATGGGCACCATGGATATCGTTAAGCTGCATGGTGGCGAGCCCGCCAACTTCCTTGACGTAGGTGGTGGTGCAACCAAAGAGCGTGTTATTGAAGCGTTTAAGATTATTCTGTCTGATGAAAACGTAAAAGCCGTTTTGATTAACATTTTTGGCGGTATCGTTCGCTGTGATTTGATTGCCGAAGGTGTTATCGGTGCAGTTGAAGAGGTGGGCGTTAAGGTACCTGTAGTGGTCCGTCTTGAAGGTAACAATGCTGAGCTTGGTGCTAAAGTACTGGCTGACAGTGGTCTAAACATTATTGCTGCGACCAGTTTGACTGACGCTGCCGAGCAAGTAGTAAAAGCAGCGGAGGGCAAATAAATGAGCGTTTTAATCAATAAAGACACTAAAGTAATCTGTCAGGGTTTTACCGGATCACAAGGTACCTTTCACTCTGAGCAAGCAATTGCTTACGGTACTAAAATGGTTGGTGGTGTTACGCCAGGTAAAGGTGGTCAAACTCACCTAGGGCTGCCCGTGTTTGACACAGTGGCACAAGCCGTTGCTGAAACCGGTGCCGAAGCCTCTGTTATTTATGTGCCAGCTCCTTTTTGTAAGGACTCAATCTTAGAAGCAGCTAACGGCGGCATTAAGCTGATTGTTTGTATCACCGAAGGTATTCCTACCTTGGATATGCTTGACTGTAAAGTGAAGTGTGATGAGTTAGGGGTACGTTTAATTGGTCCTAACTGCCCAGGTGTTATTACTCCCGGTGAATGTAAGATTGGTATTATGCCAGGTCACATTCACAAGCCAGGTAAAGTGGGTATCGTTTCACGTTCTGGCACCTTGACCTATGAGGCGGTTAAACAAACCACTGATTATGGTTTTGGTCAGTCTACCTGTGTCGGTATTGGTGGCGATCCAATTCCTGGATCTAACTTCATCGATATTCTAGAGATGTTCCAGAACGATCCACAGACCGAAGCGATTGTAATGATCGGTGAAATCGGCGGTAGCGCTGAGGAAGAAGCAGCTGCATTCATTAAAGAGAATGTTACTAAGCCTGTTGTTTCTTACATCGCTGGTGTAACCGCACCTGCCGGCAAGCGTATGGGTCATGCTGGCGCTATTATCGCTGGTGGTAAAGGTACCGCTGACGAGAAGTTTGCAGCGCTTGAAGACGCCGGTGTAAAAACGGTGCGCAGTCTTGCTGACATCGGTAGTGCATTGAAAGAAATTACTGGCTGGTAAGTTTAAGCTGGTAATCAAAAAAGGCGACCTTTGGTCGCCTTTTTTTGTGTTTAAGGGGTATGATTCTACTTTACTGGCGTTGGCGGGGCCGTATGGCTCGAGCTAAGGTTCTTTGGTTGAGCAAAGATCTGCGATTGAGTAGCGAAAATGCTTTTCTTTTGCCTCAAAATGTGGAAAATCTCGCCATCTAAAGTGGGCGTTCGCCCACCAGAGAAACATCTAAGTAGGAGTTGAGCGATTGAAACAAACCTCGGATAGCTGGTCGGTAAAGAGCTCGACTGAACTTTACGGCATTGAGGAGTGGGGCAGTGGCTATTTTGGTATTAGCCCAGTGGGAAACGTCGAAGTGCGTGCACCTGGTGAGAAAGCCGATGTGGCGGTTGATTTAACCCATATTATTGATGGTTTACAGCAGCGCGGACTGGAAATGCCGGTGTTGTTGCGGATCGAAAATTTGGTCGATAGTCGTATCACCATCCTTAATGAATCGTTTGCCGAGGCTATTGCCGCTACCGGTTATCAGGGTGTGTATCGTGGCGCTTTTCCTATCAAGGTTAACCAACAGAGTCATATTGTCGAAGAGATAGCCCGCTTTGGTGAGCGCTATAACCATGGTCTTGAAGCTGGCAGTAAAGCCGAGCTGATGATTGCCATGTCGACCTTAAAAAATCTTGAAAGCTTAATTATTTGTAATGGCTATAAAGATGCGGAGTTTATTGATCTGGGGTTGCAGGCGCGCAAACTGGGCTTTAAGTGCATTTTTGTGCTGGAAACGGTGGCCGAGCTAAAGCTGGTTATCGAGCGCAGTCGTTTGTTGGGTGTAGATCCTATCTTAGGTGTGCGCTTAAAGCTGTCGACTAAGGTCGAAGGGCATTGGGCCGAAGACAGCGGTGATCGCAGCTTGTTTGGTTTAACCACCAATCATTTGATCGAAGTAATGGATGAGTTACGCGGTAATGACTTGCTGCATTGTTTAGAGTTGTTGCATTTTCATTTGGGCTCGCAGATACCTAATATACGTAGTATTCGCGCGGGCGTCTTGGAGGCCTGTCGTTACTACATCGCCATGGTGAGTGAAGGTGCACCACTGAGTTATATCGACTTAGGTGGTGGGCTGGCCATTGATTATGATGGCACCGGTAGTGTTAGTGGTCACAGCCGCAATTACTCGGTACAAGAATACTGTGTTGATGTTGTGGAGGCGTTGGTTCAGCAATTTAATGCACATAACTTGCCGCACCCGACTATTGTGACTGAGTCTGGACGTGCTACTGTCGCGCATACTTCTGTATTGTTATTTAATATTTTAGATGTGGGGCATTTTGAGCCGGGCCCAGTACCAACTGATCTGCCAGAGGGCAGCCATGAGCAGGTGTCTAACCTGTGGTTTACGTTAAAAGCAATTAAAGTGAGTAAGCTGCAAGAAAGCTATAACGATGTTATTTACTATCGCGATCAAGTGCGTGATTGCTTTTTTAATGGTGAGGTCAGCTTGCGCGAACGCGCATTTGCCGAAAATCTTTGCCTTGCAGGACTGCAGCGTATTGTCGCCTTATTGCCCGAGATGAAACGTATTCCTCCCGAGCTTGAAGAGCTGCCCGAGCAATTAGCTGATATTTATTACGGTAACTTCAGCGTATTTCAGTCTTTGCCCGACTCTTGGGCGATTAACCAAGTGTTTCCGGTGATGCCCATTCATCGCTTAAATGAGAGGCCTAGTCGGCAAGCAACTATCGCCGACTTAACTTGTGATTGCGATGGCAAGTTGGATCGTTTTGCCGGTCCCGTGGGTGAGACTCGCACTTTGTCTTTGCATCCGGTAAACCCAGGTGAGGAGTATTACCTCGGTGTCTTTTTAGTTGGCGCGTATCAAGAAACTTTAGGTGATTTGCACAATCTTTTTGGCGATACCAATGTTGCCAGTGTGCGGATTAACACCGATGGCAGTGTCGATTTTGTGCACGAATTACACGGCGACAGTATTGCCGACGTGTTGAGTTACGTTGAGTATGATCCGCAACAAATGTTTCGTCAGTTTCGGGTTGCGGCGGAACAAGCGGTGCGAGACGGGCGCATTAATGTGTCGGAGCGCCAAAGCATGCTGACCGCATACTCTGAAAGCCTACGAGGTTACACTTATTTTGAACGTTAACGATTAATCGTTAGAGGAAAATTTTATGGCTAAAGTAATAATTATCGGCGCCGGCGGCGTTGGTGGCGTAGTGGCTCACAAATGTGCCCAGCTGCCTGAGGTATTTACCGAGATCGTACTGGCCAGTCGTACCGAATCTAAGTGCAAAGCGATTGCCGCGCAACTGCCAAGGCCAGTTACTACCGCTCAGGTTGATGCTGACAATGTCGCTGAAACTGTGGCTTTGTTAAAACGTGAGCAGCCGGACTTAGTGATCAATGTTGCTTTGCCTTATCAAGATTTGGCGATTATGGATGCTTGCTTAGAAGCGGGAGTTGATTATCTAGATACCGCTAACTATGAGCCGCCAGAAGAGGCCAAGTTTGAGTACAAATGGCAGTGGGCGTATCAAGATAAGTTCACTCAAGCGGGGCGTATGGCCCTGCTGGGCTCGGGTTTTGATCCGGGTGTTACCAATGTTTATACCGCGTACTTAAAAAAGCATTATTTGGATGAGATTCATTATCTGGATATTATCGATTGTAATGCTGGGGATCACGGTAAACCGTTTGCGACGAACTTTAATCCAGAGATTAATATCCGAGAAGTAACCGCTAACGGCCGTTATTGGCAGGATGGCCAGTGGCAAGAAACAGCGCCATTAAAAGAGAACCGCTCGTTTGATTTTCCGGCCGGCATTGGTCCAAAACAAATTTACCTGATGTACCACGAAGAGTTGGAATCACTTACCACGCATTTGCCTGAAATTAAGCGTGCTCGGTTTTGGATGACATTTTCGGATAATTACCTTAAACACTTAGAGGTGTTGGGTAATATCGGCATGACGTCGATTGAACCGGTTGAGTTTGAAGGCAAGCAGATTGTGCCTTTGCAATTTTTAAAAGCGTTGCTGCCAGATCCCGCAAGTTTAGGGCCTCTCACTAAAGGTAAAACCTGTATCGGTTGTATTGCTCAGGGTATAAAAGATGGTGTAAAGAAAACTTACTACATTTACAATATTTGCGATCACGAAGAGTGTTACGCCGAGGTGCAGTCTCAAGCTATCTCATACACCACCGGTGTGCCCGCTATGATCGGTGCAAAAATGATGCTTGAGAAAAAGTGGGCGGGTGCGGGTGTTTGGAATATGGAGCAGCTTGATCCAGATCCCTTTATGGAAGATTTGAATAAATACGGCTTACCTTGGCAGGTGGTTGAAATCGATCAACCCACAGGCATGGAAGACTAATCTAACGGCGGCGCAAGCCGCCGTTTTTACATCGCCCTATCGCGGAGCGGCTATGAAAAAACGGCAGTACTTTACTCAGTTTGATCCGACTCGGGTGCCATCCCCGTGCTTTGTTGTAGATCGCGCAGCAATAGAAGATAACCTTAAGTTACTCCAATACGTCGGAGAGCAAAGTGGTGCCAAAGTGCTCGGTGCGCTTAAAGCTTTTAGTTGTTGGTCGCTGGCCGATTTAAATCGCAAGTACCTGTGGGGCAGCTGCGCCAGCGGTGTTAACGAGGCAAAACTGGCTCGTGAGTATTACGGCGGTGAGGTGCATACCTATTCGGCAGCCTTTAAAGAGGCCGATCTAATTGAAGTGCTGAAACTTTCCGATCATGTAGTGTTTAACTCCATGAGTCAGTGGCAGCGTTTTAAACCATTATGTATGGCGGCGCAGATAAAGCGTCCCGAATTGAAATTTGGCTTACGTATTAACCCTGAACACTCGGAAGGTGATGTACCTTTGTATGATCCCTGTGCGCCAAAATCGCGTATGGGTGTGCCACTGGCCGAGTTCGATGCGAATTTGTTGGATGGTATCTCGGGGCTTCACTTTCACACTTTGTGTGAGCAGGACGTACCACCATTGGCACGTACTTTGGCTGCGGTGGAGCAAAAGTTTGGGCAGTACTTGTCCGCTATCGAGTGGGTCAACTTTGGTGGCGGCCATCATATTACTCGCGAAAATTATCAGGTAGAACAGCTGATTACACTCGTGCGAGATTTTGCCAAAAAGTTTGATGTGCAAGTGTATTTAGAGCCAGGGGAAGCAGTCGCCATTCGCGCCGGTGTGCTGGTGACAGAGGTATTGGATGCGTTTACCAGTACGATGCCGCAAGCGATTCTAGATACTTCGGCAACCTGCCATATGCCCGATACTTTAGAGATGCCGTACCGAGCAGATGTGTTTGGTGCTGGTGAGGCTGAAGCGTTGGCCTACACCTACCGCTTAGGTGGCATGACTTGTTTGGCTGGCGATGTGATTGGCGATTACAGCTTTTCAGAGCCACTTAAAATAGGCCAGCGCTTAGTTTTTGACGACATGGCACATTACACTATGGTGAAAACGACCACCTTTAACGGTATTAACTTGCCGGCTATTGCTTTGTGGGATTCGCGCACAGACGAGCTACAAGTGGTACGTGAATTTGGTTATGACGATTTTAAAATGCGTTTGTCGTAAATTAAGCGCACCCCATTAACACTTCCTGCACTCGGTGTTGCAGTGCAGGAACGACCTCTTTTTCAAACCACAAATTTTTTGCCAACCAGCGATTGTTGCGGCCACTGGGGTGGGGTAGTGGTAGCTGCTGCGGTAGGTGGTTGCGCCAGTTTTGTACCCGCTCGGTCAGTGTTTTTTTGCCATTGGGTAAGTGGTATGCCTGCGCATACTGACCAATAATCAACGTCAACTCTATTTGCTCCAGGTATTCCAATACCTCTTGCCGCCATTTCGGGGCACATTCTGGGCGCGGCGGTAGGTCGCCACCTACGCGAGTGCCAGGGTAACAAAACCCCATGGGCAGCAGTGCGAATAAGGTTGGATCATAAAACTGTTGAGGTGAAACGCCTAGCCAGCGTCGTAACCGGTCGCCGCTGGGGTCGTCAAAGGGCCGGCCGGCATCGTGTGCTAGCAGCCCAGGGGCTTGCGCCGCAATCAGTATTTTGGCGTTTGAGTCGACTTGTAAAATGGGTTTTGGCGGTAACGGTAAATCCTGTGCACATAACGTGCATTGGCGTATGCGATGCATTAATGGAGGAGTGTTTGTGTCGTAATTACAGCTCATACGCAGGGTGGTTAACTTAAATTGAATAAATTGAGCAAAATGCCATAAAGTACTTTTAATAATCTAGCACTTACTTTTGATGGGTGTCGAGCTTAGAGGCTATTAACCTACTACCACAGGGGGAGGAATGATAGCTTAAAATTTACATTAGTCAGCGCACATAACGTAGATTCTTGTTATGTGCGCTGTTTGTTATCAATCCAACACTCTAGCTTTCCCGCATATCGATCTTGGTATCATTTATTGTTGTAATGGCATCTGCTTGCTTTACGAGCCCATTAAATATTATTGATGTCTCAAAAGCGCTTGCTTGCTTTTCTTTGTTGCGTATAATTACTGTAATTTCAGTAATTAGTGAAAATGCATGTCACCGTTAATAGAATCATTTGTACGCCACTTTGGTGAAATGGGAAACCGTTGGGGTATTAACCGTACGGTAGGGCAGATGTACGCCTATATTGTGTTATCCGAGGCGCCGGTTAATGCCGACGAATTGTCAGCTGAATTGTCGGTGTCACGCTCGAATGTCAGTATGGGTTTAAAAGAGTTACAAAGCTGGAACTTGGTGCGCTTACAGCATATAGCGGGCGACAGAAAAGATTATTTTACCGCACCGGAAGATGTCTGGGAGATTGCCCGTACCTTACTTAATGAACGACGTAAGCGCGAGATCGACCCAACACTAACCGTAATGCGCGAGCTGTTGATGGATAAGCCGACGGATACTAGTGAGCGTTACGCGCAATCGCGGATTGAAGATATGTACAAGCTGATTGAAATGATGACCCACTGGAGCGATGAGATACAGCGCCTGTCGCCGAAACAATTGGCCCGTATGCTCAAGCTTGGCGCTGGCGTCAGTAAGTTGCTTAGTTAAGTTCCTATTAATCCATCGAGGTAGTTATGTTGGATGTCTTTATGTTGTCGCGAATTCAATTTGCGGCCAATATCACCTTCCATATTTTGTTTCCTACGATCACGATTGCATTGTGCTGGCTGCTGCTGTTTTTTAAGCTGCGCTACGATCGCACAGGCAATACGGCTTGGATGGCAGCCTACCGTTTTTGGGTTAAAATCTTTGCGCTGAGTTTTGCCTTGGGGGTTGTCAGCGGCATCACCATGTCATTTCAGTTTGGTACTAACTGGCCCGGCTATATGGAAACGGTGGGTAATATTGCCGGACCGTTACTCGGTTACGAGGTGTTAACGGCCTTCTTTTTAGAGGCGACATTCCTTGGAATCATGCTGTATGGCAGTAACCGGGTCTCTAACCGCTTACACACAGTAGCTACGGCATTGGTAGCGGTGGGTACGTCTTTATCAGCATTCTGGATCTTGGCCCTAAACAGTTGGATGCAAACGCCAGCCGGCTTTGAAATGCGCGACGGTGTTGCGTATCCACTGGATTGGGTTGCGATTATATTTAATCCGTCGATGCCGTACCGAGTGACTCATGTTCTTTTGGCCTCGGGTTTAACGGCGGCGTTTCTTGTGGCTGGTATATCGGCGTATCGCCTGTTAAAGGGCGACTCTTCAAGTGAGGTGCAGCTGACATTAAAAACCGGTGCTTACCTTGCTGCCATCTTGATTCCTATTCAAATTTTTGTCGGTGATATACACGGACTAAATACACTCAAGCATCAGCCGGCCAAAGTCGCGGCGATGGAGGGGGTGTGGCACACCGAAACAGCTGTGCCGTTACAATTGTTTGCACTGCCCAACGAGAAAACTCAAACCAATGATTATTCTATTTCGATCCCTCGGGGGGCGAGCTGGATCTTAACCCATCACGGCGATGGCGAGATTCAAGGCCTAAACGAGTTCGCAGGCGAGCATCCGCCGGTGATGCCGGTATTTTGGGGATTTCGCATTATGGTCGGTGTCGGTCTGTTAATGTTGTTGGTGTCGTGGAGTTGCTCGTTGCAGCTTTGGCGTCGCGGGAAGATCGCACCGCTTTGGCAAAGGGCGCTGGTAGCAATGACGTTCTCTGGTTGGCTGGCAACGTTGGCGGGCTGGTACGTTACCGAGATTGGCCGCCAGCCGTTTCTGGTGTACGGCTTACTTAAAACGGCCGATGCTGTGACCTCGACCGCTTCTGGCAATGTGTTATTTACCGCGATTACCTATGTGCTGCTTTATATTGTACTGATCGTGGCTTTTTTACACACGCTATTTTATTTGGCACGCAAGGCGGTTAGCAATGATCTTGAGCCTTTGGCCACAACTGCGAAGGAGGCTAAGCTATGAGTGGAGAAGCGTATTGGTTACCGGTGATTTTTGTGGTGCTGATGGGTGTGGCAATTTTGATTTACGCTGTGCTTGACGGATTTGATCTTGGTGTAGGTGTTCTGTTGCCAATGGGCAAGCCCGAGTATCGCAATATCATGATTGCCTCTATCGGGCCTTTTTGGGATGCTAACGAAACTTGGTTGGTACTGGCGGTGGGGTTGCTGCTTATTGCGTTTCCCTCAGCTCATAGTGCTGTCTTAGGTTATCTGTATTTGCCGGCGTTCTTTTTGTTATTTGGTTTAATCCTACGAGGCGTTGCCTTTGATTTTAGGGCTAAGGCCCATGCCGATTATCAAAATCGTTGGGACCGGTGCTTTAAAGCTGGATCCATCATAGCCTCTATGGCGCAGGGTTATATGCTGGGCATATACGTTACCGGCTTTAGTGGCGGGGTCTTGGCGATTGGCTTTGGTCTGCTCAGTGCTGTGTGCGTTACCGCAGCTTATGCGTTTATTGGCGCTTGTTGGTTGATCTTAAAATCTGAGGGAGACGTACAGCGTTGGGCGGCAAAGCGGGCTAAACTGACGGCCATTTTAATGATTATTGGTGTGATGGTTGTGAGTGGTGTGAATCCATTAATGAGCACCGAGGTATTTGATAAGTGGTTTAGCCTTCCCCAGGCGTTCTTGTTGCTGCTGATCCCTTTGTTATGTGCAATTTTGTTTGTCACATTGTTTATGTATCTGCGCCACTTTCCCTATAACAACGATTTTGGTCACTGGGTGCCTTTTTCTTGTGCGGTGGGTGTTTTTATTTTGTGCTTTCTGGCGCTGGCGTACAGTTATTTTCCTTACATAGTGCCCGGTAAGTTAAGTATTTGGGATGCCGCTAGTGCGCCGGAATCTTTGCGATTTATTTTGTACGGTGCGGCAGTAGTATTGCCAAGTATTATGGCGTACACCATTTTTATGTATCGTATTTTCCGCGGTAAAGCACAGGCGTTGAGTTACTACTAACAGTTGTGTTTTTTATAGGGGGTTGTGAGAACTTAGCATAGCGGACAAGCCTTGATACTTTTAATAATACTCCTACAGGGCCCCTCTGGTCGTAGCAACAACACCTCTGCCGATGCAAGCACGCAGAGCCAGAGCGCAGCATGGTAGGCTGTGATCTGGCTCAATTGAATCCGTCGGAGTAAGAATAGAGGGTGGGCTCGGCTCTTTAACGTGCACTGCCAACACTTGCTTTACCTGCCCGAGTCGAGCAGGTTTACCCATTAGCTGTTGATCTGCGCAAAAAGCGCTGGCTATTGGCCAGGACGGCTAATTAGTGTGCAGCTTAAACAGCGTGCCTGTACTTGACCGGCCTCGTTACCTAATAATTCGGTTAGTGCGTTATGGCCGTCAGTACCAAGTCCGCCGGTTAAAGTGTTGAGTGTTTCTAGGCTGTTTAATGAGCTTTGCCAGTCGCCGGGTAAGCTAACACCGGCATTAGCGAGCTGCATAAATAGCTGCTCCATTGGTGTTAGCGGTGGCGTGATCTCTTTGGTTTTCCACTGTGTTAACTCGGCAAATTCGGCGGCGGCGTTTAATGCTTGCTGTAGTGTGCCAAGCTTATCGACTAATCCTAGCTCTTGTGCGCGCACGCCGCTCCAAACTCGGCCTTGAGCGATTTCGTTGACTTGTTCGACACTTAAGCCACGGGCATCGGCCACGGTTTTTAAGAAGCGTTGGTAAATGCTGTCGACGTTTAGCTGCAGCGCTGTAGCGGCTTGAGGGCTTAGCGCTCGGGTTGAATCCATACTGCCGGCCAACTCGCTGGTGGCAATGCCATCGGTATAAATACCTAATTTACCCAGTGATTGTTCGAGCGTAGGGATAATACTAAAAACCCCAATTGAGCCGGTGATGGTCGTAGGTAGTGCCCAAATCTCATCGCCACCGGTGGCGATCCAATAGCCGCCGCTGGCCGCTACGCTGCCCATGCTAATGATGACTGGAATGCCCGAGTTGCGAGTGGCTTCGAGCTCTGCCCGAATGACTTCGGAGGCGAAGGCGCTGCCGCCGGGGCTATCGACCCGAATGACCAATGCTTTTATATCTTTATCATCGCGCGCCTGACGCAGCAACTGTACTAAGGTTTCACTACCTACTGCCCCCGGCGGTTGTATACCGGAATTAATAGCACCGCTGGCTGTAATAAGACCAACATAATCGGTGCCGGGCAACGGTATTTCTTGGTTGTGTTGCAGGTAACGATTCCAGTCGACATGGCGGTATTGATCGGTGTTGTTGTCGTAGCCAAATTGTTTGATAAGAGCCTGGTGAGTTGCCTGACGACTGGCCACGGTATCGATTAAGCCTGCCTCTTGTGCCATTAGCGCCGAGTCGCCACCGGCTTTTTGTAATAGCTCGGCTGAGCGGCTGATAATGTCATCGAGAGAGCCGATTGGAAGGGCGCGTTTGACTTCGATAGTACTGCGATACGCTTGCCACAAAGTGTTTAGCCACAAGCTGTTGTGTTCGCGCGAGGCATCGGACATTCCGTTGCGGGTGTAAGGTTCAACGGCATCTTTGTATTTACCTACTTTAAAGACGTGTAAGTTAACTGCAAGTTTATCGAGCGCATCTTTAAAGTATGGGTGATAGCTGGCAAAGCCGGTCAGCAGCACATAGCCCATATCGTGGAGGTAGACTTGATCGGCGTAGCTGGCTAAAAAATATTGATCTTGGTTGTAACTATCGGATAACGCGGTAATGCTTTTACCACTGTTTTTAAATTGCTCTAGTGCTGCGCCTATCTCGTAAAGTTTGCTAATGCCGCCACCGCGTAAATTGTTTAAATCAAGCACTAGGTCCGTAACGCGATCATCATTGCTCGCAATGTTTATGGCGCGCACCACATCGGCTACCAGTGTCTCAGCTTGTTCGGCCGATTCATCGGCGGTTAATGTTGCCAATGCATCAATCGCTTGGCGTTGATCAACCAATACACCCGAAGGGGCGAGGCGCAGTGCGAAAGTATTGGGTAATACATCGGCGCTTTGGCGACTGATAGCTACAATTATGGCGACAATAATGATGATGAATATCACATTGGCAAGTGCGCGTCTTAGCCAAGTAATGGCCCCCCAAATACCGCTAAATAGTTTGCGGATAGCTCCTTTACTTGGGGTGTTGTTAGTGTCGGTCACATCGTGTTCCTTTTTGGGCATCTAGGTGTTAGGTGTCGTGCGATAAATTTGACATAACGTTGATTATTGATCGCAGCTGTTGTTAGCGCTTGGCTCCGGGTTTTGATGTGCGGCCAGACGCGAATGCTGCCGCCAGCGGCTGGCCATCATAGCCGCCGGGAATAACACCACTGTAAGTGCGGTGGCTAGGTAATCACTGAAATTGGCAAACGGTGACATGGCCTCGACTACAAACGCTGTAAAATAAAACAAAATAACAAAGCACAACCAGCTGTAGGTGCGGTGATGAGCGATCCAAACCCCGGGAACAAACAGCAGTAGCGGTACGCTTTGCACTAGAGCGCGAAATAGACTGCCGTGAGGTTCGATGATATTGCTGATGCCAAATAGGGCGAGCAATGCAAATAAACAGCAGAGCGTAATCCACCGTGCCACTCGGTGGCGATGGGTTAGCGGAGCTATGTCGGCAGTGCTGTACTGCGGTATTTTCATGTCAGGTTATCCAGTTGTAGAGCTAGCCGTGCAATGCGTTGACCGTGGGCGTGGCATAGCTCGGTTTCGATCTCGCTTAATACGGAATCAGCCTTGCCGGACCAATGAGTAGCGCCGTAAGGGGTGCCGCCGGTTTCGGTATTGTTAAGTCCCGCTTCACTGTAGGGAATGCCGCTAATCACCATGCCATGATGCAACAGTGGCAACATCATACTCAGTAACGTGGACTCTTGCCCTCCATGCAAACTACTGCTTGAGCTAAAAACGCCTGCGGGTTTGTTAATAAGGCTACCGGCCAGCCAAATATCGCTGGTGGAATCTAAAAAATGTTTAAGGGGGGCCGCCATATTACCAAAACGCGTTGGGCTACCGAGTAATAGCCCCTGACAGTGGCGCAAATCATCGCTCGTGGCATACATAGCCCCCTCGACAGGTATTGCTGGCACGCTGGATTCGCAATCGGGTGATACCGGAGGCACTGTACGGATGCGCGCTTCTATTTTCCCGCTTCGCTCCACGCCGTGGGCCAACGCTCGAGCCAAGGCGGCTGTAGCGCCGTGGCGGCTGTAATATAAGATCAGTACATACGGAAGCTTGCTCATAGGTGCCTCAGGCTAAAATGTCCAATACTTGTTCGGGCGGGCGCCCCAGTCGAGCACGGGCACCATGGATCACAATGGGACGCTCGATCAACTTCGGGTATTCACTCATAGCGTTGATGAGGGCTGCCTCTGGCAGCGTTTTATCGGCCAGCCCAAGTGTTTGGTATTCGGCCTCGCTGCTGCGCAGTAACTCGCGAGCACTAATGCCTAGCTTATTTAGCACGTCTTTTAGTTCGGCTGGTGTAGGTGGGGTATCGAGGTATTTAATGATTTTGGGGGTTAGCCCTCGCTCTTCTAGCAGTGCCAGTGTTTGGCGAGATTTCGAGCACCGCGGGTTGTGATAGATCGACAGCATAGAAAAGCATCCGTTGAGTGGTGACAGCAGCGGCGATTATAGCGTTTTAGGCCCCTGCGGGGCACCCCAGTAGAGCTGGTTGCTGATGTGAAAGTTAAAAAGCGTTTAATGTTTGGCGCTTAAGGCGCTCTCATGGCTATAATGTCCTTTTAGCCACCGGACATAATGACGGTCTGTTAATGAGTACACCGCTACTAATTTGTGACGACTCGAACATGGCGCGCAAGCAGGTCGCTCGTGCTTTGCCTGAAAACTGGGATGTCGAGATCAGTTTTGCCACCAATGGCAATGAGGCGCTCAGTGCGATTCGTGCCGGGCTAGGTGAAGTAGTATTGTTGGATCTAACCATGCCTGAGCTGGATGGCTATGAGGTGCTTGAAGCGGTGGCTGCCGAGCAGCTTAAGTGTTTGATTATAGTTATCTCGGGCGATATACAGCCCGCCGCCCGCGACCGAGTAACAGCCTTGGGCGCCGTTGATTTCATTAAAAAGCCGGTCAGTTCATCGATGTTAAAGCAAACGTTGCAAACCTATGGCTTGCTGTAATCACTAAAGTTCGGCTAAATACGCTTCGCGCGCAGAGTGACAACGCTAGCGGGTTAAACACAAAAACTCTGAGCTGACCCAACATCGTAAAAAATCGTAAAAGCACCAAAAATCTAGGCCGCAGCTTAGACCCTGCCGTTATACCTTCACAACAAAAAGCCTCATGTTATGCGATTATCCAAATTTGGTGACACTCTAAGTCAGGGCTCTGGCATTTTTTCACTGATGGAGGATCTGGGCAGCGCGCTGCGTGAGAACCCCGATATGTTGTTTTTGGGCGGCGGTAATCCCGCGCGAATTCCGCAGGTTGAGGCCGCATTGCAGCAAGCGCTACAAGACGTGCTCAATGATCCGCTTAAGGCGCAGCCGATGCTTGGGGTGTATCAAGCCCCCGCCGGTGATACAGCCTTGTTAGACGAGTTGGCTGCTCTGTTTAATCGGGAGTTTCAGTGGGGCCTAACACGCCGCAATTTAGCGCTTGCCAATGGTAGCCAATCGGCTTTTTTTGTTTTGTTTAATTTGTTGGCTGGTGAGGGTGCCGATGGAGTGTCGCGCCATATTCAGTTGCCGCTGGTACCGGAGTATCTAGGTTACAGCGAGTTGGGTTTGGCGGAAAATTTTTATCGTGCCGATCGGCCGGCGATTGAGTTAGCTGGCGAGCATCAATTTAAATACCACGTCGATTTTGAAACTTTTCAGGTCGACCCTAACAGTGCGGCGCTGTGTGTCTCTCGGCCGACAAATCCTACCGGCAACGTAATTACCGATGCTGAGATGGCGCAGCTAGATGCCGAGGCGCAAAAGCACGGGGTGCCGCTGATTGTCGATGGTGCTTACGGTACACCTTTTCCTGAAATTATTTTTACCGATGCCACTCCCAGCTGGAATGACAATACGGTATTGGTGTTGAGCTTATCTAAGCTAGGTTTGCCCGGCGTCCGTACCGCGGTGGTGATAGCCAGCGAGCCGCTGATTGAATCATTCGCCCGAGCCAATACAGTACTTAGCCTAGCCGCTGGCAATGTGGGGCCGGCGATTGCTCGGCAGCTTATTGCCAGCGAGCAGTTATTGGCGTTAGGGCGCGAAGCCATTGCCCCGTTTTATTATGAGCGCGCCACGCAAACGGTAACGCTGCTGGAGCAAGCGTTACAAGGACTACCTTTTCGAATTCATAAGCCCGAAGGGGCGATTTTTTTATGGTTATGGCTTGAGGGTTTGCCAATAACCAGTGAGCAGCTCTACCAACGCTTAAAAGCTCGTGGTGTGTTGGTGATTTCGGGGCATCACTTTTTTCCTGGGTTAAATAAGCCTTGGCGGCATCAGCACGAATGCTTGCGATTGAGTTATGGACAACCTATGGAGGTTGTTGCACGAGCGATTATTATTTTGGCTGATGAAGTGCGTGCGGCCTACCGAACAGAGTAACGCAGGGTAAGTTTACACGCGTTTCGCGCTTGATTTAGCCGGTTGGGTTGGCGGGGTTTAGCAAGGTCAAGCCGATAGGACGCTGGTGTTGTTTGGGGCACTTAGCTTACTTTTTGCGAGGTAAGTACCAGGGGCGGGTGCTGTTGTTGATGGTGTTTAAATGCGCTTGTTTACGCTCTTGCGAATCAAAAAAATAAAAGTTTTCACTTGGGCTCCGCTGTAACCATTTTTTAACAGGCGTAACTTGCACAGTGCTAAGCGTGGGTACGCCCAGTTTACGGCTCACGTTATGAGTATAGTTCCAGTCAATAAGGACGCTGTGGCGTGCACGCCTTACGGCCGCCTCTGGCGAGTCGGCCTGTACCCGACGAGCGATTAAAAATCCGATAATCGCTTGCTCGGTATAGTTGTCAAAAAATATCTCTGTTCCGCAGAGGGTGACATCAAAAAAGCGGGACATGGTTGTGCCTGTTTAAAATCATTAATTTATTTAAACGTACGCTTTAATGGCGATTTTTGGGGTCGCTAAAAAGACGTGAAAAATGCTTTCTTACTCGCACGTTATCAAGGCCGGCAATACTACTTGAAAAGCCAAACCAAACATACAAGCCATTTAAGTTTTTAAACATAGGCGGCAAAAAGCGTGGCGCCACAATATGTCCAAGCTGCAGGTGCTCTTGCAACGCTGGAATGTCATCCAGTGCCAGCTTGCCGAGGTACAGTAGTGGAATCATCTCCGGTTGCCCCGCAAGAATAGCGCTGCGAATAAATCCGACATTTTCTACAAAGCCTTTGACGTAGCTGATGTCTTTAGTGAATACCGAGCCACCAGTGACTGTGCCGCCACGAAACACCCGCTGGGCAACGCGGTAGCTGTCTTGCTCGCTGTCACCTCGGTCGCGAAAAAAACGGTACAACTCGATAAAATCGGCGCCGCGTTCGGCCATGTCAACGGCAACAACCCGATCGCTAACTCGTTGCGCGCGCTTGGGAAACGAGCTGAAGGTGAGTGTCTCCATTAGCACGGCCATACCCTCTTGAATGGCGGTAATGCGCGGTGAACCGACACTTAGCCAAGTGGCCCACGGCTGGGCGCGACCATTAAGCGTCGTGCCTATGTGAACCCAGCCCTCGTGCACCTCTAGCACATTTAGATCTTGCTGGGTAAACGTCGAGCGGCGGTTAACTTTTAGGCAATCGCCACCGGCTGCCGCATCGGAGACGATGTCATCGCTTAAGGTGACATTAACGGTACCGGCACCAAAGTACTCGTCCATCCGTTTGCTTAAATAAGCGGTGGCTTCATGGGCATCTTGTTGGCGGGTACTCAACTGCGTGAGTTGGCTGGCTGCGGGTAGCGAAAATACTTGGCATAACTCTTGGCCAATCTCTAGCAGGGTTTTGTTGTCGCCGGCAATACAGTCGCTAGGTGAACCGTAAAGTTGTCGGCTTAGCTCGCCAAACCGAGCCGTGCCGCGTGCGCCGAGCATCTCCAGTACCAGTCGGTACTGATCAATAGTGTCGCGTAAGATACGTCCGAGTGCGTCTTGGTTGCCGAGCTGCCGAACCACATCTCGCTCCAACTCAATAAAGGCGTCGGTGAGCTTATGTTGATCAAAGGCCAGCGGGCTCTGTTCGTAATAGCTCCGTCCCATATCAGGTAAGCACTTAGCGCCTGCGGTAAAAAAGCGCTCTTGTGTCTCAACGGGCCATTTAATAGCGTCGAGTATGCGTATAGGCTTTTGTAGCTCTACCAGTTGGTCTGAGAGAGCCTTGAGCTTTGTGAGGTATGTTTGCGTGCTGGAACTGGTCATGAGGGCGCTCTATCGGGTATTTCTTAGGTAAGAGAGTGTGTCGTTGGCCGTGGCGCAAGGCGCGCAGAGGCCCGATTGTAGCCTGCTATTGGCGCGGTGTCGTAGCAATTTTAGCGACTTTTCTTCATTCGTGACTTAGTGCATAGTGAAGCCTAGGGGTGGCGGTAAGAGTTAAGAGGTGTAGTCGTATCATGGCGTATGTGGAATTGGCAAAGTTACACGAAATCGCAGATGGCTTTATGCGCCCTGTGCGTTTGGCGGGTAAAGATTTATTGCTACTGCAAGAGCTCGGGCGACTGTATTTAATCGCTAATGAGTGTCCTCATCGGCAAGCTCCATTAACGCGCGCCACATTAACCGGCATAGGTTTACGCTGTCCTAGCCACGGAATCGAGTTTTCTCTGCAAACTGGACGGGCGCTCAACTCGACAGACTGTGCTGCGGGTTTGACGTTTTACCCGCTGGTGTATGAGGGCGCGACTGTCGGAGTCGAGCTAAATGATCAATAGCGGCGACGCAAAAGGATTTAAACTGCCAGCGGGGCAATCATTGTCAGTGCTAAGGTATTCGTAATATCGATGTTTCTCCTAAGCTAGCCCGACCTAATAGCCGAGTATCGCGTTAAACGCTTAATATCTCGCCATACCTAAGCCTGTGCGGTTTCTCCTTGCCAGCCTCTGAGGTATAATTGCGCGCTTTTTGACGCACAGAGGTATCTTCTGTGCGTTTTTGGTAGGTTTAAGCTTTGTACGCCTAATTGTGGAGAATCTATATGCCTATCTATGAATATCGTTGTCAGGGCTGTGGCCACGAGCTAGAAGCCCTACAGAAAATGAGTGACGCGCCACTGGTTGATTGCCCAGAATGCCAGCAGAGCGAGTTGATTAAGAAGATCTCAGCCGCAGGTTTTCGCCTTAAAGGTGGCGGCTGGTACGAGACAGATTTTAAATCGGGTAAGAAAAAGAATCTCGTCGGAGATGCCGCCAAAGGTGGCGACAGCAAAGTGGCCAGCACGTCTGCGCCCGCGACTCCGGCCAGTTAATTGCGGGCATCAGCCCTACCAACAGAAATAAACGGGAAACAGATTATGCGCAGTGAATACTGTGGCGCTTTAAATGCCTCATTTATCGACCAAGAAGTAACCTTGTGTGGCTGGGTCGATCGTCGCCGCGACCACGGTGGTGTTATCTTTATCGACTTGCGTGACCGCGACGGTATCGTTCAGGTGGTTTTTGATCCGGACACCAAAGAGAATTTCGAACTGGCCGATAAAGTGCGCGGTGAATACGTGCTGCAGGTTACCGGTAAGGTACGCGCGCGCGATGGCGCTACCGTTAACTCGAACATGGCCACCGGTGAGATCGAGGTGTACGGCACCGCGCTTGAGATTCTTAACGAAGCCGAAACCACGCCTTTCCCGCTATCTGAGCACTCGAGTGTTGGTGAAGATGTACGGTTAAAATTTCGCTATTTGGACTTGCGTCGTAACGAGATGCAAAAAAGCCTGCAGTTTCGCTCTAAGGTGACCATTGCGATTCGCAACTATCTAGATGAAAACGGCTTTTTGGATATCGAAACCCCGATTTTGACTCGCGCCACCCCCGAAGGTGCCCGAGATTATCTGGTGCCATCGCGCACCCACGAGAACAAATTCTTTGCGTTACCGCAATCGCCCCAGCTGTTTAAGCAGTTGTTGATGGTGTCGGGTTTCGATCGTTACTATCAAATCGCCAAATGTTTCCGCGATGAAGACTTGCGCGCAGATCGCCAGCCAGAATTTACTCAAATTGATATCGAAACCTCGTTTATGGGCGAGGAAGGCATCATGGCGATCACCGAGCGTATGATTAAAAAGCTCTTTGGTGAGCTGATGAGCGTTGATCTAGGCGAATTTCCTCGCATGGATTACGCCACGGCCATTGCCAAATACGGTTCGGATAAACCCGATATGCGTATTCCTTTGGAGCTGGTCGATGTTAAAGACTTAATGGCCGAAGTAGACTTTAAAGTCTTCTCGGGTCCGGCCAAAGATCCTAAAGGTCGCGTCACCGCCCTTAAAGTGCCCGGCGGCAACGACAAGTTAACCCGTAAGCAAATCGACGATTACACCAAGTTTGTTGGTATTTATGGTGCTAAAGGTTTGGCTTACATTAAGGTGAATGATAAAACCGATTTAGAAAACGGTTTACAGTCGCCCATTGTTAAGTTCTTACCCAACGATGTGCGCAGTGCCATCCTTGAGCGTTTAGAGGCCGAAAACGGTGACTTGATTTTCTTTGGTGCCGATAAAGCCGGCGTTGTTACCGAAGCGCTGGGTGCGTTGCGCTGCAAACTGGGTGAAGACCTTGATCTTTACACCTGCGAGTGGGCGCCTTTGTGGGTCGTTGATTTCCCAATGTTTGAAGAGGCCAGCGATGGCTCGATGCAAGCGTTGCATCACCCGTTTACGGCACCGTCTTGTTCGCCCGAAGAGCTGAAGGCGAATCCGGCTACCGCTTTGTCGCGCGCCTATGACATGGTACTTAATGGTACTGAGCTTGGTGGTGGTTCTGTACGTATTCACAATCAGCAAATGCAGCAAACCGTATTTGAAATTCTGGGTATTAGCGCCGAAGAGCAACGTGAAAAATTTGGTTTCTTACTGGATGCGCTAAAATACGGTGCGCCACCGCACGGTGGTTTGGCATTTGGTCTGGACCGTTTAATTATGTTGATGATTGGCGCCGCATCGATTCGCGACGTTATCGCCTTTCCTAAAACTCAGAGTGCGGCCTGTGTTATGACTGATGCTCCGGGGGCGGTTGACGCGAAGCAGCTAAAAGAGCTGCATATTCGTTTGCGTCAAAAAGAACAAAAAGAACAAAAAGAAAAACTTGCCGAGTAAGATCAGGTGAGTAACTAAGGGCTGCTAATAGCCCAAGAAATGGTCGGGCTTGCCCGGCCATTTTACGTTTTAATTCTGTAAAAGTGGGGGAGTTGAGTATGGCTGGCCACAGTAAGTGGGCAAACATTAAACACCGTAAGGCGGCGCAAGATGCTAAGCGGGGTAAGGTATTTACCAAAATTATTCGCGAGTTGTCAGTCGCGGCTAAAGGCGGCGACAACCCCAATGACAACCCTCGTTTACGCGCCGCAATGGATAAAGCCTTGGGCGCCAACATGAAAAAAGACACGATCGATAAAGCTATCGCCCGCGGCGCTGGCAATGCCGACGGCGACAATTTTGAAGAGTGTACCTACGAAGGCTACGGAGTGGGCGGCGTAGCGGTATTGCTGGAATGTATGACGGACAATAAAAACCGCACGGTGGCCGAGGTGCGGCACGCTTTTTCTAAACGCGGCGGCAACTTAGGTACCGATGGCTCGGTGGCATATCTATTTAACAAAATTGGTCTGCTGAGCTACCCCGCCGAGGTGCCAGAGGAGCCATTACTTGAGGCCGCGCTAGAAGCTGGTGCCGAGGATGTTGTAGTGCACAGTGATGGTAGTAAAGAGGTTGAAACAGCCTTTGAAGACTACTTTACGGTTAAGGAAGCCCTGAGTGCGGCAGGCTTTGTGCCGGAAGATTCGCAAATCACCATGAAGCCCGCTACCACCGTTGATCTGGATGTTGCAGGGGCGGAGAAGATTATGGCTTTGGTGGATATGTTGGAAGATCTGGATGACGTGCAAAATGTGTACAGCAATGCGGACATTAGTGATGATGTGCTCAGCAAGCTAAACGGCTAGTTATCTTGCGCTTAAATTGCGCCCGTGTGACACTAAAACGCAGATAAGGCGCACGACGGGGTGCATATAGCATGGCAATAATTATGGGCATCGATCCGGGCTCACGTAAAACCGGCTTTGGCCTGATCAATACCATTGGTGGGCGCTGTGAATATATCACCAGTGGTGTTATTCGGGTGCCCGATGTCAGCTTGCCTGAGCGTTTAAAGGTTATTTTTGATGGCGTTAGTGAGCTGATCGAGCGGTATATTCCCGAGCAGTTTGCTATCGAACAAGTGTTTATGGCCAAAAATGCCGGCTCGGCACTCAAGCTTGGCCAAGCTCGCGGCGCGGCTATTGTGGCGGCGGTTAATCAGAATATACCGGTGCATGAGTATGAGGCGCGCAAAGTTAAGCAAGCGATAACCGGCACCGGTGCGGCCGATAAGTTGCAAGTACAACATATGGTAAAAGTCTTGCTCAAGTTGCCGGCCAGCCCGCAAGAGGACGCCGCCGATGCGCTGGCTATTGCCCTGTGTCATATAAATTCACAGCAACACCTCATAAAGCTCGCCACCGCCCGCAGCTTTCGGCGCGGCCGTGTGGTATAAAGACGCCCTAAAGCGACTTATAAAATGTTGAAATTAAGGTAACCATGATCGGACGACTCAGCGGTGTGCTGTTAGAAAAACAGCCACCTTTTTTATTGTTGGATGTGCAGGGCGTTGGCTACGAAATGCAGGCCCCCATGACGACCTTTTATGCGCTACCTGAGGTGGATCATCCCGCGACCGTTTACACCCATTTGGCTGTTAGCGACACCGCGCACCAGTTGTTTGGCTTTGCCAAACGCTCCGATCGAGATTTATTTCGCACCCTAATTAAAGTGAATGGCGTGGGTCCAAAAATGGCCGTGGCTATTTTGTCGGGTATGGATGCGGCTCAATTGTCTGCCTGTGTCCACAATGACAATGTAACAGCCTTGGTTAAAGTGCCTGGTGTTGGCAAAAAAACCGCCGAACGCTTAATTATCGAGCTGCGCGATAAGCTTGTTGCCGCTCCGGGCACTGAGAACGACCTGTTGAGTGATTCCGTTGCTGTTGGTGCGGTTAAGCGTGATGAGCGCGATGAGGCCGAGAGCGCCTTGATTAGTTTAGGCTACAAACCCACCGAGGCGACCAAGATGATTGCCGCAGCGGTGCGGCACAAAGATTCCGCCGATGCGCAAGAGCTTATTCGGCTCGCCCTCAAGCGTATCGCAAGCTAGGTATAAAGGATGATAGAAACCGATCGCCTTATCGCGCCCGAACACACTCCTCGTGAGGAGCAGCTCGATCGCGCTATTCGACCTAAGTCATTGGCCGAGTACGTGGGTCAGCCCGCGGTGCGTGAGCAGATGGAGATTTTTATCGCGGCGGCTAAAAAACGCGACGAATCTCTCGATCACACCCTAATCTTTGGCCCGCCCGGTTTAGGCAAAACGACACTGGCTAATATTATTGCCCAAGAAATGGGGGTATCGCTTAAAAGTACCTCGGGCCCAGTACTGGAAAAAGCCGGTGATTTAGCGGCGTTAATGACAAATTTAGAGCCGGGCGATGTTTTGTTTATCGATGAAATTCATCGTTTAAGCCCGGTGGTAGAGGAAATCCTGTATCCGGCAATGGAGGATTTTCAGCTTGATATTGTGATCGGGGAGGGGCCTGCAGCGCGCTCTATCAAGCTCGAATTGCCGCCCTTTACTTTAGTTGGGGCAACTACTCGGGCGGGTTTATTGACTTCGCCGCTACGCGATCGGTTTGGTATTGTGCAGCGTTTAGAGTTTTACAATATTGCCGATTTAACTCATATTGTCGCGCGCTCGGCAAATTTGTTGGGCATGCCGACCGAACCCCAGGGTGCGCACGAAGTGGCCAAACGCGCTCGCGGTACGC
Source organism: Gilvimarinus polysaccharolyticus (assembly GCF_001187555.1). Taxonomy (GTDB): domain Bacteria; phylum Pseudomonadota; class Gammaproteobacteria; order Pseudomonadales; family Cellvibrionaceae; genus Gilvimarinus; species Gilvimarinus polysaccharolyticus. The sequence continues at coordinate 1,497,675 of NZ_LFIJ01000001.1, read as the reverse complement.
CGCGAATTGCCAACCGTTTGTTGCGCCGGGTGCGAGATTACGCTGAAATAAAAGCCGATGGTCATGTGACTGAGCAGGTGGCCGATCAAGCGCTTAATATGCTTAAAGTGGATGCCCGTGGATTTGATAATATGGACCGACGGTTGTTGCTGGCGATGATGGATAACTTTCTTGGTGGCCCGGTGGGGGTTGATGCACTCGCCGCGGCGATTAGCGAAGAGCGTGGCACAATAGAGGATGTGATTGAGCCCTACTTAATACAGCAAGGTTTTGTCTCGCGCACCCCGCGTGGGCGAGTGTTAACCGCGCTTGCCTATGAGCACTTTGGTATTGATGTGCCGGCTCGGCTAAGTGAGCAATCGTGAGTGAGTTGGTAGGTGTCTGTGGTACAAGCGAGCCTTTTGCGATCCCAGTTCGGGTTTATATTGAAGACACCGATGCGGGAGGAATTGTCTATTACGTTAATTACCTCAAGTTTATGGAGCGTAGTCGTACAGAATTTTTGCGCCAGTACGGTTATGATAAGCCCGCGATCTTAGACGACGGGACTTTGTTGGTGGTGCATCATGCCGAGGTCAGCTATCGCCGCTCGGCGCGGTTGGATGATTTGCTGACGGTTACCACTGAGGTTGATAAGCTGGCGCGTACCAATGTCCGGTTTAAGCAACGTATTTATCGGGGGAACGAATTGCTCTGTGAAGGTCTAATTCGCATCGCGTGCGTCAACCCCGACACCATGCGACCCTGTGCAATGCCGCCGGCGATGCATAAGCAAATCGCAACGGTCGGATAAATTATAGCCGCTGAATGTATGCCCGCTAAAGATAACGAGCGCGGCCACAAGTAACTGAAAATAACGGGAAGGTTTTGCCAATTGTAGGCACAACCACAGAATCACTTTAAAGAGCTGACTGATCTATGCCAAATGCAGAATCACTATCCATCTGGGGATTAATTTCAAATGCCAGTTTACTTGTGCAGCTGGTCATGGCGTTATTGTTTCTAGCCTCGGTTGTCTCTTGGGTCATGATCGTACAGCGCGGCATGTACCAGCGGCGAGCTCGGGCAAAATTTTTATCGTTTGAAAAACAGTTTTGGTCGGGTATCGATTTGAATCAGTTGTATCGCCAAAGCAATGGTCGTACGGGTAAAAACGCAGTCGATGGTGTCGAGAATATCTTCCGTGCCGGCTTTAAAGAGTTTACCCGCTTACGCTCGCAGTCTAGTGCCGACTCGGATGCGGTGATGGAGGGTAGTCAACGCGCTATGCGTGTGGCGTTGGCTCGCGAGTATGAAAAGCTTGAGGCCAACCTACCATTTTTAGCCAGTGTTGCTTCGGTGAGCCCTTACATCGGTCTGTTTGGTACGGTGTGGGGTATTATGAATTCGTTCCGTGGACTTGCCAATGTGCATCAGGCAACTTTGGCCACCGTAGCGCCGGGTATTTCTGAGGCGTTGGTGGCTACCGCGATGGGTTTGTTTGCGGCGATTCCGGCGGTGTTGGCATACAACCGCTACTCGGCACGGGCCGAGACTATGGAAAATCACTATCAGACGTTTGCTGAAGAGTTCTCGGCAATTTTGCACCGTCAGGTACACAGCAAACAAGTTTCCTCTTGATCCTAACAAGTAACCGGTAATAACAGGCAGCGCAATGGCAGCATTTGGCCCAAGAGTAAAGAAAAAGCCCATGGCAGAGATCAACGTCGTACCCTATATTGACGTGATGCTGGTACTTCTAGTGGTGTTTATGGTGACGGCACCTATGCTTATGCAGGGTGTGCAGGTCAATCTGCCGCAGGCGCCGTCGTCCCCGATAGACGATAAAGAAGATGAGCCGTTGATTGTCTCGGTAGATAAGACCGGTGCCTATTTTATCGAGCTGGGTGGTGAGCCTAAGCAGAGCAAACCATTGGCTGATATTACCGCTATGGTAAGTAAAGTGCTGGGCGAAAAGCCCACGACACCTGTATTGGTATGGGGCGATCGCGAGGTCAGCTATGGCATGGTGGTCTCGTTAATGACCGAGCTGCAGGGGGCCGGTGCGCCCTCGGTAGGTTTGGTTACCGACCCACCTAAGTGACGGGCCCGCTTAACGTATGAATTGGCGTAGCTTGTATACCCTCCCGATTATTATCAGCGTTAGCCTGCACTTGATCTTAGTGCTGGCTATTACGGTTGGCTGGGAAACCACCATCGATCCTAAACCGCGGGTCTTTAAACCTAATGTTGTGCAGGCTAAGCTGGTTGAATTTAAGGCGAAGGACACGGCCGAGCCGGTCCAGCAAAAAACCAACGTTATTGACCTAACCAAAAAGCGCGAGCTGGCGCAGCAAAAGGCCGCTGCCGCCAAAAAAGCAAAAGAGGATGCCGCGCGTAAAGCTCGGCTGCAGCGCGAGAAAAAAGCGCAAGCCGAGGCCGAGCGCAAGCGCAAAGATGAGGCCGAACGTAAAGCTGAAGCCGAGGCAAAGCGCAAAGCCGACAAGGCTGCGCAAGAAAAAGCTGAGCGCGAGCGTCAAGAACGTATTGCCCAGCAGCGTCTCGATGACGCCATGCGTAAAGAGGAGCAGCAGCGTCAGGCGGAGCTTGCTGAAGCTCAGAGTCAAAGCTATGTTGACATGATTGTCGCCCGAATTGAGCAAAATTGGAGCCGTCCGCCTTCGGCGCGCCGTGGCATGCAGGTCGAGCTGTTGTTACAGTTGGTTCCTACTGGCCAGGTAGTGAACGTCACTATCACCAAAAGCAGCGGTAACGCCGCTTTTGATCGATCGGCCGAGCAAGCGGTGCGCCGTATAGATCGCTTTAGTGAGCTTAAAAATATGTCGCCTGAGTTGTTTGAGCAAAATTTTCGCCAGTTAAAATTGGTCTTTAACCCCAAGGATTTACGATTGTGAGAAAACTTCTAACGCTGTTATTTTGTTGTTTGGTGTCGCCGGCATTTGCCCAGCTCACCATTGAAATTACCCAAGGCGTGGATAACCCTACCCGAATTGCTGTTGTGCCAATGGGTTGGAGTGGCTCAACGCCGTTACCTGAAGATATTGCCCAAATTGTGGCGGCCGATTTACAGCGCAGTGGTCAGTTTGACCCAGTGCCTCGCACCAGTATGCTGTCCTTTCCGAGTCGGCCTGCCGATGTGTTTTATCGCGACTGGCGAGGCATAAATGCCGAGTATTTGTTGATAAGCAGTATAGAACAGCGAAATGGACGTTATTTTGTGCGCTATGATGTGTTTGATGTGTTGGCTCAGAGGAAGGTGATTAGCGCCGGCAAGGTCGATGGCAGTCCAGAGCAGTTGCGTGATATAGCCCATCATATCAGCGATAAAGTCTACGAGAAGATTACAGGGATTCGCGGTGCCTTTTCGACCCAGGTGCTTTATGTCGAGGCCTTTCAAAACCAAGGGCAGCTGGATAACTTTCGCTTAATGTTGGCGGATGCCGATGGTGCGCGAGCGCGTTTGTTGCTGGAATCCGATCAGCCGCTGCTGTCGCCAACATGGTCCCCCGATGGTCGCGAGATCGCCTATGTGTCGTTTGAGACGACTCGCCCGGCCATTTTTAAGCAAAACCTTGCCACCGGCCAGCGCGAACAGCTGACCAATTTCACCGGTTTAAATGGCGCGCCGACCTTTTCGCCCGATGGTAATAGGCTTGCGATGGTGCTGTCTAAGGATGGTAATCCAGAGATTTATACGCTCGATTTACGCACTCGCCAGTTCAGTCGAGTAACCAACCATTACGCGATCGATACCGAGCCGAGCTGGACTGCTGACGGTGAAGGTGTGATTTTTACGTCAAATCGCGGTGGTAAACCACAAATTTATAAAGTGACGCTTGCCAGCGGACGGGTAGAACGCTTAACCTTCGATGGCGAGTACAACGCTCGTGGGCGAGTTTCGAAAGACGGAAAAACCCTCGTAATGGTCCATCAGCGGCAAGGTGTGTTCCACATTGCTGCACAAGATCTAGCGACGGGCACACTACGGATTTTAACCGAGACAAACCTTGATGAATCGCCTACTATAGCGCCTAATGGGGCTATGTTGCTGTACGCGACACGGTTTGGGGGAAAGGGTATACTTGCCGCTGTTTCACTCGACGCCGGTACCAAGTATCGCTTGCCATCTAAGCAGGGCGACGTAAGAGAGCCTGCTTGGTCGCCATTTTTTAACTGATAATTCAGTTTGCTCAAAAAAAATCAACAATTTGATCGGAGTTAATCATGATTACTAAAGCAATGAAGCAAGGTTTAAGTTTTGTATTTGTCATGGCTTTCCTTGTAGGCTGTTCTAGCACGGATACCAAAACTGGCGCTGATGGGTCGAATGCCGACGCTAACGGTGGTGTAACAACCGGTACAGCTGATGGTGGCGCGCTGGGTTCTAGCAACGGCATGGACGATGGCATGGAAGAGCTGGACAAAGTTATTTACTTTGACTTCGATCAAGCCGTGCTTTTGCCTTCTGCACGTTCTTTACTGCTGGCTCACTCTGAGCGTCTGCGCAACTCTGGTGCGTCTGCCCGTTTAGAAGGTCACGCTGATGAGCGCGGCTCACGTGAATACAACATGGCCCTTGGTGAGCGTCGTGCAAATGCCGTACGCGACTTCATGGTTTTGCAGGGCGTAAGCCGTTCAAACCTAGAAGTAATCAGCTACGGTGAAGAGCGTCCGTTGAACCTTGGTAGCGGCGAATCTTCTTGGAGCAAAAATCGTCGCGTAGAAATCGACTACTAATAGAGTCCCTACGCAATGAGAGCCCATCTGTTAATTACGGCCGCATTAGTGGTCGTCGTCTCAACAGCACAGGCTCAGGTTCAAGTTACCGACTCCCGCCCGCAATCTGCGGCCGGGAGTTCGGTTGACGTAAGCGTACCTGGTGCCCGTCAATCTACTCCTACACCGTCCGATAATAACCCTCAGGCCGAGCTGTATTATCAGCTTCAGGCGCTGCAGCAAGAAGTGATGAGCTTGCGCGGTTTAGTTGAGGAGCAAACGTTTGAGCTAAAAAAGCTTAAGCAACAGCGGATGGACGATTACCTTGATCTTGATCGACGTGTTAGCGCGTTGACGACTGGCGCGAGTGGCGGTACATCTACAGCGCCCCGTATGACCTATGAGCCTTCTGCTGATAACACGCTTGCACCTAGAGTTGATGTTGCCGCTGGCACTGAAGGTGAGATATTAGCTAAGCCTGTCACCTCGGCTAACGCTTCCGAATCCGAAGTTTATGGCGCGGCTTACGATCTGCTTCGTCAGCGTGAGGTAGATGCCTCAATTGCCGCCTTTAAAGACCATTTGGCGCGCTACCCCAATGGCGAATATACCGGCAATAGCTATTACTGGTTGGGTGAGATCTACTTATTGAAGAATGATCTACCTTCGGCGCAACAGTGGTTTGGCGATTTATTGCGTGTTTTCCCCAGTAGCCGTAAGGTGCCAGATGCGCAATTTAAGTTGGGCAAGGTCTACCACTTACAGGGGCAAGAGGAGAGGGCTAAAGAGCTCTTGAGTATTGTTGCTGCAAGTAATTCAGATGCCTCCCGCTTGGCTGAGCAGTACTTGAAAGAAAACTTTTAATATCAAGCCCCGGTTCTCGGGGCTTGTTTATATTGTCTGCCCCCTTCTTGTTTTAACTTCCCCGGTGTTGAATTTTAGCTTCACGGCTTGTGTTTGTTTTATTGTGCTGTTACTGTACTAGTACATGAGTACAGAGACGCAACATCTAAACGCCTTGATTGACTATCTGCTGCAAGCCGATAGTTCTGATCGCTTGCGTGGCGCACTTGAGGGGCTGTTAACTCCCGCCGAGTTGCACGCTATCTCACAGCGCTTACAGATTACTCGCTTGCTTAAGGCGGGGGTGTCGCAGCGCGAAGTGGCAAAACGCTTAGGTGTCGGTATCGCCACAGTTACGCGCGGGTCTCGGGCGCTACAAGCTGGAAAATTAGACAATATTTAAGGTGTGTTATGAATAAGCCGGAGAAAATCAAAATTCCGCGCAAGCCAAATTATGTCACGCTCGCCACCGAGTGTGATTTTTTTGAGTTGTTTAAAAAAATTGAAAAACGCTTTGAGCGCTGCTTCTTACTTGAGTCTTTGGGGGAGGAGAGCCATATATCGCGTTACTCCCTTATTGGTTTTGATCCTTGTCAGGTTTTTTCTGCTCGCGATAAGGCGCTAGTGATTACCGAGCGCGATGGCCGCGCGGCGGTTTACCCAAGTGATAACCCATATTATTTGTTGCGGGATATTATGCCGCAGAATATTCTCTCGCGTGGCTATGCCGGAGGTTTGACCGGTTATATTGGTTACGACTGTATGAATTACTTTGAGCCCAGCATGAGTGTGCAGGCAAGTGAGTACTTTGATGCCTTTAAGTTTGGCCTTTATAAAGACGGCCTGATACTGGACAAAATGACCGCCGAGATATTTTATTTTTATTACGACGATGATCGCCAAGCGTTGGTGCAAGAGCTGATAGAACAGAGTTATCAGGGAGATGGTGAGTTAACGATTACGCCATTGGGCGACACAATGGATCGTACCGGTCATGAAGCTGCCGTTGAAAAGGTAAAGCAAAATATCGTAGATGGTAAGATTTTTCAGTGTGAGGTTGGCTTTAAAACCGAATTCAAAGTCGCCGGCGACACCATTAATGCTTATCAGTCGATGCGTGAAATAAACCCATCGCCGCAGATGTATTATTTAAAGTTTGGTTCCGAAAAAATCATCGGGGCAAGTCCAGAGCTGTTGTTTCGTTTGCGTCAGGGCGAGATGGAGACTTACCCGCTTGCCGGTACCGCCGCGCGCGGTGCAACTGAGGCTGAAGATAAAATGCTGGCGCGTAGCTTGCTGAACGATCCTAAGGAGATTGCCGAACATAATATGATTGTCGATTTGCACCGCAATGATATTGGCCGTGTTGCTCAGTTTGGGACGGTAAAAGTTCGCAACCTCATGGATATTAAGCGCTTTAGCCATGTGCAGCATATCTCGAGTGAAATTGTCGGTATTATGGCTGATTCGGAAGATATGTTTACCGCGCTCGCGAGTAATTTTCCGGCGGGTACGCTAACGGGTGCCCCTAAAATAGAAGCGATGAAAATAATAGATGACTTAGAGCCTGATGGTCGAGGCCCCTACGGCGGTGCGGTAGGTCACTTTTCGTTTAATGGTGATTGCACTTTTGCAATACCCATTCGCACCTTGTTTGTGAGTGGTGAGCACGCTTATGTGCAAACCTGTGGTGGCAATGTTTATGACTCTAACGCCGCCGATGAATACCAAGAAATTCAGCGGAAATTTGCCGGCACTAAAAAAGTGTTAGATAGCTATAAGCCGACAGGCAAGGAGGCGACTCAGTGAAAGTTTTAATTATAGATAACTACGATTCGTTCACCTATAACCTTTATCAATACCTTGGTGAAGTGCTGACAAGTGAAAAAGCCCGTGGCCAAGTCGATGACTTTAATATTAGTGTGAAGCGCAACAACGAAGTGACGCTTGCGGATATTCGCGCTTGGGCGCCCGATCGCATTATTATTTCTCCTGGTCCAGGTTCGCCCGATGATAAAGTGTACTTTGGTGTGTGCTCTGAGGTTATTAGTGAGCTGGGTAAAACTATCCCGCTGTTGGGTGTGTGTTTGGGGATGCAGGGTATTGCGCACGTATTTGGCGGTAAGGTCGTTAAGGCCGGATTGCCGGTACATGGTAAAACCAGCCCGATATTTCACGACGCTAAAGGTGTATTTGCATATGCCCCACAGGGGCTAGATATTATGCGTTATCACTCGCTAGTGGCCAATCCTGCCACTTTGCCGGAGTGCCTTGAGGTAACCGCTGTTGTGGCGCAGCAGGGCGCTGCTAGTTTGGTCGATACTGTCAAGGCGGGTTTGCCGTTCGAAATTATGGGAGTTCGTCACAAGACGTATCCGATTGAGGGTATTCAATTTCATCCAGAATCCTTTGCCACCGAAGGTGGCAAAGATTTACTGCGTAACTTTGTACTTAGGCGGTAAGCGTAAACGATAAAGCGCAAGTTGTGCTGGTGAGTTGCTGTTTGTTAATAGGCGCCGCGAATATGTGCCGCCACGTGGTGTTGATAAAAATCGGTTAACTCGGCGTGTAGATTTGTTGTTAAAGGCGGCAGTTCGCTCACTTTGGCGTTCTCGCGAACTTGCGTTGCTCGGCTGGCGCCGGGAATGATGGTGGTGACCGCAGGCTGATCCAAGATCCAGCGCATAGCCATCTGCGCGGTTGTGTAGCCCTCGGGCGCTTTCTCTTTAATTGCTTGAGCCAGTTCGACACCTTTGGCAAACGGCACGCCGGCGAAAGTTTCACCCACGTTAAACATTTGGCCGTCTTTGTTGAAGTTGCGGTGATCGGTTTTGTCGAACTGGGTGTTGGTGTTAAATTTTCCGCTTAGCAGGCCGCTGGCTAATGGCAGACGAGCGATGATGCCAATGTTTTTCTCGTGTGCTAAAGGTAGTAGTTCATCTAGCAGTTTTTGCCGAAAAATATTAAAAATCACCTGCAGTGAGCTTAAATCGTCGTGCTCTGTGCAAATCAAACCTTCCTCTACGGTCTCGACACTCGCGCCAAAGAATTTAATGTGTTGCTCTTGCTGCATGGTGCGCAGCCAATCAAAGATTTCGCCGCGGGCCAGCACTTTGGTGGGAATGCAGTGTAGTTGGATTAAATCGATACTGTCGCATTGCAGGCGATCTTGCGAGCGCTTAAGGCTATCGCGCAGATCGATAAGAGAGTAGCCGTCGGGGTAGGTGCCGCCTGCGCGTCCGTATTTGCTGGCAATAATAGGTCTGGGGTTAACTTGAGCTAGGTGCTGACCCACGTAGCCTTCACTGGCGCCGTCGCCATAAACATCTGCTGTGTCAAAAAAGTTAATGCCGGAGTCGAGGGCTGCGGCAAAAATATCATCGATAGTGGGGTTGTCGATGGGGCCAAAATCGCCTCCTAATTGCCAGCAGCCAAGACCAACCTCGCTGATGTTAAAGCCAGTATTGCCAAGTGTGCGTGTTTTCATGGGTTCTCCGTGTGATATTTTTTAGTCTCGTAGCTAAGAGACTTTTATGTCGTGCCTGCAGATGTTTGTGTGGCTGGGCTATGCTAGCACGCAGTTTGTTTGTAGGCGTGCTTGTTAACATTTCTTGCGGGTACCTTTAATCCGTTAAGCAGGCGGGGTCAAAGCTGTATTTACCCGCTAGCCAGTCGGCCACTTCAGCGCTCATGCCGCTGTCGTCAACGAGTTGCCGGTAGCGCTGAGCCAGGCTGGCGCGCACTTCTGGCTCTATGGCATCTAGCCCTTCGGCAGTGAAGCGCGCTGCGTCCTCCTGCAAAGCTGCGCCCAGTGCGGGTGGGCAGAGCTGTTCGAGTAGAGTGTTGAATAGCCTGTCGGGTTGATAGCTGGCATCCGTATAAGCGTGGGGTAAGCTTGCAAGCGCTAGCTTAGAGAGGTTGAACTGGTTCATTGGGTTGACTGCATGGCCGGCGAGTAAGTCGCCAATGTCGGCGCGGTCACTGCCAAAGGGTTTAAGGTATAGGTGCTTTGACTTTGTGGCGCCGTCGTTAACAGGGTAGTTGTCCCATAGGAACGGTTGGCGTTGCAGTCGATTGGCAACATCGCTTAGGTGTGAGCGAGTGAATTGCTCGGTGCACACCTTAGGCCCTGTCCAAAAGATGTCAATACTCGAGTCCAGTTGTTGGCCGAGGGCCTCCCAGTAGCCACTTGGTCGTGCACCAAAGACCTTCTCTAGGATCGGGTCGTCGCTGTAATAGGTGGGGCAGAGGATAATTTTTGATGCATTGCTTGACGCCGCTACGCGGTGAGCTAATTCGGTTTGGATGGTTGCGAGCTGAGGTATGTCACCACGCATATCATCGAACAATAGGGCGAGAATGTCCGGTTGCAGCTGATTGATGCGATCGATTTTAGCGCTAAGGCAGACGCTATCTGTTCGGCCATTAGGGGCGCATAGGTCGAGCGGGCTTAGGCCTATGCCAAACTCAATACCTGTCGTCCGGTAGTGCTGCCGCAGTGTGCACAGTGCTTGCCAGTCATCCTGGCTCCAGTCTTGGCGCCATTGGCTGCGTAAGCGAGTATCGCTTTTGGGGGCGTAAAGGTAGTAGCCGTACCCTGTGGGCTGTAAAAAAGTTGCGAGTTCAGTGCGTTGCTGCCAGCTCCAGCTGCGGCCAAAAAAGCCTTCGATTACTCCGAGCGGGGTGTTGTTTATCATTTTTTGAGCCTGCTGGATTAATGGTGGTTATTGGTCGCTGCAACGCCCAACTTTAAGGGTCTAGCTTAATTCAGAGTGCGCATAGGTTAAAGTGCTGACGCTCTTTTCGGTGGGCATGGTCAGATTGACATATTGCCCCTAAATGCCTATGATAGCCGCCTTTTTACGCCGTACTACGTCTGTGTTTGCTCGGTCATATTCGAGCGCTCGCCGAGCAGGGTAACACCCTGTATTGCCTTAGTTTTCTCAATAAATGCTACGTCCCGTTTTGGTGCGTAAATGGCAGTCTGTAGTGCGGTGTGTCATTTAATTAGACCTGAATAGAGGACGCGGACCGCACATGTCTAGCCGTACTGAATTGACTGCCTGGCAGACCCTTGAAACGCACGCTCGCGATATGCAAAGCAAGCATATGAGCGACTTGTTTGATAATGACGATCTGCGTTTTGCTAAATTTTCCATTCAAGCCCCTAATATCCTACTCGACTACTCTAAAAACCTGATTACCGAAGACACCCGCCAAGCCCTGATTGAGCTTGCCAAAGCGTGTGACGTAGAGTCATTGCGCGATAAAATGTTTGCCGGAGAAAAGCTAAACCGCACAGAGGATCGGGCAGTATTGCACGTGGCGCTGCGCGATCGTAGTGGCACATCATTAGAGGTTGATGGTGACGACGTTCGCGCTCAGGTAAAGCACGAGCTTGAGCGCATGCGCTCGTTGGTGGCTCAGGTACGCGGTGGCGATTGGCGTGGTTACACCGGCAAGCCCATGACCGATATCGTTAGTATTGGCATCGGTGGTTCGAACCTTGGCCCGTTGATGGTAACTGAGGCGCTCAGCGCTTACAGCGATGGCAGCCTGAATGTACATTATGTGTCTAATATTGATGGCTATCAAATCGCTCAGGTACTACGCGATTTGGATCCAGAAACCACCTTGTTCGTGATTGCCTCTAAAACCTTTACCACCCTAGAGACCATGACCAATGCTGGCTCAGCAGAGGCGTGGTTTTTGGATAAAGCCAAAGATAAGAGCTTTATTAACCGTCATTTCATCGCTGTATCCTCGAATCGTCCAAAGGCGATGGAATTTGGTGTTGCCGAAGAAAACATTTTTGATATGTGGGATTGGGTTGGCGGCCGCTTTTCGCTTTGGTCGGCTATTGGTTTGCCGATCGCCCTGAATTTGGGTATGGAAGTCTTTGAGCAGCTGTTAGACGGCGCTTTCGAGATGGATCAGCACTTTTTGACTGAGCCTTTAGCTAAGAACGCGCCTGTTATGCTGGCACTGATGGGGATTTGGAATAACAATTTCCTCGGTCGTAAAGCGCACGCTTTACTGCCCTACGATCAGTGTTTGCACCGTTTGGCGGCCTATATGCAGCAGGCCGAGATGGAGAGTAACGGAAAAAGTGTTAACTGGTCCGGTGAGCGCATAGATTACTCAAGCGTGCCGCTTATTTGGGGTGAGGTTGGCATTAATGGCCAGCATGCATTTTATCAGTGCTTGCACCAGGGCACTCAAGTGGTTCCGGCTGATTTTATCGGCTCGATCGAGCCCACGGTGGCAGTAAAAGGCCATCATGATGCGCTTATGGCTAACTTCTTTGCCCAGTCAGAAGCCATGATGCGCGGCATTAGTGCCGAGCAAGTGCGCGAAGAGTTAACCGCGAAAGGCATGAGTCCTGAGCGTATTGAAGAGATCGTCAACCATAAAGTACATGAAGGCAATCGCCCGACGAACACGATCTTAATGCAAAAAGTGAGTGCTCGGTCGTTAGGTTCGTTGATTGCAATGTACGAGCACAAAATTTTTGTCCAGGGCATTATCTGGCAAGTGCACTCGTTCGACCAGTGGGGTGTAGAGCTTGGTAAGGTGTTGGCTAACGGTATTTTGGCGGAATTGACGCCCGAAGCCGAGATTAGCGCTGAGCATGATGCATCTACTCGCAATCTGATAGAATACTACAAGAAGGCCCGTTAACGGGTCCAGCGTACAGCAGTAATAAAGGCGGACTAGACTCGCCTGCCAAGACGATGCCCCGAGCGCTTGACGATTCGGGGGTCGTTTTGTTGTTTCTGCAGTAGTGCGCTAAACCGCACAAGAGCGAAAAGCCAAGCGGATCACCTAAAATGGTGAATTAAGAGAGACACATTACAGCCATAAACCCCACTTAAGCCGGCCCTCCCGCTTAGGTGGCAGTCTGTATTCCTAAGCATACGACGACTAATGGTAACAAAATGACCGATAGCAAAATTGCTGCAATTACTGAGCGCATCATTGAGAGAAGCCGCGGCGCACGCGAGGCTTATTTGGCTAAAATTGAGCGCGACCGCTCTAACGGCCCCGCTCGCAAGCGCCTGTCTTGCGGTAACTTAGCACACGGCTTTGCCGCTAGCACTAATGCTGATAAAGCGGCGTTAGCCGAAGGCGACGCACCTAATTTGGGGGTTATATCCTCTTACAATGAGATGCTCTCGGCGCATGAGCCGTATGGCACTTATTTAGATCCTATTAAAAAATCGGCCTATGAAGTGGGTATGACCGCTCAGTTCGCCGGTGGTGTGCCAGCCATGTGCGATGGGGTGACACAGGGTCGCGAGGGTATGGATTTATCTCTATTTAGTCGCGATGTAATTGCCATGTCGACCGCAATTGCCTTGTCTCACGATATGTTTGACGGCGCAATTTGTTTGGGGATTTGCGATAAGATCGTACCTGGGTTGGCGATAGGGTCGTTATCTTTTGGCCAGCTCCCTGTTATTTTTATTCCCGCGGGCCCCATGACCCCCGGTTTACCAAACGCCGAGAAAGTGCGTGTGCGGCAACTATTTGCCGAAGGTAAAGTGGGGCGTAAAGAGTTGCTTGAAGCTGAGAGTGCCTCATACCACAGCGCTGGTACCTGTACCTTTTACGGCACTGCCAACAGCAACCAAATGCTGATGGAGATTATGGGGCTCCACTTGCCCGGCAGCTCTTTTGTTAATCCAGGCACGCCACTGCGTGACGCTTTGACCGACGCTGCGGTAAAGCAGTTGGCGGCAATTACCATGCGCGGTAATTACACCCCAATGGCCGAGGTGGTTAACGAAAAAACAATCGTTAACGGTATGGTTGGTCTATTGGCAACAGGGGGTTCTACCAATCACGCGATTCACATCATGGCTATTGCGCGCGCGGCCGGTGTTATTGTCGATTGGCAAGACTTGTCTGATTTATCTGATGCGGTACCACTCATGTGCCGTATTTATCCCAACGGCCTTGCCGATATTAACCGCTTCCAAGCGGTGGGCGGTATGGGTTACCTGATGCGTGAATTACGCAAAGAAGGGATCTTACACGACGATGTTAAAACCGTGATGGGTGAAGGTGGCTTGGCGCCATATACTCAAGAGCCTTTCTTGGATGATGGCAAATTGGTGTGGCGTGATGCGCCCACCGAAAGTTTAGACGATGGGGTATTACGACCAGCAAAAAGCGCCTTTAGTCCCACCGGTGGTATGCGACTTTTGACCGGCAATCTAGGCCGCTGTGTTATCAAGGTATCAGCGGTTAAGCCCGAGCACCGCAAAGTGAAAGCGCCGGCCGTAGTTTTTCAAACACAAAATGCCTTGCAAGAAGCGTTTAAAGCCGGTGAGCTAGATAAAGACTTTATTGCGGTAGTGCGTTTTCAGGGGCCAAAAGCGTGTGGTATGCCCGAGCTGCATAAGCTCACCCCACCGCTTGGTGTATTGCAAGATCGTGGCTACAAAGTGGCCTTGGTCACTGATGGTCGTATGTCCGGTGCTTCAGGGAAAATCCCTGCGGCGATACATTTAACGCCCGAAGCATTAGATGACGGCCCCATCGGCCTGGTTCGCGACGGTGATATCATCGAAGTCGATGCCGAAAGTGGTATTTTGCATTTGCACGTTGATGAAAAAGAATTGGCGGCACGCGAACATGCTTCAATTGATTTAAGTGAAAGCCATGAAGGTATGGGGCGAGAGCTCTTTGCCCCCTTGCGACAAACTGTTGGTGCGGCCGAAGAAGGCGCCACCGTTTTTCGTTGGTAGCTGTTGGTAGTTGTAGTCAAACAACGCATATTTATAGTTTATAAGGTGAGATTCTTTCATGCAGAAACCTTTTGATTTTGTCATTTTTGGAGGCGCCGGCGATTTAGCGCTGCGCAAGTTGATTCCGGCTTGGTATCGGGCCCACCGCGAGGGGCAAATGCCAAAAGGCTCGCGTATTTTTGGTACGGTACGTAAAGCCGAGCAAGCTGAAAACTATCGTGCGATGGTTCGCGAGGCCGCTTACAATTACTTAGCCGATGAAATTGATGACGACACTTGGAATGAATTTGAAGCATGCGTGCACGGTGTTTTTATTAATATCACCGAGCGCGACGAGCATTGGGACGCTTTGGCCAAAACCCTAGATAGCGGCAATGATGAGCGCATCTTTTATATGGCAACGCCTCCGGCAGTGTTTTCGGCTTGCTGTAAAAACATCTCTGAGTCCGGCATGATTAGCCAGCACTCACGCGTTGTGGTGGAAAAACCATTAGGCTATGACAGCGCTTCGGCCGAATCTATTAACGCCGAGATCGCCCAGTACTTTAAAGAAGATGACATATTCCGTATTGACCATTACTTAGGTAAAGAGGCCGTTCAAAATCTACTGGCATTGCGCTTTACCAACTGCATTTTTGAGCACCTGTGGGATTCTAAGTCTATAGATCACGTAGAAATTAGCATTTCTGAAACCGTGGGTTTAGAAGGGCGTGCAAGCTTTTACGATGATGCTGGCGCACTGCGAGACATGGTGCAAAACCATTTGATGCAGCTCCTGTGCTTAGTGGCCATGGAGCCTCCAAGCAAGCTTAACGCCGATAGCATTCGCGCCGAAAAGCTCAAAGTGTTAGATGCTTTGCGCCCTTTGGTCGGTGATGATGTGGTAGCTAACACTGTACGTGGGCAATATGTAGCGGGTGAATCTGGTGGCAAACAGGTGCCAGGCTATCTGGATGAGTTGGGTAAAGAGAGCAACACCGAGACGTTTGTGGCAATTCGCGCGCATATTGATAATTGGCGTTGGTCTAACGTGCCTTTCTATCTCCGTACGGGTAAGCGTTTAAAGCAGCGCTGTGCTGAAATTATAATCCAGTATAAGACGGTTACTCATCATATTTACCCCGAGTCAGCCGGGCCGATGACTCCTAATCGTTTAGTTATCCAGCTGCAACCTGATGAGCGGGTGCAGATGATCGTGACCTCTAATAACTTAGAGAAGCACGAAGCCGAGTTGGTGCCAAGCGTACTTAATTTGAATCTTACTGATAACTACGAAAAATACTATTCTGACGCCTACAAACGATTGATGTTAGATGCGGCCGCTAATAATCCCGCATTGTTTATTCACCGTAACGAGGTAGATGCCGCTTGGGGGTGGATTGATCCGATCATAGATGCATGGCAGCGCCCTGAAAATAAGCCGCAGCCTTACTCAGCTGGTAGTTGGGGCCCGCGTGCTGCTGCAGACCTACTGCGTAATGATGGTCGCTGTTGGTTTAACGTCGGCGAAAACATTAAGTGTCAAAATTAGGGGTTTGGTCATGGCTGTAGTTGAACGTTTTTACGACTCTCGTGAGGCGATGATCGATGCCGTTTTTGAGCATACCATTGACGCTCTCAGAGCCGCTTTAGCTGATGGCGATTCGGCAAGTTTTTTAGTCTCCGGCGGTAGTTCGCCGGCGCCGATTTATCAGCGCTTGTCCGAAGCTGAGCTGGCTTGGAATGATATTAAAGTTGCACTAGTTGACGAGCGTTGGGTGAACTTTGATCACGATAAAAGTAATGAAGCTTTTATCGTAAAAACCCTACTGCAAAATGGCGCAGCCAATGCCACGTTAGTGGGGATGAAAAACACCGCAGCAACCGCGCTTGACGGTCTTAAGCAATGTGAGGCGGCTTACCAAACGCTATCTTCACCGTTTGATATCACAATCTTGGGTATGGGACCAGACGGTCATACGGCGTCTTTGTTTCCCCATGCTCAAGGGCTAACTGAAGCATTAACGACCGATGCGTTATGCAGCGCAATCACAGCCAAGCAAAGTGAGGTCACAGGTGATTGCACTGAGCGGATGACGTTGTCGTTGGCCGGCATTGTTAATAGTAAGCATGTGTTGTTACTTATATCTGGTGATGAAAAGCTCGCAACTTATCGCGAAGCGCTGGCCGGTGGCGATGTGGCCGATATGCCAGTACGTGCAGTATTGCAACAAAATGACGTGCCAGTAACTGTTTACTGGGCGCCTTAATTAACGAACATTACGAGGATGTTTACGTGGGTCTATCTATAGATGATATTTTAAAAGTAGCTCCGGTTGTGCCGGTAATGGTCGTTGAGAACCTAGACGATGCGGTTCCGTTAGCGCAAGCGCTTTATAATGGTGGCTTAAAAGTATTGGAAATTACTTTGCGCACACCGGTCGCTCTAGAGGCAATTAGTGCAATGGTTAAAGCTTTGCCAGATGATGCCGTGATTGGCTCGGGCACCGTTGTTACTCCAGCCGACTTACAAGCATCGGTCGATGCTGGCGCTAAGTTTATGGTTAGCCCGGGTACTACCGCGGCGTTAATCGAAGCCGCGAAGCAGTGTGATGTTCCATTGCTGCCAGGTATTGCCACTCCATCAGAGGCGATGAACCTTTACACTCAAGGTTTTACTCACCTAAAGTTTTTCCCCGCTGAAGCCGCTGGCGGCATCAGTATGGTTAAGTCTATTGGTGGCCCGTTGCCGCAAATTACCTTTTGTCCTACTGGCGGCATTAATTTAGAGAAAGCACCAAGCTATTTGGCCTTGCCTAATGTTGCTTGTGTAGGTGGTACTTGGATGGCTCCAAAAAATCTGATTGCTGAGAAAAAGTGGGATGAAATTGAAGTGTTGGCTCGTCAAGCCGCAAGTTTATCGCGCTAATAAGATCGATTTGAATAAAGTAGATATTTTAGCGTAGCCACTATTGCTGCTGCGCGCAAAAAATTAGGTTACTAGTCCCGTTTTAGCGGCGGGTACAATTTTATAGGAGAGGCATAAATGACAATTCGAGTGGCTATTAATGGTTACGGACGTATTGGCCGCAATGTTCTGCGGGCATTGTATGAGTCTGGTTATCGCGATCGCATTCAAGTGGTCGCAGTAAATGATTTGGGTGACGCAAAAATGAATGCGCACTTGACTAAATACGATTCAGTGCATGGCCGTTTCCCTGGTGAAGTTCATGTTGATGGCGACAAAATGATTGTTAACGGCGATGAAATCCAAATCACCGCCGAGCGTAATCCGGCTGACCTGCCTTGGGGTAAGTTAAACGTTGATGTGGTTTATGAATGCACCGGTATTTTTACCAGCCGCGATAAAGCTAAACTACACTTAGATGCTGGCGCTAAAAAAGTTATTATTTCGGCTCCAGGTACCGACGTTGATGCCACCGTTGTTTATGGTGTTAACAACAATATTTTAAAAGCGACGGATGAAATTATTTCTAACGCTTCTTGTACCACTAACTGCTTGGCTCCAGTTGCTAAAGTATTGAACGATAAGTTTGGTATTGAGCAAGGCGCAATGACTACGATTCACGCTTACACTAATGATCAAAATTTGAGTGACGTGTTTCATAAAGATGTTTACCGCGCACGTTCTGCCACTCAGTCTATGATTCCAACATCAACCGGCGCTGCTCGCGCGGTAGCATTGGTGTTGCCAGAGTTGGCTGGCAAGCTGGATGGTATGTCGGTTCGAGTTCCAACCATTAACGTCTCGTTGGTGGATTTAAATGTTCTGGTTAAAACTGATGTAACAGTTGAGCAAGTTAATGCGGCAATGAAAGAAGCTGCTGCTAACGAAATGCCTGGTGTGTTGGTTTATAACGACGAGCCATTAGTTTCTATCGATTTCAACCATAATCCAGCTTCTTCTAACTTTGACTCTACGCAGACCAAAGTAATGGGAACTCGCTGGATTAAAATTATGTCTTGGTATGATAACGAATGGGGTTTCTCCAATCGCATGTTAGATAACACCATTGCCCTGATGAACGCTAAATAAACGAGATATATTATGTTACGCCGTACAAAAATCGTCAGTACATTGGGACCTGCTTCAGAATCTGAAGAAGTGTTGGAAAAATTAATTCTTGCTGGGGTTAACGTGGTGAGATTGAATTTCTCGCACGGCTCTCCGGAAGATCACAAGGCGCGTGCAGAAGCTGTACGCCGCTTGGCTAGTAAGCACAATCGCTATGTAGCAGTTTTAGGTGATTTGCAAGGGCCAAAAATTCGGATTGCACGATTTTCCGAAGGCCCGATTCGTTTAGAGATTGGTGATAAGTTCATATTGGACGCCTCTCTGGAGCGTGATGCGGGCACTAAAGAGCACGTTGGGATTGACTATAAAGAACTGCCAAACGATTGTGTTGCAGGCGACAAGTTATTACTTGACGACGGACGCGTGGTGTTGGATGTTGACAAAATCGAAGGTACTAAAGTTTTCTGTACCACCAGTGTTGCTGGACCTTTGTCAAACAATAAAGGCATTAACCGTCAAGGTGGTGGTTTGACTGCTCCGGCATTGACTGAAAAAGACTTTGCCGATATTAAAACAGCTGCTGAAATTGATGTAGATTATTTGGCCGTATCTTTTCCGCGTAGCGCTGATGATATGAACGCGGCACGTAAACTACTAGAAGCCGCTGGTGGTAAAGCGGGCTTGGTATCAAAAATCGAGCGCGCCGAAGCAGTTGCCGATGACAAAACCCTGGATGAGATTATTGCCGCCAGTGATGCAGTAATGGTCGCGCGTGGTGATTTGGGTGTTGAGATTGGCGATGCCGCTTTGATCGGCGTTCAGAAGCGTATTATTGCTCGCTCACGTGCACAAAACAAAGTGGTCATTACTGCAACGCAGATGATGGAATCAATGATTAACAGCCCACTGCCAACACGTGCCGAAGTGTTTGATGTGGCTAACGCCGTATTAGATGGCACCGATGCGGTGATGTTGTCTGCAGAAACCGCTGCTGGTGATTTTCCGGTAGAAACGGTAGAGGCAATGGCTCGTATTATTATTGGTGCTGAGCAACATCCACAGGCGAGCTATGACTCTTATCGTATGAATGAAGAGTTTGGCAATATTGGTGAGTCGATAGCTTTGGCCGCCATGTACACTGCCAACCACTTGCCTGCGGTAAAAGCAATTATTGCCTTGACTGAGTCGGGCACTACGCCTCGCTTAATGTCACGGGTGGGCTCGCAGTTGCCTATCTTCGCATTTTCGCGTCATATTGCTACTCAGCGTCGTGTTGCTTTGTATCGCGGTGTGCGTCCGGTGCCGTTTGAAAGTGTTAGTGCACCGTCTAGCGCCGATTACGTGCGTGCGATGAATATCTTGAAAGAAAATGGTGTTCTGGTAGATGGCGATATGATTATTATCACCGGTGGTGATACTGATCAGCTCGGCGGCACCAATGCCATGAAGATTCTTAAAGTTGGTGAATAACCCGCGATAAGCTTTGAGCTTAGAGTGATAAAAACGGCAGCTTCGGCTGCCGTTTTTTTTGATTTAAGACCAAGCGTAACAATGTAAATGCTGTAATATCATCGGATAACTAAGCGGAGGCTTTATGAAGACGGTGTGTTTGTTTCTTGGGTTAATTTTTTGCAGCACGGTATGGGGCAGCTCATCTTCCAATGTTATAGAGCTGAACGGGGCTTGGCAGCAGGGCGCAGTTTTACGCGGCCATGTGCCGGTAGACAGTGAGTTGCAACTAAACGGCTCGCCGGTAACGGTAGGTAAAGGTGGGGAGTTTGTGTTCGGTCTGGGCCGAGACGCGGCCGATAGTGCACAATTAACTCTCACTCTGGCCAGTGGTGAAACGCTAACCAGCAGTTATACCGTGACGCCTCGTGAATACCAGGTCCAGCGTATAACCGGTGTGCCGCAAAAAACAGTCACTCCTTCGGCAGCCCAGCAAGCGCGTTCGAGCAAAGAGGCCGCCAAAGTATGGCAAGCCAGGCAGTTACGCGGCAGTGCTACGGACTTTATGCAAGACTTTAAATGGCCTTTAATCGGCCCTATTACTGGGGTGTATGGTTCGCAGCGGGTTTATAACGGCGAGCCTCGTCGGCCTCATTATGGGGTGGATATTGCTGCGCCGACAGGGACACCTGTTCTGGCACCGGCGGCTGGCGAAGTCAGCTTAGCGGAGCCAGATCTTTTTTACTCCGGCGGTACTTTAATTATTGATCACGGCCACGGTTTATCGTCTACCTTTATTCATCTGTCTAAGATTACGGTAAAGGTTGGCCAGCGAGTTGAGCAGGGTGATTTGATCGCGGAGGTGGGTGCGACTGGCCGAGCCACCGGGCCGCACTTAGATTGGCGTATGAACTGGCTCGATCAGCGGGTAGATCCAGCCACTTTAGTCGGGCCGATGCCTACCCAGTCGGCCAGCGGATCGCCGTGAAGACAGCGGCGTCTGGGCAGTGTAATATAGCGCCCCAAACATGATTGATTTTCGCCAGTACCGTGGCGGTTTAAATCGCCGGTAGACAGAGGCTAGAGATGAGATGATCGACAAAAAGCTACTCAGTATATTGGTGTGCCCGGTAAGCAAGGGTGAGCTGGACTATCAGGCCGATAAAAATGAATTAGTTTGCTGGAGCGCGGGGCTTGCATACCCTGTTCGGGACGGTATTCCTGTAATGCTAGAAAGCGAGGCACGGTACCTTTCTGATGAAGAAAAACAGCAACATAAACACTGCTGAAACCGGCAATACGTACAACAATGACCCTAGACCGACGGATACACTATGAAAAGCGCTGAAATTCGCGACGCCTTTTTACATTATTTTGAATCAAAACAGCACACTATTGTTGCTAGCAGTTCGCTAGTGCCGGGCAATGATCCGACCCTGCTCTTTAGCAATGCCGGAATGGTGCAATTTAAAGATGTTTTTCTTGGCTCGGACCCGCGCAGCTATACCCGCGCGACCAGTTCGCAGCGTTGTGTTCGTGCCGGTGGCAAGCACAACGATTTAGAAAATGTTGGTTATACCGCGCGTCATCACACCTTCTTTGAAATGCTTGGTAACTTTAGTTTTGGCGATTACTTTAAACGCGACGCTATTCATTATGCGTGGGAGTTTT
Source organism: Gilvimarinus polysaccharolyticus (assembly GCF_001187555.1). GTDB lineage: Bacteria > Pseudomonadota > Gammaproteobacteria > Pseudomonadales > Cellvibrionaceae > Gilvimarinus > Gilvimarinus polysaccharolyticus. The sequence continues at coordinate 1,476,228 of NZ_LFIJ01000001.1, read as the reverse complement.
TAACCGGCGTACTTAAATTGCCACCTGAGCGTCTGTGGATCACGGTACACACCTCGGATGATGAAGCTGCCGACATTTGGTTAAAAGATGTGGGTGTTAGTGCCGAGCGCTTTTCTCGCCTTGGTGAAGATAACTTTTGGCAGATGGGCGATACCGGCCCCTGCGGTCCAAGCTCGGAAATTTTTTACGACCACGGTGCCGATGTGCCGGGTGGCCCTCCGGGTAGTGAGAACGATGATCTTGATCGTTACATCGAAATTTGGAATTTGGTGTTTATGCAGTACGAGCGCCAAGCCGATGGCGAGCTTAAGCCGTTGCCGAACCCGTCAATCGACACAGGCATGGGGCTTGAGCGTATTGCGGCTGTGATGCAAGGGGTACACACCAACTACGAAATTGATTTGTTTCAGCATTTACTTAAAGCTGCCGCTAGTGCGACTGGTACGCAAGACTTAGAAAACAAATCGTTGCGCGTAATTGCTGACCACATTCGCTCCAGTAGCTTTTTGATTAGTGATGGTGTTTTGCCGTCTAACGAAGGGCGTGGCTATGTGCTACGCCGTATTATTCGCCGCGCTATTCGTCATGGTCATCAGTTGGGGCAAGAAGGGGCTTTCTTCCATTCGCTGGTGGCGGCTCTGGCCGAGGTTATGGGCGATGCCTATCCCGAGCTTATCGAGCGCCAAGAACAAATTGCCAAAGTGTTATTAGCCGAAGAAGAGCAGTTTGCCAAAACTCTCGACAAAGGCATGACAGTATTAGAGGCGGCATTTGCCGAGCTTAGCGGCAGTGAAGTACCCGGCGATGTGGTGTTTACCTTATATGACACCTACGGTTTTCCAGTTGATTTAACAGCCGATATTGCGCGCGAGCGTAATTTGACCATCGATCAAGATGGTTATCAGCGCGCGATGACGCAACAGCGCGAGCGTGCACGCGCCGCAGGGCAGTTTAAAGTTGACTACACTCAAGCGGCTCTTGATTTGCCCGCAACTGAGTTTACCGGCTACACCGAGCTGGCCGGCCAAAGCCGTGTGCTGGCGGTATTGCGTGAAGGCGCAAGCGTTGCGACAGCGACTGAAGGCGATGATGTTGCACTGGTGCTCGATCAAACGTCTTTTTATGCCGAATCCGGTGGTCAGGCGGGCGATAGTGGCTACTTAGAAGCGCAAGGTGTGCGCTTTGAGGTTCGTGATTGCATTAAGCAGGGCAGTAACTTCTTGCACATTGGCCGTGTACTGCAAGGCAAAATAACGGCGGGAGATACGCTGCAAAGCCAGGTCGATGCCGAAGTCCGCACCGCCACAGCACTTAATCACTCGGCAACACATCTATTACACGCTGCGCTGCGTACTTTATTAGGCGAGCACGTGAATCAGAAGGGCTCACTGGTAGACTCCGAGCGTTTACGCTTTGATTTTTCGCACTTCGAGGCGGTAACCCCGGACGAGCTTAAGGCGATTGAAACGCTGATTAACGACCAAATTCGTGCTAACACTGCGGTTAAAACTGAGCTGTGCGATATGGAAACGGCTAAAGAACGTGGTGCTATGGCGTTGTTTGGCGAAAAGTATGGCACTGAGGTGCGCGTACTAAGTATGGGCGATGGTTTTTCTGTAGAGCTGTGTGGCGGTACCCACGTTGCGCGCACGGGTGATATCGGCCTGATCCGTATTACCAGTGAATCTGGCATCGCTTCGGGGGTGCGCCGTATCGAGGCGGTAACGGGTCGCACCGCATTGGCATTGTTTGATCAGCTTAATAACCGTTTGCAGCAAGCTGCCAGTGTCATTAAAGCCAATCCAGACAATTTAGTGGATAAGCTTGAGCAGCTGGCATTACAAAATCGCAAGCTAGAAAAAGATTTGGCGGTATTAAAAACCAAATTAGCTACAGCGGGCAGTCGTGATCTGGTGGCCGAAGCGGTCGAGATCGACGGGATTAAAGTGTTGGCCGTAAAACTCGAAGGCGCCGATGCTAAATCTTTGCGTGACAGTGTTGATCAAATGAAAAACAAACTTGGCTCATCAGTGGTGTTATTGGCTTGCGTCGAAGACGATAAAATTGCCTTAGTTGCCGGTGTTAGCAAAGATGTTACCGGGCGAATTAAAGCGGGCGATCTGATGCGCCATGTTGCCACAATGGTGGGAGGCAAAGGTGGTGGACGCCCCGATATGGCGCAAGGCGGCGGCACCGATGTCGCAGCTTTAGACTCTGCATTAGCTTCTGTGAGCAATTGGGTAAAAGATGCACTGTGAGTGTAAATAATTGTATGCCATGGCAACAAACTGATTAACAAGTGTCTTAGTTTGGTGTTTAATTGCCGCCTTTCGCAATATGTGTAACGCGGTGCTATAGCTGAAAATGTGAGGAATAGGCCGAGAATGAGCTTATTGGTACAGAAATACGGGGGTACCTCGGTAGGTACTGTCGAGCGAATTGCAGCGGTTGCCGATAAAATTGCTGGGTTTCGTGCCGATGGCCATGACATGGTGATCGTTGTGTCGGCCATGAGTGGTGAAACCAATCGCTTAATTGCCCTGGCAAATGCTATTCAGTCAACGCCAGATCCGCGGGAAATGGATGTGCTAGTGTCCACTGGCGAGCAAGTCACTATTGCTTTGTTGTGTATGGCGCTTAAGCAGCGCGGTTGGGAGGCACGTTCTTATACTGGCACCCAAGTTAAAATTTTAACCGATAGCGCACATACCAAAGCGCGCATTCAGTCTATAGACGATAGCAATATGCGCGCGGACTTGGCCGCAGGCCGAGTAGTGGTGGTCGCGGGTTTTCAGGGCGTAGACGAGCAGGGCAATATTACCACACTAGGCCGTGGTGGCTCGGACACCACCGGTGTTGCTTTGGCAGCGGCTCTAAAAGCTGATGAATGCCAAATTTACACCGACGTCGATGGTGTCTATACCACCGATCCGCGCGTTGTCGATAAAGCGCGTCGATTAGAAAAAATCACCTTTGAAGAAATGCTGGAAATGGCGAGCCAAGGCTCTAAAGTTTTACAGATTCGCGCGGTAGAGTTTGCTGGTAAATACAACGTCCCGCTGCGGGTGTTATCCAGCTTTAAAGATGGTCCGGGAACCTTGATTACCCTCGATGAGGATGAGAACACTATGGAACAACCTGTCGTCTCTGGTATTGCCTTTAACCGCGATGAAGCAAAAGTTACTTTGGCCGGTATTCCCGACACTCCGGGTGTTGCCTCTAAGATTTTAGCACCGGTTGGCAAAGCCAATATTGAAGTTGATGTTATTGTGCAAAACGTAGCGGCCGACAACACCACCGATTTGACCTTTACTGTCAATAAATCTGACATGCAAAAAACCGTAGCGGTACTCGCCGATGTGGCTAAAGAGGTCGGTGCGCGCGAAGTGATCAGTGATGATGCGATAGCTAAGATTTCAATTGTTGGGGTAGGCATGCGCTCACACGCCGGCGTTGCAACAACTATGTTTACCGCCTTGGCCGAAGAGGGCATCAATATTCAGATGATCACCACCTCGGAAATCAAAATAACGGTGATTATCAGCGAAAAGTATCTCGAGTTGGCTGTGCGCAGTTTACACAGCGCCTTTGGCTTGGATGCCGAAGCGGTACAGGCGTAACAATCGCTGCTGTTATAGCGTAAGCCTGCACCAAAAAGAGGGATGTTTGGGTTTGAGAGAACCTTTTTGGGGGCAACTCCCCCTTTTTGCCAAAAATGGTCAATACTGTAAGTAGCGAGCAAATAAGTTCGAGCTTGCGGTTAGCCTTAAGCGCGCAAGGGGGGTTAACTTATGGTGGCACTGGAGAGCGGAATCCAGCCGCAGTAACAGGATGGAACTAAGGAGTACGTTATGTTGATTTTAACCCGTCGTATTGGCGAAACCTTGATGGTTGGTGATGAGGTAACAGTCACCGTGTTGGGTGTAAAAGGCAACCAAGTACGAATTGGTGTCAATGCGCCAAAAGATATCGCAGTACACCGCGAAGAAATCTACCAGCGCATTCAGCGCGAAAAGCAAAATCAGGAAGATGACTTAGCATAAGCTCTTTCAGATACAGGCCTTTTGTCTGATAAACGGCAGCTTTATAGCTGCCGTTTTTTTGCTGTATTATTTTCATTCAAGCCGCTCAAATCATCGCCAATAGACTATTTTATTTAATAGAATGACTTACAACCCTTTGAATTTCTGTAAAATATGGTATTATGCCGCCCCAGTTGAGTGAAGCCAGAAGACGGTGCTTCGCGGTAAACTGACACGGAGAGGTGGCCGAGTGGCCGAAGGCGCTCCCCTGCTAAGGGAGTATACCTTGATCGGTATCGAGGGTTCGAATCCCTCCCTCTCCGCCATATATAAAAAACCGCTGGTTGCTAATGAAGCACCGGCGGTTTTTTTATGCGCGAAAGGTTAAAGGGAGGTGTTCGAACCCGACAGAGGGGTCGACCAAATGCTTGGAGCATTTGGCTCGCCGAAGGCGCCGCGAAGCGGTCAGGCACAGGACGTGCCTGATTGAATCCCTTCCTCTCCGCCATATATAAAAAACCGCTGCTTGCTAATGTAGCACCGGCGGTTTTTTTGTGCCTGAAAGGTTAATAAAGGGGGCTCTGACGGCTCTATGTCGTCTTACCGTCTAGCTGGGAGGCAATAAAGCGTTTGATGCAAATGGAGTCATCAAAAGTGCTGTAATGCAGGGCGAGTGGCTATGATAATTGCCACTCGCCGTTTAGGTCAGTTTTCTTTGGTGAATCTATTGGCTAGTAGATGTTACCGATGTGAATAACAGTAAGCGAGCGCTGTTTCCTCGCCGATCGGCCTTCATACCTTCAATATCCATTTGCTTACGTCCGTCCGTCTCTGTGCCTAAAAAATCTTTGAGAATATCCATGCGGAAAGAGCCAGTAACGATGTCCAGCTGGCCGTTGCCGGTGATATCCAGCAGCTCAAGTGGTACCAGCCCACGGTAAGCACCACTGATGGGACGTGGTTTAAACTGTTGCTGGCCATTATTTTCGAACCACACTAATGATTGTCGCTTGGGGTCATCCCAATAGTTGAGCCAGCTACTGGCGACAATGTCTAGGTCTCCATCTCCATCTAAGTCGCCCACTGCGGTACTGGCGGCACCATAAAAACGACCAATATCATGAGCGGCAAATTTTAAATTTCCTAGATTCTCTAGCCATTGCACTCCGTGGTAGGGTTTAGGATCTGTCTGGGTGTCAAACGCGTCACCGTTGGTAAAAATAATATCTAATTTACCGTCGTGATTCAGATCTTCTACCGCCATGCTTGTGGCCCCGAAGAGCGGGTGGCCTGCGGTGATAATATTGTGGCGTTGGAAGTTTCCCTTACCTTGATTCAAGAAAGCTATTATCGATTCATGCTCTTGTGCCACTAAGGTTACAAGGTCTAAGCGGCCATTGCCGTTAAGGTCCGCGGCGGTAATGTTTAACGCACCACTTAACGTTAGTAGGGAGTGTTTTTTATGGCCGCCTTCAACGAGGTTTTCCATCCAAAAAACCTCGCCTATATTGCCACCGCCAAAGACGGCTACCGCTAGGTCGAGATCCCCGTCTTCATCTAAATCCAGAGCTTGCATATCTGTCACGCGACCTAGTTGGTGCATCATCAAGGTTTTGCTAAAGGAGCCGTCCTTTTGTTGTTCCAAAAGGAATATCTTTCCTGCCAAAATACCGTTGGGAGGAAACGCACCTAGGTCAGCCACTAGAATATCCAATAAACCATCGCCGTTATAATCTACCACTTGGGTGGTAATCGGAATATCAATTTCAGCCAGAACGGTTTCTTGCCACTGAGGTTCTTTTTGAGTGTTGGTTTCTAATAAAATAACTTGATTACGCTCGCCGTCGCAGACTAGAAAGCTGTGATCTGCCTTGCGACCTAAATCTACTGCTTGGATATTTAAGATTTGTGGGATGGTTGATGCCTCGCCAATATTATTGGCGGTAAAACGAAACGCTGGGTGTGGTTGATCGATATAGGGCAGTGTTGGCAGCTCTTTTGGACTGCTGCCGTAATAAATCGCCTTAATGTGTTTGACGGCCGATTCCGGTATTACATCTTGGCCGGTACGATTTTTAGCCAGTATCACCATCGAATCAATAACGGCCGGCCAACTGTGCTTAGGCAGAAGTGAAGGGGAGGGTGCAGTATGGCAGCCACCGCAGTATTGCTGAACCATAGCAATGATTTCTTTGGTGGAGGGAGGGGCAACTTGTTCAGCCTGTACCAGTGAGCAGAAAAGTATTAAATAAATGCTCGCAGCCCGAGACACAATGCTGGATAGGCGACAAAAGCCCATGTCTATTCCTCGTGTTTAAATTTAGTAATCAGGATAACGTACTACCACGACGGAAAGAAAGAGTATCTTTTAACGGTGTACAGGCCGGAGTTTTATTGTGATCTCGAGTCGATTGCGCTCAATTTTCTACCTGGGCTTAATGAGTTTAGATTTCTGACGGGTTTAAAAAAGGGTGTACTGATCAACTTTGGGCTCAGCTGCTACAATACGGCCATATTCCGGTTTCTTTGAGGTTGATGCCTGTGTAAGGTTTTTTACACATTATTTGATGGCATTTTATTTCTAGTATTATCGTTATTTTCACAAATAAAGCGCTAAGCGTGCCTTTGTTTGTCAATACTGAGGTGAGTCATGTCCATAAGTTCTCAGCAGCACAATGTTTGGGTTAGTCGCCCTTCTGTGAGTCGTCAATGAGCAAGATCAAAATGTTTTTAAGGCGATATCTCGGTGATGTAGGCTTGGTATTTTACGTCTCGGTCCTGATCATTACTGTTTTTGTTATTGCTGCTGCGCTACAACCTGAGGCGGTTGAATCCACGGCTCAAAAACTGCTTGATGTGACGGCGAGAAATGTCGGCTGGATGTATCTAATGGCTACTACCGGCTTTGTATTATTTGTCTTTTTTCTTGCGTTTTCTCGATTCGGTTGTATTCGTTTGGGGCCAGACAATGAGTTAGCGGAGTTTTCTTACGTTAGCTGGTTGGCGATGATTTTCTCTGCGGGGATGGGGGTTGGTCTGGTGTTTTGGGGGGTCGCCGAACCCATGATGCATTTTAATGAGCCACCCCTTGGGTTAGGTGAGCCGCGCAGCGCAGAGGCGGCACAGCTGGGTATGCGTTACGCTTTCTTCCATTGGGGTTTTCACCAGTGGGCCAACTTTACCTTGGTCGGGTTGGCTATTGCCTATGTGCGCTTTCGTCATAATAGTCACGGTTTGATCAGTGAGACATTCCGCCCGTTATTAGGCCGTCGGGTAGATCAAGGTTGGGGAGCTGCCATCGATATTTTGGCTGTTATCTCCACTATATTTGGGGTCGCTACCACATTAGGGCTTGGTGCTTTACAAGTAAACAGCGGATTGGCTAGGTTAGGGGTCGCTGAATACACGGTAGTATCGCAGTTTATGATACTGGCAGGGCTGGCAACGCTGTTTATTATCTCGGCCATGACCCCGCTCGATAAAGGTATACGCTACCTCAGTAACGCCAATATGCTACTTGCCGCGGGGCTTTTGGTTTTTGTGCTTGTTACCGGGCCTACCGCATTTATTTTTGGCGAGCTGACGCAAACTGTCGGCGAGTATCTTGGCAATATTATTGAAATGAGCTTAGTGACCACACCTTATTCCCACGAGCATTGGGTAGAGCAGTGGACTATGTTTTATTGGGCTTGGGGCTTAAGTTGGGCGCCGTTTGTCGGCAGTTTTATTGCTCGAATATCAAAAGGCCGGACCATTCGAGAATTTGTGATGGGCGTGATGCTAGTGCCGGTTGCGTTAAGTATGTTGTGGTTCTCAACCTTTGGCGGTGCTGCGATACATTTTGAACTGTTTGATGGCGTGGGTATTGCCGATGCTGTGGCCAAAGAGGTTCCTGCGGGTCTTTATGTCCTGCTTGATCAGTTGCCTTGGGGCATTGTTGCAGCGATTTTGGCGGTAGCGCTGGTGTCTATGTTTGTGGTGACCTCGGCAGATTCTGCCACTTTTGTGTTAGGCATGTTTACCTCTAAAGGAGTGCTAACGCCAACGCGTTTTGTGCGTATTCTGTGGGGCTGCCTGCAGTTGTTAATGGCTTCCGTGCTCTTGCTTACCGGTGGCTTATATGGTCTGAGAACGGTCTCCATTATCGCGGCTTTTCCTTTTATGCTGTTAATGGTTTTGATGGCGTTTTCGCTGCATAAAGATCTTGCCGCAGAGATTCGGCGAAGGGAGGAGAAAGAATTGTTGATTCGAACTCGTATCGAGCAATGGTTACTGCGAGAGCCTGAGCGAGAAGCCGAGCACCAAGTGGAAGAGGCTATACATCCAACTGCGCCAGAGCAAGATTGCGAACCTCCGGTTAAAGTGCCAATCGCTTAGCTGGTGCCGAGTATGTCTAGGCTTAAGGTTGTGCGGCTGATAGTCTTGACGTTGCCGGAATAAAATTATTGTTGTTTCATTGCTTACAAGGTTTCCAGTGTATGGTTAATGCTCGAATATTTTATCGTGTGATGTTATCTACCGCGCTGCTTTTAGGTTGCTCGTCTTTTACAAAAGCAGATCAATGGCAGCCATTATTAGACTCTGAGCTTAGTCAATGGCGTACCTACCTAGGTTTTCCCAGCCCCGAGACAAACGCTGTGGGTCTAAAGCAAGCTGAAGACGGTGAATATCTTGAGCCGGTTGGTTACGATCGCGATGACTGGAATGTGTTTAGTGTTAATGATGAGTCTGGAGAGCCGGTATTACATATTACTGGCGAGATTTACGGTGGTATTTTCACTCGTCAAAATTACAGTAATTACCATTTGCGGTTACAGGTCAAGTGGGGTCAAAAAAAATGGCCGCCAAGACAAGAGCTTCCATTCGATAGCGGTATTTTGTATCACGGTACCGGTGAGCATGGGGTCGATTATTGGCGTGCTTGGCCGCTCTCCCAAGAATTTCAGATTGTCGAGCAGGGGGTTGAGGGGCTGACGGGCGATTGGTGGAAGATTGCTCACTCGCAAATAGATATTAACTGTGGCTCGACAATGCAAGGTGAGCCGGCCAAGTACGATTTGAGCGCGCCGTTAACAACCTTTGGTGGTGCCGAAGGTGCTATTCCCTGCGGGGCCAGCCATAACAATGAAAAACCTAGCGGTGAGTGGAACACGTTGGAGCTGATTACCTATCAAGGTAAAAGTCTGCACATTGTTAATGGTGAGGTGGTGATGGCTCTGAGTCGTTCCTCTTACACCACAGAATCTGGTGCTAAACCACTGACGCGGGGCCAGATAGTTCTTCAAAGCGAAGCCGGAGAGGTATTCTATCGACGTATTGAATGGCAACCCATTGACGCTATCCCCAAAGTGTATCGCCGTTATTTTGACTCCTAAGTTGAAGCTCGCGGGTCATCGAGTTGTTTGAAAATGCTCGAGCCAATTTAACCCTTAAGCTGTCACAGCGAGCCACAATAAAAGTAGCTACAAATTAAAGCGTTTGTTGTTAAAGTTTGTGTCTGTAGCTATGGGGCTGGTAGCGAAATCGATGCCTAGAATTTTCACCCCAAAAAAGCCAGAGCATGCGCTTCTGGCTTTTTTGGGTGCTGCTGATTGTCTCTACCGTTATGATATTTTTTAGCTGTTACTGTAGAAACTCCATCGCCGCTTCCATCTCTGCGGATAAATCTTCAGCCTCGGCCATTTGCATATCTGGGTCCATGCCTAGGCGACCAAATGCGGTAACTTTGCTGTAATCTACTTTGCCCAGAGCGGTGTCGCTACCTAAGTAGCTTTGTAGCATGGCGACTGTGACAATGTCGGTGTAGTCAGCGCTGGCGGCTTCGCGGTCAAACTTCATGTGCTGCGAGGGAATATGAATCATCTCGGCGGGGAAGTCCCACGCTTTTAAAATCAAATCACCAATAGGCCCTTGCAGCTGATTGATCACGATATCAAGAGTGCGACTGTCTTCTAATAAAAAGTCGTGTTCTTCGGCGTACGTCAAAATCGGAAGGACGCCAATTTTGTGGATTAAGCCGGCAAGAGTTGCCTGATCGGGGCGTAGCTTGGTGTAGTGGCGGCAAAGCACATGGCTAATGCCGGCGATCTCGCTGGAGCGAGTCCAGCTGTCGCGCATACGCTGATCGACAACGTCTGAGGTTGCCTGAAACATCTGCTGCATGGCAAGGCCTGTAGCGATGTTACAGGTATATTCCATGCCTAGGCGTGCCAGTGCCATTTTCAGGTCATCGATGGTGCGATTGCCGCGCAAGAGCGGGCTATTGGCGACCCGCACAATACGAGCTGAAAGCGCTGCATCAGAGCCGATAACATCTGCCAGTTGGTCTAAATCGGCATCTGGGTCTTCGGCTACTTCGCGTACCCTGAGGGCGGCCTCGGGTAGGGTTGGCAGTACCAGTTTGTCGGTCTTAATGGCGGTTATGATGTCCTGGCGGACAGTATCTACAACTTGGCTCATTGGTGATCCTGTTGGTATTTTAGTGCGTTTTTATTCGCTTTGTTGCCCGATACGCATTTTCGCGCTCAGTCCTATAGGCTATTGTCTGCTGTAGGCAGGGGGTAGGGCAAGCTCAATCGATCAATTTTGATCACTGCTGATCCCCCTTCATGCGCGGCAAGGTATAGCTCGATGCTGTCGTCATTTGGTAGTACGGCCAAAGCCTCCCAGCTGCTTGTGTTCACGGGTGCGGCCATTACCAATGTTCCGCGCCGGGTGCCTGCGGCATCAACAATGGCAGTGTGTGTATCGAGCCGCTCAGTGCTAAGAGCGATACGTACCATTTGCTTTTTCAGTTTGCCTTTATAGTGTAGCCGTGCAACAACTTCTTGACCGGTGTAGCAGCCTTTTTTAAAGCTCACCGCACCAATCAGGGGGTAGTGTAGCTCGTGTGGGCTAAATTCACCGGCGTTAGTGGCGGTAATTTCAGCTCGTCCGGCGCGGATATCAGCCAGTTGCCATAGCTGGCTATTCCCTAGTGTGCAGCTGTTAACAAATGTTTGCCAGAGATCCTCGGCGCGTTCCGCGCTTACCCACAGCTCATAGCGTTGCTCATCCAGTTTTAGGCCAATAATATCGGTGTGGCTTTGTGCGTCGCCACATTGTTCTAGCTGTAAATTACAATGAGTCTCAAGCAGTTTACTAGCGGCAGGGCCGAAGACGCCAAGGCGTCGCCAAGTGTGGCTGACATTGCTAATTTTGACCTTAGAGAATACCGCGTATTTTTGTAGGCTCTCGGCAATGGTATCTGTAAGACTTGCGTGGCAGCGCAGCAATATTTGTTCGGGGTGTGTTTGCAGTAAGGCAAAGCTGGCCTGCATGCGCCCCTTTAAATTGCACTGCGCCCCTAGCTTCCATTGGCCGCTGGCTAATTCACGCACATCGGTGGTGACTTGCCCCTGTAAAAATTTAATCGCGTCAGGGCCATCGAAAGCGAGTAAGCCTTGATAGCCAAGTTCAGTAATATAAGTGGTGTCGACGCAATGGCCGCCGTTTGCTTCATCGGTTGGAAAGGCGAGCTCGCCGGTGGCCGAGCGCGTTGCACCTTGGGTATCGAGAAAGTCTTGCCAGCTGTTCATAAAGTTCTCGCTATAAGATAGGGGTACAACAATTCAACTCTTGCCGCAGTAGGGACGGCGTTAAGAGTATTGTCTAGCTGTACATCATAGAGCTGAGGGCGAGTGAAAGGAAGGGGCCGGTGGGTATGGGTTGTTATAGTCACCGGCCTAATCTAGAAGTTATTGCGTCATTAAAAACTCGATCAATGCTTTTTGTGCATGCAGGCGGTTTTCGGCTTCTTGCCATACTGGCGAGTCCGGCGCGTCTAATAACTCGGCACTGACTTCTTTGCCGCGGTAGGCCGGCAGGCAGTGCATAAACAACGCGTCAGATGCCGCGTGGCTCATCAGCTGCTCGTTAACTTGGTAGTTGGCAAAAGCATTCTCACGTAATTGCTTTTCATCTTCTTGGCCCATCGAGGCCCAAGTGTCTGTTACGACCAGATCGGCGCCTTGAACGGCTTCGGATGGTGAGGCGCAGATCTTAACTCGTTGCTTTGCGCCGTTGATGCGCTCAGCCGTGGGGCCAAAGCCCTGAGGTGTAGCAATGCGCAGTTCAAAATCGCACAAACGTGCGGCGTTAATGTAGGAGTTGCACATATTGTTGCCATCGCCTACCCAAGCCACACTTTTACCTTGCATAGAGCCTCGCAACTCGACAAAAGTTTGAATGTCAGCAAGCAATTGGCAGGGGTGATAGTCGTCTGTTAAGGCGTTAATGACCGGCACTCGCGAGTATTCCGCAAAGCGCTCGATGGTGTCGTGGCCAAAGGTGCGAATCATCACGATATCAACCATGCGCGATAATACCCGCGCAGAATCTTCGATCGGTTCGCCGCGGCCGAGTTGCGTGTCGCGCGATGACAAAAACAGCGCGTGTCCGCCGAGCTGTGCCATACCAGTTTCAAACGAAACGCGCGTACGGGTTGATGATTTTTCAAAAATCATTCCCATCACTTTGCGATCGAGCAGCGGCTTGGATGTGCCATTGTAAACCTCGGCTTTCAGTTCGATGGCGCGTGCAATAATGCTGCTTAATTCCTCGGCACTGATGTCGTTCAGTGTTAAAAAGTGCCGAGGTTTTTTGCCGTTTTGTGGTGCGCTAGCTGCAACCATAAGTGTGCCTTAACAGTCTAAATTAAAGTGCTTCAACAAGAGCGATAACGCCATTGATTAGCGCATCGGTTTCGACGTCCGTCATAACAAACGTCGGCAGTAAACGAATCGTGCTGCCGGCGGTAACATTGATCAGTAAGCCAAGTTCGCGAGCTTTAGCGACTAACTCGGGGCAGGGCTCGGTAAGCTCAATACCGATAAGCAGGCCTTGGCCGCGAATATCGACGACTTTGTCCAGCTGGCCAATACTTTGACGTAAGGTCTCGACGATCTGCACGCCGCGCTCATCGATACTGGCCAACATGGCATCGTCCAGTAAGTCGACTACCGCACAAGCTGCATGGCACGCCAGCGGGTTGCCACCAAATGTAGAGCCGTGGTTGCCGGGGCCAAAAACATCAGAGGCTTTGCCGTGAGTTAAGCAGGCGCCAATAGGTACGCCATTGCCAAGGCCTTTGGCGGTGGTGACGACATCGGGTTTAAAATTGTGGTGTTGGTACGCAAAGTATTTACCGGTACGGCCGTTGCCGGTTTGAATTTCATCCAGCATCAACAGCCAATCGTGCTGATCGCACAGGGTGCGCAGCTTGGGTAAATAATCCTTTGCGGGTACCCGCACACCGCCTTCGCCTTGTACAGGTTCAACCAGTATGGCGACGATATTTTTGTGCTGGGCGGTTAAAGCTTCTATGGCGGTAACGTCATTAAAGGGGACGCGTACAAACCCAGGCAGCAGTGGTGCAAAGCCCTGTTGTACTTTAACGTTGCCGGTGGCGCTTAGTGTTGCCATGGTGCGGCCGTGAAACGCGGCATCCATCACGACTATGGTTGGGTTCTCGATGCCTTTGTCATTGCCGTATTTGCGGGCTATTTTGATCGCCGCCTCATTGGCTTCGGCTCCAGAGTTTGAGAAAAACACCTTGTCCATCCCCGAAGCGCGGCACAGTTTATCGGCCAGTGCGCGCTGCGGCGGAATATTGTACAAGTTAGAAACATGCAGCAAAGTGCCGGCTTGCTCGGTAATTGCGCGGGTTACCGCAGGGTGCGAGTGACCCAGGCCACAGACCGCGATGCCACTGATGCCATCGATGTAGCTGTTGCCTGCATCGTCCCACACTCGGCTGCCTTCGCCCTTGATCAGGGTGAGGGTCCGTTCGCCATAAGTGTTCATCAATGTAGACATTTGTCTTTCTCCAAAAACAGTGCCGCCCGAACCTTGATAGTAGGTTCTGGCAAAGAAAAATCAGGGATTCATCCAAGAGTGTGCGGTGCAGGCTGATGCGCGGGCTAAATGCGACAGGCAATTGAGCAGGGCAAAAACCAAACAAGTAATATTATAGAGAAACCTAAGGCTTGGCAAATAACGGCCTATAGGCCGACGTAGCGTGACGGGCAGTGCTAAACTCGCAGCCTGTTTGTCGGGTTATGTTGTCGAGTTGTCATATTAGAAAGTAGGGTTGTAATGAGCATTATCGTATCGCCTATGTTTACCGTCAGTAAATGCCGGTGGGGTTTTCTGTTTGCAGTATCTCTGGGGCGTGCAATTTATCTGGATGGGGTGAGCGGCAATTGTGAATAGCCATCAATATCCGATACTTCCTATTAGTGATTTGCGTGCCGACTTTGAGGCGGCATTGGGCGCCGGCAGCATTCTACTGGAGGCTGAGCCTGGCGCAGGTAAGTCGACGTTGGTTCCTTTGTGGATGTTACAGCAGGCTCGTGGTCAGGTATGGTTGATTCAGCCGCGGGTGTTACCTGCCATTACGTTGGCGCGCCGCTTGGCTGAACTGGTGGGCGATGATGTGGGCCAAACGGTGGGCTATCAAGTAGCATTTGATCGCTGCCAGGGGCCGGCAACGCAATTATTGATTATGACGCCGGGAGTACTGCTGCAGCGCTTGCTGGCCGATCCAGAACTTGTGGGTGTTAGCGCGGTGATGCTTGATGAGATCCACGAGCGCGCGGTAGATCAAGATACCGCGTGGGCACTGCTGCAAGAAACCGCAATTTTACGCGATGATTTACAGCTGGTATTGATGTCGGCCACGCCCGATGCGGCACTGCGCACGCAAGTGGATATGAGTTTGTATTCGCCGGGGCGTTGTTACCCTGTCGAAGTAAGTTATTGTCCCGTCCGTGAGGTTGGTTCGCGAGCCGAGCCGATAGCGCAACAGCTGGTGCGCGCCTTGGCCACTCACCCCAATTGGCAGGCGTGCACGGTGTTGGTGTTTTTGCCCGGCTGGCGCGCTATCGATGAGTGCCGCCAAGCCCTTAAGGCTGCCGCCCCCGAGGTTTTAGTATTTTGTTTGCATAGTCGTGTGGATCGCGTCGAGCAGTTGGCCGCCTTGGATGCCGCCCGTGGCGCACGGGTGATTTTAGCCACTAATATTGCTGAAACCTCGCTTACTATTGCCGATGTCACCTTAGTAATCGATTCCGGGCTTGCCCGCGAGCCTGCGTTTGAGCAGCGTACTGGCGTTACTCGGCTGCAAACTCGTCGTATATCCAGCGCCAGTGCTCAGCAGCGGCGCGGCCGAGCTGGACGGGTGCAGGCCGGTTGCTGCATTCGTTTATGGCCCGAGTCAGAGGCGTTGGCACCGCAAACGCTGCCAGAGATTCGGCGCACCGATTACTTACCGCTGGCGCTGCGCTTAGCTCACTGGGGCACAGCTGCGGCGCAGCTACCTTGGCTGGAGCCGCCAGGAGCTTTGGCTCTGCAGCACGCGCAACAACATTTGCGGCGTTGGCAGCTGTTAGATGAAGGCGGAGCAATTACCGCGCAGGGCCGCCGCGTTGCGGCGTTGGGTACTCACCCGCGAATTGCGGCTTTGCTGCTGTTGCTGGAGGACGCGTTAACAGATTACCCGTGGCTGTTATTGTTAGCACTGGCGCTGCATTTTGATTTGACCGCCGAGGCAACCCTAGAAGAATGGCTAAGCAGTGCCGAGCGGGAGTCGCGTCGCAACCCCCAGTGGCGCAAGTTGAGCAAACGTTGGCAGCAACATTTATGCGCGACCATCGCTCCCAGTGCTCAGCTTACACCCTTGTCGCAAACCTTGGCCGGGCGCTTAGCGCAAGTGTTTGCCGACCGTATAGCGCACCGGTGCGAATCGGGGCGTTACCGGATTAACTCAGGTGTTAGCGTTCAGTTGGCCGATGTAGGTGAGTGGGCGCTAGTGCTGCAAATAATGGCGCGTGGCCGTGAGCAAGTCGGTGTGGGTTTGGCGGTTGACCTTACCCCCGCACAAGTGCGGCAGCTGGCCAGTGTTGAATCGACACTGGAACAACTTGGCAGCGCTAAGCGCCGCCGTTGGGTTGAGCGCACTTGCTATCGCGTTGGCGGGCAGTTGGTCGATGAGTCGGAGCGACCATTAACCGAGAGTGAGGTGCCAGAGGCTATCTTGCAGTTTATTCGTACTCAGGGGTTGGCTGGGGTGCCGTGGCCCACGGCGGCGCTTAGTTTGCTTGCGCGCGCCCGATTGCTGCAAGCGCAGCAGCGGGTGCAGCTGCCGGCTTTGTCCGAGACGGCCTTACTTGGCTCGCTCACGCAATGGTTACTGAGCTTTTTAACGCCACAGTCTGACTTAACTGCATTGCCACTGCTGGAGGCGCTGCGTTACTACCTAGGTTTTGATGGTGCGCGCGAGGTAGATAGGTGGCTGCCGGCACAGGTCAGCCTGCCTAGCGACCGCAGTGTGGCGGTGGATTACCTGGGGGACCAGCAGCCGGCGGATATTATCGCGGGTGAGCAAATGTGTGAGCCGCGTGTCGCCGCTAAGCTGCAAGAGTTTTTTGGTGTGGCTGCCTTTAGTTTGCCGGCGTCCGATGTGGCCCTAGCGATTGAGTTGTTATCTCCCGCCGGTAGGCCGTTGGCGGTGACCCGTGATTTGGCTTTTTTTTGGCGCGAGGTTTACCCCGATGTGCGCCGTGAGGTACGAGGCCGCTACGCTAAACACCCCTGGCCCGAAGATCCGTTAAGTCACAAAGCCACGGCGTTGGTAAAGCGCCGACTGTAAGATTAACGTCACGGTAATCATTTAGCTTGGTTAATGTTGTCTATAAGGCGCGGGCCAAAAGTTGGCTGCAAGTGTCGCGATAAATATTTGAGCGCAAGGGAGGTTTCGCCTGATAGCGCTGTCATTTAGAGTTCTCTTATAACTGCGCGCTAAAATTGTAATTTAGGCTATTAAAAAGCAGGTTTTTACCCATAAGATGGCAAATAGTTACTGTTTTGGGATCCCATTTATCTGTGCTTTACGTTATGATGGACGCCTGTTTGGCGGGCTGGTTTGACCGGCTTTCTTCTCGGTAAGTTAGTTAAAGCTAATTAGAGTTAAGATCGGGCGCAATAGCATTAGGTATATTTGGATCGAATGCCGCACTCCGGTAGAATAGCCAGCCCAGCAGGTTTGCCCTGCAGATAGATCTTAAGAGGTAATAATTAGCATTATGGAAGTACTGGATACCATCAAGCAACAGCTTTCAGAAAACCCAGTTATTTTGTACATGAAAGGCTCTCCTAATGCGCCTCAGTGTGGGTTTTCGCAGCGTACCTCGCAAGCGGTAATGGGCTGCAACAAACGATTTGCATACGTGGATATCTTGGCCAACCAAGATGTTCGCGAAGCTCTAAAGCAGTACGCCAATTGGCCTACTTATCCGCAATTGTGGGTAAAGGGCGAGTTGGTAGGCGGTTGCGATATTGTGACCGAGATGTATGAGAATGGTGAGCTTCAGACGTTAATTGACGCTGCAGTACCTGCCGATTCTTCAGATTGATTTACGCTCCTGTTGGGGCAGTTCTCGTTCTCGGGGACTGCCCATTTCTTTTTTAGTCCTGTCTTTTTAAACCTCTCTCTATAGTTTCCCAGCGCTATCTAGGTACCACCACAAGGTTGCCAGTGCGGCTGCGCCGATAATACTGATACCAATCAAAATTATACCGAGCGTGCGATGCGGCGCGTCAACTACCTCGATCTCGCCATCGCTGCGTAGCCAGTGTGCCATCCATGCCGTGTTCTTTGATTTAAGCAGGCGGATCTCTTGCTCTTTAAGGGCACGTATCTGGGCTTCGTATTCACGCCACTGTTCGCCATCGGATGCCTCGCGCAAGCGATAAAGCTCATCCAACTTGGCGGTCATATCCGCGTGGGTTTTATCCAGTCTGGCGCTTAGCTCGATTAGTCTTGTGTCGGTTTTGGGGTCCAAAGTGCGGTCTCATTGGTTGGGGTACAAAGGGGCGAAGTTGTTTCTCTAAATACACTAACAGATTGTAATAGATTAATCACAAGATGGTGGCGCACTTGTTATAATCGCGCCGGGATTTATAGATTACAGTAGGTTAACCGCGACGGGGTGGTAGGGTAATGGCGCGAAAAGAGCACGATACTCGGACAAGTTTAGCCGGTTATGGTCACCCGCGTTTCTGGGCGACTTGGCTGATGCTGGGTATTTTTGTATTGGTGGCACATTTGCCGTGGGCGCTGTGCTACAAGCTGGGCGAGTGGTTGGGTGCGTTATTTTACCGCTTTGCTGGCTCGCGGCGCGATATTGCTAAGGTTAATGTCGCCTTGTGTTTTCCAGGCTTGTCCGAACTTGAACGCGAGCAGCTGGTGCGCGATATCTTGCGCAATGTAGGCTTAAGCTTTGTTGAGACTGCGGTTGCCTTGTGGGGCCCCGATCGTAAATTTAAGGGTCGCTATACCCTAAAAGGGATGGAGATTCTGCATCGACTGTACAATGAAGGGCAGGGCGTACTGTTGTTGGGTGGGCACTATTCCACGCTGGATATCGCTGGGCGTGTTATGGGGTTGAACATTGAGTGCGATATGATTTATCGGGTGGATCGTAACCCTTTGCTGGCGGCGGCGATGGCGCGAGCCCGCGAAACTTATTCGGGTGGCACCATCCCCCGTGATGATGTGCGTAGGTTAGTGAAAAATTTACGTAAAAAGCACCGTATTTGGTATGCGCCAGATCAAGATTATGGTGTGCAAAATACCGTGTTTGCGCCTTTTTTTGGCATTCAGGCTGCCACTGTTACGGCCACCGCTAGGATGGCTCAAATGGGGCGCGCGGCAGTGGTGCCTTTCGAGCATTACCGCGATGAAAAGGGTGTGTATCACGTAGAAATTAAAGAGCCGTTGCAAAATTTCCCGAGCGGCGATGATGTTGCCGATGCGGCGGCTGTTAATGCAGTGATAGAATCGGTTGTGCGCCGTCACCCAGAGCAGTATCTATGGGTGCATCGACGATTTAAGACTCGGCCCGAGGGTGAGGCTTCGCCCTATGCTCCGCGGAGAAAGAAATAACGCATGATTATGTAACTATGGGCTCATTCGGATGGAGTGGAAAGTATGCTGAGAATGTTCGATATTCAGGGCGCAAAATTACGGGATCAAAATGTCGACCCCGACAACGTTAAAGCGGCAATGGCAACGGCTGTATGGATTGATGCCGCTGAGCCTACAGACGAAGAACGCGATGAGCTGAATAAATTTTTACGCGCCGAGTTACCTGAGTCTGACGATGTCGAAGAGATTGAGTTCTCGGCGCGCTATTTTCAGGACAGTGCCGGCATTCACGTTCACTCGTTGTTTTTATCGCCAACCGAAGGTCGCCATCTAACCACCACCGTCGCGTTTATTTTGCAAGATAAGCGCCTAATCACCCTACGCGACAGTGAGCTGGCCGACTTTAGGCTATTACGTATGCGCGCTCGGCGAGGGCAGGTGCAAGCGCATTCGCCGCAAGACCTACTCATTACCATGTTTGAGCAAAAAGTGGAGAACCTCGCGGATGTGCTAGAGGATATTCACCGCAAGCTAGAAGAGGTTAGCCATACGGTGCTGGAGGACGATGATGCAGACTTGGAGGATGCCATCGATCGTTTGGCCAAGCTGGAGGACAGTAACGGTAAAATTCGTTTGTGTCTGATGGATACTCAGCGCTCAATTTCGTTTTTGCAGCGCCATTTGCGCGAGCATTTTGAGTTGCAGGAAACCGCCCGCGAGATTAAGCGTGACGTAGATACCTTGATGTCACACACGGCCTTTTTGTTCGATAAGATCAACTTCTTGATGGACTCTACTCAGGGTTTTATCAATATCGAGCAAAACCAGATCATTAAAACCTTCTCGATTGCGGCGGTTATCTTTCTGCCGCCCACAGTGGTGGCAAGTTTTTACGGGATGAACTTTGAGTTTATCCCAGGCTTGCATAGTGAGTGGGGCTATTTAATTGGTACGGGTATTATGCTGGCATCGGCTATTGCACCGCTGTGGTATTTTAAGGCTAAAGATTGGCTGTGAATCTCTTTAATATGTAGTTTGACGGCCGTCGCCTGGCGGCCGTTTCGATTGGACCTGTTACTGTTTGGCCTGTCCGTTTTGCGGCGAATCGCGGCAAAACGTGTCACAGCCGAGCGAATCTGCTAATATCGCCGGCTTTTCTTATTTCTCTCATTTACGCAGCAGTGGCGTAACTAGAATCGCGCAGCAACAATCGCGCAACAACAAAGGGCTATTTTATGAGTCTGGCTGACAGAGTGCTTGCCGTTAACAACGATTTACCCATTCGCACCGAACAACCGGTACACAGCGGTAAAGTTCGCAGTGTGTATTGGTTGACAGAGGCCGATAGTCGCCGCCTGATCGCCGAGAAAGGCTACAACGTAGCCGCCGATGCGCCGCTGGCGATTATGGTGATCAGCGACCGTATCTCAGCTTTTGATTGCATTTGGCACGGTGAGGGTGGCATGAACGGTGTGCCGGGCAAAGGGGCAGCGCTTAATGCTATCTCCAATCACTGGTTCCGTTTGTTTCGCGAGCAAGGTTTGGCTGACAGCCATATTTTGGATATTCCGCACCCGTTT
Organism: Gilvimarinus polysaccharolyticus; assembly: GCF_001187555.1. Classification (GTDB taxonomy): domain Bacteria; phylum Pseudomonadota; class Gammaproteobacteria; order Pseudomonadales; family Cellvibrionaceae; genus Gilvimarinus; species Gilvimarinus polysaccharolyticus. Next base: position 1,455,661 of record NZ_LFIJ01000001.1, on the reverse strand, counting down.
ATCTGGATTGTGCAAAAAGCTCGTCCAGTGATGATCGAGGCTATTTGCCGTCAGTATATTACCGGCTCCATGTGGCGTGATTACGCTAAAGGTGGCCGCGAGTTTTGTGGTATCGAGATCCCCGATGGCTTGCAAAAAGACCAAAAGTTGCCTGAGCTGCTGATTACGCCCTCTACTAAAGGGATTCTTAAAGGTATACCGGGGGTGCCCGAGGCCGATGATGTCAACATCACCCGCGCCGATATCGAAGCTAACTTTGAGGCGTTTAACTTCAAGAGCAAAGATGACATCGAGTACTACGAGCGCCTGCTTAAAGAAGGCTTTGATGTTATTAGTGACGCACTGGCGGCGCTTGACCAAATCTTTGTCGATACTAAGTTTGAATTTGGCTATGTCACCGATGCGGCGGGCAACGATAAGCTGATTTATATGGATGAAGTAGGCACCCCTGATTCCTCACGTATTTGGGATGGCCCAAGCTATCGCGATGGCAAGGTGGTGGAAAAATCGAAAGAAGAGTTCCGCCAGTTGCTGCTAAATTACTTCCCAGACCCTGATATTTTGCTTAATAAAGATCGCATGGATGAGCGTAATGCTCTGGCAAAAGACAATGCTTTGCCTGCCTCGGTGTTGATGCAAGTATCGGAAACCTATCGCAGTATTGCCGAGAAAATCACCGGTGAAGCGATAGTGTTAAGCGATAACCCTAAGCAGGAAATTATCGATATTCTACGTCGCGATTACGGTTTGGTGGACTAAAAGAGTTGTCTGCGTGATGTGTGGGAGTGGGTGTTTTTTTAGCTTTCCCACTCCCAGCGCAGCGCCTCGCCAAATTCATCGTAGATGATCTTTTTACGGGCGCGGTTGAGTTTTTTCGGGGATGTTGCGCGCGCGGCTGGCTTTGGTTTACGGCGCTCCTCAATCGCGGCAATCTCATCCGATACTGGGGTGCGGGTGTCGGGTTCGGCTTTTTTATCAAATACATGGGGTAGCGCTTGGCGGTTGTCGAGACGGCCGGATATGCCTCGCGCCACTTCATTAATGGCGCCGCCGTGTTCAAGATAATCGCGCATCAAAGCGTCCAGTTCTTGGCGCTGTTCTTTTTTAGATCTAGCCAGTTTCATCGAGGCTCCTGCGGCAGTTGTCGCATAGCCACTTAGAATATCAGTTCCCGGCGCTCGGCGCCAAGCAGATCACGTTTATGAATGCAGTAACCGTTAAAATCACTGAAATTTTTTACTCCTTGCAGGGGGAGTCAAATACATCGGGGCGACCGACGGTATTTGTGCGCCTAACAGGCTGCCCACTGCGTTGTCATTACTGTGACAGTGAGTACGCCTTTTACGGCGGTGAGCGCATGAGTCTTGATGCGGTGCTGGCACAGGTGGCAAGCTTTAAGCCTCGCTATGTGTGTGTAACTGGCGGCGAGCCACTGGCGCAACGCGCCTGTTTAGAGCTTTTGAGCGCATTATGCGATGTTGGGTATAACGTATCTCTAGAGACCAGCGGCGCTATAGCGCTGGATGAGGTCGATGCGCGGGTGGTGAAGGTTATGGACTTAAAAACGCCAGGTTCGGGTGAGTCGCATCGCAACCTATGGGATAATCTCGCCACGTTAAAGCCGTCCGATCAGATAAAGTTTGTGATTTGCTCACGTGAGGACTACGACTGGGCAAGATTAAAAATCGATGAACGCCAACTTGCCGAGCGAGTCGATGATGTGTTGATGTCGCCAAGCTATGGGCAGGTGGATGAGCGCGCCTTGGGCGAGTGGATCGTGGCCGATAATTTACCGGTGCGCTATCAGCTGCAGCTGCATAAGTTGTTGTGGGACGATAGCCCAGGTCGTTAATGCCGCGTGATAAGCATAGTTAAATCATCGTTGAATAAGTGAGAAGGCAGTCATGAGCCAAAAAAAAGCAGTTGTGTTGGTGTCCGGTGGTTTGGACTCTACTACCGCACTGGCAATCGCCCGCGCCGAGGGTTTCGAGTGTTACAGCATTAGCTTTGACTACGGTCAGCGGATGCGTGCCGAGCTGGTAGCGGCTGAACGCGCGGCCAAGGCGTTGGGCAGTGTTGAGCATAAAGTAATCACCTTAGATCTTGGCGCGATTGGGGGCTCGGCGTTAACGGATACCTCTATCGATGTGCCTGAAGAGCACACCACTGGAGTTCCCATTACCTATGTGCCAGCGCGCAATACAGTGTTTTTGTCGATTGCGTTGGGTTGGGCTGAGGTGCTTGGCGCCGCTGATATTTTCATTGGGGTAAATGCGGTGGACTATTCGGGTTATCCGGATTGCCGGCCCGATTATATTGCCGCCTACGAGGCTATGGCGAATTTGGCGACCCGCGCGGGTACCGAAGGGCATAGGCTGAGGGTGCGAACGCCTCTGATGGATTTAAGTAAAGCCGATATTGTTAAGCGAGGCGTGGCGTTAGGGGTAGATTACGGTTTGACCGTATCGTGCTATCAAGCTGATGATGATGGTCGTGCTTGCGGGGTGTGCGATAGCTGCCGGTTGCGTCGCACTGGCTTTGAAATGGCTGGGGTCGACGACCCAACTCGTTACCGCTAGCTCTGCCGAAATTTCCAGCGGAGTTGTTAAGTTATTGATCAATTGCCATTTATTACGGCCGTATTGTAAAAAACCGCTTGTTTTTTCTGATCAAATCATTATTATGTGCGCCTCTTTTAAGGCGTTAGCAACACCGTTTTGGCCGTCTGCCAAAGCATTTAAACGCATTAGAATGGGTCGTTAGCTCAGTTGGTAGAGCAGTTGGCTTTTAACCAATTGGTCACTGGTTCGAATCCAGTACGACCCACCATCTTTCCCCGCAAGGGTACGTCGTCTAAATTAAGACGCGTTACAGTTACAATCAGTTTATGGGTCGTTAGCTCAGTTGGTAGAGCAGTTGGCTTTTAACCAATTGGTCACTGGTTCGAATCCAGTACGACCCACCATATTCAGCCCGTAAGGGCACGCTAAAAGCTAGGGCTTCCCCTGGCTTTTTTTGTGTCTTAACGATAGCGCTAGGGCGTGGCCTCTCAGTTTTCGAGTCGTAACGACAATCAAGTCATGTCTAAAAATCCGTGTTATCTGCGTTCCAGATAGCGCCATAAGATATGGTAGAATACCGCCCCAGTAAGAGCCCGCACAAAGTGGGTGCGACCGTGGTAATCCATATGACTCAAAAAACAACGTCTGCAATACCGCCGTTGGCATCTGATCGCCAAGTGGTACAAGATCATTTGGCGGGCTTAAGCTCTGAGCCTGCGCTTACTCCCGAGCAGCAAGCTGAGCTTAAAATCCGCATTAAAGCCTTGTTGATTAAGCACAATGCGGTGTTGGTCGCACACTATTATACCGATCCGATCATTCAAGAGCTGGCCGAAGAAACCGGCGGCTGCGTGTCTGATTCGTTAGAGATGGCACGCTTTGGCAAAGAGCATAGTGCCACCACCCTGATTGTCGCTGGGGTTAAGTTTATGGGCGAGACGGCTAAAATCTTGACGCCCCATAAACGCGTGCTAATGCCAACGTTAGAGGCTACCTGCTCGCTTGATATTGGCTGTCCCGCCG
>NZ_LFIJ01000001.1:336168-1449496 GCF_001187555.1 Gilvimarinus polysaccharolyticus | reverse complement strand
CAACGTAGCCGCCGATGCGCCGCTGGCGATTATGGTGATCAGCGACCGTATCTCAGCTTTTGATTGCATTTGGCACGGTGAGGGTGGCATGAACGGTGTGCCGGGCAAAGGGGCAGCGCTTAATGCTATCTCCAATCACTGGTTCCGTTTGTTTCGCGAGCAAGGTTTGGCTGACAGCCATATTTTGGATATTCCGCACCCGTTTATCTGGATTGTGCAAAAAGCTCGTCCAGTGATGATCGAGGCTATTTGCCGTCAGTATATTACCGGCTCCATGTGGCGTGATTACGCTAAAGGTGGCCGCGAGTTTTGTGGTATCGAGATCCCCGATGGCTTGCAAAAAGACCAAAAGTTGCCTGAGCTGCTGATTACGCCCTCTACTAAAGGGATTCTTAAAGGTATACCGGGGGTGCCCGAGGCCGATGATGTCAACATCACCCGCGCCGATATCGAAGCTAACTTTGAGGCGTTTAACTTCAAGAGCAAAGATGACATCGAGTACTACGAGCGCCTGCTTAAAGAAGGCTTTGATGTTATTAGTGACGCACTGGCGGCGCTTGACCAAATCTTTGTCGATACTAAGTTTGAATTTGGCTATGTCACCGATGCGGCGGGCAACGATAAGCTGATTTATATGGATGAAGTAGGCACCCCTGATTCCTCACGTATTTGGGATGGCCCAAGCTATCGCGATGGCAAGGTGGTGGAAAAATCGAAAGAAGAGTTCCGCCAGTTGCTGCTAAATTACTTCCCAGACCCTGATATTTTGCTTAATAAAGATCGCATGGATGAGCGTAATGCTCTGGCAAAAGACAATGCTTTGCCTGCCTCGGTGTTGATGCAAGTATCGGAAACCTATCGCAGTATTGCCGAGAAAATCACCGGTGAAGCGATAGTGTTAAGCGATAACCCTAAGCAGGAAATTATCGATATTCTACGTCGCGATTACGGTTTGGTGGACTAAAAGAGTTGTCTGCGTGATGTGTGGGAGTGGGTGTTTTTTTAGCTTTCCCACTCCCAGCGCAGCGCCTCGCCAAATTCATCGTAGATGATCTTTTTACGGGCGCGGTTGAGTTTTTTCGGGGATGTTGCGCGCGCGGCTGGCTTTGGTTTACGGCGCTCCTCAATCGCGGCAATCTCATCCGATACTGGGGTGCGGGTGTCGGGTTCGGCTTTTTTATCAAATACATGGGGTAGCGCTTGGCGGTTGTCGAGACGGCCGGATATGCCTCGCGCCACTTCATTAATGGCGCCGCCGTGTTCAAGATAATCGCGCATCAAAGCGTCCAGTTCTTGGCGCTGTTCTTTTTTAGATCTAGCCAGTTTCATCGAGGCTCCTGCGGCAGTTGTCGCATAGCCACTTAGAATATCAGTTCCCGGCGCTCGGCGCCAAGCAGATCACGTTTATGAATGCAGTAACCGTTAAAATCACTGAAATTTTTTACTCCTTGCAGGGGGAGTCAAATACATCGGGGCGACCGACGGTATTTGTGCGCCTAACAGGCTGCCCACTGCGTTGTCATTACTGTGACAGTGAGTACGCCTTTTACGGCGGTGAGCGCATGAGTCTTGATGCGGTGCTGGCACAGGTGGCAAGCTTTAAGCCTCGCTATGTGTGTGTAACTGGCGGCGAGCCACTGGCGCAACGCGCCTGTTTAGAGCTTTTGAGCGCATTATGCGATGTTGGGTATAACGTATCTCTAGAGACCAGCGGCGCTATAGCGCTGGATGAGGTCGATGCGCGGGTGGTGAAGGTTATGGACTTAAAAACGCCAGGTTCGGGTGAGTCGCATCGCAACCTATGGGATAATCTCGCCACGTTAAAGCCGTCCGATCAGATAAAGTTTGTGATTTGCTCACGTGAGGACTACGACTGGGCAAGATTAAAAATCGATGAACGCCAACTTGCCGAGCGAGTCGATGATGTGTTGATGTCGCCAAGCTATGGGCAGGTGGATGAGCGCGCCTTGGGCGAGTGGATCGTGGCCGATAATTTACCGGTGCGCTATCAGCTGCAGCTGCATAAGTTGTTGTGGGACGATAGCCCAGGTCGTTAATGCCGCGTGATAAGCATAGTTAAATCATCGTTGAATAAGTGAGAAGGCAGTCATGAGCCAAAAAAAAGCAGTTGTGTTGGTGTCCGGTGGTTTGGACTCTACTACCGCACTGGCAATCGCCCGCGCCGAGGGTTTCGAGTGTTACAGCATTAGCTTTGACTACGGTCAGCGGATGCGTGCCGAGCTGGTAGCGGCTGAACGCGCGGCCAAGGCGTTGGGCAGTGTTGAGCATAAAGTAATCACCTTAGATCTTGGCGCGATTGGGGGCTCGGCGTTAACGGATACCTCTATCGATGTGCCTGAAGAGCACACCACTGGAGTTCCCATTACCTATGTGCCAGCGCGCAATACAGTGTTTTTGTCGATTGCGTTGGGTTGGGCTGAGGTGCTTGGCGCCGCTGATATTTTCATTGGGGTAAATGCGGTGGACTATTCGGGTTATCCGGATTGCCGGCCCGATTATATTGCCGCCTACGAGGCTATGGCGAATTTGGCGACCCGCGCGGGTACCGAAGGGCATAGGCTGAGGGTGCGAACGCCTCTGATGGATTTAAGTAAAGCCGATATTGTTAAGCGAGGCGTGGCGTTAGGGGTAGATTACGGTTTGACCGTATCGTGCTATCAAGCTGATGATGATGGTCGTGCTTGCGGGGTGTGCGATAGCTGCCGGTTGCGTCGCACTGGCTTTGAAATGGCTGGGGTCGACGACCCAACTCGTTACCGCTAGCTCTGCCGAAATTTCCAGCGGAGTTGTTAAGTTATTGATCAATTGCCATTTATTACGGCCGTATTGTAAAAAACCGCTTGTTTTTTCTGATCAAATCATTATTATGTGCGCCTCTTTTAAGGCGTTAGCAACACCGTTTTGGCCGTCTGCCAAAGCATTTAAACGCATTAGAATGGGTCGTTAGCTCAGTTGGTAGAGCAGTTGGCTTTTAACCAATTGGTCACTGGTTCGAATCCAGTACGACCCACCATCTTTCCCCGCAAGGGTACGTCGTCTAAATTAAGACGCGTTACAGTTACAATCAGTTTATGGGTCGTTAGCTCAGTTGGTAGAGCAGTTGGCTTTTAACCAATTGGTCACTGGTTCGAATCCAGTACGACCCACCATATTCAGCCCGTAAGGGCACGCTAAAAGCTAGGGCTTCCCCTGGCTTTTTTTGTGTCTTAACGATAGCGCTAGGGCGTGGCCTCTCAGTTTTCGAGTCGTAACGACAATCAAGTCATGTCTAAAAATCCGTGTTATCTGCGTTCCAGATAGCGCCATAAGATATGGTAGAATACCGCCCCAGTAAGAGCCCGCACAAAGTGGGTGCGACCGTGGTAATCCATATGACTCAAAAAACAACGTCTGCAATACCGCCGTTGGCATCTGATCGCCAAGTGGTACAAGATCATTTGGCGGGCTTAAGCTCTGAGCCTGCGCTTACTCCCGAGCAGCAAGCTGAGCTTAAAATCCGCATTAAAGCCTTGTTGATTAAGCACAATGCGGTGTTGGTCGCACACTATTATACCGATCCGATCATTCAAGAGCTGGCCGAAGAAACCGGCGGCTGCGTGTCTGATTCGTTAGAGATGGCACGCTTTGGCAAAGAGCATAGTGCCACCACCCTGATTGTCGCTGGGGTTAAGTTTATGGGCGAGACGGCTAAAATCTTGACGCCCCATAAACGCGTGCTAATGCCAACGTTAGAGGCTACCTGCTCGCTTGATATTGGCTGTCCCGCCGATGAATTTGCCGCGTTTTGCGATGCTCACCCAGATCGTACTGTGGTTGTCTATGCCAACACCTCGGCGGCCGTTAAAGCCCGTGCCGATTGGGTGGTAACTTCTAGCATTGCGCTGGATGTGGTGGATCATTTAGACAAACAAGGCGAGAAGATTATATGGGCACCCGATAAGCACCTGGGCACTTATGTGCAAAAGCAAACCGGTGCCGATGTACTGTTGTGGGACGGCGCTTGTATTGTGCACGAGGAATTTAAAGCGCGCGGCATTGAGGATTTAAAAACCTTGTACCCCGATGCAGCCGTGCTGGTGCACCCAGAGTCGCCTCAGTCCGTGGTCGACTTGGCGGATGTGGTAGGTTCTACCTCGCAGCTTATTAACGCCGCCGAGGCGCTGCCTAATCGCGAGTTTATTGTCGCGACAGATCAAGGCATCTTTTATAAAATGCAGCAACGTTGCCCCGATAAAATTTTTCATGTGGCACCCACCGCCGGCAGCGGTGCAACGTGCCGTAGTTGTGCCAATTGCCCGTGGATGGCACTTAACGCGCTGGACAATTTAGCCACAGTGTTTGAGCGCGACGACAACGAGATATTTGTTGCGCAGGCGCTGGCCGAGCAAGCCATGAAGCCGTTACAGCGAATGCTCGACTTTAAAAAATGACGCTTGTGTGTGCCGCGAGCGGTGCGTAACATGTCGCCAGAGTTTGGCGCTGTATTATCTCTCGATGGCCCATCGGCCCCGAGCCGGGAGCGCTAGAGTTGCCCCCTGTGTACCCCAAAGTTGGAGAACCTATGATTCAAGGCAGTATGGTTGCTTTGGTAACCCCCATGAACGCCGATTGCAGTGTTGATTGGCCGGCACTTACAAAATTGCTAGATTGGCATTTGGCTCAGGGCACTCACGCGATAGCCGCCGTGGGCACCACTGGCGAGTCGGCCACCTTAAATGTCGATGAGCACTTGGCCGTTATCAAACACGTGGTCGGCCAGGTTGCCGGCAGGGTGCCTGTTATTGCTGGTACTGGCGCTAACTCCACCTCCGAGGCCGTAGAGCTTACCGAGGGTGCAAAAGCCGCTGGTGCCGATGTTTGCTTGCTGGTAACGCCTTACTACAACAAGCCCACTCAGCGCGGCTTGTATTTACACCACGAGTATATCGCTCGGGCGGTAGATATCCCGCAATTGCTGTACAACGTACCGGGCCGCACTGCGGTTGATATGCAGCCCGATGTGGTTTTAGAGCTGGCTAAACTGCCCAATATTATCGGTATTAAAGAGGCCACCGGAGACTTGGTGCGAGCCAAAACCATTATCGATGGTGCCCCGGACGGCTTTAAAGTGATCTCGGGTGATGATGAAACCGCGGTTGAATTAATGTTGTTGGGCGGTCATGGGGATATTTCTGTGACTGCTAATGTCATACCCAGCAAGCTGGCGCAAATGTGTGAGCTGGCCATTGCTGGCAAAGCCGATGAGGCGCGCGCGATTAACGATTCGTTAATGTCACTGCACCGCGCTATGTTCCTCGAGGCAAACCCAATCCCGGTAAAATGGGCACTGGCCGAAATGGGAATGATTAACCCCGGAATTCGCCTGCCGTTGACGCAACTGTCAGCGGCGTACCACGAGCAGGTTCGCACCGCGTTACGTGAAACTGGATTGATTTAAAAAGATTGAAGATACCAAGATGATAAAAGCAACTTCCCTGCGGGGTGTAAGTGTATTAACTCTGGTGATCATGCTATCGGGGTGCGGAATTTTTTGGGGTGACGAAGCCTACTTTCGTAATCGTGAAGGCGATTATCAAAAAGCCGAAAAAACCGAGCCGTTAAAAGTACCCGAAGGCATGAAGAGCGACAAATTGGGCGAGCGCTACCCAATCCCGCCGATTACCGCGAGTGAGTTTGACGATATAGCTCACGAGGGAAGCTCTAAAGTGCCGCGCCCACAACCGTTGGCGACCAACTTGATGCAAGAGAACGTTAAAATTCAGCGCCTTGCCAGCGAGCGTTGGATTCTGATGAACGTCTCTCCCGGCGAAGTATGGCCACGTGTACGGGCCTTTATGAACGACAATAATATCGATGTTGCCAACGCCGATATTGGTCGTGGCTTGGTTGACAGCCATTGGCTGCAATTTAAATCTGACCTAAGCACTACAGATCGCTACCGTGTACAGATCGATCAAGGTGTACAGCCAGAAACCAGCGAAATTCACGTCTTACATCAAAGTATTGACGGCAACAACACCGCCGATGCACCTGCTTGGCCTGCCGCTTCAAGTTCATCCGAGCGCGAAGCGTGGATGTTGGATGAGCTTGCCGCGACACTTGCACAAGACGAAACTTTGGGCGGCACCTCGTTATTAGCGCAAGCTATCGGCGGTGACGCCAAATCAGCGTTAGTGGTCGAGCAAAATGAACCGGTAATGAAGATTCGCTTAAGCGAAGCTCGCGCCAAAGCCACGTTGTATCATGCCATGCGTCAAGACGGCTTCTCGATCTATGAGAGCCAGTCCGAAGATGGTATTTATTATCTGCATTACGAGCCGATTGAGGCAGAAGATGAGGGTTGGTTTAGCGGCTGGTTCTCGGGCGATAAAAACCTTGTGGTAAAAAGCCCTTATAGCTTAGCGCAACTACTCACCCTAGTGCCTAAAGGTGATGAGTTTGCTGTGGCGCCACTGTCTAATCGTAAAGCCGAGCCAACGCTTGCTAATGCACCCGGTTATCTGTTGTTTATTCAAGGTGAGGCAGACAACTATACAGTGCGTTTGCGCGACCCTTACGGTAAACGTTTAGATGCTCGTACATCGCGCGACTTGTTAACAATACTGCGCAAAAATCTTATTTAATGATTGGGCGTCTAAGGCGCCCGATTGAATCAAGGATACAGTATGCGGGTGGCGTCTCTAGGCAGTGGCAGTCGTGGTAATGCTACTATTGTCGAGTGGACGGGTGAACGCTCAAACGGTACGTTACTGATCGACTGTGGCTTTAGTGTAAAAGAAACCTGCGCTCGGTTAGAGCGGTTGGGCAAAACGGCTCACGACCTTACCGCGGTTCTTGTTACCCACGAACACGCCGACCATATAAAAGGCGTCGCGGCACTGGCGCGGCGCTTTAATTTACCGGTGTATATGACACCCGGCACCTACCATAGCCGCGATCTTGGCAAATTACCCGAGCTGCATTTAATAGAGGCCTACCAAAGTTTTTGCTTGGGAGATATGACCGTCGAGCCGGTAGCCGTGCCTCATGATGCACGCGAACCGGCGCAGTTTATATTTTCTTGTGGTGGTGTGCGTTTGGGGGTTTTAACCGATCTAGGTACGGTGTCGCCTCACGTAGAAGATATGTACCAAAATTGCGATGCGTTGGTGTTGGAGGCAAATCACGACCCGATGATGCTGGCCAGTGGGCCGTACCCGCCATCGCTTAAAACTCGCGTCGGTGGCCCTTGGGGACACCTTAGCAACCAACAAACGGCGGGCTTTTTAGCTCGGGTCGATTGCACTAGGTTGCAGTATTTAGTGATTGCGCATATCAGTCAAAAAAACAATTCTATCGAGCGTGCGCGTGAGGCCTTATTACCTGTTACGGCCAATGTCGCCGAAGTTATTTACGCCGGTCAAGACGAAGGTTTTGATTGGTTGTCGTTAACCGCAGGTCCCGTGGTGACCGCTGCTAGCGCTTAACACGGCTTTAACATAAGCGGCTATACTTAGCTGTAGTAAAACGTCTGGCGTGCGAGCTGTTTTGTGGTCGGCGCTGGTTGATCGTTGTAACAATAATAATGGTTTATTTTAATTAAGGAGTCTGCTGGTGATTGAGCGTCGACAGCACGAACGTACTAGCCGCAGTATCCGAGTGGAAATGACCCACCCGGCGTTTGGCACCTTGGTTGGTTTTACCATGGATATATCCGATGGCGGGGCACAGGTACAGGTAGAAAGTCAGCCTTTGCCGCCGTTGGGCACCGAAATGGCAGTGATGTTTCGCAAAGTCGTGGGCCCCATTAATTCCGAGCCGGTCAAAATGAAGGTGGTGCGCCAGTTTCGCAACACCCTCGGGTTAATTTTTATCGCTTAAGTGGGTTTAACCTGTTCTTTACTGTGTCCGTTAGCGCTAAGGTGTGCAGCTTGGGGGCGTTAATAACAAGCCATTATTTTCTTCTACCGCACGGTTTAATTGCTTCATACTCTGACAATCTTTGGTCGGGTTTTCTTCTAGATCGAGCTCTACCAGCTTTAATAAGTGCAGTAGCGGTGCGATATCACTTATGTTGTTATTACCCAGCAATACAACCTCTAAACGGCTTAGTTTTTCTAGCACTTTAATCTCTGTAATGGTGTTATCGCGCAAATCCAATTGTATTAAGCCGTAAAAAGTCTCGATGCCGCCCAGTGTTGTTATTCCCGCATGGGTGCAGCGCAAACGCGTAAGATCTAGTGCCCGAGTAATTTTATTATCGCTAATGGTTTGCTCTATGCAGCTTGCCAGATTGCTGTCGGTAATATGATAATTTTGGAATAACGCTTTAGGCGTATAAACAACATTATCATTAATTGAAAAATCGTAATGACTACACGCCGATACTAGGCTGAGTAATCCAATTACGGTGATTGTTGCGTAGTTATTGGCAACGCGCCAAAAACCATTTGTGCGAAGATGTATCTGAGCCATAGTGGTTAATCCGTATAAATGTGTAAACATACAAGCCATTCGTATATTTAATGGTATAGCATATCCCTAACTGCAGATGACAAGGAAATTTTAATGAACAAATTTTTCACAGCAACACTGGTATGTACGTTGGCCGCTTGTACCACAACCGATCCGTACACCGGTGAGAGCAAAACCAATAATACTTCCGCAGGCGCCATTATTGGTGCGGTGGCTGGTGCCGCAGTTGGGGTTGCCTCGTCCAGTAAAAAAGATCGCGGTAAGGGCGCACTTACCGGTGCAGTTGCCGGCGGCGCTATTGGCGGCGGTGTTGGCTATTATATGGATACGCAAGAAACCGAACTGCGCCAACAGCTGCAGGGCAGTGGTGTACAGGTACAGCGCAACGGCGACAACATCAACTTAATTATGCCCGGCAATATTACCTTTGAGACGGGTAAGTACAATATCCGTCCGCAGTTTTACGACGTGCTTAATTCTGTCGCCGTAGTCTTGACCGAGTTTAACAAAACTGCGGTTAATATCGGAGGTCACACTGACTCAACCGGCTCTAACGATTTTAACCAGTTGTTGAGTGAGCGTCGGGCGCAAAGCGTACGCGATTACCTAGGCGAGCGTAAAGTTGTTTACAGCCGTATGAAGGCAACCGGCTACGGCCCGCGTTACCCTATTGCCAGCAACTCAAATTCAGCCGGTCGTGAGCAAAACCGCCGAGTAGAGATCCAACTCTCACCTCTGTAATAAGCCATTTCTTTATCGTTTTGTTACTATAGCCGCCTTTAGCTAGGCGGCGCCTTTTAGGTAAACGCTTGGCAACAGTCAGTGCGACAAGATCAAAAAGGCCTAAACATGGTGCAAACGGTAGTCATTGTTAACGATTCAAGCGATAACCCAGCCAGACGCGCAGCGGCGGCCACCGCTGCGCGTGCGCTTGGCTGTGAGTTGTTGCTGCAAATTGATCCCGCCGATCTACAAGAGCCCCCGTTTGCTTTGTTGTTTGCCGCCGATGGTGTCAGCTTGCAGCAAACAGGTCGCAAGGCGCCGGGGCCGGTGCGAGTCGATTTTTTAACCGGTGCGGTCAACCATAGGCGTTTATTTGGCGGTGGCAAAGGCCAGATGATTGCTAAAGCCGTAGGGGTTGGTGCGCGGGTTAAACCGCGCGTGCTAGACGCTACCGCAGGGCTTGGTCGCGATGCTTTTGTGCTGGCAACGCTCGGCTGCCAAGTAACCATGCTGGAGCGTTCACCATTGGTTTGGGCGCTGTTAAATGATGGTTTGCAGCGCGCTTACGCCGGCGCCGATTCAGAGCTTATTGAGATTGTAAACCGCTTAAGTTTGCAACCAGCCGATGCCCGAGACTACTTGCTTGCGCCACCCGAACAGCTTGCGCCAGATGTCATATACCTCGACCCCATGTTTCCCTCGCGGGGCAAATCGGCCGATGTTAAAAAAGAAATGCAGGCTTTCCACCAGGTGGTAGGGGCTGATCTTGACGCGGCAGAGCTGCTGGCTAAAGCTCGCGCCCTGGCCACCTATCGAGTGGTGGTAAAGCGGCCGCGCAAAGCCCCCGATTTAGCCGATACTACGCCAAGTTATCGGTTAGAGGGTAAGTCGAGCCGTTACGATATTTACACCCGACAGAAGTTACCGGCGGAGCTTAATCCTTAGGGATTTGCCAAAAAGCCGTCAGACGCCCCAGCATCATGCGCACTTGGGCGAGCATGGCAATGCCAAAACCCAGGGCGGTAATCACGAGGCCTAACAGTGTAAGAAGCTCCTGGGTAAGACTTGGTGTTAGTAGTTGCGATACGCCAAAAATAATCACCAGTCCCGCAAAAAAAGTCATACTACCCAGTCGAAACTGCTTAAAACTTTGCGCCAATGGCACATCAATATGATGCTGAATTTTTTGTTTTAGGTTCATCTATCACCCCTTAAAAGCTGCGATGACTTTAGCACAGTTGCTCTTTGGACAATAACTTGCTTGCTTGTCTATAGGTACTGGCGTATACAGGCGGTTTAGAGACTACGCTATGCTTGATATCGTCGGCGCTGCTCCCTTTGCCGCAGACTCACCGGAACAGATCTTTGACGTACTGGCCGATGCATTGGTCGAGCGCGGCTATGCGGTGGTGAATGACTTTTTTACTCCCGAGGTAACCGCCGCATTGCGAGCCGAGTTTGATCATCCAGACTGTCATTTTAAAACAGCCGGAATCGGCCGCCAAGAAGAGCACGCTATTGCTCTTGATATACGTGGCGATCGTATTTGTTGGTTAGAGGGCGGTTCGGCGGCAGCGGCAACATTTTTAGCGGCGATGGAGCAGTTGCGGTTAGCCTTAAATCGACGTTTATTTATGGGGCTGTTTGATTACGAAAGTCATCTTGCCTACTACCCCGTGGGCACCTTTTATAAAAAACATGTCGATGCCTTTAAGGGGGATTCCAATCGCGTGTTATCTACCGTGTTGTATCTTAACCCCAGCTGGTCGGCAGGCGATGGGGGAGAGCTGGTATTGTACGATGAAGCAACTGATGAGGTTATCGAACAACTTAGCCCCAAAGCCGGCCGGTTAGTGGTCTTTTTGAGCGAGCGCTTCCCGCATCAGGTGCTGCCGGCAAAGCGCAAACGTTATAGTGTGGCAGGCTGGTACCGCATCAATAGTAATACGATGGACAGGGTTGATCCGCCGACTTAATAGTGTGCGGGCACGAATGCTACAATGGCCATTTTTAGGGGCAAAACTTATGCTGGCCTTAACAGAACTCGCGTTTGACAACCGTTTTATCCGCGAGCTACCGGGTGAGTTAGTGGCTGATACATCTACCGCTAACTTGCCGCACCAAGTGTATGGTGCCTGCTATTCGCTCGTTACCCCTAAAGCGACCACCAAGCCGCAATTACTCTCATCCTCACCCGAGGTGGCCGAGCTTATCGGCCTAGATCCAGTTGCGGCCAGCGGCGATACCTTTACTCGCGTGTTTAGCGGCAATCAACTGTTGCCCGGTATGCAAAGCTACGCCATGTGCTACGGCGGCCACCAGTTTGGTAACTGGGCCGGGCAGCTGGGCGATGGCCGAGCGATTAACTTAGGTGAGGTTGTCCACCAAGGCCAACACTGGACGTTACAGCTTAAAGGCGCAGGCCCCACGCCTTACTCACGCCACGCCGATGGTTTGGCGGTATTGCGCTCGTCTGTGCGCGAGTACTTGTGCAGCGAGGCCATGCACCATTTGGGTGTGCCCACCACGCGGGCGCTCAGCTTAAGCCTCACTGGCGATAAAGTACTGCGTGATATGTTTTACGATGGTCACCCAGAGTACGAGCCGGGTGCCGTGGTGTGCCGGGTGGCGCGCTCGTTTGTACGGTTTGGTTCGTTTGAGATTTTTGCCAGTCGTGACGAGCGAAAAGTATTAAAGCAGCTGGCCGATTTTACTCTGAAAGCCGACTTCCCTGAGTTGTTAGCAAATCGCGAGCCCAGCCCCGAGGTCTATGTCGAGTGGTTTGCCGAAGTCGCCGCCCGCACCGCCCGCACCATTGCCCACTGGATGCGAGTGGGGTTTGTGCACGGCGTGATGAATACCGACAACCTATCCATTACCGGCGACACCATTGATTACGGCCCTTACGGTTGGCTAGAAGGTTACGACCCCGAGTGGACCCCCAACACCACCGATGCAGAACACAAACGCTACAGTTATGGTGCCCAACCTAATATCGGCCTGTGGAACTTGGTGCGCTTGGCCAATGCCATTTACCCGTTAGTAGGCGAGGCGAAACCGCTAGAGGATGCGCTTAAAGTCTACGGTGAAACCTTCGCCCAGTGCCGCGCCGCCGATATGGCCGCCAAGCTTGGGCTGGCCAGCTATAGTGAAGGTGACAAACCGCAAGCGAGTGATGGCGAGTTGATCGAGTCGTTACTAGAGCTGCTAACTCAAACCGAAACCGACATGACGATCTTTTTTCGGCAACTCGCGCAGGTGGATATAAGCCCACAAGCCGATCAGTTAAGCGAGGCCGAGCAGCTGGCACCATTAATGGACGCCTATTACCAAGCGCCTTCACACAAAGTTATTACCGCTACTTGCGAGTGGCTGAGTGCTTACCGCAAGCGCAGCCAACAAAGCTTGCGTGACAGCGGCGAGAGCAACGTCGACCGCCAGCGGCGTATGAATGCGGTAAACCCTAAATATGTCCTGCGCAATTATTTATCGCAGCAAGTGACCGAGCGGGTAGAGCAAGGTGAGCTTGGCGCGGTGGATGAGTTGCTGGAGGTGTTGCGGCATCCTTACGATGAGCAGCCGGAGTTTGAGTGTTATGCGCAAAAGCGGCCGGAGTGGGCGAGGTCGAAGGCGGGGTGTTCGACGTTGTCGTGTAGTTCTTGAGGGTTGGGTGCCGCTAGCGCGGGCTTTTTTATAAGCCCGAGTCGCCGGGCGTGGCGAGTTACTTTTCTTTGTTTGGGCAAAGAAAACTAACGAAAAGAAAGCCCACCCCGGCATCTCAGCCCTGCGGGTTCCCTCGCTCCGGCCGATTTTAGGGGGCCGCATTGACAGGCCGTCCATGGCCTGACAATGCTTGCGTACGCATCCATGCGTACTTACCCCCTAAAATAAGCCTCCGCTCGGCTGGTTGCAGGGGATTGTAAGGAGGTACTTCGTAGTTGGCTTGGGGTGGCGGTTGTGTTTACTGCTATGGAGTAATATTCTCCGGTTAACACAAGTCTCAAGCGTACTTTCTTCGGACAAGGAGTTGTCAGAAATGCTGATTTTTCTTTTCCGATCAAAAGCATTCTGCCGCACCTTAAACCAATGGCTATCAAAAATAAGTTGCTGGTCGCATTTTTCAACTCGCATATTGATGGAATACAACCTGATGGACCAAACAATAAAAGAGATTTACGAGTTCAGTGTAAAAGCTCAGGAGCGAGAGATAGATTTAATAAAGAATCGACTTGAGTTCATTAACTGGTTATTTGGCGCGGCCTCTGCGTTGCTTTTTTCATCTGTTCTTGCTGCAAGAACAATAATTCCTGATCCTTGTTCAGAAATTGCGCCAGAAAATTATATTGCGCTGTCTGTCGGTCTATTTTCCTTTTTAGCAATTATTTCAACCTTCATTGGAAAATGGCAAGGTTATAATAGTGTCGGTGCTAGAATGACAACTCTTACCTTACTCGATATCCAAAAGTCAGCATTCTTAAAGGACAAGCCGCCTTCAGGTAGTAATGATGATAAAGCGGTTAAGTTTTCAATGTTCGAGTATTTGCCTGACGCACAGAAAGAAAAATATGAGGCTCGAACAAAATATGGCGAGCGCAAGAACAGCGAGGTGTTGTGGCTAATATTAACCAGTGTTTGCGTTTTTGTTTCGTTAGCTTCACTACTTTCGCTACTAGCGGAACTAACCATTTAAAGATAAATGGAGATAAATGGGGTCAGATGAAACTTTGGGCAAAGGCTCTCGAGTTGGAGTTAGGTTGTCTGGTGAAAGAAGAGTATTCCACCGACCACATCCGTCGCCTGATGCTGATAAAGGAGCGGTCAGCAGTATTCGTCGGTGGTTAGAGGTAAATGGGGTACTACCATGATCAATTTAATGAACTTTGACGGTTATCAAGCCGTGATAAATTATGCCCCTGAAATAGAGATGTTTCGAGGTGAATTTATCAACTTAAATGGCGGAGCTGATTTTTATGCTACGGACATAGATGGATTGCATAAAGACGGTGAAATATCTTTAGCTGTGTTTCTTGATATGTGTAAAAAGGATGGAGTAGAGCCAAAAAAACACTACTCAGGTAAGTTTAATGTTCGGTTAAGTTCGGACTTGCATGAGAATCTTGTTGTCCCTGCTGCATAAGAGGGCAAGAGTATAAACCAATGGGTGGTTGAAGCTCTTACCGTTTCAGTCGAACACAGCCCCTAATTAGTCACAGGAGGCGGTGCGTGAATCGCGCCGTTTTGTTTAGCGTCAAACAACCAAACGGAGATACCGTGTTTTTTACCCAAAGTGCCGAAGATGCTCAGTGCATCAATATGCAAGACCCAGACGAGCCTTTAGGGCGCGTCTCTCCGCAGCCCTTTGAGCTGGAGGATGTAACTTGGCCTACCGCAGAGCATTATTGGTTGGCGATGCGTTTTGTGCAGGAGGCTGATCGCGAAGCGGTTCGGCTGGCGCCGTCGTTGGTGCAGGCGCGTAAGTTGGCGGGCGGTTGGTTTAAGAAGAAGCGTCCGGGTTGGAAGGCCGAGCAGCCGGTGTTGATGAGTCGGGCGCTTTATACTCAGTGTTTAACGTATCCCGATATGGCGCAGACGTTGCTGGATACTGGTGAGCAGTTGTTGCTGGAGAATAGCCAGTTTGATTATTACTGGGGTTGCGGTCGCGACCGGCGCGGTGAGAATCATTATGGCCAGGTGTTAATGAATATCCGTGCGCGCTTGCGTCAGCGCGCCGCTGAGTAAGCGTAGCAGTTAACCCCAGCGATCGCGGTTAATCACTGATAATGGCGTTAAGCCAAATATCCAGTAGGCCGTTACCGTCGTGCAGTAAGTTTACATCTTGGTTGTAGGGCTCTAAGTGCAGCACTAATAGGCCCTTTAGATACGCCCAAAAGCTGGTGGCGAGTGCTTCGGGGCTGGTTTCGGCGGGTACTTTGCCAGCCGCGTGGAGCCGCTTAAACGCTACCTTAAAGCTATCGCGCATTTGCTGGTGGCGTTCCGCTAAAAAGCTTTGTAGTTCCGAGTCATTTTCTAATCGTTCCACGCCCAAAAGAATCATACGCAGCGCCTGCATGAGTGCGGCGTTATTAAGCGTGGCGCCCATTTGGGCCTTAATCAGTTGTTTAAAATCCCGCCCGCTGCCGGTGGTGCTTTGGAGTTTGTGCACAATATTGGCGTGGGTGGCGGCGGCATCGCGTTCCCATAGCCCCATAATCACCGCATCTTTATTGGCAAAGTGCCAGTAAAGCGCGCCCCGCGTGACACCGGCTCGACTGGCGATATGGTTGAGGGTCGTTTGATTGACGCCTTGGGTGTGAAACAGCCATGCGGCGGCATCGAGCAGCTCGTCTAAGGTTTTTTGGGCATCGGCTTTGGTTTTTCTGGCCACGTTTACTACGCCTGTTAGTTGCTTTAGTCAGTTGGGTTACACGGGTAACCGTGCCTATTTAACCGCATTTAATGTCCGCTTTGCGATTGCGGGTAAATTTATGTACAAAACATTGTGCTGTGTTGGGGGTTTCGTATAATACAAACATACACGAATGTATGTAAGTGTCGGTATACTCTGTTTACCGAATAATGATCTCGTATCTGAGGTTGTTCGTATACAGCGAATAGACCATGGCACGGCCAGAAACCCGTTTGCACTCACAACTTTTTGGAACCCCACATGAAAGCGATGTCCTTATTTATACTGAGCACTCTGTGTGTGCTTAGTGGCTGTGAACAAGCAGCATCCGACAGTGCACCGGCCGAGCAGGTGCGGCCAGCCAAGATTGTTCAGGCGCACTCGGCGCAGCTTAACGCTTTGCGTAGCTTTCCCGGTGTGACCGAAGCCACGCAGCACTCGGAGTTGGCGTTTAGGGTGGGGGGCCAGTTGGAGTCTTTGCCAGCAAAACCGGGTATGAAGTTCAGCGCCGGGGATGTGTTGGCGCAATTGGATAAGTCGGTTTACGCCAATAACTTGGCAGATCGGCAAGCCAAATACGATTTAGCCAAATCCCAGTACGATAAAATCAGTGCGCTACTGGCCAAAAATTATACCAGCGATTCAGCCGTGGAAGAGGCCGAGGCCAATGTTCGAGCTACGAAAGCGGCGCTAGACGATGCCCGTGATAACCTTAAATACACCACGTTAAAAGCGCCATTTAATGGCGTAATCGCCCATGTAGGGGTTGAGAACCATCAGACTGTCGCGGCGAATCAGGTGATTCTGGAGCTGCAAAGTGTGGATACCTTGGATGTGCGTTACAGCGTGCCCGAGAGTTTGCTGGGGCAGATTAAGCCCACAGTGGACCCTAAGGATATTTGCGCTCAGGTCAGTTTTAACGCTCACCCAGACCACAGTTACCGTGCCTGCTTTAAAGAGTACGAAACTAACCCCGATCCAGTGACACGCTCTTATACCGTGGTACACACCATGGCGCACAATCAGGATTTTCCGGCATTGCCCGGTATGGCGGTGACGGTAAACCTAGATCTCACTCAGTTTCTTGTCGGCGACAATATCGCCGGTGTACTGGTGCCCATCGAGGCGGTGTTTGAGGTGACTGGCCAAGCCTACGTATGGCGCGTCGATAGCAATCAGCAGGTGCAGCGTGTGCCGGTTACGGTGGGGCAAGTACAAGGCGATTATTTGTATCTGTTGGCCGGTCTTAATGCGGGAGATTCTGTGGTTGCCGCGGGTGTCAGTTATTTGCACGAAGGCGACAAGGTCCGCGCGCTTGTTAAAGAACGTGGTTTATAGGGGGCGCTATGCAACTGACAGAATATACACTGGCAAACCGCACTGTCGCCTGGATGGTGGTGGTATTACTCGCACTTGGCGGCGTCTTTGCGTTTAAAAGCTTGGGCCGGCTGGAAGACCCGCACTTTACCATCAAGCAGGCGATTATTGTTACGCAATATCCGGGGGCGTCGTCGCAAGAGGTTGAAGAGGAGGTCACGTTACCCATTGAGAATGCACTGCAGCAGTTGTCTTACGTCGACCATATTGTCTCTACCACTACAGCGGGTATGTCACAGATCGAGGTAGAGATGAAAAGCATCTACCGCAAAGATGATTTGGCGCAAATCTGGGACGAGATGCGCCGCAAGGTTAACGACATGGCGACTTCATTGCCGCCCGGCGCCAGTGCCCCGATTATCAACGATGACTTTGCCGATGTGTACGGTATGTTCTTTGCCGTTACGGGGGAGGGCTATAGCTTTGATGAGCTGGCCGATTACACCGATTACTTGCGCCGTGAGTTGGTGTTGGTGGATGGGGTGGGCAAAGTTGTTGCCGGTGGTCGGCGTATAGAGCAAGTGTATATCGAGGTGGACCGCGCCAAGCTGTCTGCTTCTGGCTTTTCGGTCGACACCATCAGTCAGGTGCTGCAAGGTCAAAACTTAGTGTCGGATGCCGGTCACATAGAGGTCGGACGCGAGTACTTGCGCATTAGTTCGGTGCTGCACGGTGGCGAGGGGCTAGAAACTCTTAGGTCGCTGTTACTGGGTAACGCCAATGGTCAGCTTGTGTATCTGACTGATGTAGCTACGATCAGTAAAGGTTATCGCGAGCCGCCGTCACACTTGTATCGTTTTAATGGCCGTCAGGCGCTAACGCTGGGGGTATCGTTTGGCTCCGGTGTTAACGTGGTCGAAGTGGGCACCGCTATTAAAGCGCGCTTGCAAGCGTTGCAATATGCCCAGCCCGTGGGCATGGAGATCACTGCCATTTACGATCAACCGGGGCAGGTGGATGCATCGGTTAACAGCTTTTTATGGGGGCTACTGCAAGCGGTTGTGATTGTGGTGCTGGTGTTGATGTTCACCATGGGCCTAAAGCCTGGCATTATTATGAGTGCAACACTGCTGCTTACTATTGCCGGCACCTTTATTGTTATGAGCATTTTCGGTATTGAGCTGCACCGCATTTCACTAGGCGCTTTGATTATTGCGCTGGGGATGTTGGTCGATAATGCCATTGTGATCACCGAAGGCATTATGATTAACGTCCGCCAAGGGATGGGTAAAGCCCAAGCGGCCATTCGAATTGTTTCTCACACCCGCTGGCCGTTACTGGGGGCGACGGTGATTGCGATTACCGCGTTTGCGCCTATTGGTTTATCGCCCGATGCCAGCGGCGAGTTTACCGGCAGTTTGTTTTGGGTACTGCTGATCTCGTTATTTTTTAGTTGGGTATTGGCGGTAACGCTGACGCCGTTCTTTTGTTTTTTATTGCTCGGTAAGCGCGGCGACGATAGCGCGGCGGTAGCGGATTCTCGCCCGGCAGATCCCTATGCCCCGTACCAAGGCAAAATGTATCGCGGGTATCGCAGGCTGCTGCATTTTTGTTTGCACTTTCGCGCTCTGACTATGGTGTTTATGCTGGCGCTGCTGATGTCGGCCGTGTTTGCTTTTACTCAGGTGAATCGAGCGTTCTTCCCCGATAGTTCGTTACCTATGTTTATGGTGGATTACTGGCTGCCCGAGGGCAGTGCAATCCGCTCCACCGAAGCCGATATTAAAAAGCTTGAAGCCGATGTGTTAAAGCTTAATGGCGTTAAGCAAGTAACCGCCACTATTGGCCGTGGCGCCGAACGTTTTATGCTCACCTACGCCCCCGAAAAAAGCTACGCCAGTTACGCTCAGTTGATGATCGAGACCGACAACTTTGCGCAAATTGATGACACAGTTGTGGCGGTTGAGCAGCTGTTAGCCGACCAATACCCTCAGGCGTTTACCCGTATTAACCGGCCTTCGGTTGGCCCGTCGACGGCGGCCAAAATTGAGGCGCGCATTAGTGGCCCAGACCCAGCAATTCTGCGTCAACTGGGCGATCAAGTGATTGCGGTATTTACCGATAACAAGCACGCCACCAATATTCGGCAAAACTGGCGCGAGCGAACTAAAGTGTTACGTCCGGTGTTTGATGCCGCAGCGGCACAACGTTTAGGGATTACTCAAGCCAATTTAGACCAAGCCATAAAAATGAACGTCGAGGGCGTAAGCATTGGCGTGTTTCGCCAAGGCGCCGATTTACTGCCTATTATTATTCGCCCGCCGGCCAACGAGCGGCACGGTGTTGATCAACTCGATCGGGTGCAAGTTTACAGTCCGGTGAGCCAAGGCTACGTGAATATCGGTCAATTTGTGCGCTCGGTAGAACTCGACTGGGAAAACCCGCTGATTATGCGTCGCGATAAAAAGCGTACTCTGGCGATACTGGCTGATCCGACCGCCGACAGCAATCCTTTTGAGTTGCACGCCGAGTTGCGCGTCCCCGTTGAGGCAATGGAGTTACCGCTTGGTTACGATCTAGAGTGGGGCGGCGAATTTGAGGCGCAAGCAAAAGCCAATAAAGCCGTCTTTGCTTTTGTACCCCTGGGGGTGCTGGTAATGATCATCGTCAATATCGTGATGTTTAATTCCATCAAGCAAACCTTGGTGATTTGGCTTACCGTACCGCTGGCGATTGTCGGTGTCGCTTGGGGGCTGTTAATCGCCGGTGCGCCTTTTAGCTTTACCGCGTTACTTGCGGTGCTCAGTTTGGTGGGTATGCAAATTAAAAACGGTATTGTGTTGGTTGAAGAGATCAAGCGGTTAAACGATGAAGAGCAAGTGCCTTGGTTCGAGGCAATCCCCCTTGCCGCAGTAAGCCGTTTGCGGCCGGTGAGCATGGCGGCGTTAACGACGATTTTAGGAATGATTCCGCTGCTGGGAGATGTGTTCTTTAAACCCATGGCGGTAACAATTATGGCAGGGTTGGGCTTTGCAACAATCCTAACCTTGATTGTGGTGCCGGTGTTGTTTGCGTTGTTTTATCGGGTTAGGGAGTAGGGTGGTTCGCTTGTATACGACTTACTTTTTTGCAGCTTTCAGCCCGTGTGCCCACAGTCGCCGGGCGGGCGAATTACTTCTTTAATGGTAAAGAAGTAATCGCTCTCCTCATTGTTTTACTACACAGTATTCGTGTTGCTATTCGGCCATCCTCGCTCCGGCCGATGTTAGGCTTTTAGTTGTGTTTGTCGCTGTGGCGTAATATTCTACAGAAAACATAATCCCTATCGTAATTCTCTCAGGCAGGAAATCGTCAGAAAATGCCATTTCCTCATTTTAGTTAAAAATATCCTGCTGCTTCTTTAACCAATCTTTATCGGAGACAGTTTGCCGTGGGAGTGGGAACTTGGTTGTTATGTAATGTTTTTCGTCTTTATATTGGGTTCTGTTGCTATAATAGGCGATAACTCGGCAGGTTAAAAAGTTACTGTGGCTGAGTTGCAGCTTTGCTGAATGTGCATCTGTATGGTGTATGTCAAAAGTGCCGTAAGGTTCTTAGTGTTAATCGTGGTATCAAACATAATATATAATTAGGAGAGCTAGATGAATTATTTTATAGATGCACTTAAAAAGTATGCTGACTTTTCGGGCCGTGCTCGGCGCAAAGAGTATTGGATGTTTATATTGTTTTATTTGATTTTTTACATTGCATTTCTGGTCGTCGATTCGCTCTTGGGAACAATGTTCTTAACGTTAATATTTTCTCTTGTGTTGCTGGTTCCGAGTATCAGTATCGCCGCAAGACGACTTCACGATACTGGCCGTACTGGTTGGTGGCAGTTGATAGGGTTGATTCCTCTGATTGGCGCAATCATTTTGTTGGTATTTTTAGTTCAAGATAGCCATGCAGAAAATGCCTACGGCCCCAGCCCGAAATAGCTAAAAATCACCTAACTATTTAGGCTTGTTTTGTTGTCTCTTCGTTTTGCGGCGCAAAATAAGCCTTTTTAGCTGTTATTCCCCCAAGAATTAAAGCGATTGAAATAACAGTGAAAAACATACTAACGTGAAATCGCCTTATTTTTATGAGCATTTCTATCATTAGATTTACCATTAAGGCGGCGCTCTAAATAGCGCAGTGACAAAGTTCCACGCAGCCAGGCCTGCAGAGTTAGCTTGGCTAGCGCTTCTAACTGTTATTGGGCTCGTTAGAGGCAATAACCCCTACCGCAACGTCCTACGAAACAACCCCACCGCCATTTGATAACAGCTAAGCGCCAACTCTGGGTCATAACGCTCACCTTCATCGCGCATAAAAGCGTGTTGACCGTTTACCTCGTGCCAAGTGAAGGTGCAGTCGGCACTGCGTAATGCTTGGTTGATTTCGACGCGGCCTTGATCGGGTACGTGGGGGTCTTGGCGGCCCCAAATGAGCATTAGCTCGCCTTTGACCTCGGCGGCGCGGGTTAGGGTTTGGTCAGCTGCAGCGGTGGGTAGGGTGTTGGAGTGTAAATCGGTGGCGTACAGGCAGCAGGCCGATTTAATGGCGGGGTTAAGAGCCGCTCTAAACGCTAAGTGCCCACCCAAACAGACGCCCATACTGCCTACTTCGCCATTGGTATAAGGAGCGTTGTTAATAAAATCGATCATTGCTTGGGTGTCGCTGTCATGATCGGGCAGAGGCTTGGTAAATTTATCGGCGTTGCCTTTGTCTTTGCCGATATCATCGTAGCCGAGCACGGTGCCAATGGGGTTTAGCTCGTGAAACACTTCAGGCACTAACACAACAAAACCGTGGCCCGCCATTATTGCCGCCGAGCGAGCGATGGGCGCGGTTTGTTGAAAAATCTCAGAGTAAAAAATAATGGTGGGGAACTGCCCCTCAGCTTGTGGGCGGTGTACGTAGGTGCGCATTACACCCGTGGGGGTGGTGATGTCGACGGTTTCTTGCTGAATAATCATGCTTGTTCCTTACTTTTTGGCGCTAAGGCGTGAACGAGGCCAGAGTCGCGCGATTATAAATAATGTGGCGCCCCAGAGCAGTAGCCATAAGATCAGTAACAACGCCGCGATAAAGCCGAACAGGTCGGGCGCTTTCATCAGTGTGGTCATGAGTGAATCTTGGTAATAAAAAAACCACGGATGCTCGGGCGGAAATACCCAAGTGTGTAAATAATAAAAGACTTTTTTTGAGCCGATAATCAATACTGCAACGACTAGGATGGCAATGGTGCCGCAGACGCTAAACACCACATGCTTGGGGCGCGGCAAGGGCGAGCGATTGCCGCGCAAAAGCACGCCGCTGATAATCATGGCAATAACAGCGCTAATACCCAACAGGTAAACCTCATCAATCAGGTGCGCGACATCGGTTAAATGCAGCACTTCATCGGCGCGCAACAATGTTTGGGTATCGCCGGTGCGTGGCGTAAAGGTAATGTTGGCAAGCTCACTCGCATCGTGATGAATAGCGAGATTGATTTGGCTAAACAGCTCGATGTGTTGTTGCTTGGACGTGTCGGAAAAGTTGTCGCGATAGCGGTTTTGGGGGCCGTATTGGGCTATGTGTTGATCTATATTTAAGGCTTGATACGCCAGCGGATAAGCAAAGTTAACTTGAGCTAACAGCATCCAAGCAACAAAGCCGCAGCTAAGCCAGTGGCCCAGTAGAAATATTGGCCAAAGTACTCGCGATAGTTTTTTTAATAGAGGCGGCACGGGTTATGTCCTTGATAAAAGCCTGTGAGAATCATAACAGCCGCCCCAAGACGATAGAAGTCGGTTAGTCGAGCTTTAGTCGCGGGTAGGAGAAAATTACCAGTGCGCTAGCGGCCAGAGCCCCTAATATACAGCTACCAAATAAACCGTCCACAGAAATGCCCGCATCAATAAGTACGCCAAATAATACTGGCGATATGGCGGTAGATAACACCATAAAAGCGGTTAATAGTGAGCGCAGTGACCCTAGCTTGCCGATGCCATAGACCTCGGCCCAGAGTGACCCGGTGATCGGGCCGACCACACCAATGGTCGAGCCCAAAAGAATCATAAATACTGGCGCTACCCACTGACCGTTATACAGCGCCAATACGGCCAAAGCGGCAATTAAAGGCAGTTGCATAAATGGCAGCAAGCGCCGCGCGCTGAATAAATCTACCAGTACCCCTGCGAACAGTGATGCCAGCCAGTGGGCTGCACCATACATAATAAAACAGCTGGCCAGCCAGAGTGGGTCCCAGTTTTTGGCGGTTAAAATAAAACTCTGTTGAATAAATATGCCGGTGACAATAAAAGGTGCGGTTAGGACTGTTGGTAGCGCCAGCCAGAAACGGTAATCGCGCAGCATATAGCGGCGGCCTTTGCTGGTGTCGTGGGTGGCGTTTGTTTGTTGTGCCGGCGGAGTGTTCGTGTCCTCCGGGGCGCGGCGTAAAAGATATAAAATAAGCGGTATATATAGCAACGGTACAGAGGCGGCAAATACCAGCCAGCTGCCGCGCCAACCGACGGCGGCGATAAGCGCGACGGCCAACAGCGGTAAAATGATTTCTCCCAAGGGGACACCGCTGGCCGAGAGGCTTAAGGCTTTGCCTCGATCGCCATCAAAGTAGCGCGCCATGGTGGTTTGCGCCGTGTGCGGTAATAGCCCTTGGCCGCACAGACGTAATAGATAAAAGCCGAGCAGTAAGGTAAGCGCGTGGTAGCTGAGCAGCATGATTAAGCATGCCAGCATGAGCCCAGCACCTGCGGCGGCGGCAAAGCGTTGTAGCGGCCAGCGGTCGATCAGGCCACCAACGGCCATAATGGTTAGTGCACTGCCTAAAGTGCCGGCGGAGTATAAGCTGCCGTACAGTGCCGCACTAAGGCCGAGTGACTCTTGAATGTGGGCTCCGTACCAGCTAACGAAGAACGATTGGCCGAAGTTGCCCCAAAAAATACTGACAAAACCAAAGCACAGCAGCGGCCAATTACGCCGGATAAATTGCAAGTAAAGCGTCAAGTGAATACCTTGTTAAAAGTAAGTGCCTGTTAAAAACGGTAGTGTGGCAGGTATTGTAACGCTTTTGGCTTGTGGCTATGAGTCTTGCTGGTAAGAATCCGACTATCGACTAAGATTGGGCTTATACTAAGGAGGTTTTAATTACACCGTATTTTAGATGGTGTAAGTGCAATTTTATGCATAAACAGGTTGAGGCGATGCTTTATGAAAAAGCTTATGGCGTGTTTAGTTTTATTTGGCTTACAGCTGTCAGCGGTTGCAGGCTGTGGCGCGCCTTGCAAGGCGATGTCTGAGTCTAGCTGCAGCACGATTGTCGCGCCAACTTATAATGCCCAAGAACCAGCCGACGATGCATACTATTTCACCCATTTACTCACCTTAGCGCTCGATTTAACCGTCACAGATTTTGGCCCTTATTGCCTGGAGCAGCCTGCGGTTTATTTTTCCGATGATCGGTTAAAAGCCGCGCTGCAGCAGGGCAAGGTCGATGTACTTTGGCTCGCCACCAATCAGGTATATGAACAGCAAATGCAGGCGATTCCCATGCCGTTGCTGGGAGAGTTAAATCACTATCGAATGCTTTTAATTCGTCGGGGCGATGAGGCTAAATTTGCCAAGGTACAAGCCTTAGAAGACTTGCAAGCGCTTACCGGAGGTATGAACTCGCAGTGGGCTGATGCCCAAGTGATGGCGGACAACAATCTACCGTATGTGGCAGTCGCAGGTTACAGTCAGTTGTTTCGGATGTTGGCGGCGGGCAGGTTTGATTATTTTTCTCGCGGCATCTATCAGATTACTTCAGAGTTGGACTTTTATTCCGATCTTGATCTCGTGGTTGAGCCTCATATACTGCTTAAATACCCAAGCTTCACTTACTTTTTTGTCCGCTTGGGTGATCAACATCTGGCGCGGCGTATTACACTTGGGCTAAAAAGAGCACAGCAAAACGGTCAGTTTACGGCTCTTTTTCAGTCGATTCCTCGTTTCCGCTGGGCCGAGCAGCAGTTGCAGGCTAATAGCCGCAAGGTGATCCGCCTTAACTCTGCAGGGCCCGCCGAGCCTGCGTTAGCTCAGTAAATTGACTAGGCTGGCACAGTAGATTGTGGTTAAGGTATCCAAATCATCGGCACTAATGCACTCATCTACTTTGTGAATTGTGGCGTTTAGCGGTCCTAGCTCGATTACCTGAGCGCCAGTGGGAGCGATAAAACGACCATCTGAGGTGCCGCCGCTGGTAGATAACTCGGGGGTGCGACCGGTGGTGTCGGCCACGGCTTTGACTACGGCCTCGACCAAGCTGCCGCGCGCGGTTAAAAATGGTTGGCCGCTTAGCTTCCAAATCAACTCATACTTTAAACCGTGTCGGTCGAGAATCGCCTCGGTGCGGGTGCGTAAGTCGGACTCGGTCAGCTCGGTCGAAAAACGAAAGTTAAACACAACACGCGCCTCACCGGGAATCACGTTGGTCGCTCCGGTGCCCGAATTGAGGTTGGATACTTGGAAGCTAGTGGCAGGGAAGAACTCGTTGCCCGCGTCCCAATGGGTGGTAGCTAATTCGGCCAGCGCCGGGGCAAGGGCGTGAATGGGGTTGTCGGCGAGGTGCGGGTAAGCGACGTGGCCCTGAACACCTTTTACCGTTAGCTCGGCGCCTAGTGAGCCGCGGCGGCCGTTTTTAATAATGTCGCCGACCAGGTGGGTGCTTGAGGGCTCGCCGACAATACACCAGTCGATAGTTTCCCCGCGCTCTTGCAGCCATTCAATCACCTTGACGGTGCCATTGGCGGCTGGGCCTTCTTCATCGCTGGTGATTAAAAAACCAATGCGGCCCGTGTGCTTGGGATGCTCGGCAACAAAGCGTTCGCAAGCCACTACCATGGCCGCCAGTGAGCCTTTCATATCGGCCGCCCCGCGCCCGAGGATCATACCGTCGCGGACGATAGGCTCAAAAGGTGGGTGTTGCCAGTGTTGCTCGGGGCCAGTGGGGACTACATCAGTGTGGCCGGCAAAAACGACAATTGGGCCGCTGTTGCCGCGTACCGCCCAAAAGTTGTCTACCTCGCCAAAACGCAGATGCTGCACGGTAAACCCAATACGCTCGAGTCGTTTAATCATAAGGGCTTGGCAGCCGGCGTCTTCTGGGGTGACAGAGTTACGGGAGATTAAATCGCAGGCTAGCTGCACCGTGGCGGAGTGTGAGGTCAGGGGCATGGTGTGTCTCGGTTGTTTTACAAAGCAGCGATTCTAGCAAAAATGTAGCGTAAAAGCGCGTCGCGGCGCGTAGCACGGCACAGGTAAATAAGCTACACTTGCCGCCTTTAATGGGCACGAGCCCGAACATGTTTAACTCAAGGTGTGCCGCAACTTCGTGACTGATCTTAGCCATATACGTAACTTTTCTATTATTGCCCATATTGACCACGGCAAATCCACTATCGCCGATCGTTTTATTCAAATGTGCGGTGGATTATCCTCCCGTGAAATGGAGCAGCAAGTACTCGATTCTATGGATATCGAGCGCGAGCGGGGCATCACCATTAAAGCCCAGAGTGTCTCGTTAAGCTTCACTTCGGCCCGAGATGGTAAAACCTATCAGCTCAACTTTATTGATACCCCAGGCCACGTGGATTTCTCCTATGAGGTGTCCCGCTCGCTGTCTGCCTGTGAAGGTGCGCTGCTGGTGGTTGATGCCGCACAAGGGGTAGAGGCGCAATCTGTGGCCAATTGCTATACCGCCATTGAGCAGGGCTTGGAAGTTATTCCAGTGTTAAATAAGATGGACCTGCCTCAGTCAGAGCCCGATCGAGTGGCGCAAGAGATTGAGGATGTTATTGGCATCGATGCCACCGAGGCGGTGCGCTGTAGCGCGAAATCGGGCCTTGGCATGGAAGAGGTGCTAGAAGAGCTGGTGCGTTTGGTTCCGCCCCCTGTGGGTGATGTCGATGCGCCGCTACAAGCGTTGATTATCGATTCTTGGTTTGATAACTACATGGGCGTTGTATCGCTGGTGCGGGTGACTCAAGGAACGTTAAAAGTAAAAGATAAAATCTTTACCAAGTCTATTGGTCGGGCGCATGTGGTGGACAGTGTTGGTGTCTTTAACCCTAAGCTGCAAAAGAAAAAAGAGTTAAAAGCTGGTGAAGTAGGCTTTATTGTTGCGGGTATTAAAGATATCCAAGGCGCACCGGTGGGCGACACGATCATTAGCAGTTCACACCCCGATACGCCAGCGCTACCCGGTTTTAAGAAGGTTAAACCCCAGGTGTATGCCGGCATGTTTCCGGTCAGCTCCGATGATTTTGAAAATTTCCGCGATGCACTGCAAAAATTAACCCTTAACGATGCCTCGTTATTCTTTGAGCCCGAAAGCTCTGACGCCTTAGGATTTGGGTTTCGTTGTGGTTTTCTTGGCATGTTGCATATGGAGATCATCCAAGAGCGGCTTGAACGGGAATATGATCTTGATCTGATCACCAGCGCGCCCACAGTGGTGTACGAGGTGGTTAAAACCAATGGCGATATCATTTACGTCGATAACCCTTCGTCTTTACCAGATATCGGTATCATCGATGAAATGCGCGAACCAATCGTCGAAGCTAATATTTTAGTGCCGCAAGAGCACTTGGGCTCGGTGATCACGCTGTGTACAGAAAAACGCGGGATTCAGCGCGATATGCACTATATGGGTAAGCAAGTGTCAGTAAAATACGACATGCCCATGAGCGAGGTGGTGTTGGACTTTTTTGACCGGCTTAAGTCGGTCAGTCGCGGCTTTGCTTCGCTAGATTACAGCTTTACACGTTTTCAGGAGGCTAATTTAGTCCGTTTAGATGTACTGATTAATGGTGATCGGGTCGATGCTCTAGCATTGATTGTGCATCGCGATCACGCGCAAAAAATGGGTCGCAGCCTCACCGAAAAAATGAAAGAGTTGATCCCGCGTCAGATGTTTGATGTTGCGATTCAGGCGGCTATTGGCGGTCATGTTATTGCGCGTACCACGGTTAAAGCTCTGCGTAAAAATGTTACTGCCAAATGTTACGGGGGGGATGCCACCCGTAAGAAGAAGTTGCTGCAAAAGCAAAAAGATGGCAAAAAGCGCATGAAGCAAGTGGGCAATGTTGAAATACCGCAATCGGCCTTTTTGGCTGTGCTGCAAGTCGATAATTAAGCGGAACCTGCTGTCTTATGGATAATATAAATCTACCTTTAATTTTATCGCTGGGTGTATTAATTACCGGCATTATTTGGCTCTACGACATCGTTTTTTTGGCGCGTCCGCGTCGAAAAAAGATTGCTGCAGTAAATGCGCAATTCAAACGCGATGAGAGCAATAAAACGGATACTGAGAAAGCTGATGCCGAGAAGGCTGAATCGACCCCAGACGAAGGGCTTTATCAGCAGGCCATTGGCCAAGCGAGCCGTGAGCCGGTACTGGTTGAGTACAGTAAGTCGTTTTTCCCCGTGTTACTTTTGGTGTTTGTGGTGCGTTCATTTTTAGTCGAGCCGTTTCAAATACCATCGGGCTCGATGGAGCCGACGCTTGATATCGGTGATTTTATTTTGGTGAATAAGTACGCCTATGGTGTACGTTTACCTGTAATCAACAAGCAAATCATACCGGTTAGTAAGCCTGAACGAGGCGATGTGATGGTGTTTTTCCCACCGCACTTACCTGACACTTACTATATTAAACGGGTGATTGGCTTGCCCGGCGATAAAGTTGAGTATATTAATCATAAGTTAACGGTTAATGGCGAAGCGATCTCTGAGGAGTTGCAAGCGGTGCTGCCGGCCGGCCAACCGCAATTTCGCTTAACACAAGAAACTATTGGCGAGCATGAGTTTACCGCCCGTAAATACCTTCGGCCTGGCCGTTACAGTGTGCGGGGCACCTGGGTTGTCCCCGAGGGGCACTACTTTATGATGGGTGATAACCGCGATAACAGTTTTGATAGCCGTGGCTGGGATGACCCTTTCGTGCCCGAGAAAAACATTGTCGGCAAGGCCGTTGTAATCTGGATGCACTGGGAATCATTACTGAGTTTGCCAAGTTTCGATCGGGCAGGCTCGATCGATTAAAACGGTGTTAGGGTGGTAAGTTGAGCTTTTGATGTCGATCGTAAATAGTGTAATTGCAAAGCGCTGCGCGCAGAGGAATGTTATGCGAATAAACATGAAGCAATCTGGTCTTACGGCTATATCGATGCTGATGGTGTTGATTATTTCGGCATTTTTAGCACTGTTTGCTTTTAAAGTGGTGCCGGAATATGTGGAAAATTATTACAATGTCGCCGGTTTAAAAGCCTTGGGGGCTGACAACCCCAATCTCGCTAAAATGAGTACGAAAGAAATAAAAAAAGCTATGAGTCGTTATTACTCTATTAATAATGTTCGGAGTGAAGGGTCTAAACAGATAGAGGTAGTTCGCAATAGTCGTAATGTGTTGGTGATTAACGAGTATGAATCACGGGTTAATCTTATCGCTAACATCGATTTAGTTTTGAGATTTAAGAATGTACTCGACAGCGATAATCCCGACGATTGCTGTAAAGCTGCGGAATAGTAACTTGAACGATATTCTATTTGAACGTCTGCAGCGGCGGCTGGGTTATACTTTTAGTAACAGCGATCGCTTGCGCTTAGCATTAAGCCACCGAAGCGTGGGCGCACATAATAACGAGCGGCTAGAGTTTTTAGGCGACTCGATTTTAAATTTTAGTATTGGTCAGGCGCTGTTTGATATGTTTCCCGAGGCGCGTGAAGGTCAGCTAAGCCGCCTGCGTGCGCAAATGGTAAAAGGCGAGACGTTAGCCGAGATCGCCCGCGAGTTTGACATAGGCCCATGCTTGTTACTGGGTGAGGGTGAGATGAAAAGTGGCGGACAGCGCCGCGATTCAATCTTGGCCGATGCGGTAGAGGCAATTATCGGCGCAATTTATGTAGAGGCGGGTATGGAAACCTGCCGTGCTCGAGTGCTGGCTTGGTATCAGCCGCGACTCGATGCGTTGTCGCTTGACACCCCAGCTAAAGATGCAAAAACTCGACTACAAGAATACATGCAAAGCCGGCAAGCCCCCTTGCCTGATTACCGCGTTGCCGAGGTAGAAGGTGAGGCGCACGCGCAAGTATTTACCGTCGAGTGTCACGTATCTTTATTGGATACCCCAGAGCGAGCGCGGGCCAGTAGCCGCCGAGTCGCCGAAAAAAAATCTGCCGCACAGGCCCTTAAGCGTCTTGGAGTTTAACCATGAGTGACCAACCTGTAACCCGATGTGGCTATGTCGCCATTGTTGGTCGACCTAACGTGGGTAAATCAACCCTGTTGAACCATATGCTGGGGCAAAAGGTCAGTATTACCTCGCGCAAGCCGCAAACGACCCGTAATAATGTTACCGGTATAAAAACCGAAGGCGCCGATCAGATTATTTTTGTCGATACCCCTGGGCTGCACAAGCACGAGCCTCGCGCTATTAATCGCTATATGAATCGTGCCGCCGGCGCCGCCATGAAGGACGTTGATTTGGTCCTGTTTCTGGTTGACCGACTGGTGTGGAATGAAGAGGATGAGCTGGTTGCACGTCAGCTAGAAAATTCTCGTTCGACCATCATTCTGGTGGTTAATAAAATTGATATGATCGAAGATAAAAATCAGTTGCTACCGCACTTGCAATCGTTATCTGAGCGGCTAGGTGTGGCCGAGATTATTCCGTTGTCGGCATTGCGTGGCACTAACCTTGACCGATTGGAAACCATTATTTTGAAATACATCCCAGATGGGATGCATATGTTCGATCAGGATCAGTTTACCGATCGTTCGGCGCGTTTTATGGTGGCCGAAATTGTCCGTGAAAAAATTACCCGTCAACTCGGTGATGAATTACCGCATCAAATGGCGGTAGAAATAGAACAGTATGAGCAACAAGGTAAAACCTTGCATATAGGCGCGGTTATTTTAGTTGAGCGAGAAGGGCAAAAGCGTATCTTGATTGGCAATAAAGGTGACCGTATTAAGCAGATTGGGCAGCAAGCTCGGCTCGATATGGAAAAATTGCTCGACACTAAAATCATGCTTAATCTCTGGGTTAAAGTCAAGTCTGGCTGGTCGGATGATGACCGCGCACTGCGCAGTCTAGGCTACGACGACCTTTAAACTGATGCAGCGTGTAGAGTTGCAGCCGGCTTTCATTGTGCATGCCCGCCCGTATCGGGATACTAGTTTTCTGGTTGATTGCTTTACCCCCGATTACGGTCGTGTGTGCGTAGTGGCGCGAGGTGTTCGTCGGGGTAAAAACAATCAGCGTCCACTTATAAATCCTTTTATTCCACTGCTCGTCTCGTTTCAGGGTAAAGGGTCACTCAAGTTGTTAGTTGCCCTTGAAAGTACCGAGTATCGGTTAAATTTGGTGGGTCTAAGGCTCTTCTCTGGCTTGTACCTTAACGAGCTATTGGTGCGGGTGTTGTCCGAGTGGGATAGTTGTCCAGATTTGTTTCGAAATTATACTGATGCGCTTCGCGCCCTTGCCAGTGACCTTGATGTTGAGGTGGTCTTACGGCGGTTTGAAAAACAATTATTGCAAGAGCTGGGGTACGGTATAGATTGGCATTGCGATGCTTACAGTGGCGCGACACTCGAGGCCGATGCTTGGTATCGCCTTGATGTACAAGAGGGGTTTATTTCGGCGGCCCCCGGAGCGACAGACAATTTATACTCTGGTGCTTGTTTGTTGGATATTGCCAACGATCAGTACCTGTTGCCAGATACAAAAAAAACCGCAAAACAAATTTGCCGACTTTTATTGCGCCCACTGTTAGGCGATCAACCGCTTAAGTCTCGTCAGTTGTTCTCTTAGTAAGCCCAAACGCAGCGTCGATATCTCGGTCCTTAGCCCACTGTTTTAACTGGTTTATTGTGTTGTTTAAGCAGATCATCGTTGGCTCTAAATCATGGGTTTGTCCGGTATTTAGGAGTTTGTCTAGCAAGCCGGTAATGCTGCGTAAATGTGGTACCCCCGTGTAGCAACTGCTGCCGTAAAGTTTATGGGCCTGATCTTGCAGT
Organism: Gilvimarinus polysaccharolyticus; assembly: GCF_001187555.1. Taxonomy (GTDB): domain Bacteria; phylum Pseudomonadota; class Gammaproteobacteria; order Pseudomonadales; family Cellvibrionaceae; genus Gilvimarinus; species Gilvimarinus polysaccharolyticus. The sequence continues at coordinate 1,417,484 of NZ_LFIJ01000001.1, read as the reverse complement.
GCTGCCAAGTCTTGCGCCTTATAGGCGGAATTGAACGCTAGTTGTTCAGCCTCTAAGCTGTCAATCAGCATTGCCAGCATGTCGCGGGCTAGATCTTTTTTGTGATTGGCTAGAGCTAAACATTGCGCAATGTTGACCGGGCTGCTGGGCTCATCGGATGATTTTGTTTCGGTTGTTGGAGCAGGTGTTGGTCGATGTTGAGAAAAAGTTAAACCGGTCCAGCGGTTAAGCATTTGTGCCAGCTGGGATTCGGAAACCGGTTTTCGAATACAGTCATCTAAGCCGGCTATTAATAGATCGGTTTTATATTCGCTGAGGGTGTGGGCGGTTAGGGCGATAATAGGAGTGCGCCGATTGTGATTTGTCTCGCGCTCGCGGATGATTTGGGTGGTTTCCATGCCGTCTATGCCTGGCATTTGAATGTCCATAAAGATTAAATCAAACTCCCCGGCGGAAAATAAACTAACGGCTTGTTCGCCACTGCTGGCTTGGGTGACTGTTACATTTAAATCACGCAGAAGCTCAGTGGTAAGTTGTAAGTTTGCATTGTTGTCATCAACCAGTAAGATTTTTGTTTGTGCTCTGGCGGCCTCGTCTTGTGTCAGTTTTTCGCTTTCGAGCCTGACATCTAAGCTGTGGCTTATGGCGTTTAATAAGTTTGATTGAATAATTGGTTTAGTCACAAATTCAATCGATTTACTGTTGTCGTACTGGCTAAAAATGTCTAGATGAGCGTTGCTACAGCAAACTATCACTTTGCATGAGAACTCTAAAGCCAATTGTTCTGCGATGTTGCCCAGTAATACCGGTGGAAATTTTCGTTCGTCGGGGGCGATATCAATAATAACTAAGTTCTGCTCTCTGCCGGCTAAATGCTCGGTACGAAGGTGCGTAAAAATATCGTGTATTGCATTGAGCCATAATGTTTTAGCTTGCCAGCTGCCCACTAAGCTCTCGATCTGGCGATAGTATAATGGGTTTTCGCAACAGATCAGGATGCGTTTGTTTTTTAAGGTGTTTTGTTCGCTGGCGGCATAATTAGGGTCTACCCCCAGTATCGCGGTAAACCAAAATTGTGCGCCTTTATTGGGTTGGCTTTCGACACCTATCTCGCCCTGCATACGGTCTACTAAACCTTTGCATATGGCAAGCCCAAGACCGGCACCTCCGTGTTTGCGGCTGTTTGATGAATCTGCCTGAGAAAATGCCGAGAATAGTTGTGCTTGTTGTTCTTGGTTAAGGCCGATACCTTCATCTTTAACCGATGCCTTAATGGTGACTTGGTTTTCAATAAAGTTTTCGAGTGTAAACTCAATACAAATGGTGCCGCGCTGACTAAACTTAATTGCGTTGCTTAATAAGTTTGCCAGTACTTGGTTAAAGCGCTGTGGGTCGCCCATAAGCTGAGGCGGTATATTGTTGTCGATAATAGTGACAATTTGCAGGTTTTTTTCTTGCGTCTCAAATGCAAACGTAGCAACAGAGGCTTCGGCTAGAGCGCGTAATGACATTGATGTGTAGTCAAGTTCGAGCTTGCCTGACTCTATTTTAGAGAAGTCGAATATATCATTAATAATGCTTGTCAGATTTTGCGCGGAGTTGTGAATGGTTTGTAAATATTTCTTTTGATCGTCATTGAGCTCGGTTTTTAGTGCAAGGTTGGTGAATCCAATAATGCCGTTCAATGGTGTGCGAATCTCATGGCTGGTGTTTGCCAAAAACTCAGATTTAATATGACTTGCTGCCAGTGCCTCTTTACGGGCTAGATCGAGCTCAACATTTTGTATCTCAATGGTTTCTAATGTCTCTTGTAACTCTTCCATTGATTCATCAATGTGCAGCTGCATATTTTTTTGCGCATGCTCTTGTGCATCGGCCATGGTATTTACGGTGTCGCCCAGCTGCTTAAATTCAGCGGCAATATTGTCTTTTAGGCGAACATCCAAATGGCCTTTGCTCAGCCGATCAATCACTTGCTGAATGTTGGTGAGCGGCTCAACAATATTGCGCAGCAGCCTTTTAGCAAGAAACCCCGCAAGCAGTAAGCCGCTGGCTGTGGTGGCAAAAATAATAAATAATATTTGATAAATATTTACTTGGTATGAGCTGAGTGTTAGCTCTATATCTAGCCAGCCTAAGTTTTGTTGCTTACTTCCCGTGATAATCGGATGACGAAACCGGTAGCCCTCGCGGGTTTGGATCATTTGATTGTCAGAGGTGTTGGCGAGTAATGCCGTGTTGTCGATATTAAATCGTGGTCCACGATGCAGGTGTTGCTCGGTGCTGGCGTTGTATATATGAACCGCACGTACCATCGGCTCGTCTAAAGTGGCCTGAATTAAACTCTCAAGTACCTCCGGTTGGTTATTGTTTAAAGCAATATGTACCAGATGCGCTGTTTTCTCGCTCAGTAACAGCCCGTGTTGTGCAACAAAATCATTAACTTTGGCGACATAAAAAAAGCTTAATGTCGCAGACAATAGCATCGCGAGGCAGAATGTGGGAAGCAAGATAAGCCGCCATATCTCGGTTTTAATGCTGCTTGTTTTCATTGAGAGCTGTAATTCGTCAAATTTGTGGGCGGCCGGGCTTAAAGGAGGATTAACACCTGTTTCCCGAGTTTCATTTGCCGAGTAGAATAGACGGCTTTTATGGGCTGCTGCAAGCGCGGCGCTCGAGAGTTTTGTCTAGCGGCGAGGTAAGCATGAATTTCCCAACCATTGAAACGTACGTGGGCAATACCCCAATGGTGCGGGTTCAGCGATTACTGGGCGAGAGTAGCAATACGTTACTGCTAAAGCTGGAGGGTAATAACCCCGCCGGCTCAGTAAAAGATCGCGCAGCATTAATGATGATTCAAAATGCCCAAGCGCGCGGCGATATCACCCCCGGCGATCGTTTAATTGAAGCGACTAGCGGCAATACCGGCATCGCCTTGGCGATGGTGGCGGCGATTAAAGGCTACCCCTTAACCCTCATCATGCCAGATAACAGCACCGCCGAGCGCAAGGCGTCTATGACAGCATATGGTGCCCGCTTGATTTTAGTGAGCCAAGCGGAGGGCATGGAGGGCGCGCGCGATTTAGCCCTGAAGATGCAAGCCCGTGGCGAGGGCAAAGTGCTCGATCAGTTTGGCAACTTGGACAACCCCGAAGCGCACTACCAAACCACAGGCCCCGAGATCTGGCAGCAGAGCGGCGGGCGCATTACCCACTTTGTCAGCTCTATGGGCACAACAGGCACTATTATGGGGTGCTCGCGTTATTTAAAAGAGCAAAATCCAGCGGTTAATATTATCGGCTTACAGCCTGATGATGGCGCCAGCATTCCCGGCATTAGACGTTGGCCAAAAGCTTATTTACCCTCTATTTACGATGCTTCACGAGTGGATCAGATCGTGAGTATGAGCCAATTCCGGGCCGAGCAAACCATGCGGGCGCTAGCCCGTGAAGAGGGGATATTTTGCGGCGTATCATCGGGTGGTGCTGTGGCGGCAGCCTTAGAGTTGGCCCAAACAATAGAAAACGCCGTGATCGTGGCTATTATTTGTGATCGCGGTGATCGCTATTTGTCGTCGGGCCTATTTGCTGCAGTAACCCCGCAATGAGCCGGCGAGCCCCCGCACGCGGTCGACAACGGCCTAAACCCAAGCGCCAAGTACCACTGGGGCCGCCGCTCACTCTTGAGATCGACTCCTTGGCTCACGACGGTCGCGGTATTGCCCGGCAGCAGGGCAAGATCATCTTTGTCAGTGGCGCCTTGCCTGGCGAGCGTGTAGTTGCCAAAGTGGTGCAGCAGTTAAGCCGCTACAGTGAGGCCCAGTTGCTCGAGGTGCTTAACCCCAGTGAGCAGCGTCAAGCTCCCGCCTGTGTCCATTTTGGTCAGTGCGGTGGCTGCCAGTTGCAGCATTTAAGTGGGCCCGATCAGCTAACCGCTAAGCAGTACACAGTGCTCGATCAGTTGCGGCGCTTTGCCAGCCTCGCGCCCGAGCAAGTTGTCGCGCCCTTAACCGCAAGCGAATTTGGTTATCGTGCCCGAGCACGACTTGGGGTGCAGTTTGCCAAAAATGGCGAGCTAAGCTTGGGGTTTCGGCGTGCAGGAGACAAGCAATTAGTAGCTCTGTCCGAGTGTCCTGTGCTGCAGCCACCGCTGCAGACGGCGCTGGCCCCTTTGGCCACTTGGTTGACGCATTTTAAAGTGCTAGCCGTGACCCACGTTGAGTTAGTGGCGGCGGCTGAGCGCTGCGCGCTGGTTTTACGGGTGATTCGCGCATTAACCGATGATGCCCGTCAGGCACTGCAAAAAATTGCCGATGAACATCACTGGCAGGTATTTTTACAGCCAAGCAGCGATAAAAAATCCCTCACCGATTTAAATAATGCGCCAGTGGATCCGCGTTTATATTATCAATTAGAAACGGCTACAGCCGATCAGGAGCCACTGACTATTGGTTTTCACCCCACCGATTTTACGCAGGTAAATCCAGCGCTTAACCAAAAAATGGTGGCCCAGGTAATCGATTGGCTGGGGTTGTCGCAAAGCGAGTTAATGTGGGATTTATTTTGTGGCGTAGGTAATTTCTCGCTACCCGCAGCGCAATTGGCCGGTCGGGTTGTCGGGGTCGAGGCGATAGAGGCAATGGTTGCGCGTGGGCGCGAAAACGCCACTGCTGCGGGCCTTAACAATCTAGATTTTATCGCCGCCGACTTGAGTCAATCGTCGATTGATAAGCTGATACACAAAGCTGGCCGTCCCGATGCCGTTTTATTGGACCCACCGCGCGATGGTGCTCGTGAAATATGCGAGCAGCTGGGCACACTTAAGCGCGCGCGTATCGTTTATGTCTCTTGTAATCCTGCTACCTTTGCGCGTGATGCACGAATTTTGGTTGATCGCGGGTATCGGTTACAGCGTTTTGGGGTGATGGAGATGTTTCCGCAAACCGCACACCTAGAAACCATGGCGCTACTGGTTAAGGGCTAGACCGAGGTGGTTAAGGGCTAGACCCATGTGGTTAAGGGGTAGCCTCAGGCGATAGGCACAGCGGATGCGACAAGGTATGATCAGGCCTCGATATTAAGCCAACATAATAGGTTTTTATGTACCATCAATACTTCGGCTTGGTAGAGCCCGCGTTTTCTATCGCAGTTAACCCGCGCTACCTGTATATGAGCGATCAGCACAAAGAGGCGCTGGCGCATTTACTTTATGGTGTGCGTGGCGGCGGCTTTGTATTATTAACCGGCGAGGTGGGGACCGGTAAAACCACTATTATTCGCTCGCTGCTGGAGCAATTACCCGAGCTTACCGATATTGCCATGGTGTTTAACCCCATGGCCGAAGTGCCAGAAATGCTGGGCATGATCTGCGATGAGCTTGGTGTTGAGTGTGCGGCCGGTGAAAGCACCCCTAAGTCGCTCACCGATGCACTGTATCGATATCTGCTGGACAACCACCGAAAAGGCCGCAGCACGGTACTGTTAATTGATGAGGCGCAACTGTTGTCGGCCGATGCGCTGGAGCAAATTCGTCTACTAACCAACCTTGAAACCAACACTAAAAAGCTGTTGCAGATTATTTTAGTTGGCCAGCCCGAGTTAAATACGCTGTTATCGCAGCCACGCTTGCGTCAATTGGCGCAGCGTATTACCGCGCGCTTTCATTTATCACCGTTAACCCTGGCCGAAACCGAAGCCTACATTGCGCACCGTTTAAAAGTCGCCGGGTTAACGCAAGATCGCAATCCCTTCCCGCGTCCAATGGTTAAAAAAATCCATCACTTTAGCGGCGGTATTCCTCGGCGTATTAATATTCTTTGCGAGCGCGCGCTGGTTGGCTTGTACGGACACAATAAGCAGCGCGTCGATAACGCAACTTTTCGTCTGGCGCGGCGTGAAGTTGTCGGTAGTTTGGACGAACCGACAAAAGACTTACGCCGTTGGCTGGTGTGGGGGTTGGCATTGGCGTTGGTGGCGACTATTAGCGTGCTATTGTGGCTGCTGTGGCCAGCCTCGGCCAGCAATCGTGATAACAGTAATGTCAGCCATAACAGTAACAGCGCTGTAAATACAGAGGTCACTCAAAGCCAGCTCGAGCTTAGCGCTGCAGCAGAAACCCCCGTTGCCGAATTTGCACGGCTGCAAGAGGCCCAACAAACGCTTTTTGAACACTTAGGTGTGGCCACCGATGACGGTAATCCCTGCTGGCAAACTAAGGTTACTAATGTTCAATGCGAAGCGCATAAATTGAATACTTGGTCCGAGTTGCGCGAGTTAAATCGGCCGTTGGTATTAACCTTAACGACTCCCGATAAATTCACCGCTTATGCGGTATTAACAGGGATTGGCAAAAACAACGCGATGCTTATAACCGCCGATGGCGAGCAAGTACTTATACCTTTAAGCGAGCTTGGCAGGCGTTGGAGTGGTGCGGTATTTTATGTTTGGCACAAGCCAGCCGGTTATGTGGGTGCCATCAGTCAAGGCGATCAAGGGCAAATGGTCAGCTGGTTGGCCGAGCAGTTTGCCGCTCTAGATGGTCAGCCGCGCGGCTTAACCAATGACCGCTTTAACCAGGCATTAACCCAAAGATTAAAAATATTTCAACGCCAGGCGGGGCTAACCGCCGATGGCATACTTGGCCGGCAAACATTACTTAAACTTAACGAGCGATTGGGTATTGATGCCACGTTAAAACCTGTGCAGGAGTTTTAAGCATGTCGTTAATTCTTGATGCACTGCGCAAAGCCGATCACGAGCGCCAACAACAACCGCATGGCGTGCCGGGGATTGATGCACTGCACTCGCCAGCGGAGGCTCCGGTCCAAAAATTATGGCCCTGGATAAGCGCCAGCGTGTTATTGCTATTGGTTTTGTTAATGGCGCTAATCTGGCTGATACTTGAGCGTAATGACGTTGAACCGGTTATAACCAATGTCACGGAGCCGGTACAAATACGCTCGGCTCAATCCAGCGCCATATCTGCGGCGGCTATTGCTCGCGCACCAGCTGCTAAGGAAAATGCTGCAAAAGCTCAAGTAACGGTTGGTACTCAGGCGTCTAGTAGTCAGGCGTCATCTGCACTAAGCGTTGCAGAGCGCCCCGAGCTCGCGCCATCTGCGAGTGCTAAAAAACCAGTGGTCGATGATGAAGTGGCGCAGTTGTATCGCACGCCGCCGCCCGACGAACCACCAGAGACAGTGGCCCCCCGTGTACAAGTGACGCCAGCGCAAATCACGGCGGCAGCGCAGCCTAATATTGCAACGATTCGCGATTTACCCCTGGCAGTACAAAACGACATTCCGACCTTGATCTATACCGCGCACACGTTTCGCCGCAACGATACAAGCGAGGTTATGATTAACAATCAGACGCTGCGCGAGGGGCAAAAGCTAGGCGATTTAACCCTAGAAACCATCACCGAAAGCGGCGTTATTATGCGTAAAGGCGAACATCGTTTTCAGCTTACCGCGTTATCTAGCTGGGTTAATATGTAATGGCGGCAGGTGCAAAGTCGCTTGCTTTAAGCCTCGCAAGTGGTTTGCATATCACCCATCCCCATCCCCATCCCCATCCCCATCCCATCCCATCCCCATCCTCTACGACTCAAGCGCCAATAACCCGCAGCCTCGATACCTACAAAGCCAAGAAGGTTTGCGTAGTGGCTAATAAAGCTTGCCGCAAGGGGTAGTAAAGAGGTTAGCAAAATGGCTGTTGCACCGTTGCGACAAGACAGTTGCGACAAGTAAGAACAAACTTAGAGCATAAGAAGGAGAGGTGTTCGCCGCCGTCATTGCAGCGTCTAACGCTGCCGGTATTTTGTGCACCGAAACACGCGGAGCTAGGGCGTGCATAGTCGGATCGTGGTGGAGTATCGAGTGAACACTCACAGGTAACTCAGGCTTAGCAACGTAACTAGGTCCCTCTATGCTAACGCTGCGGCCGAGCGTATCCCGTTATGTTGGCGGCGAACACCTGCACTTAGTGTAGCAGCATCAGTTTCTATGGCTATGGGCTGCTTAGTTGATCTCGCTCTTAACCAGCGTCGTTATACTTTTTACGGTAATATGGGCCTCTTTTGTGGGCTATTTTTGAGCTTGCCGTGCAGTTAGGATAACTATGTTTGATATTGTCTGGCAGTCTGATCAGGTAGTGGTGATTGATAAACACGCCGGGGCGAACTTTCACTCAGAGCAGGGCGAGGCTGGCTTATTTGCCACGTTAACGCAGACATGCCCAGGCTTGTACCCGGTACATCGACTGGATAAACCCACCTCGGGCCTGTTGGTGATGGCTAAAACCGCCGAGGCCAACAAACAACTGTGCCAGCAGTTTCGCGATAGCCAAGTCGACAAATACTATCTAGCCATCAGCGCTAAAAAACCTCGTAAAAAACAGGGGGCAGTCGTGGGGGACATGAGCAATGCCCGCCGAGGCGCTTGGATGTTAACCCGCGAGCGTAGCAACCCGGCGCGCACCGCTTTTATCAGTCGCAGTCTTGGCGAAGGTCGGCGATTGTTTATGGTTAAGCCTGCCACTGGCCGTACCCACCAAATCCGTGTCGCCCTTAAAAGCGTTGGTTCAGCCATTTTAGGCGATACTTTATATGGTGCCCAAGCATCCGACCGCCTGTATTTGCACGCCTATTCCATAGGCTTTGTTATTGATGGACAGTACCTGCGCTTTACTCGGTTGCCAAGCACTGGCCGTTATTTTGGCGATGAAACCTTTAGCCAGCTAATGGCCGAGCCAGCAATGCTAGAGCCGTGGAGTTTGGCATGGCCCGCCTGCTAAAGCGCGGTGTTGTTTGGGGCTTGGCGATAGGTATTGCAGCCTTGCTAACAGCTTGGTGGTTATTAACGCTCGCCACGCTTGATTCGCCTACTGCCGCGTCCAACAAAGTAATGCCCGGCTCGTGGCAACCGCAGCCTTGTGAGTCAGATGCTGCCGATCTAACCTGTGGCCTGTGGCATACCACCGATGGCCAATTTAACCTACCAGTGGTGATTATTCGCTACCAAGCACAAGACAAACAAGCCACACCGCTACTGTATTTACAGGGTGGCCCAGGCGCTGGTGCCGACATTAATAACAGCGCTGGGTTACAGCGCTGGCGCGCTTGGCGCGACTATGCCGGCTTGCGGCGCGACTTGATTTTATTGGATCGGCGCGGCACCGGCGCCAGCCAACCGCGCCCAGTGTGCCACGGCTACGAGAGCTTTAGCCGTAAAGCCCTAGGGCGCAACCTCAGCTTGCAGCAAGAGTGGGCCGAGGCGCAAACCGTACTTAATGCCTGCTTAACCGCCATGCCCAGCTTTAACCCTGCGCATTATGGCAGCGTTATAAGCGCCACCGATATTAATCAGTTAGGCCTCGCCTTGGGTATCAAACGTTGGCATGTGCTTGGCGTGTCCTACGGTTCGCGTTTAGCTCTAGCCCTAGACACCGTTAAAGTCAGCGGGCAGGGCGGCCCGGTTATCGCCTCGCTCGTGCTAGATTCTGTTTATCCACCACAGCAAGGCGGCCTAATAGACTGGCCCGACACCTTGGCTCGCGCCCTAAACGGTTTTTACCACGCCTGCAGTGGCGATCAAGATTGCCAGGACGCCTGGCAAGCCCAAGGCTTTACCGCCCCCATTCATGCCGATGCTATCCAAGCTACATTATTTGCCAGCTTAAAACTGTTGCGGCAAACACCTATGCAAGTGGATGTGCGGCTGGCAGGTTTACCCCGCCGCGTGGTGGTTAATGATCACCGCTTACTCGCCGCGGTATTTGCCGCCAGCTACCATCGCCACCGCTGGGCCGATGTTATCCATGCGCTGGCGGCAATAGAGTCACGTGATAGAGCACCGCTCGCACGGCTGATGCAACTGTTTGTCTCGCAGGCTTTTTCCGACGCGGTAACCAGCTTTACTTTTATGGCCGTCGATTGCCGCGATAACCGTTTAGGCAGCCAGCAAGAATATCGCGCCGCGGTAGCCCGTCAGCCGCAACTGGCGCCGTACCTAGAGGGTATGTGGCAGGGGCAAATCTGCCACCAGTGGCCCGCCGGCCCACCGCTAACACTGCCTAGGCCGCCCGCGCGGGTGGCATTATTGGCCGGCGAGTTTGACCCCATCACCCCAGTCAGTTGGGCACGCCAATTACACAGCCGTTGGCCTACAAGCCAATTGACCGAATTTAAAGCAATAGGGCACCACGTATTGGGCAGTAAAAGCTGCGCACTGGCGCAGTTAGAGGATTTTTTAAGTCATCAACGCGAGCGCTGGGAAGATTGCGCTGCGCGTTGATTGACGGTCTATTCGCTTACTTCATTGGTTGCGAAGTTTTTACTCGTACAAACACATATAAGCGGTATCTTGCGCAACCTTAACGCCAAACTTTTGGTTGGCTTCCACTTCAAAGGCTTCGCCTGCGCGATAAGTGACCCATTCATCACTATTGGGTAGCTTAATGGTTAGGGCGCCGCTAATAACACTCATATACTCTTTTTGGCTGGTGCCAAACTCGTAATCGCCGGGCGCCATAACGCCCACGGTGGCGGGCAGTTTTTCGCCTTTAAAAGCGATAGAGGCAACGTTGCCTTCAAAATAGTTATTTACATCAAACATAGCGGGACCTTTAGTGTGGTTGTGGTCGTATATTTAAATAGCAGGCAAACAGGCTACCTGTCTCTGCACAGCACCATCGCCATCTTTAATGCCGTGGCTGATGTGATCTAATTCAGCGCTTATCTTAAAGTACTTATTATTGTGTTACGCAACGAAAAAGGGGCCACCCATTTCTGAGTAGCCCCTTTGTCTTATTTGGCTCCGCTTGCTGGGCTCGAACCAGCGACCCAATGATTAACAGTCATTTGCTCTACCAACTGAGCTAAAGCGGAGTAGTAACTTCCTTGCTGGAAGTGGGGCGCATATTATAGAGCCTCCCCAATTTCGTCAACCCCTACGTTTAAAAAACTTAATAATTTATCGCACTTGAACAAATACCCCTCAATTTGTATTAACTCTAAACAATTCAAAGAGATAGCTGGTGAGGTTGTTCGTCAACTTAAGACTAAATCGCTATACTCGAGAGCTTGATCAAGATGTGCAGCAACTGTACAGCAGGGGAGATATGTCGACTAATCCGTTACTAGAGCCACTGCAGCTGCTGCTGAATGAGGCCGGCCAAGTTTATAGTGAGCAAAGCTTGATAAAGCTTTTGGTTGCTCAAGAGCTATTGCCCAAAGATTATAGTGCTAACCCGCTGCTGTTGTTTCAGACCCACTTTGCGCTGTTTAACGCCTTGTATCTGTGGCGTGATGAGTTGTTAACCCAAGGGCTGGATCTTGATATAGGTTTGTTGGATGTGCGTGTGCGAACGCTGGAGCAGGCCACAGAGCAGGCCGTTGGCGGTGCTAGGGAGGCTAACTTGCGCGATTACTACCTCGATTGGTCACATTATCACGCCGCCACCCAAAGCAGCGTTGAGGGCCTGCTAAATGATTTTTGGCGGCAGGCCGCGAGCGTGCAAGTCAATAGCGACGACCGCGCCCGCGCCCTGGCAATTATGTCCTTAGAGGCGCCGGTGACTTTGCAGGAGGTAAAGCTGCGCTACCGAAGATTGGCAATGACGGCACACCCAGATCGTGGCGGTGACGCACAACAGCAGCAAGATATTAATTGGGCAATGGCGCTACTGCGCAGAGATTTAGCAGCTAATGGAACTGTTTAACCATCGCGATAAAGAGGGGCACCACTACCGTGTGTGCCGCGCCGGTGCCAGCTTGCGTTTGTATACCAACGGTATTTTTCATACTCAGCATCACCCTACGCGGGATTTTGATGGCAGCTTGTGGGATTTGTTGTGGCTGCCGAGTATTGTTTTAGCCAACCAAGCGGTACGGCGTATTTTGGTGCTGGGGGTTGGTGGTGGAGCGGTAATTTGTGCGCTGCGCAAGCGCTACCCACAGGCGTTAATTATTGGGGTTGATATTAACGCTGTACACTTAACCATTGCGCGGCGTTTTTTTCGTGCCGATGGGCCGAATACATTATTGTTAGAAGCTGACGCATTGGCCTTTATGGAGTTTTATCGCGGTCCCGCGTTTGATTTGATTATCGATGATTTATTTGCCTCGGAAAATGGCGAGCCATCCCGCGTGGTGGCGCTAACACCTAAATGGTCACATCGCTTGAGTCGGGCGTTAAGCTCGCCCGGCTTATTGTTGGTTAATTTTACCGCCGTTTCGGAGTTTCGCGCCGCCTGGCAGGTGTTACTTGATGGCAGCACGCCTTTTGCGGCTACGCTGGAGTGGTCGCACAAACGTTACGACAACCGTATAGGGGCGTTTTATCGGCAGGCCTATGTGGCTGACTGGCAGGATAGGCTGTGTAGCTTTATGCCTAGTGCTATAGGTGAAAATATTTACGTGCGGGCGCTCTAGGTATGGCTAGTATGGGGCGCTTAACTGCAACACTTTAAATTGGCGGTTATTGGCAAGCTCGCGGCACGTCTTAAAATGCGCTTTAGATTTTTGCTCGACGCCAATAAAAGCATTGACGACAAAGTAAGCGTGACCGGCGGGTTTTAGGTGTGCGCTGGCGCTGGCAATAAATCGTTCGGTCAGATCATCACTGACGTTAAAACCCTGATGGAAGGGCGGGTTGCACAATACAATATCAAAACGCTCGGAAATTTCCGCTCCGGCATCAGCGGCAACTACATTGGCGTTTAGCTCTAGCTGCTGGCAATTGTGTTGTGCGCTTTGCAGTGCGGCGGCGTTGTTATCGGTTAGGGTGAATTGAGTGGTTTGCGGGTTGAATAGGTTTTGCGCCGCGCCGCAGCTTAGGTAACCGTAGCCGCAGCCTAGATCTAAAACCGCCAGCTTCGCATCTGTAGGCGAGAGCGATTGTTGCAAGGTGGCCAATAAAAATTCACTGCCAGCATCGATTTTTTGCCAGCCAAATTGTCCGGGTTTGCTCCACAGCGAAAATTCATTGCCGCGGGTGGTTGTTAGTTGGGCGATGGCGCGCAAATGCGAATAGTGACTGTCGTCGAGCAGCGCCGAGATGTCATGTTTCATTAGGCGTGCGCTGTAGGCCAAGCCATTTTTTTTGGTGGCTTTAGAGCAACCTAAAACGTTGGCTGCTTTATCTAAAAAGTTTTTTGCCCCTTCGTTTTTTAACCCGGCAATAATAAGCTCACCGCCCGGTTGCAGCACTCGCGCGGCGGCGTTAATAATGTGATGCACCACCGGCTTTTCTTTTGAAATGCGATAGTAAACTTGTGCCTGTGAATTGTCGGCAATAGCACTGAAATCAAAATCGTTAAAGCAGACGCGGTGCTGTTTGGCGTTTAAGCGTGTGTAGACATCCCAGCGATTGCTGATGAATTGTGTCTGTTCACGAACCGGCAGCTGCTCGCTAAACTCACGCGCGGCTTCATCGCATAACCAAACTGTATTGTTGCGCTCAGGTGAGTTTTGATAATCGTTTAGCAGCCAATTTAGCGCGGGATCGTTCATAAATCAGTACTGGTAATGGTTTTGTTCGGGGTTAGGGTTTGGGCAATCTCGGCTTCGGTTAGTGAGCGAAATTGGCCCGGAGCAAGCGCTGCATCAAGTACTATGCCCGCCACCGATTCACGGTGCAAGCGCCTAACATGGTTACCGCAAGCGGCAAACATACGCTTTACTTGATGGTAGCGCCCCTCGTGTAACGTTACCCGCGCTTCGCATTCACCGATCAACTCTAAGGTTGCCGGGAGGGTCAGTTTACTCTCGCCTTTAAGTTGCAAGCCTTTGGCAAATTGCGTGATGCATAGTTCGGTAATAGGCTCGGCAGTAGTGACCCAATAAACTTTATCTTTTGCGGCTCGCGGAGCGGTGATTTTGTGATTCCACTGGCCGTCGTCGGTTATTAGCACAAGTCCGGTGGTGTCTTTGTCGAGCCGTCCGGCAATTTGTAAGTCGCGGGTGTCGGTATCGCCCAAGCAATCGAGAACCGTGGGGTGTTCGCCGTCATCGTTAGCGCAGACAACGCCGGCTGGTTTGTTAAGCATTAAATAGCGCGGGCTTGGGTACTGCAATGTTTGACCATTTAACAGTACAGTTTGCTCGGGCGTTATTTTTTGTCCCGAATTTTTAACCGTTGTACCGGCTACGGTGACTTGCTCGGCGTGTAGCCAACGTTTTACTTCTTTGCGGCCTGCGCCGGTGCAGTGGGCAATGTATTTATCCAGTCGCATTGTTAGCCTCGCGCCAGTTGCTTGGCAGTGATGTGTGCCAGTTTAGGGCGTTTATGGTTGTTGCAAACCGGCCACTGATGGGCGCGCTAATGATGAGTGGCGCGTCGGTGATAGGGTGGCGCAGTTGTAGTTCGGTGGCCGCTAACAGCAGGCGATTGGCGCCAAAGCGATCGGCAAAAAAATGATTGTGTACGCTTTTACCGTATTTAGGGTCGCCGATAATTGGGTGGTGTAAATGTTTAAGGTGGCGCCTAAGCTGATGTTTGCGTCCGGTTATCGGGCGGCAGTGTACCAGTGAATAGCGACTGGTGGGGTAACGATCCACCGCCTCTGGTAGCTCGATACGCGCCAGTGGGTTAAACATGGTTTGCGCGCTTTGCAGTGGCTGGCTGCTGCCTGGGGCATCACCGTGCTTGTCGGGTTGGTAGCGCAAGGGGTGATCGACTAAGCAGGGCGTATCAAAATAACCGCGCACTAAGGCGACGTAATGTTTACTGACGTTGCCGGCCTGCCAAGATTCGTTCACGGCGCGGGCGGTGTCACTGTTGAGGGCAAATAAAAGTATTCCAGAGGTAGGTTTGTCGAGTCGGTGTACCGGATAAACTCGCTGACCTATTTGATCTCGTAAGAGTTGAATGGCAAAGCGCGTTTCGTGGCGGTCTATTGGGCTGCGGTGCACCAACAAGCCGCTGGGCTTATTGATCGCGATGAGGTGTTCATCGCGATACAGAATGCTTAATTCGGGTTGCTTGGGTGGCGCGTTTGTAGGGGTAGACACGTCACTTAATAAAGATTAGAGGCAGTCGAGCGGGGTACAGGGTCATCGCTATCGCAATCAAAGCCCCAGTCGCGCTGTTCCTTTATTAGCTGTTGTGCGTGACTTTCACAAAACCCTTCTTGGTTGTCGGCGCGCCACAATACTTTTATCTCTTCATCATCTTTTTGGTAGCGCACTTCGCAAGGGACTTTTTGGTCGGGCAGCAGATACACCACCTCGACTAGGCGTGTGCTGCCTTCAAGCTGACAGGCGAAGGTGTAGTTGTTTGTGGATCCGGCCAAGCTGGGCGTGCTAATAGTCATTAGCACGCTTGAAAACCATACAGTACAAGCAATAAAGCTTGTTTTAGGGACTTGTGTTAGACGCAATTTTTTATTTTCCTGCAATAGCTTTTTCACCCGAGTCTACCGTTTGGTAAATAAGGGTGTTAATGGTCATAGGGCCAACGCCGCCGGGTACTGGGGTGTAAGCGCTAACGCGATCAACCAATGGGCCCAGCTCAATGTCGCCAACACCACCTGGGTGGTAACCGGCATCGATCACCACGGCGCCATCTTTAATCCACTCGGCTTTGATAAACTCTGGGCGGCCCACGGCCCCCACGATAATATCGGCCTGACGAACATGATCCGCCAAGTTTTTGGTGCGTGAATGGCAAATGGTGACGGTGGCGTTAGCGCCCAACAGCATCATGGCCATCGGTTTTCCTAAAATTGGGCTGCGTCCAACCACAACGGCGTGTTTTCCGGCAAGCTCGATATCGTAAGCTTCAAGTAAACGCATAATACCTTTAGGCGTGGCGCAGCCGTATGCTTCTTCGCCCATGCTCATGCGGCCAAAGCCTAGGCAAGTTACGCCATCGACATCTTTTTGAAGGGCGATAGCATCAAAGCAGGCGCGCTCGTCAATTTGCTCGGGTACCGGATGCTGCAGCAAAATGCCATGCACGTTAGGGTTGTTGTTTAGCTCATCGATTTTAGCCAGCAGTTGTTCGGTGGTGGTATCGATAGCCATTTCGACTTTGACCGACTCCATACCGATACGCTCGCAAGCATTGCCTTTCATGCGGACATAAGTTGCCGATGCTGGATCGTCGCCCACTAAAATAGTGGCCAAAATAGGGGTTTGACCCTTGCCACCGGATTTAAGATCGCTGATGCGAGCCGACAGTTCTTGTTCGGTTTTTGCCGCAAGGGCTTTGCCATCGAGAAGCAGTGCAGACATGGAGAGCAGTACCTTAGTTGGCGGCGCGATAAAAGCGCGCTGCGGTGCATAAAGAAAGGGGCGGTATTCTCACATAGCCGAGGCGTTAGGCCAAGGTACTAAACGTTAAAATTAAGATTTTTTTAGCGGCTTAGGCAAGCTTTGTTACGAGTATAGGGCACAGACTTAAAGGGTAGAGGTGTAGGCTATATTAAGCCTAAGCATATTAAGTATAGAACAATAAAGAGTACTTAGATTAATTGATGAAAAATTGGAGAGGGGGAAGAAGTGGGGTGGCTGACGGGGATCGAACCCGCGACCACTGGAATCACAATCCAGGGCTCTACCGACTGAGCTACAGCCACCATTGTGTCAGGCATTGCCTGTTACTAACTCAAGCGCCTGTTTTTTTGATTTTAACAGTTGCTTTTAACCGTTGCTCTAAAGGTAAGAGCGGTGCGGATCAGCGCTTTGCCTAACCAAGCTAGATTTAAGTAGGCAAGGTATGGCGCGCCCGGCAGGACTCGAACCTGCGACCATCCGCTTAGAAGGCGGATGCTCTATCCAGCTGAGCTACGGGCGCATGGCTGGAGCATTGAGCCGGGTGGCTCGGTAAAATGGTCGGAGTGGAGGGATTCGAACCCCCGACATTCTGCTCCCAAAGCAGACGCGCTACCAGGCTGCGCTACACTCCGATGTCTTGCTGCGTTCATGTTGCTGTCGCGATTCAAGAGGTGCGCATAATACCCACGCATTACCGTGTCGTCAACGAAAAAACTGATCAATTTGTAAAAAAAACCAAAGAGTTAGCTTGTGTATGATGGCGGCTGTTTGCGCGCTAGCCAATTTGCTTGCGGTGCAGCCAAATTGGCTAAAAGCTCGTCATTGACGATATTTGAGAGCAAAGAAGGTGGGTGTACGCTTGTGTCTCTAGGCGTGGATGGTCAAAATAGCGATCTTAAGAATGTGGAGGTTCTATGCATAATACTAACGTGGCCCTAGCCATGAAGCAGGGGATGAGACGTTTAGCCTCTGGAGTCAGTGTTCTATCGACACGGATTGACCATGAGCAACGCTTTGCGATGACCGTATCGTCGGTAACATCGGTGTCAGATAACCCACCATCGCTGTTGGTGTGTATAAATAAGCAGATATCACTACAAGGCCACTTGGAGCTGTTGGGGTGTAATTTTGCTGTCAATGTACTCAGCCATCATCAACAGCAAGTCTCTAATGTGTGTGCAGGCTTTGAGCCAGTCCACGATCGCTTTAGTGTGGGGAGCTGGCTAGAAGGGCCAGATGCGGTTCCTTACCTGACAGATTCGGAGGCGGTGTTTTTTTGCCAGACAGATAAAGTGGTGAGTTACGGAACCCACCATATCGTGATTGCCAAAATCAATGACGTGTTAGTCAGCGAGCAGGATTCTGACCCGTTGTTGTACCACAGTGGTGGTTATCAGCGGATCAGTGAAATCTAGCCACGCAAGCTAATGATTAAAGCCGTGTGTAGCTTAGATTAAATTATGTTTTTGAATGGCGTGTTTTGAGGGGCTTACTCGGCGGTTAAATTATCCTGATTTTTTAGTGAAGTTATACTGGATTTTTTAAAGTTTTGAGTTTTCGCCAAGTATACGGTTAATGGTCACTAACTTTTTATGCACATTTATCGCGAGTATCGCTTTGAGTCGCTTAAAAATGCCATTAAAACCTCAAAAAGCACTTACTTAAGGTTGTAAGGTGTTGATTTTAAAGGGATTAATTATAAAGGTTAAAAAGTGTTCAATTTGTGCTCTGGCCAGTAAATACGGGGTTTAGGGTGCTCTTCACAAAAACAATCCACCAAGTTATCCACAGAAAGTGTGGAAAAAATTTTAGCGCTGATAAATTGCACACAATGGTTACGGTTTAACGAGTTTGCTGGTTTTTGCCGTGGTCGTTAGTGGCTACATTTGTGGTTATATAGCAGTAACGGCTAAATAAGTATTTTAAATATGCACAGCCAGACCAATGGTTTGGCTGTGCAGGTGAAGGGGTTTACAGCTCATGGGTAACAAACAAAAGGTCGCAGTGTTGGGCGGTGGAAGCTTCGGCACGGCGATTGCGAATATAGTGGCAACCAATGGCCACAAGACTTTTTTGTGGATGCGCGATCAAGCGAATGCCGAACATTGTCAGAATGTGCGCGAAAATGAGCGTTATCTGCCTGGTGTTCGTTTGACCGATGGATTGGAGGTTACAGCCGATTTGGAGCGCGCGGTGGCTGATACCGATTTGGTGTTTGTGTCAATTCCCAGTCATTCGTTTCGGGCCGTATCGCGAAAGTTGCGGCCATACTTAAAAGATGACGCGATAGTGGTGAGTACCGCTAAAGGTATCGAGCCCGAAGGCTTTACGCTAATGAGCGATATTTTGCTACAAGAGCTGCCTAATCACGACATAGGCGTACTGAGTGGGCCGAACTTCGCCAAAGAGATTGTTGCGATGCAACATACCGGCAGCGTGATCGCGAGCGAAAGTCCGCGCGTTTGCCAAGCGGTACAGCAGATATTGCGCTCGGAGACTTTTAGAGTGTATGCCAATACCGATAGAGGTGGCGTTGAATTGGGCGGTGCCCTTAAAAACATTTATGCGATTGTTTGCGGTATGGCTGCGGCGATGGGGGCGGGCAAAAACGCCCAAGCTATGTTATTGACCCGAAGCCTAGCCGAGATGGGCCGTTTTGCCGGTGAGATGGGTGCTAATCCAATGACTTTTTTGGGCTTGGCCGGGGTTGGCGATTTGATTTTGACCTGTACCTCTGATCTGAGCCGTAACTACCGTGTGGGGTTTCAGTTAGGTCAAGGTGAGCCGCTGGATGCGGTAGTGTCGGGCCTGGGGCAAGTGGCCGAAGGCGTTAATACCTTGCAGCAAGTCAAACAAAAAGCCGACGAGTTGGGTGTTTATATGCCGCTGGTTAGCGGGCTTTACAGTATTTTGTTTGAGCGTCGTGCGGTAGCCGATGTGGTGCGCGAGCTGATGCTGGGAGAGCAAAGTAACGATGTTGAATACAATGGTGGGGCCGGATTTTCCAGTAAGCTGTAATCGAACTTAAGCCGGGTAGTTGTACCGCCTGTACACTTTTTAATCACAGCTGTTTGTTTGGTGTAAATATGTGGCTCGATTATCGTGGCGCTTTATTCGCGCAATGGTACTTGAGCGGCATAATGATACACTGAGCGATCAGTACACTTTCAGTTAAGCTAGTATGAACTAAGGGATTTTTATGGATAACGAAAAGATAAAGTCTAATATCACCTCGCCCGATCATTGGATTCGGTTGGTGTTTATCATTTTGTTTGCGTTTATTTTATATGTGGCCAGTTTTGTGGTTGGGGTGTTGGTATTAGTGCAGTTTTTGTTTGCCTTAATTACCGGCAACGACAACACTAAGTTGCGTCAGCTGGGTGACTCGCTTACGCAGTTTATTGCTCAAACCCTACAGTTTTTAACCTACAACAGCGATGACAAGCCGTTTCCTTTTGCCGATTGGCCTACGCCTGCGCCAGTAGTCGAAGTTGTAGAGCCCGAGGCCGATGCCGCACCGGCTCCGGCGGCCGAAGCGAGCGCGCCAGAAGTTGAAGTTATTGAGCCTGAAGTTGTCGATGTAGCTAGCGGCGATGACGATAAACCCAAGTCAGAGTAAGCATTCAGTTAGGATGATATTAAGGATAAGCTCTGTATTTAAGGAGGATTAACTTGTGCGTTTATTTTTATTGCGCCACGGTCGCGCCGAGCCTTTTTTAGCGAATGATGCCAGCCGTGCATTAGTGGCCTCTGGGCGTGAAGATGTGCGTAATATTTTAACTCGCAAGCGGGATGCAATGTCTGCGGTCACGGATGTTTGGGTTAGCCCTTATGTGCGCGCCCGCCAGAGCGCGGAGATTGCCCTTGATGTGCTGGGCTTGTCCGCTCAATGCGAGCGAGTAAGCGATTTGATTGTGCCTGAGGCTCGTGTTGGCCATCTTATTGATGCTTTGTATGAGTCTGGGCTTGAATCAGTGTTGCTGGTCAGTCATCAGCCGCTAGCATCTACATTATTAGATACGCTATGTGGCTCGAGCGCCGCTCACGATATGAGGACAGCATCATTGGCGGCGGTCGAGCTGGATGTTGTCGCCGCCGATATGGGGCGTTTGCAGTGGTTGCTGCATCCGTAAATGTAACCCACTGTAATCGCTTGTTTTAAGCGTACTTAGTTTTTTATTGTTATTTAGCTAATGATTATTTTCACCGCCTACCTTTGGAGTGTGTATGACCCCCAAACAGCAACAGTTTGAAATTGCGGGCCTGAACTACAAGGCCGAGCAATGGGGCGATGAGACGGGGCGTCCAGTGTTAGCGCTGCACGGTTGGCTCGATAACTGCGCCAGCTTTACCCGTCTCGCCGCACAATTAAAGGGTTTAAATATCATCGCCCTAGATATGGCCGGTCATGGTCAGAGCGATCACCGCCCAGGCAGCGCGCCTTACAATATTTGGGATGACGTGGCCGACGTATTGGCCATCGCGGATGCTTTGGGTTGGCAGCGTTTTAGTTTGTTGGGGCATTCTCGTGGTGCCATTATATCGGCATTATTAGCCGGGGCTTTTCCTGAGCGAATCGAAAAAATGGTGTTGATAGAGGGATTGTTTCCCGAGCCGGTAAGCTCGGAAGATGCCCCCAAACAACTGGCCGAATCTATTCGTAAGAATCGCGAGTTAGCCGATAAGCCTTTACGTGTTTTTGCCGATTTAGACGCAGCGGTTAAGGCGCGTACACGAGGCATGTTTCCGCTTAGTGAGACCGCTGCCCGAGCACTTACCGAGCGCGGTACAACACCGGTTGCGGGTGGTTACAGTTGGAGCACCGATCAACGTTTATTGGCACCTTCATCGTTTAAGTTAACTCGCGGTCAGATTCACGCTTTTATCTCGGCAATTACATCGCCAGCTAGAGTATTGCTCGGCGATGCCGGTATGCCGAAAATTTTCCCAGGCTTTAAAGAGGCTGCGCTGGAGTATCCGCAACTAGAAGTGATTAGTTTGGCCGGCGGCCATCATTTGCATATGGAAGAACAAGCTGAAACGGTGGCAAGTTACATTAATGACTTTCTTTAGAGCGGTAAGTCCGGCGGCTAATAGTGTTTGCTTCCTAGTCGTTTTATTGGTGCTGGTATCGCCGGCTTGGGCCTTAGGTGAGCGCTCGGTCAGTGTGACGGCAGCGAGTTCGGGGCAAGGCAGTGCGCCGGCTGATGAGACACTTGTAAGCGTGGCAGGCGAGGGTGTAAGCCTGCAACTTGATGGGTTCACCGGTGCGAATCTTGAATCGTATTCTAGCGAGTACATTCGCGATTATCTGGTCGCGCTTGGCACCTACCGTAAAATTCGCGGCTTATGGCGTGTCGATGAGCTGCGCTTAAGCGGTGATTTACAGCGTAGAACCTTTCGTTTACCTGACAATCACACGGCTCGTGATGGCTTTTTGCATTATGCTCGCCAGCTGCAAAAGTACCCGTTGCGTGAGTTGTTTGTATGCGAATCGCGCGACTGCGGAGAATCTAATAATTGGGCCAATAACCACTTTAATATATTGCAGTTGTACGGCTTGGACCAGTACCAGTATTACGGTGCCTATGAGGTGATGTTGCCTGGTACTAATGGGGTTTACGTCACGATTTATGCCGTGTTGCGCGGCAACAAGCGGGTTTATCTTCAGCTGGAAGTGTTAACAGCGGCTCCTTAGTCGCTGTAGGCTGTCCTCCCATTGTTTTGAGGTCAATGGCGAGGACAGTGCGTAGAGGCCTAACGCAGCAGCGATAAAAACTCAGTACGAGTTGCTTGATTGCTGCGAAAAGTGCCGAGCATAGCCGAGGTTTTCATGCTCGAGTTTTGTTTCTCAACGCCGCGCATCATCATGCACATGTGTTTCGCCTCGATAATCACCCCAACACCCGACGCACCGGTTATTTCGGCAATCGATTCGGCAATTTGTACTGTTAATTGCTCTTGAATTTGCAGGCGACGGGCAAACATATCGACAATCCGAGCAATTTTGGATAAGCCCACAACTTTGCCGGTGGGGATGTAGGCAACGTGCGCTTTGCCAATAAACGGCAGCATATGGTGCTCGCACATCGAGTAGAGCTCGATGTCTTTGACCATAATCATCTCGTTTGAGTCGGACGGAAAAAGCGCGCCATTAACAACTTCATCAAGAGATTGGTGGTAGCCTTTGGTTAAAAACTGGAAGGCTTTGGCGGCGCGCTTAGGGGTGTCTATCAGTCCTGGGCGCTCTAAATCTTCGCCGATTCCCTCGATAATTTTGGCAAAATATTCCTGCATCTGTTGGTATCCTGTCTAAGACGGACGCTCGGCGCCAGCCGGGTGAATCTGGGGCAATAAAGCCACAGTATTCATGTTTTATGAAAAGGCGGCAACATTACGCCAAACTCTGCGGTCGGTAAAGGCTTCCTCTGGCTTTAATTGCCGGTACAATGGCGCCTTTGTCACCCTTTACGAGTAATTACGCTGTGCAGCAATCTATAGAAACACAAGCTCGCACCGAGCTTGTCACTGTTCGAGACTTTATTCGCTATGGCGCTAGTCGCTTTAATCAGGCGGGGCTATTTTTTGGTCACGGCACTGATAACGCTTGGGATGAGGCGGCGCAGCTGGTGCTGGCAGGCGTTTACTTGCTGGGGTTTGAGAACCCCCATGTGTTGGATGCGCGCTTAACCGACGATGAGAAAATCCGAGTGTTAGAGTTGCTGCGCCAACGGGTCGAAAAGCGTTGTGCCGGCGGCGTATCTAACCGGGCGGGCGCGTTTTTGCGGTTTAGATTTTAACGTCGATGAGCGCGTGCTGGTGCCGCGCTCGCCCATTGCCGAGCTCATTGAGGCCGGTTTTGCCCCTTGGCTGACGGATGCGCCCGAGTATGTGTTGGATTTATGTACTGGCAGCGGCTGTATCGGTATCGCTTGTGCCTATCAGTTTCCTGATGCGGAGGTCACCCTGAGTGACATTAGCGCCGATGCTTTGGCGGTGGCCGAGAGCAATATTAAAGAGCATGACTTAGCGCCAAGAGTGGCGTGTGCCAAAGGCGATTTATTTGCCTCGGTGGCAGGGCGCTGTTTCGATTTGATTGTTAGTAACCCACCCTATGTAGACGCCGATGACCTAGCCGCAATGCCGCCCGAGTTTCACGCCGAGCCAGAAATTGGCTTAGGCTCGGGTGCTGATGGTTTGGATTTTACCCGCCGCTTACTGGCCGAGGCACCAGATCATTTAAACGACGGCGGGGTGTTGGTGGTTGAGGTAGGCAATAGCGCTTTAGCGTTAGAGCAAGCTTACCCACAGCTTGATTTTCAGTGGTTAGAGTTTGAGCGCGGTGGTCACGGCGTATTTGTCATAACGCGTGAGGCGTTGCTGGCGTAGCGGATTGCTAGGCCGGTGGTTATCTGGCTGCAGTGCTTCAAATTTGAATCTAAGTGGCGATACTTTGAATCTAGCTGGCGATACATCGCGATTTAATATGCGTATAATCGCCCCTTATTATTCGTTTACAGTAATGGAACCGTTATGTCTGGCAACAGTTTTGGCAAGCTTTTTACAATCACAACGTTTGGTGAAAGCCACGGCTTGGCTTTAGGTTGTATCGTTGATGGCTGCCCGCCAGGATTAGCTCTTACCGAAGACGATATCCAGCTGGATTTAGACCGGCGCAAGCCCGGCCAGTCGCGTTATACCACGCAGCGACGTGAGGCCGATCAGGTCAAGATTCTATCGGGCGTGTTTGAAGGTAAAACCACCGGCACACCTATCGGCCTGTTAATTGAAAACACCGATCAGCGCTCGAAAGACTACTCTAATATTAAAGATCAGTTTCGCCCCGCCCACGCCGATTACAGCTATATGCATAAATACGGTGTGCGCGATTATCGTGGCGGTGGCCGTAGCTCGGCCCGCGAAACCGCGATGCGTGTGGCCGCTGGTGCGATTGCGAAAAAATACCTAAAAGAATTCTTTGCCATTGAAATACGTGGTTATTTATCGCAATTGGGGCCTATTGCGATTGAATCGGTTGACTGGAACGAAGTTGCCAACAACCCCTTCTTTTGCCCCGATGCCAGCAAAGTCCCGGAAATGGAAGCCTATATGCAAGCGCTGGGCAAAGAGGGCAACTCTGTCGGCGCTAAAATTACCGTGGTGGCCAGTGGTGTTGCGGCAGGCTTAGGCGAGCCCATTTTTGATCGTTTAGATGCGGAAATTGCCCATGCCTTGATGAGCATTAACGCCGTTAAGGGCGTCGAGATAGGTGCCGGTTTTGCCAGTGTTGCGCAAAAAGGTACCGAGCATCGCGATGAAATATTACCCGAAGGATTTGTCTCAAATAATGCCGGCGGTATTTTGGGGGGCATCTCAACAGGTCAAGATATTGTTGCGCATATGGCGTTAAAACCCACCTCCAGTTTGCGTATTCCCGGTCGTAGTGTCGATGTCCACGGTGCCCCAGTCGAGGTGGTGACTACCGGTCGTCATGACCCTTGTGTTGGGATTCGCGCAACGCCCATTGCCGAGGCGATGTTAGCGCTAGTATTAATAGATCACGTTTTACGCCAGCGCGGCCAAAACGGCGGTGTCGAGCATTCGATCCCGCATATCCCCGCACAGTGTGACTAACAACTCGTAGCGGTTTGTCGTTTGGCTGCCTGAGCGCGCTCAATAGGCCTTTATATGTCCGATTTACGTGTAGCTCTAGTTCAAAGCGATATTATCCCCGATGACAGTGCGGCTAATTTGGCCGCCTTTGAACAGCAACTTAGTGCGCATTGTCACGCCGAGCTCGATTTGATTGTCCTGCCAGAGGTGTTTACCACCGGGTTTCATCCTCGTGCGCGGCAACATGCCGAAACCGAAGCAGGAGCTGTAAGTCAGTGGTTAATACGGCAAGCCTCCCGCTATAACGCAGTTATCACCGGCTCGGTGGTCTTTGCTTCAGCTTCAACGACTTCTCATCCTACTCATTTTAATCGTCTACTGTGGGCCGCTCCAGGCCAGCCATTGGCTTATTACGATAAGCGGCATTTGTTTCGTATGGCCGGCGAGCACGAACGCTATAGCGCGGGTAATAAACGCCAAGTGTTTAGTATCGGTTCATGGCGAGTACTGGTGCAGGTGTGTTATGACTTGCGCTTTCCGGTTTTTAGTCGTAATCGCGGCGATTATGACCTAGCACTTTATGTCGCTAATTGGCCGGCGGCGCGACAAGATCATTGGCGTACGTTGTTAAAGGCGCGGGCAATCGAAAATCAAACGTATGTCATTGGCGTTAACCGCGTTGGTCGCGATGTTTATGAGCAAGATTATGCCGGCGGCAGTGTGGTTTACTCACCCGAGGGTAAATTGCTTGCCGATGCGGGAGCCGATGTCACTGTGATTAATGCGCTGTTGGATGGTGCGGAGCTTAAAGCGTATCGGGCGGGCTTTCCTGCACATTTAGATGCCGATGATTTTACTTTACCACTCGGCTGATTCTTTTTGCTAAAGGCACGATGATTAATAATTCATCTTGGAGGTTTGCTTATGTCCCGCGTTTTTATGGTTTGTGTGTTGTTGTTGATGAGCTTGGTCAGTTATGGCACCGAAATAACGCGGGTATTTATGGCTGGCGATTCGACCATGTCGATTAAAGAGGTGAAAGATTACCCCGAGACCGGTTGGGGTGTACCGTTCAGTTACTTTTTTGACGAGAATATTGTGGTGGATAATCGCGCCCGCAATGGCCGCAGTACTCGCACTTTTATTACCGAGGGGCGCTGGGGTGAAATTGTGGCAGCGTTGCAACCAGGCGATTATGTACTGATCCAGTTTGGTCATAACGATCAATCCGAGCATAAGCAAGACCGTTACACGCCGCCCCAGGACTATAAAGCTAACCTTGCTAGGTTTGTTGCCGATGTGCGCCTTAAACAGGCCGAGCCTATTTTATTAACGCCAATCACGCGTCGTTATTTTAACGAGCAGGGTGTGATCACGCCGACTCATGGTGTTTATCCGGATCTTGTGCGCGAGCTTGCTCATGTACAAAAGGTTGTTTTGGTGGATATGGAGGCCATTACTCGCAACTATTTTGGCGCGCTGGGCGATGAGCTGTCGGCACTGCGTTTTATGCATATTGCTGCTAACTTGCATCCTAATTACCCTCTGGGCGTGACTGATGACACACACCTTAATCACCTAGGAGCGCGTGAAGTGGCACAGTTGGTTTTGACCGAATTAAAGCGCCAACAGCATCCATTGGTCTCGCGTTTACGGATACCCGATCCGAAGCATTTAACGCTTTAATTTTGAGTTATTACAATCTGTTACAAAACCCCAGGGTGATTTACTAGCCTAGGGTGGCCTAATTTTTCTATAGTGAAGGTGGGATGACCAGGAGAGCCTGAGATATTCTGGCGATTAATGTAAGTTAAGGTGCTTTTGTGAGTGTAATGTTAAATCAAATACGGGGTATATCCAGAGCGGCGTGGTTGCTGTGTGCGCTGTCTGTGTCGTCACCGTTAAGCGCTGCCGATTCTCACTGCCAGGAGCATCCGAGTGATTGCGTCGCCATTGGGGAGTGGCAGGTTTCGTTGGGCGTTGGCCTTGGTGGCCGTACCAATCCGCTGGTGGGCGGTGATGATATTCCTGTCTTATTGTTACCTCAGGCTAGCTATTATGGTGAGCGGTTCTTTTTTGATACCACAACGTTAGGTTATTCACTGTTTGAGAGCGAGCATCAAACAGTCGCGGTAGTCACAACGTTGGGACTTGATCAAACCTACTTTAATGATTTGTCATTGGGTAACTTTGTCATCGAGGGGGCAGGCGGCAGCCACACCATCAGTATGGTGCCAAGCGATGGGCAGGGTTTTGTAGGCGATACGGAAACCGTAGAAGATACGACCAAAACCCCAAATACTACCGACAAAGATGGCCCCAGTGAGTTTTTCCATAAGCGCAATTTTGCCGCAGAACAAACTCAAGCGGCGGTCACCTTGGATGATCTAAGTCCGCGTCGAATGGCGCTGCTCGGTGGCTTGGAGTACAGCCTTTATTATCAAAACACGGGGCTTAGCTTACAGTTATTAAATGATTTGATTGATGTTCACGGTGGGCAAGAGTTACGCGCCGGTGTCGATCAGCGTCTGCGCTACGGGCGCAATGAGTTTACCTTGGCCGGTGGGTTTGTCTGGCAGAGTGATGCCTTGGTCGATTACTACTACGGGCTTGATACTGATGAGGTGGGGCAGGACCCGGAGTTAGTGTATCGGGCGGGTGATAGCGTAACGCCCTATGTTCGCCTCGATTGGCGCCGTCCACTGGCGAAGCATTGGACGCTACAGGCGACCTTGCATCAAAAGTGGTTTGGCGAAGGTATTAAAGACAGTCCTTTGATTGATCAAAGAGGCTCGACGACTGTTTTTATCGGGGGCGTTTATCATTTTTAGTCCGCATAGGCTGGGATGTTTTATCGTCGCTGGAGTCGTACTGTGGGCGACAATACCGGCGTATGCTGCCCCAGAAGACTCTACTGTAAAGTTAACCGTTCAGCCTAATTTGTGTGTGTTAGGTGAAGGGGAGAACGTGTGTCGCGATCGGGTGAGGGTTAACTGGCGCGCCGATCACAACCGTTCGCTATGTCTTTATGAGCAAGGTGAACCCGATCCGCTTGATTGCTGGCAACAATCCCGCTCGGGCAGTCATACTTCAATGTTAGAAACCGAAAGTGATGTTCAGTTTCAGCTGATTGAGTTGAGTGGTCAACAGGTAGTTGCCAGTAGCGCGTTTGAGGTGATTGCCGATGCCAAGCGTTATCGCCGTCGTCGGCGTAATCCATGGAGCTTTTTTTGATGAATGTAGTGTTGTTAGCTGAAGATGATGAGCGCCTAGCTGAATTGGTGAAAGATTACTTACAGGCCAATGGCTTTACGGTGGTGGTGGAATCTCACGGTCTTAATGTGCCGCGTCAAGTACAAAATTTGCAGCCAGATATCGTTATTTTAGATTTAATGCTGCCGGGTAAAGATGGCATTAGTATTTGCAAAGAAATTCGCCCGAAATACGATGGGCCGGTATTGATGTTAACCGCGCGTGACGGCGATGCCGATCAGGTTTTAGGGTTTGATGTTGGCGCGGATGATTATGTGATTAAACCCGCTGAGCCACGAGTGTTGCTGGCCCGCATTCATGCCTTGTTGCGTCGTAGTAATCGCGAGCCGATAGAGGCGGGGGGTATCACTATTGGTCAGCTAGAGGTGCGCGCTAGCGCCCGTGAAATAAAACTAGCTGGCGTGGTCGTGCCTTTATCTAGCCATGAGTACGATTTGTTGCTGACCTTGGCACGCCAAGCGGGCAAGGTGTTAAGCCGCGAATATTTATTTACAACTATTTGTCAACGCCCATACGATGGTCTTGATCGTACCGTTGATGTGCGGGTGTCGCACCTGCGTAAAAAGCTTGGTGATCACAGTGATAACCCTTCGCGGATTAAAACAGTGTGGGGGCGCGGTTATATGTTGGTAGCCGACGCCTGGGAGTAGCTGCTTTGCTCGGTCGAGCTTTTTTAACGCTGTATTTGTTTGTTGTGTTGGTCATTTTGGGTGCCGGTTGGGGGCTCGATCGTCTGTACCTATCTGTTGCCAATCCGGAATCTTCCGATCCGGTTAATCGTGCATTTTTCACCTTGCTTGAAACAAATGTAGTCACAGTGAATAGCGATCCTCTAAAGCAACAAAAAAAAATACAGAATCAATTAGATCAGCTGGCGTTATCGGCGCAAGTTTATCAGTTGTCGGATTTTGCATCTTCAAGCCTTAGGCAAGAAATTCTTGCCGGTGAGCCGGTGGTGTTACTCACTGATCGGCAGCGACACATTTATTATCGTTTGCGCGATACAGAGCTGGTGGTGCAACTGGTGCTGCCGGCAGATTCTGGTCAGAGTTTATGGTATCGGTTATTGCTGTTGGCTTTTTATTTATTGTTGGCGTTGGTGATCTATCTTTGGATCTGGCCGCTGGTGCGCGATTTGCGGTCATTGCAAGCACAGGCGAGACTGGTTGGTCGGGCCGATAGTAGTGCGCGGGTTTGTATAAGTTCACGCTCGGCGGTGTACAGTTTATCGCTAGAATTTAATCGGATGCAGCAGCGGATTGATGAGTTGTTGGCGTCTTATCGCGAGATGACCTATGCCGTATCGCACGAGTTACGTACGCCTCTGGCGCGCATGAAATTTGCGCTAGAATTAGCCGAGGGAGATGTTGCCCCCGCACAGCGGCAGCGGCAGATGCTTAATTTACGCACCGATGTCGCGCAAATGGAGACGTTAATTACTCAGCTGCTTAATTATGCTGGTTTTGAAACGCAATCACAGACACTTACGTTGCAGGCGGGTAGCTCCGGAGCGCTTGGCGCTTTAGTTCAAGGCTTAATGGATAGCTTAATTAAGCGCGCGACGACGGCCGCAGAAGCTCTGCCGATATCGTTGCCAACATTTACGCTTGACGATGCGATGAGCGAAAAGCGCGTTTATTGTGAATGGGGTTTATTTGAACGTGTGATGCAAAATTTATTAGGTAATGCCGCCAAATACGCCAGAAGCCGTGTCCATGTGAGTCTCAGTTGTGCAGATGATAGCTACCGAGTGTCAGTGGAGGATGATGGACCCGGTATTGCCGAGGCAGATTGGGGGCGGGTATTTGATTCGTTTGTGCGCCTGCATCAAGAGCCGGCACGAGATGGTCAGGGTTTTGGTTTAGGTTTGGCCATTGTGAAACGAATTATGGGTTGGCATGGCGGCACGGTGACGGTGAGTCGCAGTCAGATGTTGGGCGGCGCGTGCTTTACGCTAAGCTGGCCTATACCCGACGAGCCTTCGTGTAACAGCGTCTCTCACTAAACCCCATACCGTGTTTGTTTGCATGGGGTTTAGGCGGTCGGTAAGTTGTCTCACACGTTGTTAAAAGTGAAATGCAAACGCAGCGTAAGGGCCGTCTAGGGTTAGGTCGGCACGCATACCTTGGTCGATATTAATCGATTGGTTTCGGTAACCAATCTCGACCCCCAAGTCCACTAATGAGTCAAATAAATAACGTAACTTTAAGGTGTAATCAGTGATTTGATGATCATTAAAGTTGGTGTAATTGCCCTCGACGCCAGCTGACCAGCCGGTAAAAGGTAGCTCTGCTTCGACTAATGCATAACCCATTGGCAAAATCTCATCTATCTCCATGTTCTCTGTTAATGCTGGCGTGACTAAACTGATATTGCCATCATAAATGCGCACAGAGAAGCCTAAGTCGAGACTGACCCAGTTATCTAGAATTTCGTAATACACGGTTCCATCCGCGTGGGTTAGCTCGATGGTGGAGCTGGCACTGCCGCCCGACCACGGTACTGACCGACCGGCAACCATATCGCTATAAGCTAGCCGAAAGTTGGGTATTAGCGGTACTGGGTGTTCTACCGAAAGGTGTAAAAATCTGTTGCCTTCATCGGTGTAGCCAAGTGTTCCTACGGGGATTTCTGCACGGCCAACACTGCCTGCATAGTCGGAGCGCCAGAAACCGATGTCGCCTTTTACACCAATAAAGTCGGCTTGAGCTGTGGTGCTAATGGCGCTGAGACACACCGCGACAAAAGGTGCGGCAAAAATAACTCTCATGGTAAATTCCTTGCGGTAACAGAGGGGCTAAATTATGAGTGCGATCATAGCATTGTGTTAAGTGCTAAAACAGCCTTGGTTACTCCGCTTGCGAGGCGTTTTGTAAAACATTTAGAAATTTTCGCGCGGCGTTGCTTTGACTGCGTTTGGTGTGAAAAACCGCACCTAGTTCACGTGTCAGTGGTGGTGTTTTTAAATCGAGAATGGTGAGTTTGGTATCGATCATCGAGCGGGGTAAAACGCCCCAGCCCAAGCCGATAGACACCATCATTTTGATGGTGTCTAAGTGGTTGGTGACCATTGAAACATCCAAAGTTAAATCCTGTCGGTCAAATAACTTTTGCATTAGTCGTGTGGTGTGAGTGTTGCTGTCAGGAGCAATCGCCTGGTAATTACATAAATCACTGAGTTGAATCTGTGTGCGTAGAGCCAGTGGGTGGTTTGCAGCACAGACAAACTCTAAGGTGTCTTGCCAGACGGGAATCTCGGCAATGTGCGCGCTTGCATACTCACCGAGTGTTATAACACCTAGTTCAAATTCACCTTGTTCGACGGCGAGCAAGGCTTTCTCTGAGTCTAAAAAATGTAAATCGAGGTGCACTAAGGGAAAGGCGCGAGAAAACTCACTCAATACTGCCGGCAGGCGGTGTAGCCCAATATGATGGCTTGTGGCAATGCTGAGCGGGCCACTAATATCACCGTCAAGATCGGCCAGTGCGCGTCCGGCGTCAGTGACTGATTGTAATATCTGCCGCGCGTGCGGCAGTAATAAGCGTCCAGCTGGGGTCAGGTGGATATTCTTACCAAATCGATCAAACAGTTTCTTTGCCAGTTGTTGCTCGAGTAGTGCGATGCGTTTACTGATTGCCGGTTGGGTGAGGTGCAACTTAATGGCGGCGTCGGAAAAAGACCCGGTCTCGGCAACGGTGACAAACGTGGTTAAGTGTTGAGTGTCCATGGGGTTAGAGTATCATTCCTGTTCGGAATGGAAAAGATGAAAAATATGAATTTGTTTTATTTGTTGCCCCGCGATATTATTGGCTCCACAAAATATATTGGTAAATAGATGTCATTTCGGCGTGATATGACATCGCCAAATCACCAGCGAGGGCAACATGACCGCAAAAACTCTTTACGACAAGCTTTGGGATGCTCACCTTGTGCAGCAGCGCGACGACGGTTCGGCATTGATTTATATCGACCGGCATATTGTTCACGAGGTGACGTCACCGCAAGCTTTTGCTGGGCTGCGTATCGCGGGACGTAAACCTTGGCGCGTCGACTCTATATTGGCCACACCTGATCACAATGTTCCAACCACAATTAAAGAGCGTGCCTCAGGTGTTAGTGGTATCGAAGATCCGGTGTCTTTGATTCAAGTGCAGACATTAGACGATAACTGCGATGAGTACGGTATTGTCGAATACAAAATTAACGATCTTCGCCAGGGTATTGTGCACGTGGTGGGGCCTGAGTCGGGTGCTTGTTTGCCGGGTATGACCATTGTGTGCGGTGATTCCCACACCGCCACTAACGGTGCGCTTGGTGCGCTTGCTCATGGTATTGGCACTAGCGAAGTAGAGCATGTCTTGGCGACCCAGTGTTTGGTGGCTAAAAAAATGGGCAATATGCGCATTGATGTTAATGGTAAGTTGGGCGAAGGCGTCACTCCCAAAGACGTGGTGCTTGCCATTATCGGTAAAATCGGCACGGCTGGCGGCACCGGCTATGCCGTTGAGTTTGCCGGCGATGTGTTTCGCGATATGAGCATGGAAGGCCGAATGACTGTGTGCAATATGGCTATTGAGGCGGGTGCACGCGCGGGTATGGTCGCGGTAGATGACACTACAATTGAATACGTAAAAGGGCGCCCTTACGCGCCCACGGGTGAAAACTGGGAAAAGGCTGTTACCGCATGGCGTGAGTTAACCTCTGATGAAGGGGCTCATTTTGATGCGGTTGTTGAGTTAAATGGTGCCGATATTTTGCCGCAAGTTAGCTGGGGTACATCACCCGATATGGTGGCGGATATTAATGCCACAGTGCCAGCGCCAGCCGATGAGCCGGACGCGGTTAAGCGTGAGGGAATGTTGCGCGCGCTGGAGTATATGGGGCTTGAGGCGGGCCAGAAAATTGCCGACATTAAGCTTGATAGAGTGTTTATTGGCTCTTGCACTAACTCTCGGATCGAGGATATTCGTGCTGCGGCTTTGGTGGTTAAGGGGCGTCAAAAGTCCAGCAGTGTTAAGCAAGCAATGGTGGTGCCTGGCTCTGGGGTGGTAAAAGCCCAAGCTGAGGCTGAGGGGTTGGATAAAATTTTTGTCGCCGCTGGGTTTGAGTGGCGTGAGCCTGGTTGCTCTATGTGTCTTGCCATGAACGCCGACAAGCTAGGTGCAGGAGAGCATTGTGCATCGACTTCAAATCGTAATTTCGAGGGGCGTCAAGGCTACGGTGGACGAACCCATTTAGTGAGCCCTGCGATGGCGGCGGCCGCTGCGATTGCTGGCCATTTTGTTGATGTTCGTGATTTTGTGCGCAGTTAACCGGAGAGAAATATGAAAAGTTTTAATAGAGTTACCGGTATTGCGGCGCCTATGGATCGGGCCAATGTTGATACTGATATGATTATCCCCAAGCAGTTTTTAAAATCGATTAAACGCACGGGGTTTGGTAAAAATTTGTTTGATGAGTTGCGCTATTTAGATGAAGGGCAACCTGATCAAGAGTGTACAGGGCGGCCTCTGAATCAAGAGTTTGCGTTAAATCAAGCTCGCTATCAAGGCGCTAGTGTGCTGTTGGCGCGTAAAAACTTTGGCTGCGGATCGTCCCGTGAGCATGCTCCTTGGGCGTTGGATGACTATGGTTTCCGCTGTGTTATCGCGCCGAGCTTTGCCGATATTTTTTACAATAATTGTTTTAAAAATGGCTTGTTGCCGTTAGTGCTTAGCGAAGCTGAGGTGGATCAATTGTTTTCCGAGCTGTACGCTAATGAAGGTTATGAGTTGACTATCGATTTACCTAGTCAAAAAGTACTGACGCCATCGGGTGCGGCCTTTTCGTTCGAAGTGGATGAGTTTCGCAAGCATTGCCTGTTGAATGGCTTGGATGATATTGCTTTAACGCTGGAGCAGGCCGATGCCATTAATGCTTACGAATCTAAACAGCGTGAAAGTGCGCCATGGTTGTTTGATGCGGTAAAGAATTAATCGAATACCCTAGAGCTTTAAATAAGGAAATATAGCATGAAGCGATTTCATATTGCTTTGGCGGTAAAGGAATTAACCAGTTCGATTGCGGATTATTCGCAGCGCTTAGGTGGGCCGCCAACTGTTGTTGTGCCAGAAAAATATGCAATGTGGCGTACCGATACGTTGAATTTTTCAATTAATGAAATTCCTGCTAAGGCCGGTCAGATGCGTCATCTCGGTTTTGAAGATGACAGTGTGGATGGTTTTGCGAGCGATTTTGATGTTAATGGTGTTGAGTGGGAAAGTTTTTCGCCTGCGGCACAAGATGAAAAAATTGTCGAGATGTATGGCGTGCCGAGTTTATAAGTTTTATTGCGACCTGCGCTATTGAAATAATTAGGAGTGGATGTGACTAAAAAAATTATGATTTTGCCGGGTGACGGTATTGGCCCGGAAATTGTTGCTCAAGCGCGTCGTGTGCTTGATGCCGTTAATACGCACGATGATTTGCAGTTAGAGTTTATCGGTGAACTGATTGGTGGTGCCTCTATCGATGTGCATGGCGAGCCGCTTACCGATGCGGCTGTTGCCCGTGCACGCGAGTGCGATGCAATCTTATTGGGGGCCGTTGGCGGCCCCAAGTGGGACACCATTGATCGCGCGATTCGTCCCGAGCGTGGTTTGTTAAAAATTCGCTCGTCGTTAGGCTTGTACGCGAATTTGCGTCCAGCGTTGTTATATCCACAGCTGGTTGAGGCCTCAAGCTTAAAGCCTGAGGTGGTTTCCGGTTTGGATATTTTGATTGTGCGCGAGTTAACTGGTGGTATTTACTTTGGTGAGCCGCGTGGGATTCGCACTTTAGAAAACGGTGAGCGTGAAGGTTACAATACTTACAAGTATTCCGAGAGTGAGATCGAGCGGATTGGCCGTACTGCTTTTGAAATGGCGCGTAAGCGCAGCAAGAAAGTTTGCTCAGTTGATAAAGCCAATGTCCTAGAAGCGACTATTTTATGGCGTGAGGTGATGGATCGCTTGGCGCCTGAGTATCCAGATGTTGAGTTGTCACATATGTATGTCGATAACGCCGCGATGCAGCTGGTGCGGGCGCCTAAGCAGTTTGATGTATTGGTTACAGGCAATATGTTTGGCGATATCTTGTCAGATGCAGCGGCGATGTTAACCGGCTCTATTGGTATGTTGCCGTCGGCTTCGCTAGATAAAGATGGTCGCGGTATGTATGAGCCGTGTCATGGTTCAGCGCCAGATATCGCAGGGCAGGGCATCGCTAACCCGCTGGCAACGATTTTGTCGGTTTCGATGATGCTGCGCTATTCGTTGGGCTTGACCAAAAGTGCCGATGCTATTGATGCGGCGGTTGGCGTGGTGTTGGATCAAGGTTTACGTACAGCCGATATTTATACTCCAGGGACGACTAAGGTCGGCACTTGTGAGATGGGCGATGCGGTATTGGCCGCGCTTTATCAGGCTTGATCCGTTTGCAGCCAGTCACTATTTGCGGCAAGATAATAGGGCTTTTTAACAGCGCTCACGAGGCGCTAAATAAAAGCCTTAATTCACTCAATCCAAAGAGTTAAAGAGAGTCAATGATGAAAGTAGGTTTTGTAGGTTGGCGTGGTATGGTCGGTTCTGTCCTAATGGAGCGCATGCAGTCCGAGAACGATTTTGACGGCATTGAGCCGGTATTTTTTACCACCTCCAATGTTGGTGGTGCAGCGCCTAACGTGGCCGCAGGATTGCCACCGCTAAAAGATGCTTTCTCTATTGACGACCTCAAGCAGCTAGATGTGATCATCTCTTGTCAGGGGGGTGATTACACTAAAGCCGTGTTTGCTGACTTGCGTGGCGCAGGTTGGGATGGTTACTGGATTGATGCGGCATCTAGCTTGCGCATGAATAATGATGCCTTGATCGTACTCGACCCGGTCAACCTTAACGTGATTCAAGATGGTTTGGCGCGCGGTGTTAAAAACTACATTGGTGGTAATTGTACTGTTAGCTTGATGCTGATGGGGCTGGGCGGTTTGTTTGCCAACGACTTGGTTGAATGGGCCACTTCTATGACTTACCAGGCAGCCTCTGGTGCTGGTGCACGCAATATGCGTGAGTTGATTGAGCAAATGGGCACCATTCGTGATGGCGTAGCGGGCGAGCTGGCAGATCCGGCTTCGGCGATCCTCGATATTGATCGCAAAGTGGCGGCCACTATGCGCTCGGCCGATTTCCCTAGCGAAAATTTTGGTGCTCCGTTGGC
Organism: Gilvimarinus polysaccharolyticus; assembly: GCF_001187555.1. Taxonomy (GTDB): domain Bacteria; phylum Pseudomonadota; class Gammaproteobacteria; order Pseudomonadales; family Cellvibrionaceae; genus Gilvimarinus; species Gilvimarinus polysaccharolyticus. The sequence goes on along the minus strand of NZ_LFIJ01000001.1, from coordinate 1,381,093 downwards.
GGGTAGTGTGCTGCCGTTTATTGATAGCCAGCTTGAGAGTGGCCAAAGTCGTGAAGAGTGGAAGGCGCAGGCTGAGACCAACAAAATTTTGGGAACAGGTGGCAATCCAATTCCGCTTGATGGTACTTGTGTGCGGATCGGTGCCATGCGTTGTCATGCGCAAGCGTTAACCATTAAGCTGAAAAAAGATGTACCCCTAGATGAAATTGAGCAAATGATAGCCAGTCATAACGAGTGGGTTAAAGTCGTACCTAACGATAAGCCCGCCACAATTCGTGATCTGACACCTACCGCGGTAACAGGTACTTTAACTGTACCGGTAGGGCGTTTACGTAAGCTTAGTATGGGTGGTGAATACCTTAATGCCTTTACTGTTGGCGACCAATTGTTGTGGGGTGCGGCAGAACCTTTGCGCCGTATGCTGCAAGTGTTGCGTAACGCGTAATCGAGCCGATATTCATTGTCGTGGGCTCGTTTGCATCAAGCCTTGGCCCTTGTGGGTTGAGGCTTTTTTGTTGAACGCTGTCGCATTTTTACGCTTTTTATTAAAACACAGCCTATTTTGTCCAAAAAGCAACCGAATAGCAGGGTGCACTATGGGGTTAAGTATTGATAAAAAGCTATTTATAATGAATACTTACGGCTATTAGTGAAGAAACATTCGAGGTTGCAAAACCTCATTACAATAATTTCGGGAATGCCGCGCCACAGCTTTGTGGCTGACAGGATGTCCAATGGCGGGTGGTCGTCAGGAGGCCGGGGGAGACAATAAAAGGAAAATGCTATGCATCTTCGTAAGCTGGTAATACTGCTTGGGGTTTTATCACTGTTGGTTTCGCGCTCTGTATTGGCGTTGGGGCTCGGTGACATATCGCTAAATTCGTCTCTTAATCAGCCGCTTGACGCCCATATTAGTCTGCGTGATCTTGGTGATTTGAGTGCTGACCAGATCATCATAAAATTGGGAACGCAAGAAGACTTTGAGAAAGTCGGCCTTGAGCGATCGTTCTTTTATACGCAATTGCGCTTTAACGTTATAGCCGATGGCCCTAATGGACCATTTGTAGCAGTAACTAGCCGTGATCCTGTGCGCGAGCCTTATCTAAGCTTTGTGGTAGATATGCGCTGGACCAGTGGTCGGGTGATGCGTGAATATACGCTGTTGCTAGACCTACCTACCTTCTCCGGTGAGCGTGCTGCGCCAGTGCAGGGCAGTGTCACCACCATTGAATCTAAAAGCCGGCCAGCAAAGAGCGAGCCGGTACGGCAGCGCGATGACTCCGGCGCCGTATCGGGTGATGCTACCAGAGGCGATGTATATGGCCCGGTCAAAGCCAATGACACACTGTGGGAAATAGCTCGTGATCACCGTCCAGGTAATGCGTCTATTCACCAAACAATGCTGGCTATCCAAAAGGCTAATCCTGAGGCATTTATACGCAACAATATAAACCTGATGCGCAAAGGTCAGGTTTTGCGTATCCCATCTGAAAATGAAGTTCGTGAGCTTAATAATCGCCAAGCCATAAGCCAGGTAGCTGAGCAAAATCGTGAGTGGTCTGGCAACGCAATGGGCGCTCAACTTGACGGCTCCGGTCGCAATAGAGCAAATACAGGTAGTCCAACTGAAGTTAGTGGTCGTCTGCGTTTGGCCTCTGGCAGTGATCGCTCGGAAGAGTCTAGCCGCAATGCGGGTGCTGGTGATACGGGCAGTGCGCAGTTAACGCGTGAGTTAACCGATACTAAAGACGAGTTGGCCCGTACCCGTGGTGAAAACTCCGAGCTGCGCTCGAGAGTGGGTGATTTGGAAGATCAAATCGAGACCATGGAGCGCTTGCTAGCTGTTAGTAATGATCAAATGCGTGCATTAGAAGTCGCTGCACAGCAAGATGGTGTCGATGCTCAAGACGGCGTAAGTGCTGTCGCTGAAGCAGACGCGGAAGCTCAGTCAGGGAGTGTTGAATCTTCTGCTGTGGTCGAGAGTGCGGCCGAAGCTGAGGAAGCTGTAGCGGCAGTCGAGCCTGCTCCGGTTGAGCCTGAGGTGCAGGAGCCTGTTCGTAACACCAGCAAGGTTATACGTCGCGCTCCAGAGCCCACGCTGATGGATAAGCTGATGGACAATCTGCTGTGGATTGTTTTGGCACTGGTATTGATAGTTGTTGTGATTGTGGTTGTGTTGCGTAAGCGAGCCTCTAATGATGACGATGGCGATGATTTTTCACCCGATGATTACGATGATCCAATTGCCTTTGATGAGGACGATGATCAGTTTCAGGCGGATCACTCGGATGGCGAGGCTGAGCATGGCGAGTTAGATGAGGCTTTATTTGATGAGGCCGATGTGGCAGCCCACGAGAGTGTCGAGGCTGAAACCGGTGATGTTGTCGGTGAGGCTGACATCTATATTGCTCTGGGTAAATATGAGCAAGCCGAAGAGATGTTGTTGTCTGGTCTTGAGCGCGAGCCGAATTCAATGCCGATCAACCTTAAGCTGCTTGAGGTGTACGGTGAGAGTAATAATTTAGAGTCCTTCGATGCGCGTCTTACTAGCATCGTTGAGCAAAATGATGAGAGTAGTGTTGCCCGAGCTTATAGTTTACGTACCCAGCATTTTCCCGGTGCGGTCGAGTTTGTTGCTCCGGCAGGCGCGGCATTAAGTCCAGCGCAGGGCGATGCTTTAGATGATGGCCAGGCATTTGACTTGGACCTAGAAGACGCACCGTCAGCAGATACTGCTTTAGATGATGACTTTGACTTCGATCTGTCTGATGATTTAGACGAGATGGATGACGTCAGTAGCGTTAGCGATGAAGTCGAACTAGATGAGTCGACGACTAGCTATGATCTATCGTTTGACTTGGAAGAAGATGACAGCACTGACGAGTCGTTGCTCGAGTTTAATTTAGATGATGACGATACTGCCGTCGCGGAGCCCGAAGCTGAGGAGCTGACTGGGATGGCAGATGATCAGCAAGACTCCCTGATGTTGGATGATCTTGAGTTTAGTCTAGACGACGATGAAGATTCGGTTGGCGTTGTTGCTGAGCCTGAAGTCAGTCAGTCGAGCAGTGTCGATGAGCTGGATGATTTAGACTTTGATTTAGGTTCTGGCGGCGAGGCTGAGGATGCGGATGCGGATGCGGCCTTACTGGATGAGACGCCACTGCTAGACGAAGATTTCTCTTTCGATGCTCCGTTAGACTTAGAGGCTGATATACCGGCCTCTGAGGATGTTGCTGCAGAGTTAGCGCAGAGCGTAGAAGAGCAAGTTCCAACATTGGATTTGGCTGACGACGATGCGGATGACTTTGATCTAGATAAGGCTATGGATGATTTTGATTTAGCCTCAATGGACGAAGACTTGGCTGGCTTGGACGCTGCCAGTGAGCCGGCTGCGGGCGAGACTGCCGTTGAGTCTGGAATGTTTGATGACGATGATGATTTTGAGCAGGCGTTAAGTGGTTTGGATACCGACGTTGCTGATCAAGCAACTGCAGAACTTGATGCTTTGTCCGAGCAGGGCGGCGATGCTGATTCCGAAGATGAAGATCTCGATTTTCTGGCGGACAGCGATGAAGTGACCACCAAGCTTGATTTGGCTCGAGCTTATATCGATATGGGTGATTTAGACGGTGCTCGTGATATTTTGTCTGAAGTTGCCGAAGAGGGCGATGAAGCTCAAAAGGCAGAGGCGCTTAGCTTGCTAGATAAAGCCCGAGGCTAATTTCTCGGCTGTTTTTAAGGCCCTGCTCGCTTAAGTGAGCAGGGCCTTTTTTATTTTAGAGAGATAGTTTGGCCCGATAAGCATTGGTCTAAATAACACTTTTGTTCATTTCATATAATAGATCCACGCTATGCAAGAACGATACTATACCCGCAATTGTGAAATCTCCCCCGGCACTCCGTGGCCCGAAGGTATGCAGCGGGTAGCGTTGGGGGTTGAGTACAATGGTCGGAATTTTCATGGTTTTCAATTGCAGCCGGGTGGTGTGGCGACGGTACAGGGTTACTTGCAGCAGGCGTTATCTAAAGTGGCAAATGAGCCTATTAGTTTAGTGTGCGCAGGGCGAACCGATGCGGGCGTGCATGCTACTGGGCAAGTTGTGCATTTTGATACGCTGGCAACTCGCCCAGCCAAGGCTTGGATGCTCGGTGCACGTCCACATTTACCGGACGGTGTGGGTGTGTGTTGGGCGCAGCTGGTGACCAATGATTTCCATGCGCGTTTTAGTGCTAGATCCAGGGCTTACCGGTATTTACTGAGCGATTCCAGCTCGCGTCCGGCACTTTTACATGATCAGGTGACGTGGGTGCGCCACAAGCTTGATGTCGATGCTATGGCATACGCCGCGCAGGCATTAGTTGGAGAGCACGACTTCACCTCTTACCGAGCTTCACAGTGTCAGGCTCGTAGCCCAGTGCGTTGCATTGAGCATTTGCACCTCTCCCGGCGGGGCGATCTCATTATTTTAGAGGTTAAAGCCAATGCGTTTTTACATCATATGGTGCGCAATATCGTTGGTGCCTTACTTGAGGTTGGTAGAGGTGCCCGCGCGCTAGATTGGCCAGCCGAGATTTTAGCGGCCAGAGATCGTTCGGCGGGCGCAGCAACCGCGCGCCCTAATGGGTTATATTTAGTGGCGGTTGATTACCCCAGTTGCTTTGGCTTGATGCAGAATAGTCCGGGCCCATTATTTATTGCCGATCCGGTCGGTGAGTTGGCGGGAAGGGTAGGCTACAGCAAAAATGATTAAAATCTGGTAATATTCGTCCATTGCGGCCACTCATCTGTAGTTGGCCGGTTAAGGTTTGCATACAGGTAATCCGGTTGAGCAGTTCGCGCGTAAAAATATGTGGTATTACTCGGGTCGTCGATGTCCAGCACGCGGTCGAATGCGGTGCCGATGCCGTTGGTTTGGTGTTTTACGAGCCTAGTAAACGTGCGGTCAGCGTCGCACAGGCTCGTGAGATCGCCTATGCGGCAGGACCGCTGGTAACGATTACGGGCTTGTTCGTTAACGCACCTGCGGCCAGAGTACACCAGATATTGCGGGAGGTACCGCTGCAGCTTTTGCAGTTTCACGGCGATGAAACGGCAGAGTTTTGTGAGCAGTTTGAGCGGCCTTACCTTAAAGCGATTAGAATGCGTCCGGATTTAAACCTCGATACAGCCATGAAGCCTTATGCTAATGCGGTGGGCTTGTTGCTCGATGCGTACCAGCCGGGAGTTCCTGGTGGTACTGGTGCTACCTTTGACTGGCAGCGGGTGCCTGCCAACCCGCCAAGCCCTGTGATATTGGCTGGTGGATTGACTCCAGCTAATGTCGCACAGGCTATTGCTGCTACAGGTTGCTGTGCAGTGGATGTCAGTGGTGGTGTAGAGGCGAGCCCAGGCATAAAGGATCCGGTTAAAGTTGCAGAGTTTATTTCCAACGCCAAACATCTAGCGCCAATCTTGGCGCCTTGTAAAAAGTGAGTTGAACTGTGAGTGATAAAGAGCAGAAAGCTGCGGTAGATTACAGCGCATTTCCCGATGCAACGGGCCACTTCGGCCAGTTTGGGGGACGTTTTGTTTCCGAAACTTTGATTTATGCACTGGATGAGCTGCAAGAAATTTACAGTAACTTAAAAGATGATGCCGAATTTCAGGCCGAGTTTGATCGCGATCTGGCTCACTATGTCGGGCGGCCGTCTCCCTTGTATCATGCCGAGCGGATGAGTCGCGAGCTAGGTGGTGCACAAATTTATTATAAGCGTGAAGACCTAAATCATACTGGTGCGCACAAGGTTAACAACACTATTGGTCAAGCTCTGTTGGCAAAAAAAACCGGTAAAAGCCGAGTGATCGCCGAGACTGGTGCAGGCCAGCATGGGGTTGCTACAGCCACCGTTGCTGCCCGTCTTGGGCTTAAGTGCCAAGTTTATATGGGGGCAGAAGATGTTCGCCGCCAAGCGCTTAATGTGTACCGTATGAAACTCCTCGGGGCAGAGGTTATTCCTGTTACGTCGGGCTCAAAAACTCTGAAAGATGCTATGAATGAGGCTATGCGCGATTGGGCCACTAATGTCGATGATACTTTTTATATCATTGGCACTGTCGCTGGCCCGCATCCTTATCCGCTGTTGGTTCGCGACTTTCAGTCTATTATTGGCCGCGAAGCACGCGCACAATGTTTAGAGCGCACCGGTCGATTGCCCGATGCCTTGGTTGCCTGTGTCGGCGGCGGCTCAAATGCTATTGGCTTGTTTCATCCGTTTTTGAGCGATGACTCGGTGGCTATGTACGGCGTTGAGGCTGGTGGTGATGGGGTTGAAACTGGCCGTCACGCCGCACCGTTAAACGATGGTATCCCTGGTATCTTGCACGGTAATCGCACCTATTTGATGGAAGATGAAAACGGTCAAATTATTGAAACACACTCAGTTTCGGCCGGGCTCGATTACCCAGGTGTCGGCCCAGAGCATTCTTGGTTAAAAGATCTTGGTCGTGTTAAATATGTCCCGATTAATGACCAAGAAGCCCTGAGCGCTTTTCGCAATACGACTAAAGTTGAGGGCATTATGCCCGCGCTCGAAAGCTCGCATGCCTTGGCCTACGCCGAAAAGCTTGCGCCTACCATGGATAAAGATCAGATCATCATTGTGAACCTGTCGGGTCGCGGTGATAAAGACATCCTCACTGTGGCCGAAATTGACGGTATTACGGTGTGATTAAAACGCAATTGGATAATGTTTAATGAGCCGAATCAGTCAACAATTTGAAACATTAAAAGCGAAAGGCCGCAAGGCGCTGGTTGTCTATATCGTTAATGGCGATCCAAGCCCCGCGGCCACTTTGCCAACCATGCATAAAATGGTAGAGGCTGGCGCCGATATTATAGAGTTGGGTGTACCTTTTTCTGACCCTATGGCCGAAGGTCCCGTGATTCAGAAAGGTCATGAGCGAGCTTTGGCATCGGGCACTAGCTTGCGCGGCACGCTTGATCTAGTGGCAGAGTTTCGCAAAACCAATAACACCACCCCGGTTATATTAATGGGCTACGCCAATCCAGTTGTGCGTATGGGGTATCAGCAATTTGCTGAGCGCGCCTTAGAGGTAGGTGTTGATGGATTATTAACTGTTGATTTGCCGCCAGAAGAGCTGGGCGATTTAAAAACGCAATTAGCCGAGCGTGATATTGATAATATCTTTTTGTTGGCGCCTACTACCGCTCCCGAGCGCGCTCGCCTTTTAGCGAGCAATGCCAGTGGCTTTTTGTATTACGTATCGCTCAAGGGTGTTACTGGTGCTGGGCATCTGGATGTTGATGCGGTTAAAGCTAAGCTCGATCAGTTTGGTGAGTTGACCTCTCTGCCCATGTGCGTCGGCTTTGGTATTAAAGATGCCGAGACGGCTACCAACGTTGCTCGCTTGGCCGATGGTGTAGTTATCGGAAGTGTGCTGGTTGATGCAATGGGCAAGCACGTAGGTCAGCCGCCCGAGCAGATTGCCGCTGCCGTTGGTGCTATTATTAGTGATATTCGCAGAGGCTTAGACACCCTTTAAAGGTGTGCGAAGTCTCGAACGTGCCGGCTTTGGCTGGCTAGTAAGCAACCCAATTAAGAGATAAAACCATGAGTTGGCTAGAGAAACTGGTTCCCAGCGTTGTGCGTGCCGATGGCAAAAAAGGTTCAAGTAAAGTCCCTGAAGGCCTTTGGAAAAAATGCGTTAAGTGTTCTGCGGTATTGTATCGTCCAGAGCTGGAAAAAAACCTTGATGTCTGCCCTAAGTGCGATCACCACATGCGTATTGGTGCTCGCCGGCGGTTGGATATTTTTCTTGATGAAGATCGGCGCCATGAGATAGGCGCTGATGTTGAGCCGGTTGATCGGTTAAAATTTAAAGACGTTAAAAAATACAAAGACCGTTTAAGTGCGGCACAAAAAGCTACTGGCGAAAAAGATGCGTTGGTTGCCATGAAAGGTGAACTAAAAGGCATGCCGGTTGTTGCCGTCGCTTTTGAATTTGCTTTTCACGGCGGTTCGATGGGCTATGTAGTCGGTGAGCGTTTTGCACGTGCGGCTAAAATCGCTTTAGACGAAGATATCCCGTTGGTGTGCTTTTCGGCCACCGGTGGTGCTCGTATGCAAGAGGCGCTAATCTCTCTAATGCAGATGGCTAAAACCTCAGCGGTTATTGAGCGTTTAAAGCAACAGGGCACGCCTTATATCTCGATGATGACAGACCCCGTTTATGGCGGCGTGTCGGCATCGCTGGCATTGCTGGGGGATATCAACGCTGCCGAGCCGGGCTCGCGAGCAGGTTTTGCTGGCCCCGCTATCATTGAGCAAACTATTCGCCAAAAATTGCCGCCGGGCTTTCAGCGCGCTGAGTTCTTATTGGAGCATGGCGCCATTGATATGATTATCCACCGCGCTCAAATACGCGATAAATTAGCCGGCTTGTTGGCTAAATTTACCCGTCAAGCAGAGGCTGGCTAAACGGCACCGGCACTATGCGTTTTACTCAACTCAACGATTGGCTCAGCTGGCTTGAGCAGGCGCATCCTAACGAGATTGATCTTGGTCTCGACCGGTTACATAAAGTGCTGGCACGCATGGAGCTACCGGTCTTTGCGCCGGTAATTACGGTTGCAGGTACCAATGGCAAAGGCTCTTGTGTGGCTGCTGCCACTGCTTTGTTGCAAGCCGCTGGACTTCGCGTAGGTAGCTATACTTCTCCTCACATTGATCATTACTGCGAGCGGGTGTGCATCAATGCCGCGCCTGTAAGCGATGCTGATATGTGTCGCGCCTTTGATATTATTGATCGCGCTCGTGGTGAAATCTCTTTAACTTATTTTGAATTTGGTACGCTCGCCGCACTGGTCTTATTTTGCCAGCATTCAGTCGATGTGATGGTGCTGGAAGTCGGCTTGGGTGGTCGTTTGGATGCGGTGAATATTGTTGATGCCGATGTCGCCGTGATCACCAGTGTCGCGATTGATCATGAGGCTTGGCTTGGTAATAACCGTGAAAGCATCGGCCGTGAAAAAGCTGGCATTATGCGTTCAGGAAAGATCGCCATTTGTGTCGATTCTGACCCGCCGCTGACATTACTGCAACACGCCGATGATATCGGCGCTAAGCTGCATTTGCTGGGGCGCGACTTTACCATTCATACTGCCTCACCGGCGAGCGGTACTGTTTTTGGTTTAATATCAAAGCAACCTTGGTGTCTTTCTGATGCATTAGATGACTCATCCCTTTTGTTGCCGCCAGTGTCTTTGGTGGAAACTAGTGTTGTCGCCGCGATCTTGGCCGTTAAAGCGTTAGGTGTTGATGTTGCGGCATTACCCCTAGCCGATGTGTTGGGCCCGCTCAGCTTGCCGGGACGAATGCAGCGTGTGCAGTTTGGTTCTGTGCCGGTATTAATTGATGTCGCTCACAACCCCGCAGCCACAACATATTTAGCACGGCAAGTACGGGCGCAAAAACCTTCCGGCCGAGTAGTGGCCGTGGTGGCGATGATGGCTGATAAAGATATTGCCGGATCAATACAGCCGCTGATTGGGCTCGTTGATGCCTGGCTGGCTGTTGGTTTGACTGATGTGCCGCGCGCAGCAGAAGCAACCGCGCTAGCGGCCATTATTGCTCAAAGCGGTGCTCAGGTGGCAAGCTATCCCAGTATCAATGATGCCTTGACCCAACTGAGTACCAATCCGCATACCGCTTTGTGTGGCGATGATCTGTTATTGGTGTTTGGATCATTTTTTACCGTAGCCGCCGCATTGGCTATTTTGATGCCAGATAGGGCGCAAGAGCCCAATGCTGACCAGCTGGGAGAGGCTAAGTGAACGGCGGATTAAAACAACGATTAATTGGTGCTTTAGTATTGGCAGGTATTGCGGTTATTTTTTTACCGAGCTTCTTTAAACAGCATGCGCAATATCAGGTAGACACCAATAGTCAGATTCCCCAGCGTCCCAACATAACACCAGTCGTGATTGATAAACCGCGCGCTACGACAATAACGCCAGCAGCGCCCGCCCCCGAAACAATGTTTTTGCCGAGCAATGAACAACCGCTTAGCGAATCAGGTAGTGCTGCCAGTACCTCGTCTGCTGAGCCCGTCGCGGTAAGCCCAGAGGTTCAAGAGCCTGAGCCCGAAGTTGTCACATCAACGCCAGTTGCGGCTCCGGCTCCGGCTGAAAAACCTCAGCAGGCTACCGAAGAGGCCTTAACTGCCGGTGCTTGGGTGGTGCAGGTGGCGAGCTTGCGCTCGTCGGAGTCAGCCCAAACATTGCGTAAGAAGCTCCAGGCGCGCGGCTATAAAGCCTATGTGCGCTCAGCTAAAACTTCCCAGGGTGAGGTCAGTCGAGTGTTTATTGGTCCTAAGCTCGATAAGGCGCTTGCATTAGAGGTTAAGCAAGAGGTGGACCCGGTGCTTAAAGTCAATTCTATGGTGTTGCCATTCAAACCTTGAGTCGGGGTATTCCCACAGTGACAGCTCTGTTAGAATCAGCGCCTTCTGAAAACCGGAGTCATTTAAACCCATGAATTGGGCAGATTGGACTATCGCCGGCATATTGGCTGTGTCCTGCTTAATCAGTATCAAGCGTGGCTTTGTAAAAGAAGCTTTGTCGCTGGTCGTGTGGGTTGCTGCGTTTGTTATTGCCTCGATCTTTGATGATCGTTTGGCCGTTTTAATGACTGACTTGATTCCCACTCCCTCATTACGGGCTATGTCTGCGTTTGCGATTTTATTTGCCGCAACGCTAATAATTGGCGCCATGGTGAATTACTTAATTGGTGAGTTGGTGCGTATGACCGGATTGTCCGGCACCGATCGCTTGTTTGGAATGGTATTTGGCTTGGTCCGCGGTGCACTGGTAGTGCTGGCCATTGTTATCTTGCTGCCCTCGTTAGTACCTGTAAACGAAGACGCCTGGTGGCAAGAGTCAGTATTGATTCCACGTTTTTTAGTATTTGAAACTTGGGCGCGCACTACGACAGATCAAGCGCTCGAATGGATAACATCATTTTTTTAATGGTTGGCATTACACGAAGGTGAGGCAATTATGTGCGGGATTGTTGGTATAGTAGGTAAACGTGATGTCAATACGCAACTTTATGATGCGCTGACCATCCTCCAACATCGCGGTCAGGACGCAGCCGGTATTATGACGTGCCAAGGTGGCAAAATGACACAACAAAAGGCCAATGGCCTAGTGAGCGATGTGTTTCGTACTCGTCATATGCAGCGCTTGGTGGGTAATGTGGGTATTGGGCATGTGCGTTATCCAACGGCAGGTAGTACCGGCCCCGCGCTCGCCCAACCGTTTTACGTCAACTCTCCCTACGGTATCGCTTTAGCCCACAACGGCAACTTGGTTAATGCCGATAGTCTTAGCGAAGAGTTATTTAAAACTGACTTGCGGCATGTCAATACCGACTCTGACTCTGAAGTCCTGCTCAATGTATTTGCCCACGAGTTGCAGCTGCAAGGTAAGCTAGTTCCCAACCAAGACGATGTCTTTGCCGCAGTCGAAGGTGTACATAAACGCGTTAGCGGTGGCTATGCGGTGGTTGCTCTTATTGCTCGCTACGGTATTGTTGCGTTCCGCGACCCCAATGGTATTCGTCCGCTAGTGTACGGCAAGCGCGATACCGATAAGGGCGAGGAGTATATGGTCGCCTCCGAGAGTGTGGCGCTGGACGTACTCGGATTTGAACTGATCGGCGATGTGGCACCCGGCGAGGCAATTTATATAACCTTTGATGGCGAGTTGCACCGCAAGCAGTGCGCCCAAAATACTCGACTAATGCCGTGTATTTTTGAACATGTTTATTTCGCGCGCCCCGATTCGATCATGGATGGCGTGTCGGTTTATAAGGCGCGTTTGCGTCAAGGCGAAAAGCTTGCTGAAAAAATTCTTGCCGAGCGTCCTGATCACGACATAGATGTGGTGATTCCGATTCCCGATAGTTCTCGGGTGGCGGGTCAAGCATTAGCCTATAAAATAGGTGTTAAATTCCGCGAAGGTTTGATTAAAAATCGTTATATCGGCCGCACTTTTATTATGCCTGGCCAACAACTGCGTAAAAAATCTGTACGCCAAAAACTCAACCCTATTGAATTAGAGTTTCGCGGTAAAAACGTTCTATTGGTTGATGACTCTATCGTTCGTGGTACCACTTGCCAGCAGATTATTCAGATGGCTCGGGAGGCGGGCGCAGCTAAGGTGTACTTTGCTTCGGCAGCCCCAGCGGTGATCTACCCCAATGTTTACGGTATTGATATGCCAACGAGCAAAGAGCTAATCGCCTATGGTCGCACTCAGGACGAAGTGTGCAAAGAAATTGGTGCGGATTGGCTTATTTATCAAGAGCTAGATGACTTGGTGGCAGCCTCGGCAGAGGGCGCCGATGGCGTATCAGAATTTGATTGTGCGGTGTTCGATGGTAAATATATTACTGGCGACGTCGATAAAGAGTATCTAGACAGAATTCAAAACGCTCGGCAAGAAGGTGAGGGTGGTCAGAAAAAAGAGCGACGTGAGAAAGAGGAAGAGAGCCCAATAGGCTTACATAATGACTCTGAAGACCTGCATGTACATTAAACCATTAAAAGGTTAAGCAACGGATACGGTTATGAGCGACTTACAAGAGCTGCGTAAACAAGCACTAATAGGTGCCGGCATTGATACTTTAGCAGTGCGTGCCGGTCAAGTGCGCAGTGCCGAGGGCGAGCATTCCGAAGCCTTGTATCTAACCTCAAGTTTTGTATTTGACAGCGCAGAACAAGCCGCTGCACGCTTTAGCGGTGAGCAACAGGGCAATGTTTATTCGCGCTACACCAACCCTACAGTGCGCACCTTTGAAGAACGCATGGCCGCCATGGAGGGTGCCGAGAGCGCGGTTGCTACAGCCTCGGGTATGGCGGCAATCCTATCCGTCTGTATGGGGTTATTAAAGTCTGGCGATCATATCGTATGCTCACGCAGTGTCTTTGGTACCACCACAGTATTATTTACTAAATATTTGGCTCGCTTTGGTGTCAGCACAACATTTGTCGATCCGATAGATTTTGTTGCTTGGGAGCAAGCGTTTACCAGTAGCACTCGCTTAGTTTTTGTCGAAACCCCATCCAACCCACTGTGCGATGTTATAGATTTACAACGCTTGGCTGATTTAACTCACAAGCACGACGCACTGTTTGTGGTCGACAATTGTTTTTGTACCCCCGCATTACAGCAGCCTATAAAATTTGGTGCCGATTTAATCGTTCACTCAGCGACTAAATACATCGACGGGCAAGGCCGCTGTTTAGGTGGCTTGGTTGCGGGGCCACAACATTTAATTAATGAGGTGTTGGGTTTTATTCGCAGCGCAGGCCCGACTTTAAGTGCCTTTAATGCTTGGGTGTTTTTAAAAGGTCTGGAAACATTACGCCTGCGAATGGATGCTCACTCGGCTAGCGCACAAGCACTGGCCGAATGGCTGTATGAGCAGCCGCAAGTAGAAAAGGTTTATTACGCAGGTCTGCCTAGTCATCCCGGCCATGCATTGGCCGCGCAGCAACAGCGAGGCTTTGGTGGAGTGTTGTCGTTTTGTGTTAAAGGCGGCCGCGAACAAGCTTGGCGGGTCATTAATGAGACTCGTATTATGTCGTTAACGGCTAATCTTGGCGATGCGAAAACAACCATTGTTCACCCAGCAACCACTACTCACGGTCGGTTAGATGATGAGCAAAAATTGACCGCAGGTATTACCGAAAACCTTATCCGAGTTGCAGTTGGGCTGGAAGATATAGCTGACTTAAAAGCAGACTTGGCTCGCGGCCTTAGCGCCATCGCTTAAGTGAAATATATCGGCGGTTATTGAACGTTATGCGTGACAATATAAGCAAAGCCTGTACTGAAATTGGCAAAGTATTACTGGGCAAAGAACACGAGGTAAAGCTGGCGCTTGCTTGTTTACTGGCAGGCGGGCATTTACTGATAGAAGATTTACCTGGCATGGGAAAAACAACCTTGGCACACGCTTTGGCTAAGGTGTTGGGGCTTGATTACCAACGGGTGCAATTTACCAGTGATATGTTGCCGGCCGATATTATCGGTGTGTCGATATTCGACGCCAATACCAGTCAGTTTAGCTTTCATTCCGGCCCGGTTTTTACCCAATTGTTATTGGCCGATGAAATAAACCGTACCACGCCAAAAACTCAAAGCGCATTGCTTGAGGCAATGGAAGAGCAGCAAGTCAGTATTGATGGTGAAACGCGGCCATTACCGCAACCATTTTTTGTTATCGCTACGCAAAATCCCGAATCGCAAATGGGCACCTTCGCGCTGCCTGAGTCACAACTCGATCGCTTTTTGATGCGTATTAGCCTAGGTTATCCATCACCCGAAGCGGAGCGAATGATTTTTTCCGGTGGTGATCCACGTCAGTATATTCCCACATTAAGTCGCTGTATTAGCGCTGAGCAGCTTATTGATCTGAAACGTCAGATACGCACATTAACGGCTTCAGATAGCCTGATAGATTATTTGCAACGACTGGTTTATGCCACGCGCTTTGAGCAAGACTTTACTCACGGCCTATCTCCGCGTGGGGCGTTAGCGCTGTTGCAAGCGGCCAAAGCGTGGGCTTATGTTGAAGGGCGTGATTACGTGATACCAGAGGACATACAGACGGTGGCCCCTGCGGTAATCACTCATCGTGTCAGTGGTGCGGATGTGACCGGAGGCTCGCAACGTTTAATTGCAGAGCTGCTTGAGCGTGTTGACGTCGTTGCCGGTGGCACTAATAGCTGAGGTTGCCCATAGCAATCTTTGCTGCGAGCTGCCTGTCGATAAATGCCATAAAACAACCTAGGCCTTTGAATATAGGTTTTTATTGGGAGTTTGCATGACGACAAGCTTTTTTGGTCAATATCTACAGCTAAAGGGGATTGTAGGTCGCACTCAGTTACACGAGGCGGTAACGCTGCAACACAACACCAATAAGACCTTGGCGCAAATCACTCTGGCGGCCGGCGTATTAACCCCGCAACAGCGACAAGAATTACCCTTCTCCGATTGTGAAAACGACGCACTGTTTTATCAAATACTATCGTGTTTAGGCTGGCTAAGTAATGCGGCACTTGCAGCTTTGCACGCACAGCAGCGTAAGGCGCAACTGACCTTGGGAGAGGCGCTGGTAACCTGCGGTTATTTAAACGATAAAACTTTAGCCAATTTACTCACAGATTATCATTATTGGAATCTACGCAACTTACAGCAATTTAGTGCGCAAGTGTCCACCAGTGAGTTTGCGCACGAGGTAGATGCTTTTAGCTTCATTCTTACGCAACAAATGTTAAAAGTCTATGGGTTGCACGTAAAACCTGACTGCGCCGATCGTAAGGTGCTAACCAACACTCCTGCCTGGCATTGGCAGATCAACTTGGCCGAATACTGCTTAAACGTTTTTATTCCAAATGTTGAGGGGGGCGTCGCGCACTTACTTGATCGCGCGAGTTTGATCGATTCGCTGCATTTGTCCGAGTTATCCTGTGTGTCCGACACAGACTTGAGGGGGCTTCCCAAGTCTGTCTCGCCAGTTCAGTTTTTTACCTATCTACTGCAGACTTTATTGCTCGATATCGGTGGCGATGAGTTAACTCTGGTGGGGACGGCTAATACTGCGTTAGTGGGTGCTGCACCTTTCGAACAAGAGTGTTTGCGTTGTAGTTATAGTCTTGAGGGGGAGCTCTTTTATGTTTATTTTTTCGCCTCGTAAGCGTTGTTTGTTTGGATGTTCTTTTACGCCTCGCGTGATCTTTGGCGGACGTTTTAAATGACAAGTTCCATTTTCAGTAAGCGTGCAGAAGCATGGTTTTGGCGCTGGGCAAAGCGTCGAATAACACCACAAAAGTCTGTTGTTTTACGCCATCGTGCGATCTATGTGTTGCCCAGTAGAGCAGGGCTTGGTTTTTTTTTCGCGGTGAGCTTGCTCTGGCTGCTCGGCACCAATTACGAAAATAATTTAGTGTTGGCGGCAAGCTTTTTTTTAATTAGCTTGTTTATTGTTGCCATTATTCACGCATTTCGCAATTTAGCTGGCTTGCAACTAACCGCGCTCGCAGCTGTACCTGTTTTTGCTGGTGAGCGATTAGTAATGCCCGTGCGCATTCAGGCAAAAGGTCGTGCGCGTGCAGGTCAGTTACAACTGGCCTGCGATACCGAGCACTCGGTGCTAACGGATGTGGCCGCAGGAGGGGAGACGCAGGTAGCGTTAAGTGTGCAAACACTACGTCGAGGTTGGTTTACCCCCGAGCGTATTTTAGTGAAAAGCTATTTTCCCTTAGGTTTGGTAAGAACTTGGTCGTGGGTTAGATTTGACGTAAATTTATTGGTCTATCCGCACCCCATCCCCGTAGCTGCCCCACCTTTACTTAACCGTAGTCATGGCGAAAAACAGTCCTTGATTGCACGCGGTGACGACTTTGAGGGTTTTAAGCGCTATCAGCCTGGTGCGCCATTGGCTCATATTGCCTGGAAGCTATACGCCCGAGGTGCTGGTCTACAGGTTAAGCAATATGCCGATGTGGCTTTGGATGATCTGTGGCTGGATTTTCGTGCTTTGTCTGGCGAGCGCGAAGCTCGTTTGTCGGGCTTGTGTTATCTCGCCTTGGACTGGCATCGAGCGGGGCGGACGTTTGGCTTGCGACTGCTTGATCACTGTATTGAACCGGCAAGTGGACAAACACACTTGTCGCAGGTACTTCGAGCATTGGCATTGTTTGAATTAGAGAGTACCCCGCGATGAATCAAACTGCCAATCGGATATCGCATCAAAGTTTACTTTGGATGTTGATCGCTCAGCTGATCGTTCTGTTGCCGTTGATATTTGAGGTGCCCGTTTGGTTGATGGCGCTGGCAGTTGTGGTTGGGGGTTGGCGCTGGGGGATTGCCGTAAGAGATTGGTCGTTTCCCAATAAATCAGTGCGTTTTTTATTGGTGGTGGTTGTCTGTGTGGGGCTGTTGTTAAGTTTTAAGGGCAGCTTTGGCATGCAGGCGATGTTGAGTCTGTTGGTCGCGGGGTTTGTGCTTAAGCTAATCGAACTTAAGCGCCCCAGTGATTTTTATTTGCTCGGCTATCTCGCTTATTTTGTTACCGGTACGCAGCTGTTATTTGCCGCATCGTTGATAAGCTCATTATATGGTTTGGTGTCGCTGTTAGCGGTTACTGGTGTTTTGTTGGCCATTAATGGTTCGGCGGGGCCGGTGACGGTTGTTGCGCAGTGCAAGCGACTTATCGTGTTAGCACTGCAAGCATTACCTATTATGTTAGTGCTGTTTTTAGTGGTACCAAGATTTGGTGCGCTGTGGACTGTGCCGTTAAATAAATCAGCAGGTCTTACTGGGGTTAGCGACTCAATGGCACCGGGCGATTTTAGTAACTTAATGCGTTCTGGTGAGTTGGCATTTCGAGTGAGCTTTAATGGCGAGATTCCCTCTTCGCGTCAGTTGTATTGGCGTGCACTGGTGTTTGACGCTTTTGATGGTAGAACTTGGAGTCAAAGTGGGTTTCAGGATGTTCAGCGGGGCAGGGCGAGTACACAATGGCAAAGCTGGCGCGAGGCACTGACTTTGGGGGATGAGCGCTTGGATTATCAGGTGTTACTTGAACCTACAGCTAAAAATTGGTTGTATGTGTTGGCGGCGTTTGCCGAGGTTCCCGCTGATGCTCGGGTGAGCCCAGGGTTAACGCTTTACAATACGCGGGCAGTGAATCAGCGCAAACAATACAGTGTAAGCTCGGCATTTAATTACCAACTGCAGGCTGAGGGGCTCTCTGACAAAGAGCGAGAAATGAATACAGCTTTGCCTGCCGAAGCTAATCCGGTAACTAAGCGTTTGGCGCAACAGTGGCGCGCCGAGGCCACAAGTGCAGAGGCACTACTTGAACGGCTGTTAGATCTTTATCATCAACGATTCCATTACACCTTACAGCCGCCACGTTTAGGTGAGCATACCGTGGATGAGTTTTTGTGGCAGTCACAGGCAGGTTTTTGTGAGCACTTTGCCGGTAGCTTTGTGTTTTTTATGCGAGCGGCGGGCATCCCCGCGCGAGTTGTCGTGGGTTACCAAGGTGGACAGATTAATAGCGATGAAGACTATTTGGTTGTGCGCCAGTACGATGCTCACGCATGGGCTGAGGTGTGGTTGGCGGGTAAAGGTTGGGTAAGGATAGACCCTACCGCTGCAGTTGCTCCCGAGCGTATTGAGCAGGGTGTGGAGTACTCACTTAGCGAAGATGATAGTAGGCTGTTGGGTAACTCGTTTGGTCGTCGTTTTGAGTTTTTAGGCAGCTTACAGCTGCGCTGGGATGCGCTCAATTATCGTTGGCAGTTGTGGGTTATGGGCTACGATAGCAGTGCCCAACAAGCGTTATTAAGTAAATGGTTTGGACAAATTCGTGGTTGGCAATTGGCGCTGCTGGTGATCGCAGTGGTGGCTTGTGTGGCGATTTTGTTGTTGTTGCCTTTATTACGCCGGCATAAGCCTAATTTACCTCCAGCTGAATTGGCCTATATTCAACTGTGCCGCAAGTTACAGCGTATAGGTTTGACGCGTAATATGGGCGAAGCCCCGCGGCAATACGCCGCCCGGGTTGCTCGTGAACGTCCAGATTTAAGCGCCGATATTGATACTTTAACCGCTCTGTTTGAGCGAGCCAGTTATGCCAACTCAGCA
Organism: Gilvimarinus polysaccharolyticus; assembly: GCF_001187555.1. Taxonomy (GTDB): domain Bacteria; phylum Pseudomonadota; class Gammaproteobacteria; order Pseudomonadales; family Cellvibrionaceae; genus Gilvimarinus; species Gilvimarinus polysaccharolyticus. The sequence goes on along the minus strand of NZ_LFIJ01000001.1, from coordinate 1,362,365 downwards.
GAGGCGCTGGTACGTCTAAAAGACGCTATTCGGCGTTTTCATCCGCGCGAGCAATAATTGCCCACTACCGGGGCTCTGGCGCACCAAAAAGAGTCCGGTATAAAATTGCTGCCCTCTCGTAGTGCTTGTTTTCTGCTGAAATATCCGCTTGGCAATCATAACCCATTGAAATAAATAGCTTTTTATTGGGGGCATAAAAAGTGCATGTTTCTGTGCGCAGGTACGATACTGTTGCAGTTTGTTAAAAGTGGCATGTTACAGTGCCTCTTTACGTGCCTTAATTAATTGCGCACCATCATAATGATAGCCGCACATTGATAATAATAGGAATACCATGACATTTTTAACTCGCAAGTGGCTGTGGGTAGCGCCGCTTACCGCTTTGCTGTTGGCGTCGCCGGCGGCATTTTCTCAAGAGCTCAGCGGCGCTAATACCGCGTGGATTTTAACCACTACCGCGCTGGTACTGTTTATGACGTTGCCAGGCTTATCGTTGTTTTACGGTGGTTTGGTACGCAGTAAGAATATTTTATCGGTGATGATGCAGTGCTTTGCTGTTGCCTGTGTAGCATCACTGCTATGGATGATTGTGGGTTACAGCTTAAGCTTTGGTGAAGGTAATGCTTTTATTGGCGACTTTAGCCACGCTATGTTTAGCGGTATCGACAAGGATACGTTGGCCGGCGATATCCCCGAGTCGCTTTTTGCATTGTTTCAGATGACCTTTGCGATTATTACTCCGGCGCTTATTGTGGGTGCCTTTGTCGAGCGGATGAAGTTCTCGTCGATGCTGATTTTCTCGGCGCTATGGTTGTTGTTCGTTTATGTGCCGGTATGCCATTGGGTATGGGGTGGCGGTTTTCTTGGACGTTGGGGACTGTTGGATTTTGCTGGCGGTACCGTGGTGCATATTACTGCGGGTGTTGCTGCGTTGGTGGCAGCTTTGGTGTTGGGTAATCGCAATGGTTTTGAAACCGTCCCGATGCCGCCCCACAATATGACCATGACGGTAACCGGGGCGGGGTTGCTGTGGGTGGGCTGGTTTGGTTTTAATGGTGGCAGTGCGTTGGCGGCAAATGGTGACGCCTCTATGGCAATGTTGGTGACTCATATTTCGGCAGCGGCCGGCTCGTTGTCATGGATGACCATCGAATGGATTAAATTTAGAAAGCCCAGCGTTCTAGGGATCGTAACCGGTATGGTGGCAGGTCTAGGTACTATCACCCCAGCATCGGGATATGTTGGGCCAGGTGGTGCGCTGGTGATTGGCTTGCTGGCTGGTGTGGTGTGCTTTTTTATGACCCAGCTGGTAAAACGGGTTTGGAAAATTGATGATTCACTGGATGTTTTTCCGGTGCACGGTGTGGGCGGTATTTTGGGTACATTACTCGCCGGTGTGTTTGCTTCGCCTAATTTGGGTGTGTTTAGTGGACATGGTTTTTCTTCGGTGGTCGATGGCATGTCTGGTCAAGTTTGGGTGCAATTTCTCGGAGTGATCATTACTTTTGGTTATACGGCGGTTATCACCTATTTGATTTTAAAGCTGACGGGGGTATTAACTTCTGGTTTGCGTGTTTCTCGAGAAGACGAATTGCAGGGGCTTGATATCACCATGCATGAAGAAGAGGGTTACAAGCTGTAAGGCTAAGAGTTTCGTTGTAGCTGGTTTATTCTAAAGCCCCAAAACGCCACTTTAGAGTGGCGTTTTGGCTAGCCGTCATTAGCCCCTTAGCGAAACGCGATCAAAGCCGCTGTAACCGCAACATTGAGTGATTCGACTTGGTTGTTCATGGGAATCTTGACCCAGTTATTACAGGCATCCTGCACAGCACGAGAAACGCCGTCGGTCTCGTTACCTAAGACAAAAATGGTTTGATTTCCAGTGTAACTCTTGAGGCTTTGGTCCGCGTGTGACGAAAGCCCCGTAACATTGTAGTGGGCATCGCGAAACTTTCTAAGAGTCGTCGCTAATGGCTCTGTTGTACGTAATATGGGAGCCTTAAATACAGTTCCAGCGCTGGCTTTAATCACCAGTGGATCTATTTGCGCGCAGCCCTTTTCTGGCAAAATAATACCGTCAATATTACCGGCGCAAGCGCTTCGAATAATCATGCCAAGATTTTGAGGGTTAGTGATGCCATCTAGCGCCAGTAAATTGCAGTTTTGTTTGCTGTGTTTTGCCAAGAAATCGTTTGTGGTGGTAAATTTTTGACAGATTAAATCAACCGCAACGCCTTGATCTTGTTTTGCATTTTTAGAAATTCGGGCCAATGCTGCGCGATCGTGATAGGCAATTTCGGCACCACGTTTTTCTGCTGCCATTAAAATCTCATCAATAATACCGCCACGCTTGTTGCTTTGCGCCAAGTGTAAGCGATACACCTCGATACCCGGTTGTTGCAGTGCTTCAAGCACAGGCTTACGTCCGTAAACGGTAAGCAGAGTGTTAAAAAATTGTTTTTTGGTAAGATAGGCGTCGCTGTCACGCTGCATGATGATATTCCACTGATGAGGCGTTGCCGTAACAATTATTGTTATTGGCCGGTGTGTAGTTTGATATAAAACTGGCGTCGATCGCTAGCAGGCCCATTAATGCTTACATTAAGTGTATCCCGGCTGCGGTTTTATGCTGGCAGATGTTGCGATAGGCTGCAACGGCGTTAGCAAGCCCTAGGTTAAGGGCGTCTACCGTTAATGCGTGACCAATCGATACCTCTGCAATGTTGGGTATGGTGAGAAAGGTTGGCAGATTTTTTAGGTTTAAATCGTGTCCGGCGTTAATTTCAAGGCCGCACTGCTGGGCGATGTCAGCTGCAGTGCGATAGCGGGCCAGCTGCTGCTCTGCTTGCTCATTGTCCACTGAAAAACACTGTGCGTAGGGACCAGTGTAAAGCTCGATACGCTCGACCCCAAGCGCCGCCGCGAGACGAATTTGCTCTGGATCTGGATCCATAAACAGACTGATACGAACGCCAAGTTGATGCAGTCGAGCAATAATAGGCTGCAGTTGATCACGGCTGGTGGTTAAGTCAAAACCGTGATCGGATGTCAGTTGATTGTCGGCATCGGGCACTAAAGTACATTGATGTGGGCGGGTTTCTTCGACCAGAGTGAGCAGTCCTGGGTAATCCCCGAGCGCTTGAGCGAACGGATTACCTTCGATGTTAAATTCAATGCCTGTGTGATTGGCAACTAGTTCGGCTAGTTGATACACATCCTGGGGGCGAATATGTCTTTGGTCGGGGCGTGGGTGTACGGTCAAGCCGTCGGCGCCGGCATCGAGGCATATTTTTCCGTGGGTTAGAACACTGGGAAAGTCACCTTCACGTGAATTACGCAGTAAGGCAATTTTGTTGAGGTTCACACTTAACGCAGTGCTCACTGGGCAATCATCTCCTTTAATTTAGAACCTGAGCTAGCGGCTTTTTTTACTTTGCCTCGGCTTGCTTTTAAAATTCGAACGGCAGCATTGGGGGCATCGCGATAGGCTCGGAATGCGCCACGAGGTTCGGCTACTATCTTTTCGATAACGGCTTCCCCTTCAATCACTTTGGCGAATACCGCATAACCTAGTTTACCTTCTGTCGCATCGAGTGAAAGGTTGTGCTGAAGGTTAATAAAGAACTGGCTGGTGGCGCTGTTTATAGCGCTAGTGCGTGCCATTGATAGCGTTAAGTACTGATTTTTTAGACCATTGTCAGACTCGTTAACAATGGGTGGGAGTGTTTCTTTGCGGTTAAAATCAAAAGTAAAGCCACCACCTTGAACCACAAAACCCGGAATAACACGGTGGAATATGGTGCCATTATAAAAGCCGTTGTCTACATAGGCTAAAAAGTTGGCTACGGTTACGGGTGCCTTTTCTGGGTACAGTTCAATAATCAGGGTGCCCAAATCGGTTTCAAAGGTGACGTATTGGTCGCTGTCTTTATTGGCCGCGAAGCTGGTGTTACTGCTTAATAAAATAACAAAAACGCTTATAGCGGCGATGAATTTGAACAACTGTTGTGTCATGGTGGCATATCCTAAAAAATAATACGGTTGGCGTGATTGTTTTTAGTGAGGGTTTAACCCCATTCGGAGCGCCGTTTTCTGCGTCCAAAAGACTGCAGTATTAACGATAAAATAATTCCGCTGAGCAATATGCCAGCGCCTATAAGCCATTCTTTATAGCGCAAATTATTTTTTAGTCGCTCGTTGTCGGTTTTTAATACTTCGGCCCGAGTTTGCAGTAATTGGTAGTTTTCATTGAGCTTTTGATATTGTTCATTTAAGGCAATGGTATTGCCCGATAGTTTGCGCAGTTCGGCGAATTCACTTGTGGTTTTTTGATGTTGATCTTGCAGTTCAGATAAAGACTGGGCGAGTTCTTTGTTGTTGTTTTCAAGCGCTTCATTGGCGTCGAGTAGCTCGGTTTGGTCGCCATCGAGCTGTCCCATTTTTTGCTCAAGATGAGCAAGCTTTATAGCGGCGGTTGGCTCGCTAAGTAGGTATTGTTCGCGCACCCAGCCTTCTAGTCCATCCTTAGTGCGCACCAGTGCCCAGTGGCCATCGGACTCATCGCTATCGCGTTTAATGAGTTCAAGCTTAGTGCCGCTTGGCAGCCCGCGATGGACGATACGATACTGATTGCCCATGCCGCTGCGCAGTGGTACCTGTAAAGTGTCGGCAATGTATTGTGTTTCGGCATTAGCCTGTATGCCGATTAGGCCAACACTGAAGATGGCTGCAGTTACCAGAGTCTTCAAATAAGTGGTTGGTGTTGTCACTGGAGTACCTTTTGAATCTAAGTTGCAAAAGCGGATTATTGTACATTATGCGTGTGCCGGTGCGTGTCAACCGGATCACGGCTTAGGGTAAGACCCGTTTAAAGGGTTTTACGCTGACCTTAGCGTACACTCCTGCGCTGATGTATGGATCGGCATCGGCCCAAGTTTGAGCTTGTTCTAATGAATCAAACTCAGCTACGACTAGCGATCCAGTAAAACCGGCTTCGGCCGGCTCATTACTGTCGATGGCGGGATGCGGGCCGGCGATAACCAGACGGCCAGCTTCATATAATGAGTTGAGCCGTGCTAGATGATCGGCGCGGGCCTCTTTACGTTTTGCTAAGCTGTTGGCGACGTCTTCGCTAATGATGGCGTAGAGCATAGGTTGGATCCTTTTGTTAGCTGTTGACGACTTCTTCAAAGCTGAGCTCGGTCAGCTGCTTTATGCGCTTAAATAAGTACATTAACGCGATAGCCATAACGATAGTGGCGGGTAGAGCGATAACGGGGAAACTTAATGCCGTCATTTTACCCAGCTCTTCGTTAAAAGCCACTGTGCCGGGCTCGCTGATGAGCAGCCATTTGGCCAGTACATAGTTAAGAAATGATGATAAGAAGAAAGAGGCGGCAACTAAATACGAGGCATTGCGTAAGGCGACGTTAAAGTCAGCGGTGTTGTTATGATGTTCTAGGCGTTCGGCGATCAAGTCGACCTTTAACACTTTGTCGTTGTACAAAAATGTTCTAACCAGTGGAAAACGGGTTTTCATTGATATGATCGTCGCAATGCCGATCAGGCCGGGAATAGCGGCTTCTTTGATTGCGATATACTGAGGGTCGAGCTCTAGCAGGCTGATGCCGCCGGTAAGCAGGATACTGACCCCACCAAGCGCCGAAAACACGTTAAACTCACGTCTGACTAAGAAATCTCGCAAGCCGTAGCCCAGCGGAAACGCCAGCGCCACTACTAGGGCCCAGCGCGTGCCTAGGTATTCATCGCCGCTGAGTTTGGTGAGTATTAAGGTTGGAATAACAATGTTCAGCAGTATGTTGCCCAACAGGCTCTCGCGCTTTTGCGGTTTTGTTGCTGTTACTTCTTGTTGGGTGTCGGTCTGGAGGCGGCGTTGTTCGTCATTAGATGGGGCTGAATCGTTCATACTAAAAGTGTCCGCCTTTTGCCGATTGTGGGCTGCTAAAAATAAGGTTGCTAAGCACTATTAGAGTGCCAGCGCCAATGTCTGTTGTTAATACTGTGGTGTTATGGCCACAGTGTTGGTGTTGTAACCGCTTTATATATGCAGCGGTCAAAGCTTAAAAATGCGATTATACGGTATTCATACTCTTAATGTTGATCGAGGTTCGGCTTGAAGATTGATTTGCACATGCACAGCAACTGCTCCGACGGCGAATTGACGCCAGAGGCGCTAGTGAGTCGCGCTAAAGAGGCCGGGTTAGACGTTATAGCGCTGACCGATCACGACACCATAGAAGGTTTGGCGCGTGCGCGATGCGCGGCCATGCGCGAAGGTATGACACTGATTAATGGCATTGAGTTCTCTACCCGCTGGGGCAAAATCGGTGTACATGTTGTGGGGCTGGGGTTAGATACCGCTAGCCCTGAGCTACTGCAAGCCATTGCGGCACAACAACAGGCGCGGATAGATCGCAATCTGACTATTGCTGGTCGTCTAGAAAAGCTTGGGGCTAAGGATGTCTATCAGCGTGCCACCGAGCTTGCTTGCGGGGCACAAATTGGCCGCCCGCATTTTGCTCAGTTGCTGGTAGACGATGGTCTGGTTAAATCTGTTGCCAGCGCTTTTAAAAAATATTTAGGCGCAGGCAAAGTTGGCGATATTAAACAGCAGTGGCCGCCTTTAGATGAAATTATCGCTATTATACGTGCCGCGGGTGGGGTGGCGGTGTTAGCTCATCCGGCTAAATACCGTTTAACGCGTACTAAACTGCGGGCCTTAGCGACCGATTTTGCGGCCGCAGGCGGCGAGGCTATTGAGGTGATAAGCGGTTATCAACCCTCTGGTTTAGCGCGCGATTTGGCCGCACTTGCCAATGATTTAGACTTGACTAGTTCTTGCGGTAGCGATTTTCATCGCCCCGGTGGTATTTGGCAAGAGCTGGGGCGGTTTGAGTCTATGCCCGTTAATGCGCGCCCGATTTGGTCATTGTGGCCTGAGTTGGCAAGTGCCGCCGGCGGCGAGTAACGCGAGTGCGAATGAGATATTTGTAAGTTACAGCAGTGAAAATTATAATGACACAGGATCGAGCCGCGAGGCCCCATCGTTAGCAACAAAGGACAGTTCAGTGGCACAATTTTTTCAGATACACCCCGAAACGCCTCAGGCGCGATTAATTTCTCAGGCGGTCGATATTATTCAGCGTGGCGGAATTGTGGCTTACCCAACCGATTCAGCCTATGCGCTGGGCTGCCATATTGGCGATAAAACCGCCATCGATCGTATTCGCGCGATGCGTCAACTTGATAAGCACCACAACTTCACCCTAATGTGCCGCGATTTATCAGAAATCGCCACTTACGCACGGGTCGATAATCAAGTGTTTCGTTTACTTAAAGCGCACACTCCAGGCCCTTACACCTTTATCTTAGAGGGCACCGCAGAGGTGCCTAGGCGTTTGCGCCACCCTAAGCGTAAAACCATTGGTTTACGTGTGCCCGATAACCCCATCGCGCTAGCATTATTAGAGGCGCTCAACGAGCCGCTCATGAGCAGTACATTGTTATTGCCTGGCGATGAGTACCCGTTAACCGACCCATATGATATTCGCGATTTATTGGAGCATCAGGTCGAGTTGATTATTGATGGCGGCTACTGCGGTCTAGAGCCGACCACCGTAGTCGATCTAACCGAGGGTACTCCTGAGCTTATTCGGCAAGGTAAGGGCGATTTTTCGACCCTATTAACCGATTGAGTGTGCTAATGTCGCTGTCCACCGCGTCGGTTCCTCTCTATAATGCCGCAAACATTGCGTTCGGGTTGGTAACCGCGTGCAATATCGTTGCCGGACACAGGGGAGGCTTGTGTGAATAACCAAAACCAAGATCCCGAACTGCTCGAAGCCCAAGACCCACAAACGCAAGATGTCGAGTCGCGTGATAGTGGCGCGGTTTCAGCCGGAGCGGTGCCTGAAACTCCCCAATTATTGGCGGCCGATGAGACGCTCAGCGCGGCCCCCAACCAAACCGAAATGCCCTTTGCCATGGTGCAAGGCAAAGCCTATACCGAGCTGCCGAAAGATCTTTATATCCCGCCGGATGCTCTTGAGGTGTTTCTCGAGGCATTTGAGGGACCGCTAGATTTACTGCTGTACCTTATTAGACGCCAGAATTTAGATATTTTGGAAATCGATGTGTCTGAGATTACCTCTCAGTACATGGCGTATGTCGATTTAATGGACGCCGACCATTTTGAGCTGGCCGCCGAGTATTTGGTAATGGCCGCCATGTTGGCCGAGATTAAATCGCGCATGCTGCTGCCGCGCAGCGTTATTGAAGAGGAGGAGGGTGAAGATCCGCGCGCCTCTCTGATTCGTCGCCTGCAAGAATACGAACGTTTTAAAACAGCAGCCCAAGATATTGACGAATTGCCACGGGTTGGTCGCGATGTGTTTGTTGCCAATGCCGAACCGCCCGATCGCAAGCTAACTCGGCCAGATCCAGAGGTTGAACTGCAAGAGTTGCTATTGGCCCTGTCTGAAGTGTTGCGTCGTGCCGATATGTTTGAAAGTCACCATGTAGAAAAAGAGCGGCTCTCTACTCGCGAGCGTATGACCCAAGTGATGGAGCGACTTGCGGGGCAAAAATTTATGCCTTTTGTAAGTCTATTTACCGTAGAGGAAGGCCGGCTGGGGGTTGTGGTAACCTTTTTGGCTATTATGGAGTTGATTAAAGAATCACTGGTTGAAATCGTCCAGAGTGAAAGCTTTGGCCCGATACACGTTAAGGCAAGAACACAATAATGATAGCGAACGAACAATTACAAGCGATCGTAGAGGGCGCCTTGTTGGCTGCCACCGAGCCGCTTACCGTCAAACGCTTGATGAGTCTGTTTGACGAAGACGAAATGCCGGATAATGAAGCCTTTGACGCGGCGTTAGCAGCCATTGCCGAAGCGTGCGGCGGTCGTGGGTTTGAACTTAAACAGGTGGCCAGTGGCTGGCGCTTGCAAGTGCGTGAAGAGTTGGCCCCTTGGATTAACCGCTTGTGGGAAGAAAAGGCGCAAAAATACTCGCGTGCTTCGCTTGAGACTTTAGCGCTTATTGCTTACCGGCAACCGATTACCCGTGGCGATATTGAAGAGATCCGAGGTGTGGCGGTCAGCTCGCACATTATTAGAACATTAGTTGAGCGCGAATGGGTAAAGGTGGTCGGGCAGCGGGACGTTCCGGGCCGGCCATCGCTGTACGCAACCACACGTGGATTTCTTGATTATTTTAATTTAAAAAGTTTGGATGAATTACCAACCTTAAGTGAGATTCGCGATTTAGACGAGTTAAACAGCGAGCTAGATTTAGGTGAAGTATTGGGCGCGTCGATTACAGCCGAAGACGCTGACGATTTAGTTGATGAAAATGAAATTGACAGCGAAGATAAAGCTCTGGCGGATCTTGATGCGGAAGATGATTTTGCAGCGAGTGCATTTGAGTCGAGTGATTCTGACTTAAACGAATCTAGTTTGAGCGACTTTGAGTCAAACGAGTTGGACGCAAGTACTGCTGAGCAAGAAATCGTTCAAAACGATGATCTCAGTAGGGATCTAGAAAACAACGATGATAGCAATCAAGAGTTTGCGCAAACGCTAATGCCGCAAGCTGATGCAGCCATTATAGATGAGTCGGATGATGACCTTGCAGATGTAAATCAGCAGCAGGTTGGCGACGATGAGACGAGCGATAGCGTACATACCGATTTTACTGACACACAAGAGCGCGACCACTAGGCTTAAGCCTGCGGCGCCTACCCAGCGAATTAATTATGGCAAAACGAACACCAGATCAGATCCCACCCGAGGCGGACGCTGTTGCAGCACCGCCGGTCGACGAAAAACTGCAAAAAGTGCTGGCTCGTGCCGGCTGTGGTTCGCGCCGTGAAATGGAGCGCGCAATATCGGCGGGTGAGGTGAGTGTCAACGACCGCACCGCATCACTGGGCGATCGGGTCACTGAGAGCGATAAAATCACGCTGCGCGGCAAGCCCGTATCAGGGCAAAAAGACACATCCAAACGACGTGTTATTTTATACAACAAGCCCGAAGGCGAAATCTGTTCACGGCAAGACCCAGAAGGCCGTCGTACGGTTTATCAAGCACTGCCTAAAATTTCAGGTGAGCGCTGGATATCGGTCGGTCGATTGGATTTTAATACCAGCGGGTTACTGTTATTTACCAACGATGGTGATTTGGCTAATAAATTAATGCACCCTTCGTCGGTTATTGACCGTGAATACCTGGTACGAATTCAGGGCGATGTCGATGATGCTATGCGTAAGCGTTTAATCGATGGGGTAATGCTGGACGACGGTGTGGCGCGCTTTACCGACATTGTTGATGGTGCGGGTGAGTCGCGTAATCGCTGGTTTTATTGCGTTGTTATGGAAGGGCGTAATCGTGAAGTGCGGCGCTTGTGGGAGAGCCAGGGCGTACGTGTAAGCCGATTAAAGCGGGTTCGATACGGTAATATTTTTATTCCATCACACGTGCGTGTAGGGCAATGGTTGGAACTCGATTACCGCGAAATTGCCGACTTGTGCCAGACCGCAGGGCTCGAGTCTGAACGCATCACTAAACCCAAATCGAGTCGTGAAGCAACGGCTGTACGTGAGCGCCACGAGCGTAAATTACGTGCGGGTAAAGGACGCAAGCCATCTCGTTTAAAGAAAGGCCCGCGTCGCTAAGCAACAATTAACAGGCGCAAGCTAAGAGACGCACTTACGCAGACAACTGCTGCGTAAGTTTCTTTAGTGTTGGCACTCGGCGACACTCATTAGCGCTGACATCTCGGGGTTGGGTGGCTCGCAGCTACTGCGGTTACGGCCGGCAGCTTTGGCTCGATACAAGGCAAGATCCGCGCGATCAATCACTCGGCCAACAGCTTCGTTGGCATCCAAGCAAGCCGTCACACCTAAACTTACCGTTGGTCGAATAACCGTCTCGTCGTGGGCAATACAAATTGCTTCTATTGCTCGTCTTAACCGCTCGGCGGTAATCAATGCACCGGCAGCACCGGTACCACTCAACAGTAGCGCAAACTCCTCTCCACCGTAGCGGAACGTCATATCGGTGCCACGACTGACTTGGGTTATTGTGTCAGCCACAGCGCAAATGACTTCATCGCCTCGGCGATGACCATGTCGATCGTTAATCTGCTTAAAAAGATCAATATCGAGCAAAATTAGAGCAAACGGCTCACCTTTACGCATTAATAGCTGTCGCTCCCGCTCGAGCGCGGTATCAAGCGCTGATCGATTGCCAACATGGGTCAGTGGGTCGATAAGTGCAAGCTTTAGAGCATCGTGGTACTGCTGAGCGTTACGCAATGGAAATGCGAGGGAGGCCAGTAGCGTTTCAAGGGTTTGCTGTTCCTCGTCGCTAAAGCGATGGCGCCGGTAGAACGTTATGTCACCCAAGTAGTGATTGGGTAAACGCATAGTGTAATGGCATTGGTGGGTGGCATGACGGCCAAAATTAATAGGTTCAACGTTTTCGAGCTGGCTGACAAAACGTAGCCCGTTATAGGCGATCATGTTTTGCGAATGCTTGAAAAACAAACCGATGAGCGTGCTGGTGTCCAGTGAAGTCTGGAGTGCATGAGCCAGCTTTGTACGCAGCTGCAGCAGCTCGTTGGCGAGATCGCCGATCTGTGAGCTGTTGGTCAGTGCCTCGGTACTACCGATTGAGGACAGATCTCGCATAATTGTGCGCCCAGTTCCTGCTAAGCGATGTGCCTAGCTTGCCGTTAATGGTTACTGTGACGGTTATTGCGATTTTTGTGCCAGAGATTAAAACATTAATTTATTTTTATATAAAACAGTTGCTTAGCGTGTTTTTGGGGTGGCAAAGCATGTTTTGAGTGTCGGTTTTTTGTCAGTAATTTTAAAGTTTGGCGGCAGATTGTTGCCGTAAGTCAAATCTTTGCCGCCAGTATTGCGAGGAGGGTGCGCGAGGTTAATAATCGGCAGTATCGATGTTTGCCGAACCCAAGGGCAGCATAATTGTGACGCATAAACCGCCTTCGGTAAGGTTTTCGGCTTTTATACTGCCTTTGTGTAGGGCGACCGTGCGTTGCGCTATGGCGAGCCCTAAGCCGTAACCGCCGCTTTCTCGATCACGGGCTTGATCGGTACGATAAAAGGGTTGGAATATGTCACTGAGTTGGTCCTCTGGGACACCCGGGCCTGTATCTTTAATTTGCACCCAATATTCGGTCTCGGTTAGCGTCAGCTCGGTGCTGATGACACCGCCATGAGGGGTGTAGCGTAAGGCGTTGCGAATAACGTTATCAAACACGCCATACAGCATGTTGCCGTGGGTCGCGAGTAATGCGTCGGCAACCGATAGCTGTAGCCGTAGGGTTGCTCCCCGCCGGCTTGCCTCTTGTTGCAGACTGTCGTGCACTGCATTAAGTAGGGCGACAATGTCGGTGGTGTCATCGAGCGTCCAGCCGCCGTCATCCAGCACTGGGAGTGCAAGAATGTCGGTGATTACGTCGTTAAGATAGTCGGCCGCCTGTTTAATACGGGCGAGCTCGCGATCTACCTCACCGGTACTGCGTTGTTGGGCGAGCGCGAGTGCTACCTGTAGGCGGGCCAGTGGTGTGCGCAGTTCATGAGAGACATCTTTAATGAGCCGCTTTTGTTCCGCCATGGCCTTTTGCAGTCGCTCGGTCATGTGGTCAAAGTCGTGCGCCAGCGAGGCAATTTCGTCGCGCCGATTATTAAAACGCTGGCTAATACGCACGCTTAAATCGCCTTTGGCGATACTGCGAGTGGCTTTTTGTAGGGTGGATAAGCCGTGAGCAAAATGTCGGGCAAGAAAAAAGCAAGCGGTGCCGCTGACTAAAATAGAGGCCAGTAATAACGGCCAGATATTATTAATAAACAACTGCCAAAGAATGTCGACAGAAGACTTGGAGCCGTGACCGGAGGAGATCGTAAATACTTTGAGGCTCTTGCCGTCGTTTAGTGTGACGTGCCGGCCCCAAGTTTTATTGTTGTCGCCCACTATTTTATTAAATGGATGTGTCGGGCTAATTTTAGGGATTAAGTGCTGCACTCCGTCGGGCAGAGTACGTCCTAGTAGGTCTTCGTTGTGCGAGTCGACTATATAAAAATATTGTCGACTCCACTCCGGCATGGCGCGCATATCGGCCAGCACTTGCGCCGAGTTGCGATTGACAATAGAGCCCGCCATTTGAAATAAGAAGCGTTGCGCCGGTTCGTATTCTTGACCGCCACGCAGTTGTTGTAGGGGGTTTTCAGAGTTGTCCCCACGCCAATAAACGATCACGTTGGTCGAAACAATAATAACCGCAGTGATACACCAGAACGTGAGAAAAACCCGTAGATAAAGCCGAGTCATGGGCGTGGTGCTACTTCACTCATACGGGTTAGCATGTAGCCTGCACCACGGACATTGATAATTTGATCTTTAGCAGCACCGGCATTGGCAAGTTTTTTGCGAATGTTGCTGACGTGAACATCAATACTACGATCGTACGGGGTTAATTTTCGTCCCAATGCTTGTTCGGTCAGCTCATCCTTACTAATAACATGGCCGGCCTGACGGACTAATAGCTCTAAGACGCTAAACTCGGTACCGGTTAGCGGCAGTTGTACGTCTTGCCAAAAAGCCGAGCGACTCCCTATTTGCAGTAGCAGGTTGTCCACTTCCAGATCACTGGTTTCGGGTAAGCTATTTGCGCTGTTAGTCACGCGCCGCAATACGGCGCGCAAACGGGCCACCAGCTCGCGAGGGTCGCAAGGTTTGGGGAGGTAGTCATCGGCGCCAATTTCTAAGCCAATCACGCGGTCGATGGTGTCGCCTTTGGCGGTTAGCATAATGACTGGTGTATTTTGCTGGCCTAAATCAGGCTCTTGGCGCAGCTTTTTTAAGACGTCAAAGCCATTGTGGCGTGGCAGCATCACGTCAAGAATCATGGCGTCGTACTGATTGTCTCGAGCCATTAGCAATGCTTGCTCGCCATCGTAGGCAGCGCTGACTTTAAAGCCTTCTGAGCTGAGGTACTCCTGGAGTAGCTCCGAGAGTTCTTTGTCGTCGTCAATCAGTAAAATAGCTGTCATCGTAACCTCATGCTGTTTAATCATAGCGCTTGGAGTCATGGCGCCATGAGCGCCGCCGCAAGTGTGCAACAGTGGAGCAGTGCTGTCATGGCTAACTCTCACTATTAACCTTTCTTAACCTCTATTGCAAGTAAGCTTGGCGCTTGCACCACTTTGAAATAGCTGGGAAAATCCGCTTCAATTTTTCATCAAAACGTTTGTTAATAAGGGTACTTCTGTGGCCATTATAGGGCTTTTTTACGGCAGCGATGAGGGTAATACTCAGGCGGTTGCACAGCGAATTCAAAAACGTTTAGGTGCCGACGTGGTTGATGTTTATGATATTGCCGACGTCTCACAGCTGGAATTTACTCAGTATGAGCGGATTATTCTGGGTATTCCCACTTGGGATTTTGGTCAGATCCAGTCCGATTGGGAAGAGTTTTGGGACGATTTGGGTGATATTGATTTTAGCGATAAAACCATTGCGTTATTTGGCCTAGGTGATCAGTTTGGTTATGGCGATTACTTTTTAGATGCGATGGGAATGATGCATGAGGTGATTGCCCGGCATAACCCAGAGCGAATTGGTTATTGGCCAATAGAAGGTTACGAATACGAGGCCTCTAAGGCGGAAATTGATGGGCAGTTTGTTGGTCTAGCTATCGATGAAGATCAGCAGGAGCATTTTACCGCCGAGCGACTTGACCGCTGGTGTGAGCAGATCCACCGCGAATTCGGTTTAGATTCATCGCTCTCTTTGGGCGACTGAATCGCTCGGTATTGTTGGCGCGCCTGCTTTAAGGCGCTTCGGCTAAAAATACAGCGCGCACCGGAGCCGGGTGGCCTTCAACCGTGCGTTGTGGGTTTTCAGGGTCAAGAAATTTATCCAGTGAGTGAAAGTGCATCCAATCGGTACTGCGTTGCTCGTCAAGTGTAGTGGGGCAAACATCGACAACCCGTGGGTTGCGCAAACCACATTTACGCATCCAGCTGAGCATGCTGGGGACGCTAGGTAAAAACCATACGTTGCGCATCATCGCATAACGATCTTCGGGTACTAAAACCTCGCCATCTTTACCGTCAATGATCAGCGTCTCTAATACCAGCTGCCCGCCTGGGCGCAGCGTCGCTCTTAGCTCACGTAAATGGTCCATAGGTGAGCGGCGGTGATAAAACACGCCCATCGAAAAGGTGGTGTCAAAAGCGCCAAGCTCTGCCGGTAAATGTTCGATTCCCAGCGGTAATACATCGATGGGGTGGTGCGCACCTAAAAAATGTTTGATGGCTTGAAACTGCACCACAAAACGTGGCGAGGGATCTATACCGATAACGCGGCTGGCGCCATCGCCCAGCATGCGCCAACCGTGGTAGCCATTCCCGCAGCCAACATCAAGCACTAGCCGATGCTTCAGTGGTGCTATTTGCTTGCGAATGCGCTGCCATTTCCAGTCCGAGCGCCACTCAGTATCGATCTTTATACCGTGAATATCGTAAGGGCCTTTGCGCCATGGAATAAGCGCTCGCAGCGCATCATTGGCCTCCGTTAGTTTTTGTTGCTCGAGCGCACCGGTGACGCTGACGTTTTCATCTAAGGTTATCGAGTCGGGTGTAATGTGGGGGAGTTTTTTTAGCGTTTCGAGCCAGCCGGGAAGGTCGCCAAAGCGCTGGGTGTCGAGCCCGTGAGCGATGTCATGCTCAAGGGTTTCTGCCCAAGGGGAGAGCGAATCATGATTTTTGATAAAGGCTAATAGAGCGTTAAATTTGATCATTTAATGGCAATTATTGAAGCGAAGTTAAGGCATTGAAACCATACATCGACACTAGAGAATCCAGCCGCGCGCAGACGATTGCGGTGGGTGGTGAGAGATTCGGGAACCAGCACGTTCTCGATAGAGGCGCGTTTTTGAGCAATTTCAAGATCACTGTAGCCGTTGGCGCGTTTAAAATTGTGGTGTAGCTGAGTCATTAGCTCTTGGTGCGGTGGGTCGTCAAAGGCGACCTTCTCGGACATGATCAGTATCCCGCCGGGATTTAGCCCACGGCAGATGTTATCGAGCAGAGTCGGCCGCTCGGCAATATCAATAAACTGTAGGGTGAAATTCAGTACTGTCATCGACGCGTTGTCTATGGCCACATCTTGAATTCGGCCCTCGATAAACTCTACCGGAATCTCTTCTTGGCTATCGGCGGCAATGACTTGCCGGGCGCGCTGGATCATGGCCGGTGAGTTGTCTACGGCGATAATCCGGCAGCCTGCCGTTTGAATACGGTGGCGCATGGCCAGTGTTGCCGCTCCTAGTGAGCAGCCAAGGTCGTAACAATGGCTGCTGGCGGTTACGTAACGCTCGGCCAGTGAGCCAATCATATTCACAATAGTCGGGTAGCCCGGCACTGATCGCTTGATCATATCGGGGAATACATCGACTACTTGTTGATCAAAGCTGAAGCTATCTACCTGAGCCAAAGGGTTAGCGTACAGAGTGTCTTTTTGCTCAGTCATTGGCGTCCAGATCCGGTAAAAATCATGTGGGGCGTTTGGTGTAGCTGCGCATTCTAGCTTGCTCGACGATTTGGCTCAATTACTCGCTATATCCACATTTAACGTTAACACCAATAGTGGCTATCTGGCTTGGCGATGTTGTTGGGCAATTTTATAGTCAGGGCCGATCATTAAGCCGCAGTGTCTTGCGTAAAAGCGCACTCGCAGAGTTGATTAAACGCTGTATTGCTTGAAAACTTCGTGTCTGTGTAGCATTATCAATGACTTCTTGACTGGCAGATAAAAGGATCTGAATATGCTGAAAATCCGCTTTAAAAACAAAAAATACAGTGCGGTATGGCTTGTCGAGCCCAGCGTCGAAATAGGTCGTGATAAAAACAATCAGTTAGTGGTTGATGCGCCTGATGTGGCGGATCGACATCTTAAAATTAATGTCGAGCATGAGCAACTTGAGCTGGTGAACTTAGTTCCTAGCAGTGAAGTGTTATTAAACGGCAAAGAAGTAAAGTCCCCCAGAAAAATGATTCCAGGCGACATCATTACCTTAGCGGGTATAGAGCTTGAGGTCATTGACCCGAAAGTCGGAACGGCAGCGGCCAGTACAGCGAAAGTAGCGGCTAAGGCAGAGAAGACCAGTATCCGGGTGCCAAAATCGACCGGTTGGGCCCTTAAAGCCAATCACTCTGCATTGCAAAACCGGGTGTTCCCGCTGCGCACTGCCAACATTGTGGGCCGTTCGAGCGACTGTGATATCTCCCTTGCTGCGGCACATTTATCACGTCGTCATGCCGAGCTAAATGTTATCGATGGTGTGCTTTATGTCAAAGATCTGGGCTCTGCTAACGGTACCTTTTTAAATGGCAGGCAGGTGACAGAATCGCGGGTTAAGCGCGGCGATGATTTACGTTTTGATACTTTAAGTTTTGGCGTAATTGGTCCTTCTGATGAAATGTCGCAAACGACCGTGCGCCAACCAGGAAAGCCTGCTCTTAATGCCGGTAAGTCACATGGCCCGCGGTCGATGCAGCCCGCGTCGACGGGTGAGGTTCGTGAGTCGCGAGAAAATACAAACACCGAGACAGATAAGCCCCGCTATGGTGCTGCTGGCCTATTGGTGCTGGGAGTCTTGACGGTGATTGTCGTTGTGGCTTTATATCTAACCCGCAGTTAACTGCGGCGAAGTGCTTATAAGTCAGCCTGGGGCCTTAAGTTAAAGCCCGAGGCTGACGATGCTGGTATGTTATGGATCAATCTATTATTTTGCTAACAACAGCCGGTTGCCACTTGTGTGAAAATGCGCAGGAGCTGCTAGCCGTTCACGCAGATTTTTTACAGCTGAGCACTATCGATATCGCAACAGACGATGCCCTGATTGAACGCTATGGTGTTCGGATTCCTGTATTGCGATCATCGACCGGTAGTGAACTGGATTGGCCGTTTGATGCCGAGCGGTTGAATGCCTGGTTGCTTGATTCAAAGAAAGCCCAGTAAAAAAGGTTGGATAAAAAGCAGGGCATTAGCCATTGGTAGGTGAGTGATTTGTGTTTCTTCGGTGCTGCTAGTTGGTATCGGTCTGTAGTGCCGACATGGTTTGATCTACCCACTCTAGCGTTTCTAAATACAAAGCCGACAACGTATGTGGATTTAACTGCAGCGTGGCTAAAAAATCCCAGTCAATCGCATTCCATTCGCCATACTCGTAGTGAATAACACTGCTGAGTATTTGCCCTTCAACCCCAGTGTGATCTAGCAGCGCGTAGCGCAGGGCATCGCTTAATTTAATGTCGTCCAGAACCTCTATTAACGGCAGGTTCATAAACGCTCCAAGCGTCGATAATAAGCCTACCGTAAAAAAAGTGCCGCATTGAATTTGTGGTCGAGTTTGGCTGGCAATTAGTTCGCACAATTTAGCGCGACTAAGAGCTTTAACTGATAGCTCGGCAGGCTTGTCACCAAGTTTGGCCATCGCTAGTAAGCCTATCCAGTTACGGATAATGGTAAGTCCGAGCAAGGTGAGTGCTTGACGTAGTGATTCGATAATGCGCGGTAAGCCAAAGGCGGCAGAGTTAACCAATCGTAACAGTTTATAGCTGAGTACTGGGTCGCGCGCGATAATAGTTTCAATATCTTCAAATGCTGCGTCAGGGTCGTTAAGTTGCGCCAGTAGTTGCAACACCGCTTGCTTGCTTTCAGTTAAGCGCTGGCCTTTGATGATTTGTGGTCGCTCTAGAAAATAGCCTTGAAATAAATCAAACCCTAATGCCCGGCAGTGTTCTAGCATTTCGAATGTTTCAATTTTTTCGGCAAGAAGTTGTACGCCTAGAGGTTTTAAATAATTGATGTGGGCAATCAGTTGAGCGTCGGTTAAGTCTAGAACGTCAAGCTTGACAATATCAGCATAGGGGACAAGTGCGGCACTTTGTTCGGTTAAAACAAAGTCATCTAGGGCGATAGAAAAGCCTTCTTCACGGAGTTTTTTTAGGTTGTGGAGCAAGCTTGCATCAATGGTTTCACTTTCTAAAACTTCGATAACCAATTGCGATGTATCAAACGGAAATCGTGTTTCCATTAGTGTGGCGGTAAAGTTTATAAAGGCTAGACGTTTCCCAACAACTTTTTCAATTGATAACTCTACAAAGGTGTTGAGTAGGACCTGGGTGCTGGCTGAATTACTGTCTGTGATATTGGCGCAGTTTTTATTGTCGGTGCGATAGAGCAGCTCGTAAGCGATTACCTCCATGCTGCAATTAAATATTGGTTGTCGAGCCAGTAGCGGAAGTTCTTGGAGCATGACAGCGACCGACAAGCCTTAGGGGCAGTATGCCCTAGAATAAAATAGCGAATGAGTAAAGGCAGCCTATAAAACTGCCAAGCTTAGCATTATCATTGTAGGACAAATCACATTAAATGGCATGTAAAGTTACATTTAAGTAACAAATTGTAATATTCATACGAGTTGAGTGGCCGAGGCCGCGCAAGTTACAGCGAGCTGCCGGCTTCACTTGCGGTAATAAACGGCTTGGCTTCACCCAATCGATAACCATAAATGACCGAATAAGATAGAACGTTTTGGACGTAGCCGCGGGTTTCACGATAAGGGATGGTCTCAATCCACACATCGTAAGGTAGGCTGCTGTTTTTGCTCAACCATTTTTTAACGCGATTAGGCCCTGCATTGTAAGCGGCAGCGGCGAGAATACGGTTGCCATCAAATTGATTAAGCAGTTGATTTAAGTAACGACCGCCTAAGGCGATATTGGTCGCAGGTTCGAGCAGGTCATAAGTTGAGAAGCTCATGCCCGAGCGATGCGCTGTTTGTTTGGCGGTTGAGGGCAATAATTGCATTAAGCCAAGCGCACCGGCAGAGGATCGAGCATCGGCGGTAAACGCACTTTCTTGGCGGGCGATGGCGAATAACAAATGCGGTGCCACCGATAGATCTTTAGCGGTGGTGTTAACGTGCTCTTGGTAGGCTAGAGGAAAACGCAGCTCGAGATCGTCCCAATAGCGCACTTGAATCATGGCTTGGATGCCATTGCGGTGCCAGCCCCAGCTTTCGGCGAGTTTGCCGGCGGCAAACACTTGCGCCTCGTTAAGTTCACGCGTGGTGTGGTACCACTCGCGGCGTGCATCGAGGGATTTACCTAAAATAAATAACTCGCGCGCGCGCTGGACGCCGCCAATTAACGCGACTTCATCGCGAGTAACGCTGGGGACAACGACGGGTTTGTCGACTAACTCGTAAGGTATGTTTAGCTGGTCGGCCGATAGGAAGCCGTAAAAGCTGCGGGTTTGAGCTACTTGCTTATACAACGCCTTGATTTGCTCTGGTGCGCCGCCGGTGTTTTCGAGTGCGCGAGCTTGCCAGTAGCGCCAGCGCTCGGTGGCGCGCGCCTCTGCTGGCAACATGGCGATCCACTTGTTGACTCGATGCCAATCTAGGTTGCGCAGGGCATCGCGCACTAACCATTCGGCAAGATCTTCTGAGCTAAGAGCGGGGGTGGCTTTGATGAGCGCTTCGGTCTCAGCGGTGTGTCCTTGGCGCAACAGTCGCACGGCAATATAGCGCTGGGTTTCTAGGCGCGCGTTATCGGCAAATAATTGTTGCGCATCGTAGCGATGCCATAAGTCGTTGGCAAGTTCGGCATCGCGCAGCGAAAGCCGCTGCAAACCATGCAAGATAAGCTGTTGCATGTCGGCACTTTGTTTACCAAAACGCTCCATATTCCGTAACGCGCGCGGGTTGCGGTCTACCTCATCGTACAGGTTGGCAAGCTGCTTGGTTTCGGGTGACATTAATTTTGTTACGTAGCGCGCCAATGAGCGCTGTCGGTTGTCTATGGCTTTGATAAATCGCTGCCAAGCGATTGCGTCTGTTACGCCACCTTGTTTTATCCAGTTGGCAAATAAAGGGTCGCAAGCTTTGGGTTGTGAGTGGCCGACGCTCCAAATATCGGCGACTTCATTGTAGGCCGTACTGTCTCCGGTAATAACGCGGCCGCGTAAATAAAAGCAGGTGAGCTCTGTGGTGGCGTTATCAGCACGATACTGAGTAACTACATCGGCCCATTTACCTTTTTCGGCTAATTTTTCGACCCAACGGCGATTGAGCTTGTCAGCCAAGTATGAACCGGGGTAATCGCGTTCAAATTTGGCGATCTCGGCGGCGGGCAAGCGCGAAAAGCGGCGGTTGATGTAGTTGTACTCGAGATAAGGCTTGAGTGGATAATGCTCCAGCTCGGCCAGCAGTTCTTGGTATTCACTATTGCGGCCGTTACGAATGGCATTTTGCGCCTGATTGTAAAGCTTGCGCTGTTCGGTTTTGTCGGCAATTGACGGTGGGGCGGCAATACTTGTAGTGGCGGCATGAGCATGGTTACAACCGAGCAGTATTGCCAACGTTACTATGCCAGCAATTCGCCCGGTTGTTAGTGCGCCGGCATTTAAAGTTAAACTTGATCGCAAAAACTGCATTGCGGTTCCTCGTGATGTCAAATCGCTGCGGTTATAGGCGACTATTACAGTGGCCTATTTTAGGTGTGTGGCAGCGGAATTGACACATCTATCGCTTACGACCCCCAAAAGTGAATTCTATTGGCCTAGATCGCTCATTATTATAGTGTATTTGCCCGCAGAAACCTGTCTGTCGGTGCTTTTTACAGGTATCATGCTGCCACTTTTTGGATCTCAATTGCAACTGTTTCCGTTCTTATTTCCTACCTTAAACGACAATCCATAAGAGTTTGTTTTTTTGGCTAATAAGTCGGAATAAGCAACACGCACTAACCCTACAGGTGAAAGGACATATATGGCACTGCTGACGGTAGATGGCGCCCAGTTAAATTATGGCTTGCAGATATTGCTCGACAAAGTGGATTTTGTCGTTGAACGAGGCCAGCGTTGGTGCCTAATTGGTCGCAATGGCGCGGGCAAATCCAGCTTTATGAAGGTATTGACTGGCGAGGTTACGTTGGATGGCGGCAGTGTCAAGGTAGATCGCGGAGTGCGAGTGGCTCGTTTAGAGCAAGAGCTGCCCGAGGCTGACGGCCGCAGTGTGTTTGATGTGGTGGCCGAAGGTCTGCCTGGGGTGGGGCAGTTGTTGGCGCGTTACTATCAGCTGACAGAAGGTGCTGGACAGCTTAGCGCAGAGGCCGATGCGGCCGCATCGGATGCTTGGGTTGAAGAGCTAACCCGAATACAAGGGGAGCTTGAGGCGTTGGATGGCTGGGCATTACAGCAGAAAGTAGAGGCTATTTTAACCCGTCTGGACTTGACCGGCAGCGCACCCATGGCGTCTTTATCCGGTGGTTGGCGCCGTCGTGTGGCTCTAGCGCAAGCATTAGTGGTTGAGCCCGACATTTTATTAATGGACGAGCCCACTAACCATTTGGATATTGCGGCTATTGAGTGGTTGGAGAAAGCACTTATCGCTTACTCCGGAGCGCTTATTTTTATTACTCATGACCGCGCATTGCTGCGCTCGGTGGCAACCCATATTGCCGAGCTTGATCGCGGCCACTTGCGCACTTGGTCGGGCAATTATCAAAGCTTTTTGGAGTACCGTGAGCGAGCCTTGGCCGAAGAGGCGCGTCACAATGAGCTGTTTGATAAAAAACTGGCACAAGAAGAAGTGTGGATTAGGCAGGGTATTAAAGCGCGCCGTACTCGCAACGAGGGGCGGGTTAGGGCGCTTAAAGATATGCGTGACGAGCGTCGCGAGCGCCGTGTGCAACAGGGCAATGCTAGCTTTGATTTAGGCAAGGCGGGGTTGTCGGGAAAATTGGTGGCCGAGCTGGAAGGGGTAAGCTTTGCCTATGGCGGCCGCACGATTATTGATAATTTCACCACACGCATTATTCGCGGCGACCGTATTGGCTTGGTCGGCCCTAATGGTGCGGGTAAAAGTACACTGCTTAAGCTGGTGTTGGGTGAGTTGACCCCAGACAGTGGAAAGGTAAAGTTGGGGACTAATTTAAGCGTGGCTTATTTTGATCAGTTACGCGACCAGCTCGATTTAAATAAAAGTGCGGTCGATAACGTTTCGGAAGGACGTGACAGTATTGAAATTAACGGCAGATCGAAGCATGTTATTTCTTATTTAAGCGACTTTTTGTTCTCGGGTGAGCGCGCCCGAACGCCAGTGCGAGCTTTGTCGGGCGGCGAGCGCAATCGTGTATTGTTGGCCAAGTTGTTTAGTAAAAGCGCCAATATTTTAGTACTCGATGAGCCGACCAACGATCTCGATGTCGAGACTTTGGAGTTGCTAGAGGAGGTCTTAGCGCAGTTTGATGGGACGGTGCTACTGGTAAGCCACGATCGGGCTTTTTTGAACAACTTGGTTAGCAGTGTTTACGCCCTCGAAGGGCACGGTCAAGTGCGAGAATACATTGGCGGCTACGATGATTGGTTGCGTCAAGGTGGCAAGTGGGTCGAGCCTGGTGCTGCCGCCGGTGGTGGCGCCACCCAGAGCGCCACGCCAAGTGGTAATTTGCAGAAGCCTGCGGTAAATAAAGCTAAGTCTAGCCCAGAAAAGAAACTGTCTTATAAGTTACAGCGAGAATTTGACGCTTTACCGTCTAAGATTGAAAAACTTGAGGAGCAACTCGAAACATTACAACTACAAATGGCCGAGCCCGATTTTTACAGTTCGCCGGCCGACCAGGTTGATGCCCACCTGCGTCAAGTGAGTGACCTTCAGCAGCAGTTGGATGATTGCTTTGAGCGCTGGGCCGAGCTGGAAGAGCAGGGCGCTTAAACGTCCTGCTGTGTTTTTAAACGCTGGGCGAATTAACCCCAGCGTTTAGCTTTCTTGACGCTCGACACGAATAGCGAGGACGTCGCAGCTGGCACCGTGCAGTACGCTGTTGGACGTGGATCCGAGTAACAAGGCAAAGCCTTTACGGCCGTGGCTGCCAACGGCAATTAAATCCGCTTCGATCTGCTTGGCTAAATAATGCAACTCGGTTGCCGGCTGGCCTAGCAGTACGTGCTCTTGTTCTACCGGGTAGTCGATATGACCAATAAGTCGCAGTAACTCTTGCTCGGCTTTGATTTGTAGTTGATCTTGCACTTCTGACAGATCGATGGGCATATCGCCACCGTAAGCAAATGTCAGTGGTTCGATAACGTGTGCCACCGTTAGTTTGGCACCACAGGCTTGGGCCAAGTTAATAGCTTTGCGTAATATATCTGAGCTCTCGCGGGTTAGGTCAAGCCCCACTAATATATGTTGATATGACGACATACCAAGCTCCTTGCTGCTCTACTCGTGATTAGTATCTTAAGCATGGATGATTTTTCTTAATTTCGCCAGTGAGTAATACCATGAACCCCATTGTCATTATTGTGATAGTACTTGTCGTTGCTATGATTGTTGGCCCGGTGACAATGATGCAACCTAGTCAATCTCAGCGTCGGCGCGAGAAATTACGACGTTACGCCCGCGAGGCCGGCCTATCGGTTAGGTTATTGCCGCCACCACAGTTGGCCACCGATACTCAGGCCCCCGCTGCGCTGCCGGTTTATTCTAAAGTGGTAGACGCTCATCACCTAAGCTGGACTTTGATGCGAGCGCGTTACGCACATGAAAGCCACCTGCGCCAGTGGTGGCAGTTTGTCGGGGCTAAGCCCCCTGAGCCGGTTCAACGTCAGATCGAGAATGCGTTGGATATGTTACCTAGCGGTGTTGTAGGTCTACGGGCAGGAGGGCGTCAGTTAGATATTTTTTGGCAAGAGCAGGGTGATGAACACGACCTTGAGCAATTGTTGAAGTGTATGGCTTGCCTCACTGCATAATATTTCATTAATCGGTTGGTGGGCTTTTTGTTGCGTCTTATATCTGGGGGGCGTAAAAAGTAATGCTACAGTTGTAAGTAGTAGCTGTTCGATCAAATGCGCTTACAGTAAGAAATCAGATTTTTTTCAATGTTTTTTTTATTGCGAATCTGATGTGCTCGTCACAGGTGCCTAAGAAACTGTTTGGGTTTCCTTGAAAAGCCAATAAAAACAAATGCTTATGTGTATTTTCTTGAGTCCTTTTTTATTGCTTGCAAGCTTGAATTAGCCCGGTGGTAGCCATATATATAGGCCAGCTTTGGCGCCGTTGACGAGTGTTCGTGCTTGACCGGACTGGACACAGGACTTATATATGCCCACCTTAAAGGCGTAATTTGCTCTTAATTAAGTGTGCCAGCGCCACCAGCACCCAAGTAGTTACCGTGACTTGGGTACCGACAGTTGCCGAAATAATGGAAGGAAAGTAGAGCGCTTATGGGTAAATCTTTGGTTATTGTAGAATCACCGGCTAAAGCGAAGACCATTAATAAATATCTGGGACGTGACTATATTGTTAAGTCCAGTGTTGGTCATATCCGCGATTTGCCCACCAGTGGCAGTGGCAAAAAAGTCGACCCCAAAGAGCGAGCTCGCCAAGCGGCCATCACTCGTAAACTGTCGCCCGAGG
This sequence comes from Gilvimarinus polysaccharolyticus, assembly GCF_001187555.1. Lineage (GTDB taxonomy): Bacteria > Pseudomonadota > Gammaproteobacteria > Pseudomonadales > Cellvibrionaceae > Gilvimarinus > Gilvimarinus polysaccharolyticus. The sequence goes on along the minus strand of NZ_LFIJ01000001.1, from coordinate 1,336,821 downwards.
ATAAAGCTCGCCATAAGGCCGAAAAAAGCCAACAACAGCTGATTAGTCGTATGGGGATTGATCCTACCCATGATTGGGCGGCGCATTACGAAATTCTACCCGGCAAAGAAAAAGTGGTTGCCGAGCTTCAACAGCTGGCTGCCGATGCCGACATTATCTATCTCGCGACGGATTTGGATCGCGAGGGAGAGGCGATTGCCTGGCACTTACGTGAAGCGATAGGGGGTGATGAAAGCCGCTATCGGCGCGTGGTGTTTAATGAAATCACTAAAACTGCCATTCAAAAAGCCTTTGAAAAACCCGGTCCGATTGATATAGATCGCGTAAATGCTCAGCAGGCGCGCCGTTTTTTGGATCGCGTGGTGGGTTACATGGTCTCGCCACTGTTATGGGCAAAAATAGCCCGAGGCCTCTCGGCTGGGCGAGTACAGTCTGTTGCGGCTAAGTTGGTGGTCGAGCGTGAACGGGAAATTCGCGCATTTGTTCCCGAGGAGTATTGGAACCTGTTTGCCGATTTAATTGCTAAAGGCGGCGATCAGATCCGTTTTGAAGTTAAAAAGCACGACGGTAAAGCGTTTCGGCCAAACAATGAAACCGACGCAATGGCAGCGGTTGCCAAGCTTAAAGACGCTAAGTTTAAGGTGGCGCAGCGTGAAGATAAGCCTACGCAATCTAAACCATCAGCCCCTTTTATTACCTCCACCCTACAGCAAGCTGCCAGCACTCGGTTAGGCTTTGGGGTTAAAAAGACCATGATGTTGGCGCAACGGTTGTACGAGGCGGGTTACATCACCTACATGCGTACCGACTCCACCAACCTCAGCAAAGAGGCGGTAGAGTCATGTCGTGACTATATACAAGAGACTTATGGCGATCGCTATTTGCCCGAGAGCGCGAAGAGCTATTCGAGCAAAGAGGGGGCGCAGGAGGCGCACGAAGCGATACGCCCCTCTAACGTTACCGTGCTTACCGCTCACCTTAATGGTATGGAGCGTGATGCAGAGCGTTTGTACACGCTTATTTGGTCGCAGTTTTTGGCCTGCCAGATGAGTAATGCCGAATACACCAGCACTTCGATTGTTATCGAAGCTGCCGATTTTGAGTTGCGTACTCGTGGCCGCGTTATTCGTTTTGATGGTTTTACTCGGGTAATGCCGCAAATCAGTAAAAAAGAAGAAGACGTAGTATTACCAGAGGTCAGCGTTGGCGATTTGTTGCCGCTTGAAAAGCTTGATCCATCGCAGCACTTTACCAAGCCTGTGGCGCGCTTCTCTGAAGCCAGTTTAGTAAAAGAGTTAGAAAAACAAGGTATTGGGCGACCGTCGACCTACGCTTCTATTATTTCGACTATTCAGGATCGCGGTTATGTGCGGCTTGAAAATCGCCGGTTTTACGCCGAAAAAATGGGCGATATTGTCACCGAGCGATTAAGCGAAAGTTTTGCCGATTTAATGAGCTATAGTTTTACCGCCAATATGGAGCAATCACTGGATGTGGTCGCTGAGGGCGGAAAGAATTGGCGCGAACTGTTGGATGAGTTCTACGCAGATTTTGTTGGCCAGCTACAGAAAGCTCAAGGCGAAGAGCCGGGCAGTATGCGTCATAACGATCCAACCAACACCGATGTTGAGTGCGAAAAATGCGGCAGGCCTATGCAAATACGCACCGGTTCAACGGGTGTTTTCTTAGGTTGTTCGGGTTACAGCTTACCGCCTAAAGAGCGCTGTAAGCACACGATGAACTTGGTGTCGGGCGATGAAGCGGTAGACGTAGAAAGTGATGAAGATGCAGAGTCTCGGCAATTGCGAGCCAAGCGACGCTGCAAGCTTTGTAATGCTGCGATGGATAATTACTTGCTTGACGAAAAACGCAAATTGCATATTTGCGGTAACAATCCCGATTGTGCCGGCTACGAAATAGAGCAGGGTACGTTTAAGCTAAAAGGCTACGAAGGTCCAACGCTTGAGTGTGATAAATGCGGCAGTGAAATGCAGTTAAAAACCGGCCGCTTTGGCAAGTATTTTGGTTGTATGAACGACGACTGTAAAAATACCCGCAAGCTGCTAAAAAGTGGTGAAGCGGCGCCACCGAAGATGGATCCGGTACCGATGCCCGAGCTTGCCTGCCAAAAAGTCGATGACACCTATATTTTGCGTGATGGTGCATCGGGCTTATTCTTGGCCGCCAGTGGTTTCCCTAAAAACCGTGAAACACGTGCGCCTTTGGTGGCAGAGATTCTACCTCACAAAAAAGAGATAGACCCTAAATATACCTTTTTGTTTTCGGCCCCCGTGGCTGACCCCGATGGTGTGCCTACAACGATTCGCTTTTCGCGAAAAACCAAAGAGCAGTATGTGCAATCTGAGGTGGACGGCAAGGCGAGTGGCTGGAAGGCGTTTTATCAAGGCGGCAAATGGGTGCCTAATAAGTAGGCCAATACGAGGTATACACAGTGGCTTCATTAACGGCGCAGGTTAACCGTCGACTCGCCAGCGCTCGGGTCATATTGACAGAGTTGGCAGCGGTACCCGAACGCCCGCCTTTTGCCGAGCAGGCTTTGCTTGAGGCGGGTTTGTTTCACCTGCGTTGTGGTTATACCCATTATTTGCGCGAACTGTGCGCTTATTATGGCGTTAAGTATGTCGCTGCCATTAATACTGAGGCCGAGGCGCGCAAAGCATTAGAGCTGCTTGATAAGCAGCCTGCCGAGCTTGCTGAGCTGCGTCAGTTAGCCGAGCGCCCAGACTCTTGGGTCAGCCAAGTAGTAGCCGGTTATCGGTCCTGCTGGGTGTCGGATTCTGCGGTTGCTGCACCTGAGATTGTTGCCGGGGCGGCGCCAAATAATTTGATTCCGACGCAACGGTTGGATGATGTGGTGCAGGTTCAGTTAACTCGCTCGAGCTTAGCCGAGTGGCTTGACGAAGCTCAGACTCTGATAATGCGGCATCGGCAGTCGTCTACCGAATGTTAAAAACTACCCCTCTCAAATTAATATGCGGTGTTGTTCTTTAGCGCAGTAAGTCTGCGTTTTGTGTTTATCTAAGCGCTCACAAAAGGTTTGTCGAGCTTACTTTTACCTCAATTGAAGCCTGTAGTTCTAGAGTTTGCTGGCTAATAAAAATACAGCCGTCGTTGTCGGTTTGTTGCTTGCGCATTTAATGCGCGGCTCAAAAGTGTTAGAATAACCTCAGATTATCCGGTTTAATCCATTAAATATTCGGGCCGTTGCCCGGCGGAGACTTCATGTCAGCCTCTTTGTATGAAATTGTTGAGCTATCTAATGGCGAGGTTGTATTGCAGCGCGCCGATGAAAATGGCGAACCTTTGGTGAGTATTCGGTTTTCGGCGGAATCACTTTCATTTATGCGCGATGGCAAATTTGATGTAGCAAAGGCGATGATCGAAGCGGGTATGGAAGTGGCCGGCGACTTAGCCGAGATGCCTTCAGACGACTGGGCAGAAGAGGCCGATATGGAGCTATACGGTAATCAAACCTTGCACTAGACCGGTTTGTCGGGGTGCTTCGTAGTCGTTTAGGCTATGTGCGTAGCAGTTCAGAGTTTATTGCCATTGGGCTGCTTTTTTGGTTAACCTTTCATCCATTATCTTGAAGTTTTAAGCTTGTTATTACAGCTTGCCATTTTGTGTATTTTATCTTTTTCACGCCAGTTCTACCCCTCCCTAGGTTGGCTTTCTCCTGAGTATCGTTGATTAGCGGTAGCGCAAAATCAATGCTTGGCTATTGCCGGCATAAGCGGCCTGCTCAAGGTGGCGTTCTTGTGCTTGGCTAAGGGTGCCGGGGCTAGCGATAACGGTATGGCTATTGCCAAGTTCTAACGCATCCCATGTAACCCATAATTGTTGCTCACTGTCACGACAGTGCACTTGGCGCAGCCGTAGTGGATCTATGCCAAAACTGATCAGTAGGGCCGCAGGTAGAGGCTCTGAGGTAACCCAGGTCAGCCAGCGTTGACTGTCTTGGCGGCACAAGTGGGCAACCATGGGTAATATCATACTCCAGCTGCTTGCGGCGCCGTGGGCTAAAACTAGCTCGGTGAGGCCTGCGTTATGGCTAGAAGCTTGCTCTAAGTTTTGCTGCTGTACCTGGGAGGCACTATTAAAATTACTCACGGCGAATTACTCCTACGCTTAAACCTTCGATGCTAAAACTCTGGTCGCGCAGATCAACGCGAATGACATCAAAATCGGGATTTTCGGGCCATAGCTCAACCTGAGCGTGGTTGCCTTCGCGTTTAAAGCGCTTAACGGTCACTTCATCCTCGATGCGGGCTACTACAATTTGGCCATTGCGAGCTTGATCGGTGCGGTGCACGGCAAGTAAATCGCCATCGAGGATGCCGGCGTTCTTCATGCTCATGCCCTGTACGCTCAGAAGGTAGTGAGCTTGCGGGCGAAAAAAGCTGGGCGGGATATCGCAGTAGCTCTCGATATGCTCTTGGGCGAGAATTGGGTTGCCGGCGGCAACACGCCCAACAATAGGCAGTCCTTCTTGCCCCTCGGGTAGCTTAATGCCGCGCGAGGCGCCAGGGATTAGTTCGATAGCGCCTTTGCGAGCAAGTGCCTTTATATGCTCTTCGGCGGCGTTGGCCGACTTGTAGCCGAGCATGCGGGCAATCTCTGCGCGGGTGGGTGGGTAGCCGGTTTCGTCGGAGTAGCTTTTTATTAACTCCAGAACCTGTTGTTGACGCGCCGTTAGGTTTTGCATATCGCTTACCTTGTGTCGTTGTGTGGTAATAGTGTTGTTGTATCGCAGCAATACGTATTCCGCTGGGTTAGCTTCACACTGTTTGATTGTACAGTATCTGTGATTATATACAGTTAATTCTACTGTGCAAGTATCCAGTTGTTATCGTGGCAAGCGCTAAGGCGGTTGGTTATACTGGCGGCTTAATAAATTTGATGCCGCAGGAGAAATATCGATGCAGCAGTTGCAAGGCTGGTACACAGCGCTGATTACTTATGAGCACCTATGGGTTCTTCAGGTGTTTACGGTAGTGCTGATAACCTTAATTACCGCCGCTTTAGCGCGGGTGATACTTAATTATGTGGTACGACATGCGGAAAAAACTCGCAACCGTTGGGATGACATATTAGCCGAGGCAGCGCTTAGGCCGCTGCGTTGTTTAATTTGGTTGGTGGGGCTATGTCTGGCCGCCGAGCTGGCGCAAGACGCTAGTGAGCAGTCGTTGTTAGACTTTGCCGATACTATCTTGCGTGTCGGTGTCGTGGTTTTACTGACTTGGTTCTTAGTACGACTGGTTAAGTACAGCGAGCGCAATTTTCTTGAGCCGCTCGAGGGTAAGCCTTCAGACCCAACGACAGTGATGGCTGTGGGTAAATTGTTGCGTATCGCTATCATCATTACCGCAGGTTTAGTCTTGCTGCAATCACTCGGGTATAGCATATCTGGGGTGTTGGCGTTTGGCGGTGTAGGCGGCATTGCCGTAGGTTTTGCGGCCAAAGACTTGCTGGCTAACTTCTTTGGCGGTTTGATGATCTATATGGATCGGCCATTTAAAGTGGGGGATTGGATTCGCTCTCCCGATCAGAATATCGAAGGTACTGTGGAAGAAATTGGCCTGCGCTTAACTCGTATTCGCACTTTCGATAAGCGCCCACTTTATGTGCCTAACCAAACATTTACCCAAATATCTGTCGAAAACCCCTCGCGCATGTATAACCGTCGTATCTACGAAACGATTGGTGTGCGTTATCAAGACGGAGATAAGGTGGTGGCAATTGTCGCGGATGTAAAGGCCATGTTGGAAGCCCACGATGAAATTGATACCACCCAAACCTTGATGGTTAACTTTAATGAGTTTGCGAGTTCATCATTAAACTTTTTTGTTTACACATTCACCAAAACCGTTAATTGGGCGCATTACCACGAAGTTAAGCAAGATGTATTGCTTAAGATTATGGCTATTGTTGAACGCCACGGTGCAGAGTGTGCCTTCCCAACACGGACACTGCATATACCCGATCAGTTGCAGATGGCGACACAAGCTGGCGCGGCTCAAGCATCACCGAGTATTGAGGCAGAGCGTTGAGCGACAACGCTGACGCAGACCGTCATTCACCGCTTGTCGCTGGCGCCGAGTGCTTATTAGATGCGGCGACTATACGTGCGGCTACAGCCGCACTGGGAGCCAGTATTAGTGCCGATTATGCCGAGCTGCAAGAGCCGTTAGTGGTGTTGCTGGTTATGAACGGTGCGGTCGTGTTTGGTGGTGATTTACTACCGGCGCTGGCGCTAGATGTTGAACTTGATTATGTTCACGCCAGTCGCTATCGCGACGATCAGGCAACCGATGCGCTTACTTGGCAGCGCCCGCCACCGGAGTCGGTGAGTGGGCGCGAGGTGTTATTGGTGGACGATATTTTAGACGCAGGCGTTACGCTTGCTGCGGTAGCCGAGCGCTGCTATCAACTTGGTGCCGTTAAGGTTCGCTCGGCTGTGTTGCTGCATAAACACACACCAACGCCGGCCGTTATAGCCGCCGATTATGTTGCCTTTGAGATCGCCGATCGGTATGTTTATGGTTGGGGGATGGACTATCGTGGTCGACTGCGTAATGCGCCGGGGATTTTTGCTCTGCCTTGTTGATCTCGGTTCGTTAGGCTGAGATCGTTACAAGGCTATGCCGTGTGGCATACTCGGTGGATCATTCTAATGATGAGCAAACAAGGCCACCGTGCCTCGTTAAGGATTAACTTCGCCAGGCACCATTGCAGGTATTGTTAGCTCTGTTGGCGACACTTGCAGTGAGCTTGGTTTGGGCGGCGTGTAGGGAAGAATCTTAATTAAAATCCCCATTCTTGGATGATCCAAATAATGCAGTTCATCGCTCCGCATTTTGCGTGTTTGTGTCATGGTGATAATTTCGCGCGGTACGTAAGGGGCCGCCAAGAAGTCGGTTAGTGCAGAATCTATATCGCTGCCATCGGCAAAATCAAATGCGCTTATCGTGCTCAACGCATCACTTTGACGACCCAATAAACTGTGGTTCGCGTAATCGTTAGTTTGTTGCTCTAAGCGCTTTTGTGGTTGTTGTGGTAGTGCCGGCCATTGGTTGCGGCTTTGTCCCGCATTGGTTTGAAACTGGCTTAGCCATAGGTTGGTGTTGATGTGCAAATAGCGCGATACATGAATCGTAACGCTGCCCTCAAGCTCGTTATGATCGCCAAAACTTTGGCCGCCAAATATTAAAATAGACGGTGAGTTGTTTTCATTGACAACGATCTGGCGCCAAGCTTCGTGAAACAAAACATTGAACCCCGCTTGGGCATTCAGCCGATCACTTGCAGCGTTTAGGTTGCGCGCATCTTTTGGTAGTTTATAAAACGGCGTGCGGTCCAGGTCGGGCTCTACTGCTTGCGTTTCTGCGCGGTCGATCGGCTCGTTAGATACAGCGTTTGGGTCGTGTAGTTGTTGCCAGTTAAGCGGGTAGTTTAGGTTGATGTCGTTAGGCCAGATCTCTACGCTGTTGTGCTGCGGACGACTGTAAACGATCATTTCAATTTGGTACCAGCCTTCAAATGTGCCCTGTGCAACGCAAAGGTTGCAGCTAAGCAATAAGGTGGTAAACAATGCGATGGCGCGTACTTTCATAATGTTATTCAGTTCCAGTGGTTAAGCGGCGCCGGGTCGGTTCACCGGGCGGCTTGATGTTATTGCTTGAGTCTAGCGTTTTTTACGCGTTGGTGTTAGTCGGCTTTAACATTTGCAGCAAATCATTTACGTGCTCTAGGCGAGCTTCGGCATCAATCATTGGCAGGGTAAATTTTAATAAATTGGCGCCTTCTAGGCGGAATACCCGTGGCTGATTTTGCACCAGCTGCACAATGTTGTATGGGTCTACGCTGGTCTCGGCTCCAAACTCTAGTTTGCCGCCACTGGCGGATGCCTCGAGCTTTTTGATGCCTAAACTTGCCGCTAGGAGTTTGATCTCGGTGACTCGCACTAGGTTTTTAACCGGTTCTGGCAAGAGTCCAAAGCGGTCAATCATCTCCACTTGCAGCTCGCGCAGCGCTTCATTGTTGCTGGCTCCGGCAAGGCGTTTGTACATCACCAAGCGCGAGTGAACATCGGGTAAGTAATCGTCGGGGATCAGGGCCGGCACGCGTAAATTGACGTCGGTATTGTCTTCTAACGGCTGATTTATATTGGGCTCTTTTCCGGCGCGCATGGCTTTTACCGCGCGATCGAGCATATCCATATACAGTGAGAAGCCAATCGTGTGAATCTGACCGCTCTGATCGTCGCCTAACAGCTCTCCTGCGCCGCGGATTTCCATGTCGTGGGTGGCCAGCGTAAATCCCGCGCCGAGGTCTTCGGCAGCGGCGATAGCCTCTAGGCGTTTGATCGAGTCGGCGGTCATGGCACGTCGTTCGGGGGTTAGCAAGTATGCGTAAGCTTGGTGGTGCGAGCGGCCCACACGACCGCGCAATTGGTGCAGTTGTGCCAAGCCAAATTTATCCGCGCGGTGAATAATAATGGTGTTGGCACTGGGGATGTCGATGCCAGTTTCGATGATCGTCGAGCACACCATGACGTTAAAGCGTTTGTGGTAAAAATCGGACATGACTTTTTCCAGCTCGCGCTCACGCATTTGACCGTGGCCGATACCGATGCGCGCCTCGGGCACTAACTCTTGCAGGGCGCGGGCTGTGCGCTCGATGCTTTTTACCTCGTTGTGCAAATAATAAACCTGACCGCCACGCAAAATTTCACGCAGTATCGCCTCTTTAATAACGGCGTCGTCGTGTTGTCGGGCAAACGTTTTCACCGATAGTCGCCGGGCCGGTGGCGTGGCAATAATCGATAAGTCGCGAATCCCTGCCATTGACATATTTAAGGTGCGCGGTATCGGCGTAGCGGTTAAGGTTAATATATCGACTTCAGCGCGAAGCTTTTTAAGCTGCTCTTTTTGCCGTACGCCAAAGCGATGTTCTTCGTCGATAATGAGCAGCCCGATATCTTTGTATTTAATGTCGGGCTGAATCAGCTTGTGGGTGCCTACGACAATATCCACTTTGCCGTCGGCTAAACGTGTTTTAACGTTTTCGACTTCTTTGGTGGTGCGAAACCGACTTAATACTTCTATCTCAAATGGCCAGCTGGCAAAGCGATCTTTAAGTGATTCGTAGTGCTGTTGGGCCAAGAGTGTGGTGGGGGCTAGTATCGCCACCTGTTTGCCAGCGTGGGCGGCGATAAAGGCCGCACGCATAGCGACTTCTGTTTTGCCAAATCCGACGTCACCACATACCAGCCGGTCCATGGGTTGCGGCGATAACATGTCTTTCACCACAGCTTCGATCGCGGTTTGTTGGTCTGGGGTTTCTTCAAACGGAAAGCCAGCCGAAAAACTTAGATAGTCGGCCTTGGGGTCGGCAAACGCCAAGCCTTTACGCGCGGCACGGCGTGCGTAAATATCCAAAAGCTCGGCGGCGGTATCGCGTACTTGCTCGGCAGCTTTGCGTTTAGCTTTTTGCCACAGCTCGGAGCCCAATCGGTGTAGCGGGGCGGTTTCTGCATCGGCGCCGCTGTAACGGCTAATCAGGTGCAGGCTGGTGACCGGAACATAAAGCTTTGTTTCGTCGGCGTACTCGAGCATTAAAAACTCGTTGGTCTCGCCTTCGACGCTAATGGTTTCTAGGCCGCGATAACGTCCCACGCCGTGATCGATATGGACCACGGGTGCTCCAACTTTAAGCTCTGTGAGGTTTTTGACGACGTTCTCGGCGTTGTCTTGGCCTTGGCGACGGCGTCGAGTTTGTTGGATTCGCTCGCCAAATAATTGCGATTCGGCAATCAGTGCGATCGAGCCATTAGCGATCACCAGGCCCTGATCAATAGCGCCAATGGTGATGCCGATACGTTCATCTGAGTCGGCAAAGTGCTGCCAGTTGTCGACGCTTACCGGTTTTACCCGAATACGGCCGAGCAGCTCTAATAGCGTTTCACGGCGCCCAGCGGACTCGGCACAAAACAGTACGCGGCCGTTAAATTGTAATAAAAAGGCCTCGATACTGGTCAGTGGGTTTTCGGCGTGGGCATGTATAGGCAGCGATGGCGGGATGCTTGAGTCAAAGTTGAACTGGCCGGCTTTGCTGGGAAGCTGTTCGGCGCTAATTTGGGTGCGGCTCATCGCTTTAAGGTTGGCAAACAATTCTTCTTCGCGTTGGTAGATCTCGTGCGGTGCTAACAAGGGGCGGGTGGGGTCGACCCCGCGTGATTCATAGCGCGCCCATAACTCTTGTAAAAATCGAGTGGCGGCACCTTGAATATCGCCTAGCGAGTAGATGACGGTATTGCTGGGTAAAAAATCAAACAGCGTGCTGCTGTGGTCAAAAAATAACGGCAAGTAGTACTCAATGCCGGGCGGTGCAATGCCATCGCTGACGTCGCGGTAAGTTGAGCAGGCGCTGGGGTCGACATCAAACCGCTGGTGCCAGCGATTTTTAAAATGGCTGATAGCGGCTTTATCGAGCGGGTATTCCCGAGCCGGCAGCAGCTCTAGGTTGTCAAGTTTGTCTTGAGTTAACTGCGTGTCTGGATCAAACGTTCGCAGAGAGTCGATTTCATCATCAAAGAGATCTATACGCAGGGGCAGGTCGCTGCCCATGGGGAAAATATCAATCAGCGCGCCGCGCACCGCAAATTCACCATGCTCGTATACTGTGTCTACCACACGGTAACCGGCTTGAATAAGGTTGCCGCGTAAAGTAGTAAGGTCCAGCGTCTCGCCGACTTGCAATAACAAGCTGTTTTGCACCAAATAATCTTTGGGCATCAGTCGCTGCAGCAGGCTGGTAACCGGCACGACTAATATACCGTGGTGTGTGCTGGGTAAATGATATAGGGTGCGCAGGCGCTCAGAGATAATATCTTGATGTGGGGAGATCGTGTCGTAGGGCAGGGTTTCCCAATCGGCCAAGTGTAAAATATTAAGTTCGGCGCCGGCAAAAAAACGCAGCTCGATCTCCAGCCGCTGGGCACTGGCGGTGTCGCTGGTAATCGCTAAACTTAATCCCGGATGTTGTTGTGCCGCCGATGCAAGGGTCAGCGCTTGCGCTGCACCATAAAGGTGCCCCCAGTGGCGGCGTTCGCCGGGGCGATCGGTGATGTCAGGGTGGCGAGGATCAAGTTGAGTCATAACGGTTTTGTGCTTGCTGCTTGTGTGTAAGGGTTGGCTGCTGCGCGAGCGTGAGGCGGGCATTGTACCCGTTTTTTTGCGCTCTGTAGGTGACGCTTATCCCCAGAGCCGGCCGTTTTAAGCAAAGATGCGCTAAAAATGTGTCGCGCCACTAGTCATCAGCGGCCTTGATCTTTATAATTGCCGCGATTTTTTAGTAGGTTCCGGTTTGTTCTTTTGCGTCAAAATCTGCTTTTATCTTCATAGGTAAGGCAGTTTTTAATGGTAATGCCTCAAATGAGCTCCTTGCAGGTTAGTGCCTGCAGCAATGGATGCACCAAACCGGGCCGCAACAATCAATAAACTTCAAGCAATAGAAGTGGTTGGCGCACAGTCAACACCGCGACATGGCGGCTCAGCGATTGGGTCGTACTACTTATTAATCCAACGAGTGATTAGGCAGAGACGTATGATAAAGATTCGTCGGGGATTGGATTTACCTATATCCGGTGCGCCCGAGCAGGCGATCGCTGATGGGCCCGCGGCCCGCTCTGTGGCCTTAGTTGGCCCAGATTATCACGGCATGAAGCCAACTATGGCGGTAGCCGTAGGTGATAAGGTTAAGCTCGGACAACTGTTGTTTACCGATAAAAAAACCGAAGGCGTGCGTTATACCGCACCGGCCGCGGGTACTGTAGCTGCGATTCATCGCGGCGAGCGCCGTGTGCTGCAATCGGTTGTGATTGATGTTGAGGGCGACGAGTCTGAAACATTTAGTGCCTTGAGCGATGCTGAGCTGAGTGCGGCTAGCGCCGAGAGCCTGTGCAAGCTGCTCAATGAGGCTGGCTTGTGGACTGCTTTGCGCACCCGCCCTTACAGTAAGGTTCCAGCCCTCGATAGCGCACCCCATGCGATATTCGTTGCAGCCATGGATACCAATCCGTTAGCCGCTGATCCACAGATTGTTTTGCAAGAGCGCGCCGATGATTTTGTTACCGGCTTAAAAGTTCTGGCTCGGTTAACCGAGGGCAAAGTTTATATCTCCAAAGCACCGGGTGCCGATATTCCAGTCGCCACTGGCGAGCAATTCTCGGTGAATGAATTTGGTGGTGTGCATCCAGCTGGCAATGTGGGCACTCATATCCATTGCTTGGATGCCGTTAGTGCAAGCAAAACCGTTTGGTCAATTAACTACCAAGACGTAGCCGCATTTGGTGCGTTTGTGAGCACCGGCCAAATCGATACTCGCCGAGTAGTCGCATTGGCTGGCCCCGCTGTTAACCAGCCCCGCTTAGTTCGTACTCGTATTGGTGCAAGCCTAGAAGAGCTAACCGCTGATGAATTAATTGGCGATGGCAATCGAGTTATATCTGGCTCGGTATTCGGTGGTCGCACGGCGACTGGGTCTTACGCCTATTTGGGACGTTACCATACTCAAGTTAGTGTACTTAAAGAGGGTGATGATCGCCCGATGCTGCATTACTTGCGTCCCGGTGCTAATTTGTTTTCTGTAATGGGTATCTATCTGTCCAAGTTGATGCCAGCAAAACGCTTTGGCTTTACCACTACTACTAATGGTAGTGAGCGCGCCATGGTGCCGGTAGGCAGCTACGAAAAAGTCATGCCGTTGGACATATTACCCACGCAGTTGTTGCGTGCGTTAATTGTGGGTGATGGTGAGACGGCGCAGCAGCTAGGTTGCCTAGAGCTCGATGAAGAAGATCTGGCGTTGTGTACGTTTGTCTGCCCGGGTAAGTACGAATATGGCCCGATCTTGCGCGACAACCTCACCATGATCGAGCGAGAGGGCTAACCATGAAAGCATTACGAAATTTCCTTGATAAAATCGAGCCAAACTTTCACAAGGGCGGCAAGCACGAAAAATGGTATGCCTTGTACGAGGCGATTGATACCGTTTTTTATCGTCCTGCCGATGTGACGAAAACCACCTCTCACGTACGCGATGGCATCGACCTTAAACGCATCATGATCACCGTGTGGATGTGTACCTTCCCTGCGATGTTTTTTGGTATGTACAACGTCGGCCATAACGCCAATATAATTTTGGCTGATATTGGTATGGCGGGTGCCGAAGGCTGGCGTATCGCGCTTATCTCATCTATTGCCGGCTTTGATCCCAACAGTATTTGGGATTGCTTGGTACACGGCGCGGCGTACTTTCTTCCTATCTATGCTGTGGTGTTTATCGTCGGCGGTTTTTGGGAAGTCTTATTCGCCATGGTTCGCGGACACGAAGTTAACGAAGGTTTCTTTGTTACCTCGATACTTTTTGCCCTAATTTGCCCGCCAGACTTACCGTTACTGTACGCAGCCCTGGGTATTAGTTTTGGTGTTGTGTTGGGTAAAGAGGTGTTTGGCGGTACCGGTAAAAACTTCTTAAACCCTGCATTAACGGGTCGTGCATTTTTGTTCTTTGCTTACCCCGCGAGCATGTCGGGCGATACCGTATGGACTGCTGTTGATGGTTACACCGGCGCGACTGCGTTATCGGTTGTGGCACAAGATGGCTTGGCCGCACTGGAAAGTCAGTTGAGCTGGATGGATGCCTTCTTAGGCTTTATGCAGGGCAGTATCGGTGAGACTTCAACCTTAGCCATTTTTATTGGTGGCGCTGTGCTGTTGGTTATGGGGATTGCTTCCTGGCGTATTGTGGCCGGCGTAATGCTGGGTATGATCGCGACCGCTTTACTGTTTAACTTTACCGGCGATGCAACTTCTAACCCCGCTATGGCAATGCCTTGGTATTGGCACATGGTTGTGGGTGGTTTTGCCTTCGGTATGATCTTTATGGCAACAGATCCTGTTTCTGCCTCTATGACCGATACCGGTAAATACTGGTTTGGTGCTTTGATTGGCTTTATGGTGATCATTATTCGGGTCGTAAACCCCGCCTTCCCAGAAGGCATGATGTTGGCAATTTTGTTTGCTAACTTGTTTGCTCCGTTGATTGATTACTTAGTAGTTCGCGCAAATATCAAGCGGAGGTTGGCACGTGGCTAGTAATGATTCCATTAAGAAAACAATCATAGTAACGCTGTTGCTGTGTATTGTCTGTTCAGTGGTAGTGTCCACCGCGGCGGTACTTCTGCGCCCAATTCAAGACGTTAATAAGTCGTTGGATTTTAAACGCAACATTCTTGCGGCGGCCGGTTTGTTAGAAAAAACCGATAAAGCCAGTGTCGAGAGTCTATTTGAATCTCGCGTTAGCACGCAGGTTGTAGATTTAGCAACGGGCAAGTTCACAGAAGCGGTTGAGCCTGCTAATTACGATCAGCGCAAAGCCAGTAAAGATCCGTCGCGTTCGATAGATCTAAACGCGGATGAAGACATCGCCAAAATCTCTCGTCGTGAAGAGTACGCACTGGTGTACTTGATCGAGGGCGACGCGGGTCTAGAGACTCTAGTGTTACCGGTTCGTGGTTACGGCTTGTGGTCGACCTTGTATGGCTTTTTAGCGTTGGACTCTGATTTAAATACCGTTAGAGGTTTGGGCTTTTATGAGCACGGAGAAACACCCGGGCTTGGTGGTGAGGTTGATAACCCCGCCTGGAAAGCGCAGTGGGAAGGCAAGCAAGCTTATGATGACGCAGGCGAAGTTGAGCTGACGGTTATTAAAGGCAAAGTTGACCCGCAATCTAAAAATGCAGATCACCAAGTTGATGGCTTGTCGGGTGCAACTCTGACCAGTCGTGGCGTGGCGAATCTGATTCATTTTTGGCTGGGTGAAGATGGCTACAAGCCCTTCCTCACAAATCTGAAGAACGGGGAGGCTTGATTCCATGAAACTTAAAGAGCTTTTGTTTGCGCCGATATTCTCCAATAACCCAATTGCATTGCAAATTTTGGGTATTTGTTCGGCCTTGGCTGTAACCAGCAAACTGTCAGTTACAGTGGTTATGTGTATTGCACTAACTACGGTAACGGCGTTTTCTAACCTGTTTGTATCGTTAATACGTAATCATGCTCCGAGCAGTATTCGTATCATTGTACAAATGACCATTATTGCCTCTTTGGTGATCGTAGTTGATCAGTTCCTGAAGGCTTACGCCTTTGAGATCAGTAAGCAGCTGTCGGTATTTGTTGGTTTGATTATCACCAACTGTATCGTTATGGGCCGTGCCGAAGCATTCGCCATGAAAAACCCACCCATCGCCAGCTTTTTAGATGGCGTTGGTAACGGTTTGGGCTACAGCGCTATGTTGTTGGCTTTGGCGTTTGTTCGCGAGTTGTTAGGTTCTGGTAGCTTGTTTGGTACGCAGTTATTACCGCTGGCAACAGAGGGTGGCTGGTACACGCCAAACGGTTTGTTATTGTTGCCACCTAGCGCCTTCTTTTTGATTGGTTTGTTCATCTGGGGCTTACGCTCTTGGAAGAAAGATCAAGTTGAGCGCGCCGATTTTAAAATAGCCCCTAACACCAAGCCGCAAGCTAAGGAGGCCTGATCATGGAAGCGTATTTAAGCTTATTTGTAAGGTCGATTTTTATCGACAATATGGCCCTAGCATTTTTCTTGGGCATGTGTACCTTGCTGGCGGTATCGAAAAAAATCGGTGCAGCGTTTGGTTTGGGTATTGCTGTTATTGTGGTGCAAACGATAACTGTGCCCGTGAATAACTTGCTGTACACCTACGTGTTAGCCGATGGCGCCTTGGCGTGGGCGGGTTTACCCAATACAGATCTAAGCTTTTTGGGGCTGATTTCTTACATTGGTGTCATTGCCGCACTGGTCCAGATTCTAGAAATGGTGCTCGATAAATACGTTCCAGCGCTGTACAACGCACTCGGTGTGTTTTTGCCGCTTATTACTGTTAACTGCGCCATCTTAGGTGGTTCGCTGTTTATGGTAGAGCGCGATTACAACTTTGGTGAAAGTGTTGTATTTGGTGTTGGCTCTGGTGTCGGTTGGGCGTTAGCCATTACCGCACTGGCCGGTATTCGCGAGAAAATGAAATACAGTGATGTGCCTGAAGGGCTTCGTGGCCTGGGTATTACTTTTATTACCGTGGGCCTGATGTCGCTTGGCTTTATGTCATTCGGCGGCATTGATCTGTAATCAGCGAGGATTCACATGAACGAAATTATTCTTGGCGTAGTCATGTTTACGGTCATCGTGCTAGTGCTGGTGGTTGTAATTTTGAGCGCACGCGCAAAACTCGTATCGACAGGTGATGTCACCATCGATATTAACGGTGAGAAAAAGCTTACTGTACCCGCCGGTGGAAAGTTGCTGCAAACATTGTCGGGCGCAGGCTTATACCTGCCATCGGCTTGTGGCGGCGGTGGCACCTGTGCCCAATGTCGCTGTGTGGTGACCGATGGTGGTGGCTCTATGTTGCCCACCGAAGAAAGTCACTTTACCAAGCGTGAGGCGCAAGAGGGATGGCGCTTATCCTGTCAAACTCCGGTTAAACAGGATATGGTTGTTGAAGTGCCAGAAGATGTCTTTGGTGTAAAACAATGGGAGTGTACTGTTGAGTCCAATCCCAATGTGGCCACCTTTATTAAAGAGCTGACATTAAAGCTACCCGAAGGCGAAAACGTAGATTTCCGTGCCGGTGGTTATGTGCAGCTTGAGTGTCCGGCTTACCACATTAAGTTCTCTGATTTTGATATCGAAGAGCAGTTTCGTGGTGATTGGGAGCACTTTGGTTTCTTTAAACTTGAAACTAAAAACCCCGAGCCTGTACAGCGCGCTTACTCGATGGCGAATTACCCCGAAGAACGAGGCTTGGTTAAGTTCAATATTCGTATTGCGACTCCACCTCCGCGCTCTACGGATATTCAGCCAGGCATTATGTCGACCTATGTCTTTAACCTGAAGCCGGGTGACAAAATCACCGTATTTGGGCCATTTGGTGAGTTTTTTGCCAAAGATACCGATGCCGAGATGGTGTTTGTGGGTGGCGGTGCGGGTATGGCGCCTATGCGTTCGCACATTTTTGATCAGCTCAAACGTCTTAACTCGACGCGTAAAATATCTTTTTGGTACGGTGCGCGCTCATTAAAAGAGCTGTTTTACAAAGAAGATTACGACATGCTAGCCCGTGAGAACGACAACTTCACTTGGCACGTAGCTATGTCTGATCCGCAGCCCGAAGATAACTGGGAAGGTTTGACAGGTTTTATTCACAACGTACTGTTTGAAGAATACCTAAAAACACACCCAGCCCCAGAAGATTGTGAGTTTTACATGTGTGGGCCGCCAATGATGAACGCGGCGGTTATTAAATTGCTCCACGATCTAGGCGTCGAAGATGAAAACATTATGCTGGATGACTTTGGTGGTTAAACGCAAAATACCAACGCCTAACATAATGATAATAAAAAAGGGGCTGGCATTGTTGTCAGCCTCTTTTTTGTTTTTATGCCTGCTGATAAGCGGTTGTTCGCCCAGCAGTACAGGGCGCCCGAGTATAAAATTCTCGGGAAAAACTATGGGCACGGATTACCATATTACCGTGGTAGGGCCGGTGTCAGGTGAGTTTGATATTAATGTCGAGCCGTTGCAGCAGGCGGTTGAAGAGCAGTTGCAGCTTATCAATCAGATGATGTCGACGTACATCAGTGACTCTGAGCTAATGCGCTTTAATAGCGTTGCTGTAAACGAATGGGTGGAGCTATCTGAGCCGGTGATGGAGGTGCTCAATATTAGCGAGGATATCAGTCAGCGCTCTAATGGCGCCTTTGATATTACCGTTGGTCCGCTGGTAAATCTGTGGGGTTTTGGCCCCGAGATGAAGCCAGATCAAGTGCCAGATGCTGACGCCTTAGCTGCGGCATTGGCTCGCACTGGGCACAAACATCTGCAACTGGATGTCAATCGTGCACGTCGCACTGCTGATATAGGTGTTGATTTATCGGCGGTGGCAAAAGGTTACGGCGTCGACTGGATTGCAAACTTTTTGGCCGATCGTGGCTTTGATAATTTTATGGTCGAAATCGGTGGTGAGGTTCGTGTTGTGGGCCAAAGCCCGCGCAGCACTCCTTGGCGTATTGCCATCGAGCAGCCTTCGGTGTTGGCCGGTGGTGCTAGGTTAGCGTTAAGTGTGGATAACCACGCAGTGGCAACCTCGGGCGATTACCGTAATTATTTTGAAGTCGATGGCGTGCGCTATTCGCACACCATTGATCCGGTAACAGGCCGGCCGATTAAGCATAACTTGGCCTCGGTAACCGTGGTGGCTGAGACCGCCGCAAGGGCCGATGCTTGGGCTACTGCGTTAAATGTGTTGGGGCCTAAAAAAGGTATGGAGCTGGCCAATGCCGAGCAGCTCGCGGTGTATATGATCGTCAAAACAAAAGACGGGTTTGTTGATAGCCAGTCGGTAACTTTTTCACAATTGTTGCACTAATCGGTAACTGCGGTGCAGCACGGGAGGGTAAAGAAATGACGGTATTTTTAGTGGTGTTTGTTGCGATGCTAATGGTTATAGTTGGCATGTCGGTTGGCGTTATTTTTGGACGTAAACCCTTGACTGGCTCGTGTGGTGGCGTTGGTAAAGCGCTGGGCGAAAAAGACTACAGCTGCGAGTTGTGCGGTGGTGACGAGCAAAAATGCGAAAGTCTTAAAAACGGCACAAGCACTAATGTGGCGGCAGATCTGGCAATAGATGCAACGGCGAAACAATCGCGTGATTGACCTGTACTTCTAACGATTTGATGGTGAAATCGGCTGGGAGAGATGTAGGATAATTGGGGGCACACTGTGGCAACTTATACGTATGATGTTGTAATTATTGGATCGGGTCCGGCGGGCGAAAGTGCGGCGATGGCATCGGCCAAAGCAGGTAAAAAAGTAGCTGTTATTGAAAATCGGGGTCTAATGGGGGGCAATTGCGCCCACAAAGGCACCATTCCGTCTAAATCGTTGCGCCATACGGTTAAACAAATTATTCAGTTTAAAACCAGTAGCCTGTTCCGTGAAAATGGCGAGAGCTGGCGTATTACTTACCCGCGCGTGCTGGCGGCGGCAAATCAGGTGATTCCTAAACAGGTCGAATTACACACCGATTTTTATGTTCGCAATCGTGTCGCGATGTATTCCGGTTTTGCCTCGTTTGTTGATGCTAATACGATCGAGATAAAATTTAGCGAAGGTTCGACAGAAACAATTCACGCCAGTCACATTATTATTGCCACCGGCTCGCGCCCTTATCAGCCAGCCGATGTTGATTTTAACCATCCGCGTATTTATGACTCCGATTCAATCTTAGAAATGAAGCATACCCCGCGTCATATTCTAATTTATGGTGCTGGTGTTATCGGTTGTGAGTACGCTTCAATACTTTCAGGTTTAGGGATGAAGGTCGACTTGGTTAATAACCGTGATCGATTGTTATCATTTTTAGATGATGAAATCTCTGATGCGTTAAGTTATCACCTGCGCGATAATGGTGTGCGTGTCCGCCACAGTGAAACCTACGATAAAATTGAGGCCACCGATCGCGGTGTTATCTTATACTTAGAGTCGGGCAAACGCATTAAAGCCGACGCGCTTCTTTGGTGTAATGGGCGTAGCGGCAATACCGATCAGCTAAATCTTGAGGCCGTCGGTTTGGCGCCCGATCATCGTGGCAACCTTACCGTTAATGAGCACTATGAAACGGATGTGAAAAATATTTATGCCGTGGGGGATGTAGTGGGTTGGCCGAGTTTGGCCAGCGCTTCATACGATCAAGGCCGGGCATTGGCTGCCGTTATTTTAGGGGAACAGCCGAATGACGTAAGCGAAGTGCCTACAGGTATCTATACGTTGCCCGAGATTAGTTCGGTAGGTAAAACCGAGCGCGAACTGACCGAGGCACGTATTCCCTATGAGGTGGGTCGCTGTCTGTTTAAAAATACCGCTCGCGGACAAATTAGCGGCGAAGACGTGGGGATGCTTAAACTGCTGTTTAACGTCGATACTGGCGCGCTGTTAGGGGTTCATTGTTTTGGCGCCGAGGCGGCTGAGATTATTCATATTGGTCAGGCGATTATGAGCCAGCCGGGTGAAAACAATAATATCAGTTTCTTTTTAAACACCACCTTTAACTACCCAACGATGGCCGAGGCATATCGTTTGGCGGCATTGGATGGTACTAATCGTACAAACCGTATAAGCCGTATGAACAAAAAGTAAACACGCGAGCAATAATATTGTTAGTGTGTATTGCCACAAAAAACGCCACCTTTAAGGTGGCGTTTTTTGTGGTTAATTGCAGCGATTTAAGAGTTTCCCGAAAGTTCCTCTGGTGTGGTTGGTTTAACTTTAGGGGTGAACTTGATGACGGAATGGATCACTCGGTCACTCTCGAAGTACACAACAAAATCATTATAGACCCAAGTGTAAATTGGCGGGGTACCCACCGGCCCTGATTGTTTGATCGGTTCGCCATAAGTGTCTTTAACGTGGGTTTTGGTCACGCCAGTGGCTGGAGTGGTTAGGTATTCCCCCGTTTTTTCTTGCTGTCCAATCGGGATACGTAATGTCTCGGCTTGCAGTTGGCAGGTTAGAGCGAAAAGAATAACAGCGATAACAGGTTTCATGGTGATCCTTGCTTGCCGGTGGGCAGTTTTGGTTGCCGAGTGGAGCCCAGCGGTTATTGCGGTTTACGCCGCGCAGACTCCATTTGTGCCCGCATAATTTGTTGACTGATTTGCTGGCGCTCGGTTGCGTTTAAGTACCTAAATTCTGCCGCAATACGGCAACCATTGCCGCGATCCGGTTCACATCGAATCACTTGGGCGTAAATCGCAGTGGCCATTATGGGGGAGTCAAAACGCAACATTAGGGCAAACCATTGTTGCTCGGGTAGCGCGCTGGGGTAATCAAACACCAGGCCACCTTCACTTAGATCAATGGTTTGAGATTTGGCGCTGTCAGTGGTTTGCAAGCTTAGACAAAATTGGGCCAGAACATCGATTTTACGCGTGAGAATGTTTAAAAACTCGCCCAGTGCGCGATCGGTGTCTTTTATTTGTTGCTGTAGTTGATTGCCATCTACCTCTAATCGCTTAAGCTCTGCCATCGTTTGTAAGATACCGCTGCTGCTAAAGTGCGAGCTCGCCTCGGAATTGGCGGTCGGCTGGGTTTCCAGCGGGATAAGCTCGACTTTAGCATTTAGCTGTAAACGAAAATAATTGCGTCGTTCGTCCATAGGGCTCTCGTGGTCTTGATAACAGATATTTCTGAACGATAGCACACCCTCGGGGTTAGGGCATTTGTCTTGTGTAAAGCCGGTAGCCAGCTATCGCTGCTCTTGTAGTCCGTAGGGCGTTGGGGTTAAATGCGCACATGCTAAAAAACATCCCTTTGGCCATTGGTTTGCGGTATATCCGCGCTAAACGCCGCAATCAATTTATCTCCTTTGTCAGTGGCTTTTCGCTATTGGGCATGGCGCTGGGGGTTATGGCGCTGATTGTGGTCATGTCGGTAATGAACGGCTTTGATCGCGAGATGAAACAACGTTTATTGCGGGTGATCCCACACGGCTTTATCACCCAAGAGCCGGCCATGCAAAACTGGCAAGCAATGCGTACACAGCTGTTAACAAATACCGATATTATCGCCGCAGCGCCTTTTGTTGAGGGCTTTGCTCTGGCCGGATTCAGCTCTGAGATACAAGCGGTGCAAGTGTCGGGCATTGACCCAGAGCTGCAGGGCGATGTCTCTGCGGTGGCCGATAATATGCTGATTGGGGAGCTGTCTAGTTTACAAGAAGGGCAGTTTGGCATCGTTTTGGGTGCAGTGTTGGCGCGCCAGCTGCGAGTTATTACGGGCGACAAACTAACTCTTACACTACCGGATATCGCCATTACTGCCGCTGGTGTTTTTCCGCGTGTTAAGCGTTTTACGGTGGTCGGTATATTTGAGGTTAATGCACCGGTTGATCAAGAGTTGGCACTTATTCATATTGCCGATGCACAAAAATTGTACCGCACCCAAGCACCCATGGGGCTGCAGTTAAAGTTTACCGATATCTATCAAGCGGGCGCTATTACCAGTCGCTTGCGGCAAACTTTGGGCAGCGATTACCAGCTGCACGACTGGAGCCAAACTCAAGGCAGTTTGTTTCAAGCGGTTAAAATGGAAAAAATTGTTATTGGGGTGTTGCTCAGTATTATTATCGCCGTGGCGGCTTTTAATATTGTTTCAAGCTTGGTGTTGATGGTGGCCGACAAGCGCTCGGATATTGCGGTACTGCGTACTCTTGGCCTAAATGCCCGTCAAATCATGGGAATTTTTATGGTGCAAGGTTGTGGTGTCGGGGTGATTGGCACCGCCGTGGGGGCGCTAGCTGGAGTGCTATTGGCATACTATATCAGCCCCGTCGTCGCTTTTTTTGAGACCTTAACCGGCCAGCAAGTGTTTGATGCCGATGTGTATTTTATTAGTCATTTGCCCTCACAATTGCAGTGGGCCGATGTCGCGACTATTTGTTCTGTAGCATTGCTATTAAGTTTTTTAGCTACGCTTTACCCCGCTTGGCGAGCCGGACGAATTCAACCTGCAGAGGCCCTGCGTTATGAGTGATTTATCTTCTGCTGCTGTGTTGCAGTGCCACGGCGTTAATAAAGCCTATACCCAAGGGCCACAAGCGGTCAGCGTGTTGCGTAATATTGAGCTTGAGGTGTTAACCGGCGAGCGGGTTGCGGTGATTGGGGCTTCGGGCTCGGGCAAATCGACCTTGTTGAATATATTGGGTGGTTTAGATTTAGCCGACTCGGGCGAGGTGGTGGTAGCAGGGCAAGCGCTATCGGCGCTTGGAGCCGATGCGCGGGGTAAATTGCGTAACCGTTCGCTGGGCTTTGTTTATCAGTTCCATCACTTATTAGCCGAATTTACCGCCTTAGAGAATGTCGCTATGCCATTGTTAATTGGCGGCCTAGATAGTGCCACCGCTAATGCTCGCGCTAGCGATATGCTTGCGCAAGTGGGGCTAGCTGCGCGTATTACTCATAAACCATCCGAGCTGTCTGGTGGCGAGCGTCAACGCGTGGCCATTGCCAGAGCACTGGTTACCGAGCCTGCGTGCGTCTTGATGGACGAACCGACAGGAAACCTTGATTCGCATTCCGCCGCCGATATTCAGGCGTTAATGCTTGATTTAAACACCCGTATTGGCACCAGCTTTGTAGTGGTGACCCACGATTTAACGCTCGCGGCTAAAATGGATCGCACGCTGCAATTAATAGATGGCCAGTTAACTGAGCTTGTCGCGGCGGAGTCTGCGGGTGTTTAATCGCTTCACCCTAACGTTGGGGCGGCGTTACGCCACGGCGCGCCAGGGGAGCCATTTGGTTAGCTTTATTTCCCGTATGTCGGTCATCGGCTTGGTTATCTCGGTCGCGTTATTGATTTTGGTGATGGCTATTATGAATGGCTTTGACCGAGAGCTGCGCGAGCGAATTTTGCAGGTTATGCCGCAAGGCACACTTTACAGTCGTGACGGTATTCACGATCCGGCGGCGGTTATGGCGCAAGCACTGCAACATCCAGAAGTCGAAGCCGCCGCCCCCTTTGTTAGCTTGCAGGGTTTACTGGCCAAAGGTAAAAATGTAGCGCCAGTGGGGATGTTTGGTATTGTCCCCGCGCTGGAGGTGAAAGCATCTGGGGTCGATCAGTATTTAATTCACAACAGGTTAAACGAACTTACCGATAACGCCCATGCGGTGGTGTTAGGCAGTACTTTAGCTAACAGCTTACAGACAGAAGTGGGCGATCGTTTAACACTGGTGATTCCACGGGCGGGCGCGGGGCGTAGCAGCCCCAGTATTTGGACGCTAGAAGTTGTTGATATTTTAGCGACGGGTACCGAAGTCGATAATAATCTTGCGCTAATGAATATGGCGGCTGCCTCTAAGCTTACCGCTTACCCCGGTAGCGTTAGTGGCGTGCGTCTTAAACTGCGAGATTTATTTCGCGCGCCAACCACCATGTATGAAGTGACCGCTAATTTGGCGCCCAATATTTATGGCCGCGATTGGACTCGCAGTCATGGCAATTTGTATCAGGCGATACATATGTCAAAAAAACTGGTTGGGCTGTTGTTGATTTTGTTAATTGGTATTGCCGCGTTTAATTTAGTGACAACTTTAATTATGGTGGTGGTCGACAAAGAATCTGATATTGCCATTTTACGAACGCAAGGGGCGAGCAGTTCAGATATTGTCGGAATCTTTCTGGTGCAGGGCGGTTATATCGGTGTCACCGGAACTTTTATTGGTGTTGTTTTGGGGGTAGTTTTTTCCTACACGGTAACCTCGGCAGTTGCTGGGTTAGAGCACTTGATCGGCTTTCAGTTTTTGCATTCTGACGTTTACCCAGTAAGTTATCTGCCTGCCGAGCTGTTGTTAAGCGATGTGCTTTATATTGCCGGGGCGGCATTGGTCTTAAGTTTTATGGCAAGTGTTTATCCGGCGTGGCGCGCCTCTAGAGTTTTACCCGCCGAGGCATTGCGGCACGAATAACGCAAATGTATTTGCGCTGGGTGTGAGCCGGCGCGGCGGGTTATTGGCTCTGTAGGTTATGCTTATAAACCATATTGCGTTTATAAGTTATATTGCAGCTCATATTGATGAGCATTATTTTCTTGAGTGATAGATAGCTTACCCTCTATTCCTTCCAGCTCACCGCTGCCAGAACCCTCTATGATTATAATGTTTAGCTCGTGTTTTGAGCTAGACATAAAGCCATTATGGAACAGCGTAAAGCCGCCTTTTTTACCATTTAAGCTGCCTTCAAATTCTTCTATCGCCGAGTAAACAGAAGCCCCGCCAGTGGTTCTTTTACTGATCATTTGGCCTACACCGTTGCCTGTAAGGCTGCCGGAGTACTCTTTTAATAGGGTCATTCTGCCTGCGGGTGCAGACTCATCGTGGTGTGTCTCGAGCTTAACGGTAAAGGTTCCCGATACTGACATAGCGATATCCTTATTAATATTATCTTTAGCTATCGAGCATATGGGCATCAATAGTAGGGCGGTGGTAAGAATTTTTATGAATTGTTTCACTATAGACCTCTTTTGGCGTGCGCAATATTAAGTGGGCGAGGCCATAGCTTGCTTAGTCGGAGCGCTGCAGTCGCTCTTGGCACCTTTTCTTCCAGCTTCGGGTTACGTGCCAGCGCCAATACAGCTGCATGGTAATGTACGCAAGTCCGCCAAACACAAAGCCCGTCAGTACCGAGCCTAGCAGTAATGGCTTCCAAATTAAGCCAAACTCTTCTGCCAGCCATGCCCACGACAAGTGGGTCGGTGCGGTGACTTTGGGGGACTCTAAAATCCAGCGGCCAAGTTGGTAGGTAAAGAAAAAAATAGGAGAAATAGTCAGCGGGTTGGTGATCCAGACCAGCGTCATAGTGATGGGCAGGTTACAGCGCACCCATAACGCACACAGGGCGGCGAGCGCCATTTGCCCCGGCAGCGGCATAAAGGCGAGAAAAATCCCAAAGAAAAAAGCCAGCGACACAGAGTGTCGGTTTAAGTGGAACAGGTTAGGGTCGTGCAGCAGAGTCCCCAAGAACTGTAAAGCCGGCTTGTTCTTTACCGTTGTGGCGTCGGGTAAAAAACGTCTGATTAACTTACGCGCCATCTGGTTGGTTACACTACG
Source organism: Gilvimarinus polysaccharolyticus (assembly GCF_001187555.1). Taxonomy (GTDB): domain Bacteria; phylum Pseudomonadota; class Gammaproteobacteria; order Pseudomonadales; family Cellvibrionaceae; genus Gilvimarinus; species Gilvimarinus polysaccharolyticus. Next base: position 1,311,049 of record NZ_LFIJ01000001.1, on the reverse strand, counting down.
ACATCAAAGAAAGAGCGCACATTATGCCCATAAAAGCACGATTTAACCACGCCTAACGGGCATAAATTCAATTGCTAATAAAGTGGCCTGCTACACTGGCCAATAGCGGCAAGATTTATCCCGCCGTGCTTGATCATACCCCAACACCGTTCAGCGCAGCTTGGGGTGCGATCTGAATAGTGACAGCAATATTACGCAAGGACGAACTGCCACAGGAGTGTCATGTACCGCATTCTATTTACCCTAGTTGCCGGCTTAACTCTGCCCAGTTTTTTACCCTGGTTGCTGCCTCTTGGCGCAATAACCATTCTGGCCCTGCTGTTGTGTGCGGTATGGTTGTTGGTGCGTCGGCGCTATCAAAGCCCTGCCGCGGTATTACTTATAGCTCTGTTGTTTAACTTGGGGTTTGTTTGGGGTAGCTGGAGCTTGCAAATGCTGCTGGCAAATCAACTTGATCCCGCGCTTGAAGGGCAGGATGTGCTGCTGCAAGGGGTTATCGACTCGCCAGTTAAGCATGATCACGCTCGTGTGCAGATGCTGTTAACCCCAAGCCACGATGCCATAAAAGGCCGCGATACAGATTTACCACGGCGTATACAAGTGAGCTGGTATCGGGCGCCCGATTGGGCCGAAACCTTAACATTAGGCGATCACGTTGCGCTTAAAGTGCGGCTTAAACGCCCGCGCAGCTTTGTTAATCCGGTTGGTTTTGACTATAAGCTATGGCAGTTGCGACGTGGTGTTGGGGCGGTGGGATATGTGCGGGCCGATGCCAACAACCAGCGTCTCGCACACACGGCTCCAGCTGGGCTCAGAGTATCGTTAGGGCTGTGGTTAAAACGGCAGCAACCGACTAATGATGGCTTAATTGGCGCATTGTTATTGGGCCAGCGCGGCGATCTTACCGATAACCAACGCCAGTTACTGCAAAGCACCGGCACCAGTCATCTTATTGCCATATCGGGTTTACACATTGGGCTCGCCGCCACCTTTGGTTACCTTTTGGCACTGCTGATGGGTAAATTATTGGCCGCAGTCATACCTTGGCGGGCGCATATTGTGGCATTTGTCGGCGCGGCATTGGCGGCCTGGGGCTACAGTATGTTGGCAGGCTTTAGTCTGCCGACGCAGCGCGCGCTAGCTATGCTGGTGTTGCTGTACTGCACTCGGGTGCTGGGTAAGCATTATGGCGGTGGTGTTATTTTGGCAGCTGCAGCTTTGTTGGTGTGTACGCTCGACCCGTTAAGTCCGCGCGATGCCGGTTTTTGGTTGTCATTTACCGCAGTCGCATCGTTAATACTGATATATGACGGACTTATTACCGATGCCCATCGCTGGCAGTCGCTCTGGCTTCCGCAGTTGGTTGTTTTTGTGGCGCTACTGGTGCCTTTGGGTGTGTTCTTTGGCCAAGTGTCGTTAATTTCGCCACTGGCTAACTTTGTCGCCATTCCGTTGGTTAGCCTTTTAGTTGTGCCGTTATTATTTGCCGCTGCGATCAGCAGCTGGCTTAACGATAGTGTCGCCGGAGCCTTATTGTGGTTGGCCGACCGGGTATTGGACGGTTTCTGGTGGTGGTTGGAGTCTCTGGCGCGGACGCAAACCGATTACAACTGGCCGATCAGCGTCGCTTGGCAGCCACAACCTGTGGCCCTGTTGTTAATAGCTTTAAGCGCTGTGTTGTTGTTGCTTCCCCAATCACTTAAATTACGCACCACCGGATTACTGTTGGCAGTGCTAGGGCTTGCCGTGCCGCCGCCAAAGCCGCCCTTGCTGGCGATGACAGTGATGGATGTAGGGCAGGGCTTGGCTGTTGTTGTACAGGCTGGCAATCACAGTTTGGTGTACGACGCAGGCCCACGCTACAGCGATAACTTTGATGCCGGCGCTGATATCATTGCGCCTTTTTTACGTAAACAAGGGTTGCAAGAGCAGGGCACACGCCGGCTTGATACCTTGGTTGTTTCGCATGCGCATGCCGATCATGCCGGCGGCGCGGTTGGTTTATTAGAGGTACTGCCAAGCGCGACAATTTATTTGGGTGAACCTTTGGCGGCGTTAAGCCTCGAAGATACCGCGCGTGCAATGCCGTGCGGTGGTGCAACTGTTGCGCGTCATACAAAAAGTAGCCGTGACGATAACTTGGCCGGCGATAAAATCCCTCGGGGTTGGCGCTGGGGGGCGGTAGAGTTTCGTTTTTTAACGTTACCAAGCCAGCATTCTCTGCGTGGCAACAGTGCATCTTGTGTATTGCTGATTGACTATCAAGGTTATCGTTTGTTGCTTACAGGCGATATCGAGCGGCCACTTGAAGCCGAAATTGTGGCAGTATTGGCAGAGCTTGGCGTAACAAATGTTGACCTGTTAGTGGCGCCACATCACGGCAGTAAAACTTCCTCTAGTGCAGCGTTGGTCAACTCACTTATGCCCGCTACCGTGGTGTTTAGTGCGGGTTTTAATAATCGTCACGGTCACCCTCATGCCGAGGTGGTGACGCGTTATCAGCGCGTGGGCAGCCAAATTTATAACACGGCAGTCGATGGTGCGATAAGCTTTTATATAGATCCGGCGGGTGTGTCACACAGCCGTGCGCAACGCCAGCTAGTGCGACGGCCGTGGCGCGATTAGCCACGCGCTTGTTACAGGTCACATTAGCTTAACCCCACTAACCCAAACGCTTATATCTGTGGTAGTGTACAGCGTTTTTAACAGCCGCTAATTTAACAGTAGGCACCATAAAAATAGGCTCAGCCGAGGCCTGTAAAAGAGGAATCCACCCGTGTTTGAAGTTATCGCCGCCGGCGGCTGGTTAATGCTGCCGCTTGTACTTTGTTCGATTGCTGTGTTGGCTATTAGTGCAGAGCGCTATTGGAGCCTTAACCCCGCAAAGATTGCTCCGCGTCATTTGCTGGCACAAGTTTGGGGTTGGATTAAAAACAACCAATTAGACGCCGCGCGACTCAAAGAGCTCAAACAATCATCACCTTTGGGTGAGATTTTATCGGCAGGGCTGAGTAATTCACGCAGCGGTCGTGAAATTATGAAAGACAGTATTCAAGAGGCTGCCAATAAAGTTATTCATGAAATGGAACGCTTTATCGGTGTGTTGGGCACGATTGCCGCTATCACACCTTTGCTGGGTTTATTGGGGACAGTATTTGGCATGATCGAAGTGTTTAACGCCATCATGATCAAAGGTACGGGTAATGCCGGCGTGTTAGCGGGCGGTATCTCGCAGGCACTGATCACTACCGCCGCGGGTTTATGCGTGGCAATACCGGCGATGATCTTTCATCGCTTCTTTCAGCGCCGTATCGATACGCTCGTTGTGACGATGGAAGAAGAGGCTATTAAATTGGTTGATGCACTGCACAGCGACCGTCGGGTCGAAGTGAAAGTGAAAAAGTAACCGGAGGCCACCTGTGCAATTTCGACGTCAACCCCGAGACGAAGACAGTATTAATTTAACCCCATTGATTGATGTGGTTTTTTTGCTGTTGATCTTTTTTATGGTGTCTACCACCTTTACTAAAGAAACTCATTTAGAAATCGACTTACCCGAGGCGGTAGGTGAGCCGAGCAATGAAGCCGAAGACCCGCTGGAGATAATCATTAATGCCGCCGGCGATTACGCGGTCAACGGCCAAAGTTTAATAAACAATAAAGCTGCTACTTTGCGCTCGGCGTTAACTGAGCTGGGCGGCAGTGACACCTCCCGCAGCCTAATTATTACGGCGGACGCCAAAGCACCACATCAAGCTGTGGTGCGCGCGATGGATAGCGCCGGCCAGATTGGGTTTGTGAACATGAGTATTACCACGCGCCACCCGGAGTCTGAGTGATATTATGAGCCAAGGCTCAAACAGTGAAGCAAAATGGCTGACTGCTTGGTACGGCAAAAAGCGCTGGGTGTATACGCTGTTGCCGCTCGAGGGATTGTTCCGCCTGCTGTCGTATGTGCGGCGCATCATTACGGTGCGCTGGCTGCAAAAAAATATTGGCTTGCCGGTAATTGTAGTGGGCAACATAAGTGTTGGCGGTACCGGTAAAACACCGCTTATTATCGCGCTGGTTAATCGCTTGCAAAAACGCGGCTTAAAAGTGGGTGTTATAAGCCGCGGTTATGGCTCGGCTGCGCCGCAGTATCCTTACGTGGTGTCCGAGTCATCCAGTGCGACAGAGGCGGGCGATGAGCCTCTAAGCATTTGGCGCGCAACGGGTTGCGCCGTGTGTATAGATGCCGATCGCGTGGCCGCCGCGCGAATTTTAAAAAACGCTGGCTGCGACGTGTTGCTAAGTGACGATGGCTTACAACACTACCGTTTGGGGCGCACCCTAGAAATAGCTGTGATTGATGCCGCGCGTGGTTTTGGTAATGGCCATTGCCTGCCGGTTGGGCCGTTGCGTGAACCGCGCTCGCGCTTAAAGGGTGTCGATTTTGTGGTTGTCAATCAAACCTCTTTAGAATCCGATATTGTTTACAAACGCGATTATTACAATATGCGTCTGCAGCCCCAGCACTGGTTTAAAGTAAAAGATTTAACACATTTACCGCTGGATCATTTGCTTGCCGGCACTCATGTGCACGCGGTCGCCGGCATTGGTAACCCCAACCGATTTTTTTCTACCCTTGGTAAATTAGGCTTAACGCCCGAATGCCATATTTATCGCGACCACCATACTTTTACGCGTGAAAACTTTCAGTTCCGCCAAGTCTTGCCGGTGGTAATGACAAGCAAAGATGCGGTTAAGTGCCAAACGTTTGCCGAGCCAGAATGGCTTGCGTTAGAGGTTGAGGCGGTATTAGAAAAACGTTTTTGGCCCGCTTTTGAACACGCGTTAGAAGCGCTATTCCCGTATGAATAATCCGTTACTATTACGTTAAAAACCCTGCGAGTGAGTTCATGAGTTTTACCGTTGTTATTCCTGCCCGTTACGCGTCTACCCGGTTGCCGGGTAAACCATTGGCCGATATTGCCGGTCGACCAATGATCGAGCACGTGTACCGTCGCGCCAGTCAAAGTAACGCAACTCGGGTGATTGTCGCCACCGACGATGAGCGTATTGCCAATACGGTTAAACACTTTGGTGGCAATGTTTGTTTAACACGCGCCGACCACGTATCGGGCACCGATCGCTTGCAAGAGGTTGCCGCGCTCGAGCACATGGCCGATGACGACATTATCGTTAATGTGCAGGGCGATGAGCCGTTGATTCCTCCCGAGGTAATCAATCAAGTGGCTGCCAACTTAGCGCATTGCCATAACGCCAGTGTCGCGACCTTGTGCGAACCTCTGGCTAGTTATCGAGAGTTCCGCGACCCCAATGCCGTAAAGGTCGTGTATGATCACAATCAGCTGGCGTTGTATTTTTCGCGCGCGCCCATTCCGTGGCCGCGCGATAACGCCGATGTGTTAAGTGAATTGGCAGTGCCTGATGATTTTCCGGCACGTCGCCACATTGGTATTTATGCGTACCGAGTCTCGCTGCTTAATCGTTTTGTGACTTGGGCGCCGGCTTTAATTGAGCAAACCGAATCGCTAGAGCAGTTACGAGTGATGGCCTATGGTGAACAGATTCATTTAGCCGAAGCTTGTTGTAAGGTTCCCGGTGGAGTTGATACCGATGCCGATTTGGCCCGGGTTAGGATGTTATTGCAGGAGCAAAGTTAATGTCTGTCAAAGTGTTGTTTGTGTGCCTCGGAAATATTTGTCGCTCGCCTACGGCCGAAGGAATTTTTAAGGCGCGTTTAAAAGAGCAGGGCTTACAGCATGCTGTGTTAACCGATTCGGCGGGCACTGCTGGTTGGCACGTCGATAAAGCCCCCGATGCTCGCGCCATTGCGGCAGCGGCTGAGCGTGGTATCGATATCAGCGGTTTGCGTGCACGCCAAGTCACCGGCAACGATTTTTCTGAGTTTGATTATATTTTAGCGATGGATGAAGCTAATCTGGTCGATCTAAAAAGTTTTCAGCCCGATGATTTTTCGGGGCGCTGTTGCTTGTACTTAGACTTTGCTGTTAATGCGCCAGAGTGTGAAGTGCCAGATCCTTACTACGGCGGTGCCGAAGGTTTTGCTCATGTGCTCGATTTAGTCGAGCAAGCTGCCACCGGCCTGCTGGCCGATATTCAAAAGAACCATTTGGCCGAGGTTGACAGTGGCGCTGTTTCTACCCGAATTTGATCTTCAGCGATTTAATACTTTAGCGATTCCCGCGCGGGCAAATTTTTATGTGGCGGTAACCAATCATGCCGAAGTGCTAGAGGCGCTTGCCTTTGCCGCAGAGCATAAGTTACCTCTGCTACCGTTGGGTGGTGGCAGTAATATTGTGTTAGCCGACCATTACCCAGGTTTGGTTATGCATATAAAACTGCATGGCATCGAGCAGGTTGCGGAAGACGACAGTTCGGTATGGGTACGTGCCGCCGCCGGTGAAAACTGGCATGAGTTTGTGCAACATTGCTTGGCAATGGGCTGTTACGGACTTGAAAACCTCTCGTTAATACCCGGCACTGTGGGTGCCGCGCCCATTCAAAATATTGGTGCGTATGGGGTCGAGCTAAAAGACCGGGTGGCTGAATTATCGGCGATTGATATTCGCTCGGGGCTTGCCGTTACCTTTACCGCCGACAGCTGTGGTTTTGCTTATCGTGATAGCGTGTTTAAGCACAGCGCCCGCGATCAGTACATTATTACCAGCGTCACCTTTAAGCTAGATCGTGTTGCCAAGGTCATGCTTGAGTACCCAAGTTTATTGCAGCAGTTGCAGCTGTCTGATTCCGCTCTAAATACGGCTATTACGCCCGATCAAGTAGCCGCTGCGGTTATTGCCGTGCGGCAAGAAAAATTACCCGATCCGGCCATCACCCCCAATGCCGGCAGCTTTTTTAAAAATCCCATTATCAGCGCAGAACAATTTGACTTGCTGCGGCAACGCTTTGCCGATGTGGTTGCATATCCGCAGCCCGACGGCAGCGTGAAGTTGGCTGCCGGTTGGCTGATTGATAGGGCGGGCTGGCGTGGTTATTGTGAGGGTGATGTGGCAGTGCATGCCGAGCAAGCGCTGGTTGTTACCAACCCTGGTCGCGGTGCAGGGACAAATGTATTGGCACTTGCCGATAAAATCACGCAATCTGTACGCGAGCAATACGGTGTAGTGTTGCAACTAGAGCCGCGGGTTTACCCAAGCGCACGCTAGTTTAAATGTCTTACTGCTACTTTATGCCGCAACTTTATGTCACTACAAGCCGATCTGTTTGCCAGTAACCACCCCCAAGTTATTACTAACGAAGACGGCTGCGCGGTTTTGCATCGCTCTTGGTTGAAGCCCGAGCGCAGCGCTGAATTGTTTACAGAGCTAAGCGCTACATTGGCGTGGCAGCAAACCCACCTGCAAATGTACGGTAAAAGCATCGCCATACCACGTCTTAATGCTTGGTATGGTGATGCGGGCAGTTTTTACAGTTATAGTGGCGCCCACTTTGCCCCGCACCCTTGGGTTAATGCGCTGCAAGTGCTGCGCGAGCAGTTACAACCGGTGGCACAGGCGCGTTTTAACAGCGTACTGGCTAACCTGTACCGCGATGAGCGAGACAGCGTTGCCTGGCACAGTGACGACGAGCACGAGCTGGGGCCAACCCCAACCATTGCATCGTTAAGTTTAGGCGCAGAGCGCGATTTTGTTTTGCGCCACAAACAAAGCCTGCGGCAATTGCGGGTAACCTTGCACGCGGGTGATTTATTGATAATGTCTGGTCGCTTGCAGCGCTGTTGGCAGCACCAGCTACCCAAGGCCAACGTACCACTGGGGCCACGTATTAACCTGACCTATCGGCGTGTTTTAGGCTAGGGCAGTTGCAGTGCTATCGTAAAAAAAAATAATTCTGCTAGTATGGGGCGAGCTGAAAGATTCCTTTAAAATAATAAAAGGATCATTTCACCCGCAATACAACAAAAAAACGGCCTTGTGTCGGCACTTGGTGGCCACACCAAGGGGGTAAAGTGACCAATATTTTAGTGGTAGATGATCACGATCTGGTGCGCATGGGCATCGTCCGTATGCTGGATGATGTGGTGGGCTACCACGTTGTGGGCGACGCTAAAAGCGGCGAAGATGCCATCGTTATTGCCCGTGATCTTAGCCCTGATGTTGTACTAATGGATGTAAAAATGCCTGGTATGGGCGGGCTTGAAGCCACCCGAAAAATGCTCGCGGTAAACCCAACGGTTAAAATTATCGCTGTTACTGCCTGTGACGACACCTTGTATCCCGCACGACTATTACAAGCCGGTGCCGTGGGTTATGTCACCAAAGGCACAGGTTTTAGTGATATCACCACCGCGATAGATACAGTGGTGCGTGGCCGGCAATATATGAGCAGCGCCATTGCCCAGCAGTTGGCGCTGCGCAATGCATCGGGCACACAAAACACCTCACCATTTGAATGCTTAAGCCAGCGCGAGCTAGAAACCGCAATGCTGATAGCCAGCGGCCGTCGCCCACACGATATCGCGCTGACCTTTTCGGTAAGCCCTAAAACCGTTAATACCTATCGCTATCGAATATTCGAAAAACTCAATATTCAATCGGACGTAGAGTTGGCCCTGCTGGCGGTAAAGTACGATTTGTTAGACCCGGCGGCATTAGTCAATTAATAAGTGGCCCCATACTGCTGATTTGCTCCGATATTACAAAAGCTATGCACTAGCGCGTTATAATGCCAGCCATGTCCGATACCCACAGTAACAATACCCCACCGCCCGAGTTTGACGCTAAGCGTTTTTTAGCTAGCCAAACTCGCGCCCCTGGCGTTTACCAGATGTTTAACAGCGCTGGCGATATTTTATACGTCGGCAAAGCCAAAAACCTTAAAGCACGGCTTGCCAGTTATTTTCGCGCGAGTGGTTTATCGCTTAAAACAGCGGCATTAGTATCGCGGATTGCTCAGGTCGAGGTCACGGTCACCAGCAGTGAAATCGAAGCGCTCATTCTTGAGCAAAATTTAATTAAGGCCAACCGGCCGCCGTACAACATTTTATTGCGCGATGATAAATCTTACCCCTATGTATTTATGTCATCGGGTGAGCCTTATCCGCGCATCAGTGTTCATCGCGGTGCAAAAAAGAAGCGCGGTGATTACTACGGCCCGTACCCCAATGTAAGCGCGGTAAAAGACAGCCTGAGCTTTTTACAAAAAACCTTTAAGGTTCGCCAGTGCGAAGACAGCGTGTTTCGCAATCGTTCGCGGCCGTGTTTACAGTATCAAATTGATCGCTGCACCGGCCCCTGTGTCGATCTAATTAGCCCAGACGATTACGCCCGCGATGTGCACCACACTCGCATGTTTTTGCTGGGCAAAAGTGATCAGTTAATGAGCGAGCTGGCCGATGAAATGGAGCGCGCCGCCGCCGCACAAGAGTACGAGCGCGCCGCCACCGTGCGCGATCAAATCAGCGCCTTGCGTACCGTGCAATCGCAGCAGTCGGTAGAGGAGGGCAATGCCGATATGGATATTATTGCCGCTGCCGTCCAAAGCGCCACGGCGTGCGTGCATGTACTGTTTATTCGTCAAGGACGTATTTTGGGCAGCCGCAGTTACTACCCAAAACTAGGCTTGGCCGAAAACGTCGCCGATGTCCTCAGCGAATTTTTACCGCAGTTTTACTTAGGTGGCAGCCGCGACATTCCGGCCGCCATCGTGACCGATTGTGAAATACCAGAGAGCGAGCTGTTGGTGAGCGCGCTGGCTGAATCTCGCGGTGCGCGAGTGCAAATAACTCATAAAGTGCGTACTCATCGCGCCCGCTGGATCGATATGGCGCGTCAGGCGGCCGAGCAAAACATTATTGCCCGCATCAACAGCCGCAAGTCGGTTACCGACCGTTTGTTAGCGCTGCAAGAGGTGCTGGGGTTAGATGAGACACCCGCGCGCATGGAGTGCTTTGATATCAGCCACACCAGCGGTGAGCTAACCGTGGCCTCGTGCGTGGTGTTTGATAAAGAAGGGCCGGCCAAGTCGGACTACCGGCGTTTTAATATCGATGGCATTACCGGTGGCGATGACTACGCGGCCATGGCGCAGGCGTTAACCCGCCGCTATACCCGGCTGCAAAAAGGCGAGGGCAAGTTGCCCGACATTTTGTTTATCGATGGCGGTAAAGGCCAGCTGGGCGTGGCCGAGAAGGTCATGGCCGAGCTTGGGGTTAACAACGTACTGCTGATAGGCGTAGCCAAAGGCACAACCCGCAAAGCCGGCTTTGAGACGCTCTACCACAGCGGCACCGGCAAAGAGATCGTGCTGGGCAGCGATTCACCCGCGCTGCATGTGATCCAGCACATTCGCGATGAAGCGCACCGTTTTGCCATTACCGGCCATAAAAATCGACGCGATAAAAAGCGTAAAACATCATCCCTAGAGGGCGTGCCTGGGGTTGGTCCCACTCGGCGGCGCGAGCTGCTGCGTCACTTTGGCGGCTTGCCGGATATTCAGCGTGCCAGCGTAGATGACCTGGCGCGGGTTAATGGCGTAAGCCGCAAACTTGCCGAAGACATCTACGGTTACTTTCACCCCGATTAATACCAGCTGCCGGCAGTATCGTGCCTGACTTGCCACATAAATGCGCGCTGATCGCTTACAGCCGTTGCGTGGGTAGTGTATTATCATGCCCTTATGTGGGAGCTCAATCGAGTTGCCCTAATCGCCGTACCAAAATGCAGTAAAAGAAGCCATCTATGACATTAGCCAATCAGCTCACCCTTATTCGTATTGGGCTTATTCCCTTATTTGTTCTAGTGTTTTTTCTGCCTTTTAAAGGGGCCCATATTACCGCCGCTATTATTTTTAGTATCGCCGCCATTACCGACTGGGCCGATGGCTATGTGGCGCGTAAGTACAATCAAAGCACCAAGCTAGGGGCATTTTTAGACCCAGTAGCCGATAAACTGATGGTGGTTATCGCGCTAGTCTTACTGGTTACCTTGCACTCTGCACCCTGGTTTGCCGTGTGTGCCTGCGTAATTGTTGGTCGCGAGATCGTTATATCGGCCTTGCGCGAATGGATGGCCGAGCTGGGCCAGCGCGCCAGCGTCGCGGTATCTTATATCGGCAAAATTAAAACCACGCTGCAAATGGTGGCAATCATTGTTTTACTCGCAAATATTCCAGTGCTACTGTGGCTGGGTTACATCGCCATGGTGGCTGCAGCGGCGCTAACCTTGTGGTCGATGATACTGTACCTTAAGGCGGCTTGGCCCTTCTTAATGGCCGGCACCAGCACCCACGACGAGTAAAAACCGCACTAACTGTTTATAGATCAATCATTTACAAAATAAAAACATCCTAAAAGGGTGAAATAGAGTAGGTTTTTTTGGTTTTTTACGCTAGAATGCCGGCCTCAAAACGGCGCGATAGCAAAGCGGTTATGCTCTGGATTGCAAATCCAGCTAGCCCGGTTCGACTCCGGGTCGCGCCTCCATTTATTTTTACTAAGCCTTAGGGTAAAGTAAAAATAAAGCGCCAGTAAGGCCACAGTGTTTGGCTGGCAAAAGCTACAAGTAGGGAGCCAATCTCTACTATAAAAAATGCCCCCCTAAATGCCCGGGTGGTGGAATTGGTAGACACAGCAGACTTAAAATCTGCCGACTTAACGGTCGTACCGGTTCAATTCCGGTCCCGGGCACCATTTTTTATCTATATATTTCAACGGCTTAGCGTGCCATCGCTATTTTTTAAACGGCCGTATTTTTGCTTCATCCCCGAAAGTCTCCACAAACTGTCTACGCTCGTGCTGCAATTTGTTTTATTCCTACCACCAGCGGGTTCAGCGATTTAGTATCGAGCCTCGGTAAGATGTTCGGGCGCTAAATGCGCATACCTCTAACAATATTATGCTCAAGCGCCGGCGATATCGGAACACTGCGGTTTCGGCCATTCTTCGTGTGTAAAAAGAGGTGCGATGATGGTCAAATCAGCAACCACCCAACACACCAACGATGAAGTCGTACTAACCCCCCAGCAGCTAGCCGCCTACCACAGCGCCGGCCTAACCCTGCAAGATCAAGACGGCAACTTTATCGGCTCATTCACCGCCGCCCCGTTTATTACCTTGCTAGTCAACTATATTGTCATTACAATATAGTTGTGATCATAAAATACGATACCGCCAAAAACGACCACAACATACGCCAGCGCGGCTTAGCCTTTGACCGCGTGGCCGAGTTTGATTTTAGCGGTGCCAGCATCGTAGAAGACACCCGCCACACCTACACAGAGCGGCGTTTTCAGGCGTTAGGTCTAGTGGCCGGTCGTGTTCACATGCTCGTATTTTCGCCCGTGCCGGGTGGTATTCGGGTCATCAGTTTTCGCAAAGCCAATCAGCGGGAGATAACACGCTATGAGCAAGCAACCCAACCCTGAAATGACAGACCACGACAACCCCGAATGGACCGATGCCGATTTTGCTCGTGCCCGTCCAGCCCGCGACGTGCTGCCAGAAATATTCCCCAAAAAACTGGCCGCGCAAATGCTAAAGCCTAAAACCCGCGGCCCACAAAAAGCGCCCACCAAAGCCCCGGTAAGCCTGCGTTTATCTGAGGTGGTATTGGCCCATTACCGCGATAGCGGTAAAGGCTGGCAAACGCGACTGGATAACGACCTTAAAAAACTGCACCACCTGTAGTTGTGGCCGTTTATTTATCCAATGAGGTAGTAGGCCTGTGCATTGAAAAAGGCTTAAACCTTATCGCCGTGTGGCGTACCCTTCAAGGCTTAAGCCAGACTGAGCTGGCTAACCTTATGGGCGTAACCCAGCCCGCCGTAGCGTAGCTAGAAAAAGCCGGTGCCAAGCCACAAAAGCGCACCCTAGTAAAAGCCGCCAAAGTGCTGGGTGTCCAGGTGGCGCAATTGACGAATTAACATGGCTTAGTCTTCAGTGAGGTGGCCTCGCTTAACTTTTAGCAAGTTTGCCCCGTCTAGGTCGTGTTTTAAAGTTACCTGTAAGCTCTTGAGCCTTGGGGCATATTGGCTTATTGTCGCTTATTAATACTTTGTTGCTTTTGGTGTGGTTAACGCTATAGCTCGTCGTTAGGTCTGTGTGTACCTTAGTTTTGAGGTCGTCAAAGTTAAGTAGGAAAGTTAATAGTCGATAAGGAACATCATGATTCCAGATTTTCAACGCTGTATGAGGCCGCTTTTGGCGGCCATTGAAGATGGCCAAATACATAAATTCAATGAAGCATTTGAGCAGGTCTGCTTACATTTCAAACTGACCTGTGAAGAGCGAGCCGAAAAACTCCCGTCTGGTAAGCAAACCGTTATTCGCAATCGCACCGCTTGGGCTCGCACCTATATGAATAAGGCCGGGTTGATGATGGCTCCTGGGCGGAGTCAACTGCAAATCACTCAACGTGGTTTGGCTGCGTTAAAGCAAGAGCCAGAGCGTATCAATGTAAAATTCCTCAAGCAGTTTCCAGAATTCGTTGAGTTTTATACGGCTAAACCCAAAAGTGAATCCACGGCAGATCACTCCGTAGTGGCTAAAGCCGATGTCGAAAGCGAAACAGACCCTACGGAGCGTCTAGAGCAAGCCCATAGCGAAATTCAGCAAGAGCTTATAGAAGAGGTGCTTGCTACCGTTAAGGAGCAGTCTCCCCAGTTTTTGGAAACCTTAGTCGTGGAGCTGATGCAAGCCATGGGCTACGGCGGTTGGAGTAAAGACTCCGGTCAGGCGACCCAATATACGGCAGACGGTGGCATTGACGGCATAATTAACGAAGATCCGTTAGGGCTAGATACCATCTATCTACAAGCTAAAAGGTATACCAGTGGCTCTATTGGTAGGCCAGATATACAAGGTTTTGTTGGCGCACTAGAAATGAAGCGCGCCAAGAAAGGTGTTTTTATAACCACATCGGCCTTCAGTCGTGACGCATTGGAATACGTTAAGCTCATCGAAAAAAAGATAGTTTTAATAGATGGCCAACAACTGGCCGAGTTAATGATTAAGCATAACCTGGGTGTTACGGTAAAAGAGACCTACCAAATCAAAACGATAGATTCTGACTTTTTTAGTGATGATGGTTAAGTGGGTTCGAGTGCAAAAATTTGTAATCAGTGGGGCTGATTCGCTGAGATCGATGGTGTAACTCAGAAACAACGACTCTGACCCTATTGATTCGGCTTCGCCCTCATTCCGTAGCCGCACATGCTGGTAGGCGTTAAGTAAAGAGTAAAATAAAAAATGAGAGATGGTGATGATGTTGTAAAATCTGTTGGCTATTTAACGTTATATGGAGCTTATCTGGAAGAACAAATAGAACTACTACTTTATTCTATTGAATCATTATCTCCATATAAAGGCGGCTTTCAAATAAGTTCCAAAATAGATCACGCACGAAAGTTTTTTGAGCGACAAACTAAAAATGATTTCAGGTCTATCATTTCTGATTTAAAGCTTTGTAAAGAAATATTCGAAGATAGAAACGTTATTGTTCACGGTAGGGTATATGCAAAGTCGGGCTGTCTGGATATATTAAAATCTAGCAGGCCAAAAGTTGAAGAAAGAGAAATATCATCTGCAGAAATAAATATACTTGTTAACGAAATGGAACGCTTTAAGAATTCAATTCAAAGCTATACTTGCTTCAGGCTACCTGAAGTCTGGAATATGTTGGATTAGAAAGCAGGCTTAATAAGCAATCAAGAGGTCAATAGGGTCAGAGTCGCTGATATAGATGATGTAACTCAGAATCAACGACTCTGACCCTATCGATTGCTATTGATTATTAATACTTTTTATCATTGATGGAGTAATCATGACAGACCAGGAAATTGAAAATTTACCAGAAGAGAATGAAGACTCTTATTCCAATGATGATATTTACAATATTACGTCTTGGGGTGCTGACCTGTCATTTCGTGAATTAATCACAATGTATGAAGAGGATGAGCTGATCAAGCCGGAACTTCAAAGGCACTATGTGTGGGATAAGGTTGAGGCCAGTCGATTTATAGAATCGTTGCTTCTTGGCCTTCCTGTGCCAAGTATATTTCTAGCGAATACCTCAGATGATTATAAGTTAATTGTGGATGGATATCAGAGAATCATGACTGTTTATGATTTTGTTAAGGGTATCTGGACAAAAGATGGCCGTGTCTTTCGATTATCAAATAGTGACAAAATAAATGAGAGATGGAAAGGGAAATCATTCGGCGAACTTTCTTCAGCAGAACAAAGAAAAATAAGAAGCACTACAATTCACGCTATTGTATTCGAGCAAACAAAACCAAAAGAGAATGATACTAGCCTTTATCAAATATTTGAAAGAATTAATACTGGTGGCCGTGCTCTAGCGGCGCAAGAAATTAGAAATTGTGTCTACCAAGGAAATCTAAACTCAATGCTGATAGATGCAAATAGAAATGAAGATTGGAGATACTTCATGGGGGGGGATGTTGACTCTCGCATGAAAGATATGGAATTTATCTTAAGATATTTAGCATTAAACACCGATAAGGTAAAGAATGCCCAAAAAGGAAATATTTCTCTGAAAAAATTGCTGAATGAATACATGGGAGATGAACAGAACAATACAGATGAAAAGGTGAGAAGTCTGAAGGAAACCTTTGCTCGGACTATTTCATTTGTTCGAAATAATATTGGTGATGATGCGTTTCACAATATTGTTTCAGGTGACCGAAGTAAGATTAGGAAGCGTTTCTATCCTACTATTTTTGATTCAATAATGGTAGGCACTACTATTGCGCTAGAGCATTTAGGTGATGATATCCCCATAGCTAATCTTGAAGAAAAGAGATTGGACCTTTTGCAAATAGAAGAGTATAGAAAATTTACAAGTGAAGGTACAATGCAAGCAGATAGCATCCACGGTAGAATTTCACATGTTCTTGAGGTGATGTATGGAATTCAATATAAGTAACGGCTCAGTATCTGAAAGGATTGAGTCCTGCTTAGATGAATTCTTTAAGATCAAAAGTATTATTGAGGGTATGGGTGCAATGAGCCACCCGGTACCGTATTTGACTAGATACTCAATCGTTAGGGCATGCGGCGCTATTGAATTTGGCTTTAAAACTATTATTTCTGATGCGAATTCAGAGGGTCAATCAAATCAGGTTAAAAGTTTTATAGATAAAAAATTTCGAAATAGCTCTTTGAATCCAAGTTACTCAAATATCTGCAGCAGTTTAGCCAGCTTCGATGACTCTTGGTCTAATAATTTTAAAAGTGAAATGGCTGGTAAAGAGCATAAAAGTAGAATAAAGGATTCCCTTGATTCACTAAATCAAGCAAGAAATGCATTTGCACATGGGGGGGCACCTTCAATAACTTTTTCTAACGTAGAGAACTACTTTGAAGACTGTGTGGCTGTCCTAGAATGTATCGAAAGGGCGATCAACCCATAGCTAAAAAACGGCTGCATCGGACAAATTTCAAAATCAATGGGGTCAGAGTCGCTGAAATAGATGATGTAACTCAGAATCAACGACTCTGACCCTATCGATTGCCCAGTTGAGTCGTACAGAGAGAAAATAATTGAACAGTAAACAAAAACTTAACAAGCATGTCCTGTCGGCGCTTTGGCTTTCGTTCCGTTTTGGGGTGGTTTCGCCACTTTACCCCAAAGCTCCACTACAACCAAAATGCAACAGACATGGGCGTTATGCCTTTTGGCCCACAATGAAATTAATTATTACTTCTTTATTATGCGCGCTATCTTTTACATGTTTTGGTATTGAATCCGAAGGCTTTCGAACTCAAATACTCGAACCTACTGGCGGAAAAATAGAGGTACCAAAAGAATGGCATTACAATGAACGCCATAGTAGCCAATCGTATACTTGGATACTCTCAAAAGAAGACCTTGAAAAAGGGCCATATATAACTGGAGTGAGAGTCCAATCAATAATGGGGGTTGAAGAAAAGACTGGAAAAACCCCGGAAACTTTTCTTCGAGAATTCGTCGAAAGTAAAAAAGAAGAAGTTCAAGTTATAAGCCAGTGTAAAGCCCAAGATCAGGGTATATTTACTCGAATATGTTTAGAAACAATCGAACCCGCAGCTCAGCACGGAGAAGGTAAGAAATTCCGAATACAATATTCCCTTTTTTGGGGTAATGGTATAGACCTTGCGGTTGTCATGATCGCCGGTACATTAGAGGAACTTTGGCCTGAAAATAAAGAAATATTTAATTCAATGCAGGGTTTTGAACTCATAGATATGAAGCGTTTTGAATAGGCATAACAAGGCGCCAAAGTTTGCTTCACCTTCGGCTCAGCGGGACGGCAATAAAACGCGCCGCCCCTTAGCACGGCGATAGCAAATTATTTTTAAAAAAACTTTCCGTATTAACATCCAGTACCATCTCAAGCTTCTCAATCAACCCAAACCTAGGCCCATGTATCCCACGCTGGATATGGCTGATCGTCTCCACGGTTACGCCGGTGGCTTCTGCCAACGCCTCTTGGCTTAACCCCAGCTTCCACCTCCGGCAGGCTATTTAAACCACTACTACCTTAAAACCCTTTACTCATCGCCAAATGCAAAATGCCCATAATCCACACAAACGCTAATGCGCCGGCTGCCCAGCGTTTGCATTTGCTGGTGGCTTTCATGGCGATAACGCCGGTGACGATGTAGGCGATAACCAGTAGCAATTTAACGCTGAGCCAGTTGATGGGCCAGAGTGAGTAGCCGACGGTAAACATTAAGGCGAAGCCGCTGATTAGCAGGCAGGTGTCGATAATGTGGGGGGCTATTTTAAAAAACTTAGCCTGCACAAAGCGGGCGCCGGCTTCGCGCGCAATAAAACGCAGGGCAAATAAGCCGATGGAGAGTGCGACGAGCATCAGGTGAGAGTGTTTAAGGGCCATGTAGCTCATAAGTTTAACAACCTAAGTAGTTGGGATTGATGTTTTGTTTTGGGTGTTAAATCTGCCAGAGTGTAGTTATCGAACACCGCAATAAATGCAGCCAACGCTTCGGCAAAGATACCTTTTAGCTGGCATGCGGGGGTAAGAGTACAGGTATCTGTGTCGCTGTTAAAGCATTCTACTAGCGCTAGGTCTTGCTCTGTATCGCGGATCAGTGCGCCTAGGTTTATTTGGTTGGGCGGGCGGCCCAGTTGTAAGCCGCCATTTTTGCCGCGCGCCGCGTCGATGTAGCCCAAATGGTTGAGTTGCTGCACGACTTTCATTAGGTGGTTTTTGGATATGCCATAGCTCGTGGCGATCTCGGCGATGGTGACGCGCTTTTCACACACGGCAAGGCACATTAAAACCCGCAGGGCGTAATCGGTATAACGGGTAACTTTCATGCTTTACCTTTTGCTGTTATTGCCTGCTCACGTGATGGTCTATCGTTTAATGCTGCAGCGGCCATATTAACCGGGGCGACCATCGGCGCGGTAGGCCGTTAATATAGGGACGTAAATTAGCACAAACAAGCCAAACGCTATGACCCATAAACCGGCCGATGCTGTTAAGCCTGTGGTAAAGGGCAGTAAGCCTACGGCAACCAACAGGCGCACAACAGTTGCGGCGGTGATGGCAATAAAAATCCATATCGCCCCGCGAGCTAACGCCATTGTTCGGCCAGTGTGGCCCATGCTAACACGGGTCATAACGGCAAGAATCAGGGTGCCTATGCCGCCTACGGCTAGGGTGTGCTGCCATAAGCTGGCCGGTAGCTCTAACCAAGGGCTGGCCGCGCGTAGCCACAAGCTAATAACCAGCCATAAATAGCCTAAATGTAAACTCCACAACAGTGGCTCACGCAGGCAACGCCAGCCGCGCCAAAAGTAAAGGCGGGCGCTGTGCAGGGCGGCGGCAGTGAGTGCTATTGCGCTAATAACCACGCTGGATGCGCCTGCGGTATGGGCGATGATGAGCAGTAAGATAATCAGCAGGGCGGCGCGATCTAGCCACGGGTTTTGCTGCACCGCTGTGCCATTGGCGCCATGACTGACAAGCCAGTTACGGCTAAAGGCTGGGATAATTCGCCCGCCAATAATGGCAATGAGCAGTAAGATTAAATCTAGCCCCCAGTTTTGCCCCAAGCTTAATAAGTGCGTGTTGCCTGTTATAAAGCCCCAGTGCATTAGCGCGTTGCCGATACTGAGCAGCAATATGACACCGGCGATGGGTGCGTTGCGCAGGTTGTTGCTGGCCTTTAATACGTGCACCACATAAACCAACATAAACAGCCAAAAAGATAAGTCGGCAACCACCACCAGCGCTGGGGGGAGGCTGGCTAAGTGCCAAAATGCCAAGCGGCCAGCCAGCCATGCGCCAGCTAATAAGGCGAGCTTGCCGCCGCGCAACGGTTGGCAGCCGGTCCAGTTGGTGATGGCGGTTAACAAAAAACCGGCAATGGCGGCGCTGACAAAACCGTACAGCATTTCGTGGCTATGCCACTGCAGCGGACTAAAGCCAACCGGCAGGGGCCAACCTGCCAGCAAAAAGCCCAGCCAACCTATTAATATTGCTACGGCGTAAAGGCCAGTCAGCAAAAAAAACAGTCTGAAGGGGTAGGCAAATAAGGTTTGTAGTCGTGTGGTTAGCGTCACGGTAAGCCTCTAACAGTTGTTTAAAAAATAAGCTTGAAGATGTTTTAAAAATACACTATATAATAGATGTATATAAAATACATCTTATTTTGTGGGCCATGTTTAATTCATCTGGAGGTTGCTATGGCACCGGATTATCTCTTACGAGCCGCTCATGGCGGTATGGCTGTATGTGGCACTGTATCGTTATTGGTGGTGTATGTGTTGTACGGCGCGCCGCAATCATTGGTGCTGCCATTGCCCGCTACTGTTGCAGGGCATATCGCTCTGATAGTGTTTCCGGCAGTATTCAAGTTGGGCTATGTGGTGCGCTTAGCGGCGCTTAAACAAATGGGGCGAGCGGTCAATTAGCCTAACGCGTGGTTTTAAGCCGGTGGCTAATGTTTTTAAGGCGGGCCGCTTAAATGGTTATGGGTTATCTACAGCGGCGCGTTGATGGTTTATGCTTACGCACAACAAACAACAACGGAGCATGATATGAAGTGGTGGATGATAGCAACCCTAGCATTGGCGCTAAGCGGTTGTGGGCAAGACAGCAGTGAGCCGGAAGTGGCCGAGAAAGGCGTATTTGAGGCCTATACCGATAGCCAGGTGGAGGCGTTAGAAAAAGCTCGTGGCGTTGAGGACGAGCTGAAAAAAGCCGATGAAGCGCGCCGTAAACAGTTAGAGCAAATACAGTAGCACGGTTATTTCTGTGGGTGAATTTGTCGAGTTTTTGCATGAGGTGTTGGCGCCCTTTGGTGCCATAACCACCCGTCGTATGTTTGGAGGGTATGGTGTTTATCACGATGGCCTGATGTTTGGTTTAGTGGCTGATAATACCCTCTATTTAAAAGCCGATAAGCAAACCGACCCTTGGTTTGATGAGTTAGAGTGTGAGCCTTTCACTTACCAAAAAGGCATTAAATCTATCCGCTTATCCTATAGGCGGGCCCCGGATTCTATCTACGATGACCCCGATGAAGCGCTGCAGTGGGCACGCTGGGCGTTTTCGGCAGCGTTGCGCGCAAGTTTGTAACTTAGCTGCGCTACTTTAATTTCTGTACTCTCCAGTTTCTGTACTCCTCAATTTCTGTACTCCCTCTATAGCGTTACACGCCTTAAGTTCAGGCGCATCTGTTGATAGTGCTTGCCAAATATAATGGTAATAATTATCATTACCGCCTTTGGTTAAATCAATAGGGCGGTAAATGTGAGTGTGGCATCGGTGCCAGGGCAGAGTGAGGCGCATCGCTCTAAACGCGGTAAATACAAAAAAACGGCTGATAAAAAAAACAGTAAGAAGAGTCAGTGGGCGCGTTGGAGTCGAACGTTGCACTGGACCAGCTCGGCCATTGGCTTGGTTGCGTTACTGTTTTTCTCTGTTACGGGTATCACTCTTAACCACCCCAGCTGGTTTAAGGCCGACCGAGAAACGATAAGCCGAGTGGCAACGCTACCGGCAGACACTCATAGCCATTGGCAAAGCAGTGGCGCAACCGAACAGCTGCAGGTGTTGTTGGGTGTGATAGACCAAGAGTTTGGCTTGGGAGTGCCGCGTCAAATCGACCGCGATGACATGGAATGGTTTTTTGATTATCAGAGGCCGGGCGGCGTGGATTCGGTGATTTTTGATGTCGAGCTGGGGGAGTTGTTGTTTGAATCTACCTCGGACGGTTCGGTCGCCTTAATTAACGATCTGCATAAAGGCCGCCACAGTGGTGCTGCTTGGTCATTGTTTATCGATATATCGGCAATTTTAGGCATATTTATGTCTATTACCGGGATCTTGCTGTTGGTGCTTTATGCGCCCAAACGCAGCACAACTTGGCCTTTGGTGGGGCTGGGGTTTGTGGTTCCACTGGCTATCTATTTTGTTTTTGTCCCTTAGCCGGGGCGTAATTTTACAGGAGCGTGTATGCGCAAGTTGGTAGGCGTTGCGGCATTGATGGCGGCGACAAGTTTTGTCCAGGCCGAGACTTTAACGGTAGAGCTAAACATCCCCGAAATGGATGTGGCGGAATATCACCGCCCTTATATTGCGGTATGGGTTAGCGATGACAGTCGTCAAATAGTTGAGCATGTGGCTGTTTGGGTCGAGCAAGAAAAGTGGTGGCGTGATTTGCGCAGTTGGTGGCGTCGTGGTGGCTCGCAAACTGAGTTGCCCATTGATGGTGTCTCTGGTGCAACCCGTAAGCCCGGTACATATACCTTAACGTGGGACGGCGATTTACCCGAAGGTGCGCTAACCCTAAACGTTGAGGCGGTACGCGAGGTGGGTGGCCGCGAGCATATACGCTTGCCATTACCGGCAAACCATAACGGTAAAGTAGAAGTGAAAGGTTCGAAAGAGCTTGGCCTGATTGCGGCAACCATTGCCCCGTAATGCCTCTGGCACTTAAAAGCCTAATTATTTAATTTAAAGGAGTACGTATGAAGAAGCAGATGATTGTCGCGTTAACCGTATCTGTTATGGGATGGCCTTTGGTGGCCGATGCCCATAAGCGTTGGTTGTTGCCTACTGATTTTAGTTTGAGCGATGCCGAGCAAGTGAGCTTTGATTTTACCGCCTCAAACAACTTGTTTTACGTCGATAAAGGCATGTCGATGGATGGCGTTGAGATTATTGATCCGGCCGGTGAAGTGCATAAGCCTATTAACCCGGTAAAGCGTAAGCGCCGCTCGGTGTTTGATGTTGATATCGAGAAAGAAGGCACTTACCGCGTAATGTCCGGTGGCAAGCCAATGTACTTTTCATCGTTCCAAGTGCCGGGCGAAGAAAAGCCAAGCCGTGGCCGTGGTGCATTAGATGAGCTAAAGGCTAAGATTCCAGCCAACGCCACCGATGTTAAGTTCTCTGAGTCTATTAGCTTGCTGGAAACTTACATTACCCTAGGTGCCCCGAGCGACAACTTTGGTAAAAGCGGACAGGGCATCGAGCTGGTGGGCGGTGCTCACCCCAATACGCTATACGCCGATGAGCCATCGCGCTTTGTGTTTAACCTAAACGGCAAGCCCGCTAAGGGTTTAACGGTAGAGGTAACGCCCGATGGTACTCGTTATCGCGATGAAGAGGGAACCGTGTCTTATACCTTGGATGACAAAGGTGCTGCCGAGGTTAATTGGAGTGTTCCTGGCCGCTACTTGATTGAAGTGGGTGCTGAGATTGAGATGCCTAAGGGCAATGAGATCGCCAAGCGTTACTACAGCTATTCGGTTACCCTTGAGGTGCTGCAACCTTAAGCTTTTAAGGTGCTGTAATTAAGGCGGCCTATTGGGCCGCCTTTTTTGTACTTGTTTAAAGTTGAGCTGAATATTCCGAACGCCGCCTGAGATTGGGGCGCTGTAAAGGTCGACGAACGAGCCAGTTTCGCGTATCTTATGGCAACCTAGCCGAGTGTTAAAAACGTTATTTGAGGTCGCCGCAGCGTCTAAATAAAACTAAAAATGCGCGTTTATAGAGTAAGTAGCCGTATTTTTGTTTGTTTCCCTGCGCCGTTGCCACAAAAGCCTTTTAAATGGTTGGTTAAACCCTAATCAATTTTCGGGCGCTTGGGTAAATCAAGCCCCCCAATACGTTACTGTGACTATGAACCTGAACTATCTAGATTTTGAGCAGCCTATTGCCATCCTTGAAGGTAAGATCGAGGAGCTGCAATTGGTTGGTAATGATAACGACCTCAATATCAATGAAGAAATCGGTAAGCTCAAAGAAAAGAGCACTAAACTGACCGAGAATATTTATTCTAATTTAACCTCTTGGCAGGTTGTACAGGTCGCGCGGCATCCGCAACGACCTTATACCTCCGATTACATCAAACGTATTTTTACCGATTGGGACGAGCTGCATGGCGACCGTCACTTTGGTGACGATGGTGCGATTATCGGGGGCGTTGCCCGTTTAAACGGCATACCAGTGATGGTGATTGGCGAAGAAAAAGGCCGTGGCGTGACTGAAAAAGTCCAGCGCAATTTTGGTATGCCTAAGCCCGAAGGTTACCGTAAAGCCTTGCGCTTAATGGAAATGGCCGAGCGTTTTAAGCTGCCCATTTTAACTCTGATTGACACCCCTGGGGCCTACCCTGGTATCGACTCAGAAGAGCGGGGCATTAGTGAGGCTATCGCACAAAACTTGGCGGTTATGTCACGTTTAAAAACGCCTATTATTTGTACTGTGATTGGCGAAGGTTCATCCGGTGGTGCTCTGGCCATTGGTGTGGGTGATCAGCTAAACATGCTGCAATACTCCACCTATTTTGTTATTTCGCCTGAAGGTTGCGCCAATATTATTTGGAAGACCGTCGATAAAGCACCGTTGGCCGCCGAGGCAATGGGGGTGACCTCTACCGTGCTTGAGGAGTTGGGCATTGTTGATGAGACCATTCCCGAGCCACTGGGCGGCGCGCACCGTAATATCGATGCCATGGCCGACACCTTACGTGAGCGTCTGAGCGAACAGCTGGAACAGTTAAGTGAGATTCCACTGGATGAGCTTATCGATAAGCGTTACGAGCGTTTAATGAGTTACGGTAATTAATCACGCTATGGAATAGTTGTGTTGCTGTACTTGTTAGCCATAAAAAAACCGCCTGAAAGTGGCGGTTTTTTTATGGCTGCTATTTGCTTAAGGGACGCTTAAGCGCCGGCGAGGGTTTGATCGTACTTGCGGCTTAGCATATCGTAAAAACTCTCGCGGGCCTGTAAAACCCCTTGTTTTAGGGCATTTATTTGATCGGTGGTAATGTCTTTGCGGCCACTGTAAACCTGCCGCCGAAACGCGACTATTTGGCCCGCGTATATTTTTAGGCTGCGCTCTAAGTTCTTTTCACCCAAGATTAACAGCTTGGCCTCGGCGGCCGACATTTTGCCGAAAGATTCTACGAGCTCTTCGGTAATGCGAATTAACTCTTGCTTGCGCTCGGCGGGCCAGCGCTCGCCAAATTCTACAGACTCTGCCGCCAGCGACGCGTACTTGCTAAACATATGGGTTACTTCGCCCACAAATGCCGAGATATCTTCAAAAATATCGAGCCGCTTTTGTTCCCGTAGCGTACGTGGGCCAATGACCGTTTGTCGCCGGTCCCACCACCAAGCGCTGGCGAGTGCGACGATGCCGCCAATGGCGACTTTAAACGCGGTGTCGATAATTTCATATGTGATCGTGCTGTCCACGGATTTGCCTCACCGTCAGTTAATTGTCAGTTTTAAAGCTCCGGTTGGCTTAAAGCAATAACCAAGCCAGCTGATTGACGGTTGGGTAGGGGCATTAACCCCCGGCCAATTTAACGTTATAGCCAAGTTTTTCCAGTGCGGCCTTTAGTGTGTCGCGGTGATCTCCCTGTATCTCGATGTTGCCATCTTTTAATGCGCCGCCGGTTCCGCACACCTGTTTTAGCTTTTTAGCCAAGCTTTTTAGTTCATCGCCTGCAAGTGGTACACCGCTGATAACGCTGACGGTTTTGCCGCCACGGCCTTTGCTAGAGCGTTGTATGCGCACAATGCCGTCACCGCTCGGGGGTTCGGGTGGCTTAGGTTTATCGCTGACGCGGCCGCCGTCGGTAGAGTATACAAGTCGACTGTTTTTGCTCACATGGGGCTCCTTTGGGTTGGGTTTTGCTTGTCTGACAGTATAACTGAGGTGCGCTGGGGCGGCACAGGCGCTAGAATACGCCACGACTTTTATTATACGGATGCTTGCCTATGATCACTGCTTTTGCTCGCCCGTTGCTGGCACTATTATCAATAGCCCTGCTGGCCGGTTGCGATAAACCCCAAGGTGATAATGGTGAGCCGATTGTTGAAGATCCCATTGCCCTTGGTGAGCGCAAGGCTCGGGTTTGCATGAGTTGCCACGGACCGCGCGGAGTGTCGCGCGTGGCCAGTTACCCTTCATTAGCCGGACAACCACGAGAGTATTTATTAGAGCAGTTGCGTGACTTTAAATCTGGGCAGCGTAAAAACCCCATGATGAACTCTATGGTGGCGAGCTTATCGGATACTGATATGCAGCACCTAGCGGCTTATTTTGCCATTCAGGGAGAGTAGCTATGAGTAATGCGCACGATTTAAGGTTGTGGCAATGATTGAGGTACACGGCCATTGGCAGCCCGAAGCCGAACCGCTGATTGCCGCCTTTAGTGATAATTTTTCACGCTTTGCCGAAGAAGGTGCAGCGCTTGCTGTGGTGCGTGACAATAAAGTCTTGGTCAGCGCATGGGCGGGTACTCGCGATAAAGGCCGTACCCGCGCTTGGGCAGAGGATACCTGCGTTAATGTTTTTTCGGCGGGTAAGCCATTAGTGGCGGCTCTTATAATGACCTTGGTCGAGCGCGGCGAGATTGCTTTAGATAAGCCTATTAGCGCTTATTGGCCGGCGTTTACTGGCAAGGGCAAAGAACATATTAGCGTACGTCAGGTGTTGGCCCATCGCAGTGGTATGAGTGCGTTTCACCCAAGATTAAAAGACCCAGTGATTTTTGATGCCGATTCGGTTAGCAAACTACTGGAGTACGATGAACCTTGGTGGACACCGGGTAGCGCGCAAGGTTACTCGCCTTTTTTGTATGGCTGGATACTGGCCGAGCTGGCGAAACAGGTAACCGGCCGTACTTTTAGCGATTTATTTAAACACTACTGGGCCGAGCCGTTATCTCTTAACGTGCACTTTGGTGTGCCCGATGCACGGCAAAGTGAGCTGGCCGACGTTGCACCGCTAAAAAAACCGTTGGGCGCCATGGGCAGTGCTAGCCCCGGTGCCAATAGCGCTGCACTGGGGCAGCTTATGAAGGCCGACCCACGCGGCGTGATAAACCGCGCTTTTAGCAACCCGCAAACGCTAATGAATTCGACCAACAGCCCGCAATGGCGCAGCGCGTGCATCCCCGCGGCTAACAGCCACGCCAGTGCCTTAGGGTTGGCACGCTTTTACGGTGAGTTAGCGGCCGGTGCTAAACGTGTGGGCGTTAGCGCACAGACGCTGGCTGAGTTTACCCAGGCGCGTTCGGCCGAGCCCGATAAAGTGCTGGGTGTACCGCTGCGGTTTGGTTTGGGGTTTATGGGCTCGCGCCCGGTTGACGATTGTTTATTTGGTAGCCTTGCCGGCTACGGCCACCCTGGGGCCGGTGGCAGCGTTGGTTTTGCCGATCCGGAGTCGGGCTTGGGGTTTGCGTATGTCACGGCGCGTTTAGGGCAAAACTTGTTGATCGATGCACGCGCGCAGCGGTTGATTGCCCAGTTGGCGCCGTTAGTATCTTAAGGCGGGCCTAGTGGTGTGCTTTTTCTAATTATTTTGAGGTTAGCAGGATGTCGCAAGACCCTATAGTGGCGGGCGCAGGCTCACAGCCTGAAGTGTCGCAAGACGAGTTGATCGAGCTGCAAAGCCGTTTGAGTTTTCAGGAGGACACAATTAACGAGCTAAGCAATATTGTGGCGCGGCAAGACCGTCAGCTACAAGCTTTGACCAAGCAGTTGAGCAGTTTGGCGCGTAAATTTGATGAGGCTACCTTTGATCGTGATCAGGGGGGCTCAACCGCCGATGAGCGCCCGCCGCACTATTAGCAGGTAGTTAAGCAGGTAGTTTAACGGCTAAAAATCCAGCTCCGACAATAAGCGTTCGACGTAACGCAGCCGCTCTTGCAGTATGGCGCTGCGATGCTTGTCTTTTGGCGCTAGTTTTAACGCATTACGCAGCTGCACAATAGCGCGATCATACACTCCCACCTGAATAAAATACTCGGCTCGCGCTTCGTGTACCCCAAGTACATCGCCCGCCAGACCACTTACCTCGGCCAGCAAGTACCACATGTAGGGGTCTTCGGTGTCTTTGCGTACGTATTGGCTTAAAAACTCAGCGCCGCTTTGATAGTGACCCGAGTTCATTAATGCCTCGGCGTAGCGCACGTTAAATGGGTAGTAGTTGGGCAGGTGTTGCAAGCCTGTGCGCAGCTTTTTTAGGGCGGTATCGTAGCGTTTGGCGGCCAAGTCGATGTCGATATCCATGACTTGATACACCAGTCGGTTGGGGTCTTGCTTTAGCAGCGGGGCGAGAGCTTTAGCGCCGGCCTCGGCGTCGCCCATTTTGCTGTAAGCCAGCGCCAGGCCGTAGCGGCTGGCCTCGGGGGTATGGTTATCGCCCGCCAGCTCGGACTTAAATATATCGACAGCTTGTTGCGCGTTTTCGGCTTGCAGCACTTGTACTCGGGCATTCATTAGTTGAAAGTCGAGCGAGTCTTGGGTGTTGCCGTTGCGCGGATAACGCATGGCGCGTGCGCGTGCATCGGCGACACGGCTCTCGGTTACCGGGTGGGTCAGTAAAAAAT
Source organism: Gilvimarinus polysaccharolyticus (assembly GCF_001187555.1). GTDB lineage: Bacteria > Pseudomonadota > Gammaproteobacteria > Pseudomonadales > Cellvibrionaceae > Gilvimarinus > Gilvimarinus polysaccharolyticus. The sequence goes on along the minus strand of NZ_LFIJ01000001.1, from coordinate 1,283,169 downwards.
CGGGTGGGCGGCGAGAGTAGCGCGAGGCCCTTAGCATTTGCTCAAACATATCCGGTGCGGCGTAAGGGTCGTATCCGGCGTCTATCAGTGTATCAATGCCTAAGCGGTCGGCTTCTTGCTCGTTTTGGCGGCTAAAACGCAAACTGGCATCAGCGGCGGCTGCTTGGGTTGCGGCCATGGCGGCGATACCGCCATCACTGCCACTGGCAGCTAACACTAAGCTTGCCAGCAAGGCGGTATAAAAGGGGATGGTCATATTGCGCTGCTGCTCTAGTCGGCGCGCGTAGTGACGTTGGCTTAAGTGTGCCAGCTCGTGGGTTAGTACAGATGCCAGCTGTGCTTCATTTTGCGAGTAGGTAAATAAGCCCGTGTGTACGCCGATGACGTTGCCGGGAGCGGCAAAGGCGTTCATGCTCGCGTTTTCGGCGATGATCAGCTCAAAATTGCGATTGTTAAGCTGGCTGTGTTGCGCTAAACGACCGATCAATTCACGTAAGTAGTTAATCAGTAGGGGGTCGTCAGAGGTGGGTACTTGCGCGCGATAGCTGCGCATAAACAGTTGGCCTAGACGTTTTTCTTCTTGATAGGAGACAATTCCAGACGAGGTGTCGCCAAAATCTGGTAGATTTAAATCATTGGTGCGACCCAAGGCAGGAAGACTTACTGGAAGGCTCAATAGCAATGACAGCACTAATGATAAAGCTTTGTTCACGGCGTTTTTTTCTCTTTTGGCCCTAAAGGCCGCAGGGTGACAGATAGAATTACAGTGGGGCATAGTATCATTAATGCCGTGATTACAAGTGTAATCGTATCGTCTGCTACTTGTGTACGCCGGTAATGTTAACTAGCATGTCGGGTCACTTCTGGCGATGCGCCGGCGGGTCTGATGTGAGTTTGTAGGTGGTATGACAAAGGTTGATCCGAGCAGTTCCCTCCAGTGTGCGGTATCAGTAGATGCTCGAACGTTGCGTTGCCCTTTGCCACTGTTGCGGGCAAAGCAGGCTATGCGCGATTTGGCGGTGGGCGAGCGCATTATCGTACGCGCTACTGATGCTGGCTCGGTCAGAGATTTTCATGCCTTTGTACAGCTTGCCCAACATCGGTTGATCGAATTTATCGATGCCGGTGATGAATATATTTATGTGATTGAAAAGGGTGGTTCGGCTTAGTGGGTACTTGGAGAGTTATACAACAATGCTGAAAATAGTCCGCAGCTGGGTCGACCGTTACTTCTCGGATGAAGAAGCGGTACTGCTGGTAGTGATGATCGCCGTTAGCTTACTGGTTATTTTAACCATGGGGCTGGTGTTGGCGCCTATGATCGCCAGTATTATTATTGCGTTTTTAATGCAGGGTTTGGTGGTGCGGCTGCGCGATTGGGGCGCGCCGCATTGGTTGGCGGTTAGTCTCACCTTTATTTTGCTGTTGCTCATGCTTGCCTCGGTGCTTTTAGTGCTGTTGCCAGTGCTGTGGCAGCAAACTGGCCGGCTCTTTGCCGAGGTTCCGCGAATGCTAAGCGAGTGGCAAAGCGTGTTGCTGCTGTTGCCCGACAACTACCCCAATTTAGTCACACACACTCAGGTAGAAAACCTTATTGCGGCGACCACCGCCGAGCTGGGCCGCATGGGGCAAAATGTGCTGACGTTCTCGGTAAGCAGCTTGCCCATATTAATGACGGTGCTGGTGTACTTTGTTTTGGTGCCTATCTTGGTGTTCTTTTTCTTAAAAGATAGCTCGCTAATTGCTTCTTGGATCGCAAGTTTTTTGCCTCATAAGCGTCCGGTAATGACTAAAATCTGGGCTGAAATGAACCAACAAATTGCCAATTATGTGCGTGGCAAAACCATCGAGATTTTAATTGTTGGCTCGGTGTCGTATGTGGGCTTTACATTGCTGGGCCTTAATTACGCCGCGTTGCTGGGAATCGCGGTGGGTTTGTCGGTAGTGATTCCGTATATCGGCGCAGCGGTGGTGACAATACCCGTTGCCATGATTGGCTTTTTTCAGTGGGGGTGGGGCTCAGAGTTCTTTTACCTAATGCTGCTGTACACCATTATCCAAGGCTTAGATGGCAATGTATTAGTGCCGCTGCTGTTCTCGGAGGCGGTTAACTTGCACCCGGTAGCCATTATTATGGCGGTCTTAGTGTTTGGAGGCTTGTGGGGCTTTTGGGGGGTGTTCTTTGCCATACCGTTAGCCACTTTAGTCAAAGCCATTCTCTATGCATGGCCTATGGGGATCCGCGCCGAAGCGCACGAAAAGCATTTATCAGACACTTCGGAGTCTTTGTAATGATTGTGCGGTGCTGGCTGCGTAATGCGGCATCGTTTACGGCTGTATTGAGCTTTATTGTACTGGGTTTGTTGCCCGTGGGTGTGGCTGCCGCACCGGAGTCCACGTCTAATTTTGGTGCGGTTTTGGACGCCAGCTCGGCCGCGCAAACGGCAACTGACTCAGCTCGACAAATAACGCAAAAATCTTCGCGCTATCGAGTCGAAGAGGTGATTGCCAGTCCCGAAGATCCGCGTCGGTATCGCGCGTTGGTTTACGATAATGGCATGCAGGTACTGCTGGTTAACGACCCAGCTGCAACCGAGGCCGATTGGGCCTTTAGTGTGCTGGCCGGCGCCAACCAAGATCCAGTCACACTGCCAGAGCTTAATAACCTCTTGGCGTTAGTGCTGTACAACGATCCTGCCGCTGATATCGCGGTGCAGTCCGAGCACACAGAGTATCGTTTGTCTGTGCCAGTTGGCCAATTGGCTGGAGCACTGGAGCATTTTGTCGAGCAAATTAGTCGCGGTGACGACTTGTCCGATGAGCAAATAGCGCTTGGTCAAAATTTATTAGCCAGTAATATTCGCTCGGGGCTGGGTGCTACATTAACCGATCGGCGCGAGGATGTTTTTAGTGCGCTGTTTAATGCCAAGCACCCGATGGCGCGGCGCCAGGGCGTATCCGCCAGTATTGCGCAGTTGCCGGTGGTGGCTAAGGCGCTGCAAGATAATTACAACCGATTTTATACTCCCGCGCGTATGCGTCTTGCGCTTGTGGCTAATCTGCCACTTAAGCAACAGCAGCAATTGGTAACCAATACTCTGAGTCGTCTGAGCGATAAAGCCCCAGGCAATCTGCGTAAGGGGGAGTATCCGCCGTTATTTGCGCCGCAAGTGCTGCCGCTCATGGTGCAAATTCAAGCTGATATTCCTAAACCGCAATTGCAGTTGTTGTTCCCTGTGCCCAACCCGTTGGCACTGTACGCCGAGAAACCGTTGGCCGATGTGTCAAGGCTGTTAGCCGATGGTGGGCCCGGTAGTTTGTTGGCACTGTTAAAAGACTTGGGTTGGGCCGATGCCATCGATACGGGTATGGGAATGCAGTCACGCTTTGACGGCTTATACGAAGTGCGGATTGATTTAACCGAGCTTGGACTGCGCGCGCAAGATCAAGTGGTTGCGCTGGTGTTTTACATGCTCGATCAAATTCGGGCGCGAGGCTTACGCGCTTGGCGTCACGACGAGCTAGCTCGCGCAGCGGCGCTTAACTTTCGTTATCGTGACGCCACGGCCGTGCGTGATCCGGCGCAACTGGTGCATGCTTTACATTACTACGCGCCGCGTGATGTGCTGTACGGGCCTTATCGTTTTAATGATTTTAATGAGCGCCTGACACGACGCTATTTGGATTTTTTACGCAGTAATAATGTTTTAATTAGTCTGACGTCAAAGACGGCGGTGGACGGTGAGCAGCGCAGCCCAGTGTTGCTGACACCGTTCTCAGTGGCTAAATCAATCGAACAGCATCCGGATATTAAGATTGCGGTACGCAGACGTTTAGATTTTCCTGAGCGCAATAATTTTATTCCTAGGCGCTTGAGTACTAAAGAAGCTTCGATGCTACCCAGCGCGCAAAAAACGGGTATTGATGAGCGCGTAACGCTGTTTAGTAAGCCGCGTTTTCAGGCTTGGTTTAGTCGAGCCGAAACGACAAGCCCAGTCGCCTCGGCGTTATTGCGACTAGAGGTTCCTGCCGCCGGAGCCAGTGCTCGCGCTGCGGTGGCCGCCGAGCTGGTGGCCGAGTTGATTCGTCAGGAGCTTAATGAAAATGCCTATGCGGCACATTTGGCCGGAGTTGATTTTAGTGTAACGGCGCATCCGCTAGGGTTGGATATTTATACCCATGGTTACAATTCGCAGCTAGGCTTGTTGCTTACCCGGATAGCTCAAACCGTAGACGAGTTAAAGGTTACCGAGCGACGCTTTAATCGAGCGAAAAAAATTGTGCTCGATCGTTTAAACGCGCCGCAGAACACTCTTGATAGCCGTTTAAGTGAACATTTAAATGGGCTGCATTATCGGCCTAGTTGGAGCCGCTCGGAGCGCGCCAAAGCATTGCCTAGTATCAGCTTTGGACAGTTACGCGAGTTTGAACACGTGCATTATCGAGTGTCGCGTTTAAGTGTTTTACTTTACGGTAACTTGTACCGCCAAGAGGCACAGCGGTTGGCGGCGTTAACAGAGCATTACCTGCTAGAAAACGATAGCGCCGCGCCGCGCCCTGCCACTTATGGATTGTTGGTTGCGGCAGATGAGCCAGCTGTAGCGATGCCCACGACTGATGATTCTGGTCTTGCGCTGTACTTGCAAGGGCAGGGCGCTAGCGCTGCCGATTACGCCTACGTCCAGCTCGCCGCGCAGCTGTTGCGTCAATCGTTAAAACAGCAGCGGCTAACCAAGCCGTTCAATACCATCGAAGATTTTGCCTCTCAACTGACCGTTGATGGCGTGACTGATGATGTGACTGATGTTGACGCGGCGATACCTTTGGCAAGCGATGCCGCGACTGATGCGGCAACCACGAATTCGCCCATTGCCGATTCGCAAATCGAAACCGCAATGCATAGCGCTGGCTTAGCAAGCGATACCGAAGCTCAGATTGAGTCAAATGATGCGCCAGCGATGGTTGTGTCTGCTATTCAGCCCGCACAAGTTGTGGTGTTTGATTGGCGCTTAGCGGGCCGACCAGCGATAGTGGTTTATTACGCTAATGCCGAGACTGGCGAGCCGGTGGATGCTCAGCAGTTGCGCGCTTTTGTGCATCAGCAGCTTGCCCGTGATTGGTCGGCGGCCGAGTTGGCCGAGGCGCGCTCGTTGGTTGGCCAAAGATTAGCAAATAACCACGCCAGTGGTCAGCGCCAAGCAAGTGTCGCGCTGTGGCACGAGTTGGTAGACGCCCATGCACCCAACGCGGCAGTGATGGCCGCTGTTGCTGATGCGACGCCGGCATCGATTAAAAAGTATCGGCAAACGCTGGCCGAGCGAGTCGCCAACGCGTTAGTGCTTGAAGGTCAAGCCGATATAGATACCCCCGAGGCCCAGTCAAAAGAGCAAGCTAGTCACTGGGGACGATTGCAAAAGCAGTTATTAAACGGTCCGGTTTTGCCTTAAAGTGTCGTTAGTAGAACCCGTGCCGATTGCTTTTGCCTGAAATTTAGCCTGTCTGAGCAAAATGCATACCGATCGCGACGGCTCCCGAGCCTTATAACGCAGGACTAGCAAAAAAGCCGTAAATATGTAAAAATTCGCGCATTTTTGGGCCCCAGTATTGGGGTAATAGCCACGTTTAACCCTAATATAGTCACACGTAATGGGGCGAGGCCACTGGTAGCTATCCTGCCAGGTACGGTCTGCGTTGGTGTTAACGCTGTGTCCAAATGTGCTCAAAAGGCGCATGACTGAGGAGAATTAGATGATAGAAGATATTGATGCTCTGGAAACCCGGGAGTGGCGTGAAGCCCTCGATTCTGTAGTTCGTCACGTGGGGAAAGAGCGTGCCGCATTTCTTCTGAAGAGCTTATCCGAGTCTGCAGCAGACCACGGTATTGATCAGCCTTCGGCTATCACCACCCCGTACCGCAACACCATTCCGCCCTCTAAAGAAATTCAAAGCCCTGGCGATTATTATATTGAGCGTAAAATTCGTTCGATTATTCGCTGGAACGCTATTGCGATGGTGGTGCGTGCCAATAAAAATGATGACGAATTAGGCGGCCATATCGCCTCTTTCTCTTCGGCCGCGACGTTATATGAAGTGGGCTTTAATCACTTTTTCCGTGGTAACGATGGCGATAAGCCGGGCGACTTGATTTACTTCCAGGGGCACAGCTCTCCTGGTATGTACGCGCGCTCTTATGTTGAAGGTCGTCTGACTGAAGATCAGTTAGATAACTTCCGTCGCGAAGTTGATGGCAAAGGCTTGTCGTCTTACCCGCACCCTTGGTTGATGCCCGATTACTGGCAGTTCCCCACGGTATCGATGGGCCTTGGTCCTATTGGCGCGATTTATCAAGCGCAAGTTATGCGCTATATGGATCAGCGTGAGCTGATCGAAAAAGGCGACCGTAAGATTTGGGCCTTTTTGGGCGATGGCGAATGTGATGAGCCAGAAAGCTTGGGCGCTATTGCCTTGGCCGGCCGTGAGCAGCTCGACAATTTGATTTTTGTCATCAACTGTAACTTGCAACGCCTAGATGGCCCTGTACGCGGTAACGGTAAAATCGTACAAGAGCTTGAAGGTGTATTCCGTGGCGCTGGCTGGAACGTTGTTAAAGTTCTGTGGGGCGGCGGATGGGATGCCCTGCTGGAAAAAGATACCACCGGCCTGCTGCAAAAGCGCATGGACGAAGTGGTTGACGGTGAGATGCAAAACTACAAAGCCAACGGTGGCGCTTACACGCGCAAACACTTCTTTGGTAAGTACCCAGAGTTGTTGGAGTTGGTTAAAGATTTGTCTGATGACGAAATTCTGCATCTGGCGCGCGGCGGTCACGATTCGCACAAAGTGTACAACGCCTACCACAATGCGGTTAATACCAAAGGTCAGCCTACGGTTGTCTTGGCGCAAACCGTTAAAGGTTATGGTATGGGGCCAACAGGTGAGGCGGTTAATAACGCTCACCAAGTTAAAAAGCTCGACATAGAAGCGCTTAAAACTTTCCGTGATCGCTTTAATATCCCAATCGACGATAAAGAGCTGGTTAATATTCCTTACTATCGTCCAGCCGATGACAGCGCCGAGATGCAATATTTGCAAGAGCGTCGTCGCACTCTTAATGGTTACTTGCCTTCGCGTAAATCAGATTTTGAGTCGCTGCCAATTCCTGCGCTAGATGCATTTAAAGCGCAGCTTAAAGGAACTGGCGAGCGTGAAATCTCGACCACGATGGCCTTTGTTCGGGTATTAAACACACTGCTTAAAGACAAGCAGATTGGCAAGCAAGTGGTGCCGATTGTACCGGATGAGGCGCGTACCTTTGGTATGGAAGGTATGTTCCGTCAAGTGGGTATTTACTCGGCTCTTGGCCAAAAGTACACCCCGCAAGACGCCGGCCAGATCATGTATTACAAAGAAGATGAGAAAGGCCAGATCTTAGAAGAAGGTATTAACGAAGCCGGTGCTATGGCAGCTTGGGTTGCCGCAGCGACTTCTTACAGCAACCATGCACAACCGTTGCTGCCGTTTTATATTTACTACTCTATGTTTGGTTTCCAGCGCATTGGCGATTTAGCTTGGTTGGCTGGCGATGCTCAAGCGCGAGGCTTTTTGCTAGGCGGTACCGCTGGACGTACGACACTTAATGGTGAAGGCCTGCAGCACCAGGATGGTCACAGCCACATTTTGGCTAATACTATTCCTAACTGTCGCAGCTATGATCCAACCTTCTCTTATGAAGTGGCGGTGTTGGTTCAAGATGGCCTGAAACGTATGTATCAGGACAAAGAGAACTGTTACTACTACATTACCCTGATGAACGAAAACTATGCTCACCCCGATATGCCAGAGGGCGTAGAAGAGGGCATTATTAAGGGTATTTATCAGCTTGAGAAAGGCGCCGGTAAAAAGAAAAATCGCGTTCAGTTAATGGGCTCGGGCACTATCTTGAATGAAGTAATTGCGGCGGCCGAAATTCTGCGCAACGACTTTAGTGTTGAAGCGGATATTTGGAGTGTGACCAGTATTAACGAGTTGACCCGTCAAGGTCAGGCAACCGCTCGTTGGAACCTATTGCACCCAACTGAAACACCACGTAAGGCCTTTGTGACTGAGGTTCTTGAAGCTCAAGAAGGGCCATTTATTATCGCCACCGATTACATGAAAAACTACGCAGAACAATTGCGTGCGTTTATTCCTGGCGATTATCAAGTGCTGGGTACCGACGGCTTTGGTCGCAGTGATTCACGTAAAAAACTACGTCACTTCTTTGAAGTTGACCGCGAGTTTGTTGTGATCGCAGCGCTTAAATCTTTAGCTGACCAAGGCAAAATTAAAGCCGACGTTGTTGCTAAAGCCATCAAACAGTTTGGTATTGATCCAGAAAAAGCCGATCCTTTGACCGTATAGTCGCCTACCCGCGATAAGTGGGGCGTCTAAGAGACGCCCTGCAAGATCATTGGATAACGTAAGTCACAGCCACAAGCTGGGGCGGATTAAAAAAGTAGCGAGGAGTTACCGTGGCAATTGAATCGATTAAAGTCCCTGATATTGGCGGCTCGGAAAATGTAGATGTCATTGAAATATCGGTCGCCGTTGGCGATACCGTTGCAGTCGATGACTCGCTGTTGGTATTAGAGACCGATAAGGCTTCGATGGAAATACCGAGTACTGTTGCCGGAAAAATCACGGCTATTAAAGTTAAAGACGGCGATAAAGTTTCTGAAGGCGATGTGATTTTTGAAATCGAAACAGAAGCGAGTGCAAGTGCTGAGCAAGCGGCACCGGCTAAAAGTGAGCCGGCCCCTAAAGCTGCACCTGCTGCCGCATCGGCCGAACAAACGATTACTATCCCTGATATTGGCGGTTCAGATAACGTTGATGTGATTGAGGTTTGTGTCGCTGTTGGCGATGAAGTTAATGAAGGCGATTCGCTTGTCGTGTTAGAAACCGATAAAGCTTCACTGGAAATTCCAGCGCCGGCTAGCGGTAAAATTATTAGCATCGACTTAAAAGAAGGCGACAAAGTGTCGCAAGGCGATAAGTTGGGTGTAATGACTGGTGCTGCGTCAGAGGTGGCTGAGGCCGCTCCTGAGCAATCCAGTGCTGCAGCTCCAGCGGTTGCTGGCAGTTCGGTTGAGACTGTTGCTGTGCCAGATATTGGCGGCTCTGAAGGCGCTGCAGTTATTGAAATATCCATCAGTGCTGGCGATGAAATTGGTGAAGGTGACACCATGATCGTGCTGGAGACTGATAAGGCCTCGATGGAAATTCCAGCACCTAGTGCCGGTAAAGTGCTTAAGGTTATCGCCAAAGAGGGTGACAAGCTTTCTCAGGGTGACGCCATTTGTGAAATGGAAGTTGAATCGGTTGCAGCTAAAATTGAGGCCGCGCCTCAAGCACCAAGCGCCCCGGTGAACACTCCGACCACTTCAGCCGGATCACCGGTAACAGCCGACAACGTCGCAGTGGTTAACTCGTCCGAGGTTTACGCCGGTCCTTCTGTGCGCAAATTGGCGCGTCAGTTAGGCGTTGATCTTAAGCAAGTGAAAGGCAGTGGTCCGCGCAGCCGTATTAACAAAGACGATGTTCGCAGCTACGTCAAAAACATCGTAGCCGTTAGCCAATCAGGTAATGGTGCGACTGCAGCTGGTAGTGGAATTCCTGCAATTCCAGCGGTCGATTTTGCCAAGTTTGGCGAGATCGAAACCGTAAAAATGAGCAAAGTTAAAAAGCTCACCGCTAACAACATGGTGCGTAACTGGCTTAACATTCCGCACGTTACGCAGTGGGATGATGCTGATATCACCGAGCTGGAAGCCTTCCGTAAAGGCCTTAAAGCCGAAGCCGAAAAGCGTGGTAGCAAGTTATCGCCCCTGCCATTTTTGCTAAAAGCTTGTGCCGCCGCATTGGTCGCCGAGCCGAGCTTTAACGTCTCGATGCATCACGATGGCGAGCACATTGTGCAGAAAAAATATGTGCACATTGGGGTTGCTGTAGATACCCCTAACGGTTTGATGGTGCCAGTGATTCGCGATGTCGATAAAAAAGGCTTGTGGGAATTAGCCGACGACTTTACCGCTTTGGTTAAAAAAGCGCGTGATGGCAAACTAACCGCTGCGGATATGCAAGGTGGTTGTTTTACTATCTCAAGCTTGGGTGCTATGGGTGGCAATGGCTTTACGCCCATTGTTAATGCGCCAGAAGTGGCTATCTTGGGGGTTTCACGCGCACAAATGAAACCTGTTTGGAACGGTAGTGAGTTTATCCCGCGCAACATGTTGCCGCTGGCGTTATCTTACGATCATCGCGCCATCAATGGTGCCGATGCCGGACGCTTCTTTACTTACCTAACGGCTGTAATTGCCGACGTACGTCGTCTTTTGCTGTAAGGGTAAATTGGTCGTGTTTAAAAGCCCAGCTTGAGCGATCAAGCTGGGCTTTTTTAATGGTTAAATAAAAACTGTGGTTGTCAGCGCTGATTATTAAGTGCGCGTGCCTGAATGCTTGGCATCTAAATCGTTGTGGGATAATATTAAGTTTAAGTAGCACTCAGTAGTTTGTGCGCAAGAATATAACGGAAGCTCTTAAATGGATTTTTATTTTATTTATCAAATCTCATCGGTGCAATCTTCGATATTTAAAAACACTCGTAGGCTTTTAGCCTGACGGGCCTTTTGCGTGTTAGCTCCATTTGTAATATGCCTGTTAGGGGCGAACTTATGTTTTACAGGGCTTAGGGCAAAAGTATGAAATTTTTATTGGTGGTTGCGGCGTATCTGGTCGCGTTAATTTCGCTGTATCTGCAAAGTCAAATTGAATACTCCTCAAGTATTAGCAGCATACAGGGGGTTGCTGTGGCGGCGTGTACATTTTTAGCGTTGGTTTATTTGTTTACTGGCAGGGCAATAAGTTGTGCTTTGTTGTTTATCCCTGCCTATGTTTTTGCCGCGTGGAGCGGTTCAAAAACTTTGTACGCCGCAGGCTACGGTATTGCAGTGGCTTTGGGGGGTGGCTAGCTATTGTGGGGTAGAGCCCCACACAGGAGCCTATACCTGATAACAGCTTTGGTTTATGCTCTAACGGAACAGGAGTGAGGCTTTTATGAGTACCCCCAGTAATTTTGATAAAGTGCGTGCGGCCCAGTTGGAGTACAACAATAAGCGGGCATCGGGCTATCGTGAACAATCGTTAAAGCTCTACCCGTGGATTTGCGGTCGCTGTACTCGTGAATTTACCCACAAGAATTTGTCCGAACTAACCGTGCATCACCGAGATCATAACCACGACAATAACCCCAGCGATGGCAGTAATTGGGAGTTGCTATGCTTGTATTGCCACGATGAAGAGCACACTAAATTTGAGAACTTGGTGCGCTACGGCAGTACCACGGAAAGCAAAATTAAACCTGCGACTTACAACCCGTTTGCCGACTTAAAGGCCAAGCTGGACGGTGAGTGATATTGTCTTTTCAATGGATCACAGTAAGCTACATAGTGTCTGCTAGGATCTTGTGGCGGCTCTAGTCTAACGGACTTTACGCTTCTTTCTCTGTTGTCATCGAATTCTGGTGTAGACTTAGCAATATTATAAAACCCCAGCCTGAGCTTGCTCAGGCTGGGGTTTTGCATTGGGTCATTGATATTAGCGGGCATAACATAATGCCCAATTATAACTTGAGGTGAGAGTGAACGTTCTTTTAAGAAATACGATGCTGTTTACTCCGGTAGCGCTGGGCATTTATTTTTTGACCTTTGCGATGGGCGTCGTGGGGGCATTGTTGCTGCCGACGCTGAGCATCTTTTTTGCCGATGAGGTGGGTGTGAGCCCGTTTTGGGTCGGCATTCCATACGCGGGCATTGCAATTGGCAGTATCGTTTACAATCAACTGATTGGTGCTTGGTCTGATTCACTTAAAGATCGGCGTATGTTGGTGGTGGCATTGTGTGTAGTTGGCGTGCTGGGTTGCCTGGTGTTTGCACTGTCGCGTCATTATTGGCTGACGTGTTTATCGGCGATATTTTTGCTGAGCTTGGCGATGGTGGCGTTCTCACAGATATTGGCTTATAGCTTAGAGTACGCCGAGAGCAGTTTGCCGTTAGAGCGTATTGCCTTGTTTAATGCCGTGGTGCGGGCTCAAATTGCGTTTGCTTGGGTGGCCGGCCCTCCAGCTGGTTTTTTAATTGCCAGTCATTGGGGCTTTACCAGCTTGTACTCGGTAGCGGCGGGGTTGTTTGCGGCGGTGGCGATTGTCAGTCCAAAAATGTTGCCTGCTTTAAAAGTCGAGAACCACTCGGGTGATGTGGCCGAGCTTAAATCGGGTTTGTGGCGTGGGTTAGATGTACGCTCGCGCTGGTCTTTGGCGTTGTGTGTCTTAGCATTTTCATTGATGTGGTGTGTTAATAACGCCTATTTAATTAGCTTACCTTTGCACTTAACACGCAACCTGGATATTTCAATCAGTTGGGTCGGTTGGATTATGGGGGCTGCCGCAGGGCTCGAGGTTCCGGTAATGTTGTTAGCTGGGGTGTTGGCGGCGCGAATGAACCCTTTAACTTTAGTGCGTGCCAGCGCTTTGGCCGGTTTAGTGTTGTATGCCGGGGTTTACTGGGCTGATCAGCTATGGCAGTTATTTGCCTTACAGTTGGCTAACGCGGTGTTTGTTGGTGTGCTGGCAGGCTTAGGCGTATCCGTGGTGCAAGAGATGTTGCCGGGGCGGGCAGGGAGTGCTTCGGCGCTGTACACCAATACCACCCATGTGGGGACTTTGCTAAGCAGCGTATTGATTAGCGGTGTGGCTGAAGCTTACGGTTATTTAAGTGTGTTTATAGCCAATATGGTGTTGGTGGTTATTGCGGGCGGTTTGTTTATGCTGGTGCGAGGCGGTAAGAATTTTAGACCACAATCGTAGCTGAGGCTGCAAAGTAGGTTAATCGCTTTGACTGTTTAGCGCTTGCAGCTGGGCATCGGTTAAAACGGATAACTTTGTGTGTAAAGTGGCTTTTAATTGTGGCAGTAAATCGTTAATAACGTCATCAATCAGTTGTTGTCGTGCGGTATTTTTTAAATCACTTGCCTCGGTAGCAAAATCACCCGCGCGGTTGCCTCGTAAACGGGAGCGAATATGCTGTGGTAAAAAAGGATTCTCACCCTGAGCCGTATTATGTTGTGCGCGGCTGGTGGTGTTTTTCTCGGCGGGTTCGTGGCTGTTGGCTTGCTCAGCGGTTAACGCGCTATTGCCCAAGTCCAATTCGTAATTGACCTCATGCAGCCCCAGTGCATTATTGTGGTGTTTTTCAAGGCTTTCTATTACTTCTTGCAGTACCGGAATCTCATCGTCATCCAGTAACCCTTGAATAGATTCCAGCTCGTTTAATAATTCACTGCGAGTTTTCTCGGGCGTATCGCTCATGTCGTTAACCTTAACCACGTCCCATTTTGTGATGCCGAATAGGGTAGCCTCGCTCGCCTAAAAAACTCCAATGCTGGCGGGTGTGTGCAAGTACGGTATCGGTTTGAATGACTACCTCGGCCATTCGACTGAAACGGCTGAAGTATTCTGGTAGCTGCGCACATAGGTTTATCAGTACATCTTTATGATTGCCGCACTCGCCCTTGCAATCAAGGGCGATGGGCTCGCCGCGGTCGGTGGCATCACTGTGACGCCACGGCAGATAACTCTCGGGACGTTCATGAGTTAAATACTGCGCGACTGACTGCAGTTGGGCTTCGTCATTGGCTGCGATAAGCACCCGCAAGCCATTGTTGATGGCCTTTTGGCATAAGCGGCTGACAAACGCCAGCTGCTTATCTGTTTCATCGCTGCTAAGGATGTAAAAATCTACTTCGGTCATGGGTTTATTTATTGTTGAGTAAATATTGTACTAACAAAGGTACCGGGCGGCCGGTAGCGCCTTTTGCGCCACCAGATTTCCACGCTGTACCGGCGATGTCTAAGTGTGCCCAGCAAAGATCTTTAGTAAAGCGCGATAAGAAGCAGGCGGCGGTGATGCTGCCCGCCTCGCGACCGCCAATATTGGCGATATCAGCAAAATTGCTGTCGAGTTGTTTTTGGTATTCATCCCATAACGGCATTTGCCAAGCGCGATCACCTGCTTCGATACCTGCGTCTAAAAGTCGATCGGCAAATGCTTGGTCGTTGCTGTACAAGCCATGTGCGTGACTGCCTAAAGCGATAACGCAGGCGCCGGTGAGCGTAGCAATGTCGATAACTGTTTTGGGTTTAAAGCGCTTGGAGTAGGTCAATGCATCGCACAGCACCAATCGGCCTTCGGCATCGGTATTTAGCACCTCGATAGTTTGTCCCGACATAGAGGTGACAATATCGCCAGGCTTGGTGGCGCCGCCCGATGGCATGTTTTCGGCCGCCGCCACAATAGCCACTACATTTATTTTGGGCTGCAGTGCGAGTAGCGTCTTCATGGTGCCAAATACGCTGGCGGCACCGCACATATCAAACTTCATCTCGTCCATACCGGCGCCAGGCTTAAGGCTGATGCCGCCGGTATCAAAGGTAATACCCTTACCTACGAGCACGTTGGGTGCTTGCGATTTAGCCGCGCCTCGGTACTCCATGACAATCAACTTGGCGGGTTCGTCGCTGCCAGCTGATACTGACAGGAGCGAACCCATGCCCTCGGCTTGCATTTGTTTTTCGGTGAGTACGCTTACCTTTAACTTGCTTTGGCCGCGACCCATCGCACGGGCTTGGTTGGCTAAGTAGCTTGGCGTGCAGATATTGCCGGGCAGGTTGCCCAGCTCACGGGCGTAGTTCATGCCGTCGGCTAATGCCTGCCCCTGTTCTAGCGATTTTTTTATCGTAGCTGCACTGCCGTCGGTGTTAACAGTAATTTTGTTGATATTAAGCTTGTTGGATTTTTGACTTTTAAGTTGATCAAATTGCCATAACCCGGTGGTTAATGTTTGTGCAATGTGGCTCGCTAACCAGCTGCTGGCTTGGCCGCTAACTGAAACTCCAGTCAGATCGATACTGAGGCTTTTGTATGTGGCACTTTTTGCTACGTTTTGCAGTGCATTAAGGGCGGCATTTATCGCTGCAGGTTCAATCGAGCTTTTTTCGAGCGGGCCTAAGCCGATAATTAATAGCCGCTCGGCGGTTTGGCCCACACTGTGATGCAGCATTAGGCTGGTGCCGCGAGCGCCGGTGAATTTCTCGCGGGTTAGTAACTTGCTTAGCTGGCCTTTGCCTGCTTGGTCGATCAGATGGGCTCCGGGGGTTAGAGTTGTATTGGAAAATACGCCTACCACAAGAAGCGGGCTGCGATGGCTGGCAGCATCGAATGACTTAGCTTGAAATTGCATGTATGACCCCTAATAGATTTTGTATTGCGAGCAGTTAGCGATAATCGATGTGCGCTATACGGGTCTGAGGCAACAGGCTTATGGAAGTCGGCCTACAGATCTTGGAACGAACAGCGCCGCGGTACGGTCTATCGCTTGGCTTAACCAGATATCGAGACAAATGGCCTCGGTTACGGGATAATGCCGCCTAGTTTACGTCATCAGCGGGCGAGGAGCCAAAATCTTTGGTTGTTACCGTGCATGTGCCCCCATTAAGGGTCTGTTAAACCGCCTCAATTTGTAAGGATGGTTGTATTTTGATCGTATTTCGCTATTTGTCGCGTGAAGTGTTAGTGACGACGCTCGCCGTCAGCACGACTTTACTGCTGATTATTATGAGCGGCCGCTTTGTAAAGTACTTAGGCGATGCCGCCTCGGGCAAAATCGCCGTTGATTTACTGTTTACGATTATGGCCTATCGGTTACCAGGCTTTTTAGAGCTGATTGTACCGCTGGGATTTTTTATCGCCATATTACTGGCCTATGGTCGCCTGCATATGGACAGTGAGATGGTAGTGCTTAGTGCCTGTGGTATGAGCCAAAAGAAATTACTGCTTATTACCGCTGTTCCAGCATTGATGGTGGCGTTAATCGTTGGTGCGATGAGTTTGTGGGTAAGTCCTTGGGGCGCGGCTAAAACGCAAAAGCTTTTTGCCGAGCAGCGTTCACGCAGTGAATTTACCACATTAAGATCCGGTCATTTTCAGCCATTCAACGGCGGTAAGGTGGTGGCTTACGTTGAGTCTATTAGTGACAACCGAACTCAACTGAACCAATTGTTTCTTACCCAAATAGGTACTCCCACCTCGGTGGCGATTGCCGAGGTAGGTAAACAGCGCTACAACAGCGAATTTGGTGAGCGTTACCTTGAGCTGCACAATGGAATTCGTTATCAAGGCCGGCCGGGTTCTGCCAATTATCAAATTACCGAGTTTGACCAGCTGGCTCAGCACATTCCTGAGCCCGAGGTGTCGGCCGCTTACGACATAGAGGCCGATGCCCGGCCAACTCGCGACTTATTAAAGGACGAAAGCCTATCGGCCAGGGCAACGCTACAGTGGCGGTTGTCGATGCCCTTACTGGTATTAGTCGTGGCGTTTATGTCGGTGCCTCTTAGTCATACTAATCCGCGCCAAGGTCGATATTTAAAAATGTTGCCCGCGATTATTCTGTACCTCGTTTATTTGGCGGCGCTCAGCTCGGTACGCTCCGAGATGGAGGCGGGCAAGTTTCCTATTTTACCGGGGCTGTGGTCTGTACATGCTGTATTTATTGCCATAGCGTGGTTAATCTTTGTTGGGCCTAGCAACTTGATAAATCGGTTGGGGAGTAAGCGTGTCAAAGCTTAATCGTTATGTGACGCGTGCGGTCGTTGGCGCGGTGGCAATGGTTTTACTGCTGGTGTTGGGGCTTGATTTTATTGGCAAGCTCGTTGATCAGTTGGATAAGTTAAGGCAGGGCTATACCTTGGTCGAGGCGCTGATTTATATTTTATGGGGCTTGCCTCGCAGCGCTTATGAATACTTGCCTTACGCGGTTTTAATTGGTTGCTTAATCGGTCTTGGCAACTTGGCCGGATCGAGTGAGTTGGTGGTAATGCGGGCAGCGGGTGTGTCGGTTGGCCGCATTGTTTGGATGGTACTTAAGCCGGTGTTGTTGTTTATTTTAATGGGCATTGCACTGGGTGAGTATGTTATTCCTTACGCCGATCAAGTTTCTGAAAGCCGTCGCGCCATTGCTTTAGGTTACAGTGATGAAGGACAAACTCGACGCGGTGTCTGGCATCGGGAATCCAATGAGTTTATACAGTTTAATGTTGTCCAGCCGGGCGGAAATCTGCGTGGGGTTAGTCGTTATCGATTTGCTGACGGCAAGCTCGAAGAGGCAAGTTTCACTCAAAACGTTGAGTATCGTGACGGCGTATGGCACGAAGAAACGGTATTGATTACTAACTTTACTGGCGATACATTAACTACTCGGCGATTGCCTGAGCGTGAATGGCACACCGAGCTGACACCTAAGTTGTTAGACATTGTGGCGGTCCCGCCCGAGGCGCAGTCGATAGAAAGCTTGCACGAATATGTAGAGTATTTGAATGAGCAAAACCTAGAAAGCAGTGAATATACTTTGGCATTTTGGCAAAAATTGTTACAACCGTTAGCAACCGCAAGCTTGGTGTTAATTGCTATCTCGTTTGTGTTTGGTCCGCTGCGCGAGGTAACAATGGGGCAGCGAATTTTTACCGGTGTGGCTTTTGGTATTGTCTTTAGGTTGGTGCAAAGTTTATTGGGGCCTTCCAGTATTGTGTTTGGTTTTCCGCCGTTAGTGGCGGTTTTGGTGCCAATTGCTATATGCTTTTTGCTCGGGGTAGTGCTGTTGCGTCGTGCTGCATAGTTCGAGCGCTTGCTTTAACAATATTTTATTCTGCTAAGGCCACCACTTAGTGGCCTTTAGGCAGCTGTACCACGCGGGTTCCCGAGAGCCGATCGTGCAGCGTAAGGCGCTCGGAGTCGAACCATAGCCAAAAGTACCCCAAGCCAAAAAGTGCAAGTGATAAGCTGCCAAACAAGCATCGTAATAAGCATTGTTTAATACTGGGTTTTCCACCATCGGCATTGGTTAGTTTTAGGCGCCAAGCTTTCATGCCTAATGTTTGTCCAAAACGCTGCCAAAACACAATGTAAAACCCAATCCAAATAGCCACCCAGCCGATAAACCCTAAAACCCCCATGTTGGCCTTTTCTCCAGGCGCTAGCGTATCGCCTAGCAGTAGAGTATTTACTGCCAGCACGGCGGCACTATAAGCAAGGCTTAGCGCCATAATTAATAGGCTGTCGTAAACTCCGGCGGCTAAGCGCTTTAGTACGCCTGCGGTGGTAACAACAAGTTTTTTAGTCGTCGGTTGTGTGGGTGTTTTTGAGCGGGACATGTAGCGTTACCGGTTTTAATATCGTTGTGTGGGTATTTATCGATTAAGAATAAATGCCGTGAAATGTTTCGCTGGTTTGATGTCGGAGCGATTAATTCTGCAAATTAGTGCCGCCACCGATAGAGAACTCGATAACGTAACTGTCTGCTGCATCGAGTGGTAAGCCAAAGCTAATGCGGCCGCTGCCGGTTAACGGAATCTCTTCGCGGCGTAAATAAATTATCTCTGCTTGATCATCATTTTGCATATAAGTGCCGTTAGTGCTGTGATCGACTAAAATATATTTTCCGCGCCGAAACATAATGTTGCCGTGCTCACGTGAGGCGCGGACGGAGTTGATCGGCCAGTGTACACGGCTATGCTCGCGACCAAAGGTTAGTGGTAGTTGCTCGGGAGTGTAGTTGCTGTCGCGCTCAATGGCGCGCAAATATAACCGATGGCGCTCGAGCTCTTTGTGCAGCTCGCGAACATCCATTACCGCAGTGGCGCTGTGAGTAACGCTGGGGGCTTCCCAGTGCAGGCGATACACTGTGCAAGTTTGCTCGGCCCCTTTTAAAACCACATGATCAAACGCGTCGCATTGTTGCGCCATAAGTGGGCTAAGTTGTTCTATTACCGCGTGGCTAATCACAATTTGACGAGCGCGAGCGATGTGCGAAACCTCGGCGGCCTCGTTCACCACGTCACCAAAAACGTCGCCTTGTGAATCGAGTAAGGTGGCGCCGTAAGCAATACCAATGCGCAATGCCTGCAGTTTTAAGTTGCGCGATTGACGCTGTAACTCAAGGGCTGCTTGGCAGGCGTCGGTAGCGCTGGAAAAACGTGCCATAACTTCGTCGCCAATATTTTTAACGACCACCCCTGCGTGGCGCTCGATCACACGGCGACTCATACTTAAGGTCTGATCAATAAGGTCTTTAGCTTGAGTGTTACCTTGCTTTTTATAGAGGCGGGAGCTGCCAGACACATCGGCAAACATCACGGCTTGTATTTCGCGCTGGGCAGACATTGCGGCACTCTGGTTCGGGGTTTTGGCAATTATACACATTGGGGAGCTTAGGCGGCACTGCTAAACACAAGCTTTAGTGCCGTGTTGTCCGGCAGTCAGCGGGTTTATGTGTGTTGGCAGATTTTTACTTGTCAGAACTAAATTGGGGCCGCTAATCGCTGATTAATTGATAGTTTCCACGGACGATAGTGTGTTGCGAGCGATGCTCGGTGTGAATAATACCGCCGGCGGGTGAGCGTTGGATAAAGTTAAAATGGTGCTTATTGGTTTTCTTGGCCAAATAACCACTGGCCTGCACGCAGGCAGAGCCGGTAGCGGCATCCTCGGGTACGCCATATTGCGGTGCAAAATAGCGTAATTGCCAGTGCCGCGGAGCGGGTGCTAGGGCGATCACCGAGCGGGCGCTGTACAACTTAAGTGCATGACTGCGTAGCTTTAAGCGTAATAATGCCTCGCTGTTGGGCAGCAATACCAGAGTGTAATCTTGTCGGCCGCCTATTTGTGCGGCACTTGTTAGCGGGGTTTGGCATAAGTGCTCCCAGTGCGCCAGATTTTTTATTGGTATTATCTGGCCGGGGCGGTCGCGGTAATAGGCACCGGTAGTATCTACGCCTAAAACCACAGTGCCAGCGATAGTTTGCAGTGTTTGAGTAAACGGTCGTTGATATCGGTTATGCATGTAAGCAGCGATGGCGATATTGCCAGAGCCGCAACGCCGTACTGGTTGGCCTTTATCAAAAAATCGTACATGCCAAGAGCCGCGTTGTTGCCATAAGACGACTGTGTTGGCTTGCGGCTGAATGACTTGCTGTGGAATATGATCGGCGTTTTGCGCTAATGTGAACTTTTCAAGAACAACAATATAGTGTCGGTTACCTAACGCACGCGGCCCGCAAAAACTATCAACAATCATTGTTGCTTGCGTTACTCGGTTGGTGCTGCAGTAAGCTAATGGCAAATAAATCGTTGGGCGCCATCCATACCTGACGAGTATACCAGTGGGCTTTTTGAGCTAAGTCTGTAAATTCTGCAGCGTGATATTTGTAAGAGTTTTCGGTGTGTATGCTTTCGTTTTTGGCAAAGTAAAACTCGTGGTCAGCCACTCGGACATGCTGCTCACGCAAGCTGCGTAGATGCATTTCAATACGTCCCTGATCGGGGTTATAGAACGCGTGATGGGCAAAATGTTGGAGCTCAAAGTTGCCCTCAAGCTCGCGATTAATACGCGTTAAAATGTTTTTGTTAAATTGCGCGGTCACGCCCTGAGCATCGTTATAGGCATGGTGCAGGATATCGTTAGGTTTTTTGGTGTCGACACCAATCAGTAAGTAAGCGCCGTTACCCAAGGTTTGCCCAGCACTGCGTAAAAAATCCAGTGCTTGGATGCGGTCAAAATTACCAATGGTGGAGCCTGGGAAAAAGCCCATGCGAGTTAAGCCGGTTTTGTCTAGACTTAGCGGCTGGGTGAAATCATGGACCTTAGCGGTGACGTCTAGATGTTTAAATTGATGGCGTAGCTCTGCGCAAGAATTTAACAGATGCTCTTGGCTGATATCGATGGCGGTAAGGTTTTTAACGGTGTTGATGCGCTTCAGCAAAGGGGTGATTTTACGTAACGAGCCCGCGCCAAACTCAACCACGGATAAATCGCCCGCTTGTTCGGTGTGAAAAAAATGACTTAGCTCTGCAGCCACTTTGGGTAACAGATCAAGCTCGACATGATAAGGGTAATATTCATCGAGTGCGCAGATGTCGTCAAACAGCTGCGAACCTCTCTCATCGTAAAAATATTTTGGGGCTAGCTGTTTTTGTTGTAGCGCCAAGCCGCTGAGTACATCGGCAAGAAATTCTTGATTTTGTGGCGCGGTTGCGGGCTTGGTTTTGTCCGTTGCTAGTGCGGTAGTCATAACTCAGCTCTCCTTGTGAGTGATGTTAATGGGCAAGACGCAAGCCGCTAAATTGCCAGCGCTGGTGAGGGTAAAAAAAGTTGCGATAACTCGGGCGCATCTGTGCCTGAGCCGTAGCGCAAGAGCCACCGCGCAACACGTACTGATTAACCATGAATTTGCCGTTGTACTCGCCCAGCGCGCCTTGCTCTGGATTAAAGTCAGGGTAGGGGGCATAACTGCTCGAGGTCCACTCCCAAACGTCACCGTAAATCTGTTGTAAGCCGGTGTGCGGTGTTTTGGGTTGTGGGTGCCAGTGATTCGACTCGGCAAAGTTACCTTGCAGCGGATTTTGCGCGGCCGCCACTTCCAGCTCAAACTCGGTGGGCAGACGACAATTTGCCCAGCGGGCAAAGGCGTCGGCCTCAAAGTAACTAATGTGGCAAACGGGGGCAGATAGGTTGACCCGGTGGTAGCCATCAAAACGCAATTCAAACCATTCGTTGTCGATCTTTTGCCAGTACAACGGTGCTTGCCATTGGTGTTGTTGCTGGTAACTCCAGCCATCGGATAACCACCAGGTGGGGTCTTGGTAGCCGCCGGCCGCCATAAATTCAAGCCACTGAGCATTACTAACCGGGCAGTTGCTTAAAGCAAAAGCGTTGCAAAACACACGGTGACGGCTGCGCTCGCAATCGTAGCTAAAGCCGTTAGGCTCGGCGCCAATCCAATAAGTGCCTTCTGGAAAGGAGCTGAACATTGGTGTTGTGTGGCTGGCTTGAGCTTCAGGTGCCGCAGAGCTGACAGATCGGCAGTCTGCTTTGAACGCGGCGCGGTTTTGCGCCAGCGCGTGTTTGATATCGGTAAGGATCAGTTCTTGGTGTTGCATCTCGTGGTGCAGGCCGGTGGTAATCACGCTTGTAATAGACGCGCCTGTTGGCTGCGTATCTATAAACGTTTGCATGGCGTCATCAATATAACGGCGATAGGCTAAAACTTGCTCGAGTGAGGGGCGAGAGAGTAAGCCGCGCACAGGGCGTGGGTGACGCTCGCCAATGCTATCGTAGTAAGAGTTAAACAGGTATTCAAAGCTCGCATTATAAACGCGGTAGTTTGCGGCGTAGGGTTTTAGTACAAAAGTTTCAAAAAACCAGCTGGTATGAGCTAAGTGCCATTTGGTGGGGCTGGCGTCGGACATAGACTGCAGCATCATATCCTCGGCGCTCAAACCATGGGTCAGAGCCACGGTGCGCTGGCGAACCGCGTCATACCATTGCAGCAGTTCGGTGTTTGTTAATGTTTGTTGCTCATGCAGCATAGAGTTTCCCCGACATCTAAGTGATCAGCATAGGACAGGTTTAAGTCTATTTAAAGGCGTGGCTGTGATCTGGCGAGTACTTTTGTTGTTAACAAGTGCAAAAGTTTGCGGTGATCGTCTTGTGTGGGCTGGGGTAAGTAAGGCGGGTGATACTTGATGCGATACCAAGTGCAGCGCGGCATTATTTAAGAATGATCTTGAAATAGGCTGTCTGAGGTAATAGAGCGCCCACAAACAAAAAGAGCGCCCACAAAAAAAGCGCAGTGTTTAGCTGCGCTTTTTTACTCTCTGATCGGTGATAATCAGCGAGTTTAACAATAATGGTACCAGTGGCCGGACTCGAACCGGCACGCTTTTAAGGGCGGGGGATTTTGAATCCCCTGTGTATACCAATTTCACCACACTGGCCAAGAGGGCGTGATTATAGCAGCGAGTTTGCCATCGTCAACCACTGATGCAAAATTTTTATTGTTGTCTTTGGATTGTGCTTTGCTCTGACTGGCAAATTAACGCATTTTGGGCTAACCTTGCCGGCCTTCAAAAACTCTGATCTCTCTGTTATGCAGCGCCAAGACTTTGACTACGTCTTACCCGACGAATTAATCGCCCGCACTCCCGCTATTGAACGGCGCGGTAGCCGTTTGCTGTGTCTGGATGGACCCACCGGTAGCCTAGAGCATCGGCAATTCCCCGATCTGCTGGATAAGCTGCAAACGGGAGACTTAATGGTGTTTAACAATACTCGCGTTATCCCCGCGCGGATGTTTGCACATAAGCCCAGCGGCGGACGGGTTGAAGTGCTTATCGAGCGGGTACTAGGGGAGTTCAACGTATTGGCCCACACTCGCGCCAGTAAATCGCCCAAGGCCGGCTCTGAATTAGTGTTGGATGACGGCACGCGTTTGCAGGTGACCGGACGGCAAGATGCATTGTTTGAGATCACCTTTCCTGAACCAGTACTACAAGTACTAGAGCAGCACGGCCATATGCCATTGCCACCTTATATCGATCGCGCAGACGATGCGCTTGACCGTGAGCGCTATCAAACCGTCTATGGCGAAAAGCAGGGTGCAGTAGCGGCGCCAACGGCTGGGTTACATTTTGACGATGCACTATTAGCGCAGTTGCGTGAGCGCGGCGTTGAACTGGCATTTGTAACATTACACGTAGGCGCGGGGACTTTTCAGCCGGTTCGAGTTGATAATATTGCCGATCATAAAATGCACAGCGAAGTGATTGATGTCGATGAGTCTGTGTGCCAAGCGGTACGCGCCGCCAAAGCCCGTGGCTCGCGAGTGATCGCGGTAGGCACCACCAGTGTGCGCAGCCTAGAAAGTGCCGCGCGACAAGCGCCGGCGGGTGAGCTGATTGCGCCGATGCAGGGCGATACCGATATTTTTATTTACCCCGGCTGTAAATTTAAGGTTATTGATGCGTTGCTCACTAACTTTCATTTGCCTGAATCTACGTTGTTGATGCTGGTATCGGCCTTTGCAGGTTATCAGCACACCATGGCGGCGTACCGTGCTGCGGTCGCCGAGCACTACCGCTTTTTTAGTTACGGTGATGCAATGTTTATTACCCAAAATCTTAGTGCCGGCGATGACTTGCCCGGCGCCACTCCTTAAAGCCAAGCCGAGCTACCTATGACTAGCGATACCTCGTCCACCGATTCTTTATCTGCCGCCGTCACAGAACAAGCACCCGACGCTAGCGAGCGTGAATGCTTTATGCAGTTTAAGCTCGCCTCGGAGTCGGGGCGGGCCCGTCGCGGCGAGCTGAGCTTTCCGCGCGGTAAAGTGCAAACGCCGGCGTTTATGCCGGTGGGCACTTACGGCACGGTTAAAGGTATGGCGCCGCGTGAAATCCGCGAAATAGGCGCTGAGATTATCTTGGGCAACACCTTTCATTTAATGCTGCGTCCGGGCACTGAGGTGATTAAAGCCCACGGTGATTTGCACGATTTTATGCGCTGGGACGGGCCTATCCTGACCGATTCTGGTGGGTTTCAGGTATTTAGTTTAGGCAAATTGCGCAAAATCACAGAAGAGGGGGTGTCATTTCGCTCGCCGATTGACGGCAGCAAAGTGTTTATGGACCCAGAAATCTCCATTCAAGTACAGCGTGATTTGGGCTCGGATGTGGTGATGATCTTTGATGAGTGTACGCCATATCCGGCGACACCCGCCGAGGCGCGCACCTCTATGGAGTTGTCTATGCGCTGGGCGGCACGCTCTAAAGCCGCTCACGGCGATAACCCAGCAGCACTGTTTGGTATTGTGCAGGGCGGCATGTACGAAGATCTACGTCGCGAGTCGATGGCCGGCTTAGAGTCGATAGGCTTTGATGGTTACGCCATTGGCGGTTTGTCGGTGGGTGAGCCGAAAGACGATATGCTGCGAGTGTTAGAAGCATTGACACCCGAAATGCCGAAAAACAAGCCGCGCTACTTAATGGGGGTTGGTAAGCCTGCCGATATTGTCGAGGGCGTACGTCGCGGCATTGATATGTTTGATTGCGTGATGCCTACGCGCAATGCTCGCAACGGGCATTTATTTGTTGATGAAGGGGTGATTAAAATTCGTAACGCCTGTCATCGTCACGATACCTCGCCACTGGATGCGCGCTGTGATTGCTACACCTGCCAAAATTTTAGCCGCAGTTATTTGCACCATTTGGATAAATGTAATGAGATTTTGGGTGCTCAGCTCAACACTATCCATAACCTGCGTTACTACCAAAATGTGATGAGCCGGTTGCGTGACGCATTAGATAACGATGCGCTGGAGGCTTTTTTACAAGATTTTTATGGTCGTCAAGGCCTAGCCGTGCCACCTGCGCCAGAAGCGTAGGTGCGCGCATTGTTGTTGGCCTCAGTTTCGGTATAATCCGCCCCTGTTTGCCTTTTGCCGTCTTAATTAAGGCTCGGACACTTGAGTTGTTCGGATTTGGACCCATATAGGCACGGGACATAAATGTATAACACGCCTGATGCCTGCCTTCGTGGTAAGTCAGGGCCCAGTTTCGGATGATCGTATGTTAAACCGCTATCCCCTTTGGAAGTATCTGCTGATTATCGCCGTGGCAATTTTAGGCTTTGTTTACGCTGTGCCTAATTTGTACCCGCCCGATGATGCAGTACAGATATCTGGCTCATCTAGCGGTATGACCGTCGATGAAAAAGTGCTCAAAAAAGTCGAGCAAGCGCTCGACAATGCCGGCATTAGCTACTTTTCTGCCGAGCAAGACGGTTCGTCTGCCAAGTTACGCTTTAACGATGGCGAGGCTCAGTTGCACGGTAAAAGCGTGATTGCCGAGACTCTTGGCAGTGATTACGTGGTTGCCCTTAACCAAGCGCCCACAACCCCCGATTGGTTAGTCTCGATGGGCGGTGCGCCCATGAAGCTGGGTTTGGATTTGCGTGGCGGGGTGCACTTCTTACTTGAAGTAGACACCGATTCAGCGATTAAAAAACGCCAAGAAACCAGCGCCGATGAAATGAAGGATAAGCTGCGTGATGCGCGTATCCGCTATAGTTCGGTCGAGGTAGAAAGCACTACCATTATTGCCGAGTTTCGTGAGACTGAATTACGTGATGCCGCACTGAGAGAGTTGCGCGGTGAATATCCGCAAATGTTGTTTAATACCGATCTGCCAAACGATACCGCCGATGTTGCGTTTCATGCGGTGTTAAGTGACGCTGCGGTGCGTGAGATCGAGCAGTACGCACTAGGCCAAAACTTAACGACCTTGCGCAAGCGGGTAAACGAGCTGGGTGTGTCCGAGCCAATTGTGCAAAGCCAAGGGCGCAACCGTATTATTGTGCAACTGCCAGGGGTACAAGATACCGCCGAAGCAAAACGTGTTATTGGTAAAACCGCCAACTTAGAGTTTCGTTTAGAGGCCGCGCCCGACGCATTGGCCGCGGCTAAAGAGCGGTTTGACTATCAAGGTCGTCTTGCGTGGCTGGAGCGCAAAGTAATTTTGACTGGCGACCATGTGGCTAATGCCACCACTTCTTTGGACCCAGACACTAATACACCGCAAGTGAATATCACCCTTGATAGCCTGGGCGGCACTAAGATGAATCACGCCACTCGCTCTAATATAGGGCGTCGCATGGCGGTGTTGTTTATCGAATACAAAACCCGCATGAATACAGAGATTGATGCTCAGGGTGAGCAGATCGAAGTGCCGGAGCAATACACAGAAAACAAAGTGATTAGCTTGGCGACCATTCAGGGCGCGTTGGGTGTACAGTTTCGGATTACCGGTCTGAATGCCCCAGGTGAAGCGTCTGAGCTTGCGTTGATGTTGCGCTCGGGAGCACTTGCCGCCCCTATGTATTTTGTCGAAGAGCGCACTATTGGGCCATCGCTAGGTGCCGAAAACATCCAGTTGGGTGTTAAGTCGGTGCAGTGGGGCATGGGCCTAGTGTTGTTGTTTATGATCATTTACTACCGCTTGTTTGGCGTGTTTGCCAATATTGCGTTGGCCGTTAACGTATTAGTACTGGTGGCGGTTATGTCGCTGCTGGGCGCTACCTTAACGTTGCCCGGTATAGCCGGTATTGTACTTACCGTGGGTATGGCGGTGGATGCCAACGTGCTGATTTTTGCCCGAATACGAGAGGAGCTAAAAGCTGGAGCTAGTCCGCATACGGCAATCTCGGCTGGGTACGATCGTGCTTTCACCACTATTTTAGATGCCAACCTAACCACCTTAATTGTGGCGGTTATTCTTTACGCGATCGGCACCGGCCCGGTCAAAGGTTTTGCCGTTACCCTGTCTATCGGTATTTTAACGTCCATGTTTACTGCCATCATGGGTACACGCGCGCTGGTCAATCTGGTTTACGGCCGTCGTAAAAATCTCAAGAAGCTTTGGATCTAATGGGGTCAACGATGTCTAGCGAACAAGCAGGAAACAAAACAATTAACTTTATGGGCGCTTATTTGCCAGCAACAGTGTTGTCTGTTGTTTTGCTGATAGCATCCATCACGGCACTGACCGTGAACGGTTTAAAATTTGGTTTAGATTTTACCGGTGGTGCGCAGGTCGAGGTGAGCTTCTCACAGCCTGCCGATATCCCCGAAATACGCAAAATTTTAAACGATGAAGGCTTGGTAAATCCCGTAGCGGTATTGTTTGGCTCTGATAGCGAAGTGTTAATTCGCTCGCAAGGTGCTATGTCCGATGGCGGCGAGACGTCTTTGGCTCGCCGTTTAGCCGGTGTGTCGGCGAATGCGGCGTTAGTGTCTGTAGATCGCGCTCCGCGCGATCGTGGTAACTACGCGCAATCGTTAACGTTTAGTGGCGTTAGCGCTGCCGATATTAACGATTCAGTCCTGCCGGCTAAGTATTTTGGCTCGATCGAGGTAAGCAGTGCCGGAAGCAATGTTGTCGCATTGACAGAAAACTCGCTGGATACCGCATACACGGACGAGCTTTTAGATGTGTTGGCGGCCAAAACTGGCACCGATGTAGAGCTGCGTCGCAGCGAGTTTGTGGGCCCGCAGATTGGCGCAGAGCTACGTGATGAAGGCGGCCTGGGCATGCTTTTGGCGTTGGCTGTGGTCATGATGTATGTGGCGGTGCGGTTCCAGTTTAAGTTCTCTGTGGGAGCGGTGCTGGCCTTGGTGCACGATGTTATTATCGTGTTGGGGTTCTTTGCACTGTTTCAAATAGACTTTGATTTGACCGTATTAGCGGCTGTACTGGCTGTTATCGGTTACTCGCTTAACGATACCATTGTGGTGTTTGACCGTGTTCGGGAAAACTTTCCCAGAATGCGTAAAAGCTCGCCTGTTGAGGTAATCAACACCTCATTAACGCAATCTTTAGAGCGAACGCTGATTACCTCGTTAACAACGTTGTTGGTATTGATGATGTTGTTTATTTTTGGCGGTGAGCTGATTAGCGGTTTTGCTTTGGCATTAATCGTCGGTATTGTCGTGGGTACATACTCATCTATTTATGTATCGTGTAATACCCTGATGTGGCTGCGTATCGTGAAGGAAGATTTGATGCCGCCGGTCAAAGAGGGCAGTGAGATAGACGAAATGCCTTAAGCTTTTGTTGCAATTAGCTGGCATTGTTGACGAAAAGCCTACCGGACTCCGGTGGGCTTTTTTTTTGTGATAAAAGCAGGGTATGCTGTCGTTAAGCAAGCCGCTATGAGAGCCGCATGATTATTAAAGAACCTAATGTCAGTATTACCCAAGATCTGACCAACTTAACAACCGATCAATTGCGCGAGATAGCCTACCGCTACCAGCGTATATTTTGTGGCTGTGGTTACGGTTTTTGGGAGTGGGATCTTGAGACAAACCACATCAATTGGTCGGGGGCTTTTTGGCAGCAGCTTGGTTATGCCGAGCTTGATAAAGAGGTCTTTTACGATGCCAATCAGCTGCCAAGTTATATTCACCCTGATGATCGCAACATTATGTTCGAGGCGGTGCGGGAACATCTACGCTCATCTGAGCCTTTGCGCATTTGTTATCGGATTCGCAATAAAGCCGGTAAGTACATTTGGGTTCAAGTGCTCGCGGACTCAATTCGCGATGATCAAGGTCGCGCGCGTTATATCTCGGGTCTCAATTTTGATATTACCGAATTAAAAAATGTCGAGCAGGCGCTGCGCGAAAGCGAAGCGCGCCAAGTGCGTATTATTCAAGCCTCAAAAGATGGTATTTGGGAGTGGTATGCTGAGGATGATAGTTTTCATTTTTCTAATCGTTGTTGGGAGCATCTAGGTTACAACGAAAACGACGATATAGTCACTCGCGGACAGGATCGATTGTCGCAGTGGCGTGACCATATTCATATAGAAGACTTGCCTAAGTTTGATCACACCCTACGCAAACATATGTTGGGGCGGGGCGCTTTTGATATCGAATATCGAGTTAATACTAAACAGGGTGAAACTCGCTGGATACGTGCCCGTGGTCGGGCTTGTTTTGATGAGCAAGGTCAACCGACTCGAATGTCGGGTACCAATATGGATATTACCAGCATTAAGCGCGCCGAAGAGCGGGTGATGCAGGCAAAAGAAGACGCTGAAAAAGCCAATCGTGCAAAAAGTGATTTCTTATCCAGCATGAGTCACGAACTGCGCACTCCGCTAAACGCTATATTGGGTTACACCCAGCTGTTTGAATACGATGATAATCTCCATGCGGTGCAAAAAGACAATTTACGAGAGATTCGCTCGGCCGGAGCTCATTTATTGCGTTTGATTAATGATGTTCTCGATTTGGCGAAAATTGAATCGGGCAATATAGATGCTGAGTTGCAGCCAGTGCTGGTGACGCGAGTGATCGCCGACTGTTTTACGTTGGTGCGGCATCAGGCCGACGCGCGCGGTATCTTTTTGCATGCCAAGTATCAAAACTTAGATGATGCCTGCGTGACTGCCGATCCAGGAAGGCTTAAGCAAGCACTGCTTAATTTGCTCAGTAACTCGATAAAATATAATCGCGTAGGTGGTGAGGTGGAGGTAAGTCTTTCCGCGCGTGAGGATCATTTTTTACGTATAAGTGTGCGCGATACCGGTGTTGGTATTGCGCCGCATTTATACGACAGTGTGTTTCAACCTTTTAATCGTTTACACGCCGAGTTGAGCGGTGTTGAAGGGACGGGAGTAGGGCTGGCAATTACTAAGCAGTTGGTTGAAATTATGCGCGGTCGCATCGGTTTTACCAGTGAGGTAGATTCGGGTACCTGCTTTTGGTTGGATTTAGAGCACTGCGGTAAAGCGGTTAATAAGACCCCTAAAAATGTAGTGGAGGTTGATTTAGCTAGCGCAGATACGCTGATCAATAAGCGTTCGTGCCGAATGCTTTATATCGAAGATAATCTCGCCAATATTCGATTAATACAACAGTTTTTAAGTCGTTACGATAACTACTTGCTCGAGGTGGCAGAAGAGCCATTTTTGGGGATTTATCACGCGCGCAACAGTCGACCGGATGTTATTTTGTTGGATATTGATATGCCCGGCTTGGACGGTTATGAGGTACTGAAGGTTTTACAAAAGGATCCGGCTACGGCATTAATCCCGATTATCGGTTTGTCGGCTAATATTATGTGTATTGATGAGCAAAAAGGCCGTACTGCGGGCTTTTATCAATACTTAAGCAAGCCGTTGCAAATTAATCAGTTGGTGTTGGCGTTAAATCAATTGGCTGGCGAAACCGAAGCGGCGGCTTTGATTTCCCCGAGTGTACCAGCGCAGCCTGAGGGTTAGTGGTCAACACCTACGTGCCTAAGAGTAAGTGCCTGGCGGTTAATAATAAAAAGGCGGATGAGTAAACTCATCCGCCTTTTTATAGTTGTAACTTAATGCTTGGAGCTTGGCTGTTGCGTGCTAGCGGATGTGTTCCATATGTTTTTTCACAATTTGTAATACTGGCTTAAACACTTTAGGGCCGCCGCAAATAATATTGCCGTTATCCATGTAATTGTGTGCGCCATGGAAATCGCTCACCAGACCACCGGCTTCTTTTACCAATAAGATGCCTGCAGCCATATCCCAGCTATTTAGGTTCATTTCCCAAAAGGCATCAAAGCGGCCTGCAGCCACGTAAGCTAAGTCGAGTGCGGCCGATCCGGCGCGACGAATGCCCGCTGTTTGCCCAGCAATTTCTTGCAGTGCGGCTAAATAGGGGGAGATGTTCTCTAGCGCGTAACCGTTAAAAGGAATCCCAGTGCCGATAAGGGCGCCGGCTAAGCCACGACGATTACTAACGCGCATACGGCGACCATTAAGGGTTGCGCCACGGCCGCGACTGGCGGTAAATTCTTCGCGCTTGATGGGGTCGTATACTACCGCGTGCTCTAGCTGGCCTTTGATGCGGCAGGCGATAGAAACTGAGTAGTGTGGGATGCCGTGAATAAAGTTAGTGGTGCCGTCCAGAGGGTCAATAATCCACTCAACATCGGTGTTGCTGCCCGGCTGAGAGCCGCCTTCTTCGCCGATGATGCTGTGATCTGGAAAAGCCTTTCTTAGGTGGTAGATGATTTCTTTCTCGGCGGCTTTATCCACCTCGGTAACGAAATCATTGCGATCTTTTTCCTCGATAGAAACAAGGTCAACGCGCTCAGATGCGCGCTCGATCAGTTCGCCGGCCTTGCGCGCAGCACGCAAAGCAATATTCAGCATGGGTTCCATGGGGCACCATCAACAAGTCAGAGTCAGTAAAGAACGGAGCGTCACCGCGAAGGGGAGTGGCCAGAACCGGCGATTATAGCAACCACATACCGGCTAAACCAGTACAATCAGCCGCAAATGTACTCCTTTGCGGCTGATTTTGTTAGAATGCCGCCCTTTTAGTTAGCCCAGTGCATGGGCAATCTTATCCAAGGGTGCGTTGATGAGCGAAAACCGATTAAATAACCTGCGTATTGTGCTGGTGAATACCTCCCACCCAGGCAATATAGGTGGTGCTGCACGCGCCATGAAAAACATGGGTTTGACAAAGCTATACCTAGTTGCACCTAAAGATTTTCCCGCCGAAAAAGCTGTTTGGCGCGCTGCTGGCGCCCAAGATATTCTAGACAATGCGATTGTGGTGGAGACATTGGATGAGGCTATTGCCGATTGTGGCTTAGTGGTTGGCACCAGTGCTCGCGAGCGTAGAATCCCCTGGCCGTTGGTCAACCCACGTGAGTGTGGCACCAAAGCTATCGCCGAGGCGGGCGAGCACGAAGTGGCGGTAATTTTTGGTCGCGAGGATCGTGGCCTCACCAACGAAGAGCTGCACAAGTGCCATTACCATGTACACATACCGGCCAACGATGATTACAGCTCGCTTAATTTAGCGTGCGCAGTACAGGTGATTGCCTATGAGTTGCGCATGGCCCACTTAACGTGGCAGGAAGGTAAAGCACCAACCTTCGATGATTGGGATGTACCGCCAGCCAAGGTGGACGGCCTTGAGCGCTACTACGACCACCTACAGCAAACACTAGAAGAGTTGGGCTTTTTAGAGCCGGACAACCCGCGCCAAACTATGACACGTTTACGCCGCTTGTACGGGCGTATTCGTATGGATGAAATGGAGCTGAGTATTTTGCGCGGTGTACTTACCAGTACCCAGAACTACATCTTTCGCTCTCGCAATGAAATTAAAGCGTTGTCAGCTGATGATTCTGAGGCCTAAGTGCGAGAATCCTTGCGCTTAAGTCGCCCGCCGCCTTACGGTGCTTGGAATATGTGCAATAGTTGAGTAAAATGGTCGGACATTTGGTTTGGCGTTATTTTTTACGCGCAACTGGGCACGATTAGCGATATTGACGAGTACCGATCGACGATTTAACCAGCATTGGGGGCAGCCGTAAGCAAATGAGATTGACCACCAAGGGCCGCTATGCGGTAACCGCTATGCTGGATCTTGCACTTCATGGTGAGTGTGGGCCTGTGAGTCTTGCTGACATCTCCGAGCGTCAGGGAATCTCGTTATCGTATTTAGAGCAGTTGTTTGCCAAGCTGCGCCGTGAAACTTTGGTGCGCAGCGTGCGCGGCCCAGGCGGTGGTTATTGCTTGGCCGGCACGGCTAACGAAATCTCCATCGTGCAGGTTGTTGATGCCGTAAGCGAGTCGCTGGATGCGACTCGCTGCAAAGGCAAAGGCGATTGTCAGGACGGTGAAATCTGCATTACCCATCATCTGTGGCAGGACCTAAGTGGTCAAATCCATCAGTTTTTAAGTGGTATCACGCTAGCCGACCTAGTGGAGCGGCGAGATATTCAAGTGGTTTGTAAACGTCAAGATGAGCGCCGTGGCGCCAATTTAGAACCCGAGCCTCTGCCAAAACACATTGTTTGCAGTGACCGCCATTAGGCGTCGCTTGGGATTGAGATCAGTAGTATGACACCCATCTACCTAGACTACGCTGCGACCACGCCGGTTGCCCCCGAGGTTGCAGAGGCCATGGCGCAGTGCCTGACGCTTGATGGTAACTTTGCCAACCCTGCATCACGTTCACACCGGTACGGTTGGCAAGCCGAAGAGGCCGTTGAGACGGCGCGCGGGCAGATTGCTGAGCTTATTGGCGCCGATGCTCGCGAGATCGTTTGGACGAGTGGTGCGACCGAATCAAACAATTTGGCATTAAAGGGAGTGTTTGAGTCGGCGGGCAAAGATGTAGGGCATTTGGCGGTAAGTGCCATAGAGCATAAGTCTGTGCTCGACCCAGCTCAATGGCTGGCCGAGCAGGGGCATGAGTTGAGTTTGATTGCCCCCGATAGCAGCGGCAGGATTACAGCTCAAGCGGTTGCGAGTGTCTTGCGTAGCAATACTCGCTTGGTGAGCGTGATGTTGGTTAATAACGAGCTGGGCACCATTAACCCAATTGCCGAGATAGCCCAATTGTGCCGCGAGCACGGCTGTTTATTGCATGTCGATGCCGCGCAGGCGCTGGGTAAAATGCCGGTAAACGTTACCGAGTTAGGCGCCGATTTGCTGTCACTGTCGGCGCATAAATTCTATGGTCCCAAAGGTGTGGGCGCCTTGTATGTGCGTCGTAGTCCGGCGCTCAAGCTGGCCGCGCAAATCCACGGAGGTGGCCACGAGCGCGGTATGCGCTCTGGCACCTTGGCGACTCATCAGTGCGTGGGTTTTGGTGTGGCCGCCGATTTAGCTCGCGCTGAGCTGGAGCGAGGCTCCGAACAAAAAAACAGCCCAGAGCAGGTTGCACAATTGCGCGATCGACTTTGGGCTGGTATTGCGGGTTTGCCGGGTGTTCGTGTCAATGGTCATCCGAGCGCGCGTGCCTGTGGCCATTTAAGCGTGACATTTGGTGAGCTCGATGGCGAGCTGTTGTTGTTGTCACTACGAGAGCTGGCTTTGTCGACGGGCTCTGCCTGCACCTCAGCCAGCATGGCGCCCAGTTACGTTTTAAAGGCGATTGGTTTAAGTGATGCCGAGGCGTTGGCGACTTTGCGTATTTCACTGGGGCGCTACACCACCGAGCACGAAGTCGAACGCACGATTGCTCACATTAATACGGTGGTCGGTAAGCTCACAGCAAAAGTCAGTTAAGTACAAACAAGACGGCGCCCAAGCCGCATCGAATGTCGCTATGGCGGCATGTGATTAGTCATTCGGGTAATTCCTGAGCACTTCGCCACAGCGAAGAAAGAGGTGAGAAATGTCTGAACAGGTAGAGCACCTAATCAGTAAAGAGTATGCCGCGGGGTTTCATACCGCTATTGAATCTGAAACGTTGCCACCCGGTCTTAACGAAGATGTGGTGCGTTTTATTTCGGCTAAAAAAGATGAGCCCGAGTGGATGCTCGACTGGCGTCTGCAAGCGTTTCGCGCTTGGCAAGAAATGGAATCTCCCGATTGGG
Source organism: Gilvimarinus polysaccharolyticus (assembly GCF_001187555.1). Lineage (GTDB taxonomy): Bacteria > Pseudomonadota > Gammaproteobacteria > Pseudomonadales > Cellvibrionaceae > Gilvimarinus > Gilvimarinus polysaccharolyticus. The sequence continues at coordinate 1,248,298 of NZ_LFIJ01000001.1, read as the reverse complement.
CAAAAGTTAAATACCCGCCGGTAGACTTTCAATCTATCTCCTACTACAGCGCCCCTAAAAGTATGGATGAGCGCCCACAAAGTTTAGATGAGGTCGATCCCGAGCTGCTCGCCACTTATGAAAAACTTGGCATTCCCCTGCATGAGCAGGCGGTACTTGCCGGTGTCGCAATGGATGTGGTATTCGATTCGGTCAGCGTGGTAACCACCTTTCGGGAAAAGTTACTTGAGGCTGGAGTGATATTTTGCAGTATTAGCGAAGCGATTGAAAAATACCCTGAGCTTATTAAAAAATATTTAGGCTCGGTTGTGCCGCAAAAAGATAATTATTTTGCCGCGCTCAACTCAGCCGTATTCTCGGATGGATCGTTTGTATTTATTCCTAAAGGTGTACGCTGCCCGATGGAGCTGTCAACCTATTTTCGAATTAATGAGCAAAACACCGGACAGTTTGAACGTACCTTGATTGTCGCAGAAGAGGGCTCTCACGTGAGCTATCTTGAAGGTTGTACTGCCCCGATGCGTGATGAAAATCAATTGCACGCAGCGGTGGTTGAACTGGTTGCTTGCGACAACGCAGAAATCAAATATTCGACCGTACAAAATTGGTATCCTGGTGACGCCGAGGGCAAAGGCGGTATTTATAATTTTGTGACTAAGCGTGGTGTTTGTCACGAAAGTGCAAAAATTAGCTGGACCCAAGTTGAGACAGGCTCAGCGATAACGTGGAAATACCCCAGTTGCATATTGCGTGGCGACAACAGTGTTGGTGAGTTTTATTCGGTGGCGTTGACTAATAATCTTCAGCAAGCCGATACCGGTACTAAAATGATCCACATTGGTAAAAATACGCGCTCTACTATAATTGCTAAAGGTATTTCGGCAGGGCGTAGCGATAGCAGCTACCGCGGCTTAGTGCGGATGAATCCCGGCGCCGATGGGGCGCGTAACTTTACTCAGTGTGACTCGCTGCTTATTGGCGATCGCTGCGGTGCCCATACCTTCCCCTATATTGAAAGCAAAAACCCCAGTGCGGTTATCGAGCACGAGGCGACCACCTCAAAAGTTAGCGACGATCAAATGTTTTTGTGCGCACAGCGCGGCCTAGATCCTGAAAAGGCAGTGTCGATGATCGTCAACGGCTTTTGTCGTGAGGTGTTTAAAGAGTTGCCGATGGAGTTTGCGGTTGAGGCCGGCAAGCTGCTCGAGGTTAGCCTTGAAGGCTCGGTAGGTTAATGACGGTCGACGTATCGCTTAACCGCCACAAAATTTAATGATTGAGAGAACCGAACTATGTTACGCATAAACAATCTCCACGCCAGCGTTGAAGACAAAGAAATTCTTAAAGGCCTAAGCCTTGAGATAAAGCCTGGTGAAGTGCACGCCATTATGGGGCCTAATGGCGCCGGTAAAAGCACCCTAGGCAATGTGTTGTCGGGGCGCGATGGTTATGAGGTCAGTAGCGGAACAGTTGAATTTAAAGGCGCAAACTTATTTGACCTTGCGGTTGAAGAGCGGGCACGTGAGGGGGTGTTTTTGGCGTTTCAGTACCCGGTAGAAATACCCGGCGTCAGCAATATGGAATTTTTAAAAGTCTCGGTTGACACTGTGCGTAAACACAAAGGGTTGCCTGCACTGTCATCGGTAGAGTTTATGAAGCTGGCACGTACTACCAGCCAAAAAGTGAAACTGGATCAAGCGTTTTTAAAACGCGGTGTTAACGAAGGCTTTTCGGGGGGCGAGAAAAAACGCAACGAAATTTTACAAATGATGCTGCTTGAGCCTAGCTTATGCATTTTGGATGAAACAGACTCGGGCCTAGATATTGATGCGCTGCAAACTGTTGCCGATGGTGTAAATGCTATGCGCAACAAAGATCGCAGCTTTATTGTGGTTACACACTACCAGCGTTTGCTTGATTATATTGTGCCAGATTACGTACATGTTTTAGCCGACGGAAAAATTGTTAAGTCGGGCGATAAAAGCTTAGCGAAAGAGTTAGAGGCTAAAGGTTACGGTTGGCTGGAAGGCGGGGTGGCGTAATGAATGATTTTAAGCGGCAAGCTTTGTCGCTGGCCAAAGAGCTGCCTGAGCAAGATTTAACGACGCCGCAATGGCTTCAAAACCTGCGCGAGCGCGGCAGCCAACGGTTTCAGGCCGTTGATTGGCCTAGTCGCCGTACCGAGAGCTGGAAGTACACATCACTTGCCGCGTTAGGCAAGGTGGCATCTTTTGGGGCGGCCAATCAGGGCGACCCAGCGAGTTTTCCGGTCGATGCCTGGATTGATGCCGACGCCTACCGATTAGTGATTACCGATGGCGTTATTGATACGGCAGCTTGCGGTGAGTTGCCCGCAGCCTTGACTCTGTTTGCCGATGCTGACGATGCGCAAAGCAAGATTATTGAGGCGCATTTAGGTCGTTTAGCTGATAGCGAACAGCACCTGTTTGCGGCCATGAGTGAAGCACTGTTGCAGCAGGGCGTACTACTGCATGTGGCGGCAGGCGTTAAGCTTGATAAACCGTTGTATCTTGTTAATCGAATCAGCGAGACGGCTGCACCATTAGTCAACACTCGCTTGTTGGTGGTGCTAGAGCAGGGTGCCGAAGCTGAGGTGGTTGAGCATTACGCAACCGCGACCGACGCTACGAAAGGTTTTGTTAATGCCCAGACCGAAGTGGTTATTGGCGATAACGCACGCTTTAAGCACTACCGTTTAAACCTAGAAGGCGAGGCGATTCATCACGTAGGTGGTGTGTTTGTCGAGCTTAATCGCGACGCTAATTTTGACGGCTTTGCTATTGCTAAAGGCGCTGAGTTGATTCGGATCGATTACGGTTTGATGCACCGCGGTGCCGGCGCTCATGTTGAGCTAAATGGTGTGTATCTACCGCGCAATAAACAATTGGTTGATTACCACACCAATGTGCAACATTGCGTACCGCATTGCACCACCAATGAGGTGTTTCGCGGCATTATCGGCGATCGGGCTCGGGCTGTGTTTAATGGTCGTATCCATATCCACAAAGATGCGCAAAAAACTTTGGCCCAGCTTAGCAATAAAAATCTTTTAACCTCAAATAAAGCCGAGATAGACACCAAGCCTGAGCTTGAAATCTACGCCGATGACGTACGCTGCGCCCATGGCGCCACTGTTAGTCAAATTAACGATGATGCCTTGTATTATCTGCAAGCTCGCGGTGTCGACAAAGATCAAGCGCGAATAATGTTGAGTTTTGGTTTTATTAATGAGTTGATTCAACAGCTTGAAAATCAAGCAGTGCTTGGCTATTTGCTGCCCGAGCTGGCGCATCAGTTTGGTCGCGATGTCGATTTGTTGTTGTTTGATGGAGATGATCTTGACTCAATTTGATGCGGCGAGTATTCGCGCTCAGTTTCCGATATTGGCGCAAGAGGTAAACGGCCATCCATTGGTTTACCTTGATAATGCGGCGACTACCCAAAAGCCCAACTCGGTGATTGACGCGATTGCTAATTATTATCGCTATGACAACAGTAATGTACACCGTGGCGCGCATGCGTTAAGTGATCGTGCGACGGAGAAATTTGAGCTCGCTCGCGCTCAGTTGGCAGCGTTTATTAACGCGCCGACAAAAGAGCAGTTGCTGTGGACACGAGGCACCACGGAGGGGATAAATTTAGTCGCTGCCAGTTGGGGGCGCGCCAACCTTAAATCGGGTGATCGCGTACTGGTGTCAGCCATGGAGCACCACTCGAACATCGTGCCTTGGCAAATGGTGGCAGAGTTGACCGGTGCGACGGTAGAGCCAATCGCTGTTAATGCGAGCGGTACTATTGATATGGATGCTTTTGCCGCGCAGCTAGATGCCCGCGTGAAGATGGTGGCTGTGGGCCATGTGTCTAATGCGTTGGGTAGTATCAACCCGATCAAAGAAATTATTGCTTTAGCCCACGCGCAGGGCGCACAGGTGTTGATAGATGCCGCGCAGTCGATTGCCCATTTGCCAATTGATGTACAAGCGCTGGATTGTGATTTTTTAGTGTTCTCTGGCCACAAAATGTTTGGTCCCACAGGAATTGGTGCACTGTACGGTAAGCGTGATCTGCTAGAAGCAATGTCGCCGTATCAAGGTGGCGGCGAGATGATCGAGTCGGTAAGTTTTACCGGTACAGTCTACAACCAGCTGCCGTATAAATTTGAGGCGGGCACACCCAATATCGCCGGTGCCATTGGCTTAGCGGCGGCGGTGGATTTTTTGCAATCGTTTGATCGCAGTGCCGCCGATGCCCACGAGCAACAGTTATTAAACAGCGCTCAACTGCAGTTGCTTGAGTTGGGTGGTTATCAGTTGGTTGGCACCTCGGCAAATAAAACAGCGGTGATGAGTTTTGTGTGTGATTTTGCGCACCCGCAAGACGTCGGTATGCTTCTTGACCAGCAGGGGGTTGCCGTGCGCACGGGTAATCATTGCGCGCAGCCGATTATGGATCAATTTGCAATACCTGGCACAGTGCGCGCCAGCTTTAGCTTGTACAATAATCAAGACGATGTTGCCAAGCTCATGGCCGCCCTAAAAAAAGCCAAAATGTTTTTAGCTTAATAAACGCGCAACTAGACCGTAATGCTATGTACGCAGTACACGCATTACCTTTGGAGAATAGCATGAGTGTTGAACAATTTAATCCCGCTCAAACTGCGTTGGTTGAGGTGACACCGGCCGCGATTAAGCATTTTAGTCAACAGTTAGCGGCTGACAAAACGGCGACAGCTGTGCGCTTGTCGGTTAAAGAAAGTGGCTGCACGGGTTTTATGTATGTGTTGGACTTAGTGGCTAAAGGTACGGCAGATGATCGTGAGATTGTGCTGCAAGACGACGTGACTTTGTATGTTGCTGAAGCGAGTGAAAACGTAATTCGAGGCACCAAGATCGATTACGTCACCGAGGGTGTTAATCGGCAGCTATCCTTCTTAAACCCCAACGCCAAAGATCACTGTGGCTGTGGTGAAAGCTTTAACGTGGGTTAAGCCCGCACACTCGAGCGTTTATTATGGCAACAGAGCGTGAAATGGTGGTGATGCAGGCCGATTGTCCTGCTCGGCGAGTGCCTGATGGCACCCCGGTAACCATCCCTAAAGATACTTTTGTAACTATCACCCAAGCGCTGGGGGGGAATTATACTCTCAGCTATCACGGCCAAATGGTGCGGGTAGATGGCTTAGATGCCGCTGCGCTGGGCAAAGAGCCCGAGGCGCTGCACTTTACTGACGCAGGTGATGGCCAGATCAGTGACCAGCAGGTGTGGGAGGCGTTAAAAACTGTCTTTGACCCCGAAATCCCAGTTGACTTGGTTAATTTGGGCCTAATCTATACCCTAGATATAGATCAAGCTCGTGGTCATGTGGGCATTACCATGACATTGACAGCACCGGCTTGCGGCATGGGGCCGGTATTGGTGGGCGACGTAGAATATCGGGTCAGCAAGGTGCCCAATGTCCAGGAAGTTGAGGTTGAGCTGGTGTTTGATCCACCTTGGAGCCGCGATATGATGAGCGAAGAGGCACAGCTAGAAACCGGCATGTTTTTTTGATTGTGGCGGTAAACACATTAGGACAGTAAATGAGTGAATTTGGTACAGAGATCACTAGCGCCGATATTATCGATACGCTGAGTTTTTTTGATGGCTGGGAAGAGCGTTACAAGTATATTATCGATCTGGGCAAAGAGCTGCCAGCACTGGATGAACGCTACAAAACCGATGAGAACATCGTGCGGGGCTGCCAGAGCCCGGTGTGGTTGCGCAGCGAGTCACGCGATGGCGCGCTATTTTTTGTCGCCGACAGCGACGCCTTTATTGTTAAGGGGCTGTTGGCTGTAGTGCTGGCGGCTTACAATGGTAAAACTCCGGCCGAGGTAGCTGCATTTGATATTGACGGCTATTTTGCTGAGTTAAACTTGTTAAATCACCTCAGCGCGACTCGAGGCAACGGTTTGAAATCTATGGTGCAGCGTATTCAGCGTACCGCGCACGAGGCGAGCTAAGCAGCCCATTAGGTATTGATATAAAATAACCCAAAACCCGCGTATAATTCGCGGGTTTTGGGTATAAGAGGGGCTTAATTGCCCACAAGTTGAGCGAATGGAGTAATGCATGAGTAAAGAGCGGACACTGTCAATTATTAAGCCCGATGCGGTTGGTGATAACCACATTGGCGCGATTATCCAAAGATTTGAAGCGGCTGGGTTAAAAATTGCGGCGCTTAAGCTCATTCAACTGACGCAAGAGCAAGCGGAAGGTTTTTACGCCGAGCATAAAGAGCGACCCTTTTTTGCCTCATTAGTAGAGTTTATGGTGCAGGGCCCTGTCTGTGTACAGGTGCTAGAAGGCGACAACGCGATTGCTAAAAATCGCGAACTGATGGGTGCCACTAATCCAGCTGATGCGGCCCCCGGGACAATCCGTGCCGATTTTGCCCAAGCGGTTAGCGCTAATGCGGTACACGGTTCTGATTCGCCGGAAGCTGCGGCACGTGAAATTGCGTACTTCTTTTCCGCCGAGGAAATTCATTCGCGCTAATTAGCGCAGGTAAGGTTATGTCAGACGAAAGCGTAGAGATAAGTGCTCCCCAAATAGACAAGATCAACCTCTTGGGGTTACCTGAGTCTAAGCTGATTGCTTTTTTTGAATCCATGGGTGAGAAGCGCTTTCGCGCCGCTCAAGTGCTCAAGTGGGTTCATCAATTAGGTGTTGATAATTTTGATGAGATGACCAACATCAGCAAGCCTCTGCGTGAAAAACTCAAAGAACGCTGTGAGATTGTTGCGCCCGAAGTGTTAGAACAACTCGACTCGAGTGACGGCACCCGCAAGTTTTTGATTCGCGTAACCGGCGGCAGTGTGGTCGAGACTGTATTTATTCCCGAGGGCGAGCGCGGCACTTTGTGTGTCTCCTCGCAAGTGGGTTGCTCACTCGACTGCAGCTTTTGTGCGACGGGTAAGCAAGGCTTTAACCGCGATCTAACCGCTGCCGAAATTATTGGCCAAGTATGGATCGCGGCTAAGTCGTTTGGCCAAACGGTAGCCGGTGCGCCGCGCCGAGTTACCAACGTAGTGCTGATGGGCATGGGCGAGCCGTTGATGAACTTCGACAACGTTGTTGATTCAATGAACCTGATGATGCACGACAACGCTTATGGGATTTCTAAGCGCCGTGTCACTTTAAGTACATCGGGCGTAGTACCACAGTTAGATCGTCTGGGTGAATACACTGACGCCTGCTTGGCCATTTCACTGCATGCTCCAAACGATGCGCTGCGTAACGAGTTAGTACCCATTAATCGCAAGTATCCTATCGCCATGTTGCTCGAGTCCGCTCAGCGTTACATTGCCGGTTTGCCTGATACTCACCGTAAAATTACGATTGAGTACACCTTGATCGATCACGTTAATGATCGGCCCGAACACGCTCGTGAGCTGGCACAGTTGCTGCGCGAAGTGCCAGTAAAAATCAACTTAATTCCTTTTAATCCTTTTAATCTGTCTAACTATAAACGTGTTAGTAATAACGCCTTGCGGCGTTTTCAGGATATTTTGATTGAAGAGGGTTTTATTACCACCGTGCGGACGACTCGTGGTGATGATATTGACGCGGCTTGTGGTCAGTTGGCTGGCACCGTAAACGATCTCACTAAACGCTCAGAGCGATACCGAGCTAATTTTGTAAAAGACGAGCCAGTGACTTTTGTAAGTTAACTGCCTGTTCAGTTTTCAAGTGGCTAAAGCTTAAATACTCTTTAATCGAGTGGCGTTAATATTGAAAGCTTCGAAGGAATGTAAGCGAATCGTAAGTAATCAAAGAGGTGTTTTGATGCAAGGCTCCGATGAACATAGCATGTTTACGTTAAATACGATCAAACAAATGATAGCCAAAGCTGAGGCCCTCAATGTGTCCTCTACCATGACGGCCTTGTGTGCGGTGCGACGATTGCTGAGTGTGTTTATAGGTGTTTTATGTGCCCTAGTGCTTTCTGCCTGCGTGAGTACAGTGCCCGCATCAAAGTATCAGGTTGATGAAGATAAAGCCCTAAGCAGTCATGTGGAGTTAGCGCTTAAATATATAGAAAGTAAAAACCGTGAGTCGGCGCGTCATCATCTGCGTAAAGCCTTTGAATTAGACAGTAACTCGTTGGACGCAACTTTTGCAACGGCGATGCTTTATCAGCTGGAGGGCGAGCCTAAACTTGCAGAGGAGTACTTTAAAAAAACCTTGCGGCAAGATAGCGGCTACACCCGTGCGCGCAATAACTATGGTGCTTTTTTGTTTGGGCGCGAGCGTTATGCTGAAGCTTATGATCAATTTTATAGGGCGTCTGAGGCGCTTGATTATGACAATCGGGCTGAGGTTATGGTTAATTTAGGGCGTACCGCGCTTAAGTTAAACGAGCCTGAAAAAGCCAAAGAGGCCTTCGAACGCGCGAACCGTATTAATGCCGGTATGCCCGCTGTTAAGTATGAACTGGCGGCGCTTTATTTTGAGCAGGGCGATTATGCTTCGGCTAAACGCTATTTAGATGCTTACGGGCAAATCGCCCGTCCTGCGCCACAAACGTTATTGCTGGGGATTAAACTTGAGCGAATTTTTGGCAACAAAGACCGCGAAGCTAGCTATGTAATGGCGCTAAAAAATAAATATCCGTACTCGCAAGAATATCTCGAGTACAAGCAAATAACGCAAGAGCAAGAGTAGACGAGTTATTTATGTCTGATGAAACAAATATGGATTCAACGTTAAGCCCAAATCAAAGCATTGGTGCCAAATTGGTTGAGGCCAGAGAGCGGCAAGGAAAATCCCGCGAACAAATTGCTAGCGTGTTAAATATTCAGCTAGATAAAATTGTTGCACTTGAGACTGACCAGTATCAAAAGTTGTTTTCGCCTGTTTTTGCTCGAGGGTATTTGCGCAGTTATGGTAAATACCTTGGCTTAGATGAGGATATGTTGGTGCGCGATTTTGATGCTAATTTTGCGCCTGCAGAAGACCCGCTAACGCAGAGTGAATCGCTTAATGTGAAAATCAACAGCAGTCGACCTGTTTGGCCTGCCCGTATTGCCATGGCGATAGTGTTGTTGCTGTTGCTAGGGGTTTTATATTGGTATTTTGCCGCGCATAAAACGCCGGCTAACGAGACTCGCTCTGATATTAGTGAGCAAAACGATAACGCGCCAATCGCTGAAATAAAGCAATCAGTAGCGCTTGGCTTGAGCTCCACTATGAGCGAGCCTGAGGGCGATGCAGAGTCGAGCAAGGTTGTTAGTGACTTGACGATTGGTGACGTCAGCTCAGTCGAGGTTGATGTGGCAAGCAGCGCTATGGCTGCTGAGCCGATGCTGGATGAGCTAGTGATTAGCTTTGATGGCGAGTGTTGGTTAGAGGTTCACGATGCCAATGGGGATTCTCTGGCCGCCGACTTACAGCGTCAAGGCACCAGCGTTACTCTGCATGGTGTGGCACCATTCGATGTCAAACTGGGCAACCCTGAAGGCGTTGAGATAGCTCTTAATGGCGACAGCGTGAATATCCCAGAAGCCGCGGGCGCCGACAAAGTGGTTCGTTTTGACGTTAACACCGAGACCTAGTTATGCACAGTGAATCTCCTATTGTACGGCGTAAATCACGCCAAATTATGGTGGGCAATGTACCTGTGGGCGGCGATGCCCCGATTGCTGTGCAAAGCATGACTAACACCGATACCAATGATGTCGCAGCTACCGTTGAACAAGTGACGCGGCTGCAAAATGCCGGAGCCGATATTGTGCGGGTATCGGTGCCCACTTTAGAGGCGGCTGATGCCTTTGGTGAGATTCGTAAGCTTGTCACCGTGCCGTTAGTGGCAGACATTCATTTTGATTATCGTATCGCACTTAAAGTTGCCGATTTAGGCGTAGACTGCCTGCGTATAAATCCGGGTAACATCGGTCGTGATAAGCGTATTCGCGCGGTTGTCGATAAAGCCCGCGACTTAGGCATTCCGATTCGTATCGGTGTTAATGCCGGTTCGTTAGAGAAAGAGATACAAAAAAAATACGGTGAGCCAACCCCCGAGGCTTTAGTCGAATCGGCTATGCGTCATGTGGATATTCTCGACAAGCTAAACTTCCACGACTTTAAAGTCAGTGTAAAAGCGTCGGATGTTTTTATGGCGGTTGCGGCGTACCGATTACTGGCAACAAAAATTGATCAACCGTTGCACTTGGGTATTACCGAAGCCGGTGGCTTGCGCTCGGGCACGGTAAAGTCATCGGTGGGATTGGGCGCGCTGCTGCTTGATGGCATTGGGGATACTATTCGTATTTCTTTGGCGGCCGATCCGGTAGAAGAAGTTAAAGTGGGGTGGGATTTACTGCGCAGCTTAAGATTGCGCAGTAAAGGCGTAAACTTTATTGCCTGCCCAAGTTGCTCGCGACAAAACTTTGATGTTATTAAAACCATGAACGAGCTGGAAATGCGGGTTGAAGACATTACCGTTCCTCTCGATGTTGCAGTTATTGGTTGTGTGGTGAATGGTCCCGGCGAAGCCAAAGAAGCCGATCTTGGTTTGGCGGGGGGATCACCGAGTAACTTAGTTTATGTCGACGGTCAGCCCAGTACCAAATTTGGCAATGACAATTTAGTCGACAACCTTGAGCGCTTGATCCGAGCTAAAGCTGATGAAAAGCTGCGCGCCGAAAAAAATATTATCGCCAAAAGTTAAGCATACGCTGTGTGCTTTGGCTGTCATTTAGATAAATGTAAGGCAAACCATTGAAAAAAATTCAAGCAATCCGGGGGATGAATGATCTTCTTCCCGATAATATCGCCGCTTGGCAATATTTAGAAAAAACCGTCACAGAAACCTTGGCGCGCTTTGGTTATCGGGAAATCCGCTTTCCCATTATGGAGCAAACCCATCTGTTTAAACGCTCTATTGGTGAAGTGACCGATATTGTTGAAAAAGAGATGTACACCTTTGATGACCGCAGTGGTGAGAGTGTCACCTTACGTCCAGAAGGTACCGCCAGCTGTGTGCGCGCCTGCGAGCAACACGGCTTGCTTTACAACCAAACTCAGCGTTTGTGGTATATGGGGCCCATGTTTCGTTACGAGCGGCCACAAAAAGGACGCTACCGCCAATTCCACCAAATAGGTATTGAGACCTATGGTTTGGACGGCCCAGATATTGATGCTGAGCTGTTGCTGCTAAGTCACAGCTTGTTTAAGGCGCTGAAGTTAGACGATTGCGTTACCCTTGAGATTAACTCTTTAGGTAGCGATGTCGCGCGGGCAAGCTTTAGAGAGGCTTTGGTTAGTTATCTTAGCGAGCACCAAGAGGCGTTAGATGAGGATAGTTTGCGTCGCCTTGGTAGCAATCCGCTGCGGATTTTAGACAGCAAGGTGGCGGCCACACAAGCGTTACTGGATGGTGGCCCCTCGTTACTGGATTTTCTTGATGACGAATCTAAAACGCATTTTGATACATTAAAGCAACTGTTGGACGCCGTTGGTGTCCCATACCGGGTCAACCCACGCTTGGTGCGCGGGCTAGATTACTATGGCCGCACCGCCTTTGAGTGGGTGACCGATAAACTGGGTGCTCAAAGTGCCGTGTGTGCCGGTGGCCGGTACGACAACTTAGTCGAGCAATTAGGTGGCAAGCCAACCCCTGCGGTGGGTTTTGCTATGGGCCTAGAGCGTTTGGTGTTGTTGCTGCAGGCGCAAGAGGTAGTGCCGGCTGAAGCCGAGAAGCCGCTTGATGTCTATTTAGCTGCGGTAGGTGAGGTTCAGGTCAGCGCCTTAACTTTAGCGCAATTTTTACGTGAAGCATTACCCAATTTGCGCCTGATGATGCATTGCGGTGCTGGCAGTTTTAAAAGCCAGCTTAAAAAGGCCGATAAAAGCGGTGCTGCTGTGGCGTTGATTTTGGGTGAGAATGAAGCCGCTAACGATTGTGTCGTGGTAAAGTACTTGCGCGAAGATAAACCCCAGCAAAGTCTGGCTCGTACTGAGCTGGCTGCTGTATTGGCAGATTACTGTCCGCCGCGCTAATTGGCGCGGTGGAATTTATTTTAGACAAAACATAAGACAGACCCGTTAGGAGCAACTCGTGAGCGAACATCTAACCGAAGAAGAACAAATAGAAAATTTAAAACGCCTCTGGAAAGAGTACGGTTCGACTATTATCGTCAGTGTCGCAGTCGCGACTAGCGGCTATTTTGGCTGGAATTTTTGGCAAGATCAGCAGCAGGCTAAGGCCGAAATGGCCTCAGATTTTTACGAGCAGCTGGTAACAGCTGCAGGCGAGGGCGATTTGGCCGATGAGGCGCACCGGGCCACTATTGGCCATTTGGCGCAACAGATTAAAGACGTAGACAAAAACAGCGCTTATGCCGCACAAGCCGCGTTGTATGCAGCCCAAGCTGCGCTATCTGCCAACGATTTAGAAACCGCTAAAGGCCAGCTTAGCTGGGTGATCGATACCAGCGATAGCCCCGCGTTGCAGGAGATAGCACGCTTGCGTTTGGCGCGAGTGTTGGCCGCAGAGGGCAATTACGACAAAGCTTTATCGTTAGTGGCTAATCAGCCTGCTAGCGGTTTTGCCGCTGAGCAAGCTGAAGTGCGTGGTGATATTTTGCGTCAAAACGGCGACAGTGCCGCGGCCTTGACCGCTTATCAAAGTGCCATTGAAAAAGTTGGACCCGAGCAGCAGCAACGTCAGTTAGTGTTGCAAATGAAAATTGATAATCTCAAACCGGCTAACAATAGCGAGGAGCCCTCTGCATGAGATATCTAGCACTGCTGTGGCTGGTGATTGGTCTGTCTGGTTGCTCTTTGTTTAGCAAAGATGATGGCACCGAGCCGATGGAGTTGGTTGATTTTGAACCTACCGTTAAGATCGAGCAGGTTTGGCGGCGCAGTATTGGCAGTGGTCAAGGTGATGGCTATACCCGAATCACCCCAGTTGTTAACGGCGATACATTGTACGCCGCCGATTATCAGGGCGAGCTTTATGCGCTAAATCGTCGGACGGGTAAAGTGCAGTGGACTAAAGCGTTAGATATCACCTTATCGGGTGGGGTTGGTCTAGGACACGAGCAACTGCTGCTTGGCACCGATGAGGGCGAGGTGTTAGCTCTTAATTCCGAAGATGGTCGTGAGTTATGGCGCACACAGCTAAGCGGCGAAGTGATGTCGGTTCCTACCGGTGATGAAAACATTGTGGCGGCGCAAACACTTGATGGCCGTCTAACCGTGCTAAATGCGACGAATGGTGAGGTGCTATGGTTTTACGATAACCCGCCTCCTAAGTTGACCTTACGTGGTCGACCATCGCCGGTTATTACTAATGCCGCCGTTTATGCGGGTTTTTCCAGCGGTCGGTTGATGGCGTTTAACCCACAAAATGGTCTTATTTTATGGGAGCAGCGGGTCGCGATGCCAAAAGGTCGCTCGGACCTAGAAAAAATGGTCGATATTCACGCCTCGCCGTTGCTGCGTGATGGTATTTTGTACCTTAGTGGGTATCAGGGTCGTTTGCTTGCTATCAGTCGTTCTAATGGCCGTCCGTTGTGGGCTGTTGACTCGTCCAGTTACCAAGAGATTGGCTTGTTCGGCGATACTTTGTACCTTGCCAAGGACAACAGCGCGGTTGCCGCATACAACGCTGCAAGTGGTGCTGAATTGTGGCGCAATGAGCTAATGCTACGCCGCCAGCTCACAGGGCCAGCCGTGTTGGGTGATTATGCCGCGGTGGCAGATGAAGATGGCTATGTACACTTTTTAAACACTAGCGACGGTCGTTTTGCGGCGCGCGTACGTATCGACAGGTCGGGTGTTCGTGTACCGCTGTGGAGCGATGGCGAACTTCTATACGTTTTGGCCAATGATGGTACACTGGCGGCCTACGCGATCGCCAAGCACTGATTGCACCCATACCCCTGTGGCCCTTATTGGGCCGCACCCCGGACACAAGATTCAAAATTATGATTCCAGTCATCGCCCTTGTCGGACGACCCAATGTGGGCAAGTCCACGATGTTTAACCGCCTGACACGCACTCGAGATGCCATCGTGGCCAATTACGAGGGTCTTACCCGCGACCGTAAATACGGCGAGGGAAAGTACGATGGTCGTCGCTTTATGGTGATCGACACCGGTGGTATTACCGGCGAAGAAGTCAGTATTGATAAAGCCATGGCCGAGCAATCGCTGCAGGCGATTGAGGAAGCCGATATTGTGTTATTTATGGTGTCGAGTCGCGATGGCGTAACCAGCGGTGATTTTGCCATTGCCAACCATTTGCGTACGGGGGGCAAAAAAGTTTACTTGGTTGCCAATAAAATTGACGGTATGGACCCAGATATGGTCGCCTCGCAATTTTACGAGCTGGGCGTTGGTGAGGTTTATGCCACTACCGCGACCCACGGGCGCGGTGTGAAAAGTTTAATGGAAACAGTGTTTGAGGACTTGCCCGAGGCCGAAGAAGAGCCTATCGCCACCTCAACTGGCATTAAAATGGCCATAGTTGGGCGCCCCAATGTGGGTAAGTCGACATTGGTAAATCGTATGTTGGGTGAAGACCGAGTTGTGGTGTACGACTTGCCAGGTACCACTCGAGACAGCGTTTATATACAGTACGAACGTTTTGATAAGCCTTACACCATTATCGATACCGCAGGTGTTAGACGCCGTAAAAACGTATCAGAGACAGTTGAGAAGTTCTCGATTGTGAAAACCTTGCAGGCGATCGATGATGCCAACGTTGCCATCTTGGTGATGGACGCCAGCGAAGGTGTGGTCGATCAAGATTTGCACTTGCTTGGCTCTATTATTGATGCCGGCCGTGCGTTGGTGGTTGCCCTTAATAAATGGGATGGTCTAGAAGATAGCCATAAACAATATGTTAAAAATGAGCTAGAGCGTCGCTTGCGTTTTATCGACTTTGCTAACATTCATTTTATCTCGGCACTGCATGGTACCGGCGTAGGTGATTTGTATAAGTCGATTGAGCAGGCCTACTCCTCGGCAACCGATAAGCTCTCGACCAGCTTTTTAACCCAAGTGTTACAAGCCGCTGTTAGCGAGCATCAGCCGCCCATGTTTAATGGCCGCCGTATTAAGCTGCGCTATGCTCACGCAGGTGGTAGCAATCCGCCGGTTATTATTATTCATGGCAATCAAACCACCAAAATACCAGCGCACTATGTACGCTACTTAGAGAAAACCTACCGCACCGCGTTAAAGTTGCGCGGCACACCGGTACGGGTTGAATTTAAGTCGGGTGAAAATCCATTCTCCGATCGTAAAAAACCTAATCCATCGGCGCCACGCAGTACACGTGTGCGCCACTCGCCGCGCAAAGGCAGCTAGCTGCAACATTATTAAATAGCCTCAGCGTTTTGCGTTGAGGCTTTTTTTGTTTGATATCGCTGTGTTGTTTGTTTGCCGCCACATTTAAATACAGTGTCTTACCGTATCGCCAGAACAATACTCGTCTACTGCTATCGCTCAAGCACCCGACAGCGCAGCTCACCCTGGGCTAACTTTGCCGTCACGGTATCGCCGCTTTGCACGTCGTTGCTGTCGCGCACAATTACGCCTTGGGCATCGGTGATTAAAGCGTAGCCACGGCCTAAGGTGCTAAGCGGGCTGACGCTTTGCAGTAGGTGGGCATTTTCGCTCAGCCGTTGCGAGGCGCGTTGATGGCTTGTTTGCCATTGTTGTAATAATGCGCTATTGGCCCAAGTTAGCCGCGTTTTTATTTCTTGCAAGGCGCGGCTCGGGTTTGGTTGGCGGGCCTTTAGGTTGGCTAGTTTTTGGCGGTTTCGTTCTAGCTGCCGAGCCATAATATGATTGAGTCGTAACTCTAGCTGATCGAGTCGCTGCGCTTGTTGCTTAAGGTTGTCGCCTGGATGACGCAAGCGTTTTTGAAGGTGCTTTAGTTGCTCACTGTAGCTTAGTAGGCGGCGCTGGATGGCTTGCCCTAGGTGGTGTTCTCGCACTTGCAAGCGGGTGAGTTGCTCGGCCATGTCGGGCACGACCAGTTCGGCGGCGGCCGATGGGGTTGGCGCGCGTACATCGGCGACGTAATCGGCAATGGTGGTGTCGACCTCGTGCCCCACGGCGCTAATAATGGGGATAGGGCAGAGTGAAATCGCCCGCGCCACACGCTCGTCGTTAAAGGGCCATAAATCCTCTAAGGAGCCGCCCCCTCGGGTTACCAGCAATACATCAAATAGTTTGCTGCGCGCCGCTAATGCGAGCGCGCGAACAATCGCGGGCGCAGCCTCGGTGCCTTGCACCGGCACTGGAATAACCGTGACGGGAATGGCTGGGTAGCGCCGTTGCAGTACCGATAGCACATCGCGAATCGCGGCGCCGGTGGGTGAGGTGATCACGCCAATATGGCGCGGTAACTCGGGCAATGTTTGTTTGCGTTCGGGCTCAAACAAGCCTTCGCTGGCGAGTTTGTTTTTAAGTTGTTCGTAGGCACGTTGTAGCGCGCCGTGGCCGGCCGGCTCCATGTGTTCGGCGATCAGCTGATAGTCGCCGCGACCTTCGTACAAGCTAACCCGCGCACGCAACAGCACTTGTTCGCCTTGTTGTGGAGTAAAACGCAGGCCGCTGCTGCGCGAGCGAAACATAGCGCAGCGCACTTGAGCGGCATCGTCCTTTAGGGTGAAGTACCAGTGCCCAGAGCTTGGCTTGGCAAAGTTAGAGATCTCACCCTCGACCCACACCATTGGCAGGTGGGGTTCCAGCAGTTGGCGACTCAGGCGATTAAGGGCTGTGACGCTGTGGATTTTACGGGTGGGATTGTTTGCGGTGTTGGTTAGGGTATTGGTCATGGGGCGATTGTAACAAAGCTACGTTAAAAACGGGGGGTTAATGCTGGCTACGTTAGGCGCCCGATAAGCTTTATTGTAAGGCTGTGTTTTTTTAGTCGTAAATATAAAAGAATATCAGGCGGTTAGGGGGCCGGCGGGGGCTTGCCTTAGTTTACTGACGGGCCAATTATAAGGTATAATGCCGCGCTTATTTTCTAATGGCCAAAGGTTGGATAGCTATGTTGCGGATCGCTGAAGAGGCTCTCACGTTTGACGACGTTTTGCTGGTGCCCGGTTACTCCGAGGTTACCCCTAAAGACGTGTCTTTAAAAACTCGCTTAACACGCACGATTTCGCTCAATATCCCGTTGATCTCTGCGGCGATGGATACTGTTACAGAAGCGCGCTTGGCTATTGCGATAGCTCAAGAGGGCGGTATTGGTATTATCCACAAAAGTATGTCAATTGAAAATCAGGCGCAGCAAGTTCGCGCTGTTAAAAAGTACGAAGCTGGGGTGGTGAAAGATCCCATCACTATCGAGGCGAACGCGACTATTAGTCAGCTGCTGCAATTGACCCAAGCCCACAATATATCGGGTGTTCCGGTACTGGAAAACGGCGATTTGGTGGGTATTGTGACCCGCCGAGATGTTCGCTTTGAAAGCAACTTTGATGCGACTGTAGCCAGTATTATGACACCTAAAGCAAAGCTTGTTACCGCGCTTGAGGGTACCTCGGCCGCCGATATACGCGCGTTGCTGCATAAGCACCGAATTGAGAAAGTGTTGATTGTGAACGATAAGTTCGAATTGACCGGTATGATTACCGTTAAAGATATAAACAAAGCTGAGCAGTTTCCTAGCGCCAGTAAAGATCCAGAAGGGCGTTTGCGGGTAGGTGCGAGCATTGGCACCAGCGCCGATACTGATCTTCGGGTGGCGGCATTAATAGAGGCCGGTGTTGATGTGTTGGTGGTAGATACCGCTCATGGGCACTCAAAAAATGTCCTCGATCGTATTCGTGCCATTAAACAACAGCACCCAGACCTACAGGTTATTGGCGGCAATATCGCGACTGCAGAGGCTGCACTTGCGTTGGTAGACGCCGGCGCTGATGGCGTTAAAGTAGGTATTGGGCCAGGTTCTATTTGCACCACTCGTATAGTCAGTGGCGTGGGTGTGCCGCAAGTGTCCGCCATTGCCAATGTTGCCGAGGCGTTAAAAGATACAGGTGTACCTGTTATCGCTGATGGCGGTGTGCGCTTTTCTGGCGATGTTGCCAAAGCCATGGTGGCTGGTGCGCATTGCGTTATGATGGGCTCGATGTTTGCTGGTACAGAAGAGGCGCCAGGTGAGGTTGAGCTGTACCAAGGACGTACTTATAAAGCGTATCGCGGTATGGGCTCGTTGGGTGCCATGGCGCAAACTCAAGGTTCGTCTGATCGTTATTTTCAGGATGCCAGTGCTGGCGCTGAGAAATTAGTACCAGAAGGCATTGAAGGTCGTGTACCTTACAAAGGTCCATTGCATGTTATTGTGCATCAGATGATGGGTGGCTTGCGCTCGGCGATGGGTTATACCGGTAGTCAAAATATCGATGAAATGCGCACCCAGCCAAAATTTGTTCGAGTCACTTCGGCAGGTATGGGCGAAAGCCATGTGCACGATGTGCAGATCACCAAAGAAGCACCTAATTACCCCATTAGCGGGCATTAGTTTTTTCGGCGCTCTTGACCCGATAACGCTTGCCTAGGCCGCCTTAACCCGGCAGCCAGGCAAAGAACCCCTGCCACAATGTGCAGGGGTTTTTCATTTTTACTTTAACCGTTTGCGGAAACCCTATGACCCAGGATATTCACGCTCAGCGTATTCTTATTCTCGATTTTGGCTCTCAATACACTCAGTTGATTGCTCGCCGTGTGCGGGAGGTGGGGGTTTACTCCATCATTCGCGCTTTTGATATGAGCGAGGAAGAAATTCGTGAGTTTGACCCCAGTGGTATTATTCTCGCGGGGGGGCCCGAGTCGGTTACTGCGGCCAACTCGCCACGTGCGCCCGAGGTGGTATTTACACTGGGTGTGCCGGTGTTGGGTATCTGCTACGGGATGCAAACCATGGCCGAGCAATTAGGCGGTGCGGTGCAGGGCTCGGCGATACAAGAATTTGGTTACGCCCAAGTTAAAATTGATAGCAAAGGCCCGTTGATCGACGATATTAAAGATCACGTCGACGCCGAAGGTAATACCCTGTTAGATGTCTGGATGAGTCACGGCGATAAAGTGATCTCTTTGCCCGAAGGCTTTAAGGTCATGGCATCTACGCCGTCATGTCCGATTGCTGGTATGTACTGCGATGAGAAAGATTTTTACGGTTTGCAGTTTCATCCTGAGGTGACCCACACCTTGCAAGGCAAGCGTATTTTTGAGCACTTCGTGCTTAAATTGTGCGGCTGTAAAGCACTGTGGACACCGGCTAATATTGTCGATGATGCGCTGGTAAAAATTCGTGAACAAGTAGGCACCGATAAAGTCTTACTAGGTTTGTCGGGCGGGGTGGACTCCTCTGTAGTTGCCGCGCTACTGCATAAAGCGATTGGCGATCAGCTTACCTGTGTGTTTGTCGACAACGGCTTGCTGCGTAAGTTTGAGGGCGATCAAGTAATGGACATGTTTGCTAAAAACATGGGCGTTAAAGTGATTCGTGCTGATCGTGAAGAGTTATTTTTGTCGCGTCTAGGTGGCGAAAATGACCCAGAGAAAAAGCGTAAAATTATTGGCAATAGCTTTATCGAAGTGTTCGATGAAGAAGCGACTAAAATTCGCGATGTTAAGTGGTTGGCACAAGGCACCATTTACCCCGATGTTATCGAGTCGGCGGCAGGTAAAACTGGCAAGGCGCACGTCATTAAGTCACACCATAATGTTGGCGGCTTACCCGATGATATGGCGCTAGAGTTGGTAGAGCCACTGCGTGAATTATTTAAAGATGAAGTGCGAGCTATCGGTTTAGAGTTGGGATTACCTTACGATATGGTGTATCGCCATCCGTTCCCAGGACCAGGCTTGGGGGTACGCATTTTAGGTGAAGTGAAAAAAGAGTATGCCGATATCTTGCGCGAAGCCGATGCGATTTTCTTAGAAGAGTTGCGCGCGGCCGATTGGTATCATAAAACCAGTCAGGCATTTGCGGTATTTTTGCCGGTTAAATCCGTTGGCGTGGTCGGTGATGGCCGTCGTTATGAGTGGGTTATTGCTCTGCGCGCGGTAGAGACCGTTGACTTTATGACAGCTCGCTGGGCGCATTTGCCCTATGAGTTACTAGAGAAAACCTCTAATCGTATTATCAATGAAATCTCCGGTGTGTCTCGTGTAACCTACGATGTATCCAGTAAGCCGCCTGCCACCATCGAGTGGGAATAAGCTTGTAGGCTATATGGCTTACCTTATTCGCTTTGGATTATTGTTGACTTGTTTGACGCTGGCCGCTTGCGGCCAGCTGCTGTCCGCTCCCGTTCAAACCGATATTCATCGCTTTACCCCCGGTAATTATCAGCTCGACCCTCACCACACGACTGTTCTGTTTAAAGTGGATCATTTAGGTGTGTCATCCTTTGTCGGGCGTTTTAATCGCGCAGATGCGCAACTGGATTATAACGCGCAAAATCCGGCGGCTAGTGAGATTCGTGCCGAAGTGGAATTAGCCTCTTTAGATGTCAATCGGCCAGACTTTGCCGACACTTTAACCAGCTGCGATTGGCTGTGTGCTAAAAAATACCCTAAGGCTTACTTCAGTTCTAGTGCCAATGCCGAGGTGACAGGGCAAGAGCTAAGATTTCCTGGCAAACTGCAATTTCGTGGAGTAACCGCTGATGCCCAATTGCAGGTTACGTTACGTGGGAGTACGACCAATCGTTTAACGGGGGATGAGGTGATTGGGTTTGATGCCAAGCTACACTTTCAGCGTTCTGAATTTGGAATGGATAGTTACATCCCTCTGATTGGCGATGCCGTTGTTATTGAAGTTTACGCCGAATTTATTCGGCGTAAATAATTCGTCTTATTTTGTCAGGTGAATACCATCTGGCGTAATGCTAATTGCACGTTGCTTGTATAATGTACCCAATGCTTTTTTGTAAGCTCCTTTGCTTACCCCAAACTGTTTGGTGATCTCGGCCGGGTCAGACTTGTCGCCAAGGGTAGAGCTCCCCCCTGACTGCTGTAAATGATCCAGAATCTTTTGTTGTAGGCGATCTCGGCCTTTGTCGCCCATCGGTTGCAGCGATAAATCTATTTTTCCGTCGGGCCTAATGGCCTTAATATAGCCATCTGTTTTTTGCCCGTAGCGCAGCGGCTTAAAAGCATCATCGCGAAAAATTAAACCGAGATACTCTTGGTTTATAACCGCTTTAAAGCCCATATCACTTTTGCCGCAAATTAACAGGTCGACTTTTTCGCCTACCTTAAGGTGGCGGCCGTCCTCTTCTAGGTGACGGCTAAGACGAGAAGAGCCGACAATGCGTTGCGAGTATTGGTCTAGATACAGAGTGACTACGTAAGATTTATCTAGCTCGTAACGCTTGTGCTGCTCTTTATAGGGCACCAATAGGTGTTTGGGTAGTCCCCATTCTAAAAAGGCTCCAGCGTCGTTAATATCAACTACTTTTAGCAGGGCGGTTTCGCCTACTTGGGTAAATGGTTTGAGGGTGGTGGCAACCGGAATATCGTCGGAGTCGAGGTAAAGAAATACATCTACCTCGGTGCCGATAGTCATCTCGGGAGTCAGGTAGCGCTTGGGGAGCAATACAGTTTCCAGCTCACCGGCATCAAGATAAGCGCCAAAATCTACCAGTTTAACAATGGGAAGGGTCGCATAGCGGCCAATGTGGGCCATAGTTAAGTCGCCTTAAGCAAAAAAGGCGATTGTAACGCGTCTATAAAAATAAAGCAGGCGGTGCTTAGTTAATATCCTAAGCACCGCCTGCTTTTGTCGAGCTAAATACTGCGTGGTTAGAAGTTTATACGAGCCCCTGCGGCAATTGAGTTACCTTCGTCTGAGAGTGATGTGTCCAATGTCGCGGCGATCGTCCGAGTAAACCAGTAATTGGCGCCCAGATTTAATGCCGTAGTGTCTCTAAAGGCGGTGTGATGGGCAATTTCGGCTTTACCTTCAATGTTGTTGTAGATGATGCCGCGCAGGCCCGCTGCGGCAATAAGCCCTGTGTCATTTGAGCCGTTGTCGGGGGAGGTATGTTCAACGCTTAACGTACCATACAAATCAAAGCTCGGGCTAAATGCCGTGCGATAACCAGCCCCAGCTGCCAGTGTGCTTGAGCCGCAGCCATGATTGCCGCTGACATCGGTTACCGAGCCTAGAGCGTACCAATGCCCATCAATATCGACGCTAGCGTATGCGCGCAGTCCATCTTGGTTGCAGTTGTAGTCGTCTAAATCTTGCTCGATATAGTGTAAGCCGGCGTTGTTATAGCTTACGTAGGCGTCTTTTAATGCGGCACTGCGATCGGCATAAGCATTGCCGCTGGCGACTGAAAAAACAACGGCGGCTATAGCCAAGCGTGTAGTGTTAACAGGTAAAGCCATGTTTTTATACTCCTGTGGATGTTTGTGCAAACGGACTGATAAAACGCTGTTTGGAGTGTTGCAATTATTTTGCCAAATAGGGTGCTCTTGCAAACTTATGTGCGGTGTCGCACATAAAGCTCGGTTTTGTATTAATGTGGCTTAGGAAATGATCGGTGCTCGCGCTTAGCTGTGTAGATTTTACAGCGCTGTTGTGTAATTAAGAATAGAAATTAAAGCTAGGGGCGGGGTTTAAAGTTTTATTTTAATGCTCAAGCAAAGGTTTGATTTATGCGGCGCGCACGGCGTGAAATTGTATTAGGTTTTAATAGTGTCACAACCATATTAATAATGTCCCAGGCATTTTGATGCATGGTTATGAGTTTTTAGCTGTGGCGTGCTATCAGCTACATGCGTGAAAGTTGTGTGATTGTCTTCCATTCGTATTCTGTTACCGGCTGAATCGATAGGCGGCCTTGTTTGCGTAAGATCATAGTGTCTAATGCTTGTATGTGTTTTATTTGTTCAAGCGTAATGATATGCGGAAATTTTTCGGTCAGGGTCACATCAACACAAAACCAGCGCGGGGTATCCATGCTGGCTTTGTCATCAAAGTAGGGGTTTTGCGGGTTAAATTGTTGCGGGTCGGGGTAACTGGCGCGGCTGATGGTGGCGGTGCCGACAATCCCCATCGGTTTACAGCGGCTGTGATAGATAAATACTCTGTCGGCCATTGCGACTTGGTCGCGTAAGAAATTACGTGCCTGATAGTTACGAATCCCATCCCAGCGAGTGGTTTGATGGGATTCGCGCGCAAGATCGTCAATGCTGTAACAGTCAGGCTCAGTTTTAAATAACCAGTATTGAGTCATCGGTCAATCTCGAGCTTACTTGCTGCTTTTAGCTTTGGGTTATGGCGCTGGCTCAAACGCTTGTAAGCGTTCAGCAATTGCGGGGTTGACCAACTCTAAGCTAATACGCCGTGTGTCTACATCTACCGCCGATATTTTTACTGCGATGGTTTCATCTAGGGTGTAGACAGTTGTTTCAGTCGTCAACTGCAGGCGTCTACTGTCAAACTTAGGTCGTGGTTTACCTTTTTCAGACAGCAATACAAAGCCATCGCAGCCGATGTCGTTTAGTCGAACGTTTATGCCGTTAGGGCTAACCCCTGTGATGGTGCCAAAATGTACAGTTCCGACTTGTTCGGCCAAGTACTGACAGAGTAGCCAATGCTCTAATTGGCGGCTGGCTTGGCGGCCACGAATTAATATTTTTTGTTGTTGCTCGGCAAGCTCGCTTGGGGCAACAGCTAGCTCGTGATTGTTTAAAATAGCTTTGAGTGCGTAGTGATTAAACAAGTCTTGATAGCGACGAATGGGCGAGGTTACGGTTGCGTAGGCATCAAAGCCTAAGCCGAAATGACTTTGATGCTCAGCGCTTAAGCTACCCGCTTGCTGCAGGCGTTGAAGCAGTGATAGCAATACATTCAGCTCTGGGCTTTGTGGTGCTTGATCGCGTAAATGTTTAAATAGAGCCTGAAAGTGTGGCAATTGCGCAAGATCCTGCGCAGAAAACTCGGGTAAATGCTCACAGGTTAATTGCTTAGCATCTTCTAAGCGCTCGGGCCGAAAGCCCACATGGCCGGAGTATAGGCCAGTATTGGGGTGCTCTTTGAACAAATTCCCAGCACAAATGTTGGTGGCCAGCATCGCCTCTTCGACAATCTTTTGCGCAATATTGCGCTGGCGCATCTCAATACGTTCTATTTTTTTCTGATCGTTTAACCAGTATTGATAGTCGGCACGATCCTCCATGACCAATGCATGTTCGCGGCGATAATTAAGCCGCGCAGCCGCACATTCACGTAATGCGTTAAGGCTCTCACGGACAGTATCGGGGAGTGTTGCGTAGCTGTCGTCGCTCCCTTCCGTTTGGTCCAGCAGGTCACTTACGGCTTGATAACTTAATTTATGATGCGATTTAATAAGAGCTTGCTGGAAGCGATAGTCGGTAATGTTGCCACTGCTATCTACCTGTATCTCACACACTAAGGCCGGCCGCACTTCGTCTGGCATCAGCGAGAAGGTGTCATGGGACAGCTCGGTGGGCAGCATGGTGATAGGGTGGCCTAGTAAATAAAGCGTGCTGCCACGGGTGCGCGCAGTATCATCAAGCGCTGAGCCGTAACGGATAAAGGCACTTGGGTCGGCGATGGCAGTGGTAAGCGTCCAGCCTTCGCCGGTACCTACCGCATGCACGGCATCATCCATGTCTCGGGTAAACTCCGAATCGATGGTGACCAGTGGCAGTTGTGTTAGATCTATGCGGTTAGTGTCGTCCAGATTATCTATTTTGATGTTTTGGCTTTGCTCAAGTGCAGCTTCACTCCACTCGCTAGGCAAATTAAATTTGGCTGCAATATAGCGGCCTTCTATACCGATTTCATCGGGTCGGCCAATACGATTAATAACGCGAATTTGCGCTTTGCCTTCGTGTTTAAAAGGGTGCCTGACCAATTCGCAGGCGACCAGATCGCCTTCTGTACAATTGGTGCGCTCGTGGGGCGGGATAAATAGCCAGCGGTTAAACGGTGGCAAGTCGGGCTCGACAAAATGTGCAGGCCCTTTGCGGACATAGCGGCCAACAAATGTTGTTAGTGGTGTTTCAAGTAGGGTATCCAGTGTTGCTTCTAGTTGTTTTTTACTGTTCTCGGTCAGGCTGACCTTTACGCGGTCGCCAGGCAGAACTCGGAGCATCTGATCAGGGTTAAGAAAGGCGTCACGACCGTCGTCTAAGCGCACAAAGCCAAAGCGTTTGGCGGTGGGGCGAACTGTGCCCTCGGCGTAGGTTTTATCAGAGACAATGGATGACTTTAACTGCGAAAGCTGAGAGATAGCATCTTTACTGAGCATGAATGACAACTTGATCTGGGCATGAGAATAGGGCGCATGATAACAGGAATTAATGGCTCGCGCTGTAGTGGCTGGTTTAACTATTTTTGCTTGAGCCGTCTATTTGCATGCTTAGCTGGTGTATTATTACCTCATGGATTTACTTAATCAGTTAATATTGTTTGGTGCTGTTTTATTTTTGATCAGCATTTTGGCCAGCGCCCTCTCTCCGCGAGTAGGAATGCCACTATTGTTGGTGTTTTTATTGGTCGGTATGCTCGGGGGAGAGGACGGCATTGGCAAAATCGCCTATGACGATGTCCAGTCGGCGCTTTTTTTAGGCACACTCGCACTTGCGGTCATTTTGTTTGATGGTGGTTTGCGTACCGATATTGCCAGCTTTCGGGTGGGGTTGCGTCCGGCCTTAGTGTTGGCATCGTTTGGCGTGATTCTGACCGCCGCTATTTGCGGCGCATTTGCCTCGTGGATGCTGGATTTACCCTGGATTGACGGCATGTTGATAGGCGCTATTGTTGGCTCCACCGATGCCGCGGCTGTATTCTCAGTACTCAATATGCAAGGCCTGGCACTTAAAACAAGAGTTGGTGCCACCCTTGAGATCGAATCGGGCCTAAACGACCCGATGGCTATCTTTTTAACCATTACCGTAGTCGAGTTTATTCGCTTAGGTGAATCCGGTTTCCACGCATCTATGCTGTTGGCTTTTGTTTGGCAGATGGGTGTTGGGGCTGCTGTCGGTTTGATTGGCGGGCGAGTATTAGCTTGGGGGGTTACCAAGCTCGAGCTGAGTCCAGGGCTTTATCCATTGCTCGCTTTGTTTGGCGGTATCTCGATCTTTGGTGTGGCAGCAGTTCTGCATTCGAGTGGTTTTTTAGCCGTGTATTTGGGCGGCCTCATGGTCGGCAATCGGGTTTCACGCGGTCTATACAATATTCAGCGCTTTCACGACGGTATTGCTTGGTTGGCGCAAATAAGTTTGTTCTTGATGCTGGGGTTGTTGGTATCGCCGATCGAGTTAGTTTCTTACGCCTCTAGTGCACTGCTGGTGGGGTTGTTTTTAATCTTTATTGCTCGTCCCTTAGCTGTGACGATTTCACTGCTGCCTTTTCAGTTCTCTTGGCGTGAGACACTGTTTATTTCCTGGGTTGGGTTGCGCGGCGCGGTTCCCATCGTGTTGGCGATGTTCCCTTGGCTGGCAGGGCTTGATCACTGGCCATTCTTTTTTAATATTGCATTTTTTATCGTCCTAATATCACTGGTGCTGCAGGGCTGGACAGTTGCCCCTTTGGCGCGCTGGCTAAAGTTAGATGTACCTACCAGCTCATCTCGGGTGCAGCGGGTTGAGCTGGGCGTGCCGGGGCAGGCCGGATTTGAGTTTGTCGGCTATAAGCTGTCGCAAGGGTCGCCGGCGTTAAAAATGGATCTGGCAAGTTTGCTCTTGCCGGATCAAGCCCAGTTGTTGTGCATAATGCGTGAGGAGGTGCCGGTACCGCTGCAAGACACTCCAGCGCTGTTGGCTAATGATCATGTGTATTTCTTGGCTAGGCCGACGGACTTAAAAGCCTTAGATAAAACCTTAGTGGGTGAGCTTGAGCCAGATCGACTTAATGCTCAGGCGTTTTTTGGCGATTTTGTCTTTTCACCTCTGGCAAAGCTTGCCGATTTGGGCATGCTGTACAACTTTGATGTGCCCGATGAAATGGCGAATTGGAGTATTGGCCGCTATATTTATAAGCGTTATAAGCAACCTGTAGTCGGTGACCGCGTACGGCTGGGCAATGTTGAATTTGTGGTGCTGGATATGCGTGATGCAAAAGTCACCAAGGTGAGCTTGAAACTTGATCGTTAATGCACCCCAAGCTCGCTCTTGTCGCCTTTCCACAAGGCCGTGCTGTAGCGGTTCAACACAAAAGATAATTTAAGAGAACTGGTTTGCGGCCGATACAAAAATAATAAGGTGCTACCGCCAAAGGTGGCGCCGGCAATATTGAGAGGGATGCACATGTTTGCTTGGTTTCACAATATGAGTTTTCGCTGGAAACTCACCTTACCGTTATTGTTGCTGGCACTGTTGTTTTTGTATTCAAGCTGGTATTCGGTGCGTTCGGCCAATCAGTTGTCTTCTCATGCCAGCACCATTGCTAAAGTTAACCTTCAAGAGCTACAGCTTATTCTGCAGGCCGACCGTGACTTGTATCAGGCGTTGACCGCCGAACGAACCATGTTTATTAGCGGCGTTAGTGGTGCCAGCATTGCGGAGCTAGAGCGCGAGTTTGAAGAGAACGCGTCACAAGCAAAAACGCGTTTTCTACAGTCATTAGAGTTATCAAACAGCAATACCTCTGCCGAGCGCGAAGAGTTTTTGCGTTTATACGATACTTGGTATCAATACAGTCGCAATCTTTTACAGCAAGCAAGCTTAGGCGACCCAATGGCGATTGATGCCATTGAAATCGATGGATTTGAAACAAGCTTTCGGTATTTTGATGCGGTACGATCGCATTTAGATTTAGTCGGTGAGCGACGCTTAGTTCATGTCGATAACTTCACCCAGCAAATCGAATCTGACGCGCAAACAATCGCGACCAAGCTCATTGTTATAGCCGTTATTTGCTTACTGATTACTTTGGCGGTGGCGCTGTTGCTGCCTATGATGGTCATTCGTCCGTTAAAAGCGATTGGTAACCGGATCCATAATATTGCGGAGGGGGATGGCGATTTGACCATTCGCTTAGAGGCCGATCACCATGATGAACTTGGAGAGCTGGCAGCCCATGTCAATACCTTTATGGACAAATTGCAGTCACTGATAAGTCAAATTCGAACGAATACCGAAGACGTTGCGGTGTCGGCCAACTTGCTATTAAACGTTTCCAGTGGTGGTCAAACGGCTGCCGATGAGCAATGTCATGCGATTACGATGGTGGTGACGGCGGTAAATGAATTGACGATGGCGATTCAAGAGGTTGCGCAAAACACTAACGAGACGGCTGAAAGTGCTAAGAATGCCAGCACTGTTACCGAGACCGGTCAGGCGCGTATTCGTACTGCGGTTGCACGGGTAGAGGAGCTGTCGGCGCGTATTAAAGATACTGCCGAGGTGATGAGTAAGCTCGAAAATGAAGCTAAAAACGTCACCTCTGTGATTGATGTTATTCGGGGAGTCGCGGAGCAGACTAACTTGCTGGCACTAAACGCCGCTATTGAAGCCGCCCGAGCTGGTGAGCAAGGCCGCGGTTTTGCGGTAGTGGCCGACGAAGTGCGCACCTTGGCAAGCCGCACTCAAGAGTCTACTGAGGATATTCAGCAGATGTTGGTGCAGTTGCAAACCGGTGTGCAGGGGGCGGTACAAGCGATGGCGCACGCAAATGATATGACCGGTGAGGCTGTGGCCTCGGCCAATGCCGGTGGTGAATCATTGACGAGCATTAGCGAGGCGGTTGTCACCATTACCAATATGGCGATTCAAATTGCTACTGCAGCTGAAGAGCAAAGCTCGGTGACTGCCGAAATTGATAAAAACTTAGTAGAAATTAATGAGCTGGCGATGAATACGTCAGATGGTGCGAGTAAAACGGCGGAAGCGAGTGCTGAGTTAAGTCGGTTGTCCGGCAATTTACGTCAGTTGGTGGGTAGCTTCAAAGTTTAATAGGAGTTGTTGTGACCGTACATGGTGAAAGTATTGTTTTTATTGGCATGCCTGGTGCCGGGAAAAGCACAATTGGGGTTTTGTTGGCAAAAGAGCTGGCGCGTGAGTTTGTTGATACTGATTTGCTTATTCAGGTTGATGCCGGAAAAACACTGCAAGACATTGTGTACGAATCGGACTACCGCCACCTGCGTCAGCTCGAAGAGGCGACAATACTTACCTTGAACTGTGACCGTCATGTTATTGCCACCGGCGGTAGCGTGATTTATAGCGATACCGCGATGCAGCATCTTAAGTCGCTCGGGCAGGTGGTCTTTCTTGACTTGCCTTTGGCTGATGTGGAGACGCGAGTAGAAAACTTTTCAACCCGTGGTATAGCAAGTCCCGAAGGTCAAAATTTGGCCGATATATACGCGGAGCGGCAGCCGCTATATCAGCGCCATGCCAATATAACGATCGACTGTCGTGGTAAAACACCTGCACAAATAGTGAGTGAGGTTATTTACGAAGAGGGCGGTCAGTACGCGGATAAAGACGCTTAGAGCTAAGCCTATCTCATGTATCTTTATCGGTTAAATAAAATACAAAAGATCTAGGTAGGCCCTGCTTTTTGCTTCCTCGTTTGTCTGTCTGCTTGTGTCTGTAGGTGTCCAGCGGGATGCCTTTAAATGGTGCGGGCCTTCCTGCTAGATCATTAACTTCATGTAAAA
This sequence comes from Gilvimarinus polysaccharolyticus, assembly GCF_001187555.1. Classification (GTDB taxonomy): domain Bacteria; phylum Pseudomonadota; class Gammaproteobacteria; order Pseudomonadales; family Cellvibrionaceae; genus Gilvimarinus; species Gilvimarinus polysaccharolyticus. Next base: position 1,218,609 of record NZ_LFIJ01000001.1, on the reverse strand, counting down.
CAATAGCTTATGGTTTTCTTCTGGCCCAAAAATGGGGCTGTCTTGTGATTGTCGGGGCAGGGGTGTATTGTATCGCCTTTTTTATGGACAATATTTATTCATTATAGGTTTTCGATTTAGAGGCTTTCCGGCGTAAGTGTCGGCTCGCGGGACGGGCTATGGTGAGCGCTAATCGTAACGGTATACGGGCGGCAACTGTGATTAATAAGCAGTGCTGTACTAAGGCGGTATAGAACGCCAAGTGACCGTTCGGGCCCCATTGGGTCTATTATTTTTTATTCAGGAGTGTTGTAAATGAAGGTCATATTATTGGGGGCACCGGGTGCAGGTAAAGGCACTCAGGCAAAAATGATAATGGATAAGTTTGGTATTCCGCAAATCTCTACCGGCGATATGTTACGCGCTGCGGTAACGGCGGGTTCGCCGTTGGGTTTGCAAGCCAAAGATATCATGGCCGCAGGTGGCTTAGTTTCGGATGACCTGATTATCGCCTTGGTTAAAGAGCGTATTACCGCTGCTGATTGCAAGAAAGGCTTTTTGTTTGACGGTTTCCCTCGCACAATTCCTCAAGCTGAGGCGCTGTTAGAAGCGGGCATCGATATCGATTATGTTATTGAAATTGATGTGGCGGATGAAGATATTGTGAGTCGGTTAAGTGGTCGTCGTGTACACGAGGCATCCGGCCGCATATATCATATAGAGCACAACCCACCCCAAACACCTGGTCTAGATGATGAAACCTCTGAGCCTTTGGTGCAGCGTGAAGATGACCAAGAAGATACCGTACGTAAAAGACTGTCGATTTATCATGAGCAAACTGAACCCTTGGTTGAATTCTATAAAGCCTTAGAGGCCAAAGGTGGCAACGCTCCTAACTTTACCCGTGTGTCGGGAGTGGGCAGTGTAGACAGTATCCGCAGTCAATTATTTGCTGTGCTAGCCGATTAGTTCTATGTAGCTACTATCTGGCAACAAAAAAGGTCCTTTGGGGCCTTTTTTGTTGCCAGATAGTTTTTAGTAAGGTGTTTAGTTCGCCTTGCCATATTTGGTCGGTTAAATAAAGCATCAACAGATACGGGCTATTACAATTTAAACCCCACCGTTACCTCGGCATATTTAAAAATCTAATAATAAAAATAATCAGCTTTTATGGTTTGTTGTAACTGAAAAATATGCCTGCTTTTACATAAAATTTAAGAGAGTTTTATCGCTATAAGTTGTGGAAAATAGCACGTAAATGCCTAAGTGCATAAAGTGCTTAAGCTTGATCTATGTGCTGACAGTGCCCGCGCTACAGAAGATAGTTGAGGCGATAGGTGACAGCTGTCAAAATAGGCGCCTCTTATAACTCTGCTGTGATGATCCCTATGGCTAAAATTCTTGCGCTGGACACCTCGAGCGATGCCTGCTCGGTTGCCTATAGCGATGGCAAGCAACTGATTGATCGCTATGAGCTTGCGGCTAAAAGCCATACTCAGCGGGTCTTGCCGATGGTGGCAGAGCTGCTGGCCGATGTTGGAGTTAAGGTAAAGCAACTTGATGCCATTGCCTTTGGCGCGGGCCCGGGCTCTTTTACGGGGCTGAGAATTGGTTTGGGTGTGGTGCAAGGGTTAGCCTTTGGTGCTGATGTACCGGTGTTGCCGGTGTCCACCTTAATGGCTATGGCGTATGGCCGCACATTCCGTGATGCAACGGCCCCAGTAACCCAGGTGCTGAGTGCGCTTGATGCAAGAATGGGCGAGGTCTATTGGGGTTTATACCAATGTACAAGTCCTACCAGTATCCCGCTTGCTGTTTGTGCCGATCGTGTGGCTGCACCGGACTCTGTAGCTGACTTTGTACCGCAAGATTCACCGTTTGTGGGGGTCGGTAGTGGTTGGAGTTATGAGCCATTAGCGGCACTGACGGATCAGTTTCAAATAGATGTTTATCCCAGCGCCCGAGATATCGTGCAATTGGCTGCGATGTATTACGAAACCGGAGCCGCATTACCGGTCGATCAGGTACAGCCGGTGTATTTACGCAACGAAATTACCTGGAAAAAGCGCCAGCGAATTCGCTCGCAGGTATAGGGCATCGGCTCGAAGCACAGTAAAAGATCGCCTATAAAAGTTGATTACGCGAGAGCAAAATGATGAATGATGCAGTAACAAGACCATTTAACGACGACTTATTACAGTTTATCGCAGCCAGTCCAACGCCGTTTCACGCTACCGCCGAAATGGCACGTCGGTTGACTGAGGCTGGCTTTGAGCGCATACATGAGGCTGACTCGTGGCAGTTGCAAGCCGGTGGGCGTTATTTTGTTACTCGTAACGACTCCTCTATTTTAGCTTTTGTATATACCGGCGAAGCACTTGCCGAAAGCGGTATTCGTATGGTGGGCGCGCATACCGATAGCCCTTGCTTAAAGGTAAAACCCCACGCCGATGTGCAGAGCGTCGGGTATAGCCAAGTTGGCGTGGAGGTGTATGGCGGTGTCTTGCTTAACACTTGGTTCGACCGAGATTTATCGATCGCCGGCCGAATCACTTATAAAGACACAGCCTCTGAGCCGTGCAGCCGCTTGATAGACTTTACCACTCCGGTTGCCGTGGTGCCGAGTTTGGCTATCCACCTCGATCGCGAGGCTAACCGCAATAGCTCCATTAACGCGCAAGAAGATATCCGGCCGCTGTTAATGCTGACCCCAAAAAATGATCAAACCACGACGTTTAAACAACTGCTGAGTGAACAGTTGGCCGAGCAGGGGGCGACTATTAATGCTAGCGACATACTCGATTATGAGCTGTGTTTGTACGACACTCAAAAGCCTGCCTTGGTGGGTTTAAAACGTGAATTTATTGCCAGTGCACGACTCGATAACTTGCTGAGTTGTTATGTGGGTTTACAAGCGTTATTGGCCGCTGACGGCGATCAACATCGGCTGCTAATCTGTACCGACCACGAAGAGGTCGGCAGTGCTTCGGCGTGTGGTGCAAAAGGCCCAATGCTCGATCAATTTCTGCAACGCTTGATTCCAGATGTTAACGATCGGATGCGCACCTTGGAGCGCTCTATTATGGTATCTGCTGATAACGCTCATGGTGTTCATCCAAATTTTGTACAAAAGCACGATGCGCAGCATCGCCCGATGTTAAACGGCGGCCCGGTGATTAAAGTGAATGCCAATCAGCGCTACGCCACCAACAGCGAAACCAGTGGCATGTTTCGATTGTTATGTGAGGAGGCCGGTGTTGCGGTGCAGAGTTTTGTTTCGCGCACGGACATGGAGTGCGGTAGCACTATCGGCCCTATTAGTGCCGCTGAAGTGGGTGTGCGCACTATTGATGTTGGCGTGCCGACGTTTGCTATGCACTCTATTCGCGAGCTGGCTGGTAGTGATGATGCTGTTGCGTTAAAACAAGTGTTAGAGCTTTTTTATCGCCGCCCATTGCGTCTTGGCAGTAGCGTTTGAACCACCGTGTTTTACTCTTGTCCGGTTACGATGCCGCCAGCCACCAGCGCTGGCGCAAAGGACTGGCCGAGCATTTGTCAGAGTTTGACTTTACTCAGTTAGCACTGCCGCCGCGACACTTTAGCTGGCGTATTCGGGGCAATAGTTTAAGTTTTGCTGGGTTGCATCGCGAGACGCTTGAGGCGGACTACGATGTATTGCTGGCGACTAGCATGGTGGATTTGTCAGCCCTGCGCGGTATGGTGCCGGCGTTAGCGCGCTTGCCCACGGTATTATATTTTCATGAAAACCAATTTTCCTACCCTAAAAGTCGCACCGCGTATGCCTCGGTTGAGCCACAAATTGTAACGCTTTACAGCGCGCTATGCGCCGATCGGTTGGTGTTTAATACAGCGTTCAATCACGATTCGTTTTTTACCGGAGCAGAGCAATTACTGCGCAAGCTGCCGGACTTAGTGCCAGCGGGAATCATTAAACAACTACAAAGCCGCGCGAGTGTGATTCCAGTACTGTTGGAAGACACCTGTTTTTTACCTCGCGAGGCGGTGCCTAAGTGTAATGGACGCGCGCAATTAATCTGGAATCATCGCTGGGAGTACGATAAAAACCCTGCACTTTTATTGCGCGCGCTACAGTTGTTGTGTGCCGAGTATGGTGCTGAGTTGCCGTTTACCCTGCACGTGGTGGGGCAATCATTTCGTCAGGTGCCGGTCGAGTTCGCGGCGATAAAACAACTGTTGTCCGATGCCGGTGGGCTAGGGCAGTGGGGGTATTTATCCGGTACAGAATATCGTCAGCTACTCGCAAGTTGTGATCTCGTGCTCTCCAGCGCTAACCACGATTTTCAGGGACTCTCGGTACTCGAAGCTGTGGCTGCCGGCGCTGTGCCGGTGGTGCCTAATCACCAGGCGTATCCCGAGTGGTTTGGTGCATCGGCTTGTTATCCGCTAAGCGGTGAGCTGAATGCTGATGCCGAAGCGTTTGCGACAGCGATCAAAGCACGCCTAGATCCAATCAAAAGACCAGCGACAGTAGATTTGTCTGCTTTGCAGTGGGCCGCAGGTGGCTCGCAATACCAACAACTATTGCGTGAGCTTAGCGCGCTACACAGGCATTAAGTGAACCTGTATCATAGGCACCTAAGCACCTCTCAGTATTAACATTAAAGAATCCTTCATGAGCCAGTATCCATGAGCAAACAACGTGTTTTAACCGGTATTACCACCACTGGAACGCCCCATTTGGGTAATTATGTCGGCGCGATTCGGCCAGCTATTGCCGCAAGTCAAGATCCCGAGCTGCAATCGTTTTACTTTTTGGCCGATTACCACGCGCTGATAAAGTGCGATGATCCCGCGCGCATAGAACAATCCCGCCGTGAAATCGCCGCCACTTGGCTAGCTTTGGGGCTCGATACCGATAAAGCAGTGTTTTATCGTCAATCGGATATCCCCGAAATACCGGAGCTATGTTGGTTGCTTACCTGTATGGCGGCCAAAGGGCTAATGAATCGAGCCCACGCTTATAAAGCGGCGGTCGCAGCGAACATCGAAGCCGGTGAAGACGCGGATTACGGAGTAACCATGGGTTTGTATGGTTATCCGGTGCTGATGGCTGCCGATATCCTTATGTTTAACGCGAATATCGTTCCGGTCGGTAAAGATCAGATTCAACACGTCGAGATGGCGCGCGATATTGCTGGCCGCTTTAATCATCATTATGGCGAGCACTTTGTTTTACCAAAGGCACAAGTGGATGACAAAGTTGCCGTATTGCAGGGCCTTGATGGTCGTAAAATGAGCAAGAGTTACAACAATACTATCCCGTTATTTTTGCCCGAAAAACAATTAAAAAAACACATCAATAAAATCAAAACAAATTTGTTAGAGCCGGGCGAGCCAAAAGATCCCGACACCTCGACTGTGTTTCAAATATGGGAAGCGTTTGCCTCTAAAGAGCAAGTCGAAACCATGCGCAGTCAATTTGCCGAAGGTATCGCTTGGGGCGAGGCTAAGCGTCAATTGTTTGAGTTGGTTAACGGCCAGCTTGGAGAGGCGCGTGAATCCTATGAGGATTTAATGGCGCGGCCTGCGGATATCGAAGAGATTCTACAGCAGGGCGCAAGTCGTGCGCGGGAGTATAGCAAACCTGCTATCGAGCAGTTGCGCTCGGCCGTTGGCTTAAAGGCCATGGGTTAAAACTTATGGGTTAAAACCTATGAGTTAAAACTTATTTGAAAGTAAGTAAGCGCAACAGCCGGTGTCGATGATGCGCCGGCTGTTGCGTAAGTCAGTTAGGTTAAATTCGTCCCGTTTTACGACAGTCCCGCGACCACATTAAAAATCCCTTGGGTGAGCTTTTTCAGCTCGGCCGCTGACATAATATACGGCGGCATCACATACACGAGCTTACCAAACGGCCGCACCCAAATACCTTCGGCGACAAAGGCCGGTTGTAAATCATCGAGTGTTTGCGCTTTATGCAGCTCAACTACACCAATACCGCCAAGCACTCTTACGTCGGCTACCGCGGGCAGTTGACGGCAGGGCTCAAGCCCTTGTGTTAGACCTATCTCTAGTGCCGCGACTTGTTGTTGCCAGTTGTTTTCCAGCAGTAAGTCGATACTGGTGTTGGCCATAGCGCACGCTAGTGGGTTGCCCATAAAGGTTGGGCCGTGCATAAAAACACCGGCTTCGCCCTGACAAATGCCGTTGCTAATTTTGTCATTACACAAAGTGGCGGCGAGCGTCATATAGCCGCCGGTGAGGGTTTTACCTAAGCATAAAATATCTGGACTGATGCCGGCGTGCTCACAGGCAAACAGTTTTCCGGTGCGACCAAAGCCGGTGGCGATTTCATCGGCGATCAGCAGCACATTGTACTCGTCGCACAGCTCGCGTACTTTTTGTAAGTACACCGGTGAGTAAAAGCGCATGCCGCCGGTGCCTTGGACAATCGGCTCTAAGATAATCGCCGCCAGTTGCTCGTGGTGTTGTAGGTGTGCGGTTATGCTGTCTAAGTCTGATTCCTTAAACTCACCAAAAAAATCGCTATTGGGCGGCTCAGCAAAGCGCTGCTGCATTAAATTATCACGAAATAAATGGTGCATGCCGGTGACCGGGTCACATACACTCATCGCCCCAAAAGTGTCACCGTGATAGCCTTTTTTTAACGCTAAAAACTGATGCTTTTCTGGCCGTCCTTGCGAGTGCCAGTATTGCAGTGCCATTTTCATGGCCACTTCGACACTGACAGAGCCCGAATCGGATAAAAAGACTTTGTTGAGTCCTGCCGGTGTTAACTCGACCAGTTTTTGACATAAAGTCACTGCGGGCTCATGGGTTAAACCGCCGAACATAACATGACTGACTTGCTCGGCTTGTGCCATAAGTGCGGCATTCATGCGCGGGTGATTGTAGCCGTGTAAGACACTCCACCAAGATGACATGCCATCGAGCAACTCACGCCCATCGGCAAGGGTGATGGTTACGCCCTTGGCGCTGCGCACAGCGTAAATGGGTGATGGTGTTAAAAACGAAGAGTAGGGGTGCCAAACGTGAGCGCGATCACCGGCCAAAATATCATCGTTGCTAAGCGCCATGTTGTACCCCTTGTCTGTACTTGCTAAAAGCGGCCAAAGCTACGGGTTTTGATCACTTTTAGCAAGTCTTGAGGCTTATGCGCAGATGAATATCAGCCAACGCAGCATTAAATTTGGCAATTTATAGGTGTGATTAGCTAAACCGCTCCACCAGCTCAAATTGCTGTCCGGCGCTCTCGGCCATGCTTTTATTTGCACGACTGGTTGCCTCGGTGACAGACTTGGTTTCGTCGCTGATCTGAATAATAGTGCGGGTGTTGTTATCAATGTCGGCAGCGGTGACCGATTGTTCTTCTGCCGCTGCGGCTATTTGCTGCGATAAGCTATCGATGGCGTTAACGGCGCCGGTGATGGCCGCCAAGGCATCGCTGACATTAACCATTTCGCTAACACTGCGATCCACAAGATTTTGGCAACGTGTCATATTGTCGCCGGCAAGTTGTGTGCTCTGCGATAGCTCGCCAATAATGGCTTGAATGTCCTCGGTCGAATGCTGGGTGCGCTGTGCGAGGGTTCTAACCTCATCGGCAACTACCGCAAAACCTCGTCCTTGCTCGCCAGCACGAGCGGCTTCGATGGCCGCATTGAGGGCAAGTAAGTTGGTTTGTTCGGCAACGGCTCGGATGACTTCGGCAACGTTGGCAATTTTACCGCTGCCTTCGGTTAAACGTGTCATTACATTATTAAGTGAGGTGACCGTGCTTGATAGTTCATTGATAGCATTGTTGGCATGCTCGATCACCTGATTGCCGCGGTCTACTTCTTTTATGGCTTCTTGGGTGCTGATCGATGTATCGCTCGCCCCTTGTGCGATCTCTTGTACCGCCTGTGACATTTGGCTCATTGCATGAGCAACGTGAGTTGTTTCTGTTTGCTGTTTGGCCATTCGGTGCAGTGTAGTGTCAGCTTGCTGCTGCGCGGAAATCGCCTGACTTTTAAGGTCTGCTGCCGACTCCTGAAAACGCCCTAACGCTGTGCGCAAACGTGCTGCTAATGCTATTTGCGCTAGCTCCACATCTCCGGTGTCATCTGCTCGTCCGGTATATATATAAGTTGCCACTGGGTCATAATGGCTGGCATGAGCTCGCTCAAGAGCTGATTTTAGTGTTATTTTGTGGCCCCATTGCGCGAGCGCGCCAGCAAAAACGGATAACACACCACCGGCAATGTAACTCTGTAATTGATGTGCTGTCAGCAAACCATAAATGGTTGTTACCAGCAACAATGCCAAGGTGATAAATAATGCAGTTTGATTGCGTTGATACAATGCAGTAAGCGGAGGGCAAGCAGACTTTCCTGCATTTAAGCGCTTATAAGCAGCCTCAGCACGTTTGGTCACTTCTGCATCGGCGCGTACTCGGACTGATTCATAGCCGTGAGTCGTGCCATGTTTACCTACTGGGGTGACGTAAGCGCTAACCCAATAATAATCGCCATTTTTGCAGCGATTTTTAACCATTCCTAACCAAGGTTTACCTTGCTTTAGCGCTTGCCAAAGCTGTGCAAACGCTTCGGCGGGCATGTCGGGGTGGCGCAGGATGTTATGAGGCTGGCCAATTAACTCATCAAGTGAATAGCCTGATATTTTACAAAAGGTTTCATTGCAATATGTCAGTTTACCTTGGGTGTCAGTTGATGAAACGATTTCTTCCTTTGGCTGAACTGGGACTTCCCTATTGGTGACGTGACCATTATTGCGCATTTAAAAGATCTCTTAGGCTTTGCTGCCGAGCTTAAGCGCCGATGGCAACCTCGCGGTAGTCATCAAGTATTTGTAGCTTATGCAGGTAGGCAGTAATTTGTTGACGTTGTCCAAAAGTTATATCGGCAAAACTAAGGCTAACTTTAGTCTTACGTCCTATGCTTTTATCGAGAGTGGCGGCTTTTATGATACCGCTACAGGTAATTATAATATCGGGACTTAAGGCAAAATGACAATAAGGTAATACGCTGCCTGGTCGGTAATGCTTAAGTAAATTGCCATTAAGGGCGACGCGCATTCCTCCTGCACTAATATTAATTACCTGACAGCTTTCTGGGTGCAAACCGGCGGCGCGAATTTTAGCGTTGAGGGTTGGACCCGGCAGAATAAATCGCGGTTGAATACGTCGCGGGGCGCGATGTATTTCAGCAGGTATATACAGGGCAATCATACGTCCTTGGGTTTTGTGGACAATAGCGATAACCGTAGAGGTAAAATAGCAGCGCTCAAAGCCTTGACGTAAGCTGACGCGCAGTGATTGCCCTTCAGCTAATGAATCCTGTGCGGGGAATACATCATCCAACCAAAGCAGTTCACGTTTGGCGTCTATGGCTAAGATTAAACTTTGCCCTAAATTCGGCCACTGGTTGGATTCTACATTTAAGATGCGACGTGCTTGCTGCCATTGCGCGAGGGTTTCAATGCAGGCTGCACTCGCCTGATTTTGAGTGGGCTCGTGGGGGGCAGAGAGAGGTGATTTACGCGTAAGCTCCTTGAACGGGCGAGTGAGCTGGCGCCATAAGTTCTGCTTCACGATATCATCCTCTAAAAGTAGTTATAAAATTCAGTTTTCATCGTGATCAGAGCAATCCTCGTGCCACTACTAGTGTTGTCGGCTAACCCTTTAAATACGAGGTCTCTATCGAAAGGCTAGGGTACTGCCGTGGCAGCTTCTGTTGACGAGCGGCAAAGCACTGCCGGTAAACGGCAAAAGACTTCGCATAGCTGCTTAATATCCGTACAATAGCGCCCGATTAGCTAACGGTTATCTAGGCCTTGTGTGTGTCGGCCTTGGTTCTTTTAATGGGCGCTATATTGAATGAAAAATAAATTCGTTGGGCTCAAGTCATAATTGGTAGGTTGTAAGCATGAATGATTCGGTATCTATTTACCCCGGCACAGCGACGAGCACTGTAAAGCAGGTAACTGGTGAGCAAGATATAACCCCCGCACGCAAGCAAAAGTTGGAGTTGAATAAACTGCAAAAAAGGCTGCGTCGTCAAGTGGGGACTGCGATTGCCGATTTCGATATGATTGTCGAAGGCGATAAGGTCATGGTGTGCCTATCGGGCGGTAAAGATTCTTACGGTATGCTTGATGTTTTACTGGGTTTGCAAAAAACGGCCCCTATTAAGTTTGATCTAGTCGCAGTAAATATGGATCAGAAGCAACCTGGGTTTCCTGAGCATGTGTTGCCAGAGTACTTGGAGAAGCTTGGTGTCGCGTATCATGTTGTCGAAAAAGACACCTACAGCATTGTCACTGAGTTAGTCCCTGAGGGGAAAACCACCTGCGGGCTTTGCTCACGTCTACGGCGCGGCACGCTCTACAGTTTTGCCGACGAAATTGGAGCCACTAAAATCGCCTTGGGTCATCATCGCGACGACATTATTGAAACTTTGTTTCTTAATATGTTCTATGGCGGCAAGCTCAAAGCGATGCCACCTAAATTACTGGCCGATAATGGCCGTAATGTACTTATCCGGCCAATGGCTTATTGCAAAGAAAAAGACTTAGCGGCGTATGCTGAACACCGCGGCTTTCCTATTATTCCGTGTAATTTATGCGGCTCGCAAGATAACCTCCAACGCCAGGTTATTAAAGATATGCTACAGGGGTGGGATCAATCACATCCGGGTCGCTTAGAGACTATTTTCTCGGCTATTTGTAATGTTGCCCCTTCGCAATTGGCTGATCGAAATTTGTTCGATTTTATGGCGCTAACCCCCAAACTAGAAACGCAAAACTCTAACAATACGATTCAAGCTTACGAGATTTAACGTTCAGTTTAGCTCTTACATTTAAGCTTGGTTTAGTTTGGCGGAGCCTGAAAGTACTAATGCTACGTTAAATACAGATGTTATTCGTCAGCGCTCGGCGGCAGAGGTGTTGATGCCAATGGAGGCATCAGAGCCATTTTCTTGTGCAAAATAGCCTTAAAATTATACATCTAGCGGTGGCGGCATCAGCCAAAAAGCACTACAGTAGTTGAAAGGGTGGTCGGTTAAATGACGCACTGCAAGCGTGATGCGCCTATTTTATCGAGTGATAATAAAAACCCCGCTGGGGAATTATCGACGAATGCATAATAAAGGACCAACCTTCTCCGAAGGGATTTCATTCCAGCTTGCAAAGATCGGGATTATTCTCGTATTTGTATTAAGCTTCTCCATGAGCTTAGGGCAGATTTACCTTGATTATCATGCCCAATCGCGTGAGTTTGATAAGCTTGTTGATCGTGTGATTCAAGTCGCCACTCCTCCGGCTGCACGTGCAGTACACACTCTTGATGATGATCTAGCAGCCGAGGTGGTAAATGGCTTGTTCAATTACGACTTTATCTACGAGGTAGCCATTCACGATGAGCGAGGCAATATTTTAGCCGAATCGATACGAACCCCTATCGAGCATACATCTGGCTGGCTTATCAAAACCATCGATAACAACCTACTTCAATATACTGCAGAGCTAGTCGTTCCGGGGGGGATACAATACTCTACGGGTAAGATATCGTTGCGGGTTGATAAGCGTCAGGCATTGCAGAGCTTTTACAGCCGCTCAGAGCTGAACTTAGTGACGGGGGTGCTGCGCAATTTGGCGCTGGTTGTTTTATTGTTTATTGCTTTTTACGTAAAGCTTACTAAGCCTCTTGCTCGTCTATCTCAAGAAATTAATACAATCGACCCTGACCAACCTGGCGTAAAACGTTTAACGCCATTACCCGGGCCGCGTAAAGATGAGCTGGCTAGGGTTATCAGTAGTGCCAACCAGTTGCTTGATGTTGTCGAATTGTCTTTGACCAAGCGCCGCGCGATAGAGCTGACATTACGTAAAAGTGAAGAACATTTGCGACAAATTGTCGATAGCCTGCCAGTACTTATTGGTGCCCGTAATAAACAGGGCTATTACCTGTTTGCCAATCATGCATTGGCCGATGCGTTAGGTTATACCCCAGAGCAAATGTGTACTACTCATGTGCGCAGTTTACTAAAACACTCAGTTGATAATATTGATCAAGTACTTGCCAACGATGCGCGGGTAATCGATAACTGTGAAGAGTTGGATCTGATTGAAGAGGGTTTTGTGCGTGCCGATGGTAATCAGCTGTTTTTACAAACTCATATGATTCCACTGGATTATTATGACGAGGTGGTGTCGTTAGTTCTGTCTGTTGATGTTACTGAGCGTAAAACCGCTCAAGAAAAAATGCAGTATATGGCACATCACGACGCCTTAACTAGTTTGCCCAACCGGCTCCAGTTGGTCGAGCGGTTAGAGCACGAGGTGCGCCGCGCCAAGCGCCATGGCTACTTTGGTGCCGTATTGTTTATTGATCTTGATAAATTCAAAAATATTAATGATTCACTTGGTCACCCAGTGGGCGACTTAGTCTTGCAAGAAGTTGCTCGACGTTTGAAGCACACGGTGCGCGAAGAAGACTTAGTGGCAAGGTTAAGTGGTGATGAATTCATTGTGGTGCTCACGGTGCTTGACCACACCCTTGATGTGGCGGCACTTAAAGCCGGGGAAGTGGGAGAAAAAATACGCACGGTGGTATCGCAGCCAATTAAGCACGATAAAATGGAGTTGCGTATTACCTGTAGTGTTGGTGTGGTGGTTTATCCCGATAAAAATAATATCGTAGACGAATTGTTACGTTATGCCGATACGGCCATGTACCACGTAAAAGAGAAAGGTCGAGATTCTATCGAGTTTTTTAATAAAGATATGGCCGACAAGGTTAGTGCACAGCTGATAATGGAGGCTGATTTACACAAGGCATTAGAGCAGCAACAATTTGTGCTGTATTACCAGCCAAAACTTGATGTCGCTAGCGGTGAAGTTGTGGGGGCTGAGGCATTGTTGCGCTGGATGCACCCAGAAAAAGGGCAGGTTTCGCCGATGGATTTTATTCCTGTGCTAGAAACATCGGGGTTAATCATTGAAGTCGGCCGGTGGGTTATCGAACAGGCGTGTCAAAGTTTAAAAGACTGGACCGCTAAAGGTTTGTGGGGGCCTGCGATGACGTTGAGTGTTAATGTTAGCCCGCGTCAATTTCGCGGTGCGAGCTTTGTGCCCGACGTCATAAGCGCTTTGCAGCGTTATGATGTGCCTGCCGGTGCACTCGATATTGAAATTACAGAAGGTATTATTATTCAGCGTGTTGATGAGGCGATTGATATTATGTCGACCTTAGCTGCGCATCATGTGAGCTTTTCGTTGGATGATTTTGGTACCGGTTATTCATCTATTAGTTACTTAAAGCGCCTGCCGGTATCGACCTTAAAAATAGATAAAAGCTTTGTCCAAGATTTAAGCCATGACCGCAACGATAGAGTGCTGGTGGAAACGATTATTACCATGGCCCGTTTGCTTGATTTAAATGTGGTGGCTGAAGGCGTTGAAACGGCCGAGCAATTGGAAATACTGAATATTTATAATTGCCACACCTACCAAGGATTTTACTTCAGCCCGGCCGTGCCGGCGGTTCAGTTTGAAGCTTTCTTAAAGCCCAAAAGCTAAGTTTAGATGCCTTGTCTTTTAGCCACCAAGGTGCCCCAGTAAATAGGGCACCACAGTTTCTACTCGCATAATGCGCCGTCCCAGTGTCACACCTTTAAACCCAGCCTTAGTTAGCATATTGATTTCGTTATCAATAAAGCCGCCCTCTGGGCCAATCGCGAGTAATGTTGGCCGGCTGGTGGTTGTGGGGCAGGGGGCATCTACGTAAGGGTGTGCCAGTATGGCGTCGTGGTCGCGTATTAGTTCAGGCAGCTGATCTTCGACAAACGGTCGAAAACGTTTGGCGGTATGAATAACCGGAAACTGAGTGTCGCAACCCTGCTCAAGCCCAAGCAGCAACTCGGAGTGTATTTTTTGTGGTTGCAGTTGTGGCGATTGCCAATAGCTTTTCTCGACCCGTGCGCTTTGTAGCAATGTGAGTTGCTTTACACCAAGTGTGGCGATGGTTTGCAGCGTCCGTTTAAGCATTGGCGGACGCGGCAAAGCAAGAATCAGGTGAATATTAGACGGCGGTGGCGGTGGCTCGGTTAGGTTGAGCTCTAAAGTGATTTGCTGCGATTGTAGTTGTACTATTTTACCGTTGCCCATTAATCCATCTACTTGACCGACACGTAACGTGTCACCCAGTTTGGCGCGGTGAACCTGACAAATATGTTCTATACGGCGAGGGTCGCGTAGTACGGCAAAACCGTGAGAGTCAAAATCGTCGGCAAATAATAGGATTAGGTTCATAAATAGGCTGTAATAAATGGCGCCCCGGAGACGATTCGAACGTCCGACCTGCCGCTTAGGAGGCGGCTGCTCTATCCAGCTGAGCTACCGGGGCTTTTGCGAGGCGCCATTGTAGAAACTTTACTGCAATAATCCAAGAAAAGAGTGTATTAAATTCCCAGATCCGTTATGCGCGAGTTAGTGTGTTGCTTGATGAGCTGTTGGTGGCGCTGCCGCTGGCATCGTATAAGCCCGCGGTGGATGTTTTACCGCGGACTAGATCGAGTAGCCGTTTAAGGGTTTGCTGCGAGCGGGCCACTAATTTGCCATTAAGGTTATTAAGCTCATTACATTGGCTCACTTCGTTGTGCAGCTGCTGCCACAAAGGAATCAGCTCAGTTAAGTGTGCATCAGAGGCTAAAAATTCCTGCCAGCTTTGAGGGTTGTCATCTAGCTGTAATGCTTGTAATAGCGCTGCGCGTTCTTTTGCGTGGCCTTCAAGTAAGGTGAGGTGGGAGTTTTTCTCGCTGATAAGCGTGACTAGGGCTTCGTGATTACGTGTTTGCAGTAATCCACGCTCTTCGATTAGTAGTTCTTGTAGCCGTTGCGCCGCGTGTAAATCGCGGTTGAGCATTTCACGTACCAGCTGTGGATTGGCGGACATGACAAACCTCTGTATGAGTGTGTATTGGCAATGCTAGGGGTAAACCCAGCACCCTGCCAGTCAATGCATTAATCGGCAGGGCAGTAGCCGATGACGAGCTCAGGCAAATGGACTCGACACCAGTTTAAGTCTTAAAGCTGTATCAGCTTAATAAATCGTCTTGCGCCAGCATGGCTTGAGCTAAGCGCTCTGGGTTGATTTCAAATCGTCCCTCTGCAATCGCCAGCTTAATGCTATTAACGCGTTCGCTGTCTACGCCTGAGGCATTGTCTATCGCCTCACGTAAATGGCTAATGGTTTGCGCCTCCGGGCTTAGTGCGACGCTGTCAGCGCCACTGCTCGCTTGTCCTTGAGCTTGCGGGCTAGTTTTATCCGCCCGTGCATTACCGGCGGTAGCCGTTGTACGTCCGCTGTTGGCCGTATTTGTTTTTACTGTATTTGAAGTATCAATAACCATAGTATGTTCCCAACGTTGCCTGATGCCGAGGTAGCCTCGGTACTTGCCAATACACAGAGTGCGTGCTCGCCGTAGCGTTACATGCAACTCGTCTACATCCGCTTTCGGCGGGCAGGCGTACAACTTTAGTATTTTCTGTCACTTTTTTGCGATTTAGTTCACATTGAGCCACAAACCGTCTAAAAATTGGCGCCAACGCGACCTTCGCCCAAGATATTAGCTCTAACGACACGTTTCGAACTGGTGTTTTTTACGCGAATTTGTTCCCCCACACGGCCGTTGCTAAGTGCTTCCGCTTGGGTGGCTACTATAATCGCGCCATTAGTAGACTCAAGTGTCACGATATCACCGCGTTTAACCGCTAAAGGCTGCTCTAGCACGCCAGTGCGTAGTGGCTCACCTACGTCCAGTGAGCGGCGCACCAATAGCCCTAAGGCTTGATCGGGCAGGGTAAGATAACCTTGGCGCAGGCTGCTAGTATTCAGCCGTTGCTGACTAATGGCGGCCATATCTATTACGGCTCCACGCGCTAGCGGGATGGCGGTTACCAGCACATTACGATAAACATCGACTTGCGCGCTTAAATAAAGTGACCAAGGCTGTTCCCCGTCACATATGGCTTTAACACTAATGGCCCCGCCGTCGTTGCCCATATCTCTAGCACTAAAGGTTAATGCTTGGCTGCATTTAGCCAGCCGTAGACGCGGGTCTGGGGCGGCCACTGTGACTTCGCTAGTATCGGTTGATGCTTGTAGCTGCTGGGCGTAACGCTCCTGTAGAAACAGCGTTGCTTGAGTTTTTAGCTCGCTTAAATCCTGCTGCTCGGTGGCAGCAACCACGGCACCAGCTGCGAGCAATGCAAGCGCTAATGTCAGGTTTGTGAGGAGCAAGCGTGCTCGGGTCATGTGTATACTTCCTGTTAAGAGCGGTTAAGGTTTTTTAGGGCGGCTCAATAAAACACGCGTCATAAGGCCGCCGTTTAGACTATATTTAAGTCGGTGATTAAAGTGCGTCAAAAATCAGCCGTTAACCTAGTATAGAGCTAACAGAGCAAAGACCGTGCCGGCAGCGAGCAGTGCAACAAAGTATATAGCGGGTGACGGCCAGGCCTGCGGTTACTTCTAAGCTTAAGCTGGCAGAAGTAATGGCTATAGGCTGGCGTCCAGTGTTTTAATTTAAATACTTGGCGTAAAGTATTGATAATATCGCGCTAGATTCAACTTGCGCTTGATTGGAGAGGTATCTATGGCCGGCGTGTTAGACGGTGTCAATCAAAGAACACAATTGGTCGGGCAAAATCGGCTCGAGCTATTGCTGTTTCGGCTTCGCGGCCAACAGCTGTACGGCATAAACGTCTTTAAAGTGAAAGAGGTGCTGCAGTGCCCACCACTTAATGAAATACCAGGGCGAAGCGCCGTGGTACGCGGGGTGGCACATATTCGTGGTGGCACCATTCCTATTCTTGATATGAACCTAGCTATCGGCCGTAAGCCACTGGATAATCTCGCAGATTGTTTTGTGATCATTACCGAATATAACCGCACACAACAGGGCTTTTTGGTGAGTGGTGTAGACCGCATTGTGAATATGAACTGGAGCGATATCCATCCGCCACCATCAGGGGCCGGTAAGGCGCACTACTTAACTGCGGTGACAGAGGTTGACGAAAAGCTTGTCGAGATTGTTGATGTAGAAAAAATCTTAGCTGAAGTGGCGCCTGTTAATGAGCAAGTTAGCGCCGGTGTTGTCGATGACGGTATTGCCGAGCGAGTCGTGCAAAAACATGTATTGATCGTTGATGACTCAAATATTGCACGCAAGCAAATTCAGCGCGTAGTCGAGTCCATGGGGATTCGCACTACACTTAAAAAAGATGGCCGAGAGGCGATGAACTATTTGCTCGATATGGAGAAAGAGGGCTTAAATCCGCTAGAAGAGCTTATTATGATTATCTCGGATATCGAAATGCCCGAGATGGACGGTTACACATTTACCGCCGAGGTTCGAGCAAATAGTACGCTAAATAAAATGTATATTGTGTTGCACACCTCGCTTAGCGGTGTTTTCAACGCCGCGATGGTTAAAAAAGTGGGTGCCGATGACTTTTTGGCGAAGTTCCATCCCGATGAGTTGGCGCAGCGGGTTAACGATCGGGTACTGGCTATATCAGGCGAGAACCTGCTAGATAAACTCGAGTAAAATCAATATGATACTATGAGTATTTAATGCACTTGTTGAGATCAGGCTTTTGCCGTAACGGCACAATGAAAGGACGGGTATGACAACTGACCGTACCGCCCAAGGCGGAACACTGGCGCAAGTCGAGTTTGATCACTTTCGCGAGTTTTTGCAGGACGCCTGTGGTATCTCACTAGGGGAGAACAAGCAATATCTGGTAACTAATCGTGTGCGGCGTTTGCTAGAAGAGCACAACTTAGAGTCGTTCTCTGAGTTGGTCGGGGTCTTAAAGCGTAATTCAAACCGTCGCTTGCGCGATCAAGTTATCGATGTAATGACTACCAACGAAACATTCTGGTTTCGCGATAACTATCCGTTTGAATATCTTAAATCGACTATATTACCTGACTTAATGCAGCCATCGAAACGTATGTTTGGGCCAATTAGGGTTTGGTCGGCGGCGTGCTCATCAGGGCAAGAGCCGTACTCTTTAAGTATGACAGTTGATGAGTATCGGCGACGCGCTATGGGGGCGTTAGCGCGACCGGTGCAAATCGTGGCAACCGATTTATCGTCCATCGTGCTCGAGCAAGCGCGCCAAGGTATTTACGATAAGCTTTCGGTGATGCGCGGCCTATCGCAAGAGCGGCGCGACGCTTACTTCGAGCCACTCGATGGTGACCGCTGGCAAGTAAAGCCTAAGTTGCGTGAATGCATCGAGTTTAAAGCTATTAATCTGCTGGATTCATACGCAGCACTTGGACGCTTCGATATAGTCTTTTGTCGCAATGTGCTTATTTATTTTGACGCAGCGCTTAAAACACGGATCCTAGAAAAAATCCACGCCAGTCTCAAGCCTGGAGGCATCGTGTTCCTAGGCTCATCCGAAGGGGTTGCTGGCGCCTCCCATTTGTTTGAGATGATTCGTTGCGAGCCGGGTATTTTATATCGCGCGCTGTAAGCTTCGAGCTTAAACCTCTCTGTTCATTCTTCTTTATTACCTCTTTAATTGCGGCAGGCAAGCGGCAACTGGCAGCGGTAACGCCTTGCCGCCTTGCCCTTAGTGTTTTCCTCTTTGTTCGCTTGCAATCAGAGTTTATTTAAAAAAAACAATAATAAAAACAATTAGTTATGTTTTTCTCTTGTTTTTGGCACGGCCTGTGCTTTATTGCTTGTAACGCAATTAATTACGCACAGCGAGCAATTGAAAATGGCCATTTCCTTTTCCGACGCATTAGGCATTCATGAACCAGCGCTACAGCTAAGGTCACGTCGCGCTGAGGTGTTGGCCAACAATCTAGCAAATGCCGACACCCCAGGCTTTAAAGCTCGCGATATGGATTTTAAGGCCGAACTTGACCGTATTGCTCGCCCTGCGGGTAGCTCGTCAAATGTAAGTCTCAGCAAGACCCAATCGGGCCACTTAGATGGCAACGGCTTAGCTGGTGGCGATGTAGCGCTGGGTTTTCGAATTCCGAATCAAAGCTCTATTGACGGCAACACTGTTGAAGACCAAGTAGAGCACGCGGCCTTTATGAAAAACGCATTAGATTTTCAGGCCAGCTTTATGCTGTTGAACAAAAAATTTAAAGGTTTATCTAGCGCCATTACTGGCCAGTAAACCGGTAATAACAAATTCGACGTTGGAGATACCCCATGGCGATTGGAAACATATTTGACGTAGCAGGCTCGGGCATGAACGCGCAAAGTTTACGCCTAAATACCACGGCCAGTAATTTGGCAAACGCGCAGTCAGCTTCATCTAGCGCGGGCGATGTGTATCGCGCTCGTCAGCCAGTATTTGCCGCTATGGCTCGTGATGCGATGGCGTTTGGCGCAACGGCAATGGATGGCAACGACCAAGATGCCAGCGCTGGAGTGCAGGTGTTAGGGGTGGTTGAGAGTGATGCGCCGTATCAGCAACGTTTTGAACCCACCCATCCACTCGCTGACGAAGACGGTTATGTCTACTACCCCAACGTTAACGTGGTTGAAGAGATGACCAATATGATCTCGGCCTCGCGCTCGTTTCAGGTAAATGTTGAAGTAATGAATGCCGCCAAGCAAATGGCGCAACGTGTATTAACGCTGGGACAGTAGGGTAACGCCATGACAGCAGTCAATGAAACAAGCTCGACGAGCAATATTTTGAGCAACCTGAGCATCAACAAAAAAGAGCCCGAGACTAAGACCAATGAGCTGGGGCAAACGGCATTTTTAGAGTTGATGATTACTCAAATGAATAACCAAGACCCGTTAAGCCCACAGGATAACACCGAATTTATTGCCCAGTTGGCGCAGTTTAGCTCGGTAGAGGGGCTGGAGCGTTTAAACACCAGCTTTGAAGATTTTAGCGGTAGCTTTATGTCTAACCAAGCACTGCAAGCTTCATCGCTGGTAGGCCGCTCGGTGACAGTACCAACCGATACAACCTACTTAGCCGAGGGCGGTATTGTTGCCGGTTCGGTTGATCTACCGCAGGCAAGCGCCAATGTGCAGGTGAGTATTTACGACACCAGTGGCGCTTTGGTGGGACAAATCCCACTTGGGGCACGCGAGGCAGGCGAGGCGGTGTTTCGTTTTGATGGCATGTATATGGAGGTCGACGGCGAGTTAACAAATTGGACCGCCGGTGAGGAGCCATTTGCGCCAGGCGATTATACATTTACAGTTAACGCCAGTATCGACGGTAAAACTGAATCGCTTGCAACCTCACTAAGTGCGAATGTAAACAGTGTGACGCTTGCCGATGACGGAGGTATTGTTCTAAACCTAGCCGGGGTTGGTGCGGTTAATATTTCTGAAATTAAACAATTTAATTAATTAAAAAAATTGCACGCCGACAGCCGGTATGCATTAACAGGAGAAGCGAACAATGCCTTTTAATACTGCTCTTAGCGGCATTCGCGCCGCCAATACTGATCTAAAGGTGACTGGTAATAACATTGCCAATGCCAGCACTACCGGCTTTAAAAATTCGCGTGCTGAATTTGGTGATGTATACGCTAGCTCATTGCTTGGCAGCGGCTCTAACACACCGGGCTCGGGGGTCAACTTACAAAAAATTCGCCAACAGTTTAGCCAGGGCAACCTGAACTTCACTGAAAACCAACTGGATCTGGCTATCAATGGGGCGGGGATGTTTATTCTCGATAACGCTGGCGATAAACTTTACGGTCGCGATGGTACCTTTGGCTTGGATAAGGACGGCTATATCGTCAATAACACCGGCTCTAACTTGCAAGGATTTGTTGCCGATGATGCGGGTAATGTTGGCGGCATTCTCGAGGATTTACAAGTGGAGGTTGATAATCAGCCGCCAAATGTGACTACTGAACTGGATATCTCCTTTAATTTGGATGCCCGTAAAGCTGTGCCCTTGGTGACGCCTTTTGATCCAGATGATCCGGCCAGTTATAACAATGCCACATCGGCGACTGTCTACGATAGTTTGGGTAACCCGCATACACTCAGTCAGTATTTTGTAAAACGTTACGACGATCTTAACCCTGCTCCTACACCTGCCGAGGCGAATGAGTGGGATGTTTATGTGCAGATTGACGGCGAAGATGTTGCTATAACCAATGGTGTGCCGACGGTTCCTGCGAACCCCTCTGCACGGAATGTAACGTTTGATAGCGTGGGCGCATTAGTGGCGGGTGATGTGTTTGATATTGCTTGGACGCCCACTAACGGCGCGGCGCCTATGAACATAAACGTTGATCTTGCCAGCTCTACTCAATACGGTAGTGGCTTCTCGGTTGAAACCCTCAGTCAAGATGGCTACACCACGGGTCGCTTAGCCGGTATTGATATCGATGAGCAAGGTCTTATTTTTGCTCGTTTCACCAACGGCGAAGCACAAGTTATTGGTCAGGTAGCGTTGGCTAATTTTAATAATTTAGAGGCGCTTAAGCCTGTCGGCTCAACCCTCTGGGGGCAAACTGCCGACAGCGGTGAGTTAATTGTTGGTGCTCCAGGTTCGGCTTCGTTTGGTGATATTCAAGCTGGCGCGTTGGAGGAGTCCAACGTTGATTTGTCTGAACAGTTGGTTAACTTGATTATTGCTCAGCGTAACTTTCAGGCTAACTCTAAGACTATTGAGACGGCTAACCAGACCACGCAAACCATTATTAATCTGCGTTAACAAGTTGCACCTGCGGGTGCAAACAGCATTTTTTTGCGGCGGCAAACGGCGGAAGCGGTTTGCCGCTTTTTTGTGCGTGTTATTTGCCGTTTCTTGAAAGTGTCTTGTAGCCCAGCTATAGCAGGGTGTTTGATGTTGGCACAACGGTTGCAATACTTCTGCTAAGTAAGTTCAACTGCCAATAAACCAACGGAGTCTGTTGTGGATAAAGCTCTCTATATCGCAATGACCGGTGCCAAGCACAACATGATCGCGCAGACCAGTCACGCGAACAATATGGCTAACATCAATACCACCGGTTTTAGAGCCGATTACGCGGTAGCCCGCAGCATGGGCGTGTATTACGGCGACGGCCAGCCAACGCGTGCCTACGCCATGACTGAGTCTCCCGCTTCCGATTTCAGCTCCGGCCCAATTCAGCAAACTGGTCGCGATTTAGATGTTGCCATTAATGGTGATGGCTTTTTGGCGGTGCAGTCACCTACCGGTACCGAAGCTTATACCCGCGCAGGCAATTTAAGCTTGGATGCCAATGGCATATTGCGCAGCGCCGAGGGTTTAGCTGTGATGGGTAATAATGGCCCCATCGCCTTGCCGCCATCTAGCAAAATCAGTATTGGCGATGACGGTAGCATTTCGATACAAGGGCAGGGTGACGGTCCAGAAACCTTAGTCGAGATAGATCGCTTAAAGCTGGTTAAGCCTGAGTACGGTTCGCTGGAAAAATCGGCTGATGGTTTATTTCGCCAATTAAACGGCGCCCCCCTTGTTGCCGATGCGGATGTTCGCGTTACCTCCGGTGCATTGGAAGGTAGTAACGTCAATGCTGTCGACGCATTTACCGATATTTTAAGTTTATCTCGCCAGTATGAAATGCAGGTGAAACTGATGAAAACCTTAGAGCAAAATTCCGAAAGCTCTGCACGCCTGATGCAGATGTCTTGATCCGTTCGCTAAAGACTAGAGGATAACGCCATGCACGCGGCACTTTATGTCAGTAAAACCGGCCTTACGGCGCAGGACAAACAACTGACCACCATTTCAAACAACCTTGCTAACGTTGGCACGGTGGGCTTTAAGCGTGACCGAGTAACGTTTGAAGATCTACTTTATCAAACACAGCGTCAGCCCGGTGCACAATCGACCCAAGATACGCAGCTACCATCGGGTTTGCAGCTGGGTACGGGTGTGCGAGTTGTGGGTACACAAAAACAATTTACCGAGGGCAACCTTGAGGTAACCGATCAAGCGTTAGATGTTGCTATTAATGGGCGAGGTTTTTTGCAAATTCTACGGCCCGATGGCTCGGTATCGTATACCCGTAATGGCCAACTGCAAATTAATGGCGAAGGGCAGTTGGTTAATGCCGATGGTTTTTTGTTGGAGCCGGCTATTAACGTGCCAGAGAATGCTAGCAACATTACTATCAGTAAAGATGGTGTGGTTAACGCTTACGTTGAAGGTGAGGTCGATCCGCAACAGTTGGGTGATATTATGCTGGCCGATTTTGTTAACCCAGCAGGCTTACAAGCGGTAGGCGGTAATTTATTTTTAGAGTCGGTTGCCAGCGGTAATCCGTTAGTGGGCGCGCCCTCTGAAAATGGTTTAGGCAGTTTGCAACAGGGCATGCTTGAGAGTTCAAACGTCGAAATTGTGCAAGAGATGGTCGATATGATTAGCACTCAGCGCGCTTACGAGCTTAACTCTAAAGTGGTGTCGACAGCCGACCAAATGCTGCAATACATAACGCAAACGTTGTAATAAAAATCAACGGTTAAAGGCAATAGGTAAGCTCATGATGAACAATATCAAACACATAGCTTGGGCCGTGGCACTGCTGTGGTTGACCGGTTGCGTTGCACTAACGCCACCGGCACCAGGTGATCCGCATTATGCGCCAGTGACCTCGACTGCTTATCAGCAGCCGGTGCAAACTCAGGGTTCTTTGTATCACGAGCGTGGTATGAGTTTATTTACAGACTCGAAGGCACGTAATGTGGGCGATATTATTACCATCATGCTAACCGAGCGCACAGTATCGAGTAAAAGTTCGGGTGTTAACGTCAGCAAAGACAGTGAAACCAGCTTGCCCGGCGGCTCTATATTAGGCATGACCCCGACGTTAAATGGCGTGGCTTTTGATACCAATATTAGCCAAGAACGTGAATTTAAAGGCGACGCCGGCGCCGATCAAAGCAATAGCTTAAGTGGCTCTATTGCAGTTACTGTGGCCGATGTTTTACCTAACGGTAACTTAATTGTACGAGGTGAAAAATGGATGACATTAAATCGCGGTGACGAATACATTCGCATTAGCGGAATCTTACGTCCCGATGATATCTCGCCTCAAAACATTGCAGCATCAACCAAGCTTGCCAACGCCCGAATCTCTTACGGTGGTACAGGTGAACTTGCCAACTCGCAATCTATGGGTTGGCTATCGCGCTTTTTTAACAGCGCCTATTGGCCCTTTTAAGGGAATGATATGAAAAAGATACCAGGTTTATTGTTGGTGGCATTATTTACCGCGCTTTTGTTTAGTGTCACTGCCAGTGCTGAGCGTGTTAAAGATCTCGCTTCGGTTGCGGGGGTGCGTTCTAACCAACTTATTGGCTACGGTTTGGTGGTGGGGCTAGATGGCACAGGTGACCAAACTACCCAAAGCCCGTTTACGACTCAGTCATTTAGCAACATGCTTAAGCAGTTTGGTATTAACGTACCAGAGGGCACTCGCATGCAAATGAAAAACGTCGCCGCTGTTATGATTCACGCAGAGCTTCCTGCTTTTGCCAAGCCTGGGCAAGCCATAGATATTACCGTATCGTCAGTCAGTAATGCTAAAAGCTTACGTGGTGGCACTTTGTTGATGTCAAAACTAAAAGGCATAGACGGCAATACTTATGCGATTGCACAGGGCAGCTTAGTGGTAGGTGGTTTTGGCGTAAACGCAGGCGATGGCTCTAACATTACCGTTAACATACCCAGCGTCGGACGTATTCCTAATGGGGCTACTGTAGAGCGAAGTGTGCCTAATAATTTCTCGGGTAATCAGCCCATTGTCTTTAATCTTAATCGAGCCGACTTTACCACGGCTAATCGTTTGGCAACGGCGATTAATGACATGCTTGGCCCCGATGTCGCGTCGGCGATAGATGCTGTATCCGTTGCGGTTAAGGCGCCACAAGATCCAGCGCATCGAGTTGATTTTATGGCGTTGCTCGAAAATATTCAGGTTAATCCTGGTGAGGCGGCCGCTCGAGTGGTGATTAACTCGCGCACCGGCACTATCGTGGTGGGGCAACATGTACGCGTATCGCCTGTAGCCATTACCCACGGTAGTCTGACTGTGTCGGTTTCGGAAGATTACGATGTAAGTCAGCCTGGTGCATTTGCCAATGGTCAAACGGTGGTTGCCGCGAATAGCAATATTGATATCGAGCAAGAAACTAACCCGATGTTTAAGTTTGCACCAGGCACTACGTTAGAAGATATCGTGCGTTCGGTAAATAATGTGGGGGCTTCCCCCTCTGATTTAATGGCGATTCTCGAAGCGCTAAAACAATCAGGCGCCCTTAAAGCTGAGCTGTTGGTGATCTAATGAATGGATTTGACACAAACCCTGGCGCTAGTATTGCCCAAGATACCTACTTAAGCAGTAAAGGGCTTGAAGCGGTGAAAAAAATGGGTCGCGATAAAGACCCAGAAGCCTTGCGCCAAATGGCTCGTCAGTTTGAATCGCTGTTCGTACAGCAAATGCTTAAAAGTATGCGAGCTGCGTCCGAGTCGTTCTCGGAAGACAGTTATATGAACAGCTCCGACACCCAGTTTTATAGCGATATGCTCGATCAGCAATGGTCGCTAGAGCTAACTAAAGGTAAGGGCATGGGCTTAGCCGATACTTTGTACCAGCAGTTGTTGAAAAGTTACGGCCAATATTTGCCGGGCGAAGATAGCGCCGATGATCAGCCTACGTTAGATAGCAAACTGCAAGAGGCGACGTTAGATTTTGATCAACGCAGAGTTAGCTCGCGCGTAACACAGACAGTAACACCAACAGAGACGCTCGCTAATGTCTCGGCAGCAGTTGCACCTACCTCGTTGGCCAGTAATGGGGCGGCAGGCTTTATCGATGCAATTAAACCCTACGCTACTTGGGCGGCACAAACATTAGGCGTTGCCCCCGAGGCCCTTATGGCGCAAGCGGCGTTAGAGACCGGCTGGGGTAAACACTTAGTGCGCGATGAGACTGGTAGCAGTTTTAATTTATTTAATATTAAAGCGGGTAAGGGCTGGGCTGGCGAGTCGGTTACTGTGAATACTACCGAGTATATAGAGGGTGAAGCACAAAGTGTGGATGCCCCTTTTAGACGTTACGGATCTTTGCAGGACAGCTTTGCCGATTACGTTGCTTTGATGCAAAAACCACGTTACCAAAAAGCCCTAGCGCAGGGGACGGATGCGCACGGCTATGTAGAGCAATTACAAAAAGCCGGTTACGCCA
This sequence comes from Gilvimarinus polysaccharolyticus, assembly GCF_001187555.1. Classification (GTDB taxonomy): domain Bacteria; phylum Pseudomonadota; class Gammaproteobacteria; order Pseudomonadales; family Cellvibrionaceae; genus Gilvimarinus; species Gilvimarinus polysaccharolyticus. The sequence continues at coordinate 1,192,388 of NZ_LFIJ01000001.1, read as the reverse complement.
CCGACCCACACTATGCCGATAAAATCAAAGCTATTATGCAGCGTGAAAATTTTGCAAGCAGTACGGCTCTTGCCGCCTATCAACAACATGTGGGTAATCCATAATGGCCGGTTTATTATCTAACGCTATCTCTGGCTTGCAGGCAAGCCAGAATGCACTGCGCACAACAGGGCATAATATATCCAACGCCAATACTGACGGTTACAGTCGGCAAAATGTATCGTTTGGTACTCGGCCGCCACAAAATATTGGCAGTGCCGGTTACATCGGGAGTGGGGTTAGCACCGAGGCAATCTCACGCACCGTTGATCAATTTATATTAACGCAATTAAGGCTCGACACGGCGACTTTTAATCAGCTTGATACTTTTAACCTTAACACCGGAAAAATCGATAGCTTACTCGCTAACTCCAATACAGGGTTGTCTGGCGGCCTCGAAAGTTTTTATGCGGCATTGCAAAGCGCCGCCGATGATCCATCGTCAACACCGGCTCGACAGCTTGTAATAGAACAGGCCAAAGGTTTGGCGTCGCGTTTCAATAATTTATACGATCGTTTTACTTCGATAGAAAACGGCGTAGAGGGTGAAATTAACACCATTGCCGAGCAAATTAACGGCTTAGCTAATAGTGTTGCCGAGCTTAACAAAGCCATCATTCAGTTGCGTGGCGCCAATGGCGCAGAGCCTAATGATTTGCTCGATCAGCGCGACGAAGCACTTCGGCAATTGTCCGAGTTGGTGTCGATCAGTGTTGTGACGCAAGATGGCGGTGAGATGAATGTTTACATGGGCAGTGGCCAACCGTTGGTGGTGGGTAACAGCGCTGCCGAGGTTAGTAGCAACGGCCAGGGCGATGTGTTTTTGGGCTCCACTGCGGGCCTTACCAATGTAACTGCACAAGTTTCGGGCGGTAAATTGGGTGGTTTGCTAAAATTTAATACAGATGTGTTGCAGCCGGCACAAGAGCAGTTAGGCAAGCTAGCGGCCGTGGTATCGTTTGAGATTAACAGCTTGCAAGCGCAAGGGGTTGATCTTAATGGTGAGTACGGTAAAAACATTTTTACCCCCGTTAGTGCCGGAGCTCTAACCAATGTTGTTGGTGCTGGTAATTTCACCGTAGACGTAACAGATGCAGGCGAGTTGGTTGCTAGTGATTATGACGTCGTTGTGGCGGGCGGTAATGTTACTATTACACGCCTATCCGACGGCGCTGCATCTGCACTTGTGGGGCTGGGGCCTCATGTCGTTGACGGTATTAGCTTTGATGCTACAGGTTCTGCTAACGGCGATAGCTTTCGGCTCGATACTAATTTGGCTCTTAACGCCAGCAGCATTGCGGTTAATCAATTAACGCCACAAGATTTAGCGTTGGCAGGACCAGTGCGTACCGAAGCTGTCGCTACCAATGCCGGTAGTGGCGTTATTAGTGCGGGCAATGTACAGCTAAACCCGGGCACTCCTGTGGTTCCGTTAATTATCGATTCTCCCGCGACACCCCCGGCAACCTATAATGACGTTAGCATAGAGTTTATTTCGTCAACTCAGTATAAGTTTGTCGATAGCGCTGGTAATGATTTGGCGACACCGGCGCCAGGGCCTGTTTATCCTTATACTGCGGGGTCATCGATCTACCTTGAGGCCCCTGTGGGGCCCGCTGGCACGGCGTATGAATTTACTATTCAAGGAAATCCGGCACCGGGCGATACCTTTACTATTAGCTTTAACCAAGATGCGGTTAACGACAACCGTACCGCGCTTAAAATGGCAGCGCTCGATTCGGCTATTACCTTTTCGGGTGGTTTAAGTATTAATGAAGCTTATGGCCAAATGGTTGAGCAAATTGGGGCTAAGGCAAATCTGGCGCGTATGAACACCGATGCGGCGCAGAGTGTTTTAGAGCAAACTCAATCGTTACGCGACAGTATCTCGGGGGTTAACCTCGATGAAGAGGCGGCCAACTTGATCAAGTTTGAGCAAGTCTATAATGCCAACTCTCAGGTGATAAGCATTGCCCGAGATCTTTTTGACACGCTTTTAAACGCTGTTTAGCGTAAAGCAGGTAGCCTAAATGCGAGTATCAACCTCACAAATATATACCATCGCCAATATCGGTATGCGCAATGCGCAAGCCGCGATTAATAACACCAGCGCGCAAATGGCCTCGGGCCAGCGAGTGTTAACCCCTGCCGATGATCCAGTGGCTGCGACTCAAATACTACAACTTACCGAGCAGCTTAGTAGACTTGAGCAGTTTAATAAAAATATCGATGTTGCCGAGAACAAATTATCGTTAGAGGAGGTCGCCCTAAAAGGTGTGACCTCGCTAGTGCAGGGCATGCAAGAGTTGGCGGTAAGTGCGGGTAACACCGCGACGTTAACGCAATCCGAATATAAAATTATGGCTTCGGTGGTAGACAGCCGTATTAAAGAGCTGCTTAATCTGCAAAACACTAAAGACTCATCGGGCCAGTATATTTTTGCCGGCTACCAAAGCTCGCAAGCGGCTTATGCTGAGCAGGGCGGAGGTGTTGTTTACCAAGGTGATGATGGCTCGATATCACTGCAAGTGTCTGAGAGTGTCACAATCCAGGCGACCGATCCAGGGCGTAAAATATTTGAAGGTATCAGCACCTCACACAACACATTTACCGCTTACGATTTAGTGGCAGATAACCCGATAACCACTTTTACCGTGACAAACCAGCATGAGTTGGATCAAGTTGGAGGTAATACCCTCTATTTGAATGCGGCTGCAGGTGTTTTATCCGTCACTGACATTAACGGGGATCCAGTGCCTCCGGTGCCAAGTTCAATAACCTATGCATCACCAACAGATACGGTGGATGTTGCCGGGATTAGCTTTGTCATTAATGACGGGGATGATATTGCTCTGAATATAACCCCGGAAGAGTCCAGCATTTTACAAACCCTTACCGATTTCCGCGATGCGATGCTGAGTGTAACCGATAGCACTGAAAGCAAAGCTGCATTGGCTGATGTTGTGGCCAAAACATTGGGGACGCTAGACAATGCAGTAACTCGGATTGGTGAGGTGCAAAGTGAGGTGGGGGCTAGATTAAACACACTTGATTCAACACGTAATTTAAATGCCGATAGCGCACTTTATACCGAAGAGGTGCTAGGCTCACTGCAAGGCTTGGATTACGCTGAAGCAACGACGCGATTAAAAATGCAAGAGCTAGTGCTTAGTGCGGCGCAACAGAGTTTTTCTAAAGTCAGTCAGCTGTCATTGTTTAATTATTTATAATGTTCCTCTTATAGCTTAATCGTTAACATGGATCATTTGTACCTATAGCCGCACACAGTGGCTACACTTAATAGTTATAGCTTACGACGCCTCCCGTTAATGAGTCATCTTTATGAGTATTCAATCTGCCCCAGGTACTGAGCTTGCTAAGCAGCTGTCACTGGCTATTAAAGCTTCGCAAGAGCTGCAAGTATTGGCCGAGGCCGATCATTGGCAAGATTTCGAGAGGCAGTTTCGTCAGCGCGATAGCTTATTGCACGCTATAGATGCCGAGGTGACACGCCTGTTGCCGCTATCAGGTGAGGATGCCAAATTAATTGGTGGCAAACTACAGCAGCTACGCGAGCTAAATGATCAGCTATTAACTATTGCAGAATCCCGTAAAAACGCTACAGTCGCCGACTTGGCAAAAGAGCGTGGCGCGCGTAAAGCCGTTAATGCCTACAGCAAACCCTAGCGCGGTTATATTCGTCGCCTCGTTTCAGTACAACTTAACTTTTATCTATTTTTGCTGGGCTGCCAATGCGTACCTTGGTTGGTTATGAGGTATACCGTTAGCTTTCGCCAAGAGCCCAACATGCTGAGGTATGAGGCTAGTCGCAAGTTAGATATAGAATTGTTGCGTTAAAAAAGGTGGCTGAAAGATAAAATATGCTCGATTAGTGTCGGGTTTACGACTTTTCAGTTCGTAACAACAGCTGGTTGGCGCAATTACCCCCCTGAAGTAGTTCATATTGTCAGATTAAAGATTAACCTAAGTTTTTGTAAGTCTATGAAATATATAAAAATAATAATTTTGTTGGCGGATATTGTAAAAAAAGCCTAAAGCAATCAAACCACCGGACGATAACCTACACAGAAGTGCTGCAAATGCGCAACTTCAATAACCGGCTGATCACATCTGGCAAGACTGTGAACAGGAATAAAACTTAGGAGATTACTCATGGCTCTAGTAATTAATACCAACGTTGCCTCCCTGAATACACAGCGCCAGCTGTTGCAATCAGGCAATGCGCTCGATCAAGCCACCGAACGTCTGTCGTCCGGTAACCGTATTAACTCGGCCAAAGATGATGCGGCTGGCCTTGCGATTTCTAACCGCATGACCTCGCAAATTCGTGGTCTAGACCAAGCCGTACGTAACGCCAACGACGGTGTGTCGATGATTCAAACCGCAGAGGGCGCCTTGCAAGAGGCCACCAACATTCTGCAACGTATGCGTGAACTATCGGTACAGTCTGCTAACGGAATTTACTCCGACGCCGACCGCAACACCCTAGATGCTGAGTCACAACAGCTAAAAGCCGAATTGAACCGTATCTCTCAAGAGACTACCTTCAACGGTCAAAACCTGTTGGATGGCAGCTTGAAAGCCGCTGACCTACAAGTAGGGTCAGAGCAAAACCAAATTATTACTATCTCGGTAGGTTCATTCAGCACTAGCTCACTCGGTGGCGCATCTGGAGATATCGTTGGTGAAGCATCCGCTGGTGGTTTGACAGATTTGACTGCCTTGGATACTGCAGGTGATTTGGTAATTAACGATACCGATATCAGCGCACTAGATGCAGCAACCACTTTGAATGAAGCCTTAGCAACTATCAATGCTGATCTAGACGGCAAGGGTGCAGAAGCATCTGCCATCGTTAACGTCGAAGGCACTAGCGTTGGCTCCGGCACATTGGTGACTGGTACTGACAAGCTGACTCTTACAGTTACCGATGGTAACGGCGAAACTCAAGCGACTGAAATCAGTGGCACTAAAACCCTTGAGGAGTTAGCTGCTAAAATTAACGACGAAACCTCTTTGGATGCTCGTATTAACGATGCAGGCCGTTTAGAAATTAGCGGTGAAGGTGCTACCTCTGTTGCAGTTGCAGGCACAGGTGATGCTTTAACCAACTCTGGTTTGGCTGCGACTACAACTAACTTCTCAATGGTATTTAACGACACCTCCGCTGATGGTCGTGGCGTAAAAATCGAGCAGGGCACAGCCACCATTGCTGAACTGCAAGCATTGGGTATTGACGCTCAAGACGATAACGGTAACCTTCAAGGTAATACTGTTGCTACCGGCACCATATTGGCTGAAGGCGATTTAATCATCAACGGCGTTGCTATCGGTGAGATCAATGACCAAGCGGGTACTGCAACAGCGGCAACCCAATTGGCAGAGGCCATCAAGGTAATCAACGAATCATCAGCTGAGACAGGTGTTGTAGCCTTTGCTGGCAACGGTACCAGTAACTTGGCTTTGCGCTCAACCAACGGCGAAGAAATTTCAATCGAAGCTGGCGACTCTGCTACTGCAGCGGATCTTCTAGCCGCTATTGGCTTGCAGGAGCGTAATGCTGCAGGCAGCTCTGGTTCAGTTGCTAGTATTGATATCTCAACTGCCGCAGGCGCACAAAAAGCTATCGGCATTATCGACAAAGCGATTAGCCAGGTGAGTGACACTCGTGCAGACCTAGGTGCGGTTAACAACCGTCTTGACTTCACCGTATCTAACCTGTCAAACGTCAGCGAAAAAACCTCGGCGGCCCGTTCACGGATCACCGATGCTGACTTCGCGGCTGAAACAGCTAGCTTGAGCCGCTCTCAGGTGTTACAACAGGCTGCTACTGCGATGCTGGCTCAGGCCAACTCGCGTCCACAGCAAGTGTTATCTTTGCTGCAGTAAGGGCTAAGTCATCCCGCCGGGTAACCGGCGGGATTTTCTGATTGAGGGTCAAGCGATGATTGACGTAAATGCAAGCACCAAAGGGGCTAGTATCCCTGTTACATCGGTGACGGCTTCATCAGCAACCGCCAACAGCGAAACACGTACAGACGGCAAGAGTTTGCCATCGGCAATCTCTGAGGTGTCTGAACCGGCCTCGCAGAAAACCCCAAGAGGGAAAGATTTTCAAAGTAGTGTCCAAGAAGCAGTAGCCCACATGAATAAGTTCATACAGGCTAGTCAGCGCGACTTACAGTTCAGCTACGATAGTGACACGGGTGACACGATAGTGAGAGTTTTGGATAGCGCCACACAAGAGGTAATACGCCAAATCCCCGATGAGATTTTCTTACAGTTGGCCCGCAAATTGAATGCAGATGAACCGGTACAGCTATTGTCTGCTCAAGCCTAATTACTAGGCCGACGCAAACAGATAAAGGGGCGCCAGTTAAGGCGCCCCTTTTTTGTGCTGAGTATTGTGACTTAGGCGACTAAAGTTTAACCTAACACTGCCGATAGCTAGATAGATATACGGATACTTTGGCTTTTAGATCATCAATTAGGTGGAGCAGCTATGATTGGCAACGATATCATCAACACCATTGGTTCGGGTTCGGGTATTAATAGCTCGCAACTGATTAATGATTTGGTGACAATCAATGATTTGCCCCAAGAGCAGCGCTTAGATAGCCGCGAGGCTCTACTGGACGCGCAAATCTCCGATTATGGCTTGTTGCGCAGCGCATTGAGCACATTAGAGTCTTCTATTGCCCAGCTCTCTAGCCCCGATACTTTTGACGCTAAGGCTGTGTCTGTTCCAGATACCTCTTTACTAGCGCTCACCAAGCTTGAGTCGAGTGCCGCAGCCGGTAACTATCAAATTAAAGTCGAGCAGGTTGCGCAATCGCAATCACTTAGTAGTGCCGGTTATGCTACCGCCGATGCAGAAATCGGCACGGGCGAGTTAACCTTGCGTTTTGGCGCTTGGAACGGGGCATTAGATACCTTTGCGGTAGATGCCGAAAAAACCGGCGCCAGTATTATTATTGACGAAACAAACAACACCTTGGCAGGTTTGCGAGACGCTATAAACGGTGCCGACATAGGTGTGCAGGCCTCAGTTGTGAGTGATGGTGGACAATACCGTTTATTGCTCACCAGTCCTAGCGGCGCAACCAATGAGCTGGAAATTAGTGTCGCCGAAGATGGCAATATAGCAGGACTTAGTGATTTCGCTTTTACCGAAGTAAGCCAGTCCTTAACTCAGCAGCAAGAAGGCTTAAACGCTCGTTTACGTGTGAATGGGTTGCAGGTCGAGCGCGACAGCAACAATATTAATGATGTGATTCAAGGATTGGAGTTTGATATTTTTAGCGCTTCAGTCACCGAGACAGTGAGTATTTCGATTAGCGCTGACCGCAGCTTGGCCGAAACAGGCGTGCGAGATTTTGTAGCCGCTTATAACACCTTTTTGGCTGAAACTGAAAAGCTTGTTGGTTACAACGAAGATTCTGCCGAGTACGGCTCGTTACGCAATGATTCGCTGGCTAATAATCTGGTCGATTCTGTACGTAATTTTATTGGCGCTGCCGTGCCTGGCATTGGGGACGGCTTTACCAACTTGGCTAACCTAGGAATACAAACTAAGCTAGATGGCACTTTGGAAATTAACGAAGACCCTGAACGCGCTAACACCAACTTTACCGCGGCAATGGGTGCTAACTTTGATCTAGTTAAAGCGTTATTTACACCAAGTGTTAGCTCGGACAGCAGTAAGATCGAGGTGACGGGTTTTAGTGCGCAAACCTCCCCCGGCGATTACGAGGTGGTAATCACCCAGCATGCCACTAAAGGCGAGCTTACAGGTACCGCCGCAGCGGGATTCCCACTTGATACCACGGGTAAGGATTACAGCTTTGATATCGCGGTTAACGGGGTTGATGCTAGTATCACCTTGCCGGACGGGGTGATTTATAACTCACTGGCCGATGTTGCCACAGAGATCCAATCGCTGATTAACCTTGATGCTAATATCCAGCAAAGTCGCTCTTTGGTAAGTGTAACGGTAGATGGTGGGGCGCTTAGTTTTGTCTCTGACACTTACGGCAAAGACAGTAAAATTGCGATTAAAGCCGTGGGTGCCGATACCGCTGATTTAGGCTTGCAAGTCGCAACTGGCACTAACGGCTTAGATGTGGCAGGAACAGTCGATGGTGTGGCAGCATTCGGGTTTGGTAATGTACTGTTGCCGGCCATTAACACCAATGCAGAGGGGCTGAAATTTATTATCAAGGACGGCGCCACCACAGCCAATATAAACTTCTCGCGCGGTTTTGCCGGTGGTATGTCCAGCCTGATTAATAACTATTTGGACACTAAGGGGCTGATTGCTGAGCGAGAGACTAAGTTTGAGACCGATCGTGTTGATATTGCTGATGATCGTACCGAGGTTGAGCGCCGTTCTGATGCATACCGGGCACGCTTAGAAAGCCAGTTTTTAGCAATGGAGCTTATCGTTAATAACTTAAACAATACCAAATCGTTTTTGGATGGCATTAATGATCGTCTGCCGTTTACGTCTCAAAATTAATTGTTTTATGGCAAATGAAGTCTGTTAGTTACGTCAGCTACTTAACCCCATGTAATACTTAATTGCATGGGGTTTTTGTTTGATAGGGTGATAGTTTTGGTTTGCTGTAGTTTAGTTGGCAATCTATGATATCTCGCATATTCCGTAAAAAAGTGCCGAGTTTAGGTAAAGTTTCGAGCCGCAAGGCCGACAGCTTATTAACGCAGGCGGTAACGCCTTAAGATAATCTGAGTTAGCGATCGGGACCTATTTATGAAATCTTTTAGCGCCATTCAGAATTACCAGCAAGTGAATGTTCAATCGAGTGTTGTTGACGCTTCTCCTCATAGGCTTATTCAGATGTTGTTTGAGGGCGCGTTAGAGCGTATTGCTCAAGCAAAAGGAGCATTGGCACGCGGTAGCTTTGTGCAAAAGTCTGAGCGTATCACCAAGGCGGTTAATATTGTTCAAGGCCTGCAGGGCAGTCTGAGTGATACAGAAGGTGGCGAATTAACGGCCAATCTAGATGAGCTGTATGACTATGTGGTACGCACCTTGATTCAAGCCAACCAAAGTAACAGCATTGCCAAGCTTGATGAATGTGCCCGCTTGTTAGGTGAAGTTAAAATGGGCTGGGACCAAATGCTAAGTCATACAAGCCCTGCACCAATGGCCGGAGCTTACCTGTGAAGCCAACCGCTCGGCTGCCAGCTGCCAACTTAACAAGCACTCAGCCGCCAAGTTTGGCCGGTGAGGGCGGCGTCAGCCAGCTGCATCAGTTACAAGCCGATATGCGCGATGCTCTAAGTCGTTGCGATTACGCGCGGGTACGCCAACTGGATAATACCTGTGCAGTAATGCTGGATAAGTTAATAGCGCTGAATAATCAGCGTCCCGGTGCATTACTGCAAATGATGCAAGATGTAAAACAACTGTACGCAGATCTTCTATCTGAGTGCCAGATGCGTCCAGCGCAGGTGTGTTAATACACTCCATGTATCGCTAGCCTCTTTACTCTAGCTGCGTTAAAAAGCCTATAAATCTATAGTGATAGATTTATAGGCTTTTTTTATGGCTAATCTGTTGCATTAAGTGCTTGCTATAAGACGTTGTTTTATCTGGTTTTGTAAATACTGGCGTCAAATGTTTGACTAATGCCATTAAACCCGTTATCTATATACCATTATGCGTTATGTGGCTCTATCTGTGCTGAGCCGCTCTTAGCGCAAGCTACCGAATGAGTGCTTTAAGGTTGGGTTATGTGCGAAAACAATAAAATTTTAATCGTTGATGATAACGATGCAAGCCGCGCTGATTTGGCGACGATTCTCACCTTTCTAGAAGAAGTAACCTGCAGTACCAACTCGGATGGTTTAGAGGCCATATTGGCCGATGCCCCTCAGGCCAAGTCATTTATGTTGGTGGTGATTGGTGAACAATGCCATAGCTGGGGCGAGCCACTGCTAGAGAGGTTAGAGCAGTGGAACGACGAAGTGGCGGTGATGTTAGTGGGTAAAGCACGTTTACCACTGCTTGATGATTACGCTCCTAAGCTGCGCATTAAAGTGGTGGGAGCAGTTTCCAATCCCATCAGCTACTCGCCGCTAATCAACCTTTTACATCGCGCGCGTCTGTTTGGTGACGCTCAGCAAGCTAACAAACAGCGAGCGCAACGCCGTCCCGTGCATTTGTTTCGCTCTTTGGTTGGCACCAGTCGCGAGGTACAGACGGTACGTGACATGATGACTCAGGTAGCCGACAAAGAGGTGTCGGTACTTATTACGGGTGAGTCCGGTACCGGTAAAGAGGTAGTTGCTCGTAACTTGCATTACCACTCGGATCGACGCGACAAACCGTTCGTCCCAGTTAACTGCGGTGCGATCCCGGCCGAGCTGCTAGAGAGCGAACTGTTTGGCCACGAGAAAGGCGCCTTCACTGGTGCTATATCGGCCCGAGCAGGACGTTTTGAGTTGGCCGAAGGCGGCACCTTGTTTTTGGATGAAATCGGTGATATGCCACTTAATATGCAAGTTAAAATCTTGCGTGTTTTACAAGAGAAATGTTACGAGCGCGTGGGCAGCAACCGTACAGTAGATACCAATGTGCGTATTATCGCGGCCACTCACCGTAACCTTGAGTCAATGATTGAGGAGGGCAGTTTTCGCGAAGACTTATATTATCGACTCAATGTGTTTCCTATTGAGCTGCCATCGTTAAAAGATCGCTCTGAAGACATCCCTTTGCTTATAAATGAGCTGGTGTCGCGCATGGAGAACGAAAAGCGAGGCTCGATTCGATTCAATTCAGCCGCTATTTTATCGTTATGTACGCATACGTGGTCGGGCAATATTCGCGAGTTGGCCAACCTAGTTGAACGTATGGCCATTATGCACCCGCAAGGTGTGGTAGGGGTGCAAGACTTACCGGCAAAATATCGTCATGTAGAGGTCGGTGATGAATCCTTTACCCTTGATGACTCGGCCCCAGGTACCGCAGTTGTCAGTTTGCACGATACCGCACTGCTGCCAGAGCAGGGCATTGATTTACGTGAGTACTTGACCAATTTAGAGCGTGACCTTATCCAGCAGGCCTTAAATGATTGCGGTGGTGTAGTTGCGCGCGCCGCTGATAAATTATCGATTAGACGTACCACGCTAGTCGAAAAAATGCGCAAATACGATTTGCAGCGCTAGTGATTTACGGGCCGGTGTTTGCCGGCCTTGAATGTTGTTTACTGTGCTGTTCAATATCCTGCCTTGTCTATATTCCCCGCCTTTTGTGTCCTTATCTCCGTTGGTTTAATTTGTTGTCGTTTATGCTCGGTTAACGCGCAATAGTTGATTATATGCCAAAGATTTGACTCCCCCCTTTTTTTTGTTTTCTAAGTCTTTGATTTATATTGAATAATTATTTTGGCATTGAGATTGCAATTAGCCTATGTAAGTAAGCTTAAACGATGGGTTTCTGTTGTTTAGATTGTTTACACAACAACACCGAACCGAGCTAAAAGGTACTGTTATGACGCTCAAAGCTGACGTCTTAAATATAGAGCAAATAGGTAAAGGCAAAGCCGCACCCGATAAAGCCGCCGCCTTGGCCGATGCATTTGAAGCTTTTTCACAGATGTCTGACCAGCTGACCACCTCGTACCGTGCCCTCGAACGCCAAGTAGCTGATTTAAACGATGAGTTAACCGAGGTTACCCAGCAGCGCTTGGATGAACTTGCCGAAAAAGAGCACATTGCTAATCGACTTGAGAGTTTGTTAAGTGTGCTGCCGGGCGGGGTTGTGGTGTTAGACAATAAAGGCCGAGTACGTGATTGCAATCCTGCGGCGTTGGATTTACTCGGCGAGCCATTAGAGGGGGAGTTGTGGCGCGACGTTATTGAGCGCTCCTTTGCACCGCGTCAAGACGACGGTCATGAAATTTCTCTGCACGATGGTCGGCGTATCAGCATCGCTACACGCAACCAAGGCAGTGACGGACAAATTATCTTATTAACAGATCAGACCGAAACTCGCCGTTTGCAGAGCGAGCTGAGTAAGCACGAACGGTTATCAGCCTTGGGTAAAATGGTGTCGGCGCTGGCGCATCAAATTCGTACCCCTCTGTCGGCCGCTATGTTGTACTGCGGTCACTTGCGTAAAGAGCAGCTACCACTAGAGCAGCGCCGTCAATTTGCCGAGAAAGTCTCTAGTCGACTCAATCACATGGAGCGGCAAATACAAGACATGTTGCTGTTTGTGAAAGGCGACTTACCGATTAGTGACAACCTCTGTGTGGCAGAGCTACACAACGAGTTGGCCGAGGCGATGGAGGCGATGGTGCTCACCTCAAATAGCACTGTTAATTGGAATGTCACAGGGGGCGATTATCAGCTGTCGTGTAATCGTGATGCGTTGGTTAGCGCCTTATTAAATTTGGTCAATAACGCGATTCAGGCATCTGGGCGCGATGCCACTATTGATATCACTATCAGCCCGCAGCAGCTTGCTGAAGACCACTGGTTAGCGATTGAAGTTTGTGACCACGGCCCCGGCATAGACGCCGAGTTGTTGCCCACGTTAGGCGAACTGTTTGTGACTACCAAAGCCCAAGGTACCGGCTTGGGCTTGGCGGTGGTGCATGCGGTAGCGCGTGCCCACGCGGGGCGTTTTAATTTACGTTCTATCAAAGGTGAGGGCGCTCAAGCGCTTATGTTATTGCCGGCTATTGCGCCGACTCGCCTTACTCTTATTTAAAGTCCATCGGAGACTGCACTATGTCCAATACAGCCATGCGACTTAATCAAGCGACTGCTCCCGCCGTTATGGTGGTTGAAGACGACCCAAACCTGCGTGAAGCACTCGTAGACACTTTAGTGTTATCCAATTACCCCGTAGTCGAGGCCGATAGCGCGGAATCTGCTATCGCGCAATTAAAAGCCGGCGCTCAGGTAGGTATGATTGTCTCGGACGTTAATATGGGCGTAATGAGTGGTTACGATTTACTCAAGCAGGTGAAGACCGATTACCCACAGATTCCTATGTTGTTGATAACGGCCTATGCCAGTATTGCTGACTCAGTCTGTGCGATTAAAGAGGGGGCGGTAGATTATCTGGTTAAACCCTTTGAGCCAGAGGCTTTGTTGGAAACCGTGGCACGCCATGTGGGTGGTATTGTCAGTGTTAAAGATCAGCCGGTAGCTGAGGCGCCAGGCAGCAAGCAACTGCTGCAATTGGCACAGCGAGTCGCTCAGTCAGAATCTACCGTGCTAATTATCGGCGAATCAGGTACCGGTAAAGAGGTGTTGGCCCGCTACGTACACGACCACTCACCGCGCGCCGACAAGCCTTTTGTCGCGATTAACTGTGCGGCGATTCCCGAGAACATGCTAGAGGCGACCCTGTTTGGTCATGAAAAAGGCGCCTATACCGGCGCCCACACAAGCGCTCCAGGTAAGTTTGAGCAAGCCAATGGCGGCACCTTACTGTTAGATGAGCTATCAGAAATGGATGTGGGTTTACAGGCCAAGCTGTTGCGAGTTTTGCAAGAGCGCGAGGTCGAGCGTGTGGGTGGGCGTAAAACGATCGCTTTAGATGTGCGAGTTATCGCCACATCAAACCGTGATATGCGCGCCGAAGTTGTAGCGGGGCGTTTTCGCGAAGATTTGTACTTTCGTTTAAGTGTGCTGCCACTTGAGTGGGCGCCATTGCGTGATCGGGTAGAGGATATTGAGCCTCTGGCGCTTAAACTGCTTGAGCGCCACGCGCGCAAACAAAAACGCGGCCGAGTAGTACTCGATGCCTCTGCTAAGCAAGCACTGCGGGCATACCGTTGGCCGGGTAATGTGCGCGAGCTTGACAACATTATGCAGCGCGCACTTATTTTACAGGCGGGGCCAACTATTTGTGCGGCGGACTTGGGTTTGCACACCAGCTCGCAGTACAGCGACAAGCCCAGCTTATTGGACAGCTCAGTAGCACCTGGTGAGTCGACAGTGGTTAGCGCATCCAGCACGCCGCTGAATGCTCAAATGCATCACTCAGAGCCCCGTGTGCTTGATGAGTCATTAGCTGAGTCAGCTCCAGCCGAGCTTGGCAGTGATTTGCGGCGTCATGAGTTTGAGATTATCGCCGAGGCTTTGCGCGCCGAGCGTGGTAGCCGTAAAAACACCGCCGAGCGCTTGGGTATCAGTGCTCGAACATTGCGCTATAAACTTGCGCGCTTTAAAGACGAGGGTTTTGCCCTAAACATTTAGGTGTTAACTGCTTTTTACTACTGGCCGCCGGGGTGACTCTGCGGCCAGTTTTGTTTCTGGGGTATATGGTTGGGGACGGACCTAAGTGCTGCCACGTTAATGCGGCCAATAACCGTATAGGCTTTTTGGCCCACTTTGTGCACTAATCGTTATAAACGCGACTGAAAAGTGAAAAACGCCAAAAACTTGTCGCTTGTTCATCAACCCAAATAGCGAGTAAGAGCATGAGTAACCGGGTCGATATCAGTAATTTACTGACCGAGATGCGAACGCTTAAAGCGCAAACCAATGCCTTTCAGAAGCCTGAGGCGCTCAATGATATTAATCGTCCCGTTAAATTGGGCGAGGTTCAATCGACCACCAAAGTGCCGGGTTTTGCCGATGTGATGAGCGAGGCGGTGAATAAGGTTAACGGTTTGCAGAAGCAAGCGGGTACCATGGCTGAGTCTTTTCAGCGTGGCGACGCTAACGTCGACATCACCGATGTGATGATCGCCTCGCAAAAGGCCAGTGTCTCGTTTGAGGCGGCGGTGCAGGTACGTAATAAATTGGTAGAAGCCTACCGCGATATCATGAACATGCCCATTTAATAATAAGGGCGGGTAATAAGCTATGGCACAAACAGATACGGCAACAATGGACCCCGAATTCAAAACCGGCGGCAAAGATAAAGCCTCGCGCGGTGGCGACTTAATTGAAGGTTTTGGCGGTTTAACGCTATTGCGCCAAGTTGGCCTGATGCTAGGTTTGGCGGCCTCTGTGGCAATTGGTTTTTATATTGTACTTTGGAGCCAAGGTGAGGACTATCGCCCACTGTATGGCAGCCTTGACCGTTTAGACTCGGCCGAAGTGGTATCGATATTAGAGCAAAACCAAATACCCTATAAAATTGAACCCTCCACGGGCGCATTGCTGGTGACCAGCGACAATATCCATACGGCGCGTTTAAAGTTGGCTGAGGTAGGTATTGGCCAGAACCAATCGGTGGGCTTTGAGTTGCTCGAAAAAGAGCAGGCATTGGGCACCAGTCAGTTTATCGAGAACGCTCGCTATCAACGTAGCCTAGAGGGTGAGTTAGCTCGTACCATCACCAGCATTCACTCGGTGCGCTCCGCACGGGTTCACTTGGCGACACCTAAACGCTCTGTGTTTGTCCGCGATGCCAGAAAACCTACCGCTTCGGTATTTTTAGAGGTGTTTCCTGGGCGTGATGTTGACCCCAAACAAGTAAAAGCTATCGCCAATATGGTGGCCTCCAGTATTAGCGAACTGCAAAGCGAAGACGTTACCGTGGTTGATCAGTATGGTAATTTGCTTTCGGTGGGTGAAGAGTCACCAGAATTAATTTTGGCGGACAAACAGCGTCAGTACACTTTAAACTTAGAAGATAAACTGGCAAACCGAGTTAGCAGTATTTTAGCGCCTGTGGTTGGCGCTGGTAATTTTCATGCCGAAGTCAGTGCCGATGTCGATTTTACCGCCGTAGAGCAGGCAGCGGAGGCGTTTGATAACGCCGAGCCGGTACTGCGGAGTGAGCAAACTCAAAATGAAACTCGTTTAGGTGATAGCTCAATAGGGGGTATCCCTGGAGCGCTAAGTAACCAGCCGCCGGTTGATGGTCAAGCGCCTCAAGTGGCTGAACCTGCAACAACGGCCGATGGTGGTACGATCGTGCCACAACATAATCGCGAGAATATTACCCGCAATTACGAAGTAGATCGCACTATTAGCTACACTCGTCGGCAACAGGGCAACATAGAGCGACTAAGTGTTGCGGTGGTTCTCGATAATAAGCGGGCCATTAATGCCGAGGGTGAGACCACAAGCGAGCCTTGGAGCGATGCGGAGCTAGAGCGCTTTGGTATTTTGGTGCGCGATGCAGTGGGCTTTTCGGCCGCGCGGGGCGATAGTGTTAATGTGATTAATTCGGCATTTATTGAGCGCGAACCGACTGAATTTGATACGCTGGAAGTTCCTTGGTGGCAGCAACCTTGGTTAACCCCTTACATTAAACCGATGGTGGGTTTTTTACTGATTATGGCGCTTATCTTTGGCTTGCTGCGGCCGGTGTTAAAAACCATCGCCCGCACAGGTTCGCGCTCAGCCGATGAAGAGGAGGCGCGCCAGTTGGCGGCACTTGAGGCTGCGGGACTCGGCGGCGATTCAGCCAACTCGGTCACTTTAACCGGCGGTGCAGTTGCGTTGCCGGGCCCTGAAGAGGGGTATGAGCAACAATTAAATGCGATTAAAGGCCTGGTAGCAGAAGACCCAGGTCGGGTGGCGCAAGTCGTAAAATCCTGGATCAACAAAGACGAGTAAACTGCCGTGGCCGAGCAAAAAACAGTATCTACTATCGAAATGAGCGCTGTTGATCAGGCGGCTGTTTTGTTGATGTCGT
This sequence comes from Gilvimarinus polysaccharolyticus, assembly GCF_001187555.1. Classification (GTDB taxonomy): domain Bacteria; phylum Pseudomonadota; class Gammaproteobacteria; order Pseudomonadales; family Cellvibrionaceae; genus Gilvimarinus; species Gilvimarinus polysaccharolyticus. The sequence continues at coordinate 1,175,692 of NZ_LFIJ01000001.1, read as the reverse complement.
TGGGTGAGCAAGATGCGGCCGAGGTGCTAAAGCACATGGGGCCAAAAGAGGTACAGCGCATTGGCGCCGCCATGGCAACCTTAGCGAATGTGCAGCAAAGCGACGTGCAAATGGTGATGCAAAACTTTTTGGATGAAGCGCGCACTTTAACGGGCCTAGGTATGGGCGCCGATAGTTACATTCGCAATATGCTGATTACTGCATTAGGTGAAGATAAAGCCAGCTCATTAGTCGACCGTATTTTGCTGGGCGGAAACACCACCGGGCTCGATACCCTTAAGTGGATGGATCCGCGGTCGGTGGCTGACATTATTCGTAACGAGCACCCGCAAATTCAGGCGATTGTTATCGCTTATTTAGATGCCGATCAGTCTGCCGAAATTTTAGGTTATTTTACCGAAAAAGTACGTATCGATATTATGATGCGCGTAGCCTCGCTGGATATGGTTCAACCCAGTGCCTTGCAAGAGCTAAACGATATTCTAGAAAAACAATTCTCGGGTAAAACCGGATCACAAAATAAAGCGATGGGCGGTTACAAAGTCGCGGCCGAGATCATGAACAACCTTGACGGCAGTATTGAATCTGAGCTGATGGATTCTATTAAAGAGGTCGACGAGGATATGGGCAATCAGATCCAAGATCTGATGTTTGTGTTTGAAAACCTTAAAGATGTGGATGATCGCGGAATTCAAATGCTATTACGTGAAGTGTCCTCTGAGGTGTTGATTGTTGCACTTAAAGGCGCCGATGCGACATTACAAGAAAAAATATTTACCAATATGTCTAAGCGCGCCGCCGAGCTACTGCGCGACGACTTAGAGGTGAAAGGTCCGGTGCGTGTGTCTGAAGTGGAGCAGGCGCAAAAAGAAATTCTTACTACCGCGCGGCGCATGGCTGATGCCGGCGAAATTATTCTTGGGGGCACTGGCGAGCAGCTACTGTAAAGTGGCTTTTTACGCTGAGTAATTATGGTAGATAAACCCAAAGCTAGTGCTAATCGTATTCCCGCCGACCAAAGTGATGCTTGGCAATCTTGGGCGCTACCCAGTGTTGGTCGGGGCGATGGTATTATTAAAGGTAAAAGCCAATCAAAATCGGCCGCTAAAGGTGCTCCCGAGAGTGGCGAAACAATAGAAGATATCGAGGTCGAGGGTTTAACCGGCACGGGTTTAACTGCCGAGCAAATGTCTGAGATTGTCCAGGCGGCCGAACAAGAAGGTTATGCCCAAGGGTTTGAACAAGCACAGAAGAAGGGCTATGAAGAAGGTTACCAACAAGGCCAAGAGCGTGGTGCAGAGGATATTCGACAACTGTTGAGTACCGAGCAACAAACGTTTGCCAGCTTAGTTCAAGCGTTAAAAGAGCCGGTAGATGAGCAAGATGAGAAGCTCGAAATGTTACTGCTGACTATTGTCGAGCGCATTAGCCGAGCTGTAATCGAGCGCGATTTGATCACCCAGCCGGTTGATATTATTCCGTTAATTCGCCAATCTATTGCCGCACTGCCGACCCCCGGCAATAATGTTACGTTACATTTAAATTTGGCCGATCACGATTGTGTACAACGCTACGCGGCAGAGCACGGTCACGATTGGAAACTGCAGGTCACCCCCGATATCAGTGCCGGTGGTGTACGTGTTAGCACCGAAGATAGTGTGGTTGATAACACTGTTGAGCGGCGTTTCGATGAAACTATCGAACGCTTTGCCCAACGCCAAGATTTAGACGAAACGACAAGTGACGAACAATTACTAGCGCGCGAACATCCTGTCGAACCAGCGGCAGGGGATGCCCCTCAACCTCTGAGCGACAAGAACGTAAGTGAAGAAGCGTTTGCGCCGGACGAGCTAGCGTCTGGAACAACCCCTGAAGCCGAGCTTAATGCCGCTCTCGATAGCACGCCCGACGCATTTGATTCTACCGACCATAACAGCGTTGATATTGAGGGCAATCCAAGTGTCTGAGCGTCGTGACCTCTGGTACCGGCTACGTCCTTATTTACCCGATCCTGTGCCCATTGTGCCGGAGGCCGAAGGGCGTTTGGTGCGCTCGGTCGGATTGACGTTAGAGGCTGTTGGGCTAAACCTTTCTGTCGGTCGTCAATGCGTATTGTTATCCCGTGATGGGCGTCGGATCGAAGCCGAAGTGGTCGGATTTTCTGGTAAAAGCGTATTTTTAATGCCGGTAAAGCGTGTCGAGGGTCTAGAGCCTGGCGCGCGCGTCGTACCGCTGGCCCACAGTGCGGCGATGCGAGTCGGTCTGCAAACATTAGGGCGAGTTATCAATGGCTTAGGGCAACCGCTCGATGGCAAAGGCGCGCTGCAAGGTAGTGACTTTCTTGATTTTGCCCCCAGTGAAATTAATCCTTTAAAACGTCATCCCATTCATGAGCCATTAGATGTTGGTATTCGTGCCATCAATGGTCTTATTACCGTAGGGCGCGGTCAGCGGATGGGTTTATTTGCCGGCAGTGGTGTCGGTAAGAGCGTATTGATGGGGATGATGACAAAATACACCACCGCCGATGTCGTGGTGGTGGGCTTGGTGGGTGAGCGCGGTCGCGAAGTTAAAGAGTTTATCGATCAAATTTTAGGCCCAGAAGGCATGGCGCGCGCTGTTGTTGTGGCCTCGCCGGCCGATGATGCGCCGCTGATGCGTTTACGTGCCGCACAATTGTGTAGTCGGATCGCCGAGTACTATCGCGATCAAGGCCTAAACGTTTTACTGTTAATGGATTCTCTGACTCGATTTGCCCAAGCGCAACGGGAGATATCGTTAGCGATTGGTGAGCCACCGGCGACTAAAGGCTATCCGCCGTCAGTATTTGCTCGTATTCCCGAGCTGGTTGAACGGGCTGGTAATGCGGCCGAGGGCGAGGGCTCGATTACGGCATTTTATACCGTGTTGACTGAAGGTGATGATCTGCAAGACCCTATTGCCGATGCTGCCCGAGCTATTTTAGATGGCCATATCGTGCTCTCACGGCAACTGGCCGAAGAGGGGGTTTATCCCGCTATTGATGTAGAGGCGTCCATTAGCCGGGCAATGCCGCAGATTGTGTCGGCGAACCACCTGACGCGCATGCAAAAATTTAAACAGTTATTGGCACGCTATGAGCAAAACCGCGATCTAGTGGCGATTGGCGCCTACAACGCCGGCTCCGACCCGCAAACCGATGAAGCGATCGAAAAATTCCCCAAGTTACGCCAATTTGTCCAACAATCACTTACCGAAGCTGTGAGCCTAACCGAGGCCCACAAAGGTTTAGCCGATTTACTGCAACCGACGGCTCCGGCGGGCCGAAAAAGTCCACTGGCGGCCGAACATGGCCGAGTTGATGGCTGATAGATGGCGAAACGACGCTCTGAGCGACTTAATGTGGTCCTTAAAGTAGCCGAACACCACGAGCGCGAGGCGGCGGGGTACTTGGCTAAATACCAGCAACAGCTGGCCGCCGAACGTTTACAGTTAGAGCAGCTAGAAGAGTATCGCGGTAATTACTTGCGTGAGTATGGTGATATCTCGGCGGTGCATACCGCGGCCGATATGACCCGCTATAGCGATTTTATCCGCCGTTTAGTGGGGGCTATTGACGAGCAAGTACGCAAAGTCGCCAGCGCCCGCGAGCAGTGCGATAAGGTTCAGCAATATTGGCAACAACGGCGCCAAAAGCGCAAGTCGTTAGAGTCATTGATCGAACGTTTACGAGCAACCGAGAACTCTGAGCTAGAGTACAAGCTGCAAAAAGAGCTGGATGAGTTAGCCGGCCTTAATCGCCAAAGCCCGCCCTATCATTAAAGCCGCTATTGTTAACGCGCAAAATAGTCTATTCTCTAAGTCAATCAATCGTTACCGGCATGGTTTTTATGCCCGTTGCGTGGCACTCTTATAACACTGACCTAAGCATGGATTACCGTTAAATAAACGAGGCGAATTATGACAGTAACGTCAATGGCAAGTGACGATGGAAGCGAACTGACCATTGTGATTAAAGGGCGGTTTGACTTTAGCGTACACCAGGATTTTCGCGGCAGTTACGAGACACTTAGCAGCAAGCCTGAGCAATTTATTCTTGATATGACCGACACCGCCTACTTAGATAGTTCGGCTCTTGGCATGTTGTTATTATTACGCGATTACGCCGGTGGCGATGCCGCAAAAATTAGCATTAAAAATGCCAGTAGTGATGTTAAACGAATACTGGCCATCTCTAATTTCGAGCAGCTATTTACCATCGAAAATAACGAATAGTCTATGGGATCTCGTAAAGACGAGCGTTTAATCACGGTCTTGGTGGCAGATGACACCAGCACCGACCGTCTCATTCTCGAAGCTATTTTACGCAAGCAGGGGCATCGTGTGCTGAGCGCCGAAGACGGTGAGCAAGCGGTTGCGGTTTACTCGGCCGAGCGACCTGATATTGTTTTGCTGGATGCATTAATGCCGAAGTTAGATGGCTTTGCTGCGGCGCGACAAATCAAAACCTTAGCTGGCGAAGAGCTGGTTCCCATCTTATTTCTCACCTCACTGACCGACGCTGACTCACTGGTTAAATGCCTAGACGCCGGTGGCGATGATTTTTTATCTAAGCCTTACAACCCAGTTATTTTACAAGCTAAGATTCGATCGTTTTTTCGGATGCGCGCTATGCAGCGCACTATGCTGGAGCAGCGCGATCAGATTGCCCGACACAACGAGCACTTCTTGCAAGAGCAAACCGTTGCCAAACAGGTGTTCGATAACATCACCAGCGGCGGTCAAGTCGACAGTAAACACCTACGTTATTACCTATCGCCGCTGGCGGTGTTTAATGGTGATGTTATGGTAGCCTCTACCACACCTGCAGGGAATTTAATGCTGTTGTTGGGCGACTTTACCGGCCATGGTTTACCCGCCGCTATTGGCGCAATGCCATTAGCGACGACGTTTTACGGCATGGTCGAGAAAGGCTTCGCCATGTCGGATATCTTGGCGGAAATTAACAGTAAATTAAAAAGTATTTTGCCGGTCGGACTGTTTTGTTGTGCCTCAATGGTAGAAATGAACTTTCGTAAAAATACAGTACGCATTTGGAATGGCGGTTTGCCAGCGGCGTATTTGCACCGTAACGATGGACAGGTGGAGCAAATAAAATCATCACATCTACCGCTTGGGGTGCTAAGCAACAAAAAATTTAAATCAGATCCAGCCTTAATTAGTATGGCGCACGGCGAGCGGCTGTACCTGTGGTCCGATGGTATTCATGAAGCCCGTGATCTCGATGGCGAGATGTATGGCGATGATCGTCTGTTGGCCGAATTTGCTAACAATCAACAGCCGGATGAGCTGTTTGATGACCTACTTAAAAGCGTTAAACATTTTGTTGGGTTGAGTGAGAAAAGTGATGACTTGTCATTGGTCGAGTTGCTCATGGCGCCGGTTGATATTGCAGACGTTAATCCCGACTCCCAAGTGGTCACCACACAGTCGCAGTTGGCCGAGTGGGGTTTGACGTTTGAGATTAAGCCGTCGAGCTTTGCGATATTCGATCCTCTGCCTTTACTTTTGAGTGTATTGCTTGAGGTGCCGGGGCTACGTAACCACAGTGGAACCTTATATACCGTCATATCGGAGCTATACACTAATGCGTTAGAACACGGAGTGCTAGGTTTAGATTCATCAATTAAAGATGCTCCCGATGGTTTTGATCGTTACTATCAATTGCGACGGGATAAAACCCAAACCATCCAAAACGGTTTTGTAAAAATTGATCTCGCACATAAGATGCAAGCCGATGGAGGCTCTTTGACCATCATCGTAGCTGATAGTGGTAGTGGTTTTAGCTTGGCAGATTACACTCAGAAAAATGACAAACACTATAGTGGCCGAGGTTTAAAATTGGTGCAATCTTTGTGCGATACATTGGAAGTGCGTGGCGACGGAAACATAGTAGCGGCCACTTTTTGCTGGCATACCGATGATTGATTGCCGGTTGCTAGGCAAACTGCACTATGATCCTCTCATTAGGACGAGACTATGAGCGATAATCATTTAATCGATCACGAGATATTGTCGACCCTGCAAGACGTTATGGGCGATGATTTTGGGTTGCTTATTGAAACTTACTTAAGTGATTCGGAAGGCCGTTTAAGCGCCATGCAAAAAGCCTTGGCCAGTGGCGATGCAGAAGCATTGCGGTGTGCAGCTCATAGCTTTAAAGGTAGCTGCAGTAACGTTGGCGCGACTACTTTGGCCGCCCAGTGTCAGCTTATCGAGCAGGCCGCGCTTAATAAACAGCTAATCGGTCTGGAGACGTCGCTGGTCACGCTGCACAGCGAGTTCAGTCAAGTTCGCCGGCAGCTAGCTGGGTATCAGTAGCTCACAAAAGGGTCCTCTGTGTACTACGCGGTAAGTTTAGCGCCAGTATGGCGCTATTTTGGGGATGGTAATCGCCCTCGTATAACCTCTTTTTACTCCACTTTTCTCTTAAACACAGATTTGGCACTGTGTTTGCTATTCACACCCTGTAGTAAAAATTTTGTTCGCAAGCGGCAAATGCTTGCCGCCCATGGCTTACAGGAGCACTCATGGCAACGAATGAACCGACACTTCTCAGCATGCTGTTACGTCCGCAAGGCGCAGTACAGAGTACTCAGACGCGGGTAGATGCCAGTCGCGACGCGCAGCTGTTTAGCGAATCGCTCAATACCGCCTATAAAGATATACGCAGTAACCGGCCGGATACTAGCGAGCTAGCTGACTCTCGTGTAGATCGCAATCAGCAACAGATGGCAACGAATGATGATCGGCAAGCCCGCCAGCTGGAGAGTAGGGCGAATGCTCAGGAACGTGCTGCGCAATTGGCCGATACTCGTGCGGCTCGGCATGAGTCTCAGGCAAATTTAAGTCCGCGCCAACAAGACACACTAGAGAGCTTAGAGCCAGAACAGCGTGAAGTGATTGAGGCGCTGCCCACGGCAACTCAAGCTCAGGTGTTAGACGAATTGGCCGATCGCGCCGACAGCGGACTTGGCGATGAGTCCTTAAGTGCGATTATGGAGCGACTTGACCCGCAGCTGCGAGAGCAGTTGATGGCGCTGTTGCAATCGTTAACTGACCAAGCTCAGGCGGGCGCCAGTGTTGAATCGATAATGGCCCAGGTTGAGCAAGCTGTGGAGTCTGGGCAGGTTCCACCTGAGTTGGCGGCTTGGCTGAGTGATCAGCTTAACGTGGGAGCAAAAACCGCGGGCCCAAGCGCTGAGTCGCTGGCTGGTCGTCTGGATGGGCTGCAAACGAGCTTGAAACAGGCATTAACGGCGGTTAATTCGGCCACAAGCTCGGCCACTGTGAGTGCCGATGGCAGTAAAGACAGTGCCGCCACATTGGGTTTAATGGAGCCAGCCCAACCTCAGTTGATGGCGACTAAAGATACCCCATTAAGTTTAGACGGCCAACGTGAGCAGGGCGCGCTATTAGAGACGGCCAAGCTGCACAATTTGCTGGCGGGCCGCTCCGAGTCGGTCGAGCGCCCCACCGCGAGTAGTATCACCTCGTTAACAGAATCATTAGGGTTGGCGAACCGCACTTTAGCTTCACCATCGGCGCCACGGGTAGCCTCGCAGATGTTGCCGGGTTTTAATCAAAACGGGTGGGGCGATGCGGTAGGCCAGAAAGTACTTTGGATGGCCAAGCAAAACATTACCAGTGCCGATTTGCGTCTCGACCCACCTGATCTAGGGAAGATTCATGTACGGGTGACAATCCAAAACGATCAGGCCCACGTTAGTTTCGCTAGCGCTCAGCCGGTGGTGCGCGAAGCACTGGATCAGCACTCGGCGCGGCTGCGTGAAATGCTCGCTGAGCAGGGTATGACTCAAGTGGATGTTGATGTGTCTGACCAGCGTTCATTTGCAGAGTCTGATTCTCGGGCTGGCGATGAGGGCGGCTCTGGTCACTCGAGCGGCGGGCAGGCAGGCACTACTGATATGTCTGATGATGAGCGATCTTTGGCCGGTAGTGTTGGTCAGCTAGGGGTTGTGTCGTTAATAGATCAGTATGCCTAACGTCGGTAGCCCTATTTTCTCGCGATAAGCATCTTAGCTTGTCCTTCCTAAACGGGTAGCCTAGCTACCCGTTTTTGCGTGTGATCTATCTTGTCTGCTTGAACTTACTTGATCTACTTGTAATGATCGCTTTGGGCATTGATCTCTAGCGGCTCAAGCTGTGTTATCTTGCATGGCACGGCTATTGCTCGTAGCCTTACAGAACAACGCAGATGACGGATATTTGACATGGCAGAAAACGATCTCGAAAACACCGAAGCAGACGGCGAGCAAGACGAGGCGGCAGCACCGGCGAAAAATAAAAAAAAGTGGATCATTTTAGCGCTAGCGCTAGCGCTACTGGTGTTGGTGGGCGTTTCCGTGGCGGCCACACTGTGGGTGTTGTCGGGTTCAGATACCGATACCGAGAGTGGCCCGGATGCGGCGATAACTGCCGATGAGGGCTCAGAGGCGGAAGAGCCTGCCCGTGAGGCCGCGATTTACTTTCCGCTCAAACCCGAATTTGTTACCAGCTTTGAAGTTCGTGGTCGGCAGCGTTTTATGCAGGTCGAAATGAGCTTAATGCTGCGCGACAACAGTGCCATCGGCGATATAGAGCTGCACATGCCAGCTATTAGAAACTCGTTGGTGATTTTGCTGCGCGGCCAAATCTACCCCGAGCTGCAAACCCCAGAAGGCAAAGAGTTACTGCGCCAACAAGCTTTAAATACGGTGCGCGAAGTACTGCAAGCGGAAACCGGAGAGCCGGTCATCGAGCAGGTATTGTTTACTAATTTAGTGCTGCAATAGAGGCGAGCCAGGTGCAAGACTTACTGACACAAGATGAAATCGATGCGTTGTTGCATGGCGTCGATGATGGCGAAATAGATACCGATAATGACTTAGAGCCCGGTGAGGTCCGATCGTACGATCTAACCAGCCAAGATCGGATCGTTCGCGGTCGGATGCCAACACTCGAAATGATTAATGAGCGCTTTGCTCGTTACACCCGCATTAGCATGTTTAACATGCTACGGCGCACGGCTGATGTATCCGTAGGCGGAATCAATATCCAAAAGTTTGGGGAATACGTTCACACCTTGTATGTGCCCACCAGCCTCAATATGGTCAAGTTTCGGCCGTTACGAGGCACAGCACTGATCATACTAGATGCTCGTTTAGTCTTTAAGTTGGTAGATAATTTTTTTGGTGGTGACGGTCGCCATGCAAAAATTGAAGGGCGCGAGTTTACGCCAACTGAGTTACGTGTTGTGCAGATGGTGCTGAACCAAGTGTTTATCGATTTAAGCGAAGCTTGGAAAGCCGTTATGCCGATTGAATTTGAATACATTAATTCTGAGGTTAACCCATCGCTTGCAAATATCGTGAGCCCCAGTGAAGTGGTAGTGGTGAGCACCTTTCATATCGAGCTGGATGGCGGTGGTGGTGAAATGCACTTAACCATTCCGTACTCAATGATTGAGCCAATCCGCGAGGTGCTTGACGCGGGTTTGCAGAGTGACTCAGATGAAAAAGATGACCGCTGGGTCAAGGCGCTGCGCGAAGATGTGTTGTCGGCAAAGGTTGAGCTTGAGTGTGAAGTGGTTAACCGCGAGATCACCTTGCGCGATATTGTTGATCTAGAAGCAGGAGACATTATTCCGGTTGAGTTTCCGCCTCATCAAGTGCTCACCGCTAACGGGGTGCCGGTGTTTCGAACCGAGCTGGGTCAGCATAAAGGCAATCTGGCACTAAAAGTTAAAGAATTTATTGATCATAGCAGTGCACACAATGTTAGTGTCGCCGAAGGAGGCCCCAATGGCAGATGATATCGAAACAGAAGGCAGTGAAGAGCTAGACCAACAGGCGATGGCCGATGAGTGGGCTGCTGCCATGGAAGAGCAAGAAACCGTGGATGATATTGTCGATTCTACCGCCTCTGACAGTGGTGCATTAGCCCTTGATGAATTAGAGAGTGAGGGTTCGCCCCGAGAGCTTGGACCTGAACTAGATTTAATCTTGGATATTCCGGTAAATATCTCTATGGAGGTAGGCAGCACCGCTATTACAATTCGTAATTTGCTGCAATTAAACCAAGGCTCGGTTATCGAACTCGACCGTTTGGCCGGGGAGCCGTTGGACGTCAAAGTCAATGGCACTTTGATTGCCCACGGTGAAGTGGTGGTGGTAAATGAAAAGTTTGGCATCCGTATGACCGATGTCATTAGCCCCTCTGAACGTATTAAAAAGTTGCGTTAGTATGAGGCAAAAAAAAATATTATTTTTAACCGCCGGAGTCGGTTTGTTTTTGGCCGGCAGCATGCCGTTAACACTTGTCGCGGCTGCCAACTCGGTTGATGACGCGGCATTAACGGCGAGCACCTCACCCGTTGCAACAACCATTGCCTCGAGCGCTGCGATCAACCCAGTTGGCCCAGAAACCATATTGTCTGTACTGCTTGGTTTGCTGGGTATAATTGCGTTAATTTTAGGCCTTGCTTGGTTTGCAAAACGCGCAGGTGCAAGTGGTTGGTCGCGCACTGGCGATATGAAGGTTGTCGCTTCTTTGGCATTAGGCACCCGCGAGCGCCTATTGGTAGTCGATATAGCCAACACCCAAATTTTGTTGGGTGTGACCGCACAAAGTATTAATCAGCTGCATGTGTTTGATGAACCTGCTATCAAAGTCGATGGCAGCGCGAGCTCGGATTTTAGTCAAAAACTTATGCGTATTATGCGGGGGCAGGGGGCCAGCTTGGATCCTGAGTCAGGCGTAAAGACAGATTCAAAATATGCCAGTAATAATGATAAACAAGGGCATGACCATGAGCGTTAGTTGGTTGCTAAGATTGTTTTCTTTACGCTTTTTTTGTCGTCAGGCGTTGTTGTTTTTGCTCCTTGCGCCATTATTGATAAGCACCCAAGTGCAAGCGCAACAAGCCAGCACTCTGGAGCCAACACCTGCGCAACCTACCGATATTGCCGCTAGTGCATTGCCAGCGATCCCTGGCTTGCCAGCTTTTACGGTGTTAACCAATGCCGATGGCAGCGAAGAGTATTCGGTAACCCTACAAATTCTTGGCATCATGACGATGCTGACTTTTTTGCCTGCATTGTTAATGATGGTGACATCATTCACTCGAATTATTATTGTGTTTTCAATTTTACGTCAAGCGCTCGGGTTGCAGCAGTCGCCGTCTAATCAGATACTAATAGGCCTGTCGTTATTTTTAACAATCTTTATTATGAAGCCGGTATTTGAGCAAGTTAACGCTAATGCCTTGCAGCCTTACATTAACGGGCAAGTTAATGCACAACAGGCGCTGGCCTCGGCTGCCGAGCCATTCCACAGTTTTATGTTGGCGCAAACCCGTGAAAGCGATATTGCGTTGTTTGTCGGCATTGCCGGCAACGAGCCGATTGCCACGCCGCAAGATACTCCGTTTTCAATACTGGTGCCGGCTTTTGTAACCAGTGAATTAAAAACCGCATTTCAAATTGGTTTTATTATATTTATTCCTTTTTTAGTAATCGATATTGTTGTAGCCAGCGTCTTGATGGCGATGGGGATGATGATGCTGTCGCCGTTAATTGTTTCATTGCCGTTTAAAATCATGCTGTTTGTGTTAGTCGATGGCTGGGCCATGATTATTGGCACCTTGGCCGCAAGCTTTGGGGTGTAGGAGGACACATGACGCCCGAGATAGCACTTAGCTTGTTTGCCGATGGTTTGTACTTAACGATTTTAATCGTATTGGTTATTGTCGGGCCAAGCTTGATGGTTGGTTTGGTTGTGAGTATGTTTCAGGCCGCGACACAAATTAACGAGCAAACCTTGAGTTTTTTGCCGCGCCTTATTGTGATGTTAATTACCATTATGGTGGCCGGGCCTTGGATGGTAATTCGCCTTAGCGATTTATTTAATCGTCTCTTCAACGCCATACCGCAGTTAATAGGCTAGCACAATGGAGCCTCTGGCACTCAGTGAGACAGCGCTTTATCAATTTATTGGTCAATATCTGTGGCCGTTTATTCGCATTGGCGCGATGTTTATGGCGGTACCCATTATTGGCGCTCGCACCGTGCCGGCGCGAGTGAGGATACTGTTGGCGCTGTTGGTTACAATGCTCGTAAGTCCTATGTTAGCTTCGGCCCCCGCGATTGAGCTGCTGGGTGTTCCGGCCATGTTGCGTGTGATGCAAGAAGTGTTGGTGGGGTTGTCGTTGGGGTTTGTTTTTCAGGTGGTGCTGCATATTTTTGTGTTGTCCGGGCAGCTGGTGGCGATGAAAATGGGCTTGGGCTTCGCTTCGATGAACGATCCGAGTAACGGCATTTCTGTTACGGTGTTATCGCAATTTTATTTGCTGTTATCGACCGTATTATTTTTAATCTTTAACGGCCATTTGTTGGTGATCGACCTAGTGGTGCGCAGCTTTACCAGTATCCCCATCGGTACCGGATTAGGGTATGACGCCATTTGGATGATTGTAGGTATGGGCTCGTGGATGTTTAGCGCAGCCTTGGTGTTTGTTCTGCCGCTGTTTACTGCCTTGTTAGTTATCAATATGGCATTTGGGACCATGAATCGATCGGCACCGCAAATTAATGTTTTTACCGTCGGGTTTCCGATCGCGTTAGTGTTTGGTTTAATTTTTATGTGGCTGAGCCTAACCGCGTTTGTGCCGTACTTCCGCTCTATTTTTAACGCTGCGGCCATTTTTTCTGAACAGCTTTTGAGGCTCCCCTAATGGCCGAAGCTGGTGAGAGCAGTCAGGAAAAGACAGAAGAGGCAACCCCGCGAAAACTTGAGAAAGCACGGGAGGACGGTCAAATACCGCGCTCGCGTGATTTGACGTCAAGCTTTATTTTACTCGCAGGAAGCATTGGCCTTTATACCTTTGCCGAGTCGATCTCTGGCAGCATTATGGGGCTCACACGACACAACTTCACTCTTAGTCGTACCGAAGTGTTCGACCCCGAAGCGATGATTGCTCATCTAGCCAGCTCTTTTGCCGAGGGACTATTCTCACTTATCCCGTTATTTTTGGTGCTGTTAATTGCCTCTGTTGTGGGGCCTATTGCGTTGGGTGGTTGGCTGCTAAGCGCTAAAGCTATGGCGCCCAAAATGAGCCGCATGAGTCTTGGCGCAGGCCTTAAGCGAATGTTTGCTTTTAAGGCGCTGGTCGAGCTGCTTAAAGCTTTGGGCAAAGTCATTACGATTATGTTTGCTGCTATTTTTGCACTTAAAGTGTGGCAGCAAGACATTTTACAGCTGGCTGGCGAAGAAACGCGCATGGGAGTGGCTGAGTCGTTACATATTAGTGGCGTCACCACAATTATTATGGCGGCGGCAACCATCATAATCGCATTAATTGATGTGCCGTTTCAGATTGCCGATCACAGTAAAAAATTAAAAATGTCGCGTCAGGAAATAAAAGACGAGAGTAAAGACAGTGAAGGTAAGCCTGAAGTTAAAGGCCGGATTAGGCAGTTACAGCGCGAAATGGCGCAGCGCCGAATGATGTCGCAAGTGCCCGAGGCTGACGTGGTGATAACTAACCCGACGCACTATGCGGTGGCCCTTAAATATGATCCCGAAAAAATGGCCACGCCGATTATGGTGGCAAAGGGTGGGGATCAAACCGCTTTTAAAATACGCGAAATAGCCAAGGCACACGGGATTGAAATTATCGAGTCGCCGATGTTAGCACGCTCGATTTTTCACACCACAGATATCGACGAAACGATTCCTACCGGCCTGTACGTCGCGGTTGCCCAAGTGTTGGCTTATGTATTTGGTTTGCGTAATTACCGCCGGGGCCGTGGTGAGCGGCCGCAGTACCCTCGGATTAACGTACCGCGCGACTTACAATACGATTAATAAATAAGCTGTTATTCGAAAGTTTACGGTTATTTGCTAAAACGGGTACGGATCTTGCGATACCCCAGGTGTAAATCACTTGGGGCGTCAAGAAACCGTACACATGGCCATTTCACTCGGACAATTTAACAAAAAAAACGGCAAGAATGCCTTGCTGCAATTGCGCGGCATTGGTCAAGGCAATATCGGTATCCCCATATTGTTGATCATGCTACTAGGCATGATGATTTTACCTGTCCCAGCATTTCTGTTGGACGCCTTCTTCTCATTCAATATTGCGCTTTCTATAGTCGTGTTGTTGGTGGGTATTTACGCCATGCGGCCGCTGGACTTTGCCGCTTTCCCAACGATTTTGCTGGGTGCCACCTTGATGCGTTTGGCGCTCAACGTGGCGTCTACCCGCGTGGTGCTTTTAAAGGGACATGAGGGAGGTGATGCCGCCGGTAAGGTGATTCAATCGTTTGGTGAGGTGGTTATTGGTGGTAATTTCGCCGTAGGTTTGGTCGTATTTTTAATCCTGATGATCATCAACTTTGTGGTGGTGACTAAAGGTGCAGGGCGGATCTCCGAGGTAAGCGCACGTTTTACCTTGGATGCAATGCCCGGTAAACAGATGGCGATTGATGCTGACTTAAACGCAGGGCTTATCGAGCAAGAAGAAGCCCGCCGTCGCCGGGAAGACGTAGCCAGCGAGGCCGATTTTTACGGTGCAATGGATGGCGCCAGTAAATTTGTGCGTGGTGATGCGATTGCCGGCATTATGATTTTGGCGATTAACATTATCGGCGGTATCGGCATTGGTATGGTACAGCACAGTCTAGAGTTTTCTGATGCTCTAGAGAAATACGTGTTACTGACTATTGGTGATGGCTTGGTTGCACAGATACCCTCGCTATTACTGTCAACGGCAACGGCCATTTTGGTGACTCGGGTAAATAGCTCGCAGGACATGCGTAGCCAAGTGCTGACGCAAATGTTTGACTCGCCCAAGGCGCTGATAATAGCCGCGGCAATCTTGTTTATTATGGGCATAATTCCCGGTATGCCGCATGTGGCTTTTTTGGGGCTTGCGGCCATATGCGGTGCCTTGGCCTACTATATTCACTGGCGTAAGGGCCAACCAGAAGCCTTGGATGAAGATTATATTCCCAAAGGTCACGACCGCCGCCCAGCTCATGCACCTGCTGCGGGGGGGCAAGCTCAGATCGCGGAACACGCTAAAGCCTTGCCACCCGGTGAGCAATCGGTAGAGCTTAACTGGGACGATGTTCAGCCGGTGGATATTATTGGCCTGGAGGTGGGCTACCGCCTAATTCCTATGGTGGATAAAAGTCAGGGCGGGGCTTTGCTTGGGCGGATTAAAGGCGTGCGTAAAAAGCTCTCGCAAGACATGGGCTTTTTGGTGCCCACGGTGCACATCCGCGACAACCTAGAGCTGGTGCCCAACGGCTATCGCTTAACGCTAATGGGAGTTACCGCCGCCGAGGCTGAAGTGCATCCAGATCGGGAGTTGGCGATTAACCCGGGTCAAGTATTTGGCGAACTTGAAGGCATTAAAACCCAGGATCCTGCGTTTGGCTTAGATGCGGTGTGGATTGCCAGCTCGCAAAAAGAACAAGCCCAAACCCTAGGCTATACGGTGGTCGACGCCAGTACCGTGGTGGCAACTCACTTAAACCAAATTCTCCAACAGCATGTACACGAGCTGCTGGGTCACGAAGACGTTCAAAAGTTATTGGATATGCTGGCTAAATCGTCGCCCAAATTAGTTGAGGAGCTGGTGCCTAACACCCTAAGCCTGAATACGTTGCTTAAAGTATTGCAAAACCTATTACGTGAAAAAGTCGCCATTCGGGATATGCGATCAATCGCCGAAGCATTGGCGGCCCATCCCAGTAAGAGTCAAGATCCCGCCGCTTTGAGTGCCGCTGCGCGGGCCGCACTCGGGCGTCAAATCGTCCAGAACATAGTGGGGACGGCGCCTAGCGTGCCAGTTATCACTTTAAGTCCCGAACTGGAACAGTTATTGCTGAATACCGTTGTGCAGGCACAAAAAGCTGGCGCGGATGACGGTGCGTATGTGGAACCCGCTCTGGCCGAAAAGCTACAGCGTTCTTTGCAAGAGGCGTCACACAAGCAAGAAGCTGCTGGTAAGCCCGCGGTATTATTAGTCGCCGCACCGTTGCGCTCTATGCTTTCGCGCTTTTGTCGCCACAGCTTGCCAGATATGCCGGTACTGGCTTACACAGAGATACCGGACAACAAACAAATTTCGATTGAAGCGTCGGTAACCGCCGATCGCTGAGTGCGGGAAGAGGGTATAACATGCAAGTTAAACGTTTTGTTGCGACAGATATGCGACGCGCCCTTGAGCTGGTGCGCCAGGAACTGGGCTCCGATGCTATTATTTTGTCGAGCCGCCGGGTGCGCGAAGGCGTAGAAATTTTGACCAGTGCGGCCCAAGCCGATGCCCCTCAAACAACGGCCACCTCGATGTCTGCAGCGTCTTCCCCTCAAGAACCTACAGCTCCCGACAGCAGTGTATTTGCTGGTGTCGGTGGCCATAAATCGGCGCTTAGCGCGCAAGAGATTCACGATGAAATTGCTATGGCTAACCGTCAACGGATAGCCCGCCAACAGGCGGCGGCATCGGCCGATGAATACCTTGGTAGTAACCAGGTCATCAATGCGGGTATCGCTCGACGCGAAACGCCCGAAGCCGTTCAGCCAGCTGCTACGCCTACCCGTATTCAAACGGCGGCCGAGCGTTACGGCCTGCTTGATGAAGCTCCGCACCGTGCTAAAACAAAAACTGACGATGATGAGATTGGCCAGTTACACGAAGAGATCGCCCAGATGCGCGAGCTGTTAGAAGAACAGCTTAGCCGTTTTGCTGGTGCGCCTCCATCGGGCCCAAACAGTGGCCAAGTTGCGAGCTTGACCCGCCGTTTTGAGCGTATGGGATTTTCCGCTGGCGTTTGTGAGTCGCTACTAAAGCAACCATTTAAAAGCCGAGTGCTGGCAAAAGCCTGGCCCGAAGCCATGGCGCGTTTGGCTAAAGCGGTACCGATCATAGAGCAAGATTTAACCGCACAAGGTGGTGTGTTCGCCTTGGTTGGTCCTACCGGCGCTGGCAAAACCACGACCATTGCCAAGCTTGCTGCACGTTATGTGCTCGAGCACGGTGCCGACAAAGTGGCGCTGGTAACAACTGATACTTATCGCTTGGCTGGGCACGACCAGCTGCGCTCACTGGCAAGTATTTTACAAGTGCCGGTCAGGGTGGTTGATGAGAACAACTCGCTATCGAGTGTGCTGCGTTCTGTACGGCGCTGCGAACTAGTGTTGATTGACACCCCTGGTTTACGCCACGGCGCGCCCGAGCTGAAGCAACAAATGGCGCAGCTGGCCGAAATTGCAAAAATCAAAAGCTTATTAGTGTTACCGGCTAACAGTCAGGCGCAAATGCTGCAAGCATCGCGTCATGCTTATAGTGCCGCGGGATTAAGTGGTTGTATTTTGACCAAGCTGGATGAGACTGCCAGCCTAGGAGAGGCGGTGAGCTGTGCAATAGGGTCAAACTTACCGATCGCCTATACTACCAACGGGCAAGAAATTCCGGCTGACATTTCGCCTGCGCGAGGTCATCAACTCGTCGCAGCGGCCGTGCAATTGGCGCAACAAAATCAACATGGTGCGCAAGCGCGTGGTTAAAAAAGCTAATCGTTTTATCGCATAATACTTGCCGAAAGTGGCCGTCGGTGTAATGGTATGGCCTAAGCAGACAAAGAGATCTATAACATGAGCCAAAGTCGCCCAGTTCAAGTCATCGCCGTAAGCGGTGGAAAAGGCGGTGTCGGGAAAAGCAATATATCGGTAAACCTGAGTATTGCGCTGGCACAATTACGTCGTCGGGTGGTATTAATGGATGCTGACTTGGGGCTGGCAAATGTCGATGTCCTATTAGGCATTAGCCCTAAATTTACTCTGGCTGATGTACTTGCAGGCACCCATTCATTAGAAGAGGTGATGGTCACCGGTCCCAGCGGTGTCAAAATTGTCCCAGCAGCCTCAGGTGTGCAACGTATGGCTCATTTGAGCGAGGCCGAACACGCGGGGTTGATCACCGCTTTTAGCGAGCTAAGCAGTCAAATAGATGTACTTATTATCGACACCGCGGCGGGCATATCTGATTCCGTGGTGAGTTTTGCGCGCGCCGCCAATGAAATTTTAGTCGTCGTGTGTGATGAGCCATCATCGATTACAGATGCTTACGCTTTGATCAAGTTGCTCAATAAAGAATACGGTGTGCAGCGCTTTCGAGTGGTGGCCAATATGACGCGAACCAGCGTCGAAGGACAGCATTTATACAATAAACTCAGCGGTGTTTGCGAGAGGTTCTTGGATGTCGCATTGCAGTACGTAGGGCAGGTGCCTTTTGATGAATCCGTACGTAAAGCGGTGCAGCGACAGCAGGCTGTACTGGAGTACGCACCACACTCCAAGGTATCGCAAGCCATAAAATTGCTAGCCGAGAGAGTCGACAATTGGCCTTTGCCAAGCGGTCCATCGGGCCGGTTAGAGTTTTTTGTCGAACGGTTGTTACAGGTAACAACCCCGGAGTATTAGTCCATGAACGCAGCAAGCGGGTTAGCTATGTACACGGAGACAGAAAAGCGTGAAAGTGCGATTCGCGTTGAAGACTACGCGGACCTCGTTAAACGAATTGCCTATCATATGATGGCGCGAATGCCGGCCAGCGTACAACTGGATGATTTAATCCAAGCTGGAATGATCGGGTTATTAGAGGCGGCGCAGAAGTACGATGGCAGTAAAGGCGCAAGCTTTGAAACCTACGCAGGTATTCGTATTCGCGGCGCCATTATTGACGAGATGCGCCGAGGAGATTGGGCTCCTCGTTCGGTACATCGCAATAGCCGTCGAGTTTCTGACGCTATTAGCCGAGTAGAAGGCCGCGAAGGGCGTGATGCCGAAGATGCCGAAGTGGCTGCCGAACTTGGTGTCGAGCTGGATGAATACTACAGTATTATTAACGACACCAATGCCAGCCGATTGTTTAGCTACGAAGAGACCTTTGACGATGACGCCAACGCCGTCGACATTGCCACCACCAGTGAGTTTGCCAACCCACAAGAAACTTTTACCTCATCAAGCCTAAAGCAATCGCTTGCGCAGGCGATAACCTTATTGCCCGAACGAGAAAAAATGGTGCTGGCACTTTATTACGATCAAGAATTGAACCTAAAAGAAATTGGTCAAATTTTAGGCGTTAGCGAGTCGCGGGTAAGTCAGATACACTCTCAGGCAGCAGCGCGGCTGCGAGCAAGATTATCAGATTGGGGGAGAACTGATTGACCAATAGACAAATTCCCAGTAATTTCTCGGCTCGCTGGCACATAAGGCAGCCGTTTTTAGTAAAAGCATTACGGAGCCGGTGTCGGCGTATCATCGAACTTGTGTTAAATACACTCCCGGGGCGGGTAGACGGAGGATGCATTGGATAAAAACATGAAGATTCTCATTGTCGATGACTTTTCGACAATGCGACGGATCATTAAAAACTTATTGCGCGACTTAGGCTTCACCAATACTCAAGAAGCAGATGATGGCCTTACCGGGCTGCCTATGCTGAAAAGTGGTGGATTTGATTTTTTAATCACCGATTGGAACATGCCAGGCATGAGCGGTATCGATCTGCTGCGTGCAGTGCGCGCCGATGAAAAGCTCGGCTCGTTACCTGTACTTATGGTGACCGCCGAGGCCAAACGCGATCAGATCGTTGAGGCCGCCCAAGCGGGTGTGAATGGCTATGTGGTAAAACCTTTTACAGCTGCGGCTCTAAAAGAAAAGATTGAAAAAATCTTCGAGCGAGTTGGTTAATATCCGACCCGCTACGTTGTCAACAATAAGGCACAGCGATGACTTCTGATACACAAGAAAAGGACAATGAGTTTTTTGTCAAAGAGATCAAAGAAAGTGCCAGCCTGTTAGTCGAAAAACTGCAAGGCAATGACTTTGATGAGGCCTCGCGTTTAATCGAATCCATTACAGAATCTCGCAATAAACATTTATATCAGTCGGTTGGCCGTTTAACTCGCGGACTGCACAGTGCCATAGTCAATTTTAATGTCGATGGTGATATTAATGGTGAGCCTTCAGCTGAGACCTCCGAAATCCGAGATGCTTCTGATCGTTTAAAATATGTTATCGAACTGACTCAAAAAGCTGCCGACAAAACCATGGACATGGTGGAAGAAGCTGCTCCTATTGCTATGAATCTTGGCCAGGAAGCCAAGTCCTTGCGCACAGAATGGGTTCGCTTAAAAGGCGGCGATATGAATGCGGAAGAGTTTCGCTCACTGTATTCGAGGATGGATGATTTTCTTGGGCAAATGGACTCAGGCACCGAACTGCTGGGACGCAATTTACAAGAAATTATTCTAGAGCAAGGTTTTCAGGATTTAACCGGGCAAGTTCTTAAAAGAGTTATGGCACTGATTGCCGAAGTCGAACAAGACTTGGTGAGCCTAGTGCGAATTGCTGGACAAGTAGAAGAAATTACAGGTCTGCAAGTAGACGCCGATAACGAAGGTAAGGCTCGCGTAACCGATCGCCCTAATGGCGAAGGCCCGCAAATAGATACCAGTAAAAATGATGTGGTTTCCAGTCAAGATGATGTGGATGACTTGCTTTCCAGTCTCGGCTTTTGAGGGGTTCATAAATGGGGTTTGGTGAAGACGAAGAGATTCTCCAAGACTTTTTAGTCGAGGCGGGAGAAATACTTGAAAACCTCTCTGAGCAGTTGGTTCAGCTTGAGCGTCAGCCCGACGACTCCGAGCTCCTCAACGCTATTTTCCGTGGCTTTCATACGGTAAAAGGAGGTGCAGGTTTTTTACAGCTCACAGAAATGGTTGAATGCTGCCATGTCACAGAAAACTTATTTGATATTCTAAGAAATGGTAAACGCAGCGTAACCTCAGAGCTGATGGACGTTGTGCTGGAAGCTCTTGATGTTATTAATCGACAATTCGATAACGTCTCTAAAGGTGAGTCGCTTACCGCTCCAGCTCCAGAGTTGATTGCCACCTTAGAGCGTCTGGTTGCCTGTGAAGATCTGCACGAAGCTAGCGCAGCTGCGACACAGATTGCCGATGCCAGCAACACCACAGCTAATGCTAGCGCTAATAATACTGTTCGTGCCGGCAATGATATTACCGACGATGAGTTCGAAACATTACTCGATGCCCTGAACGGGGAATCTAGCACTACCAGTGAGGGCAGTGCAGAAAACGACTCCGAATCGAGTGCCGATATGAGCGAGGATGAATTTGATGCTCTACTCGATCAGTTGCACGGCAAAGGCCAAGGGCCTGGTGTTGCTGCGCCAGTGCCAGCCAGCACGAACGACAATATCAGCGATGATGAGTTCGAAGCGTTGCTTGATGAGCTGCACGGCAAAGGCAAAGCTCCAGCGGTTGGCGTAAGCCAAGCAAATACATCTTCTACGGCATCGGCCAGCACAAGCGATGAAATAACAGACGATGAATTTGAGTCGTTACTCGATCAGCTGCATGGTAAAGGTAATGCGCCTGCAGTGACTGCTGCCACTGACAAACCTGCGTCGAAACCCTCGACACCAGCGGTTAGCAAAAAAGAGCCGGAACAAAAAGCCGCACCGGCTGCCCAGCCTGTCGCGCAAGCCAAACCACAAGCTCGGCAGCCGGCAGAAAAAATGCAAGCACAAGACTCCAACTCAAAAAGCCCTGCGCAAGCCGAAACCACTGTGCGGGTAGATACCCAGCGGTTGGATGAAATTATGAACATGGTGGGTGAGCTGGTGTTGGTGCGCAATCGCTTAGTTCGGCTTGGCGATAGCGCACAGAATGAACCGTTAAGTAAAGCCGTCGCCAACCTCGATGTAGTTACCGCCGATTTACAGTCATCGGTTATGAAAACTCGGATGCAGCCTATTAAAAAGGTTTTTGGGCGATTCCCTCGAGTTGTGCGCGATTTGGCTCGTAGTTTGAAAAAAGAAATTAGCCTAGATTTAATGGGTGAAGATACCGATTTAGATAAAAACTTAGTTGAAGCACTAGCCGATCCGCTGGTCCATTTGGTACGCAACTCGGTTGATCATGGTATCGAATTACCTGATGTGCGTGAAGCAAACGGCAAGCCTCGTCAGGGCAGCGTTATATTGGCTGCTGAGCAAGAAGGTGATCATATCCTGCTGTCGATCACCGATGACGGCGCAGGTATGGACCCCGATAAATTACGTCAGATTGCGGTTAACAAAGGTTTGTATGACCAAGATGCCGTGCAGCGTTTATCTGATGCTGAAGCTTTTGATTTGATTTTTGCACCGGGCTTTTCAACTAAAGTTGAAATATCCGATGTCTCCGGCCGTGGCGTAGGCATGGACGTTGTCAAAACAAAAATTAATCAGCTAAACGGCTCTATTGAAATTCAATCGACGCTGGGTAAGGGCACGCGTATTAATATCAAAGTGCCGCTAACGCTAGCGATTATGCCGACGCTTATGGTTATGCTCGAAAACCAAACTTTTGCGTTGCCGTTGGTAAGTGTGAATGAGATATTTCATATGAACTTACGCAAATCTCACGTCGTGGATGGGCAAGAGTGTGTAGCGGTGCGCGATCAGGCCATTCCCATTTTTTACTTAAAAAATTGGCTTGTCCGCGGGCCTAAAGTTGATGCGCGCTCGATGGGTGAGGGGCATGTTGTTATCGTTACTGTTGGCACCCGACGCATAGGTTTTGTCGTCGATCAGCTTGTGGGTCAAGAAGAGGTGGTTATTAAACCTTTGGGTAAAATGCTACAGGGAACACCCGGCATGGCCGGTGCGACGATTACCGGCGATGGTACTATTGCGTTAATATTGGATGTTCCAAGCTTGCTTGCACGCTACTCTAATTCGTAACAACCAATGGTGTAATTGGCGGTTGCGGGTTGATTGATAATTTAAAACGGATGGAGTACCTCGCATGCCCGTACGGGTATTAATCGTAGACGATTCACAGTTTTTTCAATCTCGTCTTAAAGATATTATCAATCAAAATCCCCAGCTTGAAGTGGTTGGCATTGCAAGTAACGGCCAACAGGGCGTTGAGTTGGCGCGATCGTTAAAGCCTGATGTCATTACCATGGATTTTGAAATGCCGGTGATGGATGGTGTTACTGCTGTGCGCACAATTATGGCAGAGCGGTCAGTGCCAATTTTGATGTTTTCATCATTAACCTATGAAGGTGCGCGCATCACTCTTGATGCTTTGGCGGCTGGTGCAGTCGATTTTTTGCCAAAAGATTTTGCCGAGGTGTCGCGCAACTCGATAGTGCTAAAACAAAAGTTGCATGAACGTTTGTTGGCATTGTCTGGCGGCAGCACTAAAGCAATTAATAGTGCGCCAAAAACTCCCGACTCCATACAATACCCTGAGATTGATTTTACTCAAAAAGTGGCATCCAGAGACTCAAATCCCCGAGCTCGTGTTAGCTACCCAAAGCCTAACTTAGTGGTGATTGGCGCATCTACTGGTGGCCCAGTGGCTTTGATGGAGGTGCTGTCGTGTTTGCCGGCAAGTTTTAATGTACCGATTTTATTGGTGCAGCACATGCCAGAAAATTTTACTCGTGCATTTTCCGAACGTTTAAACAAACAGTGCGCTATTGAAGTCCGAGAAGCTGTCGATGGCGATCATATAAAGCCTGGCTTGGCACTGTTAGCTCCTGGTGGCAAACAAATGATGATTGATCGTCGCGGTGTGGTTAAAATTTTAGCCGATGACGCGCGGGTTAATTACAAGCCAAGCCTAGACATCACTTTTGGATCTGCCGCCAATACTTACGCTGACAGAGTGTTGGGTGTGGTATTAACCGGCATGGGCTCAGACGGTTGCAAAGGGGCCGGGCTGCTAAAACAACGCGGCGCACAAATCTGGGGGCAAGATAAAGACAGCTGTGTTATTTACGGTATGCCTATGGCAGTTGCTCGCGAAAATCTAACCGATCGAGTGTTAAGTTTAAAAGAGATCGGGCCGGCATTGGCTGCTGAGGTGCGCTGATGGATATACTGAGTATTGTAGGTGTATTGCTTGGTTTTGCCGCTATTATCGGTGGTAATTTTATCGAGGGCGGCACCTTGGCCTCGCTGAGTAATTTCCCCGCTGCATTTATTGTTATTGGCGGAACCGCTGGTGCCGCTATGCTGCAAACGCCCAAAACGTGTTTGATGCGTGCCTTACGGATGATCATCTGGGTGTTTCGCCCACCGCAGTGGGATTATCAGCAAGGCATGGATAAAATCACCGCTTGGTCGATAACCGCGCGTAAAGAAGGGTTGCTGGGGTTAGAAAAGCTGGCCGATAACGAAACCGATCCTGTAGCGCAAAAAGCGTTGACTCTTCTGGTTGACGGTAATGAGCCTGACACCATTCGTCGCGTTATGGAGGGTGACTTAATACTCTCGGAACAAAATCATTTGGATGCCGTAAAATTTTACGAAAGTATGGGCGGCTACGCTCCCACAATAGGTATTTTGGGAGCGGTGATGGGGTTAATTCACGTCATGCGCAATCTTGCCGATCCCGAACAACTAGGCCCAGGCATTGCCGTTGCTTTTGTTGCAACAATTTATGGTGTGGCACTGGCAAATTTACTGTTTTTACCAATCGCCAATAAATTGCGAATGTGTGTTGATCGCGAGATCCGTTATGGTGAAATGTTTATCGAGGGTGTGCTAGGTATTGCCAACGGTGAAAACCCCCGCGCTATAGAGGTTCGATTGAGTGGCTATCTCGATTAATAGGCGTTGTTATGCCTAGGCGTCGCCCGCGTGACTTAACCGTCAACCACGAGCGCTGGCTGGTGAGTTATGCCGACTTTATTACGTTGCTGTTTGCTTTTTTTGTGGTGATGTACTCAATTTCACAAGTCAATGAAAGCAAATATCGGGTATTGTCATCCACTTTAACCGATGCGTTTGATTCGTCGCCGCGGACGGCACACTCCAAACTCGGTACAGGGCAGCACAACACCGCAGTACCTCCAATTCCGAACACGCCATTAGGCGATCATAAAGGTAACCTTGATCAGCTTGAGGCGGCATTTAAATCAGAATTCGCTGAGCTGATCGACGACCAGTTAATGCAGGTTTCAAGCAATGAGATGTGGTTGCAGGTGGAGTTGCGCGATAGTATTTTATTTTCATCCGGCAGTGCCGATGTAAGTAATGCCGCGCGGGAAATCTTCACTCGTGTTGCCGAGATTATCTCCAGCGTGGATAACCCTGTGCAAATTGAAGGGTTTACTGACAATGTGCCAATTCAAACTAGTCGCTATCCAAGCAATTGGGAGTTGTCGGCGGCGCGGGCAGCGGCTATCGTCAAATGGCTTATTGACGCAGGAGTAGGGCCAGCACGTTTAGCGGCTGTAGGGTACGGTAAGTATCAACCTGTCGCCAGTAATGACACCGCTGATGGACGCACGAAAAACCGCCGTGTCGCCATTATGATTGCGCGTGATCACCGGGTTCGACCGCAAGCGATAACCACTAACATTAACAGCGCTGACAACCCCAAGCCGACCTTGCCCAGTGCCGACATTAAGCCGGTAGAACTTGACGGCGGTGCGTTGCTCTACAGTAGCGACCCTGACCTACCGCGTACTAATAACGGCCAATAAACTAGTTCTCGGCGTCGTTATTACTACGCGGCACGATCTTTGCTCTAGGTTAAATACTCGGTGTCGATCAACGTTAAGATGACGTTAGATTGACGTTTTAAATGCATTTGTGAGGGGTGTTGTGAAAGTCTGGACAATCGCTAACCAAAAAGGTGGGGTAGGTAAAACAACCACCAGCGTGGCACTCGGCGGCTTGGCTGCCGAGCAAGTGCGTGTCCTGCTGCTCGATCTCGACCCGCACGGCTCTTTAACCAGTTATTTTCGTCAAGACCCCGACACTTTAACTCGCAGTGCTTTTACCTTGTTTGCGGAGCGCGAGTGTTTAAGCGATGCGCCAGTTAATGCTCACCGTTTTGTAAAATCACTGATCTTCTCAACCGATTACCCCAACATTGACGTGTTGCCAGCATCCACAGCGTTAGCCACATTAGAGCGGCGGGCGCTAGGCCCCGATGGCTTAGGCTTGGTGGTGAAGCGTGCGCTAGAATTATTGATCGATGATTACGATGTAGTGATTATTGATACCCCACCGTTATTGGGCGTACTCATGGTTAACGCTCTGGCCGCCTGCGATGAGCTGTTGATTCCGGTGCAAACCGAGTTTTTGGCTCTGAAAGGCTTAGAGCGAATGGTTAACACTTTAAATATGATGGGTAAATCTAGACGTCAAACACTTAACTATACGATTGTCCCAGCACTGTTTGACCGGCGCACTCAAGCCTCGGTTAGCACGATGCGCACGATTCGGCATGATTACCCCGAGCACACCTGGCCGGGTAAGATCCCGATCGATACTAAGTTTCGCGATGCCAGCAAAGCGGGAGTTCCCCCCAATATCTATGAGCCGCAAAGTCGTGGGGTCGAAGCGTATCGCTCACTGTATAAATGGTTGAGATTGCGGCAAGCATCGGCCGCCAAACAAGCGGCAGGAGTTGCACCGTGAGCAGTGGGATTTTACAAGATTATCTCAATGAGCTGCTTAGCGAGCCGCCGGTACCCGCGCATACCGGACGCGCTCAGAAACCATTGCAAGCGGCTGCAGAGAAACCCCTGCAGGCAGCGCCGGACACGCCGCCAATTGTTGAATCTAAAACTCAACTGCTAGATGACAACGAGCGTCGCGACCAATTACAACAGCTGCTGTACAGTGCTCGTGCAACTGTAGCGCAGCATGCCGAGCCCGAGACCGCGCCTAAAGTCGTGGCGCCGTCGGTTAAAACAGCAACGGCTGTCGCGCCTAGCGTTAAGTCCGATGTGCCAGAGACAAACGATCTAATCGCAGATACAGCTAGCGATACAGCACTAACGGAGCATCAGTCCGCCCTCGACGAAGCGTTGCAATGGCATGAAAATGGCCGGCCTGTGTGGGCGCAGGAGCCTTTTGAGGTGCTCCTTTTTACCGTCAGCGGCTTAACCTTAGCGGTGCCGCTGATAACGCTAGGACAAATTCAACCGTTAACCGATGAGCTGACCCCATTGTTTGGTCAGGCCGACTGGTTTATGGGGTTACAGCCAACCCCTTCGGGTAAGGTGCGTACCATTAACACCGCAAAATTTGTTATGCCTGAACGTTATGATCCAAGCTTTGTAGATACAGCTCAATATGTGGTCTCCATTAATGGCGTGCCGTGGGGGCTGGCGGTCGACAAGGTCGAGCAGCCCATGCGGCTCGCCCCCGACGATGTGAAATGGCGTAGCTCACGCTCTAAGCGGGCTTGGTTGGCCGGAACGGTTAAAGAGCACATGTGTGCGTTGCTTGATATTCCGATGATGGGCAAGTTGTTAACCGATGCCGACCGTAATAGTCGTAAATAGAGCCGTTATAATCGAGGTGGTTTGGGTAGGCTGTAGTAAACTTAGGCGAAACAGCGTCTTGCGATGGCCCAGTGGCGAATCTTTTAACCTACACTGAAGAAATATGCAGTATGGCCGATACGCTTTACTACAGCAGATAAAGTAATGTGCAACCAATTAACCTGTGCCGCTTATTATTGTGGCATATTGGGCAAGTGCCTAATATTTTGTGCGAGGAGCGACCATGGCAAACAATGCCAATAAACATCAAAACGCCGAGGATGCGGTTTTACAGTGGGTAACCTTTCGGCTGGATGGTGAAACCTACGGTATTAACGTTATGCAGGTTCAAGAAGTGCTGCGTTACTCCGAGATCGCCCCTGTGCCGGGCGCGCCTAGCTATGTACTAGGTATTATTAATTTGCGCGGTAACGTGGTTACGGTAATAGATACTCGCCATCGTTTTGCACTGCCCGCAGGCGAGGTTACCGACAACACCCGAATCGTTATCATCGAGACCGATAACCACGTTATTGGTATGTTGGTCGATAGCGTAGCTGAGGTGGTTTATCTGCGCGAGTCAGAGATCGAAACGGCCCCCAACGTTGGCAATGAAGAGAGCGCTAAGTTTATTCAGGGGGTGTGTCATAAAAATGACGAGCTACTGATCTTGATTGAGCTGAATAAATTGCTGACCAATGAAGAGTGGTCTGATCTCGAAGATATTTAGAGTACACCAATGATTACTATGAGCGCCCTTGCTGAGGCTCCTTATGAAATTTTGATAATAATCGGTGTTGGATTGGCCGTAGCGCTGCTTGCACTTGTTTTGTCAATCGGGGTCTTAAAGAAAGTGGCGCGCAACAGTGAGCAGACGCAGCAACGATTAACAAGGTTAGAGCGCGAGCTGGTATTACTGCAAAGCGGGGCTCAAGGCATGGGCCAGCGAATCCTCACGATGGAAGCAAAAAATACCCGAGCAGGCTCCCCCAGTAGCGAGGCCCGACTTAAGCCTTACTCGGAGGCAACGCATTTATTATCTCTCGGCGTTGATCGTGATGAGGTCGCCAATCGCTGCGGTTTGTCACGCGCCGAAACCTCTTTGCTTGATGCCTTGCGGAGCCAAAAACAATAACAACTCATTAATAAGCTGGTATTACTCACGACAACCTATGCTTGTTGGTCGCGAGTAACCACTGCATAAAAAATTAGCCGTGTTACTGGGCGTTAAAACATTGCCCGGTTATCTTGAGGCTATCTTGCCCCATTAAATATACATAAAGTGGCATATGATCTTCAGGCGTTTTTAGTTCGCTGGGGTTTTCGGCGGGATAGGCGACGGCTCGCATCGCCGTGCGAGTAGCCCCGGGGTTAATGCTGTTAACACGAATGGTCGTAATCTCTTCTAGCTCATCGGCCAATGTTTGCATCATGTTTTCTGTCGCCGCTTTGCTGGCCGCGTAGGCGCCCCAGTAGGCGCGCCCGTGTCGGCCAACACTTGATCCGGTAAAAACTATGGCAGCGTGTTCGGGCTTTTCTAGTAGCGGTAGTAACGCCTGAGTCATCATAAAGGGGGCGTTAACGTTTATCTGCATCACTCGCTGCCAAGTGTCGGCGGCATAATTGCGAATCCCAGTTCGATCTCCAAGTATCGATGCATTGTGTAGTATGCCATCGAGCCTGCCAAACTCATCGTGTAGCGTATTACACATGTCACGGTAATCTTTCTCAGTTGCGCCTTCAAGGTTCATTGGGTAAATGGCCGGCTGCTTGTGTCCGGCCGCCTCGATGGCGTCGTAGACAAGCTCGAGCTTACTTAAAGTGCGGCCCAGTAATATAACCGTTGCGCCATAAGCGGCGTAGGTCATGGCCGCGGTGCGGCCAATACCATCGCCAGCACCGGTTACCAAAATAATTTTATCGGCTAGTGCATCAGCCGGTGGCTGATAATCTGTTGGCAGTGTAGATGGCGTGTCAGAATTTACAGTGGGGTTGCTCATGGTGCTTGCTCTATGGGTTGTCGCTGTTGAATCAGATTGGCAATTAGTGGTGCTAGCTCAAAACTGTGACTGACTAAGTGATCGGCTTGCCAATTCTCGGGATTGTCATCGGCATCAATATAACCGTAAGCACAGCCGATGGTAATCGCGCCGGCACGGCGGCCGCAGTCGATATCACGAACATGATCACCCAGATAAATAATTTGGCTGGGCTCGCAGTTGAAGTGACGTGCGGCTAAAAATAATGATTCTGGATCGGGCTTGCGGTGGGTGACGTTATCGGGGCAAATAACAATGTCGGGGGCCGGCTTTAATGCGAGCTGGTCAAGCAGCGCATGGGTGTATAGTTCGGGCTTGTTGGTGGCAATTCCCCAGCCTAAGCCGCAACGCTTTATGTCGTGTAGCAACTCAATGATGCCATTAAAGGGCAGGGTGTAAACGGCAATATGTTGAGCATACAATTCAAGTAGGCGGTTGCGTAATGCGTCAAATTCAGGCTCCCCCTCTTTGACCTTAAAACCTAATTCAATTAACGCGCGGGCACCGTTTGATACCGTTCGACGAATAATATCGTCGGCTAATGCCGGTAGGTCGTGTTCGCGACGTAGATGATTGAGCGCGACAATAAAGTCGCCTGCGGTATCGAGCAGTGTGCCGTCAAGATCAAACACGATGGCGCGGATCGGTAGTGGGCTTTGGCTCACAGTATCTCCTGCTTGTTAGGTTTGGGGCAGATCGAGGGCTTTACGAGTACGAGCGATGTAGTTGACATCAACATCGTGGGCAGCCAAAGAAAACCGCTTAGTGAAAGGGTTGTAACAAACCCCGATTATCTCTTCAGGTTGTAATTCAGCGCTGCGAGCGTAGCTGGCAAGTTCGGATGGGCGAATAAATTTTTTGTAGTCGTGGGTGCCTTTGGGTAATAGCCGCAATACATACTCGGCCCCAACCACGGCTAACCCCCATGCTTTGGCGGTGCGGTTAATGGTAGAAAAGTAAACTGTTCCGCCGGGTTTGACCAGTGTCGCGCAAGCGCTAATAACCGAGGCGGGGTTAGGCACGTGCTCTAGCATTTCCAAGCAGGTAACAATATCGTAGCGGCCGGGCTGTTCGGCTGCCAGCTGCTCTGCGGTGCCGTGCCGGTAATCAATATTTAAGTCGTTTTGGGTGGCGTGTTTACGAGCCACGGCAAGCGGGGCTTCGCCCATATCAAGACCGGTTACTCGCGCGCCACGCTGGGCCAAGGCCTCGGCTAAAATACCGCCACCACAACCTACGTCCAACACCTCGCGCTCAGCCACTGGCGAGTGTTGGTCGATGTAGTTAGCCCGGAGCGGGTTCATCCCATGTAAAGGCTGAAACTCTCCGTCAAGATCCCACCACTTATCAGCCAGTTGTTCAAATTTGGCGATTTCGGCAGCATCAGCATTAACTGCGGCGCTGTCACCATGAGGTCGTGTCATATGTGCTCCAAATTATTGGGTGCGTTTAAGGATCAGCTAGGCCGTGGGTACTCTTGAACGATTTTTTTACCCCACTGGCGTGCTTTGGCGGCAATGTCTCGTTCATTGAGCGTTTGCAGGTGGCCCGATAACATAAGTGCTTTGCCTGCCACCCAAAGGTGTGTGGCCTTAACCGCGCGATTGTTGTAAACCAGCGTTGAGGCAATGTCATAAATAGGTTCGGCGCACAGCTCGTCTAACTCAAAGGCGACAATATCCGCGGCTTTGCCAAGTTCCAAAGAGCCGGTGATATCGTCAATTCCCAGTGATCGTGCACCGTTAAGCGTTGCCATCATTAGCGTTTGGTGTGCATTCAGGGCGGCGGCATCTTGCGCCACGTTTTTCGCCAGTAGCGAAGCTGTTTGGAGCTCTCCAAGCATAGATAAATCGTTATTACTGGCCGCGCCATCGGTACCAATAGCCACATTCACTCCGGCAGCCGACAGCCTGGCTACCGGTGAAAAGCCGCTAGTCAGTTTGAGGTTAGACTCGGGGCAGTGAATAACATGGCTGCCGGTACTGGCTAGGGTCGCAATATCGCTGTCATCGAGCTCCGTCATATGTACACATTGGGTCAGCGGTGATAACACGCCGAGCTCGCGTAAGCGCTCGAGCGGCCGTTTACCGTGCTGCCCGATAGAGTCGGCAATTTCGTTGGCGGTCTCGTGCAGATGAATATGAATAGGGGCTTCGAGCTCTTGCGCTAATACACCAATGCGCTGCAGAGAGTCGTTCGACACCGTGTAGGGCGCGTGTGGGCCAAAGGCAATACGAATGAGATCGTCGTCGCGATACTCATCGTGGAGCGCCAAACCTTTATTGATGTAATCATCCGGCCCATCGCCCCAGTTGGTCGCAACATCAATTACCGGAAACGCAATTTGTGCCCGCATATGGGCGCGGCGAGCAACTTTGGCAGTTTGTTCTGGGTAAAAGTACATGTCGGCAAAGCAGCTGGTGCCAGATTTGATCATTTCAGCCACGGCCAGCTCGGTGCCGTCGCGCACAAAGTCAGCGTCAACAAAGCGCTCCTCGGCGGGCCATATATGCTCGTTAAGCCATGTTTCCAGTGGTTGATCGTCAGCAAAGCCGCGCAGCAAAGACATCGCCGCATGGCCGTGTGAGTTAATCAGACCAGGCATAAGCACATGCCGCCCTAAACACACGGTCTGCTCTGCGCGATAGCTTTTCTCGGCTTCGGCGACCGGCAATAGCGCTACAATCTTTTGCTGGTTAACGATTATCGCGCAATCTTCATACACGCGCCCGGCGGGTACGATCGGGATTATCCAGCGGGCTTTGATCATTAATTGAACGGCTTGCTGGTCAGGCATAGTGACTCCTTGGCGATAACACGGTCTTGATTGATCAATACGGCCTATTGGCGCGCAGTATAACGCAAACCTAACATTTGGCGTGAGGCTTGCCGCTTAGTTAAACACAACGTTCTCAGCACACCTATAGGCTAGATTTTATGGTAATATTGCGCCCTTTAAGCCCGCGCGATACGCAGTCGCGGGATATATGTGTGTCGCGGGCGCCACCCCGGCTCTGGCAGCAGTCAACACAATAAGGAAAGCGTTAATCCATGGTCGATTTAGCGAAAGAAGTAATACCCGTCAGTATCGAAGATGAGCTTAAGCAATCTTACCTAGATTACGCCATGAGCGTCATCGTTGGCCGAGCACTGCCCGATGTGCGAGATGGCCTTAAGCCAGTCCACCGGCGCGTCCTGTTTGCCATGAACGAGTTGAATAACGACTGGAACAAGGCTTACAAAAAGTCGGCTCGTGTTGTCGGTGACGTTATCGGTAAATACCATCCGCACGGCGACTCAGCGGTATACGACACAATTGTACGTATGGCGCAGCCATTCTCATTGCGTTATATGCTGGTTGATGGTCAAGGTAACTTTGGTTCGGTCGATGGTGATAGCGCTGCGGCCATGCGGTACACCGAAATTCGCATGGCAAAAATCTCGCACGAATTGCTTGCCGACCTAGACAAAGAGACCGTCGATTTTATTCCTAACTACGACGGTACAGAGCAAATCCCCGAAGTATTGCCGACCCGAGTGCCGAACTTATTGGTTAACGGTTCATCCGGTATTGCGGTGGGCATGGCAACCAATATTCCGCCGCACAACCTAACCGAAGTTGTGAAGGGTTGCTTGGCGTTAATCGATAACGAAGACATCACCATTGATGAGCTGATGGAAATCATTCCGGGGCCAGACTTCCCCACTGGCGCCATTATTAATGGCCGCGCTGGCATCTTGCAGGCCTACCGTACGGGTCGTGGTCGCATTTATATCCGTGCCAAAGCCGAAGTTGAGATCAACAGTAAAACCGGCCGCGAAACCATCATTATTCATGAAATCCCTTACCAGCTTAATAAAGCGCGCTTAATAGAGCGGATCGCCGAACTGGTAAAAGAGAAAAAAATCGAAGGCATCAGCGAACTGCGGGATGAGTCTGATAAAGACGGGCTGCGAGTCGTTATCGAAGTAAAGCGCAACGAGTCCGGCGAGGTTCTGCTCAACAACCTCTACAGCCAAACACAATTGCAAAATGTCTTTGGCATTAACGTTGTTGCGCTGGTTGATGGTCAGCCAAAAGTGCTAAACCTAAAGCAAATGCTAGAGGCGTTTGTACGTCACCGTCGTGAAGTCGTAACGCGTCGTACTGTCTATTTGTTGCGCAAAGCTCGCGAGCGCGGTCATATCCTAGAAGGTTTAGCCGTTGCCATCGCTAACATCGATGAAGTCATTGAGCTTATTAAAAGCTCGCCATCGCCCGCCGATGCAAAAGAAGGTTTGATTGCCAAAGGCTGGGATGCCGCCGAGATGGCGCCGTTTTTAGAGCGTGCAGGCGAAGATGCTTGTCGTCCAGAAGACTTAGCCGACACCTATGGCGCGCGCGACGGCAAATACTATTTGTCGCCCGCACAAGCGCAAGCTATTTTGGAGTTGCGTCTGCACCGTCTAACGGGCATGGAGCACGAAAAGCTACTCACCGAATACAACGAGAAGCTGCTGCAGATTGCTGAGTACTTAGAAATCCTAGGTAACTTTGTGCGCCTAATGGAAGTGATTCGTGAAGAGCTGGAAGTTATCGTTAAAGATTACGGCGATGAGCGCCGTACCGAAATAGTAGCCTCGACTTTAGACCTAAACGAAGAAGATTTAATTAGCGAAGAGCAGCGTGTTGTTACTTTGTCTCACGGCGGTTATGCCAAGAGCCAGCCACTGGCCGATTACCAAGCACAAAAACGCGGCGGTATGGGCAAGTCGGCAACGGCGGTTAAAGACGAAGATTTTGTCGAGCATTTGTTAATCGCCAGCACCCACGACACCATTTTGTGTTTCACCAGTGCCGGCAAAGTATTTTGGCTTAAGGTGTATCAAATCCCGGTGGCTGGGCGTCAAGCGCGTGGCCGACCTGTGGTGAATTTAATGCCGCTAGAGGAGGGCGAACGTGTCACCTCTATACTCCCGGTTAAAGAGTTTGGCGCCGATCAGTTTGTCTTTATGGCGACTGCAAACGGCACTGTTAAAAAGACACCGCTGGATCAATTCTCACGTCCTCGTAGCGTGGGCTTGCGCGCAATTGCCTTGGATGAAGGTGACAGCCTAGTGTATACGGCTATTACCAACGGTGAACGCGATATTATTTTGTTTGCCTCCAATGGTAAGGCGGCACGCTTTAATGAAACGGCGGTTCGCAGTATGGGCCGAATTAGTCGCGGTGTACGTGGTATTCGTATGCACGAAGGGCAGTCGGTCATTGGTATGGTCGTACCTGTTGAACACGGCAAGGTGCTGACTGTGAGTGAACACGGCTACGGTAAGCGTACCGACGTCGAAGAGTTTACCGCCAAAGGTCGCGGTGGCCAGGGTGTTATTGCGATGACCGCGAGTGAGCGCAATGGTGCCTTGGTCGGTGCGGTACAAGTGCTTGATGGCGAAGAACTTATGTTGATCTCTGATCAAGGCACTATGGTGCGTACTCGGGTTGATGAAGTGTCTGTATTAAGCCGTAATACTCAGGGTGTACGTCTTATTAAACTGCGTAAAGGCGAGCACATGAGTGGCATGGCGCGCATCGAAGAGACGGATGAAGATGAGTTCGAAGGTGTCGGCGACGATACAGCTGCCGATACACCGGATACATCAGATTCTGAGGAATAAGGCGTTATGAGCGATACCAACAACGAGCGCGAGCAACTGCTAGCGCTGCGTGATCGCATTGATGAGATCGACGCAAACATCGGTGAGCTTATTTCTGAGCGCGCTCGTTGCGCACAAAAAGTGGCCGAGGTTAAATCAGCCAAAACCGATGAAGAAGTGTTGTTTTATCGTCCCGAGCGCGAGGCTCAGGTATTGCGCAAAGCTATGGCGCGTAATGCCGGGCCGTTAAGCGACGAAGAGATGGCGCGCCTTTTTCGCGAGATTATGTCGGCTTGCTTAGCATTGGAGCGCCCTATAAAAGTGGCTTATCTGGGGCCAGAGGGCACATTTACCCAGCAGGCGGCACTTAAACACTTTGGTGCTTCCGCCGTTGTCATGCCGTTCTCAGCCATCGATGAAGTTTTTCGTGAAGTTGAAGCCGGCGCGGTCAATTACGGTGTGGTGCCGGTCGAGAACTCTACCGAAGGGGTGGTAAGTCACACGCTTGATAATTTTATTAGCTCAAACCTCAAAATTTGCGGCGAAGTAGAGTTGCGCGTACACCACAATTTAATGGTGTCATCGGTAACCGATGTTAATAATATTTCGCGTATTTACTCGCACGGTCAGTCATTGGCCCAATGCCGTAAATGGCTAGATGCACATTACCCCAAGGCGGAGCGAATTGCTGTCTCTAGTAATGCCGAGGCGGCACGTCGCTTAAAAGGCGAGTGGAATGCGGCCGCAATTGCACCAGAAAAAGCCGCCGAGCTGTATGACCTGCAAATAGTCGCCGAAAAAATTGAAGATCAGCCGGACAACAGCACTCGCTTTTTAATTATCGGCACGCAAGAGGTGCCCGCCAGTGGCATTGATAAAACCTCTCTGTTGATCGCCATGCGTAACCAACCGGGTGCGCTGCATAATTTGTTAGCTCCGTTCCACGCCCACAACATTGATTTAACTCGCGTAGAAACTCGGCCATCGCGCTCCGGGGTTTGGACTTATGTATTTTTTGTCGACTTTACCGGACACATCGACGATCCCGTTATTCGCACGACCTTGGATGAGGTGGCGGCGCGAGTTTCGGATCTAAAAGTTATGGGCTCTTACCCTAAGGCTGTACTCTAAGAATGTCGTCAATATCGGAGCCTGAGTTTAGTCAGCAACCTGTACGCAAACTCGTTGTTATCGGGCTTGGACTTATTGGCGGCAGTGTCAGTGCCGGCTTGCGGCAGCGGCACGCATGCCAAGAGGCAATTGGTATTGTGCGCGATCAAGTCACTGCAAGTTTGGCACTTGAACGTGGAGTTGTAGACCGGGCTTATCTATCTCTTAATGAGGTGGCGGCAGAGTTGGGTGAGGGCGATGTGATTTTTATTGCCGTGCCCACCTTGGCGGTTGAGTCTGTTTTACACGATATTCGCGCCCAAGTGAGCGCGGCTGTTACCGTCACTGATGGCGCCAGTGTAAAAGGCAGCGTTCGCGATGCTGTGATTGCCGCTTTTGGCGAGGTTCCTAGCAATATTGTTTTGGGCCACCCAATTGCAGGCTCAGAACAAAGCGGTGTGGCTGCCGCAAATCCCTCTTTATATCAAAAACACCGCGTTATTTTAACGCCAGAAACCTCTACTGGAGCGCAGCATATCGCCCGGGTCACAGCCATGTGGCAAGCGTTGGGGGCAGAAGTTTTATCCATGTCGGTCAGTGAGCACGATGAGGTACTGGGCGCGACCAGTCATCTGCCTCATGCCATTGCTTATTCGCTGGTTGACACCTTGGCGCATGATATTGGCAACCCCAATATTTTTCGCTATGCCGCCGGCGGGTTTCGCGACTTCACTCGGATCGCGTCAAGTGACCCGACTATGTGGCACGATATTATGCGCGCTAATCGGGGCGCGGTATTGCATTCGCTGGATAAATTTGTCGACAATTTATTGCGTTTACGTGACGGCATTGAACGCGAAGATGGCGAATATTTACTCGGTGTGTTTACTCGCGCAAAAGCTGCGCGCGATCACTTTACCCGCATGTTGGCAGGCAGCACATTAAAAGACAGCATCGCATTAAGTGCGAGTAAAATTTGCGTTAAACCCGGGGCGGCATTGCAAAACCATTTGCGCGTGCCGGGTGATAAATCTATTTCACATCGCGCTATTATGCTCGGCTCCATCGCTCAAGGTAAGACCGTCATTGATGGCCTGCTTGAAAGCGAAGACTCACTGGCAACCTTGCAAGCGTTTCGCGATATGGGGGTTGTTATCGACGGTCCGGCTAACGGTCACGTGACGATTTACGGAGTAGGGTTGCGCGGTCTTAGCGCGCCACAAAAACCTTTATATTTAGGTAACGCGGGCACCAGCGCTCGGTTGTTGTCCGGAATTTTAGCCGCGCAAACCTTTAGCACCACAATCACCGGTGATGCCTCACTATCGGCGCGGCCTATGGGGCGTATTATTGAGCCCTTGCGTGCGATGGGAGCTAGCATCCATTCCGAATCGGATAACCTGCCGTTAACTTTTAGCTCGGCCAAACGTTTCTCTGCTATCGACTACCCGCTGCCGTTGGCAAGTGCTCAAGTGAAATCCTGCTTGTTGTTGGCAGGCTTGTACGCCAATGGCATAACCCGAGTACGCCAGACACAGATAACCCGCGACCATACCGAGCGCATGCTGGGTGGCTTTGGCTGCCCTGTACGCAGTGGTCAAGATGGCTGGCTGGCGGTAACCGGCGGCACCGAGCTGCAAGGCTGTCGTGTTGATGTACCAGGTGACTTCTCGTCGGCGGCATTCTTTATTGTCGCCGCAAGTATTACCCCCGGCTCCGACATTCTACTTGAGCATGTTGGCGTAAACCCTTCACGCACCGGTGCGCTGGATATCCTTAAGCTGATGGGTGCCAATATAGAGCTGTTAAATCTCGGCACCGCAGGCGGTGAACCCGTTGCCGATATTCGAGTACGCTACAGTGAGCTGCAGGGCATTACCATTCCCACAGAATTGGTGTCGCGATCGATTGACGAGTTTCCGGCGCTGTTTATTGCTGCCGCTTGCGCTCAAGGTTGTACCGAGCTATCTGGTGCGGCCGAGCTTAGGGTCAAAGAAAGCGATCGACTGGCCAATATGGCGGCCGGTCTCACGGCTTTAGGTGTTAATGTGGACATCCGTGCTGACGGGTTACACATTACCGGCTCACCATTGCGTGGTGCGGAGGTCGATTCGGCGGGAGATCATCGAGTTGCTATGGCTTTAGCGCTGGCCGGGTTACGCACCGATGGTGCCGTTATTGTGAATAATGCCGAGTGTATTGCCTCATCATTTCCCGATTTTGTTACCCAGGCCAAACAGTTGGGTATATCCATAGAAGTAATTGATTCTTAACAAATAGATAGAAAAACGTTACCGTTGCCACCGCACTATCAGCTACATAACTATGAGCTGCATAGCAGGGCCGACGGGACGCATTAGTGAAATGTTTCCAGATCACCTATAATACGCGCCGCCGATAATAGATCGGCCCCCAAATTGACCAACAAATTGTGAGTGGCATGTCCGAGCAATACACCCAGACGCACCTAAAACAGCTTGAAGCTGAAAGTATTCATATCATCCGCGAAGTGGCGGCCGAGTTTGATAACCCCGTTATGCTCTATTCGGTAGGCAAAGATTCGGCGGTTATGATGCATTTGGCGATGAAAGCCTTTGCTCCTGGCAAACCGCCGTTCCCATTAATGCACGTGGATACCACCTGGAAGTTCCGCGAAATGATTGAGTTTCGTGACCAGCGCATTAAAGATCTCGGTTGGGATCTGCTGGTGCACATCAATCAAGAAGGTGTGGATATGGGCGTTGGCCCATTCACCCACGGCAGTGCCAAGCACACCGACATCATGAAAACCCAAGGTTTGAAGCAAGCGCTCAACAAATACAAATTTGATGCCGCGTTTGGTGGTGCTCGCCGCGATGAAGAGAAATCACGGGCCAAAGAGCGAGTCTACTCGTTCCGCGATCGCAATCACCGTTGGGACCCAAAAAACCAACGCCCAGAATTGTGGAATATTTATAACGGCCGAGTAGATCAAGGCGAGAGTATTCGTGTGTTCCCTTTGTCTAACTGGACTGAACTGGATATCTGGCAGTACATCCATTTAGAAGGCATTCCTATTGTGCCTTTGTATTTTGCGGCAAAGCGTCCAGTGGTCGAGCGCGACGGCACTTTAATTATGGTCGATGACGATCGTATGCCGATTGATCCCGACGAAGAAATACAAGAAAAAATGGTGCGTTTCCGTACCTTGGGCTGCTACCCGTTAACGGGCGCAGTCGAGTCCGACGCAACCACATTACCCGAAATCATTCAGGAAATGTTGTTGACCACGACGTCTGAGCGCCAAGGGCGTGTAATTGATCATGACAGCTCAGGCTCGATGGAAAAGAAAAAACAAGAAGGTTATTTCTAAACCATCGCCAGAGTATTTGTATTAAATCGGCAGCGCTGTGCGCTGCCAATTTGTTAGGCTGCGAAAACGCCAAAGGCTAAAAGTTTATGTCCCACCAATCAGATCTTATCGCGAGCGATATTGATGAGTATCTTGCTCAGCACGAGCGCAAAGAACTTTTACGACTACTGACTTGCGGTAGCGTAGATGACGGTAAAAGCACACTGATCGGCCGCTTGCTGCACGACTCAAAAATGATCTACGAAGATCAGCTTGATGCCGTGCGCTCAGCCAGCACCAAACACGGCACTACCGGTAATACCATTGATTTGGCGTTGCTGGTAGATGGCCTGCAAGCCGAGCGCGAGCAGGGCATCACTATTGATGTGGCGTACCGCTATTTCTCGACGGCAAAACGCAAATTTATTATCGCCGACACCCCAGGCCACGAGCAGTACACGCGCAACATGGCAACCGGTGCTTCGACCTGTGATTTGGCCGTGATTTTAATCGACGCCCGTTACGGTGTTGTAACGCA
Organism: Gilvimarinus polysaccharolyticus; assembly: GCF_001187555.1. Taxonomy (GTDB): domain Bacteria; phylum Pseudomonadota; class Gammaproteobacteria; order Pseudomonadales; family Cellvibrionaceae; genus Gilvimarinus; species Gilvimarinus polysaccharolyticus. Next base: position 1,135,623 of record NZ_LFIJ01000001.1, on the reverse strand, counting down.
AACACGCAGGCACAGCTATATTGCCTCATTACTGGGCGTTAAAAATATTGTGGTTGCCGTCAATAAAATGGATTTGCTCGATTTTGATGAGCAGGCGTTTATTAAAATCAAATCTGATTATTTAGCGTTTGCCCATAAACTCGGCATGCAAGATGTACAGTTTGTGCCTATCTCAGCACTCGATGGCGATAACGTTGTTAATGCCTCAGAACGCTCTGCTTGGTATGCCGGCCCGACCTTAATGGAGATTTTAGAGTCAGTGCCAGTTACTGCCGATAAAAACTTTGATGATTTCCGTTTTCCGGTGCAGTACGTTAACCGTCCCAACCTAGATTTTCGCGGTTTCTGCGGCACCGTTGCCTCGGGTGTTGTAAAGGTTGGCGACGCGGTAAAGGTATTGCCTAATGGCACCAGCAGCACGGTTAAGTCGATTATTATTCACGATCAAAGCCTGACCGAGGCGTTTGCCGGCCAAGCAGTCACGCTAACGCTTGAAGATGAAATTGATGTTAGTCGTGGCGACATGCTGGTGCTGGCGCAAGATGACGTAAAGCAAACCAACAACCTTAAAGCACATGTGGTTTGGATGAATGCCAATGCCGCTAGAATTGGCGATGAGTATTTGTTTAAGTTTGCCAGCCGCACAATCAGCGGTCATTTTGACGGCCTCGACTATCAAATAGATGTAAATACTCAAGAGCATCGTCCAACAACGGCATTAGAGCTTAATGATATTGCCGTGGCGAATGTGTCTTTAAGTCAAAATGTTATTGTCGATAACTATCATCATAACCGTGCAACCGGGGCGTTTATTGTTATCGATCGACTTACCAATATCACCGTAGGCGCGGGCATGGTAATTGATGCGCTGGATTACAATGACGATTCGCAAAATGTAAATTACAGCGATTTCGAAGTGGAATTAAATGCATTGGTGCGTAAGCATTTTCCACACTGGCAAGCTCGTGATCTTAGCAAGTTGCTAAAATAATAAACCCGAGCTGTGAGTTAAAAAAGGCCAACCTCATTGAGGCTTGGCCTTTTTTTAACTTTGCTTAAACCCGCCTAGTGTTGCCTAAATCGTTTTGCGCGAGCCACCTACTATCTAGAGTCGATTTTATGTTGCAGCCCTCAATAATGCTCACTACAGCAATAGCGATGTTAGCCTTTGCCGGCAACTCAGTATTGTGCCGGCTGGCACTATCGCCAGACAGTGCAGCGCTGGTGGACCCAACCAGCTTTAGTGTCATCCGGTTGCTAAGTGGCGCAATAAGCTTGGCGCTCATTGTTTTGTGGCGCGGGCATCGGTTATCTCTGTCGGCCGGTTCTTGGTATGGAGCTGCAACGCTACTTATCTACCTTGTGGCGTTTTCTTTTGCTTATGTTCAGTTAGATACTGGCGTTGGTGCTCTTATTTTATTTGGTGTTGTGCAACTGGTTATGTTGCTTGCCGCGTTAAGGGCAGGGCAGCGATTAAAAACACAAGAAATTGTAGGTTTATTACTGGCGTTAGCTGGGTTGTTGCTATTGCTACTGCCAGGCGCGGCCAGGCCCAACCTTATTGGGGTGCTATTAATGTGCTTGTCGGGCGTAGGGTGGGGCTTGTACAGCCTGGCGGCACGCAATACGACAACAGCGCTATTAACCACGTGTGGAAATTTTATAAAAGCCACCCCCTTTCTTATCCTACTGCTGGCCGTTCCGCTGCTGCTTCCGGGGCAGTCGATACAAATCAATATGGCCGGCGCTTGCTTGGCGCTAATCTCAGGCAGCATTACCTCGGCGCTTGGTTACGCCATTTGGTACCGTGCACTAACTGGGCTCGAGGCCACCCAGGCGGGGGCCGTGCAGCTGTCTGTTCCGGTGCTGGCTGCCATTGGCGGGGTGTTGTTTGTCAGTGAAGATTTAAGTACTCGCTTGGTTATTAGTAGTGCCTTAGTGATAGGTGGAATTTATTACGTGTTACAGGCTCGACGAGACAAACCACGGCCAACTTAATAGCTGTGGCGGAACAGTTTTCTGAGCATGCGGGCTCCTTTAATTCTACGCATAATTTATAGTTGACAAGGATTAAGAGGTGGGTATACTCGACATTGCTTGAAAGTAAGTCTTATATTTATGCCACACCAAAGTATTGGTACGCCTTTAGTTCTGGTCCGTTTAGTCATAAGTAATAGCAACACTTTTAGCGCACAACCGCCTCATCAAGAGGCTTACTCATTGATTGAACAGGATTGACACTATGTCTACTACTACCGGTACCGTAAAGTGGTTTAACGAAGCAAAAGGTTTTGGCTTTATCGAGCAAGAATCAGGCCCAGACGTGTTTGCACACTTCAGCGCCATCGTTGGTTCAGGTTTTAAAACCTTGACCGAAGGCCAAAAAGTTGAGTTCACCGTAACTCAAGGCCAAAAAGGTCCACAGGCTGAAAACATCGTAGGTCTGTAATCTAAGTCTTTAACAAGACTCGCCGCCTAGGCGGCAACCCAGCCATTATGGGTGGGTTAAAAAAAAGGGTAGGGCATTTGTCCTACCCTTTTTTTATTGTCGGTCTGTTTTAATCGCTGACGTAAGTCAATTAGTAGGTATTGTGCATTGCAAGAATTGAAATTTTCCACCTTGGCGCTTCGTCCAGAGTTACTCCAAACCGTATCATCGCTGGGCTACACCGCCATGACGGTAATTCAGGCCGAGAGCCTGCCTGCGGCGTTGGCCGGTAAAGATGTTATCGCCCAAGGTAAGACCGGCTCGGGTAAAACTGTAGCATTTGCCTTAGGTCTGTTAGAGCGACTCAATGTTAAGCGCTTTGCCGTGCAATCGTTAGTGCTATGCCCAACGCGCGAGCTGGCCGATCAGGTTGCCAAAGAGATCCGTAAGCTGGCGCGCAGCATTCACAACATTAAAGTATTAACCCTGTGTGGCGGCATGCCATTTGGGCCTCAAGTAGGCTCATTGGCCCATGGCGCACATATTGTGGTGGGCACCCCAGGGCGTATCTCGGACCACTTACGCAAAGGCAACCTGATCCTGTCTAACGTTCACTCATTGGTGCTCGATGAAGCCGACCGCATGTTGGATATGGGCTTTTCCGAGACCTTAGACGAGATCGTTGCCGAAATACCAGAAAACCGCCAAACATTACTGTTTAGCGCCACCTACCCCGATAGCATTGCCAAGGTCGCCGGTCGGGTTATGCGCGACCCAGTTATGATAAAAGTCGAGAGCACACACGATACCCCCAGTATCGAGCAGCACTTTTACAAAGTAACCGCTTCAACTCGCGATCAGGCGGTTGTTCAGTTACTGCGTGATCATAGGCCTGATTCGGCCGTTATTTTTTGCAATACTAAGCGCGAAACAACCGCCCTGGCGGGACTGTTGCGTGATAAAGGTTTTAGCGCGCTGGCTTTAAACGGCGATTTAGAGCAGCGAGACCGCGACCGAACGCTGGTGATGTTTGCCAACAAAAGCCTTACTGTTTTGGTTGCCACAGATGTTGCCGCACGAGGATTGGATATCGAAGCGCTGGATGCGGTGATTAACTATCAGCCCGCGCGTGACAGCGAAGTTCATGTACACCGTATTGGCCGCACCGGACGGGCAGGTAATAGTGGGGTCGCCGTTACCCTAGTGGGTGAAAACGAGACGTTTAAAGTACAGCGTATCGGCCAATATGCCGGGCAAGAATACAGCTGCGAGGCGCTACCTGAGGCCGGCCGTGATAGCTCGAGCTATTTGCCGCCAATGATAACGCTGCAAATTGACGGCGGTAAAAAGCAAAAAGTACGACCTGGAGATATTTTAGGGGCGCTTACCGGTGCCGATGGTATTGCCGGTACCGACGTTGGCAAGATCCAAATGTTTGACCAGAGTGCATTTGTCGCGGTGAAGCGTAAAGTAAGCGATGAAGCGCTGCGAAAGTTATCGGTCGGCAAACTAAAAGGGCGCAGTTTTAGAGCGCGTATAGTGAGTAAGTAAACGGTAGCAGTAAATAGGTAGTAGGCGCGAGCCATCATTAGCCCCGCTGGCCGTCACAAAGTGTGACGGCCAGCGGGGCTAATCTGTTTAACGGTTGCCGTTAGGGCGACGACTGCGGTTGGCTGGTGCACTTTTTTTGGCGAAAGGTCCACTTTTGGCTTCTACAGCGGCAGGCTTGCCGCTGCGCGAAGATCCGTCGCGGCGCTGACGACCACCGCCGGGGCGCTTAGGTGCTGCACCCTGGGGGGATTTTTTAGGCTTTGGCGCGCGGCGCGTTAGGCTTGACTCTGGTACGTCGTGGATCGGCTCAAAACCTGCAACAATCTGCCGGTCCAGCAGCGTTTTAGTCAGGTGCTCGATATCGCTTAACTGCTTAAATTCATCGGCACTGACCAGTGATACGGCTTGACCGGTCGAGCCCGCACGCCCAGTACGGCCAATGCGATGAACGTAATCTTCCGGTACGTTGGGTAGGTCAAAGTTAACCACTTGTGGCAACTGATCGATATCTAGCCCGCGTGCGGCAATATCAGTGGCCACCAATACTCTTATTGCGCCGGCTTTAAAATCGGCCAAGGCTTTAGTGCGCGCGCCCTGACTTTTGTTGCCATGAATTGCCGCAGCACGTATACCGGCCAGCTCAAGCTGCTTGGTAAGCTTATTGGCGCCGTGTTTAGTGCGGCTAAATACCAATACTTGCTCCCACTGGTTATCCATAATTAAACGGATTAATAAGTCGGCTTTTTGCTTTTTATCAACCGGGCAAATCCATTGCTTAACCGTAGGCGCCGCTTTGTTGCGCGGGGTAACCGAAATCTCGACAGGATCATTTACCAAGCCTTTCGCTAAGGCGCGAATCTCGTCCGAGAACGTGGCCGAAAACAACAGGTTTTGACGCTGTTTAGGCAGTGCCGCAATGATTTTTTTAATGTCGTGAATAAAGCCCATGTCCAGCATGCGATCGGCCTCGTCCAAGACCAACACTTCAAGGTGGTCAAATCTAACCGCACGTTGATTGTATAAATCGAGCAATCGGCCAGGGGTGGCAACCAGCACATCGACGCCGCCACGCAACTTCATCATTTGCGGATTAATTTTCACCCCGCCAAAAACGATAGTAGAGCGCATTTGTAGGTGCTTGCCGTAAGTAGCGACGCTCTCGCCTACTTGTGCCGCCAGTTCTCGAGTTGGGGTAAGCACCAATACACGAGCCTGATTTGGGCCGGCGCGGGTGCCTTTGCTTAGCTTCTCTAAGATCGGCAAAGTAAAGCCTGCGGTTTTACCCGTTCCTGTCTGCGCTGCAGCCATAACATCACGGCCCGACAATACCGCCGGTATTGCTTGTGCCTGAATAGGCGAGGGCTCGGTATAGCCTTTTTCTTCAATAGCTTTGAGGATCGGGGCTGATAGGCCCAGCTGGGTAAAACTCATAGAGGGTAAATCCTGTGGTATGACCGGTGCGCAGCCGCAAATATTGGCAACTGCGTGAAATAAAGAGTGGCCGCGCATATTACAGCATCCGCCCGCGCCGCGCCATGCTTAACGGGGCGCGCTACTGGTATACTAGCCAGCATTAGATAAAGGCTGGGTGATGTCAGAGTCGCTTTATATAAAATCGATAGTGGCTAAACTTGAGGTAAAGCCTTTGTCTCAAACTTAACAGGCCACATATTTGGGAACGTAAGTGAGATTGATGATGAAACTAGGGGCATTATTTCTGTTGCTGCCCGTCGTTATGGCGCTGCAGTCGTGCTTTACCCAGCAGTATGTTTACAAGCAAGCTCAAGACACAGAGTGGGATTGTCGTAGACTACCACTCACGCAGCAACGCGAATGCCTTGAGCAAAGCTCAATAAGTTATGAAGAGTATACAAAAAAGCGACAGGAGCTACTTGAGAGTGAGCCTGACGAATAGATTTGGTCGTAGCTAAGGTTTTAAGTATGATACGCAACCTTAGCCGTTAATAGCATTAAACGGCGGTCAACTACGAGGTCGGTATGGCGGTAATTATTGGGTTAATCGTTGTTTATATTTTATGTATTGTGTTTGTGCGTATACGCAACCGAGTAACCTTCCCTCTGATTCGGCAGTTATCCGATTTCTCGACCTTTATGGTGCCTTTTAACCTACCGGCCTACGGTTTGTCTAAAGTACCAACGACCCCTCGCGTTGGCATTGAACACTTTCCTGAGTTGGCGCTTATTCAAGATAACTGGGAAGTTATTCGCGACGAGGCGCTAGCCTTATACCAAGCGGGCAATATCACCGCTAAAGACGACTTGCCCGCCAGTAGTTTCTATAAAGATAATCGCTGGACGAGCTTCTACCTAAAACTCTACGATCACCAAATACCTTCAGCTTACGAGCTAGCCCCCAAAACTATGGCGCTATTAGAGCAAGTGCCGTACCTCAATTTAGCTTTGTTTGCCGTACTCAATCCAGGAAAAAAGCTCAACCAGCATCACGACCCGTTCGCTTATACGCTGCGCTATTCACTGGGTTTAAGCACGCCTAACGACGAGAAGTGCGGCCTCCAGATCGACGACTTTAAGTACACTTGGCGCGATGGCGACAGCATCATTTTTGATGAGACCTACCTGCACTCGGCCTACAATGACACCGATACTCCGCGTATTATTTTAATGACCGACATTGATCGTCCGTTAAAAATTGGCTTTGTGCAAAAGGGCTATTGGTACTTTGGACGCTTTTTTAACGGTCTGTTTAAAATCGATAACGTCGACGCCAGCAATACTGGCATTGGCAATAAGCTTGGCAAGGGCTTATTGGCTTATCAAAAGTTACTTAAATCCATCAAGCACAAAAACCGCACGGCTTATTATTTGGGTAAATGGATCGTGATCGGCATATTGCTGTTACTGATCGCTTACGCCATTTGGTAGATTGCAGCCTGTGCCGAACTCACTCTCCAAGGTGCGCAACAATAACGCCACCTTGGTAATGCTCTCCTGATACTCACTCTCGGCAACAGAATCGGCAACAATGCCGCCGCCGCCGTAACAGTGCAGTTGCCCTTTATTGCAAATAACCGTGCGTATCGCGATATTAGTATCCATTCGGCCACAGGCACTAATGTAGCCTAAACTCCCGCAATAGGGGCCTCGCCGGTAAGGCTCTAGCTCGTCAATGATCGCCATGGCTCGCACCTTAGGTGCACCGGTAATAGAGCCGCCGGGAAACGCAGCACGCAGCACGTCTAGCGCGCCAGTGTTGGGTCGTACATGTCCGGTTACGGTGCTGACCAAATGGTGCACATTGGCAAAACTTTGCAGTTCAAACAGGGTGGGCGTTGCTACTTTGCGGCAAGTTTTGCTCAAATCGTTGCGTAATAGATCGACAATCATTAGGTTTTCGGCGCGATCTTTGGCGCTACTTTGCAATATTGCGCGATTGTGCTGATCTTGCTCGAGCGTTTCGCCTCGTGCGATAGTCCCTTTAATGGGGCTGGTGGTGGCTTTGCCGTCCGCACAGGCGATAAAACGCTCGGGCGATATACACAGTAAAGCACCCTCATCTAAAGGTATGTAGCCGGCAAAAGGAGAGGGCAGTTGCGCCCTTAGCGCTAAATACCCTGCAAGTGGATCACCACGGTAAAGGGCGCTAAACCGCTGTGCAAAATTAATTTGATAGCAGTCACCCTCCAATATGTGTTTTTGGATCAGATCGAATTTTTGGAAGTAATGCTGTTTGTTAGAATTACCTTTAAACTTACTGATTTCAAAGGAAATTCCATCCTTTTCTAGATTTGACTTTAACTCCTGCCGGGCGTTAATCAGGCTGACGATACGGTCGGTATCCACGCCTGGCTGGGCTACTAAAACGCTTTTTTGGCGCTGGTGATCAGTAACAATTGCCCAAGGATAAAAGCCAAAATGCATGTCCGGCAGGGTCATATCGACTGTAGCACAAGACGGCAGAGACTCCAGACGGCGGCCTAAGTCGTATCCAAAATAACCCAAAAGGCCGCCGCAAAACGGCAATGGCTCGCCATCCAAAACAGCGTTAGTGCAAGTGCTCGGAAGCTGCTGCTGCAACAAAACAAACGGATCTTCTAAGCTCTCGGTTGTCGAGTTGCCGCACTCAATAACGGTTGTTTTACCGCAGGTAATGATCCGGGAGTTAGGCTCGGCGGCAATAATATCGTAACGGCCTTGCTGGCTCATAGGTTGGCAGCTATCTAGCCATATCGGATACGGCAGCTGTTTAAGTGCCATAAAATACACGACGCTGTCACGCTGATACAAAAGTTCTATTACTTGAGGTTGGTCGTGCATACAGCAGGCCGTAATTGCGAGTGGCTAAAGGCGAGCATTGTAACCAGCTAGAAGTCGTTGGCCAATGTTTGCGGTTATTTAAAGCTGAAGTAAAGCCTTCAGTCGGTCGCGACATAGAGGATAATGATCGATAATCGTCGGTAGAAAACCCTATGAAATTGAATGTGAAGGGGTTATCTTCTCTTGTAGAAAAGGTCACTTACGCCGTGGTGTTTATTTTTTCCATGTAAACCCTTGCAATTAAACCCGCGACGTCCTCTTTGTCTACAAAGGCAAACGAGCCGGAATGTAAATCTACAATTTTTTTTACGATTGAAAGGCCAATTCCGCTGCCATAGTTTTGTGTGTCAGACACACGATAATGCCGTGTCACAGAATTTTCTTTTTGCTCTTGCGTCATACCCGGCCCGCTGTCGATGACTTCGATAACCGCGTTTTTTTCAGTTTCAGCTGTGTTGACGACGATAGGCGAGCCTTTCTCGCTGTACTTTGATGCATTTTCTATTAAGTTTCTTAATAACGTGCTCATCAGGGCGCGGTTGCCCACGGTAAAAGTGTTTTTGCCCGTCAGTTCGATATCATTTTTTTTATGAATATCAACAGGCAATAGGGTGATCACCTCTTTTGCTAAATCATACAATCCTATCTCTTCTTGCAGGAGATCACGCTTATTGGCATCGATACTATTGAGTAATAGGAGTTGTTCAATTGTTTTTGACATATTGTCAATGCCGCGACTCATTCGTGTTATTGAAAGGCGCCCCTCATCACTCAAGCTCTCTTTAAGCTCAATGTTTTGTGCGTGTACCTTTATACTGGCCAGTGGTGTTCGAAGCTCATGGGAAAGATCAGCGTTAAAACTCTTTTCTTGTTTTAACGTAGCATCAATACGTTCGAGTAAACGATTTACACCTCGCTGAATTGGCAGAAGCTCCTTGCTCATTGAAATAGCAATGACTTCAAGATTATTCCCATCACGACTCGCAATTTCTCTGCTTAATATTGTGATCGGCCTTGTGCCTAACATAACCCCGATAATAACCACTAAAATAATAAGTACGCTGACCGCCAGCATACTTATAAGTTGGTCCCGCGTAATTAATTCGATTAGCTCATCGCGCACTTCCGATTTTTGTGCCGTGTATATCCAATTTTTGGTGGAGTTTGAATACAAAGCAAAGATATACCAACTCTCATTGCCGTATTCGGTACGGCTGTACCCCGGCGCTGTAGCCGATAACGGGTGAAGTGGTGCGTTCTCAGACATAAGTAAAAGATTGCCTTGTAAATCCCAAATCTGATAGGCGATTTTTTTTTCATAATGATGCCCCAACGTGTTGTGATCTTTTTGTTCTACAATGTTAGGGACCTTGATTATGGAGGTGGTTTGTCGATCTGATATCTCGGTATCGGTAATAAGCTGATCAATGGTTCGTGCTATCTGCGCTTGCTGTGCATCAAATAGCTCTTCGACCTCATCCTGGGTATCACGATAGATGTAATAACCTGACACAATGTTAATAAAAAATAATGAAACCAATAAAAAACTGATAGTTCTGTAGCGAATAGATTTCATGAGAAATGCTCTTCAACTAACATATACCCAACGCCACGTACCGTTTTAATTCCGTTATTACCCAGTTTCTTTCGAAGACGGTGAATATGTACCTCCAGTGAATTACTGTCGATTTCTTCGTCCCAGCTATAAGACAAACTCTCTAGTACTTCACGCGTAAATACCTGCCGTGGTCGCTCGAAAAATGCTTGAACTAATGAAAACTCACGTCGCGAGAAAGTGATCGAGGTGTCGTTAAATAACATTACACGCTCATTCAGGTTCAGACTTGCACGGCCCACTTCAAGCAGGTCGGTGCGACGGCCATTTGCGCGACGTGTTAATGATCGTATTCTTGCCTCAAGCTCATTGATATCGAAAGGCTTCACCATATAGTCATCCGCGCCAGCATTGAGTCCAGCGATTTTTTCATCGATCTGGTCTCTTGCCGTCAGTACAAGTACCGGTAAATCAAACTTGCTTTCACGAGCTTGTTTTAAGACCTGTAAGCCATCCATATCGGGTAACCCAAGATCCAAAATAAGCAGTGCGTGATCTGCTCGTTTAAGCATCTTGACAGCCGCTGCACCTGTCGACAACCAATCGACGTTATATTGAAAGTGCCTCAGGGCTGTCATAATACCCTCGGCAAGCAGCTCATCGTCTTCCACCAATAAGATTCTCATACGCGTGTGCACCAATATTTCACGTCTTGATTCTGTAGAAAACGTTCGGCATCCTTTCCGTTGAGCAGAGAGAGGGTCGCTAAGCAACCTGCCTGAACGCACAATGGTGCATGTGTTGTAACAGACGAAGGTGCGTTCGCGACTGGCCAACCGGTTTTGGGGTTGAGTATATGGCTGTAACGCTTACCATCTCTTAGAATGAATCGCTTGGCGTCACCGCTTGTGGCGAGTGCACCCTGAACAATAGAAATCACATGCTCATGGTTTTCGATTCCCACACGCCATGGAAGTTTGTGTTGCCGAGGTTTGGTGATCTGGATATCACCGCCGAGATTAATCAACACTGACATGTCGGGCGCGTGAATACGATAGATATCGGCGATGGCGCTTACAGCATACTCTTTACCAATGCCGCCAAAGTCGATTTCCATACCAGGTTTCATTTGAATAGAGTGCTGGTCGAAGGTAACTTTTTCCCATCCTACCAAAGGTAGTAAAGCATCAATCTGTCGTTGCTGGGGGATGTGACTGCTACAGTCAAACTTCCATGCGCGGCGCAAAACACCAGACGTCAAATCAAACATGCCATCGGAAAGCTCAAAACAGGTTTGAGCAAATGCCAGAAGGCGGTAACACTCATCATCTATTTTGACTGAAGCTCCCTCAGCATTATTAATGGCAAAACAGAGGTTATCTTTTGCGTAACGACTGAATTTTTGCTCTATTCGTCGCGCTTGCGCGACACCTTTCTGGGCAAGCGAATCCGCGAGCGATTTGTCTAAGGTATCGAACAAAAACTCGCAAGGACTCGCCATCGCCTGGAAACGAGCAGATATATAGGAATCGTGGCCACTGAGCTCATAATGTTGTTGCGCCAGAGTTGCCACGATATTCTCCTACAGTACGTTGAGCTACAATCTCTTAATTGCAGCGAGCGTTAAAACTTATAGTCAAACTGCAAAATCACGGCATCAAGGCTTGGGTAGAGATCAAGCGAATTCAACCCTCCGGGGGCCTCCACGCCCACATCCTGAGACGCTTGGTTGTAGTATTCTAACCGAACACCATATTCACGCCCACTTTTCAGTTTTTTGCCATACTTAATACCAAAGGTATAAGCATTCAACTTACCAATTCTATAGTCTGCACTCGCAAACTCAGGTACAGCGTCGCCTTCGCGTAAAAATGGCGTATAAAAATCTGCTTCACCTTGCTGATACAAACGTATATGAGGCTCTAGGTAGCTATTGTTGTCAAACAAAAAACGATAGCGGGACTCAATGGTATGACTATTTATACCCCAGTCATCATTAGTCAGCCTGTAAGAAATATCCCACACTGAGCTCTCAAAGCGATACTTGGACTGCGCAAAAAAAGCTTGTTTGGAGCGTGATCCGGGTCTGTTTTCATACCGTTGCTGGGTTGCCATACCGGATGCGTCAACTTCACTGACCACCTTATAAGGGTCAGTTAGGTAACCATCAACTTCGGAGAGACTTACGTTAAATTGCGTAATCCATTGTCGGTTGATAACTTGGGTTAATCCCAATATAACATCAACTGTATTTTTACCATCTTCCCCGCCAGTCTGTCGAGTGGCATCGAATGCGGACCTATACGCTGCTTCATCGGAAAATTGACCATTATCCACCACCATAGTGGATAACCCGACGGGGCGGCCTCCTACTGGGTCAACGGAATCCAACGCATAGGATAAGCCCAATGAAGCGGTGGTGTTTTTGTTGTTGAAATAGCGTCCTAACACGCCGTTGAATGCGATAGATTGGTAATCGTATTCGTTAGACACATTGGCGCCTGTCGATACCACATAGTTTTCAGCTAAAGGTTGTGACCACTGGGCAGAAATTTGAACACGGGTGTCTAAAAAAGTATCGTCTAAAGGGGTTTCACTCGTGTTAGCGGTATATTGGCCATTGCCAGAGGGCGTTGTAAACGTTTGAGCGGTGGCCTGTTGTACGGCACCATTGGCCGACGCTCCGGTTAGTGAATCAACGACCAACTTAGCGCTAAATTCTTTGTCATCCTTAAGTGTCTTTTTAGCCTGAAAGATTCCTTCAAGAGCCTGAACACGATCGGCCTCACCGTAATACATGATAGCGGTATCAAAATCCCAATCTTGGGCCACCGAGTTGCCTGCAAGCAGGGTGCATGATGCCGCAAATAAAGCTTTTTTTAGGTCAGTCTTATTTAGTTGCATCCGCAGCCACCTCCGGCAAATCCACGTCCACCACTGGTACCTTCTTTACTGAAATAAATGTGATCATCCAGGGCGAGATCGGTCGCTCCAGCACTTAAAGACATTTCGTCGGTCGCCAATAAGTCTCGCTCCCAAGGCTGAACTCCGAGTGAACTGCAGCCGGTAACGCCTAGTATTGCCACGGCGGCAAACAACATGATTATCTTTTTCATTAAAACGTCCTCAAGACTAGTGTTTGAGTAGGGATTGAATTTCATTCTCATAGGTGTCCACTTGATTCTCGAAAAAACCTTTGTGCGTTTGTAATACCGCGCCATTAGAATCCAAGATAAAACTCGACGGCATGCCTTTTAATTTAAATGTTTTGGCGAAGTTTCCTTCAGGGTCGTAATAAATGGGGAAGGTGATATCTACACTCGCTAAAAACTTTTCTGCTAGTGCCCGATCTTTGTCCACATTAATAGCAAGAATTTTAAAGCCTTGGCTTTCGTACTTATCGACCATTTTGTTCATCCAAGGGAAGGACTTTCGGCAGGGGTTGCACCAAGACGCCCAAAAATCAACGTAAACAATATCGCCATCTTTCATCCCCGCAGATTGCTTGATTTCACTGAAAGTCTCTTGAGGCAATATGTTATCTGCCCACCCATAGAAACTAAAAAGTAAGAGGAATAACGAAAAACTGGATTTTTTGAACATTTACTGCCCTCTAAATTAATTCACACGGTCGAATAGTGAATTCCTACCGAAAATGCTGTTGATTGAGAACAGTATGGCATTCGAACCTTACCAAAACCTTACAAGACTAATAAAATTTAACTACTCAATAATCATTGCTGGCTAACCTTCTTTTATGACCGTTATGACACCCGTAAGGTTGCTGTAAGGTTGTTATGCCAAGCTACAACCAAAGCGTACTTTATTGGAGCACCCCGTGAATTTTTTATCCCGTTGCGTCTTATCTTTTTGGCTTATCACAGCCTTTATCTGCATATCTTCAAGTAGCTTTGCGAATACGAAAGAGTCTTTTTTAGATTCAGAGGAGGCATTCATTCCATCCGTTACCATCGTTGACGATCAATTACAGATGGACTGGTACATTGCAAAAGACTACTTTTTATATCGTCATGGGTTTGCCGTGGAAGCAACATTTGAAAATGGCAATGTCTCTAAAATTGAGTACCGTATTCCCGTCGGTGAAAAAAAATATGATCTGTTCTTCGAGCTTGACGTTGAGACATACCATGACTCCGTAAACTTGATTTCCGATATCAGCGCATATGCGGGCAAGCCCTTTGATCTGACGCTTACATCACAAGGGTGTGCAGACAAAGGACTTTGTTTTCCGCCAACGACGTATCATTTTAATATCGACAAAAAAAATAGCGTAATGACGAGTAGTGGGACTAAAAATATTGATTTAGCGCAACCTGATCGAGTAGAGAAAGACTCCAGCTCACCGACAGCTTACAACCTTGGTATTACTATCCTAGGAGCTCTTTTGGGCGGTTTGATTCTTAACTTGATGCCATGTGTTTTTCCTGTTTTATCGCTAAAAGCATTAAGCTTTGCCAGCGGGCATGAATCAAAAAAAGCACATCGTCGTCATGGTTGGAGTTACACTTTAGGCGTGCTTTCTTCTTTTCTTCTTGCAGCAATTTTTATCCTCGTAGCTCGATCTACTGGACAGTCGCTGGGGTGGGGCTTTCAGCTGCAGCACCCGATTTTTATCACTTTGATGGCGTATCTATTCTTCGTGATGGGCTTGTTACTTTCAGGCGCATTCGAGTTTGGTGGGGCGTTTATGGGGCTTGGTCAACAACTGACCTCGGGCAATTCGCTTAAGTCATCATTTTTTACTGGTGTTTTGGCTGCGCTCGTTGCCAGCCCCTGTACAGCGCCGTTTATGGCAACAGCTCTAGGTGTGGCACTCACTCAATCGGCGCCAGTCGCGTTAGTCATATTCTCTGCATTAGGTTTTGGTATGGCGCTGCCATTTCTCGCACTGAGCTACAGCCCGGCACTGTCGCAATGGCTACCAAAACCCGGGATCTGGATGGAAAATTTTAAACAAGCCTTATCGTTCCCCATGTATTTAACGGTTATTTGGCTGCTTTGGGTGTTATCTCATCAAACCAGCAATGAAATGGTTATTTTAACGTTAACGGGGATGTTACTAATCGTTTTGGCGCTTTGGGTGCTTGGCATCTCTCCCAATAGCCGACGCTTTCAACTAATAAAAAACGGGATGGCTCTGACCGTATTAATACCTGCAGTATGGATTGCAGCTAGTATGAGCTCGAGCCCGCATGATCGCTCGATCAACACGAATGAAACCTACACCGAAGCGCGATTAGAAAGCTATAGAGTGCAGGGTAAGCCTGTGTTTGTTGATCTCACGGCAGATTGGTGTTTAACCTGTAAAGTCAATGAGAAGATAGCTTTAACCGCTAGTATTAAAGCTCAATTCCAACAGCACGATATTACTGTGTTGGTGGGTGACTGGACCAATAAAAATCCAGAAATAACTAAACTTTTAACGCAGTACAAGCGTAGTGGAATACCTCTTTATTTAATGTATCCCGTCGGTGGCGGCGAGCCTGAATTATTGCCCCAGCTACTTACAGAAGGCATCGTGGAAAACGCGATAGCTCGAGCATTACCGTGATTCAACTCAAAACACCTTAAAAACATTGAGGGAAATATAATTTAATTGCCACCTTTTAAAGTTTAGTAAAGTACAGTCGAGAAAGTGAAAGTGATCAATCTTGCCAAGCTCTACTTTAATCTCCGCTGTATCCGCAGCTATAGGAGTCATGATTTTTTGCGACCAAAACAGTGTCTGAGTAGCTGATAAATGTAGCTTTTTGGCTCGCCTATCCGGCTTGACGATTTCCGTCCGTATGACTCCGACTTAACACTATGGCCTTAAGTATAAAGCTTGACCCGCAGCTTTATGTGCAACGCGGCTATCGCTATTTTGGGGCAACCGGGCAGGGCGCTGCTGGGGTTTGCGTCGCGGGGCGTTTGGGTGTAAATTTGTGCCAAACGGCCAGAATAAACCCGAGGCCACCCGTACCCAAGGAACTGGGGGAATGCTGCAAAACACCGGATTAGATACAACTTCCCCTCGTCGTGAGCGGCTTTTATGCCTATCGAGCCCATCGAAACGGGACTTGCATCGCTCGGTCAAACAGAACGAGTCCATCCCGATCTTGAGATTTATTTTTGAGGTTAGGCGCAATTTCGCACGAATCAGCGGGCGAAATTTTCTCCGTCATCGCCCACATCTTTCGACACTCTTTTACGGGCATGTATAATGAACGTTTTCGGGTGACGAATATTCTCCTACCATATTGAAAGTGGTTACATGATTAAAATAATTTATATGCTAGCTTTTGGTGTCGTAGTGATGATGTATATTGCTTGTTGGTCGACAGCTTTAGGAAGAATTGAAAAATCTGAGCATGCTAAATATCTACACACAAATCCATTTTGGTTTTTTAAAACAAATATGTTTTCAGAAAAAGATAGAGATATTTGTGTTCGTGCGGGTGGGCTGCAATTGGCACTGATTGTGATGTTGATAGGGTTTGCATTCATTGATGGGTAGCTGAACTTAGAAGTGACGCGAGGTTTGTCGACCTTCTTGTAACGATCGTAAAGCATAAAGTACTTCCTAAAGATGAGCCCTTATGAGGGCTTTGGTACGCGTACAGAATTACATCCACACCGAAGGCTTTAGAGCATTGTCCACCTTGAGGGTACTAGCGTACCGCCATAATACCAAATTTAACATAATATACATTATGCGCACCCAAAAGGTGAGGCAGATCAGAGCATAAGCCACTGGATGTTTGAACAACCAAAAGTGAAAATTCCTACAACCAAAGTGTGAAATTTATCGGCGGTTTACAGCTAAAGTGTGGAATTTCTTAAACAGAGGATTTCGACCACCTACCTGGATGTTTCAAGACTTCCGGCTGTGTAGAAAAGGTTTTGAATATGTGAGACGGCCATTAGTTTATAAATGCAATCGTCTGACTTGGATTGTCGTATTATCCTTATGCAAGTTTGAGTGTGAGCTTACGGTCCCGACTCAAGGGACAATTGGTGTAACCCCTATAACCAGATCCAAGTAAGATGATTGAATCTTTAACTCAATACCACTGACGCTAGCCAGTAAGGTTCAGGTTTACTGTACCCTACTGGCTAGCTTTGTTACGGGTTAGTATCGATAAAGTGCCATGCTTTGCACGGTCAGTGATTCGCCTTTTTCTCGCTGACTTTCTATCACAAGATCATAGTCACCACTGGCAGGGATTTCGGAGCTTATATCATAGGTGAATTTTTTTTCCCCAAAGATTGATGGTTTTTATGCCCTTGCATATGATGGTCGGCACCAAAGAATGTCATAACTCCTGTTAGCGTTTTGTTTCCACTACCATCCACTATAAATACGTTGTAAGTATCTTTGGGTTGACTCTCAAAGCTAACAGTCACCTCTATTACAAGTGCTTCTGGACGATCAAGTAACATTAGCTCCATGTTTTTCTGGTTTTGGATTTTTGGAGTATCAATAACTAACTTGTTATTTTTAGTTGCCTTTTCAATGCTTTGTTGCCAAATAAGCTTTTTAACTTGCTGGGTGTTCTCTGAGACGAGTAATTTATGCTCCCCTGAGTCGAAAGCTTCAATTGCCGATTGTAGTTGATCGTATTGGTAGTCTATTTTGAAAGCTGCTTGGTACGCCTCTTCAATTGTATATTCTACTTTGACACCATTTTCATCGAAAAATTTATAGGGCCACGGTGCCGCTTTTAACTCGTCTAAAGAGGGTCTTTTTCCATTTGGGCTCAACTCCCAGGCTTGCCATAGAAAATCTATGTTTGAGTGATGCAACCAAAATATTGGATCAAAACCTGCCGATGGTACATGAGCCATCAAGCCATAGTTTTTGTCACTTTGGAATATTGGGTTCCACATCTCTTTTCCTTCATAATCCCCCCCGATATACGCATGCATTGCTCCATGAGGAGCTGAATCAATGTTTCGGTTAAACACTGAAAAAACTCGATTTTTCATCAAATTATTAATGTTCAAGTTATTATCCATGAACGATTCAATTTTGTTTCCATTATTTAACGATGGGAGTCTAGACGTTTCAAATAGAGCCGTGCTGCTTTCTCGAAAATCTGCAGGCATAACTCTGTTGCTAGGGTCGATATAGTTCCAGTAAGGCAAAGCAAAGTCCGACTTTCCCGATAGTTTTCTTACAATTTTCTCGAAGTGTGCAATGTAAAGCCGGTGCCATAAAAGAAAGTGAATTTCAGAGCCGTCTTGGTGGGTGCATGTATCCCAAGCCCACTTTAGATCCTTCTTATTAGTATAAGACGGGCATAATGGATTTTTGTCTATTTTATCAGGAATGGAATGAGTTGCGCCTTGATAGTACCAGCTGAATGGCTCACTACAGCCCATCGCTTTCATCTTTTTTAAGGCAACATCTAAAGCTTTAAGGTCTTCTTTCGCCGCATCGGTTGATGCATTTTTTCTAAGGTACTGAGATGCCTGTACAGTTGTTATGCTCACGATGAGCGTAATAAAAAGAAAACTTTTCAGTAATATTTTCATGATCTCTTCCTTGATTTAAGTGTGTGTTTAACGCTTATTAGGGTGAAAAATCTAGCTGTTTTTAAAACATCTAGTTTCTGTCACCTTAATTTTTATACTTTATTTGTGCTGGCTAAGATATATCTGGGTAAGTTTATAGATATTTCATGTGCTATGCTCCAAATCCTTTGGTATAGGTACACAACTGAAACCGTTGCTGGCATAAATCTACACCTCTGCTCTTGAAATAACAACTTATGAATAGAGCTTAAAATACATGTGCTGATGTCTAAATATGACTGAATGATGGCCTAATTTGGGCTTCGAGATAGTATAAAGGGGCTTTATTATGGCTACCTTGGAGTTAACCCAGCTCAAGAATTATACGCAGGTGGTACAGCCCTGCACTGGCGGATGGGCCATGCGCTGCTCTCTGAGCCAAAACAATCGACTATTCTTGTTATACTAACCGCGTCTTTATATTGCTGGAAATTCTTATGTCAATTATTCAAACACTTTGCTCGCACTGTTTAACCGCCAATCGTGTAGATGAACATCGTTTGAGCGATAACCCCAAGTGCGGAAAATGTCACAAGGCTATATTTTCAGGTCAACCAATTACTGCCAATGATAGCCAGCTTGCACATTGGCTAGGTAAGGAGCAGCTACCGATGGTTGTGGATTTTTGGGCTGA
The DNA here is from genome assembly GCF_001187555.1 of Gilvimarinus polysaccharolyticus. GTDB lineage: Bacteria > Pseudomonadota > Gammaproteobacteria > Pseudomonadales > Cellvibrionaceae > Gilvimarinus > Gilvimarinus polysaccharolyticus. The sequence goes on along the minus strand of NZ_LFIJ01000001.1, from coordinate 1,116,582 downwards.
CTGGTGTGGCCCCTGCAAAACTTTTGCGCCAAGTTATGTACGTGCAGCAAATGAGCTTGAGCCTATCGCACGGTTTATTAAGGTCAACACCGAGCAAGCTCCACAAGCTTCAGCACAATTCTCGATTCGCAGTATTCCCACCTTAATGCTTTTTCGCAATGGAGTAAGCGTAGCTCAGCAAGCGGGCGCCCTACCTTACCCGCAGTTTTTACAATGGTTGCATGGAGCTCTTGAGCATTGACACCACTTAAGGTGGAGGCGCTAACCGCCCACCAATGTTACGTTTTACAGATGTTAGCCAAACAATTAAGACTCAGGATACAGGCTTTTTATCATGACACCTTCATTAACACCCTGCTGCCCGACTGGCCGCTAATCACATCCAACCGCAGTGCCATTTGCTCTTTAAGCTCGCTGACATGGGATATGATGCCGATCATTCGGCCGGTTTGTTGTAAGTCGATTAATACACGGATCGCGGCATCTAGGGATTCGGCGTCTAAGCTGCCAAAGCCCTCGTCGATAAACAAGGCATCTAACGTAATGCCGCCGGCGTAAGACTGCACAACATCGGATAACCCCAGCGCTAACGACAGCGCGGCCATAAACGATTCGCCTCCCGATAGCGTTGCCACAGCGCGGGTTTTCCCTGTATTGCCGTCTTCTACTTCAAGCTCTAGGCCCGAGGCTTTGTTGCCTTTGGCGCGATCTTCTTTACGTATTAAACGGTAGCGCCCTTTGCTCATGATATGTAAGCGATGGGAGGCTTGAATCAGTACATCATCTAGCAGCACACTAAGGACAAACCGGTTAAGGCTAATTTTATCGCCGGTTTGGCCGTTGGCAACATCGCTTAACGTGCCGATAACCGCGTATTGCTGATCGAGCAAGGTGTTTTTATCGCGTGCTTTTTGCAATCTGTCTTGTACGTTTTTAAGTAAATTAAACCGCTCTGTTAACTGTTGTAATCTAGTATCGGCTTGCTGGAATTGCTCTGTGGCCTCGGCTAAAGTTGCCTCTAATGCTGCCATATCGGGTAGCGGTTGTTCTGCTAAGTCTTGTTCTAGCTGTTTGATAACCGCCTGAATATTACTTAGCCGCGTTTTAAAGCCGTCAATTTCTTCGCTGATGATCTGTTGCTCGGCATCGCTTAACTGGGCATTGTTAAACGTTTGCTGATCGGCAAAGTCGCTGTTGGTCAGTGCTTGTTGCCAGATGGCGGTTGCCGTTTGTAATTTGATTTGGTTGTCTTGCAACTGTTGTGTTTGTGCCGCTAACGTCGAGTCGGCGCGATCTAAGGCCGATTGACAAGCGTTAAGCGTTTGCTCTGCGGTATCGGCCCGTGTCGTGATGGTTTGAATTTGCTCTGCCAGCTTTGTTAACTGCAACGTTAATACGTCGGCTTGGCGGTAATCTTCGGGGATTTGTGTTTCTAGTTGTTCTACCTCGGCGGCTACTTTTGTAACTTGATGGTGATCTGTTTTGGCGATTGCCTCGCACTGGGTTATGGCCGTTTGGGTAAGGGTCAACTCTTGCTCGATCTCGACCATACGGGCGTTTAATCTTTGTCGCTCGCGCTGCTGTTGCAAAAGGCTTTGTACTTGCTGATGGGCTTGCTCTAGCTCTGCCGCCATGGCATCGAGGGTTACTTGCGCATACTCGCTTAACGCGGCATTTAATTGTTGCCCTTCTTTTTTGTTTAATTCTGTTTGGTTTTTTACCTGTTGCAGTTTGTCGTTACCAGCGGTTAATGCATCGTAGGCGTGTTGCTGTGCCGTGCGAGCTTGGTCTACCCGCTCTTTGCTGATCAGTTGCCCGCCCTCTTGTGGCGCTGCGGGCTTTGGGTGCTCAGCGCTTCCGCACACTGGGCAGGGCTCGCCTTGTTGCAACTCTTGTGCGAGCAAAGCCGCTTGCCCTGTGTGCCACTGCAGCTCTAGCCGGTTGGCGTTATCGCGAGTTTGATCGTACTGGGTTTGCTGTTGCTGCTGTTCCAGCTCAGCTTGGCGCAACTGCGAGTCTAGCCGCCTGGCGGTTTGCCTTAAGGATTCAAGTTGTACCCGCATTGGCTGTTTGTGCTTTAGGTTTTCGAGCTTTGATTGCAGGCTTGGTAACGCCTCAAGTGCCACGGCTAAGGCCGTCACTTTGGCCTGAGTTGAGCTTTGTTCGGCCTGTAGGTTTTTATAATGCTGGGCTTTATCCTCCAAGGCTTGGCTACTGGCTTGATATTTTTTCTCAGCGGCTTGCTTGCTTGCCCGGGCATTTACTAGGTTGGTTAATTGCTGCTGAAAACGCTGCAAATCATTTTGTTGTTGTTTCAGCTCATCCAATCCCTGTAGGGCTAGTTTTGCGTTCGCGCTCTCTTGATGGGCATTTTGGTAGGCATCTTTTGCCTGGGCCAGTTGTTGTCGGCTTTGCTCCAGCTGCTGCTCTAGCTGTTTAAGCTGCGCCTGTTGTGTGGTTTGGTTGTCAAAGTGGTGCTGAATGTTTTGCGCCTGCCGCGCTTGCTGCAAGCGTTTTGTTTGACTGTTCATTAACGACTGTTGGTCGTTAAGCGACGTTAAAGCGGTGCGCTGTAACGCCAAGTCTGAAAAACGATTTTTTAAATCAAGCGCTTTATCTTTATTGCTGGTGGCCAGTTTTAGCTTTTTATCGGCAGCGGTTTTATTATGTGTAGCGCTGTCTATTTGCGGCTGTAAGTATTCTAACTCTTGGCTTATTTCGGCCTCGCTGCTGGCATCGGCGGGTTCTAAAATGCCTTTAATTATGTTGTTATGAGCCTCCATCTCCCGTTTAATGCCACTGGCCTTGTCTTTTAGTTTATCTTCTATGCGCCGATAGATGTTGGTTTGAAACAACTGACCAAATATCTTTTCGCGCTCTTTCGAATCGGCCATTAACAGCTCACGAAACTTGCCCTGGGGCAATACCATGACCTGCCTAAATTGCTCAACGTCTAAGCCTATTAAGTTTTTTATTTGAGCGCTGGCCTCGGTAACGCTTTTAGAGACCAACAGTCGGCTTTCAGTACTACCGTCCAGCAACCACAGCTGCGCCTCTGGGGTTTGTCGGGTGGTGCCCTCCCCGCTTAATTTGGCGCGCTCTTGTTGTGGCACACGGCGAATACGGTAATGCGCCTCGCCCAAAGCAAAATCTAATATCACCTCGGTTAACACAGAGGCATCGGCGTGGTCGCAGCGCATTTGGGTGGCGTCACGCTCGGCTCCGGTGGTTTGGCCATACAAGGCAAAGCAAATAGCGTCTAAGATAGAACTTTTGCCGGCCCCGGTTGGGCCGTTGATTAAAAACAATGGGTTTTTCCCAAGCTGGGTAAAATCGATTAGCTCACAACCTGCAAAAGGCCCAAAGGCTTGAAGGATCAGCTTTAGTGGCTTCATAGTGGCTGTTCCTGCTTGTGGATCTCAGTTATGGTTTGCTTGATTTCTGTGTGCTGATCATCGGTTAGTTCTTGCCCTGATATCTGCATAAAAAAGTCACAAAACATGTCCAACTCATTACGTTTTAGTTTTTCGCGGCTCATGTGTTGCTCGCCCACCTCTAACATACCGGGCTTTTCTAGCTGCAATACGTTGGGGTAAACTGCGCGTAATTTGTTCATAGGTTCTAAAATCGCGTGGCGGTCGGTCAATCTTACCAGTAGGTAATCGTCGCTGTGTGGGTCTGTTTTACCCTGCTCGATAATGCGATTTAGCTCTCCCTCAATAACACGCATATTGCGCAGCGGTTTAAGCGGTAAGTGTTTAACGTTTTGCAAACCGCTTGCGTCCAGCTCGACAAGGTATACGCCCTTTTTTTGATGTTGCTCAGAAAAGCTGTATTTTAAAATCGAGCCACTGTAGCGAATATGCTCACGGCCTTTGTACTGAGGGCTGTGCAAGTGGCCCAAAGCAACATAGTCAAACGGGATGCAGGGCTGATAGCTAACCCGATCCGAGCCGCCAATGGACAGCGGTCGCTCGGAGTCGGACTCCGCTGCCCCATCGATAAAGCAATGACTGATTAATACATTGCTAACGCCAGAGATTTTATTGGCGAGTATTTTCTCGACTAAATAAGTATGCGCTTGATCGTAAGTAGATACGGGCTCAGAAAATACGTTGCGCACGGTTTCTGGATCGTTATAGGGCACGCCGTAAAAGGCGACATCGCCATCTTTATGCTTTATGACTACCGGCTCTGTGATTTTTTTTAAATCACTTAAAATATGTAAGCCCGCCTGGCTTAACTGTCGTGAACCAAAGCCTAATCGTTGCGCACTATCGTGATTACCTGGAATCAATATGACCGGAACTTTCATTTCTAGGCAGATTTTATTAAGCAGGTCATCTAATAATTCAACGGCAGTGGCCGGCGGAACGGAGCGATCGTAAATATCCCCGGCAATCACCAGTGCATCGACTTGCTCTTGCTGAATATAGGCTAATAGTTGATCAAGCACATGACGCTGATCATCCAACAATGAGACATTGTGAAACTGTCGCCCTATATGCCAGTCGGATGTATGGATAAACTTCATTGCGTGCACCCTGCCTTAATCATAAATTTTATTATCACCTGTACCCCTACTTATATTTTATCGTATAGCCGGTGCGCCAGCCTGTCTTATTAAACCAAAGCCATCGCCGCAAGTTGTTGCTTAAGATACTCCACTGCGTATTTAGCTCTTGCCGATAACGGCCATTCTGCTCGGTAAATAAGCCACAAGCTATCCATTGTATTGTACTCAAGTGTTATCACTTTTATTGCACTGCTATGGGCAAACGCTTTGCGCGCGTAACGAGGTAACACTGTAAACCCCAGCCCCCGAGCCACGGGCTCAAGGATCAAACCTACTTGATTAGTAAAGCCGCGAGTTGGGATATCTAAGATACTGCGGAAGCCCGGGTAAGCTCTGGTTAATAAACGTGTTGCCATATTGTGGCCGTCGGGATGATCGATAAACCCAAGCTGCTGTAAGTCTTGCCAGCTTTGAGGGTTGTGGCCCGCAGGTACAATCAACTCTAGCGGCTCTTCTGCAAAATGCTCAGCCACTAAGTGTGTGCTGTCGGGTTTAATGCTGACTAATCCCATTTCGTAGTGGTTATCCAAAACCGCTTGTAAGATATCTGCATTAGGAGCAAAACGGTGACGCATCGCCAACTCTGGATGCGCTTGCTGCAAACTCAGTAACAGCGGGTACAAAAACAAACCGCTGCTTCCGGGGGTAATTAAACTCACTTCACCTTTGGTTTTTTCGCCCTCGGATAGGCGTAACTGCAACCGCTTTTGTGCTTGCTCTAGCTCATGGCAGTAGGCCAGCAACGAATGTCCCGCTGGGGTTAGATCCATCTGCCGCGAACGACGAATTAATAGCGGCCCTAGCTGCTCCTCTAAATGGCCAATATGCTGACTGATTGCCGCTTGAGTTACGCCAAGCCGGTTTGCGGTACGGGTAAAGTTGCCAACCTCGGCCAATACAGTAAAAGAGCGCAGCCATTGGGGATTAATCATAAGGTATTCTTATCAAGGGCATAAGTGGGTAGTGGTTCTTATTATAGCTTATTGCGTTTACGCTGGGGTAACTGAAACAACTTAAGGCAACACAATATGACTTACCCCCGCAGTTTTTCGCATATCGGCTTATCTGTCACAGACTTAGAGGCAGCGGTTAAATTTTACACCGAGGTATTAGGCTGGTATTTGATTATGCCACCCACCACTATTGAAGAGGATAACAGTCCCATCGGCATAATGTGTACCGATGTGTTTAGTGCCGGTTGGGGATCATTCCGTATCGCTCACCTGTCGACCGGCGACCGTATTGGGGTCGAGATTTTTGAATTTAAAAACGCCGAAAAACCTGCCGATAATTTTGAATACTGGAAAACGGGCGTCTTTCATTTTTGCGTGCAAGATCCAGACGTAGAAGGTCTGGCAGAAAAAATTGTTGCCGCCGGAGGTAAACAACGGATGCCTGTACGCGAGTACTTTCCCGGTGAAAAGCCCTACCGCATGGTGTACATGGAAGATCCGTTTGGCAATATTTTAGAAATTTACAGCCATAGCTACGAGCTAACTTACTCGGCTGGAGCTTATGATTAAGGCTGCAAGCTAGCCGGAGGTTTGCTTTTTATTACTCACAGACAAGCTCACCGAGGTGTTAATCTCCGGTATAATCACAACTCCGCATGACATCGAACAACCTCATGTAATACAGAGCACGCCACCAATGGTGTGCTCTACTCGTTTGCTACCTTGGTTGCTCTTAACAGGTGCCCCTTCGTATGGCCTTTACCTCTACAGCAGTGCCTTTACGGCATGCCGTATTAACACTATTTGGTTTAATGCTGGTTGCGCTGAACTTACGCCCGGCGTTAACCAGTGTTTCACCTGTACTGCGCCGTATTGGTGAGGATTTAGCCTTAAGCACCACCAGCCAAGGGGTGCTCACCACTCTACCGGTGTTGTTTTTGGGCTTGGCGGCACCCTTAGCACCTATTGTGGCGCGCAGAGTGGGCATGGAGCGTACGGTATTACTCGCCGTGGCCTTATTGGCACTGTCACTTATGGCTCGTCCACACATGGGCGCTGCCGGTTTATTTATCGGCTCGGCCGCAGCCGGTGCCTGTATTGGTGTCATGGGGGTTCTTTTACCTGGCCTCGTCAAACGCGACTTCCCTAATTCGGTAAGCTTACTCACGGGGCTTTATACAGCGGTACTGTGTTTTGGTGCATCGATTGCGGCGGGCGCTACCGAACCACTACGCCTATTGTTTGGCAATGATTGGCGCCCTGCTCTGGGCTTCTGGTTGGTGCCCGCCATTATTGCCGCACTTGTGTGGTGGTCACAACTAAACGCCAAGCACTTTCCCAAGCCGGTTAGTGCCCCTAAAAAATCGCTGTATCGCGACGCACTGGCGTGGCAAGTTACCATTTATATGGGCCTGCAATCGGCATTGGCGTACACCGTATTTGGCTGGCTACCCTCAATTTTACAAGACCGAGGCGTCGATGCGGTTACCGCAGGTTTGGTGTTGTCGGCATCTATTATGGTTCAAGTTATTACCGCCATTGCCGCGCCTTGGATTGCCAGCCACCAGCGTGATCAGCGATTTATGATCACGCTGGTGGTATCGCTGACGTTGCTGGGTTTGGCGGGCTGCATTTACGCTCCGATTCATCTCGTTTGGTTGTCGGCCATCGTACTTGGCTTGGGCCAAGGCGGTACTTTTAGCATGGCATTAACGCTATTAGCGGTACGAGCGCGCGATGCTGATACGGCCGCGCGTTTATCAGGTATGGCGCAAGGAGTGGGCTATACCCTCGCCGCCTTTGGCCCGTTATTGACCGGTGTTTTGCACGATGTATTTCATGGTTGGAGCATTACAGGTGTTTTTCTGGGTTTGATTGGTTTGGTGGCGTTGATGGCGGGCGTGGGTGCTGGGCGTAATTTATATGTACTTGATGGATCAAGTGTAGATAAGCTCTAACGATCAATTAAAAACTCAGCCATATAGCGACTTAAAGGTAAGCCGGTTATCGCTTCAACAAAAGCAAACTGACCTTGTGGATTAACTTCTAAAAACACAGGAGTGCCGTCTGGCTTAAGTTTTATATCGATAATTCCCATTGTTAATTGCAGTACTTTTATTAACTGCTGGCACTGAGCTTTAAGCGAATTATTTAGCGGGTATTCTGTCATCGGTGAGCAAAGGTCTGGTCGCCAATCAAGTTTTTCTGAGGTGATCTGTACTGCGATAACTTGCCTGCCAAACACATGAACTCTTAAGTGTGTATCACCAACTACAATCGCTTGCCAAATGGATGGACACGCAGTAAGAGCCTCGATATCAGTTATCTCATCGGCGGTTATAACTCGCGCCGGAACCGAAAATTCAGCTAGCCCTCTGATGACTTTAACGACTACTTGGCCACCCTGCTCGGCTACAAACTCTCTTATGGCATCTGGAATACAACTGACTAATGTACTCGGAACTTCAAAGCCTATTTGAGCCGCCGCTTGCAGCTGAACCAGCTTATTGTCCGCACGCAGCTCTGCACTAGGGTCGTTGACCCAGCGCCCCGTAAAAGCGGTAAACATAGCGCCTAGCAAGGCTGCCCTGCATTCGCCTGGAATAAGTTTATAAGCGGCATCGTCGGCCAAGTTATAATTGTTACTGAGTGGGGCGTTAACTCTTCGCCACCAAATCGTGGTTAATTCGGAGCAATTAAACAATGTGTTGTTATGGTCAACCAAACTCGCGTCAGGTGACGAACCGCGCCATTGTAGCCAAGGCTTAAAAGCCAGTTGATCGGTAAAAACCAAATGGCATCGATGACCTAGCTGTGCAATTTGCTCGGCCACCAAATGCCCGTGAAGGTCTTCACTGAAAGTGAAAATAGCTATACTCATTGGCATTTAACTAACTGATGTCAGAGTCGCACCGATAAGCCGCCCCAGAACCTCCGCGCCGACAAAAAGATATTGTGCCACCAGAGCTGCCGCCAATATCAAAGTTGTGACCAAAACGTTCTTTTAAGTCAGCATGCCAACCCTTCATTCTTTCGGGGGTGACAACTTCATAGGCTGTTGGTGGAAAGTTAAGCACCACGGGGGTAGAGTTCCAAGGCACAAGTCGACCTTTAGGTACTCTTTCTCCGTAAATATCACTCGACTGAGAAAGGTCCGAATCGCAGCGGTAAGCTGCACCGCTCCCGCCACGCTGGCAAAAAGATACTGTCCCGCCTGAATTTGGTCCAATGTCAAAGTCTAAGCCAAGGCGCTCGGCGACCTCTTTGCGCCATTCTTCTATTTCATCGGGTTCTATTGTGCGGTAAGCGGTAGGAGGAAATCGTAATACCAGTGGTTTGTTGTCAAACTTCATGACTTTACCACTGGGTTTGTAATCGTCTTCAAATTCAAAATCGCAACTGCTGTGTACCATGACAAAAATCCTTTTGCGGATGTTAGCGTTAGATTAAAAAGTTGAGCGAAAGCATAGTAGAGTAAGGCTGACACTTTCGTGTTAGATAATCACCGAGAGCAGCTAGCCTGTCAAACAAGAGGTGTAGACTTGAGCGACATATTTAGTGGTATCGAACATAATGGCGCAAAAAATAATATGAAAACTTAAAATCTGTAGCTTTTTAGGTTTGAGGGCGAGAATACTAACAACGAGAAGGACTGACTGCCCTGCTGGGATTTATCGTCACCAAAGTTTTCCTAGGTTAAATCTGTTGTAATATTGACTGAGCAACTAGTGTTTACCGTGTATATGGTTAATAGGTTGCGAGCTAAAATTATGCAGCACGATAGGCTGGCGAGATAGATCGACAAACACCGAGCCAACAATGGTTTGTCCAGCGGCGATCCAATTTTCATGCTGGTGACTATTAAGTGAAATAGCAATTTGATTTACACCTGACTGCAACCATTCATTTGGGATATGTAAATCATTGCCGTACAGCCGTTGGCGTTTAATGCCATTAACAAAAACGTGGGCATGGCCTTGCAGCGTTGCCGCCGTTGCCGAGTCACTTGAGGCTATCGAGTTCGGTGCGTTGAGGTGATAATTCTCAACCTTTACGTTTATGTTGATGCCGTCCATGGCATCGCGGAATACTGATAAGTGTATTTTTGGTGTTGGATACTCGCCAATACTTTTAGTTTTGTGCTCGTGAATCTCAACGCTTGCGGCTGTACCACTCGTTGCCAGCACCATCATGACCAACAACACCATTGCACTTAATCGCACGCTTTATTCCTCTAGCGCCACAACAATATTGCTATCGGCATCAAGTGCTGGACTAGCGGCAGCTTGAGGTGGTCCACCAGCGCCAGGAGGTGGTCCTGATGGGGCTGCACCAGTGCTGCACTGCGCCAGAGAATTGTCCGGTAACTCACCGGCAAATCGAGTTCCAATAATGTATGGAAATGACGGCGTTAATTGCCCATCTTGCTCGCTTACGGTGATGTGATAATGATAGCCCCGCTGTTCATCTGTATGACCATTGTACTGATCAAGGTACGCGCCGCCTTGTTCGGTTAAGCTGCTATCCCAATAGTAATCTTCGTAGTAGTAACCGTTATAGGCGGTTAATTGATTGCCCGATAAAGTGCTAACAACATCGTCAAAGCTTGGGCCAGATGCGACAAACTCGGTGCCTAAGCTCACATCAAAAGGATCTACTAAAGTACAGCTACGGGTCCCATCTGAGCAGCCTGTAGCTGAGTCTGCAGAATAATCACGCACAGCCCAAGCGCTGGCCGCCAATTCGCCTTCAGCTTGCCAAGGCCCGTAAATTGGATAACCATCGGCGGCGTAACCGTACAGTGGTGAGTGACCGTCTGCTTTATCACCGACCATGTCGGCTAAACAGGTGGAGTAAAAATGGTGATGATAATCACCCATGGCAGCGTGACCGCCACACACATCAACATCATACTGCTCGGCAATGGGGGCTAGGTTTTGCCATGCGCCTTCATTGTTGTAGCTCATGCCATCACCCCAGTTGTATACCGAGGAGCCGTTAACCCAAAGCCCGACCTTGCCTAATCCATTGGCACAGGTGTCTTCGGCCTTTTGTGGCGATTGCGTGAAATACCCTTCGCGGGTGGCTTGGCTTGGGCATTCTGGTCCTGGCGGCCAATAACCAAAACCGGCATTCATGCCGCAATTAGAGTTGCTGTTGTAACCAATATCTTGGCCGAACCCAACAGTGTCTCCCACGTTAATTACGGCTTCGCCTGCGGCAAAGTCTGTTGCAGCGCGGGGGCGATTATTCAGTTGTGCTAGCATCTCATCGGTAATAGTTACGCTGTAATCGGGTACACCTTCGGAGGTGACAACAGTAAAAACCTCACCACTGACTGCTTGCTCCGATACCGATTGCACATTAACCAAAACGCCAAGGCCAGAATCCGACTCTAAAATATGAGCCGCTCGAGTGTTATCTGTGTTGATCAGCCATACATTGTTACTCAACGTCGGCTCCTCTGCCACCGCGCTAACGGTAATCGATACCGTATCGCTAACAGCGTCGTTGACCCCATCACTGACGCTAACACTAAAGGTTAAAGTTTGATCTTCTGTCGCGGAGGGGGCGATAAAACTAACAACGGGCAGTGCTGTCAGTTAGCTCTACTGTCTCGCCATTGGTTTGGCTCCAGCTAATAGTTACATTGTCATCATCTGTTACAACGGCTGTTAGCGTTACAAGCTCGCCGGCAGAGGTCGATACATCGTCCCCTGCGACTACCACGGGTGCGGTATTAACCGGCTCATCGGTAATGTCATCATCAAGGGGGGTTGTTGAGTCGTTAGATGAGCCTGAACCACAGGCGCCTAGAAACACACATAGCATACAGATGACGCTAGGCTTTAATAATAAATAGTTAAACTTCATGATAGTTGCACCCTTGCTGTGTTGGATATTGTAATGTTAACCAAACATCGTGCAGGACTTGTGCAGATTCCAAGGTGATGCTGCGCAATTTAGAAAATACAGAGGTTTAACCGATTTTGTAGCCGACCCCATAAACCGATTGGAATATAGACTCGCCGTTATCGGCATCGGTCAACTTGGCACGGAGGTTTTTCATATGACTGTCAATGGTTCGGGCACTGACAATACGATCATCTTCGTAGCAAGAGCTCATAAGTGTTGCGCGGGTAAATACTGCACCGGGCTTATTAATAAAAGCCGTTAACAAACGAAACTCCACTGGGGTTAATTCAATGATTTCACCCGCTAGTGTGCAGGTGTGTTTCTCAAGATCAAGGCATACTTTTTTGTATTGTAATATGCGCCCCTGAGAGTGGTTGTTAGTGTTTTGACGCCGCAAAATAACTTTAATGCGAGCGACCACCTCTCTTACCGAAAACGGCTTGCAAACATAATCGTCGGCACCAATATTAAGTCCCATTAAGCGATCGATCTCATCGACACGAGCGGTCAACATTAAAATAGGAACATCAGAAAACTGTCTCAGCTCTTCACAAATAACCAAGCCGCTTTTATGAGGCAACATTAAATCTAATATCACCGCACTTGGAGCTTTGTTTTGAATGGTTTCAACCGCGTCTTTGCCGTCATGTAATACCAATGTTTGAAAACCATCCATCGAGAGGAAGTCGACCAAAATCTGAGCAATTTTAGGCTCATCTTCAACAATTATAATCAAAGGCTGATCGCTCATGGCTGGTTTCCTTGATAAGCGTTGATTAGTATCGACATCTGCACTCCTCCAAGTTTAGAGGGCGCCGCGACAATTCGCCCGCCGTGGGCCTCAACTATATTTTTGCAAATAGTTAAGCCCAAGCCTGCCCCCGAAGAGCGCCGCTCTCGAGAGGAATCCTGACGATACAACGGATCAAACAGGAGATCACATTCCGCCACGGGCACTCCAGGGGACGAGTCATCGATGGTTATTTGAACTAGATTATCCAGTGTAGACACTTCCAGCTGAATGGTTCCTGGTGAATCAGTGTAAGCCATAGAATTAGCAAACAGATTTAAAAACAACTGCTCTATACGAGGTTTGTCGACGCTAGCCCAAATGTCCTCCTTACAATTTAGGCTAAAAGTGAGGCCTTTATTCGCCACTTGCCGCTTAATGCTACCCGTTACGCCGGCTACAATATCCGTTAAGCTTTGTTTTTCAAAGCGATAACGCAATGCGCCCATGTCAGATAACGAGAGTTGATAAAGATCATCAATAAGGTGGGCAAGGAGGTCGATTTCTTGCTCAAAGGAGGCTAGTTGCTTGGCATCAAAGGGGCGTATGCCGGCCTTAAGAACATCTATTTCGCCTTTTAAAACAGTTAGTGGTGTTCGTAGTTCATGGGAGATGTCAGCAAACCAGCGCTGCTTAGCCGTGCGATTTTTATCGAGTGTTTTACTTAATGCGGCAATATTACTCATGAGCTGCCCCAGTTCATCATGGCGCGACTCAGTAAAGCTGACTTGATAATTTCCTTTAGATAATTCCGATACGCCACGCAAGACTTCTTTAACCGGTCGCAATAACGCTTTGGCGACCAACCAAGAGATTGCACTTGCAGCGGCCAAGCTAAGCAAGCCAATCATCAAGCTGGCCCATAGCTGTTGCCGTGAAAATTGGCTTGCCAATGGCGTATAAGACGGTCCAGCTGGCCAACTTCGTAACTCACCCACCTGGATATCATTGGACAACAATGGCACGCGGATACTGGGAGAGTCTTGATTGTTTGGCGGGATACCTGCGATCAGCTGCCCCACTTGGTCGTATAAAACCGTGGGCGGCCCCATTGTTCTCAGCTTTACTCTAGCGGGACTCCCTGGCGGGCGCCCCTTAAAAGCCCTTTGCGAACCAGACGCTCCGTGAGGCGGCAATGGCCGCATTCCTGCTCGGGCCTGCTCGCGTAACAGTTGTTCAAAGTCGAGCGTTTCGACAAACTTCCAATTATTATCAGACCATTCGTACTCACGGGTAAGCTGTTCACCGAGCTCGCTCAGGCGTTGCTGTTCTATACCTCCAATAAAATCTAAAAAGCCTTGCTGAAAGCTCCAGCGAGCCAGGGCTAAGTTGGCAACAACCACACAGGTTGTTACGCCCAATAAGGTAAAAAATAATTTGCGTGTAATCTTCATATTGGCAGTATACCGCCAATAACGAACAGCTCCACAAGGTTGTAAAAAATGACTGGCTTCTCCTTGTAAATTGCACCGGTTCTGCACATTCGCTTGATAACCTATCCTTGTTGTATCAAACCGATAGCCATTTAATCCATATAGGTTTCAACTTACTGGGAGAAATCAAATGACAGCCACAACCAAGATTATGCTTACCCTGTTACTTAGCGCCATGATCTCTAGCGCATTTGCCGCACCACCATCACACTCAGACAGACAAGGCCCGCCACCTGAAGCCATTAAAGCTTGTGCTGATGCGGAACTTAACCAAGCCGTTACAATCGAAACACCCCACGGCCATACCTTAGAAGCCACATGCCAAATGGTAGATGGCGCTTTGGTTGCCGTGCCAAATGATCGGCCAGAACCAAGACGCTAAGGCTGTGTTGCCACGGCTATCAGCAAAGAACTGTTGCGCCATGGTATTACTCGCGATGGCCGTGTTTGGCTTAAACGACTAAACTTACTTCCACTTAGGCGAACTTTTTGTCATGAAACCTTACTTAATGCTTCTTTTACCGGCGCTATTAACCGCTTGTAGCAGCGCGCCAGAGCGTAATGTGAATACCGTAGAACATTTTTCAACTGAAATAACCGCTAATGGCTCTAAACTATTTGTCTACGAGGTCGGCTTTATACGTGCCGAAGGTCAAAGCTCTAAAGGTAAAAGAGGTGGTGGCCGGTCACCTAGAGGGGAAGGCCGAAAAGGCGGAGGAAAATCACCTGAAGGCAACCGTGATCGATCTAATAAAGTACAGGAACAAGCCACCGAAATGCTAGAGGCAAAACTTGCTGCCACAGGCTACTGCCGGGAAGGTTATATGACACTTAAAGAGCAACCGGAAAAAAATCGAGTCACTATTCACGGCGAGTGTACTGAAACGGCAACAGACGAAGACCTATCTATGTTTGCGAATCCAGTAAAGCCCGAATCAAAGCTACAGATCGTCCCCTTGCGTTAACATACCTTACCGCGACGGCCCCAGCGTATGGGCCGTCGCGCACACAGCCCGTCCCTGACAGACTCTAAAAATAGCATCTCCATGGGGTTAAAAAGCGGAGGGAGTGCTCAGGAAAGTGCTAATACGAGTTGGCTAAGGTATAAAGACACTACGAGCAATATTCAAAAGATTCACTTTTTCCTACGTAACCCTCTCCGTCTTAACGTAAATAAACACCTTTCTCTGCGCCTTCTGCCCTAAAAGCCCTTTAACTATCTCTATCCCTGCCGATAAGCTAAAGATATGTAATCAATTCGTCTCTCTTTGGCCTTAACACTATGTCCGTGAACAAGAAGTTTTTTCTCTCCGTACTGTCAGTGATTATTGTAATGGTCATTCTGGGAACATTAATCACCAGCATGACTGCCACTAAGCAATTGCAGCAAGAGGCTGATTCGCTTGCAAAAAGCCAAAGTGTCGAAGTCATACACTTACTATCCGTTACCGACTCACTCATGATGGATCGGGTAAAGGGCGCTATGAAAGTGCTTATAAAACGCGGGGAGAGACTTGGGCCGCCAGAACAACGACAACCGACACAGGTAGGCCAATACACAGTGCCCTCGCTGTACTTAGGGGAGTTAGAACAAAGTAACGATTACCAATTGGTTGATGAACTGACGCAAGATCTAGCAGGCACTGCCACACTATTTGTGTATGACGACCGAAACTATGTACGCGTTTCTACCAATGTTAAAAAAGCCGGTGAACGAGCTACAGGCACTCTTCTAAACCCTCAAGGCGCAGCCTTTAAAGCCATCGAGGCAGGTCAGGCTTATTATGGCCAAGTGGATATATTAGGCTCTCCGTACCTGACCGGCTATGAGCCAATGCGCGATCATAACGGCAATATTCTGGGTATTTGGTATGTAGGTTATTCCGCAGATCTATCGGCCTTAGAGGAGTCTGTCAGTCAATCGAAAGTTTTTACGCAAGGGTTTACCGCCCTTGTAGACAACAAAAATCGTATTCGCATGCATTCAAACAATCAGTCAGCCGACTATATCCAACGAGTTCTCGATGGCTCAGAACCTGGTTGGACTCTATCTGAAACCTCATTTTCTCCGTGGGGTTACAGAGTAATGACAGCATACTCAGAAGATGAATTGGGAACCCTAATTACACAACAAACAGTTACAACCGCTGGCATTATTGCTGCCGTAGGTGGATTAATTATTTTAGCCGTTAGTACCTTAGTGACCCTGGTAATTGCAAAACCAATGACGCGCTTAATAAACGCTATAAACAATATTACCGAAGGCGAAGGAGATCTTACGGTAAGGCTTAATAACACCAGTAAAGACGAATTTGGTCAGGTGGCGAACGGCTTTAACCGTTTGTTAGAAAAAGTACAAACAACCATTCAGGAAGTTGGGAAATCCTCATTAGAGCTACTCCATTCAGCAGAATCTATGGTCGCCTCGGCAGAGCAATCCAGCCTCTACACCGATCAGCAAGCTGAACATACCGAGCAAGTGGCAACTGCCATGCACCAGATGATGCTCACCGCGCAAAGTGTCGCCGAGAGCGCAACCAACGCCGACCAATCTGCTAAAGATGCCACGGAACAAGCACGCACGGGCCATACTTCACTGGTCGTCACCATCGACATCATCAGTCAATTAAGTCAAAGCACGCTTGAATGTGCAGAAACAGTGCTTGAGTTAGAAAAACACAGTGATGCCATTAGCGGTGTACTTGATGTGATTAACGCAATAGCAGAACAAACCAACTTACTCGCATTAAACGCGGCAATTGAGGCCGCCAGAGCTGGTGAGCATGGCCGAGGCTTTGCTGTTGTTTCAGATGAAGTGCGTATGCTGGCCACACGTACGCAAAATTCTATTAGTGATATTCGAGAACAAATTGAACGCTTGCAAAATGGATCTAAGGACGCATCACGTAAAATGGAGCTTAATCGTTCGCTAGCTGAAAACTTATCGAATAAAGCTACCGAATCGGGTATTGCTATAAATGCCGTGACCGCCGCCATGACTGACATCGCCGCTCGTAACACCGACATTGCCGGTGCTGCAGAAGAGCAAAGTCAGGTATCCGATGAAATTAACACCACACTCGAACGAATACGCAGCAGCGCACAAGAAACCTCCAGTCAAGCTGACTTGGCCCGCAAAGCCAGTGAGAGTCTTATTGCCCTCGCAAAACGCTTACAAACGCAATTAGCCACTTATAGAGTTTAAAACAGATAGCTATTAATCCTGCCACGCTTCAGCGTATGAAGGTTTCTTACTTAAAACGTTTTGAACGCTTTAATGTAGCCACCTTTACTTAGATATTATTAGGTGTTTAAGTGGCATTTCGTCTCACTAATAAAAGTAGCCTCGCGCTACAGCTTAGACGTTTTTATTGAGGGTAGTCTCTCGGATTATCTCTTTGTTCACGCATTAAATTTGAGAAATCATTAGAAGAGATTGGCCGGCTAAAATAAAACCCTTGCGATTGGTCGCACGCGTGATCGCGCAAGAAGCTCTCCTGCTCTACGGTTTCTACCCCTTCGGCAATCACGGTTAAACTTAGGGTTCTACCCATGGCAATAATCGCCTCGGCAATTGCACAATCCTCGGCGTTTTTCGGCAACTCGTGAATAAATGAACTATCAATTTTAAGCGTATCAATGGGAAAGCGTTTAATTTGCGCCAGCGACGAGTAACCAACACCAAAATCGTCAATAGCAAGGCGTACGCCAAGACCTTTTATGGACTGTAAAATATTAATGGCTCGCTCGGCATTTTGCATGACCATGCCTTCGGTAATCTCCATCTCTAATAATTCTGGCCGCAGGCCTGACTCAGCTAGCTCAGTGGTTACATCGGCGACCAAATTCTCGTCAAAAAACTGTCTAACCGATAAATTAACGGCCATACAAATTGGTGCAAAGCCCTGTTTTTGCCAAGCCATACTTTGGCAGCATGCTGTTTTTAGCACCCAGCGACCAATAGCGACAATAAGACCGGTCTCTTCGGCCAGTGGTATAAATTGATCTGGCGGCACGATCCCCAGCTCTGGGTGCTGCCAACGTATTAGTGCTTCGGCCCCGGCAATTTTTCCGGTTTTCAGATCACGCTTGGCTTGATACTGTAAAAAAAACTCATTACGCTCTAGCGCCAGCCGAAGATTATTTTCTAGCATCAGTCGTTCAAGAGAGCGAGACTTTATATCGGCCGAGAAAAACTGGTAGGTATTCTTTCCTTCATCCTTAGCGCGATACATGGCGATATCGGCGTTCTTCATTAAAGTTTGTGCGTCGCCGGCATCGTCCGGGAAAACACTAACCCCAATACTGGCCGTCACCCTACACTCTTGCCCCAACACCATTACCGGACTAACGGCGGCGCTCAGTATTTTTTGTGCGACGGTAGCGGCCTGCTCTGGTTCATTTATTTCTTGCACTAATATAGCAAATTCATCGCCGCCTAATCGTGCCACCACATCGCATGAACGTAAACTATGGGAAAGTCGGACAGATATTTGAGTCAGTAATTCGTCACCGGCATCATGCCCTAGCGTGTCGTTAATGTTTTTAAAGCGATCTAAGTCTACAAACAATACCGCTAACTTTCGTTTGTTACGGTGCGCTGATTCGATGGCTACATCCAATACATCAAAAAACATTGTCCGATTTGGCAGGTCAGTTAAACTGTCGTGTGTGGCTAAGTGATGCGTGTGAGCCTCAGCGGTTTTCCGTTCGGTAATGTCGCGTCCAATGCCTTGATAACCAGAAAACACTCCAGCACTGTCAAAAATAGGTAAACCACTTAAGCTTAAATAGCAGGTTTTATCCTGACTTCGGCTCACTCGAAGCTCTAGATCACGAAAAGGTAAGTGTGCGTTAACGCACTGTTCGTGTGCGCTCCAGTCATTATTAAGGATTTCAGTGTTGGGCAATTGTTTAATCGTTTTACCCTGCACTTGAGTACCGCTAAATCCAGATTTTCCGTTAGGGTCGGTTAAGTTAATAAAAACAAGATCTTTATTTTGCTCCCAATACCAGTCGGATGAGAGCTCGGTGAGGTTGCGAAAGCGTTCTTCGCCTTCGCGCAGAGCTTTCTCAGTGGCGCGCCGCTCGGTGATGTCACGACCAATACCAACAATTCCTACAACCTTTCCGTTGTTATCATGCACCGGCACCTTACTGGTCATAAGCCAAATAACTTGGTTTTTTTCTCGATTTAGGTAGGGCTCCTCTAAGTGTACTGGCTTTCCATCACGAATAACTTTTTGCTCTGCATCAAAAAAGCCTTGAGCCATTTCTTTGGGAAAAAAATCAAAATCATTTTTACCCAGCAATTCGTCGACGGTAGAACCCATGCCGCGTGCTACAGCCTGATTAGCCAATAAAAATCTACTTTGGGTGTCTTTAGCAAAAATATTATCGGGCAGTAGATCTACTAGGCTGCGCATTAAGTTGCGCTCGTTAGACAGCGCATCACTAGCTGCTGCTAGCTCTTGGGTGCGTTCGGCCACACGCTTTTCTAACTCTACGTTTAACTCGCGAGCTTTTTTTTCCGCATCTTTCGTTAAAGTTATATCGCGGGTAATACCGATAATGCCAACTATCTTACCGCTTTCGTCGTGAAGCGGTATTTTAGTCGTAGAGTGCCAGCGAGTCTTTTTAGTTTCTGCGTCTAGCAAAAGCTCTTCAAAATCGACCAAGCCTTTTCCGGACAACATGATTTCTTGGTCTGCATCATGATAGCCTTGCGCCAAATCGGCGGGAAAAAGGTCAAAATCGGTTTTTCCAAGCACATCATCGGCAGAAGAGAAACCAGCTAAGCGGGCCAATCTTTTGCTAACAAAAATAAAACGCCCGTCTCGATCCTTAGCAAAAATCACATCATGTGAGTTATCGCCTAAAGTGCGTAGCAGATTGCGCTCCATATACAGGTACTCACTATAGTTTTTATGATTATCCCCTGAAGTATAGGGTTATATAGCTGTGGGCAACCTTATAAATACAGTATTATTGATGCATTTCCAAGTATTAGATGAGAGATATCTGCCTGCTTTACTCGGGTCACCGCAGGCTCTTGGGGTGTTGTCTAAGGTTCACCCACGTTGCGGCCTTAGTTATAGGTTGAGCGAACGGTTCAGTTCATAGGCGCACATATTAACGG
Organism: Gilvimarinus polysaccharolyticus; assembly: GCF_001187555.1. Lineage (GTDB taxonomy): Bacteria > Pseudomonadota > Gammaproteobacteria > Pseudomonadales > Cellvibrionaceae > Gilvimarinus > Gilvimarinus polysaccharolyticus. The sequence continues at coordinate 1,096,775 of NZ_LFIJ01000001.1, read as the reverse complement.
CAGTAGCCAAATTAAGAGACTCTAAAACGCCGTTACCCTGAATAGAAAAAGATTCAGCGCCTAATTCGGCTAACTGTTCTCGGGGAACGCCTCGAGCCTCGTTGCCAAACACAAAACACTGGTGGCGACTAAATTGCGGGGCCGATAACGCGGTACCGGCAGTATCTAGACAGGCGAATGCATCGAAGCGTGTCTGTAATGTAGGAAGCGAGATATCTAACTCTATGGGGACATGAAAAATCGCCCCCATGCTAGCGCGTACCACTTTCGGGTTGTAGGGGTCTACACTGCTGGGACTAAGTACGCATTTAAAACCACCAAACCAAGCAAGCGTACGTAAGATAGTGCCAAGGTTGCCCGGATCTTGTATCTCATGCAGATAAATTGTGTGTTTTTCATCAGCGGTTTTTAACGGCGCCGCAACAGCACTCATAGGCACTACAGCAACAATACCTTGAGGCGATTTGGTGTCGGATATTTTTTGCATGTGCTTGTCAGAGATTCGCAGCAACTCAAAATCTGTTTCTACCTCGCCATAACTGTCACTGGCATAAAGTGTCGCCGCTGCGAGTAAAGGGTTTGTTTTGGCGGCTTTTTGCAACTCTAAAATAAGGTGCTCGCCCTCGACTAAAAAGCAGCCCAGTTCGGCGCGGTATTTTTTTTGATGCAGTTTCTTTATGTCGTCGAGCTTCATTGTGCCTCACTCGCAAAATCATCCAGCATCGCTTTGGCGAGTTGTTCGGCAATTTTCACCCCATCAACACCGGCCGACAAAATACCTCCGGCGTAACCTGCGCCCTCACCTGCTGGATATAAACCTTGGGTATTAACACTTTGCAATGTGTCTCTATCACGACTGATACGCACCGGCGATGAGGTGCGGGTTTCTATGCCGGTTAATACCGCATCGGCGCGATCAAAGCCCCGAATCTGCTTGCCAAAAGCTGGCAGTGCTTCACGAATCGCTTCAATTGCGTAGCTCGGTAAGGTTGATGATAAATCACCCAAAGTAACGCCGGGTTTGTAAGAAGGCTCGACCTCACCAAATTTAGTAGAAGGTTTTGCTTTTAAGAAGTCGCCGACTAACTGTCCTGGCGCGCAATAATTTTCACCACCGGCAACGTAGGCGTGAGCCTCCAGCGCTTCTTGCAAATCAATACCTGCTAGAGGCCCTCCAGGGAAGTCTTGCTCGGGGTTAATGCTCACAACAATACCGGCATTGGCGTTGCGCTCATTGCGTGAATACTGACTCATACCGTTGGTGACTACACGGCCCTCCTCCGAGGTTGCCGCCACCACCGTACCACCAGGGCACATACAAAAACTGTACACCGCTCGGCCATTTTTGGCGTGATGTACAACTTTGTAATCGGCCGCGCCTAAGTCAGGGTGGCCGGCATATTTGCCCAGGCGTGCATGATCAATCAATGATTGTGGGTGCTCGATCCGAAATCCAATTGCAAAAGGTTTTGCCTCTAAATACACACCTACATCGTGCAGCATGCGAAACGTATCGCGGGCGCTATGCCCAACAGCCAATACCACATAGCGGCTCTTTATCTGCCCACCATTAGCCAAAGTAACACCGCTAACACGCTTGCCCTGCCCATTGTTGTCGACCACATCAAGAGTGGCCACTTTACTTTCAAAGCGCACTTCGCCGCCAAGCGCAATTATCTCTTCGCGCATAGCTGCCACCACACCTGTAAGTCTAAAGGTGCCAATATGTGGCTTGCTCACAAACATGATTTCTTCTGGAGCACCGGCGCGGACAAACTCGTACATGACTTTACGGCCGTAAAACTTAGGGTCTTTAATTTGACTGTAAAGCTTACCATCGGAAAACAAGCCCGCGCCGCCCTCACCAAATTGCACATTCGATTCTGGCGTAAGCACGTTGTGGCGCCACAGCGCCCAGGTATCTTTGGTACGGGTACGCACATCGCGACCGCGCTCTAGCACAATGGGCTTAAAACCCATTTGCGCTAATATTAACGCCGCGTACAAACCACAGGGACCAAAGCCAATCACCACAGGGCGCTCTGTCAACTCAGCGGGGGCTTTGGCCACAGGGTAATACTGAGTGTCGGGCGACGGTCGGATGTGGCGGTCAGCGGCAAGACGCTGCAACACGGCATCTTCGTTAACAACCGCCACATCAATAATGTAAATAAACTTAATTTCGGTGTTTTTCTTGCGGGCATCGTAGCTGCGCTTAAATACGGTTAGGTTTTGCAGCTGGGGTTCTGCCACCCCAAGGCGTTTAGCCACAGCTTGAGGCAGAGCCTCGGCGGAGTGATCAAGGGGTAAGGCGAGCTCGGTAATTCGGATCATAAAAAGTAGACCTGGCCGGTGTCTCCGGCAAAGGGGCTAAAAAAAACGCCAGAGGCGCCCAATAGGCTTATTGTACCTTTGAAATATGTGCATGCGAAGCTAACTCTCGAAAGCTTACAGGCTATATTAACGGCTAGCAGCAATCGTACTGATAGCAGCACCCCTGTTACGAGCCTGCCCCATAATGCGTATAATGCGGTTATTATTTACTAGGCACAGCGCAGGCGCACCATGGCAAGATCTAAAAGCAGTAATCAGTGGCTTAGCGAGCACGTTAATGACCCATATGTAAAACGTGCCCAAGTCGATGGCTACCGTTCACGTGCCAGCTACAAGTTGCTGGAAATAATCAAAAAAGACAAGCTGGTACGTCCTGGCATGATGGTAATGGACTTAGGCAGTGCTCCAGGCGGCTGGTCGCAAGTTGTAGCGCCTATAGTCGGCGTCAACGGGCGTGTTATCGCGTCTGATATCTTACCAATGGACTCTATGGCCGATGTCGACTTTATCCAGGGGGATTTCACCGAGGATGCCGTATTTGAACAAATTATGGCCGCCGTAGGTGACACACCAGTGGATCTGGTTATTTCAGATATGGCACCCAACATAAGTGGTGTGAATGCTGCCGATCAAGCTTCGTCGATGTACCTGATAGAACTGGCACTCGACATGGCCCGCCAAGTACTCAAACCTAAAGGCTGTTTTGTCACCAAGGTGTTTCAGGGCGAAGGCTCAGATGAATACTTAAAAGATGTACGCTCATCGTTTGATAAAGTGATGATTCGCAAGCCGGACGCTTCACGCCCTAGATCGCGTGAAGTTTACTTTGTCGCCAAAGGCTTTAAAGGCTAACGCACGGCTTAACGACGGCCCTTCTTAGGTACCGAGGAGCGGCCAGATTTCTGTTTAGATCGCACTCCCGGTTTAGCGCTAGCTGCGGGCTTATTTTTACCTGCGCCCCGCGCCTGAGGGCCACTTTTATGATGTGGTGATTTGGCGGCGGGTTTATTTCTGCCTGCTGCAGCGGGTTTTTTCTTTGTCGTAGAAAATTCTTTAGCGCCGGCTTTAGTTGTGCGGGTGCCGCGTTTTTTTGCTCCATTACTGGGCGATTTTTTAGGCGCACTTTTCTGTGAGTTTTTACGCCCAGCAGGTGCTTCCGACGAAGAGCCCTCGATGGAGGTCAGCAACACTTTTAACTCTTTTTCAGTAAGGTCTCGCCATTCACCAACCGGCAGTCCTTTAATGCCGATGTTCATAATTTTTACACGTTCAAGCTGCACCACCTCGTAGCCAAAGTGCTCACACATACGGCGAATCTGGCGGTTTAGCCCCTGCACCAAGGTAATTTTAAATACCGTAGGTGCCTCTTTACTGACTTTACATTTTTTTGTCATGGTGCCGAGTATTGGCACGCCTTGACTCATCCCTTCAATAAAATCAGCCCGAATCGGTTTGTTAACCGTGACCAAATACTCTTTTTCATGGTTGTTGCCTGCACGCAGTATCTTATTAACCAAATCGCCATTGTTGGTTAAAAAAATCAAACCCTGCGAATCTTTATCTAAGCGCCCAATAGGAAAGATTCGGGTACTGTGACGGACAAAGCTGACAATGTTATCTCGCTCACTGCTCTCGGTAGTGCTAACAATACCCACGGGTTTATTCAGTGCGATAAAAATCAAATCTTCGGCTTCTTGTGGCTCAATAAGCTGGCCATTTACCCTAACCACATCACCCGGCGCTACTCGGTCCCCCACCTGGGCGCGCTTACCGTTTAGGTATACATTGCCTTGCTCAACAAAGCGGTCGGCATCTCTGCGCGAGCAAATACCACTTTCACTAATGTATTTATTTAGGCGAGTTAAAGACGTATTAGGCATAAATGTCGACTTTTTACCTGTAGGTGATTTAAACGGCAGTGTAAAACCAAGTAATGCGAGATCGAGAGAGAGCGCAGTATAGCAAAGTAAAGGCGCTGCCATAAATGACCGTAACAGCTGTTTATGGCCTATTACAGCCCAGAGTACGGTTTGCCTTTTTCGTTCTGATCACAGCTCCCTTACGTTTGCGTGACAAAAATTTACAAAACCTAAAGCCTCCATCTGACGACAAAACATCACCGCCTCCCTTTACTAATGGGGCCTCTGTGGTTTTTTTATTGTAATTAAGCAAGCTATCGCAAACTCTTTCATTTTGCGTTATCGTTACCATACCTAATGGTCATTCTGAATATAAGATATTTAGTACTAGAGCCCTAAGCATAACAAAGGAATAACCCATGTCCGTCCCATTTAACTGGCGTCCACTAGCGGCTGCCATAGCAGGAGCAACAATGCTTGCTGCCTGTGTCAACACCCCTAACAATACCGCGCAAAACGCACTCGTCCTAAACGATAAAGAATACTTCGACTCGGCGGCTGTGGACGTATTCGCCTTCTCCAGTAAGCCTGGAGGACTGTTTTTTGACTCAAAAACCGCCGGTATTGAGATTGTGCAGCACGGTGAGCGTACCGCCACCAACGGCGATGTAAGACTATTACACACCCCCGAACAGTGGGACGGCATGGGCCAGTTCGTCGCTCGCGAAGTGGACAAACAGACCGGCACCATCACCACCCAGCTCGCCTACCCTGAGCTAGATTTCTCTTACAGCGTAAAAACCACCGCTAGCGATCAAGGCGTGGTGATCAGTGTGCATCTAGACAGCCCGCTGCCTAAAGCGCTTGAAGGCAAGGCCGGCTTTAATATGGAGTTTGTACCCGCCGAATACTGGGACAAAGCTTACTTAGCGGATGGCAAGCCAGGGCAATTCCCCCGCTCGGCCTCGACCACCCACGGCATGGTTATGAATGACCAAGGGCTAACTGAGCCCACGGCCTTTGCTCAAGGTAAAACCTTGGTGCTGGCGCCAGCAGATCCCGAGCGACGCGTTACAATTAGCGAAACTTTAGGCGATGGCGAACTGATGTTGTTTGATGGCCGCACCAAAGCGCAAAATGGTTGGTACGTTGTACGCGATATGATTCCCGCCGGCCGTACAGGCAAAGTCGTGGAGTGGAAACTTGACATCAGTGCCATCCCCGGCTGGGTTCGCGAGCCAGTGATTGGTTATTCGCAAGTAGGTTACCACCCAGCTCAACCGAAACGTGCCGTCATCGAATTAGATCCAAACGATACCCCGGAGTCGAACGTAGAGCTACTTAAGATACACGCCGATGGCAGCACCACGGTGGCACACTCAGGTAAGCCCAAAGCGTGGGGCGAATATTTACGTTACGAGTACGTTACCTTTGATTTCTCTGACGTGAATGAACCCGGCTTATACCAATTGCGTTACGGTAATCAAACTACTGACACCTTCCCTATCGACAAAGAAGTGCTAGCCAAAGTATGGCAACCTACACTGGATTTTTTCTTTCCGGTGCAAATGGACCACATGCAAGTGCGCGAAGCCTACCGCGTTTGGCATGGTCGCTCGCACATGGACGATGCTTTACAAGCACCGCCCAATTACGAACACTTCGACCTCTACGCTCACGGTGAAGAGCTTGATACCGACTTTAAACCCTTCCAGCATATTGACGGTTTAGACTACGGCGGTTGGTACGATGCCGGCGACTACGATATTCGCACCCAGTCTCAGTACCACACCATCGAGGGACTGGTACACGCAGTAGAAGAGTTTGGTGTAGAGCGCGACAACACCACCGTCAGCCAAGAGAAAAAGTTTACTCAGATCAATCGTCCCGATGGCAAGCAAGATATGTTGCAGCAAATCGAGCACGGTACTTTAGCTCTGATCGCTCAGCACCGCGCCATCGGCCACGCTATTCCCGGTATCGTTGCGGGCCGTTTGTATCAGTACCCACACTTGGGTGATGGTTCAACCAAAACCGACAACATGGTCTACGACGCATCCATGGACCCACACGCAAAAGAGCGCAGCGTGGGAAAAATGTATGAGCCGTCCACGGTAGACCCAACGGCTGGTGAAGACCTAATGCCTGAGAATGGCACACACAGTGGCCGTTTTGATGATCGTTGGGCGTTTACCAGTAACACCAGCGCGCTTAACTACGGTTCGGCCGCGGCTTTAGCCGCTGCTAGCCGAGTATTGGGGCCCATCAACCAACAACTTGCCGATGAAAGTCTTGCCACCGCAAAAAGAGTTTGGCAGTACGAGGCCAATCGTGAGCCCAACACTTACCGCTTTGGCAACACCACCGGCGGTAAATTAGAGGAAGAGAAACTTAAAACCGCTGTTGAACTGCTGATAAGCACTCAAGATAAGCGTTACGCAGAAGCTGTTAGTGAACTGTTCGATTCGGTTAAAGATAACTTCCGTGGTGAGAATGTCGCCATGTTAGTACTGGCAATGCCTTATATGGATGACGCCTACGCCGATGCATTGGCCGCGCTAACCCGCAGCTACCGCGATGAGATTAACACCATTGAACAAGAGAACCCCTATGGTGTGCCCATCACTCGTGGCGGCTGGGCTGGCAATGGTTCAGTTATGGGTTTTGGTATAACCAACTACTGGTTACACAAAGCTTTCCCTGACATTGTTGAAAAAGAGTTGGTGTACCGCAGTCTAAATTACATCTTCGGCACCCACCCAGACTCCAACTACTCGTTTGCCTCTGGCATCGGCGCAAAATCGCAAACCGCCGCTTACGGTAACAACCGCGCAGACTTCTCGTACATTCCAGGAGGTGTTGTGCCGGGTGTTCTAGTATTGGCGCCCGACTTACCAGAGAACAAAAGTAATTGGCCATTCTTTTGGGGACAAAATGAATACGTTATCCCCATGGGTAGCCGGTATTTGTTTTTAACCCATGCCGCGCAATCATTGCTAGAAAACTAATCCGATTTATCCTTGCAACCTTGGGCCGGCTTCTTACCTAGAAGCCGGCCTTTTTTTAAGATGCAGCCCCAACAAAAATACATCTAATTAGAAACAATGTCACTGTTACCCAATGGCACCTTTAATCGGAGCCTTCCCAGTTATTGCGTTAAAAGATCACATCAAATAACAATAAAAAGGACGATCCAGTCGTCCTTTAGTTAATGATATTGTCTAATATAATTTGAACGGCTCAGCTTATTCCCAAGCGTTTAATCGTACCGAGCCACCTACTTGATAGCTCTCGACCATGAAGATTTGATAGCCCCAGTCATTGGTGTAGGGGTAAGCATTGGCCGATTGAGCGGCTTTGGGGTTTTCCCAGTTACTAAAGTGTTTCGCCATATCCACTTCTCCCGAGTTGCGCGAGTTTTGGCGAATCGCCCAGTACTGCCTAAAGGTGGCAAAATCACTTTCGCTGTTTTGATAATAATGGGGTTGATTCTCTCGCAAGGAGTAATAATATTTATACTCCGCACCATCTACGGTGGCCGTTTTCAGATGAATAGCACCCTTGCCGTCGGTACCCTGATGAGACGGATTCCAATCTTTATTATTTTCCACCACATAGTATTCCACCACGTTACGATGAGGGTCATTGGTACTGTTATAGCTGGCGGGGTCTTGGCGCGTCCAACCATAAACCGCGAACACTATTTTCTGCTCATTCCACCAAGGTTGGTAGTCGTTTATCACAAAGTTAATCTTGCGATTACGTTGGCCGGTTTCCCAGCCCCGGCCAGTCACAACATTATTAGCCGCTATTGTGAAATTGACGTGTGATTCAGTGTAACCGGAGGTGTCAACCCAAGCCCATTGGTCGTTATATTGCTCATAATGACTGACAAAATAGCCGCCTTCACTAGGATAACCAGCGTATTTCGTATTAATGAACTCTGCGTTGGCAGTGGAAGATAACGCCAGAAGCGTGGTGGCGAGACCCATTGCGATAACGTTATTTTTATTGTTAATTTTCATAATAGTACCTTTTTCGGGAATCACATCCGCAGTATCGCGGATGATGACAGTTGTCGGCTTTTACTCCTTTAGCCTGTTGTTTTGCGTTTTAGAATAATCGAATTCGATTATTTTTCTGATCAGCTAAAATCTAGTTCGAATACCCTAATGCGCCCCAGCAAGCCATAAACCTCCATATATGGTCACTGTGACTATATGGTAGCTGCGACAAGGTGGTGATCAAAATACTATTTTTGAATGAAGCGATACCTCTTCTATTTCCTTTTTGAAGGAGTTGTTACATCACCCAAGGCATCCATATAATCCAATTATTTTTTCATTATGTGAGAGAGTTAACAGAGCTTATGTTCTTTTCTCGATGAGATCGGAAACAGAATGCTGATTTAGCATGTTTGAGAATGGTGGCAGCTATTTTGTTGGAATCACAAGGAAGTACTATGTAGAGTTTGTTATAAAAATTATTATAGGAAAATTCTACTTTCAGACAAAAGTTATTAAATGGATCTCGCTGTTAGAAAGCCCTCCACGCACAATACACTCATTTTACATAGTCTATGTGCGTAAAATTCAAAATTTTATTAACTGATAGTTTCTGTCCTTACAAGGCTGCGGTTATTGCTCGAGCTTACTTAACCAAGGTTCATACAGGCGACCATAATTAATCATCGCTTCAAAATTAACCTTACTGGAGTCTTTACTTGGTGCCAAAGTTACTGCTAAATCTTTAGGGACATAAAGCGAATTTACAGCAAGTTTATTCACCCGGATTGAATTGGCCTTTTGTGGTTTGTTATCACAGCGGTAATATCCATTTTGCACTTCTGCCGGAATAATCATATACGTTGCAGTGCCTACAGGCTTGAGCTCTTCCAGTGCGGCCTCTAACAGTTCTCGCTCAGCGGCGGCATCAATAATAAATAAACGTGAATCGGTGTTTTTCGCAGCGTTAAACATGTCGGCTGCGTATTTACGCTTGTTGTTCAGCTCCTTTTGAGAGGATTCGGTGTTTTCTTCTGCCACAAGAGAATGGATTAGCGCATGATATTGCTCTACGCGCTGAACATGGCGAGCATAACTCGGGCCGTTAAACTCGGCTAAAACCCAAGCAGATTTTTTATGGCGACGATGATTATCGTTGCTGCAACTAGGGAATTGAAAGCTGAAAAAATGAACATCCGATAAAGTCAGTGCCCGATCAGAGTGCCAACCATAGTATTTAACATCAGAGGATAAAGGCTCTGCTGCTGGCGTACGCCACTGTAAAGATAAGCGTAAGCTTGAATCCTCTGATTTAAAGCCATAACGATATGGAAGTTCAAGCTCCCGCTCAGACAATGATATTTGAGTGACAACCTCAGAGCGATTGAAAATCACCTTAGCTAAAATAATGCCATTCACCAAGATAATGACGCCAAAACTAAGTAAAACAAGTATCTTTTTAGTTTTCATACCTGCCTCCCTGCTGCTGTAATTTGCGCAAACGATTAAACACCACCATAGCTAAAATAGCCGTTAACCCAATCAATAAAAAGAAGACATACTTTGGCAGCCAACCCCACCACCAATCAAAAAACTTGGTGTAAAGGAATAAGGCGAAAAATACATTTCCGGTAAGCATCAGTTTTGTGGCATTAGTACGTATACCGTAAATGACCAACAGCGCACTCGCGACAAACCCCAATAATTGGTAGCTTCCCTCAATAGCAGAGTTCGACCAAGGTAAATAACTAGCCCTACCCCAATTGGCCAAAATAAGTAATGCAATAAAAAAGGCAATGGTCGAAAGGATTTGATAAATGGACGAAAACCCATGAAATCGATCTTGATTTATCAAAATAGGAACAATAAAAAACAAAAATGCAGGAAGAAAAATATGCTCAGGAAACTCGCCAACATAGACCCAATAACTGCCCATCCAGGTTCCAAACTGCGCCCCAATAAAAATAAAGCTACAAAACATCGCAGCGGCCAACAATAAGCGTACCTGCAAGAGGTAAGCGAGCAAAAACCCATAAAGTGCAAATACCGCTAAAGCATTGGGCGATGGCGTCATATTAAAAATGCTACCGAGCATCACAATGTTTAACACCCAGCTCGAAAAAGACACCAAAGCGGCTAATTTAGCGTAATAACCTGACGAATCCAAACGTCGCACCCACAGTGCTAGAGCCAAGCTTAACAAAGGCGCCGAAACTAAAACTGCCACTTGTGATGCAGTAGAAAAGTAACCCCAGTATTGATAAAACAGAAAAAACAAACTCGCCGCCAATGCCGATGCGCCTAAAAAAGACACAATCTGCATACCCAGAGACAAGCTTTTAGCGCCATCACTTAAATCAACATCCTGTGACTGCTGCAACTCGTCAAGCAGCTCATCATGATATTGACGAATAGTGTTAGCAGTACTCTCTGGTAGCTGCAATAAGCCTTGGTTTTTCAAAAACTCTTGCTCTGCACGAAAAGCCTGGACCTGATCAGCCCGCGACTGCGCTTGAGATTTACTGAGGTTGGCCATAGTCATCCTTTTCTTATAGTCTGGGCGTGAAACTTAAGGTTTGGTAAAAATATTGAACACATCATACGCACTGTACAATAACCACTGCCCAGCCAAAAGCGAATATTGCTTTTGACTACCAATATTGGGGCATTGGTAGATTTTGCGCGTTAGCGCAACAATCCGTCGTTAGATACTCAAGATTAAGCGCTCACGTTGTCGCAATGACTACAAGGCGTTAGAATCAACAGTCAACTCCGCGATGACGGCGGGTAGGTGTTTTGGTAGGGGTAACAAATGACTGACGCAAACATGATAAACAATCCGATTTTAAAGGGGTTTAACCCAGACCCTTCTATTTGCCGAGTAGAAGATGATTACTATATCGCCACCTCTACCTTTGAGTGGTTTCCTGGGGTGCAAATCCATCACTCTACCGATCTTGCAAACTGGACGTTATTAACCCATCCATTAGATCGTTTATCGCAATTAAATATGCAAGGCCACCCTAATTCTTGCGGGGTATGGGCCCCCTGCCTGACGCATCACGACGGCCTATTTTATTTGATATACACAGATGTGCGAGAGTACCAAACCGATTATCAGGTACGAAAAAACTACCTAGTTACTAGCGCTAATATTATGGGGCCTTGGTCCGAGCCAATTTATCTGAATGCCAGCGGTTTTGACCCATCACTATTTCACGATGATGACGGCCGCAAATGGCTGTTAAATGTACTGTGGGATCATCGGCCCGCGGTTAGCATTCATCATCACAGTCATGCGAAAAATTTTGCCGGCATTGTGATTCAAGAGTATGACCCTAATCAGAAAAAGCTAGTGGGCCCTATTGATAATATATTTAAAGGCTCCGACTTAGGGCTGGTGGAGGGCTCACACCTGTATAAAATGCACGGCTACTATTATTTACTTACCGCAGAGGGCGGAACCTTTGTAGATCACGCTGCACTTTTTGCGCGCAGTAAAAATTTACTAGGACCTTATGAAATAGACCCACAAGCACACTTTCTTAATAGCGCTAGTCATCCTTCAAGCTCATTACGGCGCAGCGGTCATGGTGATTTAGTTACTCTGCCCAATGGTGATCATTACTTTGTACACTTAACCGGTCGCCCGTTACCGTATCGGGGACGCTGTGTTCTGGGCCGGGAGACTGCTATTCAAAAAGTTGTTATGAGCTCAGACGGCTGGCCCAGGCTCGCCCATAATCACAAGGGGCCAGAGCAAAATGTACCCAACAGTCTGGGTGTTGCATCAGATAACAAATTGCAAACTGAGCATTTTGATTTTTGCAAAGATAAACTTACGCTGCATTATCAGACCCCCCGAATAGCGTTAACCGAGCCGGTATTGTCTTACGATGCAAAGCCTGGTTATTTACGTTTGTTGGGGCAAGAAGCCCCCAGCAGTTTATATCAACAAAGCCTCATCGCCCGGCGCCAACAAGCCTTTTGCTTTACGGCCGAAACAAGCATCAATTTTCAGCCAGAAAGCTTTCAACAAATGGCGGGGTTAATCAGCTTTTATAACACCCAAAAGTTTATCTATTTGTGCATCACTCACGATCCATTAATAGGCCGTGCACTTGAAGTTGTTATGGCTACCATGAGCGGCAGTATGCGCTACCCGTTAGGCAAGCGCATCCCCCTACCCGCAGGAGACATTAAACTGCGCATAGAAGTCGAATACGATCAATGGCGAGGCTCATGGGCCAGCCAATCAGGTGACTGGCAACCTCTAGGAGGCTATATTGATTACAGCGGCCTGGCTGACGAAGTTGATGCCGAGCACTTTACTGGTGCGTTTGTGGGGTTAGCGTGTCACGATCTCTCGGGACGTTTTGCACCAGCGGATTTTTCATCTTTTAGTTACATAGAACATGAGTAAGCATGCTGTACACGTGCCGACTAAAGGCGCCTCACAAAACTCCGTAATTTAAAAGGCGTTAGACTTTTTAGCAAAGCTTTAGCATTACGTGAAAACGAGAAAAGGCCGACATCTTTAAAAAGATGCCGGCCTTTTTTCATAGCATTTACCCAGAGCTGTTCCAACAATAGTGCCCTAAGCTGAGGCAAAGTCCATGCGCAGCTGCGTATTACAATGACCAAAAGATGCTGTGGTTAACAAGTGCAAGTGCAGCGATGCTATTACTTGTTGTACACGGCCTTGACGGAAAATTCACTTTCATCCGCCTCGACCCAATCACTTTGATCTCTAAAATAAACGGTAACTCGATCATCATCGCGCTTTGCGGCGATCATGGCATACTTGGCTTTATCTGATGATGAATAAATTTGAAATCCAGCCTCTTCCAGAGCCGCCCGATAAAAAGCCATTACATCTTGCCGTGGCACCTTAGTGCCAAATCTCGCTATCGCCTCCTCCCTGCCCCCACCTGGCACATCATAAGCATCGCTAATGGCCAGTCGCGCATCAGGCACAATGGGTATTTCTAGCGGCAGAGTGAATTCCTCGGCCGCCATTGCCATAGATGCCGTCAGACTAAAAAACAATAATAGCAGTGTACTTTTCATATGCAGCTCCCGTAAATATCGATTGAATTCATAAATCTGGTTGTTCTACCCGCAGGGTAGTCAGTAGGCGCATCCACTTTAAAATACATCACTTACGCCACAAACTAAAAAACAGGATCGAGATTAAAAGACGTTTCCTCCCCGTCAGAATAGATGCTCATACAGATTGGTGCGCCAAAACTTTTATAACGCGGACTAATCTCGACCACCTTGGGCTGGTAAGCCGGTGAGCTTAAAACAAACGAATACTCTGCCTGACTCGTAAACAACGCGCACGGCAGAGTACAAATCGCCGACGCCCCCTCATCAATCACGTCGATCCTTGAAAAAACGCTATCGTCCAAGTAATCAAACCGCTCGTCGTTGCCATTGATAGACAATTTGCTTAGCGTCACCTGAGTCAGCAGCTCACCGCTTGAGCTATCAATCACAGAGGTAATAGTCAGCAGAGGGTCCGCATAATCGACTACCGTAGGACAATTAATTTCATCATCTACGTCAGTACCACCTCCACACGCAGTTAAGATCATAAAAACAGAGGCGATACTCGTATATCTCCATGATTTAATCATTAAAGCTCCCTTTCTGATATTTAATTAAATACCTTCTGTCGTTATGCCACTATTTCTAATAGTGGCATTCTTTCAGGTTATAGTCGACCTACTGGCCCCCTATGTAGATATGGCCCTTCACTCAATAATTTACGAAGCACCGCTTTGGAGCCCCTGCGGCCAGCTGGAGACGTATTTTAGTGGTACGTAAATAGGTGCAAGTAGTACTCAAGCATTTCAGGACAGTGGATCAAGACCGGGCCTGAAAAACACTCTCGACCCTACACCCCCTTCAAAACCTCTGCCAAATAATGCCCTGTAAACGACCGTTTGCGCTTAATAACGGTACTCGGCGTACCCTGCGCCACAACCCTACCCCCGCCAGAGCCGCCTTCTGGCCCCATATCGATAATCCAATCGGCTTCGGCGACTACATCCAAGTTATGCTCAATCACCAATACCGAGTTGCCCGCATCCACCAGCCGGTGCAGTACATGTAAAAGCTTGTCTACGTCGGCCATATGCAAACCTACGGTGGGTTCATCCAGCACATATAAGTTGTGTTGGTTTACACGGCCTTTGGCGTCCTCAAAGGTCATATTCGCCTTGGCGAGCTCGGCCACCAGTTTGATGCGCTGCGCCTCGCCGCCACTTAAGGTGGGGCTTTGTTGGCCTAAGGTTAAATAGCCAAGGCCGACATCTTGCAGCAGACATAAAGCGTGGTGAACTTTGCTGATCGCTTGAAAAAATTCAGCGGCCTCATCGATGTTCATGGCGAGCACATCACCAATATGTTTGCCTTTGTATCTTACGCTTAGGGTTTCATCGTTAAAGCGCCAGCCGTGACAGACATCGCAAGGCACGCGAACATCGGGTAAAAAATTCATCTCGATTTTTTGCATGCCCTGCCCGCCGCAACCATCACAGCGGCCATCGCCGGCGTTAAACGAAAAACGCGCAGGAGTGTAGCCACGCAAACGTGCATCAACAGTGCCGGCAAATAATTTACGGATCGCATCCCAAATACCTATGTAAGTAGCCGGGCATGAGCGTGGTGTTTTGCCAATAGGAGTTTGATCTACCTCCAAAACTCGGTCGATACCCTGCCAACCGCTAATACTTTTAACGCCTTGCCAGCTGTGTTGTTTTTTACGCGCATTGGCAATGGCGGTTTTAACATTGGGGTACAGTACACCGCGTACCAAAGTACTTTTACCACTGCCGCTTACGCCGGTTATCGCGACCAGTTGCCGCAGGGGTATATCGACACTGACATTAGCGAGATTATTTTGGCTGGCGCCTATAAGGCTGAGCTTTTCGGGCGACCATAGTTTACGCATAGCGAGGTTGCGTAAACCGGGCATGGGGTGACGCAATGGATTGGCGAGCATTTGGCCGGTAAGTGATGCTTTTGCTTTCATGATTTTAGCAACGCTGCCAAAAGCCACTACCTCACCGCCATTAATCCCAGCCCGAGGCCCCATATCAATTAAATGGTCAGCCTCGCGCATGGTGTCTTCATCGTGTTCGACGACGATAACGGTATTACCCTGTTGTTGTAATTCACGCAAAGTCTCGATCAGTTTGCGGTTGTCTCGCGTGTGTAGGCCAATGGTCGGTTCGTCTAGTACGTAACATACGCCGCGCAGGCTTGAACCCAGTTGTGCCGCTAGGCGAATACGTTGCGCTTCGCCGCCACTTAAGGTGGGCGCTGCGCGATCGAGGGATAAATAATTAAGCCCAACTTTTTGCAAAAAATGCAGTCGGCTGTGCATTTCGCTAAGCAAGTCGCGGGCAATGGCTTGCTCGTGACTTTTGAGCTTAAGTTTACCAAACCAATTTTCGGCATCGTCTACCGCTAACGCAGCCAGTTGGGCAATAGACCGGTCGCGAAAACGCACCGCTAACGCCGTGGGGTTTAAGCGCTGGCCATCGCATTGACGACAGGTTTTTTCTACCTCGTCCTCACCGGCCTGCCAGTTGCGCTCTTCTCCGGTTTGCTCTTCATCAAAACCGACAATAACTTTACCGGTGCCAAAACAGCCAGTACACCAGCCGTGCTTAGAGTTATACGAAAACAGCCGAGGATCTAGTTCGGGAAAGCCACAACCACAACTAGGGCAAGCCCGCTGGGTCGAGAACAACCGGTCTTTGGTTCGGGCCTTGCTGCTGGCTTTAGTCGCGGCGGCAACTATAACCACACCATTGCCAAGGTTTAAGGTTTGCTGCAACGCATCAAGCAGCGCCTCATGATTTTTAGGAGCGACCTTAACCGTTGCCAGCGGAAGCTCTATATCGTGCTCTTTGTAGCGATCAAGTGCAGGCCAGTCGGCGGTAGGTTGATATTCGCCATCGACCCGCAGTTGTTGGTAACCTCGCTCGGATGCCCACAGGGCAAGCTCGCGGTAAATGCCTTTACGGGCAACCACCATCGGCGCCAGTAACGTGACCTCTTTATCGCGATAGTCTTTTTGTAACCGCGCGGCGATTGCATCGAGATTTTGTGGCTGAATGGCAACGTCGCAACTGGGGCAATATTGCGTACCGAGCTTGACGTACAATAAGCGCAAGTAATGATAAATTTCGGTCAGAGTTGCCACAGTACTTTTACGGCCCCCGCGACTGGTGCGTTGCTCGATAGCAACAGCCGGTGGAATACCGTAAATGGCATCTACATCTGGGCGCGATGCGGGTTGCACAAACTGCCTAGCATAAGCGTTAAGCGATTCTAAATAACGCCGCTGGCCTTCACCAAAAATAAGGTCGAACGCCAAGGTACTTTTTCCGCTACCACTTACGCCAGAAATAACAGTGAGTTTATCCCGTGGAATACTGACGTTAATATTTTTAAGGTTGTTTTCGCGCGCGTGGTGCACACTAATTTCACGCGCAGCATTGGCCTTGCGCTTTTGTTTCGAGGATTTAGTTATAGCCGCTAAATTAGCACCAGTACTTAATGACTGCTCGTACTCGTGTAATGCCTGGGCGGTAAAACCACTACTGCTATTGGTTGCTGCTAAGTGGATAAACTGCGCCGGTGTACCCTCGCCTATTAGTTGTCCACCGGCATCGCCACCTTCGGGGCCAATGTCTATCAGCCAATCGGCACTGCGGATAACATCAAGATTGTGCTCGATAATTAACAGCGAATGACCGGCGTTTTGTAACTGCCTAAATGCACTCATCA
This sequence comes from Gilvimarinus polysaccharolyticus, assembly GCF_001187555.1. Lineage (GTDB taxonomy): Bacteria > Pseudomonadota > Gammaproteobacteria > Pseudomonadales > Cellvibrionaceae > Gilvimarinus > Gilvimarinus polysaccharolyticus. Next base: position 1,079,770 of record NZ_LFIJ01000001.1, on the reverse strand, counting down.
AGGTGGCAATATCGGCAAAATGTAAGCCGGTGGTAGGCTCGTCAAACATAAACAGAATATGTTCGTGGTTTTTAGCTCGGGTCGCAGCTAAGTGTCCGGCTAATTTTAAGCGCTGCGCCTCACCGCCACTTAAGGTGGGTACCGCTTGCCCTAGCTGTACATAATCGAGCCCGACATCGGCCAGTGGTTGTAGGCTGCGCAATACATCGGGGCGATCTGCAAAAAACACTAACGCTTCAGCAACGGTCATATCCAGCGCATCGGCAATGGATATCGCATAATTATCGCGCAGCAGCTTTACCTCTAGCACCTCGGCCCTAAAACGTTTGCCATCGCACTCGGGGCAGCGCAGATAAACATCGCTTAAAAATTGCATCTCAACATGCTCAAACCCGTTGCCCTGACAACTAGGACAACGACCATTACCGGAGTTAAAGCTAAAAGTGCCAGGCTTGTAACCGCGCTCTTTAGCCAGCGGTGCGGCGACAAATAATTTACGGATAGTCTCAAACGCACCCACATAAGTGGCCGGTGTGCTACGGGTGGTTTTTCCTATAGGGCTTTGATCGACCATAACCGCGCGGTCAATTTTCTCTAATCCAACAATCGCTTTATGGGCGCCGGGGGCCTCGGTTTGTTCGCCGTGGTGTTTAAGCAACGCGGGATACAAAATTTTTCGCATCAAGGTGGATTTACCCGAGCCACTAACGCCGGTTAAGCACACCAACTGCCCGAGCGGAATCTCTACATCAATATTTTTAAGGTTGTGCTCACAGGCACCCCGAATAGTCACCGAGCCCAATGCTTTTTTAAACGCCGGTAAACTAGTGTTGCTGGTTTTTTGCTTGCTTAGGTACTGCGCCGAGGCTTCTGCAACACCCGGCTCTGCGCCAAAGGGTAACGCTTTGGCTGCCACTTGATCTAAACCACTTAAAAAGCGCGCGGTAATATTATTTTTGCATTTTAATAATGCCGCTGGCGTGCCAAAAAATTCGATATTACCGCCACGTTTAGCAGGGCCTGGGCCGACATCTAAAATACGGTCGGCCGCCAGAATAACTTGTGGGTCGTGCTCGACAACCAACAGCGAGTTGCCTGCATCGCGCAGGCGCGTAAGCACATTAACTAAACGAGTAATGTCCCGTGGGTGTAACCCGGTACTGGGTTCATCTAATACAAATAAAGTGTTTACCAACGACGTGCCAAGCGCAGTAGTAAGGTTAATACGCTGTACCTCGCCGCCGCTTAAGGTGCGCGACTGACGATCTAGCGTTAAATAATCCAGCCCGACTTCGCATAAGTAACCTAAGCGCGAACGGATTTCTGTCAGCAATAATTCTGCGGCGTCATCAATCACCGACCCATTTTTTTGGCTTTTGTCTTTACCGCTTAAATCATTAAAAAACTCCAATGCCTTCGCCAACGGCAAGCGCATCGCATCGGCAATATTTAAACCCGGCAGCTGGTTAAAGGTTTTATCGGGCAGTGTAGCGCCCACCGGTTTAAAGCGCGGGCGCCCTGCCAGGGCCTGCTCTGCGTCATCAAAGTTACCAATGCGCCACCAAAGTGAATCTGGCTTTAAGCGAGCGCCACCACAAGTTTGGCACGGTGTGTAAGCGCGATACTTAGACAACAAGACCCGTATGTGCATTTTGTAGGCTTTGCTCTCAAGCCAAGTAAAAAATTCGCGAATGCCATACCAAACCCCTTGGCTCCAGTCACCCTCACCGTCTAACACCCATTGGCGCTGCTCGGCGGTTAAATCGGCCCACGCTGTGGTTGTCGGAATGCCCCGCTTTTTAGCGTATTTAAGAAGGTCGCGCTGCACTTCATCGTAGCTTGGGGTTTGGATAGGTTTGATGGCACCATCTTTTAAGCTTTTGCGCTCATCGGGCACCACCAATCCCCAATCGACACCGATAATACGGCCAAAGCCTTTACAGCTGGTGCAGGCACCAATGGGCGAGTTGAATGAAAACTGCGCAGGTGTAGGCTCGGGGTAGCTAATATCGCAACTGGGGCAATGGTGATGGCTAGAAAACCGCAAAGCACGTCCGGCGGTTTTAGCCTCGTTTAAAGGGTAAACCAGTACATGGCCTTTGCCATAATGCAGTGCGGCCTCTAAGGCCTCGGTTAGGCGCGAACGGTTGTCCTCGTTTAAACGCAAGCGATCTTGCACCACCTCTACCCGGCTGCCTGCGCGAGTATGGATGCGGGCATAACCTTGTTGGTTAAGCAGCTGCAAAACATCATCATCGCTAAGTTGCTCGGGTACGCTAATGGGCAGACATATCATTAGGCGCTGATCGTTTGGCAGCTGCTGATACAGTGCGGCAAGAATACTTTGTGGCGAATCGGTGGTTACCGCTTGACCACAACCGGCGCAATATAAATGCGCTAATCGGGCAAACAGCAGTTTAAAGTAGTCATTAAGCTCAGTCATCGTGCCCACGGTCGAGCGCGATGTGCGCACCGTGTTGCTCTGCTCAATCGCAATCGCCGGCGGAATACCCTCAATGCTGTCTACCGCAGGTTTATCCATACGGTCGAGAAACTGCCGAGCGTAGGCCGAGAAAGTCTCGACATAGCGCCGCTGCCCCTCGGCATAAATAGTATCAAAGGCTAAGGTGGACTTACCCGAACCACTCACCCCAGTCACAACGACCATCTCCCCCAGCGGGATATCAAGATCAAGATTTTTAAGGTTATTTTGCCGAGCGCCGCGGATTTTAATGGCATCGAAGGACATAAAGACTGCACCTAAGGGTAAAAAGACTGGCTAAATATACAGGAGTTGGCGGGTGTGTCCAAGAGCATATAGCCCGGAGTTAGAGCTAGATACCACACCGATTGATTATAAACGCAACAGCGCCAAAATTAGATCACCCCATTTACGCTAAGCATGTAGAGGCTTTAAGCTACGCCATTATAAACAAGGGCATCGCAGTGGCTGGGCAAGTGTCACCTGCTGTAGAGCTTGATGTCGAGAAAGTTTGGACTCCGCAAGCAGGTTTTGTGTTATATGCTCGTGTCGCTGTCTGCCGCTGCGCGGTATTCACCTGCCCTGCTTCCTTACCCCCTAAAATAGGTCTCGTTCGGCTGGATACGGGGGATTAAAAAGAGGGGCGTTGTAGTTGGTTTACAGCTCGATTTTTGAAAAAAACAGAAACCAAAAATCAAAGACCCGAGCCTCCTACATTCCTTCCTGGGAGCGAGGAGCAATGAAAACCTGAATGATCTAATTCACCAGTGCCTACCAAAAACAGAGAGCAGCCAATATAACTCAGCAACGCTGCGATCAGATCGAAGTTCAAATTAACAGTCGACCGAGAAAGCGGTTCAACTATAAAACATCAGAGGAAATGTACCATAGAAGTTAATGGTTATTGTCGCACTTTAAGCTTGATACTAGGATTTGGATGTTCTTTATTTTGTTCGGTGACAAATCGGTAGCCTATGAAGACGTAGTAAAAACAATGACGGCCATACAACAAGCCGGCATCACTAAACTAGGCTTTGTTACCGAACCGTCTCGGTAATATATTTAGGCTAAAGGGAGTCCGTGTAATAATTATCCCCAAGAAATTTCTAGGGGTAATTATTGCTATTAAACCTTCAATTTTTTAGTAACTAAGAGGCCTCCGAGCAAGAGGATGCTGTTGCTGACCCATCACTCATTTGAGCCAGCATTGAAACCAAAATCAAAGCCGTGATCTTACTTTTGCAATCAAGCCCAGCGCCCGCCCCAGTTATTAGAGATATCTATCGTTGACATCCAATCCTTAGAGATCGAGACGCTCTTTCTCCCATTTCGCCAAAATATCCAAGCCCGCAACGTCGATCCATTCCAAAAATCGGGACCTTTCACACTGCCCGTCATTGGACCTTCGGCCGCAATATAAGCCCGCAAAGTACCAGCGTGAGAGATATTCACTGTGCATTTATCATAGTATTCGAGATCGTCAGCCTCGATCAGTGCGGAGGATTTTATTTTGATCTCCAGTTCGCGACAAATGATCGTTCCAGACATGGATATTGTCGCCGAGGACTCGCTGATAAGCGTCAGCTTGCCTTCAACGAGCACTGGATCGAGTACATGGATAGAGCCTGACCCATGTGCATGCAGGGTAACGTTGCGATAGGTGCCGCCGGGCACACGTTCGACATGAAACATACCACTGGAATTTATATTGAGGTCTTTGGGCGGAACCATAGCATTGATGGCTTTATTGGGGTTCAGTATGCCCGGACTAAATTTGGCCTTATAGTAGTTTCCATTCCACGGTGTACAGGTGTTTTGGATCGTGTGGCGAAACAGCGGAACAATATCCCGTGGATTCATCTTACTTAGGGCGTCATAATTTCGTGCCCACCAAAGTGCTGCGATAGAAGAGGTAAACGCAGCAGAGTAAGAAGACCCATCGCCGCGTGCCAACTGAGGTTCATCACTGGCACAGATACCGCCTTTCCAGCCAGCTTGTGGCATGTTTTCGCCTGGTGCGCCAATCGTGACATACCCATTCGGAAAAGCCACCCAAATACTTTGAGCCGAGGGCGCATTGCTGGCGTTACTGGGGCCGCAAGCCACCAACCACCCCTTAAGGGAGTAAACTCCAGGCCAGATCATACCGGGCGCGATTTGTCCGGCTGCGGCACAGATTATGACGCCTTTTTTGTAAGCATTTTCAACCGCTCGGGTTAATGCCGTAAGCGCTGGGTCGCCCTGGAACGCGATTGCGCCTAAGCTGACATTAATTACCTTGATTCCTTCACTCACAGCCCAGTTAATGCATTCTGCGAGACGCTCAAGGTCGGGGGGATTTAACACAACGCTGTCGGCGATACGACAGGGAACCAGCTCCACTACATCACGGAGAGTCATACCATGAAGATTCATCCCGTCAGTCGGCTGTCCAACCATCAAACCCCCGGTGCTGGTGCCATGACTAATAAAGAAAGGAGCACCCTGCCCCCAACAGATAACACCTTTGCCCTTACGCTTATTGGCTGGAAAAAAAAAGCTCATGCTGTCCGCCGGATTAAAGCCGCCAACTAGGCATGGCTGCAAGGATACACCGCTATCGGCTTGAGCTATTTTGATCGGCTTTGGCGCTTTGTAGTCAGATTTAGGAAGTCGTTCGGCAACCGGCCAGTACCAACTAGAATCATATTCAGCGGCTTCAATTTTCGCTGCGACCAGTTCTTGCACGATATCAGGGTGTTTGTGTAGCAGATGCACCGATGTCACCGCCGGGTCATTTTGCATCACAGAAAGTATCTTATTGAATTCGACTTCAGGCAGAGCGTCTCGCGCCGTTGATAATATGTGAGTTGAACTGCCATCGAAAGATGAAGACCACAAAAACTGACTATAAAGACTGTTTCCAAGCTTTTCTTGTAAGTGCTCCAATGGATCGGCACCAAGTTTGGCATCATCCATTTCAATTTTTAGAGCGCGTAGATCCGGATCAACGCCAGGTTGTGGTTTAACGATAGTAACTTCTTGATTAACATTAGCCATACTTTATCTTTCCTTGATGTAGATGTAGTTTTTTACTTCCAAAAATTAACTTGCATGACCAAATCGAAATTTTTTCGACACTCTATCTTTAGTAGAATTTTAATTAAGTATGATATACAAGCCATTGAAAACAGAATGGTTTAGAATTTTTGACAGCTCCTTGTCTGGGGAATATACAACCAGTTTTAACTTGGCATCCAATCTAGTCCCTTTTTGTGGACTGCGCAAGCTTCGGCCGTATTATTATTTAACATTACTTAAAAGGCTTGCCAGAAGTGTCCGGCTGGTTGAGGGCAAAGTGCGTTTTAGCAGAGGAAAGCCTTCCAGGCTTTATTTGGGCACTTTTATGTAGGTTTAAAGTATTAGGGGCTGCTATAATTTTCAATTTCCAGCTTGAAATAACCCAACAATTCCCACCATAAAAGAGTATATATTCGACCTACCCTCATAAAATTTACCCTTCTAATACCTGCAACACGCGGGGCTTTGTAGTGAAGGCGTAGCCGCAACAAAAAAGCATCACCATGCCTGTTTTTGTTATGTATTTTTGTATACCTTAGCAAAGTAAACTAATGGTAATGCAATAACCAAGACCAATGACCATGTATAAATAAACAACGCCATTACAGAGTGCGTAGCTATTACATACATAGCAATACGTTTTTTCTTACCAAAGAGGAGAGCTAGACTAGTTACTATACAAGTGACTATCGATCCAAGGGTAAAGACAAATAGCCAGCTACCTGACTCAGTTGGAGATAACGCATATTTAGCTGAATCTATAGCGAGCGGTATGGAATCTAGGCAATCCGGCCTAGCAGAAAATAAGAACACCCACCATATTGCGATGAGTGCTGCTGCACTTAAAAGGCTTAGCGTTCCTGCGATTTTGCTATCCATTGTAATTCCTTAGTGCATAACGCAAAGCGCCCAGTGGCCCTTGCTGAGCGAAGGGCCAACAGAGGATGATCTTGCCCCGATAAAATGGCTTGTTAGCATTCATTTACACTGAACTAAAAAGTCCACATGATAATGCTCGTCATGCCTCACCCATGAACGCTTTTTTGAAAACTGAATATTAGCTTTTAAATAATTGCCATATTTAGTTTTAAATAATTTAGGCTGTAATTTCGGATAAAATATAACGCGCCAAAGATCAAAGCCTAATCTTTTCGACTCTTTATGTAGAGCAACTATATGCGCAGCCAATGCAACGTAATCGATTGAATAATCTTCGTATTTATCGTTGGCATCAAATTCGATATTGTAGCCGAACTTATTTAAAGGGTGTGTTGGTAAATGTACCGACACCCCCTCTTTATTAATAACTGGTGTCATAAAGTCAACAGACAAACCATTACGGTGAGTTTTATGCGGTTTAAATTGGCCGCCGTCCTTAAATCCAGTTTCAGCATACTTATAGACTTTATTAGGCTCTAGAGTTTCTAACTGCTTGTAAGCATTAATAACAATATCTCGAACTAAAGAGTGAACATAAGTTCTGCCTGCAACCCTAGCGATTGAACTGTAACCTACGAAGTTTTCACCTGAACTTGGCAGTTGAGTACCATTTTTTAAAGAACCATCAGATGTTGTTCCATAACAAATACTCTCAACGGCATGAGAAGAGAAAGAAAGTAAAACTAAGAGGATACAAATATATTTCATATATCTCTAACGCTTGTATCACACGCAAAAACTGTGGTGTGTAGTTTGTGTAAAATGGGCGAAGCCCATACACAAACGGAGCGACGATTTTTTGTCGTGTAAATACACTTGTTACGCAACTTTGGCACCTGCCTTTTCAAATTTAGACAAAATATATTTTTTATTTTCATTACTAATATTTTTTATTGGTAGTGTCATAAACTCCCCAGCGCTAAAGAAGAGAAGCCAAGTCTCGTTAAAGCACCACACTTTAGTTATAAGTGACCATTCCACTTCTGAGCTACCAGCACCTGAAGATATCCGAAATCGATTATCCTCTAGTTCCAAAGTGGCTTCAGGCTTACCCATGCTCCCCAGCTTTGACAGAGATCTTTTTAAATGAACTACATACGAAGCCACCATTATAACTACTGCCATAATCACAATGGCTCCCACCAAGCCAACTAACCAAGACCTATCACCTTGCACTATCCGATAAATTAGAAAACCAATCATAAAAATAGCGACTGCCAAAAATAATGGCCCCACTTGACGCCACCAGTAATCTTTTATGGATCTTTTTATTAATGGTTTAGAATATTCGAGTTTAATCGTTTCCATGCGCACTCTGTAAGGTTGTGTAACGAGACTGTAGAAAAACGTTTTACAACAAACGTGCCCACCAGCCTGCCCTTTAATTTTATATTGATCGCCATTCAACCACATTCGCTTAACACAATCACTTATTCTGCGCGGTAACGCAGAGGTAATTGTGGATAAGGCTGTGGTTAAGCAATCGCTCCATAATTCATTAGCTTTTCAATGTTATGCACCAAGAAAAACAAACGCCACTGGCCCTGTACTTTCGTTTTTCCACGTAGAGAGAAACTGTTTAACGTAAGCGCCAAACCAACCACCCACTATACGAATCAATCCTAGGCCAGTAACCTCCCAGCTTTCATCAATAGGAGGTTCACATGAAAAAGCATCGCAGCCAATCCGACTGGCTGACTCTGATCGAGGAGTTCGAGCAAAGCGGATTAACTCAAGCCAAGTTCTGTGCCGAACGTGGGCTCAACGCTAAATACTTCAGCCTGCGACGGACAAAGCTTAAAGCTCGTCCTGAACCAAGTAGGTTTTCCCGAACCGTACTGGCCGAGCCTAAGCCGTCCGGTGAGGCAACGATACACTACGGCTCTGTCGCGGTGAAGCTTCCCGCCGGCGATGTGGACACTATCGCACAACTGGTCAAGGCTTTGGCTGCATGATCCAGTGGCCGGCAGATATTAAGGTCTACCTACACCGCGAGCCGGTAGACTTTCGCAAAGCGATTAACGGATTAAGCGTTATCGTTCAGGATGAGATGGCGATTTCGCCTTTTGATCCTGCGCTGTTTGTCTTCTGCAACAAAAAGCGCAGTCAACTTAAGGTGTTGTACTGGGATGAGACGGGTTTTGCTCTGTGGCAAAAGCGCTTAGAGCGCGATAAGTTTAAGTGGCCCAAGCGCTTGCCGGAAGATCCTGTGGTACTGGATCACGAACAGTGGCAATGGCTCTTGCGCGGGTTTGATATCGCTCAATTAAAACCGCATGAAACGCTGTTTTACCGAGACGTTCGTTGATGAGTTTTGGTAAAATAGCGGCATGTCAGAAATCGCACCGCTTGAACACAAAATCAAAGAGCTTGAAGCGCAACTTGAAGAACAAGAAACGCTTTTAAAAAGCCGTGCGAGTCGCATCAGCACCCTCGAAGAACTCATTAAACAATTTCAACGCAAGCAGTTCTCTGCCAGCAGTGAAAAGCTCTCTAAGGATCAGCTCGATCTAGGGCTGTTCAATGAAGCCGAATCGGCAGAGAAAGGCGAGGCGAGCGAACCCGCTGAAGCCACACAAGAAGACACCATTGATGTCCCGTCTCATACTCGCCGTAAGCAACCACGGGTCAGCCTACCGGCGAACCTTCCGCGTGAAGAGGTGTTGTATGAGTTGCCTGAATCCGAGCGGGTGTGCCCGCACGATGGCGCCGAGCTAAAGGCTATCGGCACTGAAGACCACGAGCAACTGGATATCATCCCCGCCCAGGCCAAGGTGATCGTCCATCGGCGCCAGAAGTACGTGTGCCCTTGCTGCGAAAAGCACCACGTCACCGCCACCAAACCCAAACAGCCCATTGAAAAAAGTATCGCCAGTGCAGGGCTGCTCGCTTATGTGGCTACCCAGAAATACTGCGATGCACTGCCACTGTACCGCCAGAGTGAGATCTTTAAACGCGCCGGGTTAGCCCTGGACCGAACCAACCTTGCCAACTGGATGATCCGTTCGGGGCAGCTGGTGCAGCCGCTGATTAATCTCTTGCATGACAAGCTGTTAGCGCAGCCTGTCATCCACTTGGACGAAACCACCGTACAGGTTCTCAACGAGCCAGGGAAAACCGCTGAGAGCCAAAGCTACATGTGGGTGATGGGCAGCTTCGCTGCCAGTCCCACCGTGCTGTTCCACTACGCCGACTCCCGGCGTCAGTCGGTGCCGCTGGATTTACTCGATGCGAGTGTGGGTGCCATCATGGTCGATGGTTACGAAGGCTATGGAAAAGCGTGTACAGACTACCGCATCACCCGCTTAGGGTGCTGGGCTCACGCCCGGCGCAAATTCATGGACGCCAAAACCGTCCAGAAAAAAGGCAAAGCTGGCAAAGCCGATCAGGGCTTGGCGCTCATCCAAAAACTGTACGCCTTAGAAAAATCCATAAAGGATCAGCCGCCAGATGAGCGCTACCGAAGGCGGCAACAAGAGGCGAAACCCGTCATCAACAAACTGCGAGCCTGGCTGGAAAAAAGCCTGCCTAATGTGCCGCCGCAAAGCGCGATCGGCAAGGCATTACTCTACCTGCATAATCAGTGGGATAGGCTTGTCCGCTATCTGGACGGCGGTGCTTACCCGATCGATAACAACCGGGCAGAGAATGCCATACGTCCGTTTACCGTGGGGCGGAAGAACTGGTTGTTCTCTAATAGCCAGGCCGGTGCCAATGCCAGCGCCAATCTTTATAGCTTAATCGAAACGGCCAAGGCCAACGGCCTGAATCCGTATGATTACTTGAAAGTGGTTTTTAAAGAGCTGCCCAATGCGCAAAGTGTTGAGTCGATCGAGGCGCTACTGCCATGGAACGCTAGCATCAAGTTAAACCAATCATAACCGGGTGGTTGGTTTGGCGCTTACTGTTTAACCGTTTATTAGTGCCTATATTGCCGAACACAGGCTCAACAGTGGACATGCGGTGATCTAGATCACTGGATTAGGCGAAGAGTTCGCATGGCCTACTGGCGACAGTGGCGAAAGCCACGCACCAAAGTAAGAAACCTGATGAGTCGAGGCGTTAACGTACAAGCGGCGGTTGCCTGTGGGATCACCAGCAAAGGACCATGGCGTAGCTCGAAAACTCCGGGGATTAATCAAGCTTTATCGAATGATTACTTAACATCTCAGGGGCTTTACACGTTGCGCGATGGATGGATTAAGCTTCACTATTCCAAATGAAACACCCTGTGCGGATCCGCATGCAGGGTGTTGTGGGGGCTGGAGGCTAGACACCTCCGGCTACCCGATTAGATCTTTAAGCTTTGAGTTCCAATGCTTTCGTCTCGGTGTCGCTATTAAAGCAATCAGTCTTGTCTTCATTTTTGATGTTATCAGGTTGACTGGCATTAGTTTCGTCAGTATCAACACTAATGGATTCCGTTTCAAAAGGTTCCTTATCGAAACATTGCTGAAATGTCGGGGCGAAATGCTCAGACTCCCTGAATTCTTTAAATAATGGCCATTGTAAAAATTCTAACTCTGATAATTCTTCAGTAGCTACGACTTTAGGCATTAATCCGGCTGCAGCTACAAACTCTTCTTTAAGAACTGCATGCGCAAGCTTAAATTCATAACCTACATCCGCCCAATCAAGTTTAGCTAGTTCACGATGGCATTTATCTATTGATCCTGACATTTTGTAAGCTATAGATAGGTTAACAACTGCGATTCTTCTATATTCGTTGTTATGGAATTTTTTAACTGTATTTACAAATAGATCTAGAATGTTTGCAGCCAACAGGTATTCTTCTTCTTGCAGCATTTCAAAAGACAAACTTATTATTTTTGTATCTGCAGTTTTTCTTTCATTTGGTAGAACTTTACGCCAAAGAACATGTGTAAGCTTAACAGCAATTTCGGTGATTATTTCAAATGCTTGCCGTACATATTCGGGGTCAACATCAAGCTTTTCTCCAACTTGAAGATTAGACACGTTAACTCCATTTTCTGAGCAAACTTTGATATATTGAGATGAAATTATGCCATCACAGTGCACAAATAGATTTCTTCTTTCTGTAATTTCAACGAATTTAGGCCATGATTGCAGCCCTTTTCGCAAATCAATACCAAACTTTTTTCTAGAATAGAAAAGTGCTCTACATGGCTTTTTCTGAGTATTGATTCTATCTCTTTTTCCAGGATGTATTCAGTAGCGTCAGATAGCTCATCGAATTTAATAAGATCTGCATAAGTTAATTGCCTTTCTACTGCGTTTAGTAATTCAGGCTTCTTAGCATAGAAATGCTTAATTACATTTCCTAGAAATGAATCAAATTCACTAATCAGTGAGACAACAAAATTTCTAGGTATAAGATCTAGCGATTTCCGCATTCGCTCATGCTTTTTTCTTATTTTCCTTGCCCCTTGAAAATGCTTCGGATCCAAATCAAATCTTTTCTTGCTTCCTTTTTCTTCTATTAGTTTTCCATTTTCTTCAAGAAATTCGAGATGTTCTTTATTTTTTTGTTCAGAGACGGATGACATTATTATCATGATGAGCGGGAGAGATGTATCTAAACTCTCAATATTATCTATAAAATTTTCCAATATATCGGAAAGAAATATCTGTTCATCTATCTCTTCTATCTCTTCTGATTCATCTGCTTTCTGGCTCATAGCACTTCCTAATTTTCCTGAGAGATCTAACGCCACCAAAACAGGCCGAGCGAAGCGAGGTCCAGTGTAATGCGCTTTTTGCATTACACGATTGTGCTTGGCTTTGTTATGCACTTACACGCTACCAGCTCTGAGTTTAGGCAGTTGATTTTGTTTAATATAATAGCCTTCTGGGCTACTGCGCCCATAAATACTAGCGAATTTTATACCCCACGAACCATCTCTATAAAAATAGAGCTTTCCTACACAACCGTATAAACCTACCCCTAGTAGAGCGGCTAAATGTCGCTCAATAGATGGTTCTAGTCTATCTGGGGTAAAGACTGCAACAAATCTAGGTCTAACACTCTCCCCCTGAACCTCGAAGGTCGATTGCGCGTATGTGATACTTTGCCATACGAGCCTATTAGTTTTAGATGTTTGACCATTAGCACCCTCGACCCACTTGCATTCAACGCCAAACCATTCGTTTGTAAACCCTTCGGCAATCAAATGCGGCTTTGCTCTAAGTAAAATATCTATGCGAAGACGAGTTTCGTAGATGGGGTGATAACCCCAAACCTCTTCCAACACCTCAAAGTCTTTGGATAAGTTAACTATCAAATTATCTTTTAAAGATCTCTCAGTCATGATCTCTCATTGCATAACGCTGCCAACATGCGCAGCTTTTTTGTGAAGGCGAAGCCGTAGCGAAAAAGTTGTCGCAATGCTTGGCCTTGTTATTTGCGGGCACGGAAAATAAAGCGCTTCTGAGGTCACGAAGAAGCTGCATTAATCCGTGAACGGAACTGGAGAAAACGCGGAATGAAAGGAGTATTGATGACTCTTTCTTTACCTTAAGACTAAGTGCCTGTCCTCTGATGCAAACCACGGACTTGCACAGCGGCAGGCACTTAGTCTTAAGGTCTAAAACAGAGTAATAGGCTGTCAATTCAATTTCCAATATTTTTTCCTAATGTTGATTAGCACACTTATGCTGTTTTTATATACAGCACTATTAAAATCTTGTGCTAAGCTTAGTTTACCAACCGCGTTTTATCTGGCAAATAACGCCGCGCTCTACGGCAAATTTGGAGCGCAGCGGAAAATTCGTCCGGCAGAAGCGCCTTGTTAAGTGGCCCGGATTCATATACAAAGTGGCTACACAGTAAAGTAAATTCCATACTGACCTAGAGCTAAGTATGCCAAAAATAGGGTCAGCGTAGATGCACCGGATATCGCGTGTGGCTTCGATGACGCTCTGGATTTGACAGCAAGCCAAATTCCGTATACCACTTGAACCAAACCAATAGCCCACGCTACGAAAAACCAATAAATCGGGGGTAAAGCGAGTAAGGAAAACAGTCCGATCCTCGCTTTGTAAAACAAAAAGTACCCAACCAAATGCCCAATTAGTAGGGTGGCGCTTATTACGGCCGGTAAGTAAATAAAATTGAATCTCCTTCTCACAATCTCGCCATACACTTAACGCTTGCAGCATGGGCGCGCGACTTTTGCGCGTCCAATGCCTGCACTTGTTAGCTGTGATTTACCACTGAACTTGGACACTATGTATTTCCTTATCTGTGTACGCCGTGACAGATGCACGACCAGAATTGCCAGATGTAGACATGTTAGAAACATGGTACTGAAAGCCGGGACCAAGTTGTTCTTGGGCAAGTTCTTTCGCCTTTTGCGCTGACTCTCCATTCAGGAGGCCTGCAGATAACCCAACAGCAAGAACCAATAACACACCACCGGCAATATAGGCTGACTTAGGCTTGCCGGTTTTATAACCCGATTGCGCCAAAAGGCTTAAAGATTCTGGGGTGGATAGCTGAAGATGGACCCAAATAAGCACTGCAATGAGTACAAACCCAAAGCCAAATGAGCCAACAATTGATAGAGCATTAAGTTTTAGTTGGATTAGCAGTAAGCCAAACGGGGTGGTAAAGGGTGTTACTAGAAGCAGCCCAATAAATGCCACAGCCAGAAAAACGCTAAACCAGCGCACAGCACGAGCTGTTTTGATGCCTCCTCTAATCAGGAATATTCCCGCGACAACCGCAAATATATTAAAGCTTGAGGAATAACTGATTTTATTGGCTATGCAATATGCCATAACACCAACATCAATTATGCCAATGATTAGGAGGGCAATTCCCGCCTTTCTAAAAGGATTAATACTATCTTCCATGTACACACTCTCGATTACAGCTAACGCCCGCAGCACGCGCGGCTTTGTAGTGAAGGCGAGGCCGCAACGGAAAAGCCGTCGCTGTGCCTGCGATTGTTAGGTGCCACCTTTACCATAGCCTCCATTTTGATTTTGGTTTACGCCAAGAGCCCGACCAAAGCTCATAGTGATCCAGAGTAGCGAGCTTTCCGAAAACAGCTCTCTCACCAAGAGTATCAACGACTTTTGTTGGGATGGAGAGTCCGAAGAAACCATTTTCAAGGGGAAAAAACTCAATTCCCCCAAAAAACTCGTCAAAAACTGACTCAACTCTCTTGGGGTTTTCCGTTTTTACTACTGCTTGAATCCCCATCAGCTTTTAAACTCCAAAATACAGTCTTGACCAAGAGCTTGACGAATTTGGTCAATCACATTGTCGGATACCACTTGCCCACGTATGTCATAGATGAGGCGACAGCTTTGTAAATGCGAAGGTAATTGTGAAGCCCCAAAAGCTATCCGACCACGGTTGTAAGCAATACTCATCTCGATTGCTTCGGAATTTTCGAGGCTGTGATTAGCTATAAGAATGTACTCGCCTCGGTCTTCACTCACGAATTCTGGTGTGAACATGGTTGTGGTACCTAACAGCTAATTCATGCGACTCAGTCGCACTTTGCCCCGGCACCCTATCCCCGGTAGAGATTGGATGCGGATAGACATGGAAGGCGTTGAAAACAAAAGAGAAATAGACATATTTTGACAACTCCTTGTCTGGGGAAAGTGCGACAGAATTTTATTAGAAAGGCAATGTAAGCTTTTTCAGAAGTAAGCGCAAGTATCGGCTAACCCATTGAAATTGTTATTTAATATATTGTTGCTTGCGGGTTTTAAGGCCGCGTTGTTCAAGGGTTTCCCCTGAACAACGGTGTACGGGCTAATAGTTAGTCATATTGCGGCTACTGCTCCTGTATCGCCAGCCCTCTTGCCGCATCACAAGAAGTAACTCGCCACGCCCGACGATACAGGCTTATAAACCCATCGCCCCAATCGTATCCCTCGCAAACTGCCATGCAACCCGCCCACTGCGCGAGCCACGGCTCATATTCCAACGGAGTGCGGCGGTACGCATATCGTCATCCCAGCTGCCGCCCATATCTTCAACCCAAAAACGCGCTGCCGCCAGATACTCATCTTGGCTAAAAGGGTAAAAACTTAACCATAAGCCAAAGCGTTCGGCGAGGGAGATTTTTTCTTCGATACTGTCACCGGGGCGGATCTCACCGTTAGTTTGAGTCGTTTCAAGGTTTTCACTCATTTTTTGCGGCAGCAAATGACGCCGATTACTGGTGGCGTAAAATAAGATGTTCTCACCTGGGGCTCGAATCGAGCCATCCAGCGCCGACTTAAGCGCTTTGTAGTGATGATCACCCTCTTCAAACGATAAGTCGTCACAGTAAATAATAAAACGTTCTGGCCGATCAGATATTTGTTGCAGCAGCTCCCCTAAGCTGGACAAGTCTGGCTTGTCAATTTCAATTAGCTTGACGCTGTCTTTAAACTGATACCAACAGGCCTTAATTAAGGTGGATTTACCTGTGCCACGGGAGCCGGTTAGCAAGACGTTATTGGCCGGCTTACCGGCTGCAAACTGGGCGGTATTACGCAGTACCGCATTTTTTTGTTGATCGATATTTTGCAGTGCATCTAAGGCAATATGGTGCGGATTGTTAACGCTTTCTAAGTAACCGCCACTGGCACCATTGCGCCAATAAAAAGCCGGGGCGCTCCAGTCAGTGTTAGGCCGTGCGGCGGGTAGAAATTGCTCTAAACGGTCGATAAGAGAATCGACTCGTGTTAATAGGTGGCTCCAATCAGTCATTTACTGACTCCAGCTTAAAGATAATTAATTTTGATGGTTGGTGTTTTTCTGCTCGGTATTTTGCTGTTTAAGCAATAAATCTACCGACTTTTGCAGTTGCGTTAACTGTGACTCCAGATCGGAGCGGGCGGGCTGAACGCCCTCCTCTTCTATTAAGCGCGCTTGATTTTCTTTTTCGATAACATTGACTACGATACCGATAATCATATTTAAAAAGGCAAACGCAGTAAGAAATATAAAACTTACATAAAACATCCAACTTAACGGGTAGACCTCCATGGTCTCGTACATAACATCGGTCCAATCTTCGAATGTCATCACCCGAAACAAGGTAAGCATGCTAATGGCGATATCGCCCCATAGCACCTCATTTATGGCAGAAAAGAACAAGCTGCCAACGGCGCCATAAATATAAAAAATAATAAACATTAGCAAAGCGACATAACCCAACTGTGGCAAGGCTTTAAGCAACGAGCTTAGTAAGATGCGTAACTCTGGGATAATAGACACCATCCGCAGTACCCGGAACACTCGAATCAAACGGCCCACTAACGCCATATCGCTGTTATCGATGGGTATTAAGCTAACCACAACAATTACAGTATCAAAGATATTCCAGCCGGATTTAAAAAAGTCTCGCTTGCGTGGCTCGCCCCAAAACCTAACGCTTACCTCTAACAAAAAGAACAGCGTAATCGCCCAATCTAGTGCGACTATAATCTTGCTCGCCAACGGTGGTATATCGTAAGTTTTAGCGCCAATCACCAGTGCCGAAAAAACAATAATCGCCACAACAAACAACTCAAAGGCTTTGTTGCTGCGCAAACGATTAAAACGCGCCTGCCAAGAGTCGCCAGCGGCGGGTACACCTACAGGAATCAGTTCGCTCATAATAATATATTCAATTTAATGTGATTAGGTTATTGCTCAACAAACTCGGCCATAAAATCCAAGGTCGCCTGATGGCTTACCTCAGCGCGGTGCTCGGCCCATAATTTACCGACCTTTTCGCTATTAAACTTTTGGCTATCTACCAATACTCGGCTTTTAAGCTCGCCAATATAATCGGTGGTAGCACATTTAGTGAATACGGTTTGGTGGGTAATAATATCCATAAACGGCCCAGACTTACTGGTGGGCATAATAAACAGTAACTGCAAGCCCAGCGCTTCGGTTAAATAGCGAATAACCTCGCGCGAGCGATGCTCGTCCATTTTAGAGAAAGCCTCGTCGACCAGCACCATGCGCAAGTGCGTGTCTCCTTCGGTAAATCTAAACGCCGAGGTAATGGCCGCAGCGCGGATAATATAAGCCGGTGTTTCTAGCTGCCCGCCAGAGCCGGTACCATAACGGGATAAGGCAATAGGCTCTTTGCCTTCGGGCTGCTTGTAAATTTCATAGCGCCGGTAGTGGCGGTAATCGGTAATACGGGCAAGCTCTCGTTCGGCACGCTCGCGATCGTCATCTAATAGCATGGCCATCAAATGGTCGCGTACTTTACGGTGTTTAGCGCTCAGCTGGTCTGAAAACAATCCCTCGCTCTCTTCCATACCGGGGTTGTGCATAACCGCTTTAAAAAACTGCCAGTAATCGTGATACTCGGCCACCCAATCCCAGCCAAAGTAAAAGCGCTCGCGATCGGCACCAAAGCGATGTTGCTCTAACTCTTTATTTAGCACCTCCAGGCTGCGGCCGCCCTCCTCTACTGCCTGATAGATGGAATGGCACAAATGGCTGACAAAGGTATGGTTAAAACTGGCTCGCAAACGCGACAACTCATCACTTTTGTTGGCCAGAATATTGTTATTTAACTTATTGTGTAAGCTGTCTAGCTGGCCGCGCGTGGCACACACCAAGTTAAAGTTGGCAACGTCTTGATTAAAGTCGGGCTCAAAGGCAATGGCATCACTACCGGCATCGCGGTTGTACTCGAGCACCAAGCGCTGCAAGCGGTTAAGTAATGCCAACAACTCACTATCCAGCGCTTCGTGCTCATTACGATAGCGCGCCGCCGCATCGATAGACAGCTCACTGTCAATCCGTTCAAGCGTCAGTTCAACATCAAAGCTGGGCCACTTTCCCGCGTGCTGACGCAGGTTGTGCTCGCACTGTTCGGCAACTTCTTGCAGTTGTTCTTGGCGCTCGGAGCGTGTTTTTATATCGCCCGACAGTTGTTTTAAACGCTGCTCGATACCACCTTGGGTACGATCCAGATCGGCCACCTCGCTGTGCAATTTAAGCTCATCGGCACGCAACTGTTGCAGCTTGTCTTCTAAGTCGGAAAACTCGGTTAAATCCAGCTCGGCGAGCGTTTGTTCCAGCTCGGCAATACGTTGTTGTTGCGCCGCAAGCTCGGTAAGCGCGTTGCCGTAGGGCGTAGGTGCCAGCTGTTTAACCGCATCGGCCAACTGTTTTAATTCGGCCAGCTGATCTGATGTAGCGCGCCACTCGGCGTTTAAATTAACCAGCGCCTCACGTTTTGCCAGTAGCGCCCGCTCCCGTGCACTTTGACCAAAAACCAAATCGGCGTCGGCCATATCGCAGCGAAACATCGCGTAATTACCCGACGCCATGCCATCGGCAGTAAGGCCTCGGCGAGTGTTGCGCAACTGCTCGGCGTCGTCTACGCAACGTACCGACTCATAGCTGGCCCGCAGGTAGGCTTCGGCGGTTGCGTGACTAAAGCTCATTAAGGCAACAATAGAGTCGGTATTAGGCTCGGTTTTGTTGACATCTTCGCGCGCTTTGTTGCCTTGAATCACTCGGGCGCGGCCTTCGCTTTTAGGTAATTGACGCACCAGCTTGATCGCGCGGGCTTCGTAATCAGGGTTGACCAAAATACCAAACCGAGCGCCGCCTATGTAACCTTCTATGGCGCTTTGCCACGCGGGCTCTAATATCTCTACGTGATCGCACAAGACACGAGCGTCGGCATCGGGGTATTGTTGGTTAATCGCTTTTAACGCGCTCGATACATAGCGCGGGTAACGCACTTGCGCACTTTGTAACGCATCTACCTCGGCCTGTAGCTGCTCTAACTTTTGTTTGTTGCGCTGCGCCTCACGGGTGCGGTTAAACAGCAACTCGCTAATGCGCTCGGCCAATACACCTTCGCGTCCCAACGGCTCTAATACTTTGTCGCTAAGTGTTTGCAGTGTTTGCGCCGCTTTAACTTGCTGCTCTAATGGTGCGCTGTCTATCCAGTCGTGATTTAGCAGCCTTGGCAGCTCTATCAAATTGTCCGTCAGTTCAATAATCGTGCGTATGTCGGCGATGCGATCTTTCTCGCCTAATTGTGGAATCTCTAGCACCAGTGAACTGCGTTGCGTAAGGCGCACTAAGGTATCCAGCCCGCGAGCGTTACGTTTTAATTGTTGATCGGCCTCGCCGAGATGCCCTGCAAGCTCGGCTAATTGCCGCTGACCGGTAGTTATCTCGCGCTCCAGCGTGTCTTTATCGCGCAGCGCCGCTACGCCCTGCCGGCGACCTTCCAGCTCAATGCTGTGCTGCCTGACTTCTTCGCGCCGGGTTTGTAACTGGATTCGTTTCGTCTCACACTGGCCAAGCTCTGTGCGCTGCAGCTGTTGCTCATCTTTTGCTTTAACGTAATCGCGCTGCGCGTAAAGATAACTGGCACGCGCCGCTTGATAAGCAAGCTGCTGTTGCTGTAGCCACGTATCGACAAACAAATCGGCCGACTGCCGTGCCGTGCCAATTAAACCGATGCGCTCACGCAACGATTTGGCATCGGCTTCCATGGCGTGAATGCGTTTTAGCATGCTGGACACGTCGCCAATGGCGCGACCAAGATCGCGCGCCTCAAGAATTTCACTCGAGACAAATTGATCGATACTGGATACCGGCTTATACGCCATAAAACGCGAGAAGGCCTGAGCGGCACGGCGCGCCTCACGGTCGGACACCGCATCGGGCTTGCCCCGTAAAGCACCGTACAGCCGAGCCAAGTAAGCGCCCTTGCGCTCATAGCGCTCGACTTTGTCGGCGCCAAAACTTTGTCGCAAACGAGTGTAGGCAACATCCAACGGCAGTACACGCAATTCATCGCCATCGGCTTTTTCCAGCTCAGACAAACTAAAGCTGGCAGTGTTGATAATAAAAAATTCAATATCTCGCTGTCGTGCAACCGCTTGATTACCGGCGCGATCAAGCAGTGCTCGCACACCGATTAGCGCGACAAAAGGTGTACCGCTCTCGCCGGGGGTTGGATGAAACAAGCCAGCTAAATAACCATCAGCGCCTTCGGGGCGAGCATAACTGCCATCATCACAGCCCAACACATACGAGGCCAGAGTGCGCACGGTTTTGCCGCCGCGCCCGCGCTGAGTACTCTCGTCTTGGCCTGGGTTAAAATGAAACAAGCCGTCGTGAGCGGCGGTCATTAAGGTTTGAATCGCATCGGCGGCGGTAGTTTTACCCGAGCCATTGCCGCCAGAGAACAAATTAATTTTGTCAAAGCTAAGGCGGCGGTTGGGAATATTGCCCCAATTAACGTAAAAAAATTCTCGTAAAAACACCGTTAATCCTCACTCGGGCTAGCGTCGGCTGACGCATCTGGGGTTAACACGTCAGAGTCAGGCTCGGTTGGCACTTTGGATTCTATCGAGTCAGATGTCACTTGCAGCAATTGATCAATCACGCTGTCTGACACATAGTTAATAATCAGCGGGCGAACACGCAGCCAAGGCTCGGCTTGTTCGTCATCACTGTTGTAATCGATTAAACGCAATTGTTTAAGACCGCGCAGTAACTTGCGTCTTTCTACTACGGGTTCTGGTAAGTCGCGACCTAATAAATTTTTAAGGCTTAGCACTACCGATTCCATAGGTACCAGCACCGAGCCACCGTCTTCTACCTGCCCTTCTCTTAACGCTTTGTCATATTCAATACGCAACACCAGCGCTAATGCGATCTCGTGTTGACTAAGCTTGCTGCGCATACCGGTGTAAGGTAGATCGTCGCCCTCGATTCCGGGAAAATCGGCACCCGGCGGCAGTACGCGGACAAACTCGTGACGTGAATCGTGTTGCAAGCGAATGCCCGACAAAGCTAAATAATCATGCAATGCAACCTCAAGCCGGACAAAACGGTCGTACAGCTCTTGCTCTATTTGGCTCTCGTTGCGGCACAGTACTCCGTAATCGAGCAGGCGCATAACAAGTTCGCGCCATGCCTCGAAGCTAACGTTGGCACTTTCGAGTGCTTTACTGAGTTCGCCCAAAAATAGGTTATCGCTCACGCGGACTCCGTAGTGTGATGCAATTTAATTTCAAAGATATCTCGCTCGATTAAATAATCGTCGTCTTGTTGCTCTAACCGGCCTAATTCAGTGACGCTAAAATGGTAATCACTATCAAGGTTGTCGGCCGATGCTACTTCAATAACGTGACACAACTTAAGTAAATCGTGGGCGCTGTTTACCGGCAAAAAGCGGGAGTTAACCACTCCAGTATCCAACAGTGCTTTATGCACGTAATCGCGTAACTGCCCGCCCTGAAAAGCAAACGCCTGGTCAAGCACCTGCTGAACATAGTGCTCTTTACGGGCGGCTTGATCTAAGCTTGGCGGCTTAGCAACGCGGCTTAATACAGTTTGGTTGGGGCGTCTTTGGCGCAGCTGATTTTGCCCAGGGTCGACACAGCGCAACTGACAGTTTTGCAAGGCCGGCTGCAGAGCATTTAGCGCATTGTTTTGCAGCTTGGGGTGTGTGCGTAAATCTCGGCAGACATTGATTAACGCATCGGATTGGCCATTATTAAGATAGCTGAGTTGCCGCATAATAGTTTCGGCGCGCCGGGTAAAACTATTAAGCGCCCCGCGCAATTGTGGCAACATGGTATCGCAGGCTTCTCTTAGGCGTCGCTCAATAGCTTCTAGCAAATAATAAAGTACCGAGCGCTGAGTGTTTTCGGCCACCAGCTGGGGCAATACTTGGCGCAGCTCGCGCTCGGCATCGGCCAAAAAGGTTTTTGATTTTTTGGTTTTAATGCTGTGAATTAACCCGGCAATGGCATCGCGGTGTTTTTCTACGCTATCGGCCGACAGTCTAATGGCCAAGTCGGGCATAAAGCGCTTTTCCATAAAATCAAAAAACTGATCGGATGCGCGATGAATCAACTGCTCGTTTTCCATCTCGCGCACCAGCTCGCGGCGCTGGTCGGCCAGTTCGGCAATAATGTCAGAAAAATCGCTAATAATACGCTCTGAGTAATCGTAAGCGTCGAGCAAATCACTGTACTCCCCCCGGTCGGCAAAAGCTTGTAAGCTGTTGCGCGCATTGCGGGTATTGCGATGCCGAGTATGCAGACGCAGTTTTCCGGCATCTAACAATGGCTGAGTAAATAAGCGACCAGTACGGGTAAACGCGTAATGACTGGTTAGCGTGGCACTGTCGACCTGACACTCTAGCCAGCCAAACTCTAATAATTTATTAAGAATAAAACCGGCCAATTCTCGCTGATTTTTAAAGCGTCCTTCGCCGTCACGATCGTCATCATCAAACACCACCGGATTACGGGCAATCGCCTCCATAAATACGGCCACAATATTGTGGCGATCAAGCAAACTTTGGTAATCGTGTAAGTCGGTATAAAGCTTTTGATACAGTAATCGCAGACACTCAACCACAACCTCGCGATACTTACCGGTTAGCGGGTTAAAAAAGTGTGTTTGAGAGTCGCGGAAGAACATAGCGTTATTGATACACGCAGTGCTGAGCAAACAGGCGTGCGTCTTGGTCGGTCCAGCGATCATCTGGCAGCAACATTAATTGTTCGCACCAAGGCTCTGAGCCTGGGGTAGCCTCAAGACTAGGAACATCTTGGCCCGTCGCATCGGTAGTTTGCCGCTGGGGAACCATCAAAAAAGGGTCGTTTGACGCACCGGTTTCTGGGGCTGGCGCTGGTGCCGGCGTGGTACTTAAAACATAAAGCCCAACCGCAATAGTAACAAGGCCTATCATGATAGAAAGCAGTGAAATAATTAACGATTTAGACATGCGCTTCATCCAGCCATTGGGCAATTTGCTCGGCGTAATAAGTAATAATTAAGTTGGCGCCTGCGCGTTTAAAAGACAGCATGGTCTCTAGCACAATAGCTTTTTCATCAATCACGCCGGCGGCAGCACCGGCTTTTATCATGGCGTATTCACCACTGACATGGTAAACCGCGAGCGGCCGCTCACTGTGATTGGCAATTTGATTAACAATATCCAAGTAAGCCAAGGCAGGTTTGACCATTAATATATCGGCGCCTTCGGCCTCATCTTGCAGCGATTCGGCCAATGCTTCGCGGGCATTGGCAGGATCCATTTGATAGGTATTACGGGTGCCTTTAAAAGTACTGTCTACCGCATCGCGAAACGGGCCATAAAAAGCCGAGGCAAATTTGGTGGAGTAAGACATGATGGGTATATGGGTAAAACCCGCAGCATCGAGTGCTTCGCGCAAGGCGGCTATCATGCCATCTTGCATGCCCGACGGAGCCAACATGTCGACCCCGGCTCGGGCACAAACCAGAGCTTGGCGTTGCAGGTTGACTAAGGTTGCATCGTTATCAACATCGTCTCCACAAACCACACCGCAGTGACCGTGATCGGTGTATTCGCAAAAACAATTATCACTAATAACGGTTATCTCGGGGGCGGCGGCTTTAGCGACTTTAATCATGCGCGCCAACAAGCCATCGTCGGCAAACGTGTCGCTGCCTAGCGCATCTTTGTGTTGCGATACACCAAACAATAAAACCGCTGGAATACCTGCACTGGCAGCGCGCTGTACGACGCCGGCCAATTGCGACTCAGGGTAACGCACCACGCCGGGCATGCTGGCAATGGTAACCGGCTCGGTTATGCCTTCTTCGACAAATATTGGCAAGATAAAATCAGCACAGCTGAGCTCAGTCTCGCGCACCATACGGCGTAAATTATTGGTGCGACGTAAACGACGAAAACGGAAATTTGGTGCTTGCATCATGTTCAGCTAACCTTAAAAATATGATCGATGATGGTATCGAGGGTCTGTGTCGGTTGGGTAATTACTGCCTGCTAGTGTTAATTACCAAGCGAACTTTCGCGACTCCACTGGCACTGTACATTCATATCGCCCGAGCCTGGAGTGTGATAATTACGGTTACTTTCCCAAGTAAAAGTGTGCGAACCACACAACTCGGTCTCTAGGTGAACGGTGGCCGATACCCAGTACATTTTGCTCAGCAAGGCCTCAAACTGTTCGATCCATTGGCTCCACTCGTACTCTACGGCTTTGTATGAGGCACCAAAGTGCATAACCTCGGTTTGGTAGTTACGGGTTAACCCACCCAGTTCCGGAATGGCAAACATTTCCTGACACAAAAAAGGCCAGCTATCGGCACGCGGTAACGTCAGCATCGCATCGCGATTAGCACGTAGCCGATCAGCATAGCCAACACCTTGGATGCTGTCTTTAATACAACCGTAGACAATCGATTCTTGATCCATAATGTCTATCCAATGATGCGCGAATGCACGCTATTTGGTGCCGGTATGTTTACTTGACCAAGTATTATCAGCACTTAGTCTGAGTTATTGTTAGTGGCAGCGTGCTCTGCCAACAAGGCTTGCATGTCCGCCTCGTTGAGCACTTTTACACCCAGCGCCTCGGCTTTAGTAAGCTTAGAGCCGGCCCCAGGGCCTGCGACAATAAAACTGGTTTTTTTAGACACACTACCGGCAACTTTTGCGCCTAACGCCCGCAGTTTTTCGCCGGCTTGATCGCGGCTCATACTTTCCAGAGTACCCGTAATTACCACGGTTTGCTCTGCGAGCGGTTGCGGCTTATCGCTTGCGCTGATTTCTTGCTCGGGCCAGTGTACACCCAGCTCGCGCAAGCGATTAACAATATCTATATTTTCCTGTGCAATAAAAAAGTCGCGAATAAAATGCGCCACAACCGGGCCGACATCGTCAACTTGCTGCAAAACTTCCTCATCAGCCTGCGCCAATGCATCTAGCTGGCCAAAGTGGCCCGCTAAATTACGGGCAGTAGCTTCGCCTACTTCACGAATACCCAACGCATAAATAAAACGCGCCAAGCTGGTTTGTTTGCTGGCATTTAAGGCGGCCAAGACATTGTCGGCCGATTTTTCACCCATGCGAGGGAGCTCTGCCAGCTGCTCGCGAGTTAACGTGAATAAATCGGCCACGGTGGTAATCAGCGATTTATCGACTAACTGTTCAACTAGTTTGTCGCCTAAGCCATCGACATCTAATGCTTTGCGCGAGACAAAATGACAGATAGCCTCTTTGCGTTGCGCGGGACAAATTAACCCACCCTCACAGCGAATAGCAGCTTCGCCCGGCACCTCGGTGGCGGGCGAGCCGCAGGCGGGACATTGCGCTGGGAAAATAATTTCGGCAGCATCGACTGGCCGACGATCTTTTACCACGGCGACGATTTGTGGAATCACATCTCCAGCGCGGCGCACAATAACGGTATCGCCAACACGCACATCCAGTCGCGCGATCTCGTCACGATTGTGCAGCGTTGCATTGGATACAGTTACCCCGCCGACAAAAACGGGAGCTAAGCGCGCCACCGGGGTTATTGAGCCGGTGCGTCCAACCTGAAACTCGACCGCCTCGAGTGTGGTGAGCTCTTCTTGTGCTGGAAACTTATACGCGATGGCCCAACGCGGTGCGCGCGAGACAAACCCCAGCTCTTCCTGCTGGTTAATATTATTAACTTTAAACACAACCCCATCGATATCGTAATCTAGGCTGTC
Organism: Gilvimarinus polysaccharolyticus; assembly: GCF_001187555.1. GTDB lineage: Bacteria > Pseudomonadota > Gammaproteobacteria > Pseudomonadales > Cellvibrionaceae > Gilvimarinus > Gilvimarinus polysaccharolyticus. The sequence goes on along the minus strand of NZ_LFIJ01000001.1, from coordinate 1,053,815 downwards.
GCGCGCATCTCCCAGGCGCTGGTGGTAGGCAATGCACTGCGCTATAGAGCTGGCCACTTGGAGTTGATCGTTAGGAGCAAAGCCCCAACGCTTTAAGCTCAACAAAATATCGGTATGTTTTGCCGGCAACGCCTGCCCTTCGTGTATACCTACGCTATAAGCACACAGCTGTAATGGACGCTTGGCGGTGATACGCGAGTCCAATTGCCGCAGGCTGCCGGCGGCCGCGTTGCGCGGATTTACAAATATCTTTTCATCGGCGGCGCGCGCTGCATCGTTCAGTGCGGCAAAACCGGCTTTAGGCATAAATATCTCGCCGCGCACTTCAAGCCGCTGCGGATAATCATCGCCATATAGTTTTAGTGGTACGGTTTTAATGGTACGCACATTGGCCGTGATATCTTCGCCATTTAGGCCATCACCGCGGGTTAATGCCCTCACCAACAAGCCATCTTCATACAATAAACTAATCGCTATACCATCAAGCTTTGGCTCGCAGGCATACTCAATGTCACCGGCGTGCTCTAGACGATCTTTTAAACGTTTATCAAAGGCGATTAAATCGTCATCGGCAAAGGCGTTATCGAGCGACAGCATGGGTTTTTCATGGGCGACCGTTTTAAAAGCGGCAAGCGGCATAGCGCCGACACGCTGAGTGGGTGAGTCTGGGGTAATTAAACTGGGCTGCTCAGATTCAATCGCTTTAAGCTGATTAAATAAGCGATCGTACTCGGCATCCGGAACGCTCGGATCATCGAGTACATAATACTGGTAATTAAACCGATTGATCTCGTCACGCAACCAATTAATATCGGCAATGACCGAGTCGGAGCTTTTTGGGGCCAAAGTTAACTCACCTGATTAAAATGGTTATCGGGGGGTGATTCGAAGTTGCCGTTAGGCTGTGTAATCCGAACTAACTACCAGCCCGAGATAAACGTTTGCGCTCGTAATCGGCAATACGCTGACGGCAATGCTCCATAGTTTGGCGGGTCATGACACTGCGGTTTTCGTCTTTCAGCTCGCCGCCCAGCTCAGCGGTAAGTGCCTGGGCTACATCACGCATCAGATCAAATGATTTTAAACTGTCAGGGCGCATTGGCAGCGTCATAAACAAGCTTACCCCAGGGGTGTAAAAACTGGCCATATTCTCTAAGTCGAACACACCGGGTTTTACCATATTAGCCAAGCTAAACAGCACTGGGCCCTCGCCTGTTTCGTGGGCATGGCGATGAAATATATTCATGTCCCCAAAACGCATACCGCTTTGCAGCAATACATCAAGTAATGCGGCCCCTGAAAAATTATGCCCTTCTGGGGCCATAACATTAATAATAATAACTTCGTCGGGCTGCTCTGAGCCAAGATCAGAATCGTCATGATCACTTAAGCTCGGCTCGTCGCCAATATCAGCGTGTACATCTTCATCTTGATAGTTATCTTGGTGGCTTGAGCCATCCAGCTCACCAAAGTTAGGTTCAACTCGGGTGTCTTGCAGCTCGTCCCCAGCCGGTTGAGATGCACTGCTAGAATCATCATCTACCGATTCCATTAGCATCGGTACCGACTCATCTAAATTTAAAGTCACTTGCTGAGGAATACTGTGTTTTACTCGAACCGATGAAGGCCTTGCATCATCCCCATCTGTATCGCGTTCACCTCGTGGGGCGATACGTGCGCCGCCATTGGGCAATTCGCTGGTAAAAGGTTCATCAAATGATTCCGCCGTATTTGCAGTATCAAAACGTTTTACTCGCTTTGATACTCGAATAGCATCACGCCGCGATGTACGCATACGGCGCCAGCCATCCAGTAAGATGCCGACGATCAATAAAACGACAATAATCGTTAACCAGGTTTCCATATTATCTATCCACTTAAATTCGACTCAGTGACATTCGCCCTGCCCTAAATGGCGGCAAGCTCGGCAGCTTCTTCTACATCGACGGTAACCAAACGTGAAACGCCAGGCTCGTGCATAGTGACACCAAGCAACTGATGCGCCATTTCCATGGCGATTTTGTTGTGGGTGATGTAGATAAACTGTACGTGCTCTGACATTTCTTCAACCATGCGGGCATAACGACCCACGTTGGCATCATCCAGCGGCGCATCAACTTCATCCAACATACAAAACGGGGCCGGATTAAGTCGGAAAATCGAGAACACTAAGGCGATAGCCGTCAGTGCTTTTTCGCCACCGCTAAGCAGGTGAATGGTGCTGTTACGTTTGCCCGGTGGCCGCGCCATAATAGCAATACCGGTGTCGAGCATATCTTCACCGGTTAATTCTAGATAGGCATGGCCGCCGCCAAACACTTTAGGGAAAAGCTCTTGTAGGCTTGTGTTAACTTTATCAAATGTTTCTTTAAAACGAGTGCGGGTTTCGCGATCGATTTTTTTAATGGCATTTTCTAATGTTTCAAGTGCTTCCATTAAATCTTCGTGTTGCGTGTCTAAATAATTTTTACGCTCGGACTCGGTTTTATATTCGTCGATTGCCGCAAGGTTAATGGCTCCTAAGCGACTAATACGGGCCGCTAACTGTTCAAGCTCGGCCTCCAGCGGCCCTCGCTCTGCATCGTCAGCCAAGTTGTCCAGCAGTGTTTGTAAGTCAAAACTGTCTTCGGCCAATTGCTCGGCCAAACCTTTGCGTTGCACCTCAAACGTTTGCGCGGCTAAACGCTCTTGCTCTAAGTGGCTGCGTACAGCTTGAACTTCTTGATCGGCTTTGTTGCGTGACTGTTCGGCTTCGCGCAGCTCGTGTTCAACAGCTTCTAACGAGCGACGAGACTCTGTAAGCTCTTGCTCGACAGTAATACGCTTGGCCAGCGCAGACTCTAACTCCATTTTATTTTCTTCGGCCGGGTCGCGATTTTCACTCAGTGACTCGGCCAGCAATTCGCGCCGCTCGTTAAGCGTTTCGGCTTGCTCATGTAAACGGGCAATACTCAGTTTAATGCTGTCAATTTGAGTATTAAGCGATGCGGCGCGCATTTGTAATTCGTGCGCTTTGTCTTTATCGTGCCGCGCTTTTTGCCGCGCGCCATCGAGTTTTGCCCGAATCGCATCGCGTCGTGCCAGCAGCGCTTCGCGCTCATCGGTGTCTTGCTCCATGGCGCCAATGGCGTCACTTAAAATAACGCGAGCCTCGGCTAATTGCTCAACCTCTTGATCCATTTGCTCGCGAGCTTCGCGCACTTCGGCCTCAAGCCGAGTTTTGCGCATCCCAAGCTGTTCAATTTGCACCTGCTTGGCGCTAACGTTCGAGCGCAGCTCGCCGTGCTTGGCATTATGGCTATCAAGTTCACGTCGATTGTTTTCGCGTTCGCCTTCAAGGTTTTTAATTTGCTCGCGATTTTCCGCCGCTGAGCTGGCCAATTGCTCAGCCGCAGCTTCGGCTTCGATAATCGCAGCATCAAGATCTTCGATCTCTTGGCGACGGGCAATAACCCCTGCGCTGGCATCGGTGTCGCGCGCAACTTTTAGCCAGTGCGGGCTGAGCCAGACGCCATCACGAGTTACCACCGACTCGGCCGCGCCTAGTGAGTCGCGCATTGCGAGTGCCGCGCTAAGATCATCAGCCACATAAATGCCGCTTAGCAAACCGGCGACATCCCAGCTGGCCGATACATGGCTTGCTAAGGTGGTATGGGTATCACCGCTGGCGGCGGTTTTTGCTTTGCGGTCAAGCAGTACCAGCTCGCCCTGGGCAAGCTCGGCAATAAATTCGGCGGTGCCATCAATACCATCGACACAAACAGCTTGCAGGGTATTACCCAACACGGTCTCAAGGGCGGTATCCCAGCCGTCACTTACCTGAACGTCTTCGGCCAAGCGCGGTGCAGAACTTAGGCCACGCGCTTCAAGCCAACCGGTAACGGCTTTATTTTTTTCGCCCAGCGCGGCTTGTTGCAAGGCATCCAGCGAGGCGTGCCGGCCGCGCATGCTTTGCAGTTCGCTACGCTTAGCGTCTAGCTCTTCACTAAAGCGTTGGCCATCACTGCGCAACAGTTCGAGCTTATCGGCATAGCCCTCTACTCGCTCGCGTTGCTCGTCCATCAGCATTTCAAGCTCGGCCAGTTGTTCGCGCAACTGCTCGATCTCACTGTCATCGACACTGTTATCGGCTAGGCCACGTTTTTCTTCGTTGAGCTTTTCAACACGCATTAACAAGCGCTGCTGCACTTGCTCTAGATGCTGAATACGAGATTGCTGAACTTCGGCTCGTTGACGCGGGGCGGCGGCGCGTAGGTTAAAGTCGTCCCACTCACTCTGCCAGGCTTGCATTTGTTCTTCGGCTTCGGCCAGGATGTCACCCGATGACTCTTCGGCGGCTTGCACCAGCTCTAGCTCAGGCTCAATCTCCAGTAGCTCTTCTTGCCACTGCTCGGCTTTTTCGGTGTCGGTACGCAAACGATCCTGAGCTTCGCTATTTTCCCGCTCGGTGCGCTCAATATCGGTTTGCAGCTGTCGGTTGCGCTCTTCGGCGTGCTTAATGCTTTGTTCGATGCGCGCGATATCGGCGCCAATAGCGTAGAAACGCCCCTGCACTTCGTTAAATGTATCGCTTAACTCGGCCTGCTGGGTACGGCATTTCTCGATGGTGGTGTCTTTGTTGACCTGCTCGGTCACAAACGATTCCATGCGCAGCTCTAGCTCGCGAATCGCCTGCTGTTTACCGCCGGCCTGCCGATCTAAATCACGGTATTTAATGGCTTGCACTTGGGCTTTAAGCTCACGCTCTAGCTTTTTATACTCGGTATATTTCTCGGCGGCCTGCGCCTGGCGCTCTAGGCGCGACAGTTGGCGCTCTAGCTCGTCGCGGATATCGGTTAAACGCTCAAGGTTCTCGGTGGTGCGGCGCATACGGTTTTCGGTATCGCGACGACGCTCTTTGTACTTAGAGATGCCGGCCGCTTCTTCTATGTAGACTCGCAGCTCTTCGGGTTTCGCTTCGATCAGGCGCGAGATCATGCCTTGCTCAATAATTGCGTAGCTGCGCGGCCCAAGACCGGTGCCTAGAAAGATATCGGTAATATCACGACGGCGGCATTTGGTGCCATTTAGGTAGTAATTGTTTTGCGCATCACGGCTGACTTTACGTTTGATCGAGATTTCGCTAAAAGCCGCGTACTCACCCAGCAATGTGCCATCACTGTTGTCAAACACCAACTCGATAGAGGCCTGCCCTACGGGTTTACGCCCACCGGAGCCGTTAAAAATAACGTCGGTCATCGACTCGCCGCGCAGGTTTTTAGCAGATGACTCCCCCATCACCCAGCGCACGGCATCGATAATGTTGGATTTTCCGCAGCCATTGGGGCCTACAACGGCGCCAAGGTTACTCGGGAAGTTGACGGTTGTCGGGTCGACGAATGATTTAAAACCCGCCAATTTAATACATTTTAACCGCATAGGTCCTTATCACTCGTTATCTTCGCTCGGGGCGAGTATTGGCAGCGTTGCAAAACTTATTGAATGGGCAAGCCCGCCCACTGGCGCTCGGACCCATAGCGAGCCGAATTTTAACGGAGAATTCTACACATTTGCCCCAGTCTTTACACCTTTCGCGCTAGCAAAACCGTAAAGTTTTTAAGCTTTGCAAAAGCTCCAAGCTCGCAGCAGCACACCACTGACTAAAGTTTAGTCAGTTGGCGCAGTTATCACTCTAGCTAAACGCATTTATAGCTGAGTATCAATTTGAATATTTAGCGGCTCGGGCAGCGCATCAATTTGCAACGGTCCGAGCAAGCCCTGTAAATCTCCGGGCGCGGCACTCACCTGCCCCCCTAGCGACACCCTTGCGACTATCTCGATTTGTTTTGTCGCAAACAAACGGTCAACGCTTGTCATGGCCATTGTTTCATCCAAGATAATAGTCGCTGGAAATTGAGGGGCTGGCAGGCGTTTAACCACAAGGGGCATGGGGCTGCCTTGGTATTCGCGCGCGTACAAAAACAGCGTGGCACCTGCTGGCAGCTCAAGCTCGGGAGCAAGAGACAGTGTGATTGGAACGGACCATTCTACGGCAGAGCTCGATGTCTGTTCGGCTTTCGTAACCTTGGGCAACTGACCGCGCTGCTGCGCTTGGGCGTGGGCGCGAGCCACTCCAGCCAATAGCGCTTGGCGTCCAGGCGTCCCTTCGGGGGTGGCATTAACAGCGGTGCCCCAGAAGCGTGCGGCATCGGCAAAATTTTGTTGCTCAAAGGCGATAATGCCGGCAAGACCCAGTGCTGTGGTATCTTTTGCATCGACCTCTAAGGCGCGACCAACAAGAAACTCGATTTCATCGTTTATCTGATTGCCATTATTTAAAAAGATCGCCTGCGCCAGAGCCGAAGCATTGCCAGAATCGACCGGTGCGCGATTAAACACTTCACGGAAACCTCGCTCGGCGGCATTAAAATCACCCACTTGACTGCCGTAACGACCAAGCAAATACCAGTATTGGGTATTCTCCGGCTGGTTTAGCAGACGCGTCTCGATCGCTTTAATAAGCTCACGGGTGGGGGCGGCATCGGGTGTATCACCCGAGCGCAACGCTTGTATATTGTCGCGCTCAACTTGCTGCTGCATCTGGGAGAACAAAACATCGGCACTAGAGCCGCGAGCGATATACAGCCAACCCGAGGCGATAACCAATGCCAGCAAGCCCACCAATAAAATGCTGCCGCCGCGACGGTTTAGCGCGCGCTCGGCATCCACACTCTGGTCAGCTAAAAAATTGCGCTGTAACTCGGCAACTAACCGATCGTGCTGAGCTTGGTCGATACGCTGTAGCTGTAATTCGTTATCCAACTCTGCCGCATGCTCACGATACAGAGCCAAATTTTCATCGTTGCGCTGGTCTCCCGCTTGAACCGCAGCCCCATCTATACCGGTAATACGTTTGGCCCGCCAAACCGGCCAAATAAAGACACCCACGACAAACAGCAATAACACGGCCGTGGCTAGCATAAATTCACTCATTGGGTTGCTCCTGGGGGCTGCTGCCGGCATTGGTTGCTTTGCTATCTATCAAGCGCTGCAGCTGCGCTTGTTCGAGCGGGTCCAGCGGTTGCTCTAGCTGCTCTGCACGACGGCGGCGCACCAGTAAAATAATACTGATAATGGCAATAATCAGCAGTACAAACGGCGTCACCCACAAAGCAAAGGTGGCGCCAGTAAGAGGCGGCCGGTACAAAATATAATCACCGTAGCGAGCAACCATGTTATCGGTAATCTCTTTATCGCTGCGACCATCTTGAATTTGCTCGTAAATATCACGGCGTAAATCTTGCGCAATCATTGCATCTGAGCCGGCAAGGTTTTGGCTCTGGCAGGTCGGGCAGCGCAACTCTTCTGTAAAAGCCTTAAAACGCGCCTCATCGACCTTATTATCAAACTGGTATATAGCTTCTGCAGAGCATACAGAAGTAAAAAATATCAGTAAGAGAATCAACAATTTGTGCATCTTTAACGCCCTTATTTAAGTTTTGGCAAGTATACCCACCCGCCGCATTGGATGCGAGTTAGCGCCCCTGTATAGCGCGCACTTTTCATACTGAAGAAAAAATTAGAACAATTTAAAAAAAGAGTTTGACACTTATCGGGAATCCAGTAGAATGCGCAGCTTCTGAACGCGGGGGTGGTTAGCTCAGCTGGGAGAGCATCGCCCTTACAAGGCGAGGGTCACAGGTTCGATCCCTGTACCACCCACCATTTACACGTTTACACCGGGTTTAGTTTTGCGGACCGGTAGTTCAGTTGGTTAGAATGCCGGCCTGTCACGCCGGAGGTCGCGGGTTCGAGTCCCGTCCGGTCCGCCACTATTTTAAAAGGCTCCTCACTGAGGGGTCTTTTTTTATGCCTGTTAAATAGGCCTATGTTCGCGGACGGGACGATGAACCCGCGAAGCGGTGTTCGACCAATTCGCCCGGAGCGAATTGGTACAGCTCGCAGAGCTGCCCGAAGGGCGAAGGCCAAGGATGGCCTGAGTATTTCCCGTCCGGTCCGCCACTATTTTAAAAGGCTCCTCACTGAGGGGCCTTTTTTATGTCCGAAACATAAGTAAAACTAATAACCGGCAAGACGCAAAGCTGCAGTAATGCTTACACATAAATGAGCTAATCACCCCTACCGTTTAATTTGCACTGAGCGACTGATATAAAGGTTTGAGAGTCTCTTGCCATACTCGCTCATCGACCACTCCGATATGGCGATAACGCACAATGCCTTGGCGATCGATGACATAGGTTTCGGGTGCCCCAGTAACGCCCAGATCCAACCCCAACCGGCCCTCTTTATCGAACAAGCTGTACTGGTAAGGGTTATGTAATTCTTTTAACCATTTTTGTGCGGGCGCTCTTTCATCGCGATAATTAATACCAATTATTTTCACGCCCTCTTGCTTGGCGAGCCGCACAAGATATGGATGCTCGGCTTTACAGGCAAAACACCAAGTCGCCCATATATTCAGCAATGCCACTTCGCCTTTTAGATCATCGCTGCGTATTATTTTTGTGTCATCTTCAAGCATCGGCAACTCAAACTCGGGCACCGGATTGCCAACAAGTGCAGACGGCATTGAGTTTGGATCGAGAGATAAACCGACATAAAACAGTGGCAACAAAATAAGCAGTGCAATCAATGGCACAAATAATTTAAGCCGTCCCATTACACGGCCCCCTTCTGAGTCATGGATGACACACCCACCTGAGGGGCGGCCGCACGTTTGCGGTAACGCTTATCGATAATGGCCAGAAAGCCACCCGCGGCCATCATTAAAGCGGCCAACCAAATCCAACGTACAAATGCTTTGTAATGCACGCGCATCGCCCAACTGTCGGCATCAATTTTATCGCCCATAGCGATATACACATCGCGAGTAAAACCGGGATCAATAGCAACCTCTGTCATAATCTGGCCACCTGCCAGATAGCGCCGTTTTTGCGGCTGTAAAACGCGCAACACCCGATCCTCTTTTTTCATGGTAACGGTCGCTTGATCGGCCAAATAGTTGGGGCCTCGAATTTCATCGAGCCGCTCTAAAGTAAATTGATAACCTGCAACCTCAACCGGCTTGCCCACATCCATTCTTAGTTTTTGTTCATCACTGTAATGGCTGGTAAAACAAACCCCAAACACCGCAAGTGCGATACCTAAGTGCGCAATCACCATACCGTAGTAACTAAGGCTAAGTTGCTTTAGACCTTTGGCTCGGCCATTTTTATTGGCACTTTTTAACCAAAGATCTTTTAGTGTGGTTAATGTTACCCAACTACCTAAAAAAGTGGCCAGCGCCATGCCAAGCGTCAAGTCACCTAGCAACCACGGCACCACTAAAGCCAATACCAGTGATAGCGTCAATGGCGCCATCACCGTACGACGAACGGGCCCCACCTCCGTACGCTTCCAGCGGCTCGAAGGTGCGATGCCCATTAGCAGGCAAATAAGAACCATAAAAGGTAAAAAAGTTAAATTAAAATAAGGGGCACCGACCGAATATTTTCCCAACTTAAGAGCGTCGGCCACCAAGGGAAACAAGGTGCCAAACAGCACCGTAAGCATGCTAACCACTAACAGTGCGTTGTTGGCCAGCAACAAGGTTTCACGGGATAAAAGCGTAAAGCCTGGCGCACTTTTAACCACTGGTGCTCGCACTGCAAACAACAACAATGAGCCGCCGACAACCACGGCCAAAAAGACCAGTATAAACAGGCCTCGCTCTGGATCATTGGCGAAGGCGTGTACGGATGTCAGTACACCAGAGCGCACCAGAAAAGTCCCCAGCAAACTTAAAGAGAAGGTAAATATGGCCAGCAGAATAGTCCAGCTTTTAAATAGCCCGCGCTTTTCGGTAACGGCTAGCGAATGGATTAATGCGGTACCCACAAGCCACGGCATAAAAGCGGCGTTTTCTACCGGATCCCAAAACCACCAGCCGCCCCAGCCAAGCTCGTAATATGCCCACCAGCTACCCAGCGCCAGACCAATCGTTAAAAAAGCCCACGCGGTTGTCGCCCAAGGGCGTGACCAACGAGCCCAAGCGCTATCGAGCTTACCGGTTAGCAGTGCGGCAATGGCAAAAGCAAACACCACACTAAAACCTACATAGCCCATGTACAGCAACGGCGGATGAAAAATAAGTCCGGGGTCTTGCAAGAGCGGGTTTAAGTCACTGCCCTCCAACGCCGCTAAAGGCAAAATGCGATCAAACGGGTTTGATGTGAACAAAATAAACATCAAGAAGCCGGTCGCGATAAACCCCATTACGGCCAGCACTCTAGACTGCAAATCAATGGGCAGCGCTTTACTAAAAAGAGTGATTGCAAAGGTCCAGCCAGACAGCATCAATATCCACAACAACAACGAGCCTTCGTGACCACCCCATACCGCACTTACCTTGTAGTAAACCGGCATTAAACTATTGGAGTGATTGGCAACGTAAGCGACCGAAAAGTCATCGTGGATAAAAGCCCAGCTTAAACAGCCAAATGCCACAGCAATTAGAACAAACTGCCCGCTCGCCAGTGAGCGAGCCGAGAGCATTAACGGCAATGAACGAAGCTGCGCCCCCAATAACGGCAAGACAAATAACGCGGCGCTAACGAGTAACGCCAAGATCAAGACTAGGTGACCAAGCTCAGGAACCATAAGACATCTCCGCGCATGTTGCTTCGTGTTTTTCGCCGTTATTCATGGCTTCGGCAACCTCGGGTGGCATATAGGTTTCATCGTGCTTCGCCAATACTTGGTCTGCGTAAAAAATATTGTCATCGTGCCACTGGCCGTTGACCACGGCAGCTTCGCCTTCGGCAAATAGGTCGGGCAAAATACCATCGTAATTCACCTCCAATGATCCCTCGGGGTCAACCAGCGTAAAAACCACTTGCAGGGAATCCTCACTACGCACAACCGTACCCGGACTAACACAGCCGCCGGCACGCAGGCGCACATTGCGTGGCACCTCGTTAGCACTAAAAGCTTTGGGCGGGTAAAACAAGTTAATGTTTTGGCGCAGAGCATACACCAGCAAGCCAATGGCAACGCTGGATAAAATCACGATAGCGATGACCACAATCAGTCGCTGTTTTCTAGCTGGATGCATAATATATTCCGGTTAGTGACTGCTGGCGCGAGCTTGTTGATGCCGTTGTTGTTGCATTTTTTGCATGGCTTGTTGGTGTTTAATTCGGCTTAACTGTGCTTTAGCGGTAACAATGGGGTAAACCAATAGCAGCGCTAAAATAAGCAATGCAATGGCCGCGCATGACCAAACGTAAACCCCGTGCCCACCCATATACATAAAATCGGCCAGCGATGAAAATCTAAACTCGATCATAATCCATCACCTGCTTTATTAGATTTACCCTGCCCTTGCGCCAACTCTAGCACCCAGCTGGTGCGGGCCTCTCGCACTAAAATTTCTCGGCGTGTATATAAAATAAGTGCCAACGTGTAAAAACAATAATAAGCCAAGATACACACTAAAAGTGGGTACAACATACTGGAGTGAATCGTCGAGCCGCCTGTCAACTTGATGCTGGCAGGCTGATGTAAGCTGTACCACCAATCGACGGATTTATAAATAATGGGAACATTGATAGTGCCGACTAAAGCCAAAATTGCGCAGGCTTTATCGGCGGCGTCGCGGCTTGGGTAAACCTCGGCCAGCACGACGATTCCCGCGTATAAGAACAGCAGCACCAACATAAAAATATTGCGTGCATCCCACTCCCAAAAGGTTCCCCAGGTGGGGTGTCCCCAAAGCGAACCGGTGGCGAGCGTTAAGATGGTGAGCGCGGCGCCAATGGGGGCGGCGGACTTCATTACCATAAACGGCAGCTTCATCTTCCAAATTAGCCCAACCGCACCGGCGATAGCCATAATGTAATAACCGGCCAAAGCCAACGCCGCTGCAGGCATATGAATAAAAATAATACGGTAGCTATCGCCCTGCTTGCTGTCTATGGGGGCAAAGCCAAGCCCCCAACCGATACCCACAAGCATTAATGCGATACTTAACGGCGCAAACCACACCAGCCAGCGACTGGATTTTTCGTAAAACCAGCGGGGCGAACCAAGTCGATGAAACCATTGCCAAGCCAAGTGTCTACCTCATTATTTATAATTAGTGGTTGGACGATATTCTTAGCGCACCGGCTGCCGCCACGGGCATTACCAGTAACGCCATTGCTAGCGCCGCGCCCAGCAGTGCAAGACCTTGTGCAGCGCCAAACCCGGCCACTGATGAGCTGACCGTATTAGAGCCAATAATCAGCACCGGTAAATACAGCGGCATAACAATCAGCGTTAACACTAAGGCACTGCTGCGCAAACAAACAGTCAGTGCCGCGCCCATGGCTCCGATTAAGCTCATAATCGCGGTGCCAATGATCAATGACAACACCAGCGGCCAATAACCCCCAGCTGGCAGTGACAACATTACCCCCAATACCGGGGCAATTAGCGCCAAAGGCAAGCCGGTGGTCAACCAGTGAACGATAACTTTGGCCAGCACCGTAAGATATAACGGCTGAGGAGACAAGATAAATTGAGTTAAGCTGCCATCGTCGTAATCTTGCCTAAAAAGACTATCCAGCGATAACAGCGTGGCCAATAGCGCCATTATCCATATCATCCCTGGGGCAATAACCGCCAATAGCTTGTCAGACGGGTCGACCCCCAGCGGTAACAAGGTGATACTGATTAAGAAAAACACTAAGGGGCTGGCAATATCACTGCGATTGCGCCACACAGAGGTTAAATCACGACGCAATATGGCTTTAAAGCCTGTGCCAACTTGATAACCGTCATGACCGATAGGCATTAAATGGCCTCCTCTGACGGCTGCTCTGAGAGCTGAAAGGCGGACAAATCTAAAGTTGTAAATTCGGCCATCGCCAAAGGCTGATGAGAGGTAAACAATACTACCCCGCCATTAGTAGCATGGCGCGCCATAGCGGCTTCTAGCTTTAACACCCCCGATTTATCAATTGCGGTAAATGGCTCGTCCAGTATCCACAAGGCGGCGCGGCTTAGGTACAGCTGTGCCAGCAACACGCGGCGTTTTTGTCCCGCCGATAGTGCGTAACAGGGAGAGTCTTCAAAACCGGCTAAATCGACTTCGACAAGCGCCGCTGCAATAGCCGCCTCGGTTGCCGGGGTATTAAGGGCTCCCAACCATAGCAGGTTTTCGCGCACACTCAGCTGTGGTTTAACAGGTACTTGATGCCCCAAATACAGTAGATCTTGGTAAAAAGCTTGACGCTGCTGGGCAATGGGACGCCCGCGCCATCGTACATCGCCACAGGCAGCAGGCAGCAACCCGGCAACGGTGTGCAGCAATGTGGTTTTACCGGCACCATTAAAACCAACAATTTGCAGTAAAGTGCCTGGCGGACAGCTATAGTGAACGCCACTAAATAACGTGCGACTATCGCGCTCGCAACTCAGGTTATTCAGTGTTAATAGTGGCTCACTCACATTTCAATCCAATGTCCGAGTACAACGACCAGTATGGCTGACGCTCAAACTTTTAAGCCCGCGGCCGACACAGTCTGTATACAGTGGCGCCGATTATATAGGCGTTGGCGGCAAATGTTTACCCAAAGCCACGGAATAGTCGCTAAGCTGTCCTTTATTAGCTATGGAACCTCTATATGCCTGTTGATATATCGAGCCTTTATACCGCTGCCGGTGGCCTAAAGCGCCCCGCCGCAGGCGCGCCAGCCAGCAATAGCAATGCATTGCCGCTAGCGTTGGGCGAGCGAGCACAGGCACAAGTATTAAAAAGCACCCCGTTAAATGCTGCACTAAGCGCCAAATTGTTAACCGGAGGCAACAATAACGCCGCCAGTAATACTCCAATAGCAGCACCGGCCTCCAACACGAGCGCGCCCGCTAACGCCGAAAGCGCCCGCACAGCCTTGTTAAACACCTATCGCGGCGCCGTGGCCCGCAACGAAATGCACCTAGCGGCGCTGTTAATTAAAGGTAAAAGTGTCACCACCGTTATTGATAAACCGTTAGTCAAAGGCCAATTGATAGAGGTTTACCTCACACCGGATCGTCGTTTGACGGCATTAAATACAAAATTTAATATCCCCAATGTTGGCGACAGCATCTCCCCCAAAACTGCCGCTTTACTTGCAGCATTAAAACCCGTACTGCGCGAACTAATGCCGCGCCAAGGCCAGCAAGACTTACTCTCGCAACTGCGACGTCTGCCCACCGCCCCCACCAGTGTGACCCAAGCCGGGGCCGATAAAAGCCTGACAAAGCTGTTAAGCCAGATAGACCAGCTGGCGCTCAACTTAAATGCCCCGCCCTCTGGAAAAGCTGTTCGTGAAGCACTTGAGCAAAGCGGCACATTACTTGAACCTAGGCTTGCCCGTGCCGTGCAGAGCACCACTCCAGATACCGCAGTTAGAGACGTGTTGGCGCGAGACCTAAAAGCCGCATTACTACAATATTTAGCCCCCACGAAATCTGCGGCGGGCGCAGCAAACCCGCAAACTAGCGCAAGCGCTAACGCTCAAACGGCAAGCCCGCCACTGGCGGGTGAAATGGCCCTGCCCTCGCTGATGCAAATGCTGAGTAATCATAGCGTCAGCAACGGTGGTGAATCTCTGCGCATGCTGCAAACCCAATTAGTGCTGCTGATGCACCAGCTAAGCCTTAACACTCTAGCTCGGGTGCGACTGAACCAACTGCAACCAGAGAGCAAGTCGACCCGCAGCGCCGAAGCCAGCACAGCACCGGTACATTTAACGTTTGATATTCCGGTAAGACTCGATAGCCATTTGTATCCCGCCCATATAGAAATAGAAGAGCAAACCGAGACCGAACAAACCTCTGACGAGAACACCGAGCGCAGCAAGCTTTGGCAAGTTAATTTAACTCTAGATCCACCGGGAATCGGCGAGTTTTTTGTGCGTCTGCGCCTACGCAACGAGCAATTAAGTTTAGCTTTTTGGTCAGAGCAGGCACAGACTTTAAGCAAAGCACAGCAAGCATTTACCGGCATACGCAACACCTTAGCCCGCCATGATATCGAAGTGCGCGATGTACAGTACCATCAGGGTGTGCCACCGCACAAAGGCAACAAGCTAAGCTACCACTTAGTCGACGTAAAAACTTGATGCACAACGAGGCGGGAGCCACTAATGAGTGATGAATTTACCGATGCCGAGCTGCAAAAAGCCGTAGCGCTTTATTACGACGGCAACAGCGCGCCCATTATTAGCGCCACCGGCACGGGTGACGTTGCGCGACAAATTATTGATATTGCCGAACAAAACGATGTCCCCCTGTGTGATAACGCCACCTTGGTAGATTTTTTAGTCACGCTGGAGTTAGGCGATGCAATTCCTGAGAAACTCTATTTAGCCATCGCCCATATTATTGCCTTTGCTTACGACTTGCGCGGTCTGACCCCCGACGATGTGGTACAAAAACCCTCTATTTAAATTCTTGCTGGCAACAATTATCCAATGCCCGTATAAAGCAAAGCCCCGCTAACGGCCAATTCTGTTATTCTAGCCGCATCATTGTTCAAGGAGCTACCGATGTCCGAAGACCCGCTAAAAACGCTGTCCGACCAAGCCAGCGAAGCCCACGCAAAAATTCAGCTGGCACATCAACATATCAACCCAGTAATCGCAATACGTCGCGGACTGCGCGACAGCGGTATTCCGGCAGATGTTATGACGATTGATTGCCTGCGCACTCGCCGGCGCATCATGTTGGTTTTGCATGATGGTGAATCCGGCACACTTCTCTATCAGTTTATAGGTCTTGACGAGAGTCCAGGCGATGATTTCCAGCGCAAGGCACTACCAGAAGTAAGCACCGAAACACTGTTTAACTGGATGCAAGATTATTTTTCTGACGAGATTCAAGACAAACAAAGCAGCAAGCTGCAGTGAGTCGGTTTGATTTGTAACAACACGACCGTCTTGGCTCTAAATGGCAAGCCCGGCATTTATATAAAAATTATTTAAGTGCTTTAAACATGGCAATGGTAGTTGCGCGAGATTCTTTTAAATCCACCATGGGTGCGGGGTAATTTTCTACGCTGCCAGCGGGGTTGTGGATTTTCTTTCCGATTACGCTCTTTAATTCAGGGACAAAACGACGAATAAAATCTCCATCAGCATCAAAGCGTTCGGATTGGGATTGGGGGTTCATGATCCGAAAATAAGGCGCGGCATCGGTGCCGGTCGAGGCACTCCACTGCCAACCGCCATTGTTAGAGCAAAAATCGGCATCAATTAGTTGCTCCATAAAATAACGCTCGCCCATACGCCAATCTATGCGTAAGTTTTTGGTTAAAAACATGGCGCTCACCATGCGCAGACGGTTGTGCATCCAGCCGGTTTGGTTGAGCTGACGCATGGCGGCATCGACAATGGGAATCCCGGTCTGACCTTCGCACCAACGCTTAAAATCATCTTGGTTACGGCTCCAAGCAAAACCTTCTGTGTACACTTGCATCGGCCTGTGGCGGCTTAGTGCAGGAAAGGCGGCAATGATGTGCATATAAAAATCACGCCAAATTAATTCACCTATCCAGCATGCAGCTCCCTCATCCTCGCTCCACAACCCCTGGCTTGCATCGCGGCCCGCTATGACACATTGTTTGGGCGAGAGCACGCCGATAGCAAGGTACGGCGATAATCCAGAGGTGCCAATCAATGCCGGGTAATCTCGAGCGTGACGATAATTACTCATACTATTACGACAAAATTCAGCCAATGTTTTGGCCGCCGCCTGCTCTCCCACCGGCCATAGCTCTGACATAGATAATGCCGCAGCTTCGATTCCGCACTGGGCGAATGCGCCCTGCAGCATTGCTTGACCAGGTGATTGAGGCGCGAGCGAGTTGTTTGGTTTATTGCTGAGAGCTATTGGCGAATCGTAAAGGTTAAATTCGAAGTTCATCACCTGCGAGCGCCACGCGCGGGCAAACGGCGAATAAACTTTATAAGGTGTGCCTTGCTGGGTGGTCAACATGCCCGGCGGCACCAACGCCCGATCGTGATAACGTTTGCTGACAACCCCAATAGCATCTAACGCGGCGATCACCGCTTTGTCACGCAAGAGTTCGTTAACGGGGTATTCGGCGTTAAACACCAATTTGGTGACATTTTGCGCTGCGCATAACTTTTTAATTGCGGCGGGAATATCGGCGGCGCGCTGCACCCGCAAAACATGAAAGGCTAGCCCTGCCTGCTCAAACGCTTGCTGTAATAAGCACAAATGCTGATAAATAAACCACAGCTGACGCGAGTTGATTGGGTGCTGGGTAATAAATTGCTCGCACAATACGTAGCAACCGAACAGCTCTCCCTCGGCGGCTTGCCAACCGTGATGCAGCGCTGGATTATCGGTTAAACGCAGGTCAGATCGAAACCACATTAAGGTTTTCATAGCTGTTGATTACGCACTCTAAAGCTTGTTAGCGAACCGCGAATACGCTTACTGCTATTCTTCATTAGTATTGCGCAACCCCAACACTTCGGGATGTGGCGACCAAAAGGTTTGTTGCTGTAGGTATGGATCGTCAATTTTACGCAAATGATGTTTAAGTAGCGTTAGCGGCACCACCAAAGGCACTAGGCCCTCTCGGTACTGTTCTATTAGTTCACCCAGTTCGGCTTTTTCGTCACGGCTAGTCGTGGTTTTTAGGTAGCCACGCAGGTGCATTAACGTATTGGTGTTGCCTTTGCGGGTTACCTTGTGACTTAAGGCCGCCATAAAGAGCGTAATAAATGTATTGCAGGCGTCAACGATAGGGGTGGTTTTTAAGTTGGCCAATACCGGCCCTATTTTGCGATAAGACGCAAGATCATGGGCCATTACTTGGTATTTGTAGCGCGAGTAAAAATCTAACAACCGTTTAGCGCTGGGGTCACTTTCCACGTGGGTACGCCAGTCGTGGTAAGCATAGACGCGGGTAATGAAGTTCTCCCGCAGGCGTGCATCATTAAGGCGGCCCGCCTCCTCGACCGGCAGCAGTGGGAATTGTCGAGTAATAACCTCGGCAAAGGCGCCGCGCCCATCGTTATCGACCAACTGCCCCTCGTTGTTGTAGCGTTTAACCGAGAACACACCACAACTAGGAGACTTTTGCATAAAAATATAGCCACACAATGGGCTGATATCTGCCGTGACTTGCTTGGCATAATCGGCCAGAGGCTGGGTGACATCTAGCGATACATCGCGGGTGCCGCGCACTTGTGTGCCCTGCTCGCTGGCCACTAACCGAATCGGTTGACGGGGGGTGCCAAGCCCAATCGCCACTTCTGGGCATAAGCCTAAGAATTCAAAATACTGACTTAGCTCGTCGGTAATATAACGTGAGCGTTTATGCCCGCCATCAAAGCGGACACGTTCACCTAACAAGCACTGACTTACACCAACTGGGATTTTAGAGTTCATACTAAATATACGTACCGGCGCGCCGCTTAGATCACCAACACCGATACGTTATTTACTATTTAGTAAGAAGGCAGATGCATATTGGCAAACAACTCATCAAGCTCGGCACGGGAATGACAGCTGTAAGCTTGATTGACCACCTCGCGAGTAAGGTGCGGGGCAAACTGCTGGATGAAGTCGAACATAAAGCCACGAATAAACGTGCCGCGTCTGAAGCCGATTTTAGTAATGCTGGCGGCAAACAAATGATCTACATCAAGGGCTACAAGGTCATTATCGACGGTTTCATCAAAGGCCATTTTAGCAATAATGCCAATACCAAGCCCAAGCCGAACGTAGGTTTTAATGACATCGGCATCCGCTGCGGTAAACACAACCCTAGGTGCAAGGCCTTTATTAATAAAGGCTTCATCCAGCTTAGAGCGGCCGGTAAAGCCAAATACATAGGTGACAATCGGGTGCTGTGCGATATCTTCAAGGGTTAACTCAGACAGCTGCGTCAGCGGGTGATTGCGCGGCACGACAATGCAGCGGTTCCAGCGGTAACAGGGCATCATCACCAAGTCGCTAAATAGCTCTAGGGCCTCCGTGGCAATCGCAAAATCGACAGTGCCGTCGGCGGCCATCTCGGAGATCTGCATCGGTGTGCCTTGGTGCATATGCAAAGAGACATCGGGATATTGGCCGATAAACTCTTTAATAACACGGGGTAAGGCGTAGCGCGCCTGAGTGTGGGTAGTGGCAATGGATAAACTTCCTTTGCGCTCATTGCTGAACTCTTGCGCTACCTGCTTAATGCTCTCTACTTTGCGCAGGATCTCGCCCGCTGTCTTAAGAATTGCTTCGCCGGCAGGCGTGATACGGGTTAGGTGTTTACCGCTACGAGAAAATACCTCGACCCCGAGCTCATCTTCTAACAAACGCACTTGTTTACTAATGCCCGGCTGTGAGGTGTACAGGCTTTGTGCGGTCGCGGACACATTGAGATCGTGATGGGCTACTTCCCAAATGTACCGGAGTTGTTGCAGCTTCATAAGCCCTCCAAGTGGCCAACCTACTTAGTGTTATAAAAATATAGTTGATTATTCATGTTAAGAATAGCTGATTTTTCTAAGAGCACCAAACAACCCTTTCAAAACGACTCTTTATGGTTAACTTGGGCTAAATTTACGACTTTCCGGCTTGGTTATATTCGGGTGAATTAGCAATGCCGTGAGGCACATGACCGGTAGCCACGTGCTCACTGGCCGAATCAATATGGGCCAGCTGATCGTCAAAAAACACGTCTGCATCGTAGGCTTTAAGAAACTCGCCTTTGGGTAAACCGCCTAAAAACAACGATTCATCGATACGGACCTTCCAGGCTCGTAGCGTGCGAATCACCCGCTCGTGGGCCGGTGCCGAGCGAGCGGTAACCAGCGCGGTGCGAATCGGGCAATTATCGGCATCGGCATATTCAGCCTGTAATTTATGCAAAGCATCTAAAAACGACTTAAACGGCCCGCCGCTGAGTGGGGTTTTAGCCGCGGCTTTTTCGCTTTCGGTAAACGCACTTAGCCCCTGGCGTTTAAAAATTTGCTCGGCTTCATCCGAAAACAGCACCGCATCGCCATCAAAGGCAAAGCGCAGCTGATTATTGTGTTCGGTGCGATGTTTAGGGGCCATCAAGGTCGCCGCCGCAATGCCATGCTCAAGTGCGCTACGTACGTCCTCGGCTTCGGTCGACAAAAACAGGTGGCAACCAAATGCTGCGGCATAGCGATAAGGGCTTAAACCACTGCAAAAGGCCGCGCGGGTAATGTTCAATTGATAGTGCTCGATAGAGTTAAACACTCTAAGGCCGGTATCGGCGCTGTTGCGCGACAGTAAAATAACCTCTACTTTAGGGTCGCCCGGCAAATTTTCATTAAGCCGTAACAGCTTCTGCACCACAGGAAAGGCATCACCCGGCTCCAGAAGCTCGTCTTCGTGTTCTATTTGATAGCGCGAATAAGCCTCAAGACCGTCTTTGACAAAGACTTGATGGCTTGCATCTAAGTTAAACAGCGCTCGCGACGAAATCGCAATAACCAGTTTGTTGCCAAATCCACTTGCCATACTGTTCTCTCGCTACCGGTTATTGCCAATCTAAGTGATGATTGTGGCGCTGCCCTCCAGCAAAAGCAAGGCAGGCTCCGTTTAGGTTATTACAGGCTTTTACTGACGATCTCGTAGCTGTCACCCGACAGCCCCGCAGAGGCCTGAATACGCTCCAGCTGGGCGCGCATGGCTTGGCCACGCTTGCTGCTATAACGGCGCCAGCGCGTTAAAGGCGTTATCAGGCGCGCCGCCATCTGCGGATTTTTGGCATCCAATGCGATTACTTGATCGGCCAAAAAGCGATAGCCCGCCGATGAATCATCGGGCAACCCGGTATGGAAGTTAATCGGGTTGGCCATGCAAAATGCCCCAATAACCGACCGAATCTTGTTGGGGTTGGCCGCATCAAAGGCAGGATGTTGCAGTAAGTCTTCTACCCGCAGTAAAGCATTAGGACGTGGGTCACGCGCTTGTAAAGAGAGCCACTGGTTCACTACCAGCGCTTCGCCCTGCCATTTAACGTAAAAATTCGCGAGCGCGGTTTTGCCGTGATCGCCAACCAACGCTGACTCGGAATACACCAGCGCGCTCAGCGCCGCCATTTCATCGGTCATGTTGTTGGCATTGTTAAACTGCGCAACACAATATTCTATGTCTGCCTGGCTCGGCTCTAGCATCAGATACGCCAGCGCGGTATTTTTTAGACTGCGCGCGGCGATAGAGTCGGCATCGGCGCGATAAGGCTGACTGTTATCGTAGCTCATCAAGCACTTGCGTAATTCGGCGTTAAGCTCTTTTGCAATAGTTTTAGCGAGCAAGCGGCGTGCATTGTAAATCGCCTCGACCTCGACCACTTGATATTGCTCGGCAATATAATCTTGTGAGGGCAGCGTTAGCATAAGCGCTACCATGGCGCGATCTAGCTGATCATCGTTCAGCAATTTTCGGTAACTATCAAGCAACAGCGGATCAACCTTGAACTCTGTCAAATCACCCTGACGGTACGCAAGTATGGCATCGTCCAAAACACCCAGAGCTAAATTTTGCGATGCCTCCCAGCGGTTAAAACCATCGCTGTCGCGCTGCATCAGTTCGGCCAAATCTTGACGGCTATAAGCAAAGCTGAGCTTAACCGGAGCAGAAAAACCACGCAGCAACGACGGCACTGGGTGCTCGGGTATGTCGTTAAAGACAAACGTTTGCTCTGCCTGGGTAAGCTCCAGTACGCGGTGAGTGTTGTCTTCAGGCAAGTCAGTCAACTCTTCTCCATCAAGCTTAAGAGCCAGCTCCCCTGCACTGCCAAGCAAACCTATAGCAACCGGAATATGAAACGGTTTTTTATCGCTACACTCAGGGGTTGCGGGAGTTGATTGGCTAAACGTTAAGCTGTATTGGCGTGACGGCTCGTGATAATGGTCGGTCACTTTAAGTTGCGGCGTACCGGCTTGATCATACCAACGCTTAAATTGCGTTAAGTCGCGGCCCGACACGTCGGCCATCGCTTGGACAAACTCTTCGGTGGTGACAGCTTGGCCGTCGTGGCGATCAAAATATAAATCGGTTGCTTTGCGAAACTCTATCGGCCCCAGTAAGTTGGCCAACATCCGCACAACTTCGGCGCCTTTTTCGTAAATGGTGACGGTGTAGAAATTAGAGATTTCGATAAAGCTGGCGGGCCGAATCGGATGCGCCATGGGGCCTGCATCTTCGGGAAACTGATGAGCGCGCAACAGGCTAACATCTTCTACCCGTTTAACCGTACTCGAGCCCATATCGGCCGAGAAACACGAGTCGCGATAAACCGTAAAGCCTTCTTTTAAGCTCAACTGAAACCAATCGCGACAGGTTACGCGGTTGCCCGACCAGTTGTGAAAGTACTCGTGCGCCACCACTGCTTCGACCCGCTGAAAACCAATATCCGTTGTGGTTTCGGGCTTGGCCAGTACGCACGATGTATTAAAAATATTCAGCCCTTTGTTTTCCATCGCCCCCATATTAAAGTCGTCTACCGCGACGATCATAAAAATATCCAAGTCGTATTCACGACCATAGATTTTTTCGTCCCAGCTCATAGAATTTTTAAGCGAGCTCATTGCGTGATCACACTTATCGAGATCTTTTGATTCGACAAATATCTCAAGCGCCACTTTACGCCCAGACTGGGTAATAAACTCATCTTTTATAGACGCTAGATCACCCGCTACTAGTGCAAACAAATAGGCGGGTTTTTTAAACGGATCGTGCCAGGTCGCAAAATGACGACCATCTTCTAGCATACCGCTATCAATCCGATTACCGTTAGATAATAAAATCGGACAGCTAGCACGATCGGCAATAATCGTGGTGGTGAAATCACTCATCACGTCGGGGCGATCGAGAAAATAGGTGATTTTCCGAAAGCCTTCGGCCTCGCACTGAGTGCAGTAAATACTGCGTGATTTATATAGCCCATCGAGCGATGTATTTTGTTTAGGGTAAATCACCACCTCAGTTTGTAACGTAAAAGACTCGGGCGGATTAAAAAGCGTTAAACCTTTAGTGTCTACTTTATATTGATCGGCGGCTAGAGTTCGATCGTTAATCGCAACGCTGATCAACTCAAGTGATTCGCCGTGTAAAAACAAGCTATCACAGTTTTTGGCTTGGCGCTCAAACGTTAAACTGGCACTTACACGGGCCGATTGCTCACCAATATCAACTCGCAACTCGGTGGCATCAATACGATACGCCGGCGGCTGGTAATCTTTTAAATAAATAGTGTGGGGCGCGGCACTTGCCTGCTCGGCAGCACCTGCGTCTTTTTGTGTGCTTACTGAATCATTCATAAAAACCTCAGTACCTTCTGTACGCTCTTGTGGGCTTGCTCAGGTTAGGCTATTCGCTGATATCAAGCTGAACCTGATAGCCGGAAAATTTTCTTACATTAAACACTTGATCGCCAAACATCAGGTATTGCCCTTTTATACCGGTTAACCGGCCCGATAAAATAGGCTGTTTATCTAAATTAAGGGATTTGATTTTACTGGGGTATTGCGCCACCGGATAACTAATAATTTTAACCGGCTCTGGGGGGGTGGCATCCGCCACCAAGCGTACCGAATTTTCGCCATACTTATCGTTAAGCGTATTGATATACGGCATAACCGTCGGGGTTAATTCGGCGGCCAGCGCGGTTAAGTCAACCTCTTCTGGAGCCCCTTTTAGCATCGCCTGCCAGCGGGTTTTATCGCTAATATGAGGCTTAAGCTCGGTCTCGACCAACCCTGCCAATTGCCGTGTGGCCACTCGGAATATTGGTAGCGCCCAACTCGCGCCTTGATCTATCCAGCGGGTGGGTATTTGGGTGGCCCGGGTAATGCCAACCTTAGGATCAGAGGAGTTGGCAAGATACACGACGTGCTCGTTAAAACAAAACGATAACGCCCACTCAGGATCGCGGCAGGTGCCCTGCTCAAAGTGGCATTTTTCTGGGCTAACCATACAAATATCGCACGAGGCGGAGCGTGTAAAACAGGGATAACAGTGTCCCTGAGAAAAACTTTTGTTGGTTTTACGGCTGCATAGCACGCAAAATATTTCACCACTGGCCACTAGCGTCACCTGGTGATTCAGTAATTCACTTAACGCTACTCGGGTATCGCCTAACTCTAGCTCGTAATGGGCTCGCCCAGCATCATCGAGCTTAGTATGCATTTTTTTTAACGGGCCACTGACGGACAATAAACTCATGCACTTTTACCCTAGTTCCACTTTAACGGCGTTTCCGCGTTGATGTCGAGCGTTTCTAAATCGTCGCCCTTACTACCACAATGCTGGTGGGGTTTAGGCGGGATATAGCCAGAGCGCGACTCTGGTGGTAAGTGCTGGTGCTCGTAGGAGATGGCCGCTTGCATACACAGCTCGCGCTGTTCTTGCGTTAAGCGTTGGCCGTCGGGCCATTTGCCAAGTTCGATAGCCAGCTTTAAACGCTGGTAAATATCAGGGGTAATACTCTGTAACAATTGTTGTAAATTATCCATAAAAAGGCCTAACGACTCTACAATCAATAAATTCAATGGTGCTAACAAATGCTAATGGTGGCCACTAACGCACAAAACCGGCGCGCTTTGCCAGCGCAAAAGCTCCGGCGATAAACATTCCCGCCAGTAAACCGCCTACATGTGCGCCGTTGGCGATGCCACCGGCCAAGAAGTAATCAACAGCTCCGCTTAGACACAACACCTGCCAAGCTAACATAAAAACAATAATGCCCCGCGGCACCGCCAAAACGGGGTGTGGATCAAGCCATTGGCGAATCCAAATGTAACCGACGAGTGCATAGACAACGCCCGACATGCCGCCAAAAAGACTGACTTGGTCGGCCCAGAAATATTGCGCGACATTGCTAGCAGTAGCCGTCAGCAGAAAAAACAAAAGGTAGCTGAACTTACCGACCACAAACTCGAGTCGTCGGCCTAAATCCCACATCCACAAACTGTTAAATACAATATGAAAAACACCAAAGTGTAAAAATGCAGGGGTAATTAAACGCCAGTACTCGGCACGAGCTAAGGCCTCGGAGAATGGTTGCCAGCGATACCCCCCAGCAACTGGTTCGAGAGGGAAAAATGTTAAATAACCGAGCCACGGTTGTAGTAACTTGGTCTCGACCACAGCAAAGCCTAGTGCACTTAAAGCCACCAGCAATAAAGTAATGGGCGTACGCCATGGCGAGAGCATCTTGGGCGATTGCACTGGCGTGCTTACAAATGCCTCATCTGTGACTGGAGCCAGCTCGTCATCTCGCCATTGCTGCACTAACTGCGATACTGGCTCAACTAATTGGCCGTCTGGCACCTGCAAGTTTTGCTGGCCGTTAATTTCAACAACCCGATGCGGCACACCTCTGGCGCGTAATTCACGCACCAGCAAGGTTAAGTCATCACTAAGGGGAAACACACTGACATTATTCCAAGACACAAACGACATCCGTTGGGCCAGCTTAACACTGGCATATGGTGGTAATTTTAACTTTTACGATGATTGTTCATCGTCTAAAAATCATACGTTATAAACCTTGTGGGGACGCTACGGATCAACATAGATCCAGACAAAGTTTTCGCTATTAATAACACCGCTCGCATCGGTTTGGTATGCCACCAAACGGCCAAACTTTACGGCGCTGTAATCTAGGCAGGCGACGTTACTGGCAACCGGCGCGGGTTTGCCCGACAGCCAATAATGGCCCACAAACACTGGCGGTTGGTCGCTATCATACACCACCAAGCGCGCTTTCAGGTCGCTATCCACCGGCTGCTGAGCCACTGCATCAGGCAGCGCATCGGGCTGGAATTCTAAATCGCCCAGACAAGCTGGGTTATTAACCCAAAATTTAGCCCTAAAACTGCGCCGCCGATAACCTTCGGCGCTAAACATACGACAATCATCCGGCAATGCAAGCTCAAAGCCCGAGGTTAAGCGCTTGATGCCCTGGGCCGTGGCACTGGCTGGGTCGGCCATTGCCGTTAACTCATCCTCACTCAGCCGGGCGCTGCTACGAGCCGTGATCAAAGCATCATCCCAACAGGCATGCACCACGCGATACTGGCCAAAATCAAGATATAACGGCAGAGTTTTAAGCCACTGCAGGTGATCTTGCCACTCGTCGGGGTAAGCGGCAAATTGCTCGAGTGTAGCAGCAATAGTATGAGTATTACGCGGGGTGTGTGGCCGTATATAGTTACCCGGTGCACTGGGGTGCGCCGAACAATAACAAAGGGCATGAACTTCATGGTTGCCCAAAATCATTTTCGCACAACCGGCTTCAACCATAGATCGCACTAGGTTTAATGCTTCGCGAATACGTGGGCCACGATCGATAATATCTCCTAAAAAAACCGCTAGGCGCTCTGGATGACGGTAAACCCCATTGTGTTTTTGATAGCCGAGTTGCGTCAACAACCGTATAAGGGTTTGTTCGCAGCCGTGTATATCGCCGATGATATCCAGCCGATCAGCCATGTCAGACAAATAGGTTTTGATCATAGTTATTCGAGCAAATGCCCTCCCCAGCCTAACTTTGAACGACAACGCTCATAGAAATTATGATTTAGAGGATGCAGTAATTGCAGTTGCTGAGGCTTTTTACTGATGATGATTTCATCGCCGCCTGTGACTACGTCGTGTGTTTGACCATCACAGGTGACACGAGGGGTTGCGCTATTGCCGTCGCACTCGCCCACTAAAATTTTAATAACGCTGTCGCCAGTCACCACCATCGGCCGACTACTCAGTGTGTGAGGATTCATAGGCACCAATACAATAGCATCAAGCTTTGGGTGCATAATGGGGCCACCACCACTTAATGCATAAGCGGTAGAGCCGGTAGGAGTCGAGACAATCATACCGTCAGAGCGCTGACTGGTCACAAAGTAGTCATCTACGTATAACTCAAACTCGAGCATGCGAATAAACTCGCCTGGGTGCAGCACTACATCGTTGAGAGCATCGCCGGTACTAACCGGCTGGCCATTGCGTACAACACTCATATCCAGTAAAAAACGACTCTCCATGGTGTACTTACCATCCAAGACTTCGCCCATTTTCTGCTCGATTGCCTCGGGGATAATATCGGTTAAAAACCCCAACCGACCGCGATTAACCCCCAGTAACGGCACCCCATATTGTACTAAATCTCGGGCGCCGCTCAGTAAGCTACCATCGCCACCTACGACGATCGCTAAATCACAACTACTGCCCAGCTCATCCATATCAGCAACTTGAACATCGCCGACGCCACCGCCAAGCAACTCAGCGGTTTGCTCCTCGATAATGGTATGTACGTTACGGGTGGCCAAAAATCGAATTAAACGCTCGACGCTGTAACGCGCGCGATCGTTGTCGAGCCTACCGATAAGGCCAATAGTAGAAAACTGTGTCATCATTTGCTCCTATGCCAAATTACCGAAGCGGCAATTTGCGCGTGCATTACTCGCATAATATGAGTGTATAGCGCTGCACTATTATGGTTGTGGGCACATTATGCCCAAGCGTTAGTTAAACGCCAACCAGCCACCAACGGGAGATGCCCATTTACCTGCTCGATCAATTTTGCCGTCAGTTACATCATCGCTGCGTACGAGACTTGGCTTTTAGTCTTTATAGTGAATCATTATTGCGACATATGCACGATTGTAATGCGACCCCCTACGCACTCACATTTGACGCTAGCGCCAAGCGTTGGCTGCGCCAACTCGACAGCCAGCCCGCACCGCTTATGGCTCATTTAGCCAAACGGACCAGTACTCGCCTAGGACTTTATTTTGAGTCTTTGTGGTGTTTTTACTGGCAATATATTGATCAAAGTCGACTGCTACTGCATAACCATCAACTGAGCCGAAATGGCAAAACACTGGGCGCAATGGACTTTGTTATAGAAACAAAAGACGGTCAACTGGTGCATATTGAAGCCGCTGCAAAGTTCTTTTTAGGCATCCCCAAAGACGCTATCGACACAAAAGCAGCATCGGCGTCACACTCAGTTTGGCACTCGGAAACCCTAGATTGGATCGGCCCCAACGCCAATGACCGCTTAGCCTGGAAGCTCGATCATATGCGGCGTCATCAATTACCTCTCAGCTCGCAACCCGAGAGTCGCCAAGCCATTGCTAGAGCGTGTGGTAAAGAAGCGCCTGTTAGAACACAATTTTTACTGCGTGGATGCTTATTTTGGCCGGCATCAGACAACCTAATCGGCCCAGCCAGTACTACAAAGCCCGGCCTTAATGAGGATATTAACCCTAATGCCAACAGGGGCCATTGGTGGCGCTTAGCCGATTTTTTACAAATGGATAGGTTAACCGATTGCGAGTATTTTACCGTTTTACCTCGCAACCACTGGCTGGCTCCCGCGTGCTACCCGAGCGCCTTAGTACCGCTAAGTTTTACAACAATCAAACAAGCCCTGACAAAGCAAATGGCTTGGCGCCCACAAGGCATTATGGTGGTTGGCTTGCGTCACAGCGAGAACCAGTGGTACGAAGTACGCCGCTTTTTTGTGGTGGCCGATCAATGGCCAGAAACAGCTCGGCCGTCGCGCAACACATAATTAAGATCGACTTCTAAATTTTTTCTCTTCTCACTAGCAAACAGCTGCTGACTTGCCTGCAAGGCTTTAACCGACAAGCCTTCTTCTAACAATAAATATGTTGCCGCCTCAGCTCGACGACCGGTACTGCAATAAATAATATAATTTACCGCGGGCTTTAATAACCGAGATTTAATAGCCAACAAATTTAACGGCAAATTAACAGCGCCGGGGTAATGTCCCGCGCTGTACTCCTCTTCGCTGCGAACATCCACAACCACCGTATCGACTGCACAACTCAACTCGTCTAGCGTGACCCAAGGTACTTCCGGTGCTTTGAGCAAACGGTAGAAATCTTGTTTTGGCAAACACATCAACACACCTTTACTGACCATAGTGACCGATGCATTGCGCGGTGCTTCGTTGACAAGAGCGTCCTCACCAAAACAGCGGCCGGCATGAACAGTCGCCAAATGCTTACTACCACTGGCGCCTGTACGGACAACTTCAGCACTGCCTTCTTTGATAAAGTAACATTGATCGCCCACTTCACCTTGACGAATAATACACTCGCCGGGCTCGACCAAACGCACCAACATTTGTTTGAATATTTTTTTTATATTAATCGGTGGCACTTTAAAAAATAAATTGGAATGCAGTACTTGCATCATCCACTCAACGTCTTCATCCATATCTCGGTCGCGAGCAATAACCGTGTGCAGGTAGTCCGACACCTGACTCCAGCACAACAACTTATCGACTTGCTCTGTATCAAAGGAGAGTAAAGCGCAATCACTAATCGCGCTAACACAGTATTCCCGAGGTTCAGCAGGGGTAATAGGCGTTGCGATATCACGGCCTTTAATCAGTGATGATTCAGCGTTAGCGTCCTCGAGTTGCAGATCACCAAACAGTAAAAAGTAACTGCGTCCATCCATTGTTCCCCGGCGCCATAAACGTTGCCCAGGGTAAAGATAATGTACTTGCGCATTTGTCAGCAGGACATCTAAATGCGCCTCGCTCATATACTTTAGCGGAATCAATGCACGAGTTTGCCCCAAATCAATACTGGGGTGATTTGTCGCAAACAAATTAGGGTTGGACATAGTTTCGATCCATGCGTTTATACCGCGATAGCATTAAATACAGTCAGTTATTTTGTGCCGCTGGCACCGATTCAGTATAATTTTATTTATCTAGCAGCTTCCGGCTGTTGCGCAAAGCCGCGCCGACCTTGTAAGCCACCCGTGTGTACCGCCACCACTTGATCGCCCCGGCGCCAATAGCCAAGCTTCGCCAACTGATTAATAGCCCAAAGCATTTTCAAAGTATAAATAGGATCCAGCAAGACCCCGTTATCGTGTTCAAATTGTTGCCAAAATCTAAGCATTGCAGTACTCAGTGGTCGCCCATAGCCTTTGCCGCAAAAACCCCAAAGCATTTTCCAGCGGGGTTTTTGCCCTTGGCCGTTGCTATAGAGGCTCCCTCCTGCTGGACCTTTTAAGACACTAACACCCAGCGCTTCGGTTGCACCCGAAAGCCCACTTGCCACTCCGGCCAATGTGCTGCCGGTCCCTGCCGCCATAATAATGTGACGCACATCAGTACCTAGTTGCTGCTGAACCGCGCGGCCAATATAACTCGCCCCCTGTTCGCCCAGCGGGTTGGCAGCGCCTTCCGGGATTAGGTGTTCATTAGGCTGAAGAGCCACCTGTTGCGATTGGCATAAACGCCGGTACTCACCGTGTCCGACAAACTCTATCATCCCTCCGGCCGCTTTCACGTCTTGCAAGGTGGGCGTATCAGCGGCCGCTGCATAACCGCGCACCAACATACGGCTCTTGAGTTTCTCAGCCTTACACGCCAATGCCAACGCATGCAGATGATTGGAGTGAGCACCGCCTAAGCTTACTAGCGTATCTTTGCCGGCAGTTTGTGCGGCCTTAAGATTAAAAAATAACTTGTAAAATTTATTGCCGCCGGGCAACTGGTCATCGCGCCGCAGTAAAACATTAACACCTGCTGCGCGACAATTAGGTAAATTTATAGGTTGATGTGTAACGCTTAATGCGCGAGTAAGCAACCAGGTGTCAAGCACGGTTTGCACGTTAACCACCCAGCGCACGCGAGGGGTTTATAGAGCGATGCTCGGCACAGCGATTGGACTCCCCATCATGAAAGTCGGTAGGCTGAGAGACTCGGTTAACACCGACACCGCACTCTTCGCCGTCGCTATCGGTTGCGGTGCAATAAGGTGAGTGCGAGTGATCTAGCCACAAGCGATAATGCGCCTCGGTTAAACCACACAGTTTGGCAAAGTAAGCCTCTGGATTGGCGATATAATCGGCCACACTGGCCGCGGGTAAGGTTGTTTGCCCAAGCCCTGGCACAAACACCACAAAACTAATGCCGGCTTTTTGCAGCGGTGTCAATATCTGTGTGGCACCCTGCTCTAACAGCTGTTCGTGTTCAGCACGCAGAATTTCAAGTTCATCGCGTACCGCGGCTTCTTGTTGCTGGCGATAGTACAGCTCCATTTCGCGCATATCTAAGCGTTCTTGAAGCTCTTCTTTGGCCTCATTTACCGCAGCTTCAATGCGTGCATCAAACTCTTGCTCCAGCTCGCGCACTTGGCTGCTTTCATCTAGCTGCGCGGTACTTAATTTGTGCTCGTAATACTCACGCAAGCCACCGTATTTATCCTCTTGCATATTTAATCGTTGCTGCAACGCTTGGTTGTCGCGTTGCAAGTCGGCCAATTGTTGCGCCTGTGCGTTAAACGCTTGTTGATACTCGCCAATACGCTCTTGATGATCGCGCTTAAGCTCGTCTAGCTTTAGGCGCATATGACTGCGTATCGTATTAATATGTAAACGCTGCTCTTTTAATGTATGCGCGAGCCGAGTGCGCATTGTTTGGGCGTACTCACGCTCTAGTGCGGCTTTTAGCTCAGAGGCGGCCAATTCGGAGGCATTATTATTCGCGGCCGTTACATTAGGTTCAGGCTCAGCTTCAGGAAATATCAAGCCTAAGACGTTGCTAGCCACCGCTTTTTTCATCAGTACAAAACTGTTGCGGCCTGGGTCCATTAACGGATCCCACAAATTGTTTTTTTGCCAGTCAATAGGACACTGGCTATAACACGCTAAGGCTATTGGTCCGGCACCTAAATCGGGGCCTCTACTTGCAGCTTCAGCCAATTGCTGAAACGGTACATTCCAACGTTTTGCGACCATTCCCCGCGGGTCAAAGTCGATGTAAAAAAATACCGCCGTGGTGATTTGAAAGCTGGCATTAATACGAACGTATACAGCCTGAGCGCGACATCCAGCAAAATCTTGCATCGGCACAAAACCGTCCATTACGGCCTCAAATTCTGGGTATTGCAGCTGTCGATCTATTCGACCGTTAGCAAACACAATAACCGCTTCGAGCTGAATGTCGCTCTTGCTACCCATACATATCCCTACCAATGGCTTTACTGCCGTTCGTTTTTATTGCTGATGGCATTATCAGCGAGTCGGCTAATGCTAAAAGTATAGGGTTAGTAGACAAAGAAATCAGCAAAAATGAAGGGTATTCAACAATAAACAGAGAAATGTGAGGCTTAGTTCAGGTTTTATATCCGCAGGCCTAATTCAATCATGAGCTGTTTTGATTCCTCAACTTTCACCTCGGAAGTAATAGCGCCATTAGCCCTTACCAAAACCGTTGAATCGTGTCCCGACTCCCATTAAACCTTCCGCCAAAAAGATAGTTAATAACATTTGTGCGACAGTTAACAGTATAGCCCGTGATAGTTAGTAACATACACGGGCATTATAAGCCGATAACAAGACCGCACATGACAATAATGTTTATTGCCAGAAGATACCGCTTAAGTGCTTACGCCACACCTGTTATTGCACAACAATAAATCTTCCTCTGGAGGCAACAACATGAACACCAATAATCAGCAACCTGTAACCACTAAAGCTATCTTATTCAAACCGCTTAAAAACATTATGACTTTTGCCGCCATAATGACGAGCACTGTAGCGCTTTTTTCGACGGTTGATGCTCAGGCCCATGGGTATGTATCCTCGCCCAAAAGTCGCGTCATCCAATGTAAAGAGGACGGCGTTGAAAACCCAACGCTGCCAGCTTGTATCGCCGCTAAAGCGGCTGGCAACGGCGGTTTATACACACCACAAGAAGTCGCCGTGGGCGGCGTACGCGATGATCATCGAGATTTCATTCCTGACGGCAAGCTATGTAGCGTTGGCCGCAGTAATCTTGCAGGCATGGACCTGAATCGTACCGATTGGCCTGCCACAAGTGTTAATCCAGGTCTGATGAACTTTGTCTGGACTAACACCGCCGCGCACAAAACCACCTACTTCCGCTACTACATCACTCGCGAAGGCCATGACTTTAGTCACCCGCTGCGCTGGGATGATTTAGAGTTAATTCACGATTCCGGCTTTGCCGATCAAGAAGCCGTATCAACTCACAATGTAAACCTGCCTTATCGTACCGGTCGTCATGTTGTCTACAGCATCTGGCAGCGCGATTGGGTAAGAGATGCAGCCGAGGGCTTTTATCAGTGTATTGACGTAGATTTTGGCAACGGCGGCGGCAATAACTCAAGCTCCAGCACAAGTTCATCAAGCAGTGTATCCAGCAGTTCTTCGAGTGACTCAGGCGACACCTGTGCGGCATTGACGGACTGGGATAGCGACAGCGTGTATACCGGTTCAATGCAAGTCAGGCATATCGATAAGCGTTATCAGGCCAAATGGTGGACACAAGGGGCGAACCCCGTCAGCAACTCCGATAGCAATGGAGTATGGCTAGATTTAGGGGCATGTGGTGGCACCCCAATATCCTCTAGCAGCTCATCTTCAGTTAGCTCGACAAGCAGCTCGGCGACCAGCTCAAGTAGCTCCTTTGTTAGCTCTACCGGCAACTGTACATCAGCCAATTATATTGACGGCAGCACCTACGCCAATGGTGCACTGGTACAAAACGGCGGCAATGAATACAGCTGTACTGTAGGCGGTTGGTGTACCGTAGGCGGGCCTTACGCACCCGGAACAGGCTGGGCTTGGAACAACGCTTGGGCGCTAGTACGTAGCTGTAACTAAAAGCCGAGAATCAGTCTCCTATCACTAAAAACCCCACCTTGAAGGTGGGGTTTTTAGTTTTAAATTAGGTTTCCGACTACTACGTACAGGACACACCGTACAGAGAGCCTCTTCTGGCGAGTAAGCCGAACTAAAGGCCAAGCCTGTATAACTTACTGTATTACGAAAGCTTGCGGCAGCAGGACGCTGCCCCCAAAGCAAAAGGGGTTAGTCTCTAAAATAGGAGAAGTATCGATCAAACGGCAAACGTGGAGGTTACATCGTTAGCGGAGATAAAAGGCTTTGATTAAGCTTTGTGTATTCTACTGCTCTGTTAGTCTAGGTTTTATCAATCTAGCTTTTTTATTAATCTGCCCGGCCCTGCGAACAATTGCCGAGCCTACGCTCGGATTGTCCGCATTAGACCTCAAAATAATCATCACCATAATCTTCATCACAATCGTCAATAGACTGTTCTAGCAGCTCTTCAAGATAATCTTGCATTATTAGTACCTTTTTCATTTATATTTAATAAATTACGCGTTATGCGCCATCTAAAGACATTAAGCTGAGCTATTTGTTCAGCTGAAATTAGATTCTCATAGATTTATGACAAATAGATGATGGGTTGGCCGCCGAAGTTAAAGATTCGCACTAAAACATAACCGATGATCCGGAATTATGGCGATGGTGACAGAATTTAGACAATAGAGCTAAGAGAAGCCTTTTACCTGACGACTAACCCAAATAGCCAAGCAAACAACACGAACACGGCAGATTTAAAGCATTTGAAGGCGAGCGCCCTGAAAGCGGATAATAAAAAAGGCCCCTCACGAATGAGGAGCCTTTTGAAATAGTGGCGGACCGGACGGGACTCGAACCCGCGACCTCCGGCGTGACAGGCCGGCATTCTAACCAACTGAACTACCGGTCCGCAAAACTCGGTATAAACGATATGGTGGGTGGTACAGGGATCGAACCTGTGACCCTCGCCTTGTAAGGGCGATGCTCTCCCAGCTGAGCTAACCACCCGCGTCGTTCAGAAGTTGGGCATTCTACTGGATCGCACGATGGTGTCAAACTATTTTTATAAAAACATCTCTAAGTGCTTATATTGCATACACTTTTTATAAAATATGGACGATTTGACGATCTCTTATGCACCCGCCAGCTGTTTTTAACGTTAAGCATGAATAAGCTGGGCGCAGGAAGCTCCCCCAGATTGCCCCTCTCGCCTAATGGAACACTTATTTCTTGCGGTGGTTAAATCAACAGTAACGGAAAGCTTTTTACGTACCAAATGGCGACTCGTGCAGCTTTACTGCGGTTGCCTCATCGCTTAAATACAAGCTAACATGCCGATTCAATTCTCCTTTCTTAGCCTTTACTTTATGAATTTTATCGGTACAAAATTAATAGGGTTAGGCACCCCCTTACGAGCAACCACTCTTGTCGCTTGGTTAACTAGCGGGCTTATGTGGCACAGCACAGCCTTGGCCGCCACGTCACTGTCTGAAAAGAATTGGCTGTTAGTCATCATTGTAATTTTGCTAGGGCTACAATCGGTATTGATTATCGGCTTACAACGCAGCCGTCTGACCAACAAGCAAGCTCGTCTTGCATTGTGCCAATCACAAAAAGAGTTAGAGGCGAAAGTCCGCGACCGCACAGAGTCGCTACATGTCACAAATGACCAGCTGTATCAGGAGATCGGTCGGCACGAAGCCACCGAGCTATTGTTGCGTGAAACCCAAGAATATCTCCATAGTATTATCAATTCGATGCCATCGGTGATTATTGGCGTGACACACCGAGGCTTTGTCACCCACTGGAATGCTGCCGCTACCGACAAGACAGGCATTGACGCGGCAACCGCACTGGGCAAGCACTTGGGCGACATCTATCCTACCCTCCCCGTCGATGGCGACATTATCAGCGAAACCATCGAAGCTGGCGCGCCTTACTTAAGCCAAAACATCCAAGACACTATAGACGGCGAACTGCACTACAGCGATCTGACCATTTACCCGCTGATTGCAGCCCAGGCGATTGGCGCTGTGATTCGGATCGATGACGTTACCTTGCGAGTGCGGGTCGAGAACATGATGATTCAAAATGAAAAAATGTTATCGCTGGGCGAACTGGCAGCCGGTATGGCCCACGAGATCAACAACCCGTTAAGCACCATCTTGCACGGCATACAAAATATCTATCGACGTATTTCGCCGACATTGGCCACCAATCAAAGCACAGCTAAACGACACCAAATAACGTTGCAGCAATTAAACGCTTACCTCGACGACCGACATATCACTCAGTTTTTGGAGGATATTCGCGAGGCCGGAGAGCGATCTGCCGA
Source organism: Gilvimarinus polysaccharolyticus (assembly GCF_001187555.1). Lineage (GTDB taxonomy): Bacteria > Pseudomonadota > Gammaproteobacteria > Pseudomonadales > Cellvibrionaceae > Gilvimarinus > Gilvimarinus polysaccharolyticus. Next base: position 1,017,778 of record NZ_LFIJ01000001.1, on the reverse strand, counting down.
TATCGTAACCAATATGCTGGACTTTTCTCGCACCAGTTCGCGCAGCCAACAACTTTTTGACTTGGGCCACGTAGTACGCCACGGGGTCGAGTTATTGGCTGCCGAGCGAGTCAACCTACCGGCTATTGAGCTCGACATTGACCCAACCCTCGAGAAGATAGTCGGCTGTGCCGCTGAAATTCAACAGGTATTACTGAACTTAGTGCGCAACGCCGCTCAAGCGCTGACAGAGTCTCAACGCGACGCTCCATTAATTAACATACAGGTGAGTCAGTCTGACAAATACGCCATTGTGCGTGTATCAGATAACGGACCAGGTATAGCAGACGAGGTAGCACGACATATTTTTGAGCCCTTTTTCACAACAAAAGAAATTGGTCAAGGCACAGGCCTCGGCCTTTCGGTATCCTACTTTATTATTACTGAGCATCATGAAGGGACTATTGATGTCGACTCAAGCGAAGGAGAAGGCACACGTTTTACCATTAAACTGCCTAAAACCACCGCGCAGCAAGATACGCCAAACTCTAGCAAACAGGTATCTGAGCTGCATTAATATTCTTTATAAGACGTTACCTCACGGAAACTTAAATGATGGTGTATAGCAACAATACTGTAGCGTTCATAAAAACCAGACCATTAAAGACTTTACTCTCGCCATTAGTGTTGGCTCTGGGGCTTAGCGCCTGCCAAACCACCGAGTTGCCACCACCGACTAACGCTGCCATTAGCCAGTTTGCCACCGACATACAAGCCGCCGCCGTTACCGATGTGACGATAATGAACCACTGTAGCGCGCTAGGTGGCCCAACGGGTTCTTATGCCGAAGCGGTCAGAGAGTCGTGGCAGTTTTCCAATCAAGAATTACTGGCCGCGGCAGAGCGCTGGTTAAACAGCACTCGAGCCGACCAAGTGACCATAAACGCACTGCCCTACTCGCTTACAGCCATAGCTGATGTACACGACTTATCGATCAGCGCCAATGAATCGCTCAATTTAGCTGGGCGCAACCCAAACGGTCAAAAGTACGTTTGTAATCGCGAGCTTATGCGTATCGAAACAGACACTTATGCAGAGCTGTCTGACCCACGCACAAGCTCAGCACTGAGCCAACAAGCCGAGTCATTGGCCGAGCTGGAAACCGGAGTCGCTGATATTTTAACGCGTTGGGCACACTGGCCTAAGCCGGGACGCAGCTATATATCGCTGGTGGAATCAGTAAGGGCCCAATGCCCGACACAATCGCGTATAATCACGCTTGAGAACAACTGGCCCCACGAGCGCTATGCACAATACTGCGACGCCGTGCCGGTCGGTTTACACCAATGTGAATGGGGTGCTTGTAGTGTCCTATTAACCGAACCACCCGAGCGCTAATAGCTCTCGGGCTGCCGAGAGCCCGCATGACCGAACAACGTTTCACCCTCGATGCTTACCAAGACCAGCTGCAAGAAAAAACACAACGTATTAAAACCTTGTTTGCTGATAGCAATATTCCCGAACCTGAAGTTTACGGCTCGACCCCCACTGGGTTTCGGATGCGTGCCGAATTTAAGGTTTGGCACGAGGGTGATGAATCGTTCTACGCCATGTACCGCCCGGGAGAATATAAAACCCCCTACCGCATCGACAATTTCCCGCAGGCGCACGAAACCATTAGCCAGTTGATGCCGGTACTGCTTAGTGAGATTAATGCCTGTGAGCTGATCCGACGTAAACTGTTTCAGGTTGAGTTTTTAACGACCTTATCGGGTGAGGCCTTAATCACCTTGATCTACCACAAAAAACTCGATGACAGCTGGCAGGCTAAGGCCGAAGCCCTACGGGAACGGCTGGGGGTGTCGTTAATTGGCCGCAGCCGCAAGCAAAAATTAGTGCTGGGACAAGATTTTGTCACCGAAACCTTGCAAGTAAACGAGCGTCAATACCGCTATCAACAAATCGAGAGTAGCTTTACTCAACCCAACGCTCGAGTTTGCGAGAAAATGCTCGGCTGGGCTGTTAACCATACTCGCGATTGCGGCGGCGATTTAGTCGAGCTGTATTGTGGCAATGGTAATTTCACCCTACCACTGGCTAATAATTTTAACCGCGTTTTGGCAACCGAACTTGCCAAATCATCGGTTAATTCCGCGCGTTACAACATGCAGCTAAACGGCATCGACAATATTGATATCGCGCGCATGTCGAGCGAAGATTTCTCTCAAGCAATGGACAAGGTTCGCAAGTTCCGAAGACTCAAGGACATTGACCTAGACAGTTTTAACTTCTCGACTATTTTTGTCGATCCGCCGCGCGCCGGCCTTGACCCTCACACCACGGCCATCACTCAGCGCTACGATACAATTGTCTACGTATCTTGTAACCCAGAGACATTGCATCGAGACTTACAAGAAGTCACCAAGACCCACCAAGTGTCAGCCTTTGCATTGTTTGATCAGTTTCCGTTCACCCATCATATCGAATGCGGAGCTATTCTAAAGCGGCGCATTTAAGCGCCGTTTTAGCATCAATATAATTAAAACGTTTTACCGCGAATACGCTCGGCTGCCGCTAACACGAACGCACTGTAAGTTTGCTCGTGCCGAAGACGCTCTTTTTCAAGCTTACGGCGCTCGGCCACAGGCAGCTTTTTCCACTGCTCTAAAATAGGAATATGCGAGGTCGCATCGCGCAACTGATAAAATGCCGAATACTCCTCTCGCACGCTATCGTCCACCGATAGCGAGTCCAGCAGTACTGATATCCGAATACTCGCTTCAGTAAACGATAAATCCTCGCGCCCCACCGAACCGGCAATAACTTGAATACTGGTATTAATACGTTGGCGCTGCGCAGCAGATTCGGCTTTTACCTGCTCCAACTGCGTTTTTTGAAGTTGCCGCAAGCGATATAATTGCCATAAATAATAACCCGCAACGGCGGTTAACACGGCAACAATTAAGATCGCCAGCGTTATCAGCATTACAAACAATGTGCTATTCATTAGGTTCCTCGATTTGATCGTCGTATTCAGCATACGTATCGGCCGCATGCTTAAGTAATGGGGTATTGATATTTTTTTTGGTTTTAGCGCCCAGCTTACGGATATTATCGACACGCTTAATTAGGTTTCCACGGCCAGAGGCCAAGCGCTTGTATACCATCTGATAAGCTTCTTGAGTTTTTGTCAGTTGCGAGCCAACCGTCTCTAGCGCCTCTAACAGCCGTACAAAGTGATCATGCAAGGCACCGGCTTCGGTAGCAATACGCTCAGCATTTTTGTTTTGCTTTTCATAGCGCCAAACATTTTCCACCGTACGTAAAATAGCCAGCAGTGTCGATGGGCTCGCAAGAATAATATTTTGCTCGTAAGCCTCTTTATAAAGGTTGGCATCACATTGCATAGCAAGCATAAAAGCCGCCTCTATGGGAATAAAAATAAACACAAAATCGAGCGCTTTAATACCTGGCAAACGCTCGTAATCCTTTGCGCTTAGATCTTTTATATGGGTTCGTAGCGACTGTATATGGCGCTGTAGATGCTGCTGCTTTTCTGTCTCGTTGTCACTATTACAATAGCGTTCGTAATCGGTTAAAGACACCTTGGAATCCACCACAATGTCTTTACCCTCGGGCAAATGCACAATAACATCAGGCACTCGGCGGCTACCATCATTGGCCAACAAGCTCACCTGCGTGTCGTATTCACGACCTTTTTGCAACCCAGACTGCTCCAACAGACGCTCTAAAACGATCTCCCCCCAACCACCTTGCGTTTTATTATTACCTTTGAGTGCTTGGGCTAGATTAACCGCATCTTCACCAATTTTATGCGCCTGACGTTGCAGCTCGATAATCTGCCCCGATAGCCTGCTGCGCTCGGCATTTTCTTTTTCGTATACATCTTCAACTTTTTTACGAAACTCCTGTAACTGAATCTTAAAGGGGCTTAAGGTGCCCTCCAACAGGCCTTGACTGGCAACACTAAACTGTTCGCTTTTTCGCTCAAACAGTTTATTGGCGGTAAGCTCAAACTCTTGTTTTAACTCAACCTTCGCGCGCTCTAAAAAGCGGCTCTGTTCGGCCAGTGATTCACGCTCGCTTGCCAGTAGCGTTTGCAATTCTGTGCGCTGTTGACTTAGCTCTATAATGCGCGCTTCTTGTAGCTCGATCCGCTCACTCTGCTGCTCAAAATGGCTCAGCCTCTCCTGCAGCCGAGCCGCCTCAACTTGCGCGTTATCGCGCGCTTGCTCCATCAAAAGACTGCGCTGCTGCAACTGTTGCAGCAGCTCTTGACGGTTTGCCAGCTGCCGATCGCGCTCGGCAAGCTTGTGATTCCACTCGCTCTCGGCAAGAGCTGTACTATGGTCTAACTGAGCGCACTGCTCTTCCAGCTCACGCACTCGCCGCGCGCGCGGACGAACCGATGCAAAATAGCCCACCAACAAAGTAATACCTGCCGTTATCACAACAACAAGCGCAAATAGCGATGTTGGGGGACTTGCCAAAAAATCGGACATAACTAGTGTTTTACTCATATGAGGTGTCAGCTAAAACAACGTCTCTCGGGCGCAGTCTGAGCATTGGGAGCCTATTCAATTCAACGATAAGGTCAATCATCGCTATACTGCAAAATTGATACACCCTCAATTGAGCAAGCTTTAACCAACAAGCCTTAAGCTGATCGAAAGGCCAAAAATGCAACAGGCAAGTTATCATATCAACGACTAATTGGATAAATTACCAAGCCAAACAACATTAAAATTAACGTGGAATAAGGTATATTGAGCAATCTGTACGATGAATATATCGGCACCCAATTATATCCAATCGCCAGCACGCAGGTACTGTACTTACACATGAGCCGTTCACACGACGACACAACGAACGATAACTGTTCGGAGCCCTCATCTGAAATCAGCGGGCTGACCCGCCAGGTACGGCGCCTATGCGCCGATGGTTACCGATTGTACGATAGCGCCGAGTATCGCCTCGCGCTGCGCTCATTCTATCAAGCTTGGCTAATAATCCCCAAGCCACAAACCCAACACATCGAGGCCGGTTGGGTGTTAACCGCTATTGGCGATAGCTACTTCCGACTTGGGCAATACGAGCAAGGCGCAGAGTCACTGCAGTCTGCGCTGTGTTGCCCTACCGCCGAGCAAAGTCCTTTTGTGCAGTTGCGACTGGGGCAATGTTTATGGCAAATAGGCCGGCACGCCGAGGCGCGTAAGTGCCTGTTCCACGCCTATCAAAGCCAAGGCGAAAACCTTTTTGCCACAGAGCTTGAATGCTACCGCAAAGCGATTGAAGACTTACTGCCTCATGACTGAACCTTGCCAGCAAGCGGTGCCGCACATTGTTATTTTTGATTCGGGCGTAGGTGGGTTAAGTATTTTACAAGCCGCGCGGCAACAACTGCCCCACTGCCGCTTTAGTTATTTATCGGATAACGCCGGATTTCCTTACGGCAACAAACCCGCCAGTCAGGTTATTGATCGCGCCTGTCACGTACTAACATCTTTTACCCAACAGGTAAAAGATGTTGATATTTATGTGATCGCTTGCAACACCGCTAGCACCCTCGCACTGCCACGCTTGCGCCGCCACTTTAGCCGACCAGTAGTAGGCGTTGTTCCCGCCATTAAACCTGCCGCTCTAAACAGTAAAAATCGCTATATCGGTCTACTTGCCACACCCGGTACAGTTAAACGCAGCTACACCAAACGCCTCATCCAAGAGTTTGCCGCCGACTGTCAAGTGGTCTGTGTAGGCTCATCGGCATTGGTTGAGTTAGCCGAGCGTAAGCTGCGCCAACTGCCAATCACAACCGATGAATTACTGCCCATTTTAAAACCCTTTTTAACCGCCGGGAAAGCGAATCCTAGCCCAGATAAGTTAGACACTTTAGTGCTGGCTTGTACGCACTTCCCACTACTTGCCGCTGAAATCCAACAAGTAGTGGGCAGCGACATTTACTTAATAGATTCGGGCGCGGCGATTGCTCGACGTATTGAATACTGGGCTCAGCGTATCGTGCCTGCGGGCTACAGCAGCCAGCAGCCCACCTACGCTTGGTTTACTCGGGATGATCAAAACATCGTCGAGCTTGCGCCAACCTTAGCTTTATTCGGCTTTAAATCCAGTAGGATTTTGCCATAGCCATCACCAATGATGAGCTCTTAATAGGTGACATCATCAAACAATAACGCCATCAACTGATCAGCGGGCAATGGGCGACTATAAAGGTAACCTTGGCCAAAATGACAACCGCACTCGGTTAAAAATCGGTGCTGCTGATCGGTCTCAACGCCTTCTACCACCACTCTATAACGCAGTGAGTTAGCCATCGCAACAATCAGCGATGTAATCGCTCTATCTTCTTCATCATCGGGTAAATCTTTAACAAAACTCCGATCTACTTTTAAACTATTGATCGGTAAACGCTTTAAATAACTCAGAGACGAATAACCTGTACCAAAATCATCAATCGCCAGCGAACAGCCTTTTAAGCGTAACTTTTCTAATCTAGGAATTACATTTTCCGCATCTTCCATTAACGTGCTCTCAGTAACCTCAAGCACTAAGCTTTCAGGGGGTAAGGAGGTCGCCTCAAGTATTCGATCTAAGTTATCTAAAAAGCTGGTATCATTTAGCTGCCGCGCCGATAAATTAACCGACATACTAAACTTACGCTGCATCGACTTTTGAATAAGCTTGGCCTGATAACAAGCCGTTTTTAACACCCATTTACCCAAAGGTACAATTAAGCCCGAATCTTCTGCTGCGGGAATAAACTCCCCAGGTAGTACTAGGCCTCGGGTCGGGTGATTCCAGCGAACCAAGGCTTCGGCTGCCACAATTTTACCTGTGACCAAATCAACAACAGGTTGGTAATAAAGTTCGAACTGGCCACTTTTAAGGGCCGCGCGCATTTCGCGCTCTACGGTTAAACGCTGCTCTACGGCAAGGTTCATATCCGAGGTGTAAAACTGAAAAGCATTGCGGCCTTTATACTTAGCTTGATACATAGCCAAGTCCGCATTTTTCATCAGATTATCTATATGATTACTGTCATCGGGCGCCATGGTAATACCAATACTAACGCCAACCACCACCTCTTTACCTTGCAGCTCAATAGGCTTATTGAGTGTGTTGATAATTTTGTTTGCAACCACATAAGCATACTGTGGACTCTCGACCTGATCGAGCAATACCGCAAACTCATCCCCACCAAGACGCGCAACCACATCATCATCACGCAGCTCTCTTTTTAAGCGACGCGAAACTTCTGTTAATAGCTGATCGCCAGCTTCATGACCAAAAGTATCGTTTATGCGTTTAAAGTGATCCAAGTCAAGATAGAAAAGCGCCACTTTGTTGCCAACACGCTGACCGCGCTGTAACGCCCGGCCTAACAGCCGCTTAAACTCTGTACGATTAGCTAAGCCAGTTAAATGATCGTAGTAAGCGAGCTTTTCAACTTCTTGCTGCTGCGCTTTTAAATCAGAAATATCTTGGCCGACACAAACATAGAACTCGGGTTCTTGGTTGTCCCCCATAATGGCGGTGATCGTTTGTATTATCCAAAACTGTTCGCCACGCCCTGTTTCAGCTAAATACTCAGCCTGCCACTGCCCGGTGTCCTCACCTTTCACTCTAGGCTTGCCCGACAGAATCTCGGTTTTAATATTCTCGATAGTGATTTGCTGTGTATTTTGCGGAGACAACAACAACGCTTGATACTTCTCGCAGTGCTCATCAAGGTTGTAACCGGTGACTTGCCAATATTGCGTATTGGCATAATCCAACTGCCAGTCTTTATTTAAAATGGCCACTAAGCTAACACTGTTTTCAATCGCGCTCATTAACTTGCGCGACTCAGCCCCAGCCTTATCCAGCAAAACAATTTTATCGTCGAGACCTCGCACCAAATGCCTAATTTGATCCAGCATATTATTGATACTTCTACCCAGCCGGCCTATTTCATCATAGCCAACCTCAGGCACGCTCAAATACCAACGATCTCTATCAATTTTTTCGGTAGCGTCTGCCAGCGCCCGAATACGATAAGTAACAAGGCGCCGAATACTAAAAAACAACACAACAAACAAAAACACCGCCAACATCATAATATTGGCGTACACCGCCAACATAGATTGCTGAAAGGCGTTAGCAATAACAGATTGCGGATAATAAAAACTGATGATCCAATCCATTTGAGTTAAGCGATTAGCCACAACATTCAACTGGCCGCCGGTAATTTTTTGACGATATATAGTGCCCAACAGCAAGTCATTATTGACAACTTTATGCATGTACTCAGCTAAAATTTGGTCTTGACGGCTGTCGGTTTTTAAAGCCGGATAAGCAGCATTTGCATCGTCATGGGTTGACGATTTGCTGTGCAAAATAAGCTCGGCTTGGCGATTAAAAATAAATGCCTCAATCTGATTGCCGTCGGCATCGAGGTCATCCAGCTTTTCAAGCAGATAAGTGACATTAATATCGCCCCCAACGACACCGACAAACACATCATCCATGTAAACCGGCAGCACTAAAGAGGTCATCCAAACTTTGCTGTAAACATCAAAATAGATGGGTGTCCAACGCGCCTCACGCTCGGGATTATTTGCCGGGGTCGCTGTTGTAAAAAATATCTCTTGGGTCACATCATGATCTGGCCGGTGAGCGCTCACAATAGTACTTGGCCAAGCCCGTGATACCCGTTCGGTACTGATAAAATATAACCCACTGAAAGCGTGGGTTAACACCGGCGCAATGTAATCCCAACTTTTCCCGCTCGCAGCAACTTGATGATTCAGTAGATCCGTCACCTCGGTATCGGGGGGAACAAAAACCGCGGAGCGTGCAGAGTAAAGCCGGTAAGCACCATCGACGTCACGATAGTTCGCAATATTTAACGAGCCAGAGAAATCTTTAGCTAAATCTTCCTGTAACACTTGCCGGGCCGCTTGCAGTGCCTGTAGACGGCTGTCTAACTCACTTTCAAGGTAGCTGTTATAACGGGTAGAGAGAGCCTGTAAACGATTGTCGTATAAAGCTTGAATCCGCTGGGTTTCACCAAAGCCCACCCGAATAGCGCCTATAATCCCGCTAAGGACGACAAAGCCGAAAACCACCAGCAAAAGCTTTGCGTTTAATGAGCGGATAAAAGGTTTCAATAGACCTCCTGGATGAAACAATAGGGTTATCGCTGTTGCTTTGGCGCCTTTAGAGATTTACCTACTGGCATCAAAAAAGTCATTTTACACGATTAATGCCCGCGACCAACGCCTAGCTCAAGCGGCTTGCCCGACGGGCTTATGACAACGTAAACTGCTGCGGCCCACCCAGCCCAAGGAGATGTTATGGCGGCCGTACTATTTAACATAGAACCGCTTCGCGAAGCGCTAGAGCACGACACTTTAGTGTTAACCGCTAACAACCGCCAGCGCAATCAAATCCTACGTGCTTTTCATCAATTTAAAGCACAACAACAAGGCCTTAAAGTGTGGCCGCAACCGCGCATCCTTAGTTTGCGCCAATGGATCGAGCAGCAGTGGCAGGCTCTGTTATTAAATGGCAACACCGAGCTTGAGGGCACTATTGCCAACAGCTGGCAAAGCCTAGCGCTGTGGGAGCAAGTAATAGCAGGCAGTAATGCCGGCCGTCTACTGCGTCAGCGTGAGCTTGCCAGTACCGCCGAGTCTGCCCGTCAAAGCCTAGATGCCTGGTGCTGTCCAGATGCCGAGCTACTGGCTGCGAGTGAACATCGCCCCAATGCCGGCACGTTTATAAGCTGGCTGGCACAATATCGGCAAGCGCTAACGCGCTGCCAGCTGGTGAGCCCAGAACAAGCTCAAACTCTGCTACTACGGGCTTTCATCAGCGGCGAGCTTACCCCCGAGACCAATGCCTTACTGTATGGTTTTGACAATTTGACACCGCTGGCACAACGCTTACTTGATGGCGCGCTGCCAAACGCCACCCAAGTTAACAGCCAACTATATAAGCAAACCTTACCGGTGCGATGCGCATTAAACGATTTTGATGCTGAAGTCCGCGCCGCCGCTCATTGGGCCGACACTATTCTTGCAGCAACCCCCGAGGCCGTAATCGGCATTGTGGTGCCCGACTTAGGGCAACAACGCTCTCGGGTAGAGCGTATTTTTAAAGAAATCTTTGAGCCGCTGGCCTGTCAACCAGGTAAACCCCGTACTGTAGCGCCTTTTAACTTTTCCAGTGGCACACCGCTAGGCAGCGCAGCAGTCATTCGTACAGCGCTCGATTGGCTGGCTTTTGCACTTCAGGCACAGCCGATAGAGCGTATTTGCCGATTACTGAACAATGATTTTTGGGGTGATTCAAGCACTGAGCGAGCATTGCGCGCGGCACTGATCAAGCGCATCCGTCACACTGGCAGGCAAAAGCTTAGTATCGCCAACCTGCGCTATCTACTGGAGCAGTTGACACAAAAGCACCCTGAGCTGGAGTCGGGGTTATCACGGCAACTGCAAATCGCCAGCGAAATCGAGCGCGAGCGGCATCATAAACACAACTTGTCACATTGGCTAGAGCGCGCCATGGGCTACCTCGATCAGCTAGGCTGGCCCGGCACTCGGGCACTCGACAGCATTGAGTTTCAGCAAATTAAACAGTGGTACGAGCTGCACAATGAACTGCTAAGCCTGACTCAAGTACAGCCTCTTTTTAGCTTATATGAGGTGACCGACTTGCTGCGTCGCAGCGCCGACAAAACGCATTTCCAAGCTCAAACCCCCGACTCACCTATTCAGATTTTAGGAGCACTTGAGGCATCTGGGCTAAGTTTTAGTCACTGCTGGATCTTAGGAATGAACCACCGCGCCTGGCCCCCAGCTCCTGCGCCCAATCCACTTTTGCCAATCAACCTGCAGCGTGACTGGCAAATGCCCAACGCCAGCGCCGAGCGCGAGCTGGCCTACGCTGCGCGTCTTACCGAAAACTTTAAGCACTGTGCCCCCCAAGTAGTGTTTAGTCATGGCGCCAATGCCGATGACCAACCACTTAAGCCCAGCAGCTTAATTACCGAGCTAAGCGCCATCGAGCCACAGGCATTAGGCATTACCGGTGAATCTATGCGTGCCGAGTACTACCGCTTACTGACGGCCTCGGGCAAATTCGAGGCCGTCGACTGCCGCTACGGCCCGGCGCTGAGCAATCCCAAAGTACGCGGCGGTGCCGGCTTATTTAAAGCTCAAGCAACCTGCCCGTTTATCGCATTTGTGCGCTATCGCTTAGGAGCCAGCAGCCCAAGTGAAGCAACCCTGGGGTTTTCAGCTATCGAACGCGGTAACGTACTGCACGATGCGCTAGCCGAGGTATGGCAGCAGTTACAAAATTCTGCTGCACTAGCCACACTGACTAACGACGCACTGAAAGCTATCGTGGTAAGCGCCTGCAGTAACGCCGTGAACAACACAGGGAAAAGCCGTGGCGCTGAAATCGGAGCGATGTTCCGCCAGCTAGAAACAGAGCGTTTAACACAACTGCTGGGTGACTGGTTAGCGCTTGAGCGCACTCGCGAGCCATTTGTCATTCAAGAAATAGAAACCCAACACACACTGAACTTTGAAGGTTTAGAGTTAAGCGTTAGGGTCGACCGTATTGATCAGCTTGAAGGCGGCAATGGGCCACTCATCATTGATTACAAAACCGGCCAAGTAAATACCGCTAACTGGCAGAACCATAAATTTACCGACCCTCAACTGCCCTTATACGCTTGCACCCTCGCCGAAGGTGGCGCTCAAGCTATCGCTTTTGCGCAAATAAATGCCAACGCTCTGCGCTTTGCCGGTCTTGGCCACGCCACCGGAATTGACGGTATAGAAGACCTACCCGACGAGCAATGGCGCGAGCAATTAGACGATTGGCAGCGGCGACTGGCCGAACTTGCCCAAGAGTTTCGCGACGCTTGGGCAGTGGTTGATTATCGCAACAAAAGTGCGCGCGCCTATGACAGCGAGCTAGAGGGCCTCACCCGCGCCGATGAGCTGACAGACATCTCCCAGTGGTTGCAGACTTCAGGAGCATGCTTACCATGACCGTAACGAATACCCCCAGCGTTAACGAACCGCGCGATGCCCATGTGCGCCAACAAGCACTTGACCCGCGCCACTCGTTTGCTGTCGCTGCGCCGGCCGGCTCGGGGAAAACGGGGCTACTGACACACCGTATTCTTAAATTACTGCTCACGGTCGATGCGCCCGAAGAGGTCTTGGCCATCACCTTTACCAATAAAGCCGCCAGCGAGATGCAAGAGCGCCTGTTGGCCGCGCTTGAACGTGCCGAGAGTGATATAGAGCCTGAATCTGAACATGAGCGAGCACTGTGGCACAGCGCTCGCGCGGTAATGCAGCGCGATAAACAACTTAATTGGCAAGTGCTACACAACCCTAATAGATTGCGGGTCCAAACCATCGACGGCCTGTGCCGCTCGATTGCCTCACAACTGCCTTTTGACAGTGAGCTAGGCGCCATACCACCAACATTAGAGGATGCCGAAACAGCTTACCGCGAAGCAGCTCAGACATTTTTGCAATCAATCGAGCAAGACGTTAGTTACCGCGACGATTTAATTCACCTTTGCCGTCACCTCGATAATAACCTCGACAGTTTGCAGGCACTGTTTGTAGCCCTACTGCAAAAACGCGAACAGTGGCTCGGCCCAGTTATTATGGCCTCCAGCGAGCAAGCACGGCGCTTTTTAGAGGCGACCTTAACGCAGTTATGCCGCGAGCATTTGCAGCGTTTGCAGCGCACATTACAACCCATCGCGAGCGAACTGTGTTTATTACTCGACAGCGCCGCCAGCTATTTAAGCGAACACAAACCCGATGCGCCGCTCGCCGCACTAGCGGGCATTAAAGCTTTACCGGCGGCCGAACCAAGCGCTTTAGCCGAGTGGTGCTTGCTTGCCGATTTTTTATTAACCGGCAAAGGCGAATGGCGCAAGTCCGTCACCGTCGCTCAAGGAATTCCTGCAGGAGCTGCCGGCAAACCACTTAAAGAGCGCTTTAAAGAGCTGATTGAGCAGCTGACTCTGGCACCAGACGCGTTGCAGTTGATTAACGAGCTGAACACCTTACCGCCCACTGAATACCAAGACGACGAGTGGCAAGTGCTGGCCTGCCTGACACGATTATTGCCGCAGCTGGCGGCGCAACTATGGCTAAGTTTTGCCGAGTTGGGCGCAACAGACTTCACCCAAGTCACCTTAGCGGCACTACAAGCGCTGGGCGACAGTGATGATCCGAGCGAGCTAGCACTTAAACTGGATTATCAAATCAAACATATTTTAGTTGACGAGTTTCAAGACACTTCGCTGCCACAACTGCATTTACTGGAAAAACTCACCGCTGGCTGGCAAACCGACGACGGCCGCACATTGTTTATCGTCGGTGATGGTATGCAATCGTGCTACGGATTTCGCAACGCTAATGTAGGCCTTTTTTTGCAAGCTCGGCACGAGGGTATCGGTCAGGTTGCCTTAAATGCTGTGGATTTAGAGGTGAATTTCCGCTCCTATGGCGGGGTGGTCAATTGGGTTAACGACACATTCCAATCTGCATTTCCAGCGGCTGACGATATTTCCCGCGGCGCGGTTAGCTACACCCCCTCTAGTGCGTTTAAGCCTTGCCAGCCTGATGCTGCGGTCGAGGTTTATATCAGCACCTTTGCCCCTAAAGCCGAGCAAGATGAACCCGGTGCCCGCAGTGCAGAGCTTGCCAGACTATGTGAGGCTCGCGCCGCGGTTGAGCTGATACGCCAAGCAAAGATACGCAATCCAAATGGTAGCATTGCCGTGTTAGGGCGCGGCCGTAGCCATTTGCAGCTTATTATCAGTGAGTTGAGCAACGCCGGCATTACGTATCAGGCAAACTCTATCGACTCACTGGCAAGCCGAATGGTGATACGAGATTTAACCTCGCTAACTCGGGCACTGCTGCGCCCCGATGACAGAATTGCTTGGCTGGCAATGCTGCGTGCACCTTGGTGTGGCTTGGACTTGCACGACCTACATACACTCGCCCACGCACCTTACTCCGAGCCCGGTCCGCGCGATGCGATGGAGTTGCCGTTCATCTGGCAACAGTTACAAAACCCTCAGGCGTTAACCGCTCTAAGCGCTGCGGGGCGCCACCGGTTAGAGCGCGTTGCCGCGATTATGAAGGCCACATTAAATAACGCCGGCCGTTTAAGTTTACGCGAATGGCTGTGGGGGGCATGGGCAGAGCTTGGCGGCCCGGCGGGCTTGTTAAATGCCACGGATCACGAAGATGCCGAGGCATTTTTTACACTGATCGACAAGTTTGACTGCGCCGCGGGCATCGAAGACTGGGCCGGATTTGATCGAGGCCTTAATCGCTTATTTGCCGCACCGATGGCCACAGATACTGGCGCTAGTGACGAGCAAAATCCGGTGCAAATTATGACGCTGCACAAATCAAAAGGCTTGGAGTTCGACACTGTTATTATTCCGGGGCTGGATCGCCCCACCCGATCAGACGGCAAATCTTTATTATTATGGCGTGAACGCCTATCGGCAGCAGGCGAGCCACAACTGCTGTTAGGCCCACTGGCCCCCGCAGGGGAAAATCACGGTGCCCTGTACCAGCATTTAAAATACGAACAGCGCCAACAAGACAACTACGAGGCAACACGACTGCTGTACGTGGGCTGCACCCGCGCGATAGAACGACTGTACTTATTGGGCTGTAGTAGCCGAAAATCTGATAAAAGCCTAGCGGAAACCACCCCAGGCGGTATGTTGCAGCACATTTGGCCACAGGTGGCACAGGCGGCCCGCAGTGCCGATGAATTGCTAAGCAACGTCACTGCGGACTCTGTGACAACCTCAATAGAGCCAGGTTTTATTCGTCGCTTAGCTGGTGATTGGCAGCTCCCTAACGCGCAAGATAATACCCGGCTTGCACATCTACGCGGCCGCGAGCACACCGAGCAAGACAACATCCCCAGCCGAGAAACCCGCGCCAATACCACGGCGCGCTTAACTGGCACGGTTATTCACAGTATTTATGACGCACTCTCGAAACAACCACTGCCCGATAACAGCAGTGCGTACAGCCAAGCGCAAAACTCTCGCTGGCGGCTGCTACTGCTGCATCAAGGTGTTGGCAGTGATGCTTTACCCGAGGCTCTTGGACGCGTTACTCGCGCCATTAACAATACACTCAACAGCCCCACTGGCCGCTGGGTCTTGGCGCAGCACCAACAAGCCGCCAGTGAAGCTGGCTATGTCAGTCCGCGCGGCAAAGGTTTTGCGCAACAAATTATCGACCGTACCTTTATCGCCGATAATCGACGCTGGATTATTGATTACAAAACCTCTGAGCCTGCAATCGGCCAAAGCACAGAGGCATTTCAGGAAACACTGATAGCGGAGTATCGCGAACAGCTAGAGCGCTATCGCGACCTATTTAACGAAGAATCACTGCCATTAACGATGGCGCTTTACTGCCCATTTTTGGCAAGCGACCAACAGCTTATCGAAATACCTATCGGTGACACACCATAGATTTAGGTTTTCTATCGAGGCAATAACAAAAAACATCCACAACATCCACAAAAAGGTGAGAAGTTTCAGTACAATAGGCGCTCTTGATCACTATTAATCAAAAAAAGGGTGTAACCTGCCCTACTTAACCATCACATATTAATGACTGGAACGCTGATGTCTAATGCAACACAAGATGCTGCCGTTGACGATTTAAATGTCGTCTCGCAAGAGCTGTTGATCTCGCCAGCCGAGCTTAAGCGCGAGCTGCCCTTAAGCGATAAGGCCCGGCAAGCGATTACCGAAGGCCGCGACACTATTCGCAATATTCTCGACCGTAAAGATCCGCGTATCTTTGTGGTCATCGGCCCCTGCTCTATCCATGACGTAGAAGCGGCCAAAGATTATGCCGCTCGATTAAAAACGTTGGCCGATGAAGTGAGCGACAGCATTTATGTGGTTATGCGCGTGTATTTTGAAAAACCTCGCACCACTGTAGGCTGGAAAGGACTGATCAACGACCCTTACCTCAACGATTCTTTTAAGATTCAAGAAGGTTTGCACATCGGTCGCAGATTATTGCTGGACATTGCCGAACTGGGTCTACCCACGGCAACCGAGGCACTCGATCCGATTTCACCTCAGTATCTGCACGACTTAATAAGCTGGTCAGCCATTGGCGCACGCACCACTGAGTCGCAAACTCACCGAGAAATGGCCAGCGGCCTGTCGTCGGCGGTAGGTTTTAAAAATGGCACTGATGGCGGCTTAACCGTTGCCATTAATGCATTGCAGTCGGTCTCTAAACCGCACCGCTTTTTGGGCATTAACACCGAGGGTCAGGTTTCTATTATCCGTACTCGCGGCAACCCTTATGGCCACGTAGTATTACGCGGCGGTAACGGCAAGCCTAATTACGATTCAGTTAGCGTTGCTATGTGTGAAGGCGAGCTCAACAAAGCCAAAATCACACCTAACATTATGGTCGACTGCAGCCACGCCAACTCCAACAAAGATCACAACCTACAGCCTCTGGTAATGGAGAATGTTGCCAACCAGATCGTTGAGGGTAATAAATCTATTATCGGGCTAATGATCGAAAGCAACATTGGCGAGGGAAACCAAAGCATTCCCGAAGATTTAAGCCAGCTCCAATACGGTGTATCGGTAACCGATGCCTGTATTGATTGGGACAGCACGGTAAAAGCCTTGCACGCTATGCGCGATAAAATCAAGCCTATACTGAGCAAGCGCAACAGCTAAAAACTGGCAATTACCTGACGGCTCGCTTTTGCGCCCCTAAAACGTAAAGCCCTAAAAAAAGCCCCGCAATGCGGGGCTTTTTTTAGGATGACACCAATCAATAATAAGCTTGGGTGCGATCCGTGTGGTCGGTAATGTCACGAATCCCTTTAAGCTCAGGGAGTTTTGCCATTAACGCGACTTCAACACCATTTTTCAGAGTCATATCAACGGCACTGCAACCTTGGCAGCCACCGCCAAAACGCAAGATAGCAAAGCCGTCATCGGTAATTTCTACCAAACTAACCTCACCACCGTGAGCCGCCAAGCCTGGATTTACCTCGTTAAATAGCACGTAATTAATACGGTCTTCTAGCGGGCTATCGTCATTAACTTGAGGCATTTTTGAATTAGGCGCACGGATCGTTAACTGGCCACCCATACGGTCGGCGGCATAATCGACTTTGGCGTCTTTTAAATAGGGTAAGCTGCGCTCTTCAAAGTAGGCTGTAAAGGCTTCCAGTGCGAGCGTTACGTCCCCCTCCTTCACCTCGCCAGGACGACAATAGGCAATACAAGTTTCTGCCTGCGCGGTGCCGGGGTTAGCCACAAACATTCTAATGCCTATATCAGCATTATCTTCTTGTTTGTCGAGCAACTCTTTGAGGTAGGTTTGTGCGGATTCGGTAATTTCTACATTGGCCATATTGGTGCGTACTACCCCTTTGATATACCTGATTGATTTACTCGGGTATTTTACCCCATCTCCAGCATAAAGAAAAACACCCACGGGCATCGATTTTTATCTGCGCGCTCGAGCTACAGCTAGAATTCACTAGAATATAACTAGCTATCTTTATGTTTCTTAGGGACTTTATCTAAGTAAGTTCGAGATTGCCCCGCGCTATCGTCCAGCTCATGGCGACCGCGTTGCATAGCATCACTAAATGCCGCTGCCATAATACCTGTGGGCATTGCCACCATAGCGACACTAGCCAAGGCCGACAAAGCCGCAAATACCCGCCCAAGCTGAGTAATGGGGTAAACATCACCATAACCTACCGTGGTAAAAGTAATAATGGCCCACCACATAGCTCGCGGAATACTACCAAAAGCCTCGGGCTGAACATCCTTCTCCAGTAAATAAAGCATGATAGAGGCAAATAAAATCATAGTCGCCGCCAACACAACGCTGATCGACAACTCGTAACGACGAGACGCTATTGCGGCAAACAAATAATGCACCGAGCGAGACAGCTTACCGAACTGAGCCAGCCGTGCGACCCGCAGCAATCGAATAAAACGTAACATCAGCGATTGCGCCCCAACAAAACCTAGCAATAATGGTAGCACCGCCACAAGATCAATCAGTGCCGCCGGAGTCACTAGGTAACGCAAGCGGCCAATTATAGGACGCTGATAACGCCTATCTTCGACACACACCCAAAGCCGCAGTAAATACTCAAGCATAAACACCGAACTAAACAGCAGCTCGAGCTCTCGGATTAGCCGCTCTTGGCCTACGCTAATACGCGGCTCGGTTTCGAGTATTGCACCTAACAGCGATAACAATATCAGCGTGCACAACACCCAATTAACTGGCGACAGTCCGTACCCCCAGGCCGTTGGTTCCAACTGGACATGTACGCGGTGACGCCATGTTTTACGAAGCATGCTCAAGCTCTTTGTGACATAAAGATTAATAACACCAAAGCTAAAATGGACATTCGACCCGGCCACATACGTTACTCGCGTCATCGGGACTAATGAACTGCAGCTCCGTCGCATGCAACAATAAGCGCGGAGCCGCATCGCGAATAGCTTCAGGGGCGTAAAACTGACAACCTAATATTGGGTGACCAATGGCGCTGAGGTGAACCCGAAGCTGATGCGAGCGTCCAGTTACCGGGTATAGCTCTAGCCGACTAACATTTGCCACAGCATCATAGTTCAGTAATTTATAGCGTGTAAGAGACGGTTTCCCGGTAAGTTCACAAACCTTATAGCGGGGTCGCTGCTGCTTATCGGGGGCGATAGGCAGTGCAATCTCACCAGAATCCTGATCCAACCGTCCCGCTACTACCGCCGTGTAGGTTTTGCGAGTTTCACGCTGTTCAAATTGCCTAGCAATGGCGGCGTGGGCCCGTTTATGACGAGCCACCACCATAATACCGGAGGTGTCAAAATCTAACCGATGCACCATCGAAGCATTAAGATACTCCAGCTGTAAACGTGCTAACACGCAATCGTAATTTGCCCTGTTGCGTCCAGGCACGCTAAGCAAGCCTGGCGGTTTAGCCACCAGCACAAACCCCTCATCCTCGCGTATTATATCAACAGGCTCGTGGCACTTAGGTAGCACCGCTAAATGATCCGTGGAGTTATTCATGCATTGGTTGACCGATTTATGGCAAAAGCAGGTAGTATACGGGTTGCAAGCAACAAAGGTAATAAGAGCCCCGTTATGACTATAAAAGACACCGAGAACAACAAGCCTGCCTCTAAATTAAATTTTTTCCAAATAGTAATAAGCGTATTGGCCGCTGCAGTAGGCGTACAAAGTAGCCGCAATCGCGAACGTGACTTCAGCGGTAACAACCTATTGATTTATATTGCCGCCGGGTTAATATTTGCAGCGCTTTTTATTACAGGACTAGTGTTCTGGGTGCAGCATTTACTGGCCTCCAGCTAAACCAGCAAAGCGCCAGGCAACAGTCAAACATTAATGAATCGTACTGGGTGAGATGTTTGGCAGCAGACGTGCGCGCCTACGCACAATGGCGAGATTAAGACTAAAGACCGAAAACGGCGTCAATCTAAGCTACGCCACAGAGAGGTGGTGTCGACACCGCCGGCGCGCAGCAATTTTTGTAAATTGCCTTTAAACGCCCTTACCTCCGTAGCAGGCAAGTGACTAAGAAAGCTATTTTGGTGTTCGCGGGCTGCCGCATCAATGGCGGCCATCTGCGATACCCCAAGCTCTGTCAAGGTAACTTGTACGCTGCGGCGGTCACCGTCATCGTGAACCCGAAGTATCAAGTTCTTTTCAGCCAAGCGATCTAGCAATCGGGTAATCGCAGAGCGATCAATCCCCAAGCACTCGGCGATTTGCGCGGGGGTATGAGCCTGCTGATGATAAAGACAATTCAGAGTCATCCACTGTGGCCAGCTAACATCAGCCCCCTTAAGGGCATGATTAAAACTCTCACGCATCAAGCTCGCTAAGCGGCTAATCCAATAAGTGTAACTGCCGTGTAGCTCAAAGCTCGGGGTCATGGACCTACCTTATTAATTCAAAACGGCAACACTAACAACCAGCGTAAACTGGTCATTAAATCATCAGCGGTTGTGTGGGCCGTGCGTCAAGCTAACAAAAACTGCCTACACGACCACCCATCAATCTCTACCAACTGTGTGCATTACAATAAGGGCACCAATACGACAGCCTTACACCATACTATTGGCCGCTGACCCAAAATATACAAGTTGCTACAAATATGGCTACCAGTGAAACGGCGGCAATGGCATCTGCAACACTATCACCTTGTTCCTGCATTTCGATTTGTTCATTCATTATTGTTATTCTCCAGTAAAAACGGCCTAAGCCTCGTGGCTTATTAACGCCTTTTAAAAAGATATGCTGTGTTTAATATACGGCGAGCGGTCCAATCAAATAAGCCTCTAACGAAGCACAACCCAAATGTTTGAGATAAGCGTTGGCACTGATTCTTATATTTACCGCCACCGTTAACACCCTCTTATACCTAAAACTTCGCGACCATGCAACCCAAAGCTTTATAACTAAAAGGCTTGAACTTAGACAGAATGATTCGTTTGCAAGGCAAGAACAAATTGGTAATGTGCCGCACTCGGGGCCTTATATCTCGCGACCAATGGGGTTTTAGTGTATCCTTGCGCGCCTGCCAGATGTGGGGGTCGGCCTCATATTCTCTTTATTTTCATTAAGCAGACGGCAAAAGTAGACGGTAACAGATTTATGTATATTTACGACGAGTATGATCACACCATTTTGAAGCAGCGTGTCGCCCAGTTTAGGGATCAAACAAGACGCTATCTTGAAGGCTCGTTATCAGAACAAAAATTTCTGCCGCTACGCCTGCAAAACGGTTTATACGTTCAGCGCCTAGCCCCGATGCTGCGTATTAATGTGCCTTACGGCATGCTCAACACCACGCAACTGCGTCGCCTAGCCCGCATCACCCGCGATTACGACAAAGGCTACTGCCACGTCAGCACCCGCCAAAATATTCAATTTAACTGGCCGGCGCTTGAGCGTGTGCCGGATATTTTGCAGGAGCTATCCGAGGTTGAGATGCACGGCACCCAATCGAGTGGTAACTGCGTGCGTAACATTACCTCCGATCAATTTGCCGGTGTTGCCCCCGATGAAATCATCGACCCGCGCCCCTACTGCGAGATCATCCGTCAGTGGGCGTCATTTCACCCCGAGTTTGCCTTTTTGCCACGCAAATTCAAAATTGCTATTTCAGGCTCTGTCAGCGATCGTGCCGCCATTGCCATCCATGATATTGGCTTACAGCTGGTTAAAAATGAGGCCGGTGAGATTGGTTTTAAAGTTATGGTGGGCGGCGGTCTAGGCCGCACCCCGGTAATCGCCAGTGTTATTCGTGAGTTCTTACCCGAAGCCCATATTCTGACTTACATAGAATCTATCATTCGGGTATATAACCTACACGGCCGTCGCGACAACAAATTTAAAGCCCGCATTAAAATTTTAGTGCGCGCCATGACGCCCGAAGCATTTGCCGAAGCAGTCGAGCAAGACTGGGCACACATCAAAGACTCGCCAAGCACGCTGCGCCCAGAAGACATAACCCGCGCTAAAGCATTTTTTACCGAGCCGGCCTACGAGACTATTGACGACGCCGCCGCGCAAACACAGCTAGACACTCTAAGGGCCGACAACATCGCCTTTGGCAAATGGCTTACCCGCAATGTCCGGGCACACCGTGTGCCTGGCTACGCATCGGTGACTCTATCGCTAAAACCCACGGGTATTGCGCCTGGCGATATCACCGACACGCAGTTAGAAACCATTGCTGAGCTAGCCGATGAGTATTGTTTTTCTGAGGTTCGCACCACTCACGAGCAAAATATTGTGCTCGCGGACGTTAAAAAATCAGATTTGTTCAGCGTTTGGCAAGCTGCCAAAAAAGCCGGCTTTGCAACCCCCAACATAGGTACATTAACCGACATTATCTGCTGCCCCGGCGGCGATTTTTGCTCGCTCGCCAACGCTAAATCCATCCCCATCGCTGAGGCCATTCAGCGTCAATTTAGCGATCTAGATTACGTTTACGACCTAGGCGATTTAGACGTCAACATTTCTGGTTGCATGAACGCTTGCGGCCATCACCATGTAGGTCATATTGGTGTGCTCGGCGTCGATAAAAAAGGCGAGGAGTGGTATCAAGTGATGCTGGGTGGCAACTCAGGCAACAGTGCCTCGCTGGCCAAAGTATTAGGCCCCGCTTTTAGTGCAGAGCAAATGCCCAGCGTGGTGCAAAACGTCGTCGACACTTATCTCGAACATCGCAATGAGGAAGAGTTGTTTATCGACACCTATAACCGTATCGGTCTTACGCCATTTAAGGAGCGCGTCTATGCCAAAGCTAGTTAAAGACGGCGTTATCGTCGACGACCAATGGCAAGTGTTGCCAAAACCAGAAGCCGACGAGAGCCTCAATGTGCCCGCCGGTCAATTTATTGTGCCTTTGTCTGTTTGGCTCGCCCAGCAAGATAAGCTACAAGCACGAGATGATATAGGCGTTTGGCTTGATGCTGACGAAGCCGCCGAGCAAATCGGTGCGAAGGCAAACACCCTGCCCGTCATTGCTGTTAACTTTCCCACGTTTATGGACGGCCGCGCTTTTTCTACAGCGCGGCTCTTGCGCGAGCGTTTTGGCTTTACCGGCGAGCTGCGCGCAATTGGCGACTTTATGCGCGACCAGCTGTGCTACCTTAGCCGCTGTGGCGTAAATGCGTTTCAGTTTGCAGATGCAGAGCTGGATCTGACTGAGGAAGTGAAATCTTTGAATGATTTTACTGAATACTATCAAGCCTGCGTAAATCAGCCGATACCTTTATTTAGGCGCCGCAACCCTTAAGCGCCAATCCAGCCATAAAAAAGCCCCGCTATTGCAGGGCTTTTTTATGGCTGGCACTAAGCGACCCTGCAGCTTAGCTGGCGACAGCCCCACTATGGAAACGAAACTCAGCATCTACTGTTTGCACCAAGCTTTTCTCCAGTGTTAAAAACACCTCCAGACGATCATCAATCGGGCCACCCGCCCCTTTTTGGGCAAGCTTTAGATAATCTTTAAAATGGCGCGCTTCAGACTTCAATAGCGACAAATAAAACCGCTGTAATTCATCGTCCAAGTGCGGCGCCAACTTGGCAAATCGTTCACAAGAGCGCGCCTCAATAATAGCCCCGACAATTAAAGTATCAACCAGACGAGCGGGTTCATGAGTACGCACAGGCTTGCGCAAATCAGCCGCGTAACTGGCCGCGCCGATTTGCTCGTAGGCAATACCCCGGCTTTGCATAATCGCGATCACTTGCTCAAAGTGACGTAACTCTTCTCGCGCTAAACGCGACATTTTATTTAACAGCTCAAAATCGTCCACATAGCGGTACATTAAGTTTAACGCTGTAGACGCGGCTTTTTTTTCACAGTTAGCGTGATCAAGTAACAACAGATCTATATTGGCAAGCGCGCCGGCAATCCAGCTATCCGGTGTTTCACAATACAAAAAATCATTAATAGCCTGTAAATCATTCATAAAATAACCCTGCTTACCCCGGCAAACCCGGCGCAATATACCGTTCGTAATAGGCGCATGAAAGCGCATAAAAATCTTTATCAATATCGTCGCGAATCACTGTTAACGAGCAGTCTTGCCACTCGCGCCGCACGGCAATACCGTAATCGGCCAATGAGGTAATTTGACTGGCGCCGGCACGCAACAAATCAAACACCCAGCACTGCGGCGTCTGCTCGATATTAAACTGTATTTGTTGATGCTTAACTTGGGTTAACAGCAGCGCTTGATCGAGCACCTCGATACGGTTATCAACCACTTGGGTAAGATAACTCTCAAGTCTTTCGGCGATAATGCGACGCTGCTCTTCGGCATAGCCATTCCAGTGAATGACTTCGTGGGTAAAACGCTTACAACCGCGACAAACACTGTCACCAATACCCGTCGAACAGATGCCAACACAGGGGGTTTTTACAGATTTAAATACAGCCATGTCAGTCCGATACGATGAATCAGGCCGGTATTTTACACGGGAATGCTACCGATGGGAGGGGGCGACAGCAAAGATGCCGCCGCCCCGCATAATAGAGGCTAGTATGGCAGGCCGGCAACGTCCAGATTGATAGACCAGAGCGCTCCAGCGCCGGTTAAATACAGCGTTTTACCATCCTCGCCACCAAATGCGCCGTTAGTGACATTAGCATCGACCTTAATAACAGCAATCTCATCCCCCTCTGGGCTAATAACTCGCACTTGCTGCTTGGTGTGCTCAGTCACGTAAATATTACCCAGACAATCGACCGCCATGCCATCGGGCACAGTGACATCCGCTAAGAACGTTCGCCCGGCACCGGCCTCACCCTGATTTAGCGGGTAGGCGCGAATAAAACCCTGCTCGCCGCCACCGGCGACATAGAGGGTTTGCTCATCGGGAGACAGCGAAATACCATTGGGGTTGGCGATAGAGTCGTCCACCACGCTCACCTGCCCTGTACCATCAATACGATACACCCTTGTGGCATCCTGCCCGCCAGGAGCCGCGGCGCGCTGAAAGTCTGGATCAGTAAAATAAACATCGCCACGGGAACTCATGGTCAAATCATTGGGCGAGTTAAAGCGATTGTCGCGATATTCGCGAGCGAGATCTTTGCGCGCCGCACCGTTTAGATCAAACCGTGCCACCGCCTTGTATTTGTGGGTTCCTGCGAGCAGCTGATTGGCATTATCGAGCGCCAGACCATTACTGCCAGCATCTGCCAGCGCCATACTGACGCGTTGACCGTCATAACTTAAAATATTTGAAGGAAAGCCCGCCTCAAAGCCAAAGCGTGAAAACAACAACTTACCATTCGTCCACACTGGCCCTTCGTATAAACCAGGTTCACT
Source organism: Gilvimarinus polysaccharolyticus (assembly GCF_001187555.1). GTDB lineage: Bacteria > Pseudomonadota > Gammaproteobacteria > Pseudomonadales > Cellvibrionaceae > Gilvimarinus > Gilvimarinus polysaccharolyticus. The sequence goes on along the minus strand of NZ_LFIJ01000001.1, from coordinate 992,802 downwards.
GAAGTCGGCTGCGGCTATTCGCGCCGCCTTTAAAGTGCCTGCAGGGGCTTGGTAGTCCGCAGCAACCGCACAATAGTGGCTCGCTCTAACAGCTTGAGCTTCGGTTATATTCTGCGTTGGCGATTGGGTGCAAGCCGTAGCCGATAAGATAAGGCCCACACTACACAATAATTTTTGCATAAAATTCTATCTCGTATTATTTATAAAGCCCCATACTGGCCCCCAAACAACATAAGGCTACGGGTTTTGAAGCATAATAACATGAATGATTGCGCTACCACAGAGGCATATCAAACCATATCAACAAAGGCAGTAGTTAACAGTTAGGTCGTCATGATGTATAATTCGCGCCCGATTCGCCCACTAAAGGGCACCTCATCCATGTGGGTCATGGATAGCCTCCTAAGCAGCGATCCTGCTGGCGGAGTACATCAAATTAAAATCAGAGGATCACAATCGTGCTTGAAGCTTATCGCAAACATGTTGCAGAACGCGCAGCAGAAGGTGTTGTACCAAAACCATTAAACGCTGAACAAGTTGCAGGCTTGGTCGAGCTATTAAAAAATCCACCCGCTGGAGAAGAAGACTTTCTGCTAGAGCTGATCACCGATCGTGTTCCACCCGGTGTGGACGAGGCCGCTTATGTTAAAGCCGCGTTTTTAAGTGCGCTGGTTGACGACGAAGCTCAATCACCTCTTATCGACAAGCCTCACGCTATTAAGCTGCTAGGCTCCATGCACGGCGGCTACAACATAGAGACGCTGGTAAAATCGCTGGACGATAAAACCCTAGCACCGCTAGCTGCCGCCGAGCTTAAACATACCTTGCTTATGTTTGATGCGTTTCACGACGTGGAAGAAAAAGCCAAAGCTGGCAACGCTCACGCCAAAGAAGTGGTGCAATCTTGGGCCGATGCCGAATGGTTTACCGGTCGCAACAATGTTCCAGAGAGCATCAAACTAACGGTATTTAAAGTCACCGGTGAAACTAACACCGATGATCTTTCCCCCGCTCAAGACGCCTGGTCACGCCCCGACATTCCGCTGCACGCCCGCGCCATGTTTAAAATAGGCCGCGAAGGTATTGTCCCAGAAGACGAAGGTAATGTTGGCCCGATCAAGTTGATCGACGAGCTATTAGCCAAAGGCAACCCTTTGGCATTTGTTGGCGACGTCGTCGGCACTGGTTCATCGCGTAAATCGGCCACCAACTCGGTTCTGTGGTACATCGGCGAAGATATTCCAGGCGTCCCCAACAAACGTACTGGCGGTGTATGTATTGGCGGCAAAGTCGCCCCTATTTTTTACAACACCATGGAAGACGCTGGCGCTTTAGTCTTTGAAGCCCCGGTTGACAATTTAAACATGGGCGACGTTATTGAAGTACGTCCTTACGATGGCAAAATCCTCAACGCCGAAACCGGTGATGTGATTTGCGAATTCGAACTTAAATCAGACGTACTTTTGGATGAAGTTCAAGCCGGCGGCCGTATCCCTCTTATTGTAGGCCGTGGCTTAACCACCAAAGCACGCACCTCTTTAGGGTTAGATGCAGGTGACATGTTTCGCCTGCCAGAGCAGCCAGCTGATTCAAGCAAAGGCTACACCTTAGCGCAAAAAATGGTAGGTAAAGCCTGCGGCACACTAGGCGTGCGTCCCGGCACTTACTGCGAACCGCAAATGACCACCGTTGGCTCGCAAGACACCACCGGCCCCATGACCCGCGACGAACTAAAAGACTTGGCTTGCCTCGGCTTCTCGGCAGATTTAACCATGCAGTCTTTTTGTCACACCGCGGCGTACCCCAAGCCTGTAGACATTGAAACCCAGCACACCCTGCCCGACTTTATTATGAATCGCGGCGGCGTTTCTCTACGCCCTGCAGATGGCATTATTCACAGCTGGTTAAACCGTATGCTACTGCCCGACACCGTAGGTACTGGTGGTGACTCACACACTCGCTTCCCGCTGGGTATTTCATTCCCCGCAGGCTCGGGCCTAGTCGCGTTTGCTGCAGCCACCGGCGTTATGCCATTGGATATGCCAGAATCCGTACTCGTACGCTTTAAAGGCGAAATGCAAAAGGGAATCACTCTACGTGATTTGGTAAACGCCATCCCGCTTTATGCCATTAAAGCCGGCCTGCTTACCGTCGACAAGAAAGGCAAAAAGAATATTTTTTCCGGTCGCATTCTCGAAGTGGAAGGCCTGCCTAACCTTAAAGTTGAGCAAGCATTTGAAATTTCAGATGCATCTGCCGAGCGTTCGGCTGCAGGCTGTACCATTAAGCTCGGCGAAGAGCCTATTATTGAGTACTTAAAATCCAACGTTGTTATGTTGCGCTGGATGATCGAACAAGGCTATGGCGATGTTCGCACCCTAGAGCGTCGCGCTCAAAAAATGGAAGCATGGCTGGCCAACCCGGAACTGATGGAAGCCGATGCCGATGCCGAATACGCTGCGGTTATTGAGATCGACCTAGCCGATATTAAAGAGCCTATCCTCGCCTGCCCTAACGACCCAGACGACGTTAAAACCCTGGCCGAAGTTCAAAACACCAACATCGATGAAGTGTTTATCGGTTCGTGTATGACCAACATTGGTCACTTCCGCGCAGCGGGCAAACTGCTTGACGCGTCGAAAGACGAGCTGGCAACCCGCCTCTGGATTGCACCGCCCACCAAAATGGACGAGCACCAATTGATGGAGGAAGGCTACTACAACATCTTTGGTCGCAAAGGTGCCCGCACCGAAATGCCCGGCTGCTCTTTGTGCATGGGCAACCAGGCACGTGTTGCTCCTAGCTCTACCGTGGTATCTACCTCTACCCGCAACTTCCCCAACCGCTTGGGACAAGGCGCCAATGTTTACTTGGCCTCTGCCGAGCTGGCGGCGGTTGCAGCAATCATGGGTAAGATTCCAACCAAAGAAGAGTATCTAAGCTACACCAACGATCTTGACAGCATGAGCGCGGATATTTACCGCTACCTCAACTTTAATGAGATTGAACAGTACCAAAAATCTGCCGACGAAGGTAAGCGTATTGCCTCGGTAGAAATTCAAAACGTAGCGGTATAATAACCGCACGTTTTGTCAAAAAGCCCACCTTTTTGGTGGGCTTTTTTGTATCTACTATGGAGCTGTAACTGTGACGAACAAACCCAGCATATTAATCACCGGATGCTCCAGCGGCATCGGCTACTATTGCTCACACGCACTACAAAAAGATGGTTGGCAGGTTGTCGCCAGCTGCCGCAAGCTCGACGATGTATCGCGCCTGCAAGCCGAAGGGCTATGCTGCATTCAGCTCGACGTATCTTGCAGTGACAGTATTAGTACTGGATTAGCCAAAACCTTAGAGCTAACAGGCGGCAAGCTTGATGCACTTTTTAATAACGGCGCTTACGGCCAGCCGGGAGCGGTAGAAGACTTAACCCGCGACACGCTACGTAAACAATTCGAGACCAACTTTTTTGGCTGGTGCGAACTAACTAATGCCGTCATAAAAATCATGCATCAACAAAACTCTGGGCGGATCGTACACAACAGCTCAGTACTCGGATTTGCGGCCATGCCTTTTCGCGGCGCGTACAATGCCAGCAAATTTGCTCTTGAAGGGCTCAGCGACACACAGAGACTCGAGCTGGCCGACACCAATATCCGCATTAGTCTGATTGAGCCAGGCCCAATAAGCAGTGAATTTCGCCCCAACGCTTTGCGTGCACTAAATGACAATATCGATATAAACAGTAGTCGTTTTGGCTTTCAATACGCCTCAGCCATAGCGCGATTAAGTACGCCGGGGCCAGTATCGCGCTTTACTTTAGGGCCAGAAGCTGTGTACAAAAAGCTGCATCATGCACTAACCGCAAAACGCCCCAAAGCACGTTATTATGTCACTTTCCCCACCTATTTAATGGGTGCACTAAAGCGTATTCTAACCACCCGAGCAATGGATAGAATACTCGGAAAAATTAAAAACTAGGAGCCCGTTATGGAATATAAAAAAATTACTTTACCGGCCAACAAGTCCATCGCACTCATCGCCCATGACAATAAAAAGCCGGATATTGTTCGCTGGTGCAAAAAACACAGCGACGACCTTGCCAATCACAAGCTTTACGCCACCGGCACCACCGGCACGGTAATTAGTGCGGCGACAGGGCTAAATATCGAAAAATTAATCAGCGGCCCGCTAGGTGGCGACCAACAGGTAGGGGCTTTAATTACCGAAGGTAAAGTCGATTTTTTAATATTTTTCTGGGATCCATTCGAGCCAATGCCTCACGATCCTGATGTAAAGGCCCTACTAAGAATCGCCGCCGTCTGGAATATTCCGGTTGCTTGCAACCCTATTAGCGCTGACTTTATGGTGACATCACCGCTCTTTAATGACGCCTTTGAGCGCAGCGTCCCCGACTATCAAAGTTATCTAAAAACACGCGATAACACCCCAAAATAATTTATAGTCAGATACAAAAACGCCCGCAACAATGCGGGCGTTTTTGTATCATCGATAAAACTTTAAACAAAAATTTTATCAACGACCGGATTAAAAACTTTAATTGCTAAGCTCCAGCAATAGCTTATTCAGGCGTTGCACATAAGCGGCTGGATCACTCAAATGGCTCCCTTCCGCTAAGCTTGCTTGATCAAACAAGACCTTACTTAGGTCAACGAAACGATCTTCATCCTGTTCTTGATCGAGCTTTTGTACCAAGGGGTGATCGGGATTAACTTCAAAAATAGGCTTCGACTCAGGCACGGCTTGACCGGCCGACTCTAGCAAACGCCGCATCTGTGCACCCATTTCATCCTCAGCTACAACAACACACGCCGGAGACTCTGTTAAACGATGGGTAAGGCGCACATCAGCAACCTCATCACCTAACGCTACTTTTACCCGATCAAGTAAAGGCTTAAGCGCTTCGGCGACTTTTTCTTGCGCCTCTTTATCTTCCTCAGAGTCTAGATCACCCAAATCGAGCTCACCTTTACCTACATCTTGCAGCGCCTTGCCATCAAACTCAGCCAAATGACTCATCAACCACTCATCGACGCGATCTGACAACAGCAACACCTCGATACCCTTTTTACGAAACACCTCAAGGTGTGGGCTATTTTTGGCGGTATTGTGATTTTCGGCAGCGATGTAATAAATTTTATCTTGACCGGGCTGCATACGCTCAACATAGCCTTCCAGCGATTGATCTTGATTTGGAGAGTTACTCAACGTGGTTGAAAAGCGCAGCAGCTTAGCGATTTTTTCACGGTTGGCAAAATCTTCGGCCGGGCCTTCTTTTAACACCTCACCAAACTCTTTCCAAAAGCTTGCATACTCTTCTGGTTTGTTTTTGGCAAGCTTACCCAGCATATCTAAAACGCGCTTGGTTAATGCCGAACGCATACTGTCGATATTAGGATCTTTTTGCAAAATCTCACGAGAAACGTTAAGCGACAAATCGTTGGAGTCGACTACGCCTTTAATAAAGCGCAAATATAAAGGTAAGAACTGCTCTGCATCATCCATAATATAGGTGCGCTGCACATACAATTTTAAGCCGCGCGCACCTTCACGGTTATACAAGTCAAACGGTGCTTTAGCCGGTACATACAGCAGACTGGTGTAGTCGAGCTTGCCCTCAACACGATTGTGACTCCAGGTTAATGGGGCCGCATAATCGTGACTGACATGCTTATAAAACTCATGATATTCATCTTCGCTCACATCAGAGCGCGAGCGTGTCCACAAAGCTTTAGCCGTATTCACCACTTCATCTTCGGGCGCAGGCGGCTCTTCACCTTCGGCTGCAGGCTCTTGCTTTTGCATCACAACGGGAATCGCGATGTGATCAGAATATTTTTTAATGATAGAGCGCAAGCGCCAGTCGTCGGCAAACTCAACCGCATCGTCTTTTAGGTGCAATACAATACTAGTGCCGCGTTCGGCCCGCTCGATAGTTTCAATATCAAACTCGGCTTCGCCATCACACTCCCAACGCACACCTTCGCTTGTTGGGGCGCCCGCTTTACGAGTAGTCACAACCACTTTGTCAGCAACAATAAAAGAGGAGTAAAAACCCACCCCAAACTGACCAATAAGCTGGGCATCTTTTTTCTCATCACCGGTCAAATTCTGCATAAATGCAGCAGTGCCTGACTTGGCAATAGTACCCAAGTTCTCGATCACATCTTCGCGGCTCATACCGATACCATTATCGCTAATGGTCACTGTCTTAGCCTCGGCATCAACACTTACTCGCACTTTTAGGTCGCCATCACCCTCATACAAGCTATCATTTTTTACCGCAGCAAAGCGCAGCTTATCGGCTGCATCGGAAGCGTTTGAAACTAGCTCGCGCAAGAATATTTCGCGATTGGAGTAAAGCGAGTGAATCATCAGGTGTAGAAGCTGTTTTGCCTCAGTCTGAAAGCCTCGTGTTTCTTTTTGCGCTGCTACGGTCATGGTACGACTCCTGTATACAAAATAACCAGCCGCTTAATGGCGGCACTGTTCAGTTCAGGTTGTGTAACTGGGGGCTATTTTTTGCTTTTCAAGCGCGAACAAGAAACTCAAGCGGCAAATCGTACCAGCGGCCTCTCACTAGATTCGACAGCTTAAGAGGCGAAAGCAGGCGGTAATGGGAAGTATGCCGTAAGACAACAACAGCGCTGCAGACAGCATTCCTAGGGATACCTACGCCGCCAGTGTAGAAAAAACCATTCAGGGCTCGTTAAGGTTCTGCGCTCAATACTGCAAACACTAAAATCGTGTATTAGCCGCCGCCAGCAACAAACACTTTGGTTTTGTTTACCGCACGAAAAACGCAAGATATTGATATAGAAAGGGAATTGGTACGACCGAGTGGATTCGAACCACCGACCCCTACCATGTCAAGGTAGTGCTCTAACCAACTGAGCTACGGTCGTACAATAGACAAGAGCCATCAGAGGCAATAGTGCCCGACAACTGGGCGCGAACTTTATCAGCCCGATTAACAGCACGCAAGTTTTTTTTGTTGATAGCAGGTAACAATTTCTAACAGCTTCCGAGCCTAAGTTATTGAATAATACTGATTATTGCTCGTAACATCTCACTTTTGCCCAGAAAAGCACGTATACTACACCGATAAGGAATCAGCACAGCGTGACGCTCACCCTAAGGCCGTACAACATGCTTAAAGCGCTTTTCGAGTCCTCCAGAACGACCAAGAGGATCATCTCTCTTGCCTACGACACTCTGGCGATCACCTGCTCGTTTTATATCGCAATTTGCCTACGTCTTGGCAGCTTTGAAATACCGATCACCCAGCGCGAGCTCGCCACTTTAGCCATCACTGTTGTCTGCACGCTTGGCGCATTTATACGCATGGGTATGTATCGTGCAATCTTACGCTACATGACACCACAGGCACTCAATACGGTATTCCTAGGCAGCTGTTTTTCAGCGCTTATCTTAGCTGTAGGTAGCTTTTTCACACACTCATTCATTCCCCGCTCTGTACCCCTTATTTACTTGACGATTACCCTCATCATAATCGGCGGGCCGCGTTTATTAGTGCATCACTTGGTAATGCTGCTAAACGGCACCCATCAAGGCAAACGTGAACCCGTAATCGTTTATGGCGCTGGTTATACCGGCCACCAATTACGTTTAGCACTTAAAGCAACAAATTATAAGGTGGTTGCTTTTGTCGACGACAATATCGCTCGGCAAGGCTCGGTGTTTGCCAATCTCAAGGTTCAAAGCCCAACCCAACTACCTCATATCATCCGAAAATTTGGCGCTACCCGAGTACTCCTAGCACTTGGTAGTGCCCCCCACTCACGTCGCGCCCAAATTATTAAAGGGCTTGAGCCAATGGGTGTATCCGTGCAGACGGCACCTGCGATTCCCGACTTAATTAGTGGCCGCGCTCGGATCGAACATATTCGCGATGTCGATATTGAAGACCTCTTGGGCCGCGACCCAGTCAAAGCCAACACCGACCTGCTCAGCTCCTGCATTACCGGAAAAGCGGTGATGGTCACCGGTGCAGGCGGATCGATTGGCGGCGAGCTGTGCCGACAAATTGTTTTGCAGGCGCCAAAGCGTATCGTACTGTTTGAGCTTAATGAATTTAGCCTTTATCGACTTGAATCCGAGCTTAAACAGATATTGGCCGAAAAAAAAATCACGACCGAAATTATTCCGTTGCTTGGCTCGGTACAGCGCGAACATCGGGTTGAAACAGTTATGCGCACCTTCGGCGTGCAAACTGTATATCACGCCGCCGCCTACAAGCACGTCCCCTTAGTTGAGCACAATATTGTCGAAGGCGTTCGCAATAACGTTTACGGTACTTGGTACACAGCCGAAGCCGCGATACGTGCAGGGGTAGAGTCGTTTGTTTTAATCTCCACCGATAAAGCCGTACGCCCCACTAACATCATGGGCGCGTCTAAACGTATGGCCGAACTGGTTCTGCAAGGCCTTTCACACCGCCAGAAAGGCACGCGTTTTAGCATGGTTCGATTTGGCAATGTATTGGGTTCTTCGGGATCGGTCGTGCCACTATTTCGACAACAAATTAAACTCGGTGGCCCAGTCACAGTAACTCACCCAGAAATCATCCGATATTTTATGACCATCCCTGAGGCTGCAGAGCTGGTTATTCAAGCCGGCGCAATGGGTACTGGTGGCGACGTTTTAGTACTCGACATGGGAGAGCCCGTTAAAATCGTCGACCTGGCCAGGCGTATGGTTCACTTGTCGGGCTTAACCGTTAAAAGCCCCGAGCTGCCCGATGGCGATATCGAGATTACTTATACTGGCTTACGCCCCGGTGAAAAACTCTACGAAGAATTATTGATAGGCGATAACGTCACAGGAACAGCGCACGATAGAATCATGAGCGCCGAGGAGTTTTGCCTTAGCTGGCCCGACACAGAGGCGCTGCTAACCGAGCTTGACCGCGCCTGCCATGACTACGCCTGTGACCGCGTGCGCGAACTGCTAATGCGCGCACCTACGGGTTACGCCACAGAAGAGGCCCTGGGCGATGCGGTGTGGCTCCACAAGACTAAGAGCGCTCAATTACGAGTCATCAAGTAGTATTTAGGAAGTGTCGACCTAACCTAACGCTCGGCACTTCCCGCCTTAAAAACACATGCCAGTATAATCAAAGGTGTGTAGCCAATCAGCAATGCAACCCAACCCGGCAACAAGCCCGCCGCTGCCACCCATGCCACAGGCAGCAACCAGACGACATTTCCCCCAGCCAGTGCCAGCGTCACTAAGGTGGGCGAGCCATAACGGCGAGCTGCGTATTGGTAAGCGTGGGTCCGGTGAGCTTTGTAAACCGTCTCACCACGATACAGCCGGTGCATTAGCGTTAATGTCGAATCAACAATAAAAACCCCCGACAATAACAGCCCGGCCCAAAACAACCCTTCTGCAGCCCCGCTTAGTACAAAAAGAAAACCCATTGTGAGCGCGCCAAGAAAACCGCTACCGACATCACCCATAAAAATTCGTGCACGTGGGAAGTTCCACCATGTAAAGCCAGCCGTGCTTGCCAGAACACACAAAGCAGGCGCAGTTAATTCGGGCGCACCAAAACTATAAGCAAGCCAGGCATAACCGGAAAATACAAACATGGCCTGAAACGCGGCAATGCCATTAATCCCATCCATAAAATTGAACAGGTTGATATACCAGGCAACAAGCAACGCTAAGACACAGACACCCAATAGCCCAGCCGCTATATCAATGCTTAAAAAATTCACATGAAAACGAGGCAAGAACAAAACCAGCGTGCCCCCCGCTAAAAGGTGCACCAATAAACGTACCCCAGCACGGACGTGGCCGTGATCATCCCAAAACCCTACAGCCGCAACCAAGAGAGCCGCCATAACGATAACGACAAGAGCGCTAATGTCTGTAGCACTGACCGCGACTAGTGTTAGCAACAGCGCCAGCATGACGATGACGATAGCCAGGCCACCGCCCCTTGGAGTGGAAACTGTATGTGATGAGCGATTGCTTGGTGCATCTAGAAGGCCGCGGCGCAGCGCATAAAAACGAACAACACCGGTCAAACTTGCGGTCAGCATAAAGCTCGCAACCATCAAACCTACCATCATTAAAGGCTGAATCATATTGAGCCCCTCGGGCATTTACGTTCGGTGCTATCACGATATGCTTGTGCCGTACGCATGAGTCCGTCATTAATAGAGTGTGGCGGCACCCAACCTAGACAACGCCTCGCTTTACTTGCATCTATTTGCAGTGACCCACACAGCTTGACCGCCTGCCCCCCTTTGCCAAGCATTTTAGCTAACATAATCAGTAAACCTTTTGGGCAAGGAAGTAGTTTTGAACGCCGCCCCAACCCGAGTGCAAGAGCCTCCAGCAACTTAGGGGTGCTTATATCGTCGCAGTCGGCCAATAGAAACAACTGATTAGCCGCTGCCCGGTGAGATATCGCAACCTGAACAAAACTCACTAAATTATCGACACCAAGTAAAGAGCGTTTATTGCGTACCGAACGTAACGGCAACGGCACTGGTGAATCGATCCAACGCAACATGGATTGAAAATTAGCTTTGACGCCAGGCCCGTACACTAACGGCAATCGTAAAATAACAACTTCCATAGCAGAGCTTTTTGCGAGCTCCCACAACGCAAGCTCTGCCTGATATTTTGACCAAGAGTAATCATCGCCAGGAGATGGGTTATCTTCCTCAGAAAACGGGGTTGTATTTTCTGCGCCATTAACACCTATGGTACTGATAAAAATAAACCGGCGCACCCCAGCCAAAGAGGCCGCAAGCGCCAAGCTTCTCGTCATCTCGGTATTAATGTGTTGATACAGTCGGCTAGGATCAGCTTGATCTTCACGTAAAATATGCGCTCGAGCCGCCGCGTGAATCACAGTATCGACGCTTTGTAATTGTTCACGCCACTGCTCTACGCTCAAAGATTCCGACACCAATACCTCATCATCCCGGACGGGATCGCGCACACCGGCAATCACCCTGTAGCCATCTTCAGGCAACAGCCCTGCCCGCAGATGCCTACCAATAAATCCGTTGGCGCCTGTAATCAAAACCTTTCGGTCAAGACTCACCTACGCCCCCAGAATCATCTTGATAGTAATTAGCAAAACGCACTACATCTTCCTCATCAATACAGTCACCCGTTTGCACCTCAATTAAGTCCAATACTGTTGTGCCAGGGTTGTGCAACGTGTGTACGTCGCCAACATTAATATGGATAGATTCATTGGCGTGCAAAACTTGCTCGCGCTCACCAATTCGAACTTTGGCAACGCCATGCAAAATAACCCAATGCTCGGCACGGTGTTGATGCACTTGCAGCGCAAACTTAGCCCCTGGATTTACTTTTACATGTTTAACTTGGTAATGCTCGCCGAGGTTAACCGTTTCATAGCTGCCCCAAGGACGGTACACTTTTTGATGTTGCCGCACTTCAGCGCGCTCGTGCTTTTTTAAGCGATTAACAATTGTTTTTACTGCCTGAGAATTCTTGCGCGACATCACCAGTAGCGCATCATGGGTATCAATTATCGCAAGGTCACTTACACCTACGGCCGTTACCAGACGTGAATCTGAACGAATTAATGAGTTCTGCACATCCTCAAGTAGCACATCACCCACGACAACATTGCCATCTTCATCTTTAGCGTGATGGTCATACACGGTCTGCCAACTACCAATATCACTCCAATCACCATGATAAGGCACCACAGTCCCTTTAGCGGTATGCTCCATAATACCGTTATCGATAGAAATTGATGGTGATTTAGAAAATGCCGATTCGCTGACTCGCACAAAATCTAAATCGGTGTAACGCTCAAGCATGGCCAACTTAACCGCCTGATAGACGTCTGGCTGATAATGTTGCAGCTCTGACAAATAAGCATCAGGGGTAAACATAAACATCCCACTGTTCCAGTAATAGTTACCGGCATTCACATATTGTGTCGCAGTGGCAAGTTTAGGTTTTTCATGGAAAGCTTTAATGGGCGAGACCTTACCGTAGTGTTCCGCCTCAATATAACCATACCCTGTTTCGGGATGGTTCGGCACGACACCAAAGGTCACCAGCTCACCAGCCTCTGCGCGCACATAAGCGGTGTTAACCACGTCGGAAAAGCGCTGGGTATCGTTGATAAGATGATCCGCCGGTAGCACTAACAAACTAGCCGCTGGATTTTTTTGTTGCACCTTGAGGGCAGCCAAAGCTATCGCTGCAGCCGTATTACGAGCCGTGGGCTCTAACATAATGGTGCCAGAAATGCCCAGCTCGAGCATTTGCTGGGCAATCAAGAACCTATGGTCGTTGTTACACACCACTACTGGAGCTGCATCTATACCGCAGCGCCTTACTCGCTCTAACGTTTGCTGAATCAGCGTTTTAGCGGGGTCGGTTAAATTGATGCACTGCTTAGGGTATAACTCCCGCGAGAGTGGCCAGAGCCGATTACCCGAGCCCCCCGCAAGCAAAACCGGTATGATCATAATGTATCTCTAATAGCTTAAATCGCCCATTCGGGCATCGGCGCCTATTTTGGCATATAGGCCGCTATTAGAAAACGCGTGTAACTAGATTGCAGCCAATTGCTCTGTAGAAGCGAGACCTAATACCGGCTGATACATCTGCGTGATATGTGGCCGCCCGACACTATAGTAATGAAACCCCAGCTCGGCCAATTTTGTTGGTGCGTACATATTACGACCATCAAAGATCACCGGCTCAACTAGAGCCTCTCGTACAACATCAAAGTCTGGAGCGCGAAATGCTTGCCACTCGGTGACAACCACTAGCGCATCGGCGCCCGCCAACACGAATTCTTTAGTGCCACCAAGCTGCAAATCGTTACGTACACCGTAAATACGCTGCGCCTCCTCCATGGCCTCTGGATCATAGGCCTGAACGCGTGCGCCAGCTTGCCACAATGCCTCTATCAGTACTCGGGCCGGAGCTTCGCGCATATCATCGGTATTAGGTTTAAAGGCAAGCCCCCATAACGCAAAGGTTTTGCCTTTCAAGTCACCCTGAAAGTGAGTAAAGATTTTTGTGAAAAGTGTATTTTTCTGACAATTGTTACGGTGCTCTACCGCTTTTAAAACGTCAGCTTTAACCCCTACCGAGTTCGCGGTACTGATCAGCGCTCGTACATCTTTGGGAAAGCAAGAACCGCCGTAGCCGATACCGGGGTAAATAAAATGGTAGCCAATACGTGGATCACTGCCGATCCCTAAACGTACAGCTTCGATATCCGCCCCAAGTTTTTCAGCCATATTGGCAATTTCGTTCATAAAACTGATCTTGGTGGCGAGCATGCAGTTGGCAGCGTATTTAGTCAGCTCAGCGCTGCGCACATCCATAACGATAATTTTTTCATGATTGCGATTGAATGGCGCATATAAATCACGCATCGTCGCCTCAGCTGCAGCGTCATCGGTACCAATAATAATACGATCAGGCTTCATGCAGTCTGCCAGTGCTGAGCCTTCTTTTAAAAATTCCGGATTTGAAATCACACTGACAGCGAAACGCTGGCCGCGAGACTTAAGTCGAGCATCAATGCATTGCGCAACTTTATCGGCGGTGCCAACAGGGACAGTAGATTTATTGACCACAAGTGCAGAATTGTTCAGCAAGCGGCCAATTGTATTGGCCACGTTTAATACATATTGAGTGTCTGCCGCGCCAGACTCATCGGGCGGCGTACCGACCGCAATAAACTGTACATCACCGTGAGCCACACCAACGGCGGGGTCATCACTGAAAACTAAGCGGCCACTGCGATAATTATCGCGTACCACGCTCTCAAGCCCTGGCTCATAGATCGGAATATGGCCCTGATTAAGACGCGCCACCTTAGCCTTATCAATATCGACACAAATTACCTGGTGGCCCACCTCCGCAAGCGCTGCAGCCTGTACCAGCCCGACATACCCCACACCAAAAACTGTAACGTTCATCGTCAACCCCTGTGTCAATTGCCAAAAAACGCAGAACGACAGCCAACATTGCGATAGCTTTACTCTGCGCGCTAGAGACAATAAATCAGTGGTTTTTTACAGTTGTATGAAATTGAAAGAATAAAGGGTAATATTTACTCGCCAGCAACACCACGAATAGGCCGCACACTGCCCCAGGACTTACAGCCAGGACACAGCCAGTGCAAGCTATTACCGGTGAATCCACATTCATTGCAGCAGTAGCTAGGTTTTTCCGCAATAACTTGATCCACCAACTGTTTTAACAGCTCGAGGTTCTCTTTCGCCTTACCGTCAGAATGCGGCAAATGCAATTCAACCAAACGATTAAGCGTTCGGATACTTGGCTTATGCTTAAGTTGATCGGCAATAAAGTCGGCGGCCACGTAATCGTTTTGACTCCAACGTAACCGGTCGGCAATTTTAATAATTAATGAATTGCTGGGGTGCTCAATCAGCAGTTGCTGTAAATAACGATCAAGTGCTTGGGTTTCACCCAAGCGATCATAGCATTCGGTCAACACATCCAATATCTCTACTAGATATTCAGCATTCTGCTCTGGCACTTTGTGTAAATATTTAAGCGCATCGCGATACCGACCTAATGAAAACTCCAAACGTGCAAATAAAATACTGGCTCGAACAGAACCAGGATCAAACTTTAACGCCTCTTGTAGGTGAGCTCGTACCTTAGTTGTATTGTGCGCGGCCATATCTTGCAATGCTTGCTCACAGGCAAAGTGCGCCTGCATTTGCGCAAGCCCCTGCCCAGCATCCGAACCTTTATTAGGACGATCGAGCAACCCCGCCATAGCGATCGCATCATCCCACTCGTTCTCATCTTGATAGATTTCGACCAAATGCTTAAGGGCTTGCATTTTTGAGGCTGATGACAACTTTACCAGCTCCAACAGCAAAGCCTCGGCACGATCAAGTAAGCCGGCGTTAATATAATCTCGCGCTAATTCTAATTGCGCTTCGTGTTGCTGACGGACACTTAATCCTGGGCGGGCCAATAGGTTTTGATGGATTTTTATAGCTTTAGTTACCTCACCACGCCGCCGCAGCATATTACCGAGGGCCAAATGAGTTTCAAGGGTGTCACTATTAACGGCTAACGAGCCAATAAAGGCGTCAATAGCATCATCAGGCTGCTCATTAAATAAATAACTTAAGCCTTTGTAATAATTAAGAGCGTAATCTTTTGGGGAGTTAAACGGTTTACGGGAGCTACGCCCACGCCCTACAACAAAGCCAATGGCTAGAGCCAGCAGCAAAAGCCCAAACATTAATAAATCGGCCATTTACTTAAGTCCGAAGGCTTTGACTTCTTAGAGTTTGAATTTCTTGCTCGAGTTTCTCGTTACGCTTGCGCTCAGCAGTAAGTGAGCGGCGCAGCACCATAGCGGGGATTAAGTTTAAGGCAAAACCTAAAAGTAAACCGAGCAGTGTAAATATTAATAACCAAATGCCCAGCCTAAGTGTTGGCAACACGTTACCCAACAGAGTTACTGTAACTTCAGACGCATTTTCAGAGTTAAATACAAAACCCAAAACAAGCGCGGCCAACAAAACCAATGCATAGATCCATCTGCCAATACGCTTCATAGACACCTCTCTAGGCATGGGTAATTAAAATTAAGATGATTAGGATTGAATACTCTCGTTAACGCGATCACGCATTTCCTTACCGGGCTTAAAGTGCGGTACAAATTTACCCTCAAGCTCAACCGCATCTCCGGTTTTGGGATTGCGGCCCATGCGTGGCGCACGATAATGCAAAGAAAAGCTGCCAAAGCCACGGATCTCTATCCGCTCGCCATCAGCCAGCATTTCTGACATGTAATCTAGAAGTAGCTTTACTGCCAACTCAACATCCCTGACAGGCAAATGATCCTGTTTTTCAGCAATGTAGTCAATCAACTCAGATTTAGTCATGGCCTGTTCTCGTATACGTTGTTGTTCAGGCGTAGCCGCAGATCTCAGCTTATAACGACATTAGTACGGAAGCAATACTTGACAGAGAGTTAATGAACGGAAGGTAAGCTATTGATCTTAAATCTATTATTTCTGTAGCCACACATCTATTGGCGGGCCAAAAAGGCAAAAAAAAGCCGACCCTAAGGTCGGCTTTTTTACAGCAAGGATGGAATTAGTCTTTCGCTTCCATCTGCGCCTTGATCAGATCACCCAAAGTAGTGGCCGGAGCGGCTTGCTCGGTCTGCTTGGTAGAGTGCTCTTTAATCGAGGCTTTCTCTTCAGCGACGTCTTTAGACTTAACAGACAAGCTGATAGAGCGGTTTTTGCGATCAACGCTAATGATCTTAGCTTCAACCTCATCACCTTCTTTCAGGATATTACGGGCGTCTTCCACCTTCTCACGTGACAACTCAGATGCTTTTAATACAGCTTCTACGTCGTCAGCCAGAGTAATAACAGCGGCTTTCGCTTCAACTTCTTTAACAATACCTTTAACAACAGCGCCTTTATCGTTCTCGGCTACGTACTCAGAGAACGGATCGGCTTCAAGCTGCTTAATACCCAGAGAGATACGCTCACGCTCAGGGTCGATAGCCAGAACAACGGTCTCAATTTCATCGCCTTTCTTGTACTTACGCACGGCTTCTTCGCCAGCTTCGTGCCAAGAAATATCAGACAAGTGAACCAGACCATCAATGCCGCCATCTAAGCCGATAAAGATACCGAAGTCAGTGATTGACTTGATCTTACCGGTGATTTTCTCACCTTTGGCGCAAGTGCGAGCAAATGCATCCCAAGGGTTCTCTTGGCACTGTTTAACACCCAGAGAAATACGACGACGCTCTTCGTCGATATCGAGAATCATCACTTCGATTTCGTCACCAACATTCACAACCTTAGATGGGTGAATGTTTTTGTTGGTCCAATCCATTTCAGATACGTGAACTAGACCTTCAACACCTTCTTCTAGCTCGGCAAAACAACCGTAATCAGTCAGGTTGGTAACCACAGCCTTAACTTTGGCGCCTTCTGGGTAACGACCGGTGATTTGCAACCATGGATCTTCACCCAATTGCTTCAGACCCAACGATACACGATTACGCTCACGATCAAACTTCAGTACTTTAACGTCAATTTCATCGCCAACATTAACGATTTCACTTGGGTGCTTAATACGTTTCCAAGCCATATCGGTAATGTGCAACAGGCCGTCAACACCTCCCAGATCTACGAATGCACCGTAGTCGGTCAGGTTTTTAACGATACCTTTAACAACCATGCCTTCTTGCAAGGTTGCCAGCAATTCTTCACGCTCTGCTGAGTTAGCTTGTTCCAATACCGCGCGGCGAGATACCACAACGTTATTGCGTTTTTGATCAAGCTTGATAACTTTAAAATCCAGCTCTTTGTTTTCTAAGTGCGTGGTTTCGCGTACTGGACGCACGTCAACCAACGAACCTGGTAAGAAAGCACGGATACCAGCAACGTCAACGGTGAAACCACCCTTAACCTTACCGTTAATAACACCTTTAACCACTTCGTCTGCTGAGTGTGCTGCTTCCAACACTTTCCAAGCTTCTGCGCGCTTGGCTTTCTCGCGTGACAGGCGGGTTTCGCCGAAACCATCTTCTACGGTTTCTAGTGCAACTTGTACTTCATCACCAATCTCCAGTTTAACTTCACCGTTTTCGTCGATGAACTGGATTGCAGGGATAACGCCTTCGGATTTTAAGCCGGCGTGTACAGTGACCCAATCTTTATCGATATCAATTACTACACCAGTAACGATGGTGCCCGGCACCATATCGACGGTTTTTAAACTCTCTTCAAATAACTCAGCAAAACTTTCGCTCATGGTCACAAAATACCTATTTAAATGCTGCGGGCGATCTGTAAATCGACGCTCCTACAGCAAACCGTAAGGCCAGACATACGGGTTGATGGATGATTAAGGCAAACCGCTCTTTACACTGGCGAGCAACGGCTTGCTACTACTAAGGTCGCAAAATTACGACGGGTCTCAGCAGGTCGGGCAGGCTACCAGAGAGAATGACTATTGGCAAGCAATATTACCGCAAAGCACCGCCGAAAGCGCTTTGCGGTACAGATAAGCTGCACAATTTTAGCCGCGACAGGTAGTACTAGCTGCAATAAGTAGCACGGATATACTCTTTAACGCCCTCACCTACTTCTTTATTACGGGTAGCGTAGGCAATATTTGCAATGGCGTAGCCTGTCTTACTGCCGCAATCATGGCTTCTACCGATCAACTCGTAAGCCTCGACCTGCTCTCTCTCAAGCAATTTATCCAGCGCGTCGGTTAACTGAATCTCACCGCCAGCACCGGGCTGAGTGCGTTCTAGCAGATCCCAGGTCGCAGCCGACAGTATGTAACGCCCAACAATTGCAAGGTTAGAAGGGGCTTGATCTAAAGGCGGCTTCTCTACCATGGCATTAATTTTATGACTATTACCAGCACCGATATCCGCGCCGCCACAATCGACCACACCATATTTATGCACCCACTCCCAAGGCACACCTTCAACCAATATCTGGCTGGCGCCAGTCTCATCAAACCGGCGTACCATACCTGCCAAATTATCACGCCTTGGGTCGCACTCGTAACTGTCCACCAACACATCGGGCAACAGCACAGCAAAAGGCTCATCACCAATTACCGCTTTAGCGCACAATATTGCATGCCCCAAGCCCTTTGCCTCAGATTGGCGCACCGAGATTACCGTCAAGCCCGGAGGAGTAATAGATTTTACTTGCTCTAACAGCGAGCGTTTTAACCGAGCCTCTAGCTGAGCCTCAAGCTCAAAACTGGTATCAAAGTGGTTCTCAATGGAATTTTTCGAGGCATGTGTAACCAGCACGATCTCTTTAATACCCGCGGCGGCGGCTTCATCAACCACATACTGAATCAGCGGCTTATCGACAACCGGCAACATCTCTTTAGGAATGGCTTTAGTCGCAGGCAACATACGTGTACCCAATCCGGCGACAGGAATTACCGCTTTTTTGACTTGCATCCGTTCCTCCTACTTCATTTCACATTGAGTTTAACTATCAAGTAACGCAAGAATCTCGTCAGTTTTTGCTTGCATCAAAGCTCGGTCAGCACGGCTTTCTACATTTAGGCGTACCACCGGCTCAGTATTCGACATACGCAAATTAAAACGCCATTGCGCAAAACTCATACTGACACCGTCTGTTTCATCAATCTCCAAAGCTTCCGCCGCAAAATGAGCACGCACCTTGGCGATAGCGACTTTGGCATCGTCGACCTCGCGGTTAATTTCACCAGGAGATGGAAAGCGCGCAATACACTCCTCCATCATTGATGAAAGGGTCGAATTCTTACGACACATTAACTCTGTCACCAGCAGCCAAGGAATCATTCCACTGTCACAGTAAAAGAAATCACGAAAATAATGGTGAGCACTCATTTCGCCACCGTATATGGCATCTTCCTTACGCATACGCTCTTTGATAAATGCGTGCCCAGTTTTTGACTGAATCGCTTGGCCGCCACGCTGCTCGGCGATATCTATCGTGTTCCAAGTTAATCGCGGATCGTGTACAACTTTGCCGCCCGATTCTTTGATTAAAAACGCTTCCGCCAAAAGCCCTACTAAGTAGTAACCTTCGATAAATTCGCCTTTTTCATCAAAGAAAAAACAACGGTCAAAATCACCGTCCCACGCAATACCCAAATCGGCGCCGTGCTTTAATACGGCATCCCGCGTTGGGCCGCGATTCTCGATCAGCAGCGGGTTGGGAATACCGTTGGGGAATGTTGGGTCGGGCTCATGATGGATTTTAATAAATTCAAATGGCAGGTGTTTTTCAATCGCATCGATCACATGGCCTGCGGCGC
This sequence comes from Gilvimarinus polysaccharolyticus, assembly GCF_001187555.1. Lineage (GTDB taxonomy): Bacteria > Pseudomonadota > Gammaproteobacteria > Pseudomonadales > Cellvibrionaceae > Gilvimarinus > Gilvimarinus polysaccharolyticus. The sequence continues at coordinate 972,927 of NZ_LFIJ01000001.1, read as the reverse complement.
CATTACCTGCGTTAACCACTATTTTAAAAGGCTTAAGCTGATCAATATCGACGTAGCCAAGCAAGTGTTCTATATAAGCATCAAGGGTGCTTTGCTGCACAAGTTGGCCACGCTTGCTTGGGTCAACAGCGGCAAACTCGCCCTCTTCGGCTAAACGCTTAATATCGAGTAGGCCGGTATCACCACTGATTGGTTTAGAGTTTTCACGGATTGGCTTCATGCCATTGTAATCAATCGGATTGTGGCTCGCGGTCACTTCAATGCCGCCGCTTGCGTTCAAATGGCTCGTGGCAAAGTACACCTCCTCGGTGCCCACCATACCAATATCGATGACATCAACACCTTCATCGCGCAAGCCATTACCTACGGCGGCTTTTAAGGACTCGCTGGTTTCACGCACGTCCCCACCCACCACAACGGTTTGCGGCTTAAGAAACTGGCCGTAAGCTCGACCAATACGGTAGGCAATATCTTCGTTTAACTCTTCGCCTAACTTGCCGCGAATATCATAAGCTTTAAAACATGTCAGATCTTGTAAACTCACGTCTTGCTCCATTGTTGAGTAATCTATTTTCAACCCAAGTTATGCACTACAAATAATCTTGCACAGCGGCAAAGCCATTTGTAAAAAATTCATCATTGTTCGCTATTTTTACCTCCAGGCTAGCCGCAACCAACTTGAAGCGCCACATCTGCCTTAATATCACAAGCGCTCACTACATCAACTACATACATGCAAGCATGTTCCGCACCAACATGTAGTTACTTGACAATAAAAAGGAGGGCTTTTGAAGTTAAGCGTCGATAGTAGCCAGCATCTGTTCGAGCACTTGCTCGATAGTCATATTGGTACTATCGACAACATGCGCGTCGCTCGCAGGGCGCAGCGGCGACGTAGCACGCGATTGATCGCGCTCATCTCGGGCCTGAATGTCCTCAATAAGGACAGCTAAATCGACCGATTCACCACGCTCGCACAATTGTTGATAGCGGCGCTGAGCCCGCGCCTCGGCACTCGCCGTTAAATAAAACTTATATTGCGCACCAGTAAAAACCGTAGTGCCCATATCGCGACCATCGGCAACCAACCCAGGGGCTACCGCAAAATCGCGCTGACGCTGTAATAGTGCAGCGCGCACAAGCTCTACCGCCGCCACTTCAGAGGCACGCATACTGACATGCTCTTGCCGAATCGCCATCGTCACATCAACGCCCTCCAACAGCACGGTAACACCGCCATCGGCGGGGGCAAATTCAACGTCGAGCGTGCTCGCGCAAGAGCTTAATGCCGCTTCGTCGTCAGCAGCAATACCTTTATTCATAGAGGCCAAGGCAACCAAACGGTAGAGCGCGCCACTATCTAATAGGCGGTAGCCCAAACGCTGCGCTAACAGCTGGCTTAAGGTGCCCTTCCCCGCGCCCGACGGGCCATCGATAGTCACAACCGTAGCGCTAGATTCACTACACATCGTCACAGACTCCATCAATGTCGGCCAAAATTTCGCGACACGCCAGCATCGGATCGGCAGCCTGAGTAATTGGCCTGCCAATTACTAAATAATCACTGCCGGCGGCAATCGCATCCGCTGGCGTCATAACTCGACGCTGGTCTCCTTGCTCGGCCGAAACCGGCCTAATGCCCGGAGTCACAAGCGTAAATCCTGCACCACAAGCTTGCTTTAGCGCAGCAGCTTCACGCGCAGAACACACAACACCATCAAGGCCTGCCTGCTTGGCAAGATCGGCCAAATAAAGCACCTGCTGCTCGGGCGAGCGTTGAATACCAATTTCGGTTAAATCGTCGGCATCCATACTGGTTAACACCGTCACCCCAATCAGGAGCGGTGGCGATTGAAATCGCGTCAACGCCTCACGGGCAGCCAACATCATCCGCCGGCCGCCACTGGCATGAACATTCACCATCCACACACCAAGCTCGGCCGCTGTGCGTACCGCCTTTGCTGTAGTGTTGGGAATGTCGTGAAATTTCAAATCGAGAAACACATCAAAACCAAGCGTCATCAGCTGTTCAACCAGCTGTGGTCCACAAGCGGTAAACAACTCTTTACCGACTTTTAATCGACATAATTGAGGCGACAACTGATGCGCAACCCGCAGGCAATCGTCCGCATTTTGATAATCCATAGCCACGACAATACGCGGCCCCTGGAGTGATAACTGGTTAATTTTCGATCCCGGCTCTGACATATTCCCCCCGTTTGGCGCTGCCACCGGCACGGTGCCGGACAGGAGCATATTAAAACAAACTTCGCCTAACTTAGCAGTAGCTGTAAGCTAGATAACAGCAAAATAGAGCAGGAAGGAGTCTAGGATTGCGGAGCAGCGCAAACAAAAAAGCACAGAAAAGGTTGGCAAAACGCTTGGTACGGTGGATTAAACGCCAGTTGCGTTTGCAGACAAAGCGGCATAAATTGTGGGAACCTCATCAAGCTAGTAGCGCTAAGGCTGGGACAGGCCCATATTACGGCCGACAACAATACTTAAAAGCGCCAAGGAGTACAGCCAAGCATGGACGGCCAAAGGGAAGCCAAGACAAACGACTAAAAACATTAAAACCAAACCCAATCACCAGCAGCGCCCCCTATAAACCGCTGACATTAAATAGCACAAATACTCGCACAATTGTATTTATCCACTTTTTACCGAGCCCCACCTTTTAAATTCGAGAGCCTACAGCAATGGCTAGATTCGATAATTTTATATCAAGGCTTACCACCACTCATAAAATATCCCTTAGTTTATGAGTTGGACAGACAGCGGTAGACTTCCAGTTACTGTAGAGTCTCTGTATCGTAAAAAACTCAATTTTTCAAAGGTCTTGATTAATTCATCAAAGGCTTCACAGCCCTCTCACCACTTAAGATGCTTATACACGCAATGGAGCGTGTCACCTACATCTACCAAAAAGGAATCTATTATGAGTGCAGAACTGGAAGCAGAGATAAACTTAAATGATTTTTATAAGGACGCGAGAGATGATGTGAAAAGTCTTCTCAAGTCAGTAAATTCCGCGGTGATTTTCAACGCCAGTGGCAAAGACGTAACGCTCCATGTTTACAACTATATTGACACGGTATTTTGGGTCTCAGCACAAAAAACGAAAATAGCCGATGGTTACTACGGAAATGGCGCGGCTTCAGGAACTTTCTTTAAAATTCACCCCAACAACAAAGACGATGAATTTTTGGTTGCCCCAGGTAATGCTTATGTTTAAAGGGGCCTGGAAAATCGAGAAAGTGAACCAGTAAGTCATACATTATAGTCCGCTCGGGGCACTCCTGAACGGGCTGCCAACATTTATCAGGAGAACATTATGCACCCCTTAACTAAGTTATTAGCTCTTTTCGCTGTGCTTTTTTAACAATGCCAGCTCAAGCAGGCTACCTAGACACTAGCCCCAACTGGAAAGCACCAGAAACCATTCCCCTGTCAAAAAAAATGGCTTTGAAGGCGGCCGAAAGCTGCAAAGCTGCAAAGCTGTCAACCATTACGCCAACAAGATCAAAGGGAATGACAGTGGCGCTATGATTGTCGCCGGAGCCCACCCTACCGCCGATGACAGAAAAGTGCATCTGACAGTTCGGTTATAGAGAGACAATCGTCATGAAAAAAGCTGCCATGTTTACATTAACAACACCGGCGCCTATTCAAGTTGTAAGTGTTGGGATATGTAGAGACTAAAGTGTAGAGACTCAAGGCCTTTGCAGGCTAAAGTCGGCGCCACTTTAAATCGCGCTCGACTTTAGCCATTCAAAGAGCGAGCTTATTTACCCTCACCACAAATAGAGTTAACTACTGACACAACATACTTTCAATATCGGCAATGCTAAGGTCAGTCGCCCGATCAGGAGTGATACTAATTGAAATGCCGTTAAGTGATATACTCATAGACCCACCGACACTAATTCCTGCTGTACGGATCTTAGTGATTTCATCGCCGGTCATTTCCAAAGTAACGCCAGTGCCACCGACGTTAATCACAAAATCACCCGAATCCAAGGCTTCTAAAGTTACGCCACTAATACCACCATTAGTTTCCTCAGCAGTAGACTCCCGGTAACAGTTATCACCAGCATCAACGCCATCACCCAAATAGTTGTATGCGGTCAAAACTCCATCAGCACCGATAAAATAATACTGCTTATTCTCTCCCCGACTCGCATCGTATAACCCTTTAACGGTATCGTACTTATCAGTTACCTGCGCAGGCTCATTATTCGTCACGACTGGATCGACATCTGGCGTCACTGTGACAGGCGCAGTTGAACTTTCACTGCCGCCGCCACCGCCACATGCAGTAAGTAATGACATACTCGACAAACCAACCAGTAATAAAGATTTTTTAAAAGGCATAAAACAACTCCGTTGTAATTTTATAGATAGCAAGTAACACCTATAGGCTCTCCCAAAGTAAGAAATTAACAACATAGGCATCGCACACCAAAATTCTTAAGGTGTGAGACAGTGAGTTCGAAATGGGGATAATCTGACAAAAAATCTGAAAATTCCATTTCATTAAACTTCCCTTTGGGAACTGAATTATGCCATACACTCATGAAAACGACAAAACATTCGATGGAAGACTATAACCTCAGCAGCCCGACAGACACCCTTGGTTACTATGGGCCTTTGACAAAATAAGCCTTACCTCTAAAAGAGTTTTTGTATTAAATCAGAGATTACAGGCCAATAAACCGTCAAGTTTATTGCCAATACTGCCTATCAAGCTCTCTCTACCCCAATACTGAAAAACTTATAAGGCCTGCGCAGCACTGAGTTGATCGTGTGCGGCTGAAGTCACGCTTGGGGCAAAAGCCGTGACAACCTCGATGAGGCCAGCACAACACAATACAGAAAAAGAATACGGCAGCGTGAGGCCGCCGTCGAAAATACTTACCATCACTACGCTTTTATGAGTGGCGAGAACAGTTTGGTAATACTTACCCAGCAGGAATTGCCTGTCGCGCCTGCTGACGTTTCAACTTCGCCCTGGCGCGCTGCTTACGCCGCTTGAACCACAAAGTAATACCCGTTATTGATAATATTAACGGTGATGCGCCCAGCACAGCCCAGATAATGCGCGAAAACAAACCGGCAAAATCCCCGTAATGAAGGCTGGTGTATGTGTCAATAATGCGAGCGCCTAAACCTGCCTCGCGAATATCGTAACTGGACAGTTTCTCGCCGGTTTGGGCATCGAATGTTGTTGTGCTGTTGTATTGGCTGGCGAGAATGTTGCCGGTTGGCACTTCACCCCACACGGTGATATTCGCTTGCGGCTCCCAAGGCAGTGACAAATAAGTAGCGGTACATCCGTCCACGCTTTGTTCGGCCTCGGCCACCAGTGCATCCAGTGAAAGCGTGTCGTTGTACAGTCGCTCCTGCATGACATGGTGCTCATGGCCGTCGGAGTGCTCTTCTATTTCGTGCAAATACGCCGCAATATTCCACCAGCCACCGGTAAAGGCTAAAATCACCAACACTGGCGCACTGACAATACCCACCATTTTATGCATATCGGAAAAGTACACCACCATGCGTGCATTCCAGCGCAAGGTAAAAAAGTTTTTCCAAAATTTGCGGTACAAAATAAACCCAGTAAGCCCTAACAATAACAGTGCGATGGAAAAAACACTGGTAATTAACAAGCCAACATCGTGCAGCAAAAAGGTATAGTGCAGCTCCAGCAACCAGTCGGTAAAATAATGATCGTGAGGGACCGGTGTCGACAGCAAGGTATTGGTGTAGGGGTTAAGCAACAGGTAGGACCACTCGCTAGTGCCCTTCTCCATTACGTAAACCACATCGGCCCGCGCGTCATCTTGAAATAACACCCAGCCCACTGCCTCATAGTTGGGTTGTTGGTGGTTAATGGTTTCGAGCAACGCGTTCAGCGGTGCGCGCTGCGCCTGCGGCTCTACCCGAACCTTGTCATGCATCAGCAGCGAGTCAATCTCGTGCTTAAACACCAACAAACTGCCGGTAATACAAATCACCAAAAGTGGTATAAACGCAAAGAGCGCCGCCCAACTATGTATTTTAAACAGTGATTTATTCACGGCTTACCCCATTCAAAACAAAGGCGGGGGCCACTATGCCCCCGATAAGATTAATGTATCGTTAAACGATTACGTTAAAAGCTTACGCTAGCCGAGACATTAATACTGCGCGGCGCGGCATAGTAGGCTTGTTCGTATTTTACCGAGCTGAAGTATTTATCGTCGGTCAGGTTATCGAGATTCACATTCAAAGTGAAGTTATCCGTTACCTGATAGCGTGCATAACCACCGACTACGGCGTAGGAATCTTGGGCAATGCGGCCGTACCCAGAGGTAAAGTAAACCTCATCTTGCCAGCGAGTAGACACACCCATTGCCAAGTCAGGCACTGCCGAGGGGTTCCAGGTCAGCAATAACTTGGCGCTATTGCGCGGAATAAACGTGCGCGCATCATCGCCGTTGGGGTCTTCCAATTCCAGGTAGGTGTAGCCGGCCTGCACCGAGATTTGGTCGGTGATAGAACCGGCCACTTCAAGCTCAACACCCTGCGACTCAACATCAATACCACGGTAAATAGAGTAGTCAAAATCATCGCTATAATCGGTATCGTCAATTCCGTCGCCATCGCCATACTCTTTAAACTCTTCGAGATTGGATTGTTCGGTGCGGAACAGTGCCAAAGTTACCAGCGCATTATTGGCAAAGCTTTTCTTTAAACCCAACTCGTAACTTTTACCCTCGGCAGAGCCGAGCGATTGCAAGTCTTCACCCAACACATACTGGGGCTGATAAATATCGCTATAACTTGCGTAAAGATTTAGGCTATCAGCCAACTCCCAGGTAAAACCAATATAAGGGCTGCTGCCATCTTCTTGTGAATCGGTCGGTACCCCATAACTGACACCTTCATTGCTGTAGTCGACCATATTCAACCCCAAAATCAGGTTGATATTATCGCTAACGGCCAACAATAAAGAGCCGTAAATACGATCGAGACGAATGTCCTGATGAGCTGACTGGTAAGGGGTATCCCAGATTGGGCGCTCAACCTCAGCTCCGGTCCAACCTGGGAAAGCAGGCATGGCCACAAAGCCAGACAGCGCATCGTGAGCATAGGATTGCGAATCACTATCGGCCGAGCTAACCCCCAACTGCAATTGGTGCTCCAATCCCCAAGCCATAAAGCGGCCGCTCAGGTTCGCATCTAAAATTAAATTCTCTTTTTCATCGTCGAACTTGCCGGGATAGCTAAGTAGCCCCAGTCCGGTATCGGCATCCAACCCCTCATTCCAATAAATATAAAACACTTCGGAATGTTCTTCGTAATCGGTATGCATAGCCGAGGCGGTCAGGCGCCAGTTTTGGTTTATCTCCCAACCCAGCTCCACGAAGGTTTCATCTGTTAAGGTATCCCAGTAGGTCCAGTCCATGGTTGTCGAGGTGGCAACATCGTAATCGGCCTGTTCGCCATTACTGTAAATAACCGGAACGGCGCCCCAAAGCACGCCTTCGCTGTTGTTGTCCTGACGGCTATAACCTACGGCGAGAGTCACATCATCGGTCAACTGACCATCGACCACCAGATAACCGAGCTGACGCTCGTTGTTGTAATGGTCCAGCCAGCTGTCCTTTTCCTGAGCCACCAGCACACCGCGCGCCGCCCACGAGCCGGTAGACGTTAAAGGCGTGGAGACGTCCAATTCCGCCCGGCGATTATCCCAGCTACCCCCGGTAAGCTTTACCGAGCCTGTGAATTCATTAGTTGGGCGCTTGCGCACGTAATTAATAGTGCCCGAAGGGTTACCCAGCCCGGTAATAAGGCCATTGGAACCCCGAATAACTTCGACTTTTTCATACAGTGCCGTATCGACATCGCCCACCACTAACGACCCAAAAGGCATCCCAATGCCGTCGATATGCATGCTGGTAATGTCAAAGCCACGCGCGTTGTAATAGGTGCGGTCCGTCTCGGTGGAGTCAACGTTGATGCCGGTTGTCATCTTGAGCAGAGCATTGATGTCCGACAGAGCAAAATCGTCAATAACGGTAGAATCAATAATGGTCAGCGACTGTGGCGTCTCGTAAATACCCATGTCCAGCCCGGTCGCACCGCTGCTTTTACGGTCATCACGCACACCTGTAATGATCATCTCCTCGACCCCTAGCGCTAAAGAATCCTCCGCCAAAACGGTCGCTGCACTCAAGGCAGGCAACATCAAAACACCACTCAACATTTGCGCCAACACGGACTTCTGCATAAATTCTCCACCGCCTCACAGTAAAATTGGCAGATATTGTGGCACCAGACAAATGCAAATGCAAACAATAACGATTACCAATAGCTGGTTTTTATAAGACGCCCTAGCCCATAATTAGTGGCTCAATAAAGCTAAAGCAGAGGATAGATAGCGTGAGCGCCCAATGCCAATCCCGTAATTTTTTCTCCGATGGATTTTTAAGATCAGCACCACTCTTAGTGGCGCTTAAAAAGGCGAGCGGAAAAGCAGCAAAACTTATAAGGCTCGCCTGCCGCAAGAAAACGATGATTCAATAAGACAGATAGCGCGGCGTCCATCAGGACTAAAGATTTTAATAGCCTTACCCAAAGGCCGGATATATGGAGGCAACCTTTTTACGATCATAAGAGATTTATATTGCAATACAGAGAGGACCATATATGCCCCCGCTATTCTTAGAGCAGTTATGCCTGAAAATTCAATACGCATAGGACGAGCCATAAGAGGCACCTCGAAGCTTCAATTCATCTAAAACTTAGCACACCTCGTCGGGATGTCAAATGTAAGGCCTGACCCCGATGATTTTTGACCCCGATGATTTTCCGTGCCGGAATTAATACAGCTAATAGTTAATTTAGATTGCTTGTATATTCTTTATGTAGGTGGGGGTGACGTTTTTCCAGCTCATCGATTAGAGAGTTATGACTGCTTTGCAAATAAATTCCGAATTCATTTAATTTTAATGCGTATTTCAGTATTTTTTCCGCTTGATCTTTCTCTTGCCTAGTTGCCGCGAAAAGAGCAATGTCAAGTGCGTCTCGAGTCCCGTCATTCTCTTTGATATTAACTCCTAAGTCGATCAGTTTTTTGAGGTTTTTTAGCTCTTTTTCGGCATTTGTTGAGTACGGATTTGTTGTGAACCTATCTGCGTGTATTTCAATTAGGTTCATGCTAAAGAATTCGTTTATATAATCGACCTCTGGAAATATTCCTTCTTCTTGAAGCTCAATGGCGAAGTCTATGTTATCGGCTTCGATCATTAATTGTAGTGCATTATTTGGAAGTGTGGCGCCAGTCCTTATTATATCAATTATGTCTTTCTTTTTGGATCCTCTATAGGCGGCTGTCGACTGCAGTATCACATCCCCATAAAAAAGCCCTGTCAAATGATTAAATTTTTCAATACGTTCTTTAAGTTCCGAATACTCTTTTGATCCTGATATCTCAAGCTTAAATTTTTCCTCGTGAGTTAAGGTTTTTCTATATGTGAATTAATATATCTCCAGTCATCTAGGGTTAATTTTTCACTAAGAATTCGTTTATGTAAGCCATTGCTTATGTTGATCCCTCTTTTTTTAACACGCGGTATAATTTTATTCCTGACATGGTTTTAAGGTTGTGCTTTTTGACTGCTTCTTTATTTAATTGACTCTCCATTTTGAGCTTTTCATTATAGCTAAAATCGTCAAAATAATTATTTTTTCTACTTGTTCTTATTTCTTTTTCTAAATTTTTTTCTAGAGTGTTAAGGTGGTCGATAATGTTAGCTGATTTTTTGTCGGCTTGTGAGGATGTGTCACTATCCTTATTGGTGTTGTCAGGAGTTTTAATGATATAATATGCCGATGCGCCACCTAAAAGAATTATAAAAACCACCCTAATAAAGAGTGATGAACCAGCTTCCTTCTTCATTTTTAATCCTTTAAGATTCTGTTTTGTCGATAGAGATCAGCTCAAATATTATGTCAATTTTTTTATTTATATTGATAACTAATATTGAAAATTGAATTAATATTGGGACTATAAAAGCTAGCAAAGCTTCCGATCTTTCAATGCTATATCCAAATGCCGATAATAGTATGATTAATAATATAGGAGCTAAATATACATATCTATATAGGGTCATATTGGCGCCAATTTCCCTGTAGCAACTGCATAAGGAATCTTTGCTTTTAGGTGGGGGAGCGCATGTGAGGTTTTGCATGTCTTTCGTCCTTCTGGTAAGTTTTCGTAGGTGTCACCGGTAAAGCGCTATTTACATTGTGTTTTCATTTTCGATACGCCGGCTCGACAATATCCCATGGCTTTAGTTGTTAATTCAGCGCATGGAGCCAGGGGAGTATCGGGGTCAGGCCTTACATTTGACACTGTTTAATCAAAGCTCTTTACGGCGCGACTGACCGTTGCGTAACTGACCCCAAACGCGTCACCAACTCCCGATAGCGTATAGTGACCGCTGCGATACGCCGCTGACATACCCTCTTTTCGGTCACTGTACAGATCAACGTAATACTCCAACGGTCTGGGTGGGCTGAGCTTTTGCGGTTTTGGAATGTCCAGCAAGGATTGATCTGGATTCATCTTAGCTTGAGCGTCGTCGACAAACTCGTCTGAGCCAAGATACACCTGATTCTTTAGTTCTTCCCAAGGTGAAGACTGATTTTTACCCTCTTGGACAAAGCGCTTATAACCCTCCATCGCAGCTTTTCGGCGACGGCCAAAGTTTCCAAGCACCCAATCTGTCGTTAGCGCTCTTGCCCCCGCTGTTTGGCCGGCGGTGGCTCGATAACTACTCCATGGCCACTCGCGCGCCGAGCGCACCATGCGAGCCCGCACAGGGTTTAATACAATATACCTTGCCAGCTCTAATAAATAGGCGTCTTCATCGTAAGCGCCAAACCAACCACCCGGTTATGATTGGTTTAACTTGATGCTAGCGTTCCATGGCAGTAGCGCCTCGATCGACTCAACACTTTGCGCATTGGGCAGCTCTTTAAAAACCACTTTCAAGTAATCATACGGATTCAGGCCGTTGGCCTTGGCCGTTTCGATTAAGCTATAAAGATTGGCGCTGGCATTGGCACCGGCCTGGCTATTAGAGAACAACCAGTTCTTCCGCCCCACGGTAAACGGACGTATGGCATTCTCTGCCCGGTTGTTATCGATCGGGTAAGCACCGCCGTCCAGATAGCGGACAAGCCTATCCCACTGATTATGCAGGTAGAGTAATGCCTTGCCGATCGCGCTTTGCGGCGGCACATTAGGCAGGCTTTTTTCCAGCCAGGCTCGCAGTTTGTTGATGACGGGTTTCGCCTCTTGTTGCCGCCTTCGGTAGCGCTCATCTGGCGGCTGATCCTTTATGGATTTTTCTAAGGCGTACAGTTTTTGGATGAGCGCCAAGCCCTGATCGGCTTTGCCAGCTTTGCCTTTTTTCTGGACGGTTTTGGCGTCCATGAATTTGCGCCGGGCGTGAGCCCAGCACCCTAAGCGGGTGATGCGGTAGTCTGTACACGCTTTTCCATAGCCTTCGTAACCATCGACCATGATGGCACCCACACTCGCATCGAGTAAATCCAGCGGCACCGACTGACGCCGGGAGTCGGCGTAGTGGAACAGCACGGTGGGACTGGCAGCGAAGCTGCCCATCACCCACATGTAGCTTTGGCTCTCAGCGGTTTTCCCTGGCTCGTTGAGAACCTGTACGGTGGTTTCGTCCAAGTGGATGACAGGCTGCGCTAACAGCTTGTCATGCAAGAGATTAATCAGCGGCTGCACCAGCTGCCCCGAACGGATCATCCAGTTGGCAAGGTTGGTTCGGTCCAGGGCTAACCCGGCGCGTTTAAAGATCTCACTCTGGCGGTACAGTGGCAGTGCATCGCAGTATTTCTGGGTAGCCACATAAGCGAGCAGCCCTGCACTGGCGATACTTTTTTCAATGGGCTGTTTGGGTTTGGTGGCGGTGACGTGGTGCTTTTCGCAGCAAGGGCACACGTACTTCTGGCGCCGATGGACGATCACCTTGGCCTGGGCGGGGATGATATCCAGTTGCTCGTGGTCTTCAGTGCCGATAGCCTTTAGCTCGGCGCCATCGTGCGGGCACACCCGCTCGGATTCAGGCAACTCATACAACACCTCTTCACGCGGAAGGTTCGCCGGTAGGCTGACCCGTGGTTGCTTACGGCGAGTATGAGACGGGACATCAATGGTGTCTTCTTGTGTGGCTTCAGCGGGTTCGCTCGCCTCGCCTTTCTCTGCCGATTCGGCTTCATTGAACAGCCCTAGATCGAGCTGATCCTTAGAGAGCTTTTCACTGCTGGCAGAGAACTGCTTGCGTTGAAATTGTTTAATGAGTTCTTCGAGGGTGCTGATGCGACTCGCACGGCTTTTTAAAAGCGTTTCTTGTTCTTCAAGTTGCGCTTCAAGCTCTTTGATTTTGTGTTCAAGCGGTGCGATTTCTGACATGCCGCTATTTTACCAAAACTCATCAACGAACGTCTCGGTAAAACAGCGTTTCATGCGGTTTTAATTGAGCGATATCAAACCCGCGCAAGAGCCATTGCCACTGTTCGTGATCCAGTACCACAGGATCTTCCGGCAAGCGCTTGGGCCACTTAAACTTATCGCGCTCTAAGCGCTTTTGCCACAGAGCAAAACCCGTCTCATCCCAGTACAACACCTTAAGTTGACTGCGCTTTTTGTTGCAGAAGACAAACAGCGCAGGATCAAAAGGCGAAATCGCCATCTCATCCTGAACGATAACGCTTAATCCGTTAATCGCTTTGCGAAAGTCTACCGGCTCGCGGTGTAGGTAGACCTTAATATCTGCCGGCCACTGGATCATGCAGCCAAAGCCTTGACCAGTTGTGCGATAGTGTCCACATCGCCGGCGGGAAGCTTCACCGCGACAGAGCCGTAGTGTATCGTTGCCTCACCGGACGGCTTAGGCTCGGCCAGTACGGTTCGGGAAAACCTACTTGGTTCAGGACGAGCTTTAAGCTTTGTCCGTCGCAGGCTGAAGTATTTAGCGTTGAGCCCACGTTCGGCACAGAACTTGGCTTGAGTTAATCCGCTTTGCTCGAACTCCTCGATCAGAGTCAGCCAGTCGGATTGGCTGCGATGCTTTTTCATGTGAACCTCCTATTGATGAAAGCTGGGAGGTTACTGGCCTAGGATTGATTCGTATAGTGGGTGGTTGGTTTGGCGCTTACTCTTTTTCTACCAGTATAGCCTTATAGCGCCCCTGCAACAGATGCCCTACTCGTTGGTGCTGACGATTGAATGCCGAGGTATAGGTGCCATTTAGGTATTTCATGCCTTTGGATAAGGATGGCACTTGTGTCTCAATCAGCAAGTGATAATGATTCGACATCAAACAATAGCCGTGACACAACCAATGAAAGCGATCACAGGCAACGGCCAAGAGCCGTAAAAAACACTCAAAATCATCGTCCCCTAGAAATATATTCTGCCGTGCGTTACCACGAGAGGTGACGTGATACAAAGCACCTGAAAATTCAATGCGCAGAGGGCGAGCCATAAGAGGCACCTCGAAGCTTCAATTCATCTAAAACTTAGCACTCCTCGTCGGGATGTCAAATGTAAGGCCTGACCCCTATATTTTCTTATATTTCTGTTTAGCAACCCCAATAAAAATTGGGGTTAAAAATTAACGTCCCATGCCTATTCGGACAGCGGACAGGACGCCAAGCAATTATTTATTGCAATTGTGAACCCGTCTGCCCTAGCACATCTAAAAAGATTGAAACTTTTTTCCTGACTCGCAGACTTGATCCCCGATCAACAATATAACACTGCCCATATTCAAGTGGCCCCGCCTCAACAACGGCTTTTTTGAATTCATCTGGTCTTACAATCTGCTCCTCAAATTCGGGAGAGGCGATATTTTTATCAAATACTGCCGACAAACTATTACCCAGTGCAAAACGTTTCTGTTGGTCGGCCAGCACAATAAAGAATTTTTTTTCCTTAGAGCAAGCATAAAAAAAATCGCCCCAACATAAGAATCCGATCAATAAAGCCCTATCCCCTACAAGCCAAGACCAGCTTGCCATAAAGCCATCATCAAAGTCTTGATCCACAATGGTTACAAGGCCATTACTATATAAACCAGAATTCATTTTGCCCCATGGCTCACCACGTGCAAAACCACTAAACTTAGGCACAGGTAATCCGGTAGGGCCTGTGAAGCTGTATTTTTCAAAAAACATCAATCATCCGCCTTGTTCTCAATAATTACTCGGACCGTAGGAGTGTCATCCGGATCAACAGCATTTAATTGATCCCTAACCGAATCTGTTTGTCTACTATTTTGGGTACCTAATGATCTATTTACACCACTGTCGCCAGCTCTGCTAATACAAGTGGGGTCTCCACCTATACAAACATCTGCTCGGTGTAAAACATCTAGGCCCTCAAAGTCAAAATCAGAATTCTCATCTCGAAACTCACGAATTGCGCCGGACGCTTCCGAGGGCCTCCCATTTACCCCATAACTATCAATAGTATCAGGAGTATCGGGGTCAGGCCTTACAGGAGTATCGGGGTCAGGCCTTACATTTGACACTGTTTAATCAAAGCTCTTTACGGCGCGACTGACCGTTGCGTAACTGACCCCAAACGCGTCACCAACTTCCGATAGCGTATAGTGACCGCTGCGATATGCCGCTGACATGCCCTCTTTTCGGTCATTGTACAGATCAACGTAATACTCCAACGGCTTGGGTGGGCTGAGCTTTTGCGGTTTTGGAATGTCCAGCAAGGATTGATCTGGATTCATCTTAGCTTGAGCGTCGTCGACAAACTCGTCTGAGCCAAGATACACCTGATTCTTTAGTTCTTCCCAAGGTGAAGACTGATTTTTACCCTCTTGGACAAAGCGCTTATAACTCTCCACCGCAGCTTTTCGGCGACGGCCAAAGTTTCCTAGCACCCAATCTGTCGTTAGCGCTCTTGCCCCCGCTGTTTGACCGGCGGTGGCTCGATAACTGCTCCATGGCCACTCGCGCGCCGAGCGCACCATGTGAGCCCGCACAGGGTTTAATACAATATACCTTGCCAGCTCTAATAAATAGGCGTCTTTTTCTACCAGTATAGCCTTATAGCGCCCCTGCAACAGATGCCCTACTCGTTGGTGCTGACGATTGAATGCCGAGGTATAGGTGCCATTTAGGTATTTCATGCCTTTGGATAAGGATGGCGCTTGTGTCTCAATCAGCAAGTGATAATGATTCGACATCAAACAATAGGCGTGACACAACCAATGAAAGCGATCACAGGCAACGGCCAAGAGCCGTAAAAAACACTCAAAATCATCGTCCCCTAGAAATATATTCTGCCGTGCGTTACCACGAGAGGTGACGTGATACAAAGCACCTGAAAATTCAATGCGCAGAGGGCGAGCCATAAGAGGCACCTCGAAGCTTCAATTCATCTAAAACTTAGCACTCCTCGTCGGGATGTCAAATGTAAGGCCTGACCCCTATATTTTAAACTTAGTAGCTTTCCCTTAAAATGTAAAATGTAAGGCCTGACCCCGATGATTTTTTTAACGGGTATCATTGCAATACCTAATATAAACGGAGGATTAAGCTATGGGCAATTCCATTATCTGGCTATTACCCATGAACTTCCCAACTCGACTGATTCAGATACGCAAAGCACAAGGTTTAACGCAGCAAGGGCTAGCCGATGCTGCTGAGATGCATATCAACCAAGTACGTCGATACGAGACAGGGGCGGCTCAACCCACCTTAGAAGGGCTTATCAAATTGGCTAAGGCATTACACGTCAGCCTTGATGAACTCGTGTTTGAAGCCAGTGACCGTGGCCCTAGCGAGAAGATGAAGTTTTTGTTTGAGGCAATTGAGCAACTAAATCAGGATGAACAGCAAGTTATTCAAGAACTGCTCGAAGGCATGGTGATGAAGTACCAGACTCGGCGTTGGGATTCAGCACGGGCGGGAGCAAAGTGATGGAGATCCCAACCCGCCAGATACGCGCCGTTTATGACGATAAAACTATTCGTGTTTATCAAGCTTACAGTGATGCCATTGCCGACTCAGCACTTGAGCACGGCACATTCAAATCACCACCATTTAAAATGGAACGCATGACCTGGATTAAACCCTCATTTCTTTGGATGATGTATCGCTCAGGATGGGGTAAAAAAGACAGCGGGCAGAATCGTATTCTGGCAATTGATATTTCTAGAGAAGGTTTTGAATGGGCGCTTGAACATAGCTTACTTAGCCATGAAGCAAAAAACTATACCGACAAAGAAGAATGGTTAAAAATTAAGAAAGCAACTCCCGTTCGTATCCAATGGGACCCAGAGCGGGATTTACATTTACAGCCTTTGGAACATCGAGCTATTCAGATTGGGCTAACTAATGAAGCTGTACCACTCTATGTGAATAAGTGGGTTCAGAACATTACCGAAGTCACCGAACTTGCCGAAGAGGCTCATTCTCTTATAGAAAAAAACAGCTTAGAAGCAGTCAAAAGACTACTCCCCATCGAAACTGAATATCCTCTCAATACAAAACTAACAACAAAATTAAATACTACGTAGCAGCATCTTTTATTTTGAGTCATAAGACCCGAACGGACCGTATACAACTTGGTTAGCACCAATAGATTCTGCAAACTCAGATTGTCTAGGTAAATTATTTGTATAGTCCGGCCAAGTTTCTTTCACGTGATCATCCCATGAATCCACATCCATCTCATGCACAGGCTCAAGAATTTCTTCAGGATGAAGCCCATCCTCAGCCAATTTCTTTAAAATATTTTCCACCGCTTCAACGTAGGTATCTCCTTGTGAATAACAGGTGACATATGCGCCTCCGATCTCCGGAGGCATTATGGAATTTTCTAATCCCTTCACATGAAACGGGACAATAAATACTTTTAACATCAACAAACCTTTTTTACTTTTAGCTACAAATCTTTAGGGTCAATAATTCTTACCGTAGACGGGTCTATAGCATCTCTCAACCATTGAATATGTTCCGGAGTTTTAAGGCCAAACTGGTCTGGAGCTTTAATATCAACTTTTAATGGTGCATTTGGATTTAGCTTAACTGCTGCGCCATCTAAATCATGAACTGACGTCGATCTTAGTTTGTTTAGCAACGATGCATCCACATCAACAGCGGTAATAGTTGCGTTTCCATTTCTATTGACTAAGGCAAACTCTTTAGCTCTATCTGCCTGACCAAAATTAACAAACAGTGCACGCTCACCGCCTTTCTTTGTTGTTATTGTCGGTATACTTCCATCACTTGCAATGCGAGGATCAAATCCATTGTCATCAACTCGATACACCGTCACAGTATTTTTGTTTGGAACAACAATCCCGTCAAGCATCGTACCTGATCTTACATCTGACGCAAGCCCTCCACCTGCTACTCTCGAGCTGCCCCCCAACACACTAGCTCCACGAGCTCCAACAAGCCCAATACCACCTAAGATATTAGAGCCAAGTTGAAACCCTTCCGCCACAGTAGGATCGGTAAAACCACCTGTAATAGGACTTGGCCCAAACGAACTCACCCAATCATCCGTACCTGTTTGCGCCCAATTGGCAAAGGTGCTACCAACATTTCCCTCATTCCCCAACACAGGGATCAAACCAAAAGTGGCCGTATCGATAACAAACATTGAAGCATCGAGCCCCAGCCCGATGGTATCAGTCGTCACATCAAAGGCAAGATTAGCGAGCCCACCGAGCGCCACGCCACCGATACCTAAAGCCTGACCACCAACATCCCCAACATCAGACCGCGGGCCAAATACAGCTTCAAACTCTTCAATTTCCGGTGCCCGTAAAGCACTAAACTCCGTGGTAGTCTCAACGGTACCAGTCAGATCAAGCCCTAAATCATAACCGTTCTCATTGTTTTGCTCGCTTAAGGTGAATGCGTCGTAAAAACCTTCCTGGGATTGCTCGAAGCCATTATCTAAATAGTTTTGCGCGTCATCAATCCCCTCCTGATTCAACGTTAACGTGCTGTCGTAACCTTCTCGACGCGCCAAGTCGTCTTCTTTCACTTTTAAGTTTGAGGCAAGTTGTTGCTCCACATCGTCATTCATCGTGAGGGGTATGCCGTTTACCTCACTGCCGGCAATCGCACCAGTGTCGTCATAAAGGAAGTTTACGTTCTGCGCAGCCTCCTCGCCAAATTCAGCTGCGACGTTGGCCGTTATCTCTGCTTCCATTGCCTCGTTGTTTCGCTGAATAGCGGCGGTTAAATGAGGCGGAGGCTCCGAGGTGACGCCTAACGTTTTTTTCGCTTGCTCCCATCCTGCTGCAATTTCCTCTGGGTTGGCCAGCTGAGAAACGTTATGTCCCATAGCAGTATAGGTATCTAACGATGCGATACTTTGTAAGCTGTCGGACCAACGCGCCAGAGTGTTCTCGTTCTTCGCTGTATCAGGATCATCCTCCGCAAATAACCCACCGATAGCCTCAATCGCCGTACTACTGACATATACATCAACATTAGTTGAATCTTCTTTGGTGGTGACCTGTGCGTTGTCGGTATCACGATTTAACCCCGAAAGGTCAACGTTCGGTTCATCTCTGACGGTGATATTACCATTACCCACGGTGGCGTAGTTGGTTTGCCGATAATCATGGTCGGCATAGTTGCCTTCTGCACTCCAGCTGGTACTGCCTTCATCGGGCGATGCACCTGTATTGCTGTTGGCACCGGAATCTCCACCCGTGCTAAAGCCAACATTGAGGTAAAAGCTTTCGAACTCATCGTGGTCTTCAATATCACTGAAGCCGATGGTGCCGGTATCCAGCACCAAGTTGCCTTGGTCTTCACCGTTTTCATCTATATTGGCGATCAGCGCGCCGTCGATTTGGGTGTGACCGCCGACGTTGATGTTGACGGAATCGGAGCCAATAATGCTGGTTTGTTCGCTAACCCAAGCGCTGGAGCCTTCGGTCTCGCCGTAGCCAACACTGGCACCGCCCGAAACCCCAGCCCCTACGGTAATACTGGCGCTTACGTCCCACTGACTTCCTTCTACCGTGCCGATGTCCTGCACGGAAGCCACTGTGAGGTTGTTGCCCACATTCATATCTACCTCAGCGCCGTGCAAGTTGCCGCCTTCAATGGTGGTGTCGTTGGCGCTGGTAATGCTGAGGTTATCCGTGGCGGTAATATGACTGTTTTGGCGAGTGGTCGTTGTGCTGTCTAACTCGCTCTCGCCCATAGCCATACTGGCGGTAAACCCAATACCATCGGAGCCAAAATTGACACCGGCCCCAGCACTTAAGTGTTCGGAATCGGAACTGGAGTCTTCTAGCCCCTCTGAGGCATTAATAGTGACGTTGTGCCCTGCGAGTGCAATATTAGTGGCGTTCATGTCGCTGCCGGTGACGGTCAGTTCATCTTCAGCGGTAACATTGAGGTTGCCCCCCGCATTAAGCACAGAGCCTGAGTTGGTGACGGTGGTGTCAGTCAGGTCAGATTCGGATTGACTAAAACCAACGGTGAGACTGGCATTGCCGCTAGAAACCTGCAGAGTAGCACCTACTTGGAGGTATTCTGTGCTGTTGGTGGTGGTGTAGGTGTTATCGGCCGCGAGGATATTGACGTCTTTGCCGTCTATATCAATATTGCCCTCGGCATTAACAGTAGAGCCGCTGACGGTGGCGGTATTACCGGCATCGATGGTGACATTGCCCCCCGCGACAAGGTTGGACGCTATGGCTTCTTGGCTGTCGACGGTGGTGCTGGTCGTGGTGGTTGTCTGCCCCAAGTGCGCGCTGACACTGGCGCCCGCATTGCTCACGGCATCTGCCGCCGCCATAACCCCACTGGCATCGCTTACGGCATTGTCGCCACTGCCTAAATCACCTACTGCATCCACGGCATCACCGATATTGTGGTTGGCGCTAATCGTAAGCCCATCTTTTATGAGTGTGTCTTCTGTGGCGGTGGCGTTGCCCTCTACACTGGTGACGACGTTGATATTATTCTCAGCACTGAGCGAGATGTTATTTTCTGCCGCTACATTACTGCCAGCGATGGTGATGTCATTGCCGGCATCAAAAATGACATTGGTACCGGCGTTAATAAAGCTGCCGTTACTCTGCGCTACCGAGCCTTCAAGGCCTTGCTCCTCGGTTCGGTCACCGTCAAAAAAGGTTATTCCGTTGGAGTTAGTACGTAGACTCATACCGGAGCGTGTAACCGATTCACTTTCACTTTGCTGACTGTTTGAGGTAGATGCGGTGACATTAATATCGCCTGTTGCCTTAATACCCACCGCTGTTCCAGCGTTTACTAAACTGCCTTGAATGTTAACGTCATTACGGGAATTAAGGGTGACGTTGTTCTCGGCACTAAGCACACTGCCCACGGACACCTGAGCCGTGTTATCAGCTTCGCTTTTGCCTTCCTTGCTCCAAGAAACCGAGCCGCTGTCGATATTGAGAGAGAACGAACGACTGGTGTTTTCTTCTTGATGGTAGACGCTGTCGTTCAACGCCAGTAGATTTAAATCCCCGCTGTTATCTGTGAGCCCTGTTTGAATTTCGATGTCGTTGACAGCATTAACGCCGCTAGCAGCCAATGTAGTCGAGCGACCGGAGAGAATTGTGACATCGTTATTAGCCATAACCGATGCACCGACTTGCCGAACTATGCCATCGGTGACCTTATCGCTGCTGCCACTAATGCCGCCCAACCCACTGGAGCGATGACGCTCAAAAGCGGTGTGCAGTTCTTCAGCGGCGACAAGGGTGACATCTTGCCCCGCACCGATGGTGACATCAGTACCGGAAATATTACCGCCCACTATGTTTACATCACGGCTAGACAATAAATCAATCTGATCATTTTCTTCATTAAATGTGGTGTTGATAAAAACTTTTCCACCTGCCAGTAGGTTATTACCCGTGACAGCTTCATCGTAACTCTCAGATTCATGTGTCTCACTTCGCCCAAAGGACTTATCTTTCCGCTCGTAACTATAATGATACTCAGAATCCGTCACCGCCACCAAGTTAGTATCGCGCTCGGCATGTACACGAATATTGCCATCGGCCAATACATTTGCACCGGTTAGATTGATGTCTTGTCCCGCATGTAAGCTGGCATCGCCACCGGCACTCACGGTGGCTTGGGTGTGGGTAATGACCGTGTCGGTGCGTTCGTAGTTTTTACGACTAAACGATGAGTGATCGACGTTAGCTAGCGCGTTTAAATTAATATCGCGGCCGGCATTAAGTTGTGCGCTGCCACCAGCATTAAACTGAGTGCCCTCAGCGTTAATGTCACGGCCGGCATCTACCAACAAGTCGCCACCGCTTTGAATATTCACGACTTGATGAGAAACTCGGCTTGCCTCGCCGTTGGAATGATACGATTGATAGGTCGATTTGTTCTCTATCGCTTCCAGTTGAATATCATTACCCGCGCGCAAGGCAATAACAGAATCGGCCGACAATGAACTGCCCTGCAGCTCTAAATTGTTACCAGCATCCATCGACAACGAGTTGTGCGAAACAATAACAGAGGCCTCGCCGACTTCTGTTTTAATGCCGCTGCCCCAACCCTTATCAAAAGCCACCTGTTCAAATTCGGTGCGATTGACGATATCGCCCAGCTCTGTAGTAAGAGCCACGTCTACGCCTTCGATATAACCTTGTTGGTTGGTAATATCGTACTTTGCCGTTAGGCTAAGTGTGCCGCCCGAGACCATATCGGCCACCGAGCTGTTAACAATACTGCCGCCGCTGGAATCCAGCCACAGGCCGCGCTCGGCCCCTAACGAGCCTAAGTTTGTGATATCGCCGCCAGCGGTCAGCTCTAGCAGGTCTGCCTGTAGAGTGCCGGTGTTGGTCAGCGCTTCGCCGGCCTTTAAGCCTAAACCGCTCATGGAAGTAAGGTTGGCGTTCTGATTAATCGCACCATCGGCCGAGAAGTTCATGGTGCCGCGGCTGCGGACATTCTCGTTAAACGTTATGTCGCCGCCGGATTCCAAATAGATATCACCGCCTACGCGCAAGGCGCTGTCGTTGGCCAGCATGTCATCCTGGCTTAGGCTGGCCAAATACAGGCGCGGCACCAGTACGGTTTCACCGTTCACAACCTCTTCTACCATCCAAACAATATCATCGGTAAGACTGGCCGCTTGGTCTGCGGTAAGGGCAATACCCATCGCTAACTGCATCGAGCCATTGGCCGCAATGGCGTTGTCCATCAAGTTCTGCATGCGATCGTAATCGTTAACACCATAACCACCAAAACCGAGGTTGGCCTGATCAACCAAAGCCTGGCTGACCAGCTGGGTTTCGTAAAAGGCGTCTCCCAAACGCTTATGGGTTTTATCCGGGTTATAGCCAATAGCGCTCAGTAGGTAGTCCGAGCCAAGGAAATTTCCATACTCGGTGTACTCCGGCCGCGTTTCCACCAAGTATTGCCCCTCGGGGGAGGTGTCCTCAACATAGAGGCCACCCAAGTGCCCTGGATTGAAGTTCTGGGGGGCGGTGGATATTTCGACACCGGTGGGGCTTTGCCCGCCGGTTGCATCGGGGTTTTTCGGGTCTACCATGACGTACTGGCCGCTTGGGGTTAGTACCACCTCTTTACCCTGCTCGGCAGCGCGCTCTTTAAAATTGGCTAGTTGGTCTGTGTCTTGCGCTGGGAGTGTCTGATTGCCGCCCTCGGTATTGGTATTACTGGCAATCACCTCGGTGTTACCGTCTACTTGAGTGCCGTCTACCGGCGAAGATTCGCCATCCGCCAACGCTTGCTGCTGAACGCCTGCACCATCGGCACTCGCTGTACCGGTTTGTGCCTGTTCGGCATCGGTAGTTTCAGGCTTCGGAGTGTAACGAGCAATCAGGTTCTGTAATTGATTTTGGACGAAATCATCGCCCGCGTCTGCGCGCTCTTTGGTAGGGCTGGCCGTGGAGTCTGCCGCTTGCTGCTGCTGGGCTTGCTCTACTGTAGCAACCTGTGCCAACTGCGAAACAATGTTAACGTTTATGGTTTTTTCGCCAGTCTCGGCGTGCCCATTAAGCCCCGTTTCTCGGCCAGCATTTTGCCGTTCGGCTTGCGTGGTATCCAGCTGTTCACCGGTGCGCCCGCTGTCACCGGTTACTGTGGCGTCTTCACGCTGTGTGTTGGTGAGGCGACCAACCGTTACGGCGGTGTTATTTACAAGTATGGCGCGTTCATCTATTTGGCCACCACTGCCGCTTCCTTCAAGCGAAACATCTTGCTCAAAACTGGCCGCCATGCTGCCGGCAACATTAATTTGGCCGTACTTTACATCCGCGTTTTCAACCGAGTCTGTTTCATTGAGGTTTTTATAACCTACAAATGTATACTCTTGCCTAAACGTTTCAGTACCGCTCCCATCAGTATCGTAGACATCAAACTCAGCATCGTATTCATCATAGGTTGTCGTGTGTACATCGGTTTGATCTTTGGCCGTATTAAAGCTGGCCAGCCCCGCCCCTTGTGCGGTGAGATTTCCAGCCACGCTGATATTACCAAACTCATTAATCACATCGGCATGGTAAAAAGCCATGTTGCCACCGGATGAAATCAAACCAGCTCGTTTCCCCTCCGTTCGTACCACGGTGGTGTAATACTCTTTTTCAGTGACGAGATATTTATCGTAGAACTTGCTATCACTTGATAAAGGAATATTGTTGGGGGTAAAGCCTTCTGTGATAGTCAACCCAGTGAGTAAGTTTGCTCCCTCCTGAGTTTCAGCTCCGTATCCCCACACATTCGCTCGAGAAACATAAGTAATGTCTCTATTGGTGTCGGTTAAACCTAAATACTCTTCACTGACGCCTTCAGTCCGGTTGACAATACTTTGAGCCGATAAACTCATATTACCTAACGAGCTTATGGATCCACCGGTATTTTGAATCAGGCTGGCACTGCCTCCCGTGGCTTTACCCTCGATGCTGATTGTCCCTAACGACAGAATATCCGCGTAACGGTTGTCTAAGGTGCCGCTCAGTCCCAGGGTCATGGTGAGGCCGGAATACAAGACGGCATTATTTTGGTTAATAATATTATCGGCAAACAACTCAAGGCTCTTTCCGGCCCGAATGGAGTGGTTGTTCACTACATTCCGGGCGTTTACCGTGAGGTTGTTGGCACTTTCAATTGTGCCGTTGTTGCTGAGGTTGCCAGCAATATTCAACTCAGCCGTGGCACCGCTACTGATAACTGCCAAAGTATTATTGGTTAAGCCTACCGAGTTAAGAGTGAGGTTGCCGTTGGCCGATATCTCACCGCCATTGGTAATAGTACCCGCGCTTGTCAGGGAGAGACTGCCCTCACTTGTCAGCGACTCTCCAGCGCTCAGAGTAACGCTGTTGAGCACATCAAGATCCAGTAGACCCTTGGCCTCAATATCACCGTTACCCAAATTGAGTGTATCCATACTCAGACGGAGAATGTTATCCGAGGCGAGGGTGCCGCTATTGAAGAAATCGGATGTCGCCACCTCCAAGGCCAAGGCCGCACCCACGGTACCGGCATTACTAAAGCTACCGCCCTGAGTATCGATGGCGAGAATACTGCCGCTGTCCACGTGGCCGGTGGCAGCGTTGCTGAACGATTGCGCGTAAATGCTTAGGGTGCCGCCCGCAGAAAGATTACCGGTATTGCTCAATGCTTGAGTGGTTTGCAGGGCAAGATTGGCGTTACTACGAATATTGCTACTAGCACCGCTCTGGTATTCATTAAAGGCTAAGTCCAACGAGCCCGCGCCGGTAAACGCTAGGGTGCCGCCGGTGTTATTAAACGTGTTGCCGACATCTACGCTCAACCCTGTACCACCGGCGGAGATGGTGGAAGAGTTGGTCAGCCTAGAAACGTTGATCCGGTTCACGCCGTAACCCGTGCCCACCACTCTGGCGCCTGTGGTATTGGTCAGCGCGCTGGTGCCGATATCCAGCACCGAACCGGACAATAAGCCATTAGAATCGTTTTGTACCTGGCCACCGCGCAAGCGCAGTGTGCCGGCGGATTGCACCTTGCCGCTGGTGTTGTCGAGCCCCGCGGCGGCCGAAAGCGTAAGGCTACCGGCGCTTTGCTGAATGTTACCGTCGGTATTATTTAAAGTTCCACTGGTGGATACCGAGAAACTGCCATTGCTTGAGGCAATGGTACCGCCACTATTGTTTAGGTTACCTACGCTGATATAACCGCTGCTACCACCGGTAGAGAGTATTTTACCTCCGCCGGTGTTGTTGAGCCCTGTAGCGTTTAACCGCAGCTGGCCACCTTGTAGGTGGCCATTGTTGTTCTCTATGGTGCCAGCGGTATCAATATCTAAAATACCATCAGCAATCAGTATGCCCTGCTGGTTATTGACCGCTGCACTGATGTCGATATCGCCTTGAGAATATAAAGTGCTGCCACTGTTGGTAAAGGTGTCGACACCGGTAATACTGATACGCTGTGCCGCCGATACCGTGCCGGTGCCGGTGATACTGCCGCTAAGCTCCGCCGTACCAGCGGTGGATACTGTGCCACCCGTTATGTCCATTACACCGGTATTGCCAAGCTTTAGCACTCCGGTGCCCGCGTGAACGATGCTACCGGCATTGGTCACATCGCCCATAAACGATTGGTTTTGACTGTTAGTAGCCAGTGTGGCGCCACCCCGGTTACTTAGCGTGGCAACGGACAGCTCCAAAGAGCCCTCCGCCCCGGTGGCCACCAATTGCCCAGAGTTATCCACGGCGTTGCCGCCCATCTGGATAGTGTCGGCCTCTATCCGGCCCAACGCCTGATTCACCAAGGTATCAAATTGCACCCACTGCAAGGTGCTGGCACTGATAACGCCAGTATTGTTAAGCGCTACCCTGCTGGCTATTAAAGTACCGCTGGTTTTTAGAGTACCGGCGGATTCACTGGCACTTAACACCACGCCGTTGTCGAGTTCGGCCGTGTTTAGAATGAACGTGCCGGTACCATTGTGGGCAATATCTCCGCTGTTGATGATACGGCTGGCCGTTATCGTGGCATCTTGCGAGTCGGTAACGATAATGCCGCTGTTATCGAGCGAACCACCAGCGGTGAGGTCAAATCCGGAAAATGCAGTGATCCCACCTGAATTTTCCACCAGCCCCCCCACGGTAGCATTCAATGTCTGCCCGGCGCGGATGATAGCCTGCCCAGAGTTGACCAATGCACCTGTTATATCGAGCGTCATATCGCCATCGGCCAGTAAGTTGCCGCTGCTGTGCAGTTCGCTAGCGCTGACACGGACATCGCCCGTAGAAGCAAAGGTGCCGGTGATGCTAAGAGTATCGGGGTGAGCTAGGTTAAACAGCCCACTACCGGTGTGAATAATGGTGCCGTTTTCGTTGTCGATTTCAGCAAACGCAAAATCCCAGTTGGTGGAGCTGTTTCGCACGGTGCCGTAATGATTGCTAAATTCCGCAACGTTTAACGTCAGGGTATCTTCGCCCTCACCTACGGCGGCAACGATGCCCTGATTAGTGTTATCCACCCGCTGCGCGGTAAGGCTTAAGGTGTCGCCAGCGATATAGCCTTTATCGGCGTTGTGAATGGTGTTATCGGCGGTCAAACTCACGCCACGCCCAGCAATCGCGCCATCGGTGTTGTCAATGCTGGCGGCGCTTAATAGGATATCGCCGGCCGATTGAATCACGCCCGACGCATTGCGTAACACCGATGCGCTGCTCGCTTCAAACAGACCTTCGCCCCGGTGATCAATGACTCCGCCAGTGTTATCCAACTCGACGCCCAGCAACGATAAATCGCGCTGAAACACCTGCACTGAACCGCCATTGCTATTATCCAGAAGCTCGCTTTGCAGCACAAAGCTGCCATTGTTTTCGCCGGTGGCAATCAGGGTGCCGGCGCGGTTGTCGATTTGATTAATATCCATCAATAATGATTGCCGTCCCTGAATATAACCGCCGGCATTGCTGAACTCCTCGGCCGTCAGGTTGACATGCAATGCGTTGATGACCGCCTTACGATCATCCTCACCGGGCTGGATGAAGGCGTTGTTAATGATCTGATGAGCGCTAATCAGTAGTTGATTTTCAGTATTAATTTGGCCACCGGTGTTATCCAACACGCCGTCCAACTCAAGTGCTAGATCGCCAAAATCTGTCTGCTCAATAAACCCGCGCAGATTCAGCAAGCTATCCGCTTCGATGGTGACATTCCCGGACTGAGCCACCACGGCGCCATCGGTGTTGTCCAGTGTGCTTTGCAGTGAGAGCGCGATGCCGTTTTCGGAGAGCACAGTGCCTGCGGTATTGACGAAGGTTTCGGCACTGATGTTCAAGCCGGTGGCGGCTTGAACAATCCCTTGGGTATTATCCAGCGTTGCCACGGTGACGTTCACGCCCCCTTCGGCGCGTACTTCGCCCTGGCGGTTATCCCAGTTGGCTTGCTCAACGGTGATTGAACCGCTCGAATACACCACCCCCTGATGATTAACCAGCCCATTAAAAGACAACTCCCCCTCACCCAGTGCAGCCACGACGCCCTGGTTGATTAGCTCGCCATCTATGTGATTATTGGCCGAGTTGAGCTGTAGTCGCGCTCCGAGCGTGTTTTCTAAGCTATTGCCATTTAGTGCAAATGCGTTGTCTTGCCCAGAGGTGACAATCAGCGCGCCGCCCGTGTAACTGTCGGCACCTGTGGCTGTGGCTTCGTTACGCAACACACCGGATGTCAGGGAAAATTGCTCGGTTTGGATAGTGCCAAAATTGGTGGCGTACTGAGAATCTAGGCTCATCCAAACGGCATTAATTACGCTACCAAGCCGATTGTCCATCTGGGCGGCGTGAATCTTAATACCGTCGGCCGCCAGCGCCCCACTATTGATAAACCGCTGTTGGGCCTCAACCTGAATGTTGCCATCGCTAACAATGACGCCATCGCCGGTATCCCAGTCTGCTAGGGTTTCAAGCGTGAGCTTACCGGTAGCGGCGTGATAGAGAGTACCGTCGGCGTTATCAAATCCGTCAAGTTGCAAGGTCTGATCGGCCGAGTGAATTTCTAAGGTTCCGCCTTGGTTATTCCACGTGCTACCGTTCCAAAGAAAATCATCCGCCTCTGTGAATCGAGATAGCACCAAACCTTCATCAGTGTTTTGCACTTCGTCTACGTTTAACGATAAACCTTGTCCAGCGACTAAGGTGCCAGCCTGATTATCCAAACTGAAGGCGGAGACCTGTGCATCACCGGCCACTTGGATCAGACCACCTTGGCTGTTATTAACCTCAGAGGCGTCGATCCGCAAGGAGCCTTCCGTCGCCACTTGCCCCGCCGTGTTGTCAATATCTGATAGAGCTAATACCCCACCACCGGCATGCAATAAAGTACCTTGTTGGTTGATAAGTGCCGCAGCAATGGACAGATGCTCGCCGTGCGTTTCAATAAGCCCGCCAGTGTTGTCTATCTGCTCGGCAAGCAGGCGCAGACTTTCGCCCTGCTCACCGGCAGCGAGTATTTCACCCTCGCGATTTGTGAGCGTGTCGGCTTCAAGTGTCAGTTGTTGGCCTTGAACTGTGGCAGCGTTGGTCAGTACATCCGCGATAATGGCTAGAGTATCGGCACTGATGTAACTTTGCTCACCGGTATCGGCCCGATTGATCACTTCGCCGGCATCGATGGAGAGGTTGGAAGCGAGGATGGTGGCGGTATCGTTTACCAGTGTCTGGCTGGTAATGGTTAAGGTGTCCGCGTTGATATCACCTGCCAGGTTATTAAGCTGATCCGCCTGAATATCCAGATTGCTGGCACTAAGTAGGCCGCCCTCGTTGTTCAATGTTGCGGCCGATAGGCTAACCGCCCCAACCTCAGCTCCGGTTATATGCCCTTGGTTGGGCAGCAGACCCTCAGACATAACCGTCAGTTCAGCATCACCCGCCAGTGTCCCGGTATTGTTTATTGTATCGGCGTTGAGTTGCAGGAGTTGACCTTGTGATTGCGAGATAACACCGCTGTTACCGATAACCCCGCCTTGTACAGAAGCCATGCCGTTATAAGATTCGATTCGGCCGCTATTGGAAAGCGTATCGGCCTTGATGAGCAGGCTGGAGGGGGATTGCTCTTGGGTTGCCAGCAGCAAGCCTTGGTTCATCATCTCCGAGGCGGATACGGAGAGTTCAGCCGCTTCCACTCGAGCGTATTGATCATTATTAAAAAGCGCGGTAGTTATATCGATCCAGTTAGCGCTCAGCCAACCGTGCTCTTGTTCGCTGCTCGAGCGGTTAAATACAGAGTCAGCGTGAATGCTAATACCACCACCGGCCAGAACTCGACCGGCGTTGTTGTCCAGTGTGGCAACATCAATCACCACATTGCCAGCTGTTTGAATCGAACCCTGATTGATCAGGTCGGTATCAGCCGTCAGCTGAACTGTCGATTCACCCGCAATAACAGACTCGGCGCCGTTTTTTATGCGCCCAGCGGTAACCGTCAGTACACCGGCACCGCTGTGAACAACTTGCCCGGCATGGTCATTCGTTAGCTCACCGGTTGTGATGGCAAAACTCCCACCTTCCACTTGTAAAGTGCCGGCGGTGTTATCGATGGCGGTGGTTGCCAAAAGCGTACTATCAGCCAATGAATCCGTGGCAAACAAAAAACCTTGTGTGTTATCCACGCTATTGGCTTCGATACTAAAATGATCGGCACTGATCAAGCCATGTAGGTTGAGTAACTCATCGGCCCAGAGGTTAAGCTCGGATGTAGCAAGGCGCCCATTGGTATTGTCAAAGCTTGTGACGTTCGCGCTGAGCAACTCATCGGCAACCAATAAGCCATCATCTGTGTTATCCAGCAAGGTCGCGGTAATATTTAGATCTGTAGCGGAGGAAATAACACCGCTGGCGTTATTCAGTTGTTCGGCTTGCAATACCAGCGTCCGTTCGGCCCCCACTTCACCGTCAGTATTAACAACGTTATCGGCTCTGATCGTCAAAGTGTGATTGGATGCGAGCACACCATCGCGGTTATCAAGTGCTTCGGTCGTCACGGCCAAGTGACTCTCGTCACCAGAAGCGACCAATAAGCCTTGCGAGTTAGTCAGGATACGCGTCTGAACAGCCAGAGTATCACCTTGGCTTTCTATGCGGCCCGTATTGGTGAGTGTATCGATGTTAAGCGACACTCCTGAACCGTCTTGCTCGTACCCGATCAAAGCGCCTGAATTTATCAGGTCAGTGGCGACAATGCTCAACTCACCAGCCTGAATACTGCCATCTTTTGTATTCAGTAGATTCTCTACCTGCGCCGCCAAGCTCTGCGCTCTGATCAGGCCGCTATTATCCAATTGGGTGGCGTTCAGGGTGATGCCGGTACCGATTAAATCGCCGGTATTACTAAACTCGCTCGCGTTAATGCTTGCATCGTGTGCGACCTGAATCACCGCGTCGTTTATCAAATGTTCTACGGTAAGATCGGCCTCATCACCTAACGCAATCACATAGCCTTCGGCTTCATTGCGCAGCTCGCCCGTCTGGAGTGTGAGATTGGCGTGCGCTTGAATCACCCCGGCATGATTTAAGATGTCCTGCGAGGCATTTAGGCTGGCCGCACCCTCGGCAACAATTTCCCCAGATGTATTATTGACCGACTGCGCCGATATGCTAATCGAGCCGGCGCTGTAAAGCTGGCCAAGCGTGTTATCCAGCGTCTGTTGCGCCAGCGTCAGCGCCCCATTACCCTTGTGCAGTAGGCGCCCTTCGCGGTTATCCAGCTGGGTGTCGCTCAGATCCAGAGCCACACCGTAGCTTTCTAGCAAACCACGGTTAATCAGCTCGCCTGCATAAAAACGCAAGGCATCTCCCTGCTGTGAAAACGCCGATACTACGCCATGATTTTCAAACCTTGGGACCGTTACAGTGACATTCTGGCCGCTTATTTCACCGTCCAGATTGTCTATTTCACCTGCGTTGAGGTTGACGCTTTGCGCACTGGACAAAGTATCCTGCTGGTTTAAAAAGCTCACAGCCTGAAGGTAGATGTCGCCATTAGACGATAGTTGCCCACCCGTGTTATCGACTCGATTGGCCGTGAGCGATAATCCGCCTGCGCCATAGGAGATGATTTCCCCGTCGGTGATATCCAATGTTTTCTCGATGGTAAAACTTGAGTCTGCATCAGAGAATAGGTGAATGCGACCACTGCGGTTGTTCAGCTCGGCAAGCTCAAAGGTGACCCCGCCACCCGATTGCAGTAGACCCTGTTCATTGTTAAACGTATCAACCATTAAGCCCAGTGTTTTACCCGCGCTGATCTCACCGCCCCGATTATCAATTGCGGTCGCGATGATATCTAGGTTACCTGCGGTATAAAGCACACCGGTACGGTTATCAAGCATCTCGCCGGTGGCAACAGAAAGTCGGCCGTCACCATGGTGAATAATGCTGCCGCTGTCAGACACATAGGCGATGTCACTAAGTTTGAAGTTATGAGAATAAATTTCTAACAAGCCGCTATTCAGGAAACCACCAACACGTAACTGAAAGTCTTGGTCGAGCGCCCCAGAGGAAAGAATCGCCCCTGCGTTGTGTAAGTATGTGGCATCAACACTCAGAGATTCTGCTTCGATCAAGCCTCCGTCATGGTTGGTTAAATCCTTTGATACTAGATTTAAGTCTCCGGCTAGTAGTTGCCCATGGTTAACAATCTGATCGGCCTCAAACATGAGGATTCCTTCAGACTCGAGCACACCAGTATTATCCACTAAACCTTCGGCATCGAGGTATAGAGCCCAACCAGATGAAATAGCGCCACCGTTATTATTTAGGCCATCGCTGGAATCAATGGACAGGTTTACCGTGTTACCGCCAACAATTTCCCCACCGGAGTTATCCAAGCCGAAGACCTGCAGGTTCAAACGATTCGAGGCAGATAAAAGCCCTGAACGGTTGCTGATGCTGCCCGCAGTCACCGTAATATCGGAGGCCAACAACCGACCATCATCATTAACAATGTCACGTCCAGATACGAACAAACCATCGCCACTGATTGCACCATTGCGATTGTCCAGTCGGGAAACGGCTAGGCGTACATCAGCCTGACCACTGATAACACCAGCCGTATTGTCAGCATTGCTCGCCGCTAGATTCAGAGCACCGTTGCCATAATGCAGTATGGTAGAATCTCGGTTCACTAACGTTTCCGCCGAGACCTCAAGATTGCGGCCCTGCGCCTGTATGCTGGCGCCTGCGGTGTTATTGATAAGGCCATCAATATTAAGAGTTAGCTCAGCTTGCTCGCCGTGCGCGAGCAACAGCCCACCGGCGCTTTGATACTGATTGGCATCGATACGCAGCCGTTGTGCCTGGATAGTTCCTCGATGGTTATCCGTGTTGCCGAACTGGCCAGTTAACGAATCAGCAGACACCAAACCTTCAGTATTTATCAGATCAGCAGCGTCAAGCGTTAGTGTTTCCCCGGTGATGGCACCCAAGGTGTTATCAACCCCTTCCGATACGCTGAGCAACAACTCACCCTGCTCTGAGCTGATGGTACCCCCGGTATTATTGAGGCCGATACTTTCAATTCTGAGTGTCTCCCCGGCGGAATGAATGCTTCCACCTGCATTATCGATACTCTCCTGAACCTGGAGAAATAGGCCGGCGCCTTGCGCGTCACTTGCCAGCAGAGCCCCACGGCTGTTATCAAGTGAACCGGCATTTAAATTGAGCGTTTGCGCATCAATAAAACCCGACTCATTGGCAACCCTATCGGCGTCCAGCTCAACATGCTGGCTTTTTATTCGCCCCTCCTGGTTTTCTATGTCACCGTTTATAACCTGAATGCTGGTGGCCTGGGCGCCAAACAGAGTGCCTTGCGAATTATCCACGCCACTGTCAGCTTCAATTAAAAGCTTAAAATCATTCGCCGCGTAGACTTCACCAGCGTGATTGTCCAACACATCGGTCGTTAAATGCACGGATCCCGACTGCGCCTGGAGTGTGCCTGCGCGATTACTAATACGATCAGCGACCTCGAGCTCTATCCCCCCTCCAGATATGATCTGGCCGTTGTCATTTGTCACCGATTGCAGTGAAAGTACCAGACTCTCTGCGCTGTACAGAAAACCCGTATTTTCGAGGTGGTTTACTTCGCTCAAATTAAAACGCGCATCAGAGAGCAAAGAGCCATCTTCCGCCATCCCCGCGTACAGCTCCCCTTGTTGCACAACACGATCTGACTGCAGGCTCAGCGAGTCTCTGGCGGCTAATACACCTGTATTAGTAATATCCTGCGATGACTGAATGTTCACTGTAGGTGCATAAATCTGACCATCGGTAGTGACACTTTCGGATGCCGATGCGATTTGTAAGGATTGATTCGCCACCGCATTTTTAATACGAACATTACCGTCGGCGGTTATTTCTAGCGATTCAACAGATTGAATTAAACCTTCACTATTAACCCCTAGTCCTTTCTCGGTACCAATTAAATGAATGCTATGAGCGTACATGCCACCCAGTGCAGCAATGTCAAGCGACACACCATTTTGCGGCACACTAGTGCTGCCCTCTGATGAACTGACAACACCATCTTTATAAGAAAAGTAATCATTCCCCGTAAAGACATTAATTTTACGTCCGTACAAATTGGCATTAACCGATGCCATACGCGTTACTATATCGAACTGATCAACATTGGAGGCGTTTACTCCAGCCCCTTGAAAAACGATATTACCGTTACCCAAAGTGAAGCCATCAAGATCGCCATTGGCCATCTGTGCACGACCCGTTACCAAGGTTGCACGTGGAATATTGATAAAACCACAACCATCACAAGTAATGCCATTTTGGTTGGCTAGCACAAACTCCGCCGCTTGGCCTGCTACCTCAATGTGGCCAAATAAATTAGAGCGGTTACTGCCGGTCACTTCGTTGAGGATAATGCTTGCCTCACCGCCCGCCAAACGACGGTTACCATCGGTCCATCCGCCTAACTGTGTCAGCACAGGAGCTTGACTATTATTTAAGATTAACCCGGTTTCACTGACATTAAATTCTGTATAGCGGTTATGAGAAACACCTGCCGCAGATGCAGCCGCGATATCGACCACTGCGGTGCCGTTAGAAGACTCTTTTAACCCTGGACGCTGCTCACGATTTATATTTTCGTCGACAACAATAGCTGATGCCATTGTACGTGACGCTAAGCCAATAGAGGCACGCTGCTCGACACTAACCGCACGCGGTTTACGCTCTGTATAAACGGAAGCCGGGACTTGTTCTGCCAAGGCTGGGTTGACGATCATTGCAATAATGAGCGGCAAAGAAACCAATTGATTTTTTGAATAACTGTCCATAGTAAAAACTCTTAGAAATTGGTTTGCAGTGAGGCGTAAACACCCTGAGACTGCGCATTAAGGTAATCGGGAGACTGCAGCGATTGAGCATAGGTAACATTAAGGCTGTAAAGAGGGTGCGCTAACGCTGCGCCAAAGACCGCACCGGCCAACCACTCTCGGCCCTTCTCTTGATATTCTGGGGTGTCGGTACTGCCAACATCCAACCCCACAAAAACATCTAACCGACCAAGCAACGGCAGGTTAATATCATGGTGTAATTCGTTGCGCCAGTAACCGCCGCTGTAGCCAACAAGGCCCAAATTCTCTATACCCCGAACGGTATACTGGCCACCAAGCGACAGAGCCTCTGAGGCAATAACTTTATCTGGGGTGTAAAACAAAGAGGCATTGGTTTTATAAGAGAACGACTGCTCAGCCAAAGCAAAGGGTACCGAATAAGAGCCGTCAATTGAGAAGGTATCAAACTGGTATTCATTTTCGTCTGCGACAATTTTTTCAGTCGCATCAAACCAACTTTCGCTGCGTGTCCAATTAATATCACCTCGCACCACTGCCTGCCCGATATAACGTGTATAACGAGCACCAACCTTAGCCAAATAAAGTACGCGAGAGGATGTCTCCAAAAACACATCTTCGAGATAGTTTTTACTCTGCTTACGAACTAAAGCCGAGGTTAATGTGAACTTATCGCGCTGGCCGCGATAAGTTAAGTAATCGAACCCCAAGGACTGACTGGCGGATGATCCGCTAGTGGTGAAATCGACAACTGAACCGGCAACCTGTTGCTGATAATCGAAATAACTACTGCTTAAGCGAAACAAGCCATAACCGTAAGGTACTGTATAGCTTGCAGAATAGCTTTGGGACTTAGCCCCACTCGGTGCATCTATAGAATCGCTAAACGATAGGTACAGGTTATCGTTAGATACCGTGGGATTATCCCAAGAAGCATATATACTCCCCAACACTTCACCGGTTGTTTCGCTGCCACTATTATTTACGCTTGCACCGCCAGAAACCGATCGGCCAGAAGTGTTCTTGACTTGAAGCTGGGTATAGCCCGGCTGTGCAGCGGGCTCAAGCTCCATACTGGAACGGTTTTGTGACAACCGGTTAAGGTTTTCGAGGCCCTGCTCTAGATCTCGAAGATTCAACGGTTGATCTAAGGGTGAAGGAAAAGCCCAGCGTAACTGACGATTGGTTAAGCTTTTTTCTGAAGATATGATTGATTCAAGCCTGCCTTCAACCACTAAAACATCCAGAACACCATCTTTTAAGTTTTGTGGCTGAATATAAGCTCGGCTAGTAACGTAGCCTTTTTCTAAATAGAGGTTACTGATGCTTTTTATTAGCTGGTTAAACTCTTGAATACCTAAACAACGGTTAAGGTATTCTGACGTAATTTCATTGATTTTCTCGTCAGCAAAAAGCGTGAGTCCTTGCACCTGAATTTGAGCAATTTCAAAGCATCGACTTTCATCATCGCCAACCCAGCCTGCGTCACCTTTTTCTTCCTGCAAAAATACATCAACGTCTGGCTGATTTCGCCTCAAATCGTCTTCTCGTCGCAACTGATCCTGCTTAAGCAACTGCTCATGCTCACGCTGAACCCTGTCAATAGTACCTAACTCCGATTGGGCAGACGATCCACCCGAATACCCAAGGCATAGCACCATTACGGGAATAAGCACTACAGTATTAATAAACTTTAAGAAACTCGGCAGTAGCTTTAACATGAAATCCACCGCATAAAATAACAACGAAACATTCTTAGAAAAGAAAACCGGACACCCTAACTTTTACAATCAGATCTATTAAAGTATCCGGAAGACCCAACTGAACGACGCTATAGGACGATGTTTTTTCTTATGTTATCCAGGGTCGCCTGCCCTACGCCGTTTACTTCAAGCAGCTGTTCGATCTTTTTAAAAGGACCATTTTTATCACGCCAAGCGATAATTGCTTGCGCTTTCGATTCGCCGACACCTTTTAATTCGGTCAGCTTTTGTGCGTTTGCAGTATTAATATTAATGGGAGCGGAAATACTTGCTTTGGTTTCGGACTCGGCGGCTAAGGATCCAGCCGGCGAAAGTACGGCTGCAGTCAGTGCAATTAAGAAGCTACAAAATAATCGTTTCATAAATAATCTCCTATTTAGTTAACGCATTGAATTTGCGTAAATTGAGACTAGTAAGCAAACAGCTGAAGCGCAATGAGGTTATCTCTGAATTTTATGTAAGAGATATCGCACAAATTAATGTGCCAACGAGGGAAATTTAAATATGATAAGAGTAGATATTGAAAGTTTTCGAAGTTGAAACCACAAGAAAAATAAAAACTTATTCGACTGAAACAACACCCCGTCATTATTTAAATGATAGATATATCGAAGTTGAATGATCGTATAGAAATAAAAAGCCCCAGTGCCATTCAACACTGGGGCTTATGGTGTCACAGAGTTTTACAGAAAAGCCAAGCTTATATTAAAGCGTTAACTCACGATTACTGGCTTTAAGAAACTCTTGTTTCAATGCTTCGTACGTATGTGCTGCCGGAAACTGCGGAAACTCGTCGATAACATTTTGCGGCGCATGAAAAAGAATGCCCGCATCTGCCTCACCCAACATAGTCGTGTCGTTGTATGAATCACCCGCGGCGATAATACGATAATAAAGCGTTTTTAACGCCAGTACGGATTGGCGTTTAGGGTCTTTTTGACGCAAGTGGTAATTGATAACTCGTCCGTTATCATCTGTTTCTAGGCGATGACACAGCAGCGTTGGAAACCCTAACTGACGCATTAACGGCTGGGAAAATTCGTAGAACGTATCCGACAATATAATGACCTGAAAGCGTTCGCGTAACCAATCAACAAACTCCACGGCCCCCTCTAAAGGCTCTAGCGTCGCGATGACTTCTTGGATTTCATTCAATCCGAGGTTGTTTTCCTCAAGAATCTTCAGGCGTTGGCGCATCAAAACATCGTAGTCGGGAATATCACGAGTCGTCGCCTTAAGTGCCTCGATACCGGTTTTTTCTGCAAATTTAATCCAAATTTCAGGGACTAAAACCCCTTCAAGATCTAAGCACGCGATTTCCACTAGCCGCCTCCAGCATACAGTCAAAGAAAAAACGCGAATCTAACCTGTCAGGACTACAAAAGCAATTACACAAGATAGGTTTTCACGTGGAACATAGATTAAAAGAAAAGGAAAATACAGTATTTATATAGCAAATACGACTTTACCGCTTGCTATATGAAATAAGAAAACGCCTATTTTACTCGAGAAAAAACCTACATCTTGTAGGCGGCATGAACCTTACCCAGCACATATGGCTATTTATTAGACTAAGCGAGCAAATGGCAACCAACGTTCCACAGACTAATAATGATCGGTTATAAATTAATATAAGAGCGTTATTGGGCAGCTGCGAACGGCTCTGGTATCCTTCTGCGCACTAAAATGACACCCGAGGCGGTCAGAACTTATTGACCACCCACAACCGATAGCCAAAGGCCCGTGCATGACTAACAACATTGATATCGTCAACATCGAGACCGAACTACAAGGACAGAGCCCCTACCGGATCATGCGTTATGCGCTTGAGCAGTTTGACAACATAGCCATCTCTTTTAGTGGTGCCGAGGACGTTGCCTTGATTGATATGGCAAGCCGCATTCGGCCCGACATTCAAGTTTTTTGTCTCGATACCGGCCGACTACACGCCGAGACCTATCAATTTATCGAAACCGTACGCAAACATTACGGTATCGAAATAGATGTTGTCTCGCCCGATGGCGATGCAGTGCGAGCACTGGTAAAAGCAAAGGGCTTATTTAGCTTTTATGAAGACACCCATAAAGAATGCTGCGGGATTCGTAAAATTGCCCCGTTACGTAAAAAACTGCTCGAAGTAGACGCATGGATCACCGGGCAGCGTAAAGATCAAAGTCCGGGCACTCGCGCCGACATTCCAGTGATCCAAGATGATCTAGCATTTGCGCGCCCAGGCGACACGCTAACGAAATTTAATCCGCTGGCAAACTGGAGCTCTGAAGAAGTTTGGAATTACATACGCATGTATGAGGCGCCTTACAACCCGCTACACGACCAGGGCTTTATTTCGATTGGCTGCGAGCCATGCACACGCCCTGTCGGCCCCGGCCAACATGAACGCGAAGGTCGTTGGTGGTGGGAAGAAGCCACTAAAAAAGAATGCGGCTTGCACGCTAACAATATCGCCGCAGCTGACGCCGAGTAAGATTAAAAGCCAAGCAACACCCCTAAAATTATAAATTAAAATAAAAAAAGGCTTAGCAATACGCTAAGCCTTTTTTGTAAAACAATCTGCGGATAAACACTTAGGCGGTACTTGCGCAACTGACACCGGTGCCGGCCAAACCACAATAACCATTGGGATTTTTTGCTAA
This sequence comes from Gilvimarinus polysaccharolyticus, assembly GCF_001187555.1. Lineage (GTDB taxonomy): Bacteria > Pseudomonadota > Gammaproteobacteria > Pseudomonadales > Cellvibrionaceae > Gilvimarinus > Gilvimarinus polysaccharolyticus. Next base: position 934,102 of record NZ_LFIJ01000001.1, on the reverse strand, counting down.
GTACTGCTGGTGATAGGTTTCTGCGTAATAAAAATCAACACCGGTTTTTATCTCTGTTGTTATTTCACCTCGACCTGCCGCGCTCAACGCTGCCTGATACTGCTTTAAACTTTGTTCTGCCGCGACCACCTGTTCATCGGTTAGCAAATACAAGCCCGAACGATACTGCGTACCACTATCGTTGCCTTGTCGCATACCTTGGGTGGGGTCATGTGCCTCCCAAAATATTGTTAGCAGTTTATTAAAGCTCACCTCTGCCGGATTAAAAACAACCAATACCACTTCGTTGTGGCCTGTCATGCCACTACAAACCTCTTGGTAAGTAGGGTTGGGGGTGTAACCACCGGCATAACCAACTGCGGTTGTGTAAACACCGAGGGTTTGCCAAAACAATCGTTCTGCCCCCCAAAAACAACCAAGCCCTACTAAAAACTGCGAGTAACCAGCGGGAAAAGGCGGCTTTATAGAATTGCCATTTACCGCATGTAACTGAGACACTTGCATGGCCGTGTCGCGTCCAGATAAAGCTTGTTCTGGTGATGGTATTTCAGATTTATTGCGGCCAAAAGACATAACCAACCTCTTGTTTGTTAATCAGCAATACGAACCAGATAACGTCCCTGAGAATCACCTGCACGCATTTTTTCTAAAATATTTGGCACTTGCTCTAAAGATACTTCCTCACACATGCTTTTAAGCGCGGCGGGCTTAAGGTCGGTAGCAAGGCGCAGCCAAAGTTTGCACTTGTAATCGTTTGGCTGCTCTGCCGAGTCTACTCCAAGCAACGCCACACCGCGTAAAATAAAGGGATACACGGTGGCGGAAAAACCGGCATTGGCGGCCAATCCGCAAGCCACTACTGAGCCTTCTCGCTCAGTCGCTTTAATGATGTTAAACAATGCGTCCCCACCTAAAGTATCAATGGCACAATCCCAGCTAGGCCTTAATAAAGCTTTTTTATTGGCCAGCAACCACTCATCAGCTGCAACCACTTCCGTCGCGCCCAATTCATATAAGCGTTTATGAGCGTGGGCTTTGCCACTCATTGCAACAACTTGATAGCCAAGCTTGGCTGCCATTGCTATAGCCAGCGACCCTACCCCACCAGATGCCCCACTGATTAACAGGCGAGTTTCGTTAATAGCTTTATGCTGCAGTCGCGCCAGCTTGTCGAAACACATAGCGGCCGTAAGCCCTGCCGTGCCATAAATCATGGCTTCGCGTAAATCTAATTGTGGCGGACACGGACACGTCCACTGCAGTGGTACTCGGCAATACTCCGCGAGACCTCCAGGGCTATTCATGCCAAAGTCGTAGCCACTAATTAAAATACGATCGCCGGGCCGATATTGCCCCGTAGCATCCTCCACAACCACCCCAGCGGCATCTATACCCGGAGTATGGGGGAAGTTACGGCTTACACCTGGGTTACCCGTCGCTCCGAGCGCGTCTTTATAATTTAGATCGCTGTAGTGCACGCGCACGAGAATATCGCCGTCAGGTAAGGTCGCGGCTGCAACAGACTCGATCGCAACACTAAATGTATCATTAGCATCGCGGTGTATACGAAGTGCGCGGTACTCTTGCATAGCGATTCTCCAGCTAATAAGGTAATCGTTTGGCCGCGATTATCGCTGACTCTTTAAACTCGACCACAAGCATTGAGCAAAGCAAACATTAGCCCTAAAACCGAGCTAGTGTTTAAATTAAAAAACCTCTTAAAACCAACGCTTTGGTTGCACAAGAGTGATCAAACGGCTAAACATACGTTCGAGCGAAAGCTCAGCGGCAACACCTAAACGCTCGGGCAATGACTTCTTATGCGCAAACTCAACCAAGAAAATATCGCTATCGGGATGTTGCGCCCAAAGGTAACCATCGCTGGTTTGAATCTGATCAATCAGTTGCATTTCTAGCGCTTTAGAGCCATACCAGATTTCACCAGTGGCCACTTTATCCACATCAACTGCCGGCCGATTTTCGTTCACAAAGGCTTTAAAAAGTACATGCGTCTGTTCCAAGTCATCGGTGAATTTTTCACGTCCTTTGTCCGTGTTCTCACCAAACATCGTTACTGTGCGCTTATATTCACCAGCGGTAAACATCTCGTAATCAATGTCATTCTTCTTTAACAACCGATGGAAGTTAGGTAGCTGCGCCACAACGCCAATAGAGCCCAGTACGGCAAACGGAGCGGCAACAATTTTATCGGCTACACAGGCCATCATGTAACCACCACTGGCTGCTACTTTATCGACACACACTGTTAAGGGTATTTTACGTTCGGTGAAACGTGTCAACTGACTTGCGGCCAAACCATAGCTATGCACCATGCCGCCACCGCTTTCAAGATTCACCACCACCTCGTCACGCTCTGTTGCAACACCCAGCACTGCAGTGATTTCTTCGCGTAAACTAGCATTAGCAGAGGCTTTTATATCGCCATCGAAATTTAAAACAAATATCCGTTTGCGCGCGCTATCGCTTGCAGGTGAGGCATCTGACTTATTGCCAGCGGCTTTTAACTCACGCTTTTTGTCTTTTTGTAATTGTTTTTCTTTTTTCTTTTTAAGCTTTTGCTCTAACTTAAGGACGGCTGAATCTAGCACTTCAAGCTTTATAGTCTCTGAATACTCATCGAACGTATCATTAAGTTTAGTCACTTCAATATGGCCCTTATCCGAGCCGCGCTGCTTACCACTAAGTATAAGCGCTAAAACAATAGCAAAAGCGATTACGATGGTAACGGCCTTTGCTAAAAACATTCCGTAACTTGCTAGAAATTCCAAAAAAATTTACTCCCCTATTTCAATATGCGTTCTGTATGGTTGGTTTTTTACATTTCTGTTTTTACAACACTTGGCACTTAGGTTTACCGCCAATCGCCGACCGCTTCTCGGGCAGAATCATTCAATGGGCGGGTAACTAAACCTGTACCCGACAAACTGACCTCAAACAATGCCCCATCGGCCATAGGTAAATACGTTGCACTACCGTAGACAGCATCGACGACCGGCAACGAATCTCTACCCTCACGAAGCCAATGCCAAACATCGACACCATAACGACTTTCATGAAACGAATACACCGTGCGCTCTGCTGTGCGCTCTTGCTCTAATGAGTAGTAACGACCACTCAGTCGATCGAGGCGGTAACCAGGCTTTACCCCCCAATTGGCAACAACGCCCTTCCATTTAATAATACGTGCGTCTAACTGCCATTGATCACCGGCAATTTGATACTTTTGTTCTTGACCCTGCTCGTCAGCAACCGTGACGTTATAAAGAGCATCTTTGACCTTCTCAAAACTCAAGGTCGCCACCATATGCTCTTTTTGGATTTGACGATAACTAAAAATATCTAGCGCAACAAAAGCAAACAACACCGCCAAAGCAAGTAAGGCCAAGCCAAACATACCGCGCAACCAACCAAGCACCCAAGAGTCTTTAAAAAGTAATTTAGCGGCCGAATAAGCGACAAGTAGGCAACATAAAGCCGCTCCCACCGCAATTGCACTATAAACCATAGTTATCGGCCTCCTGAGCCAATACGCTTAACGCTGCTCACTGGCAGCCATTTCACAGCGATGTATAAAACCATCAATCAGTTGTCGTGCAATAGTCCCTGCTGGCGGCACCTTGGGTAATTCACTGTAATGGTACCAGTGCGCCTCTCGAATCTCATCAAGTTGCGGCACTATAGCACCGCTATCGTATTGCGCGTAAAAACCGAGCATCAACTGTGCCGGAAAAGGCCAGCTTTGACTGGTTACATACTCAAGCTGCTTAACTGTTAGTCCAACCTCTTCAAGCACCTCTCTTTCTACCGTTTGCTCTATCGGTTCACCTGCCTCGACAAAGCCCGCCAGTGCCGAATAAGTCCCAGTGCGCGAACGCTGATGTTGCGCCAACAAACAGTACTCGCCGTTAGTAACTAGCACAATAATGCAAGGGCTTGGGGTTGGGTAGTAGCGGGTCTGGCAGGCGGTACAAATGCGGACTATCTCGCCTTTGGTCAGTAGCTCGGGGGCGGGGGCTGGCAATGCCCTGGCGCAGCTTGAACAAAATTTGTGTTGATGCCACCAATGGCCAATTTGCAGGGCGCGACCGGCCCAATACATATCAGCTGGGCTCAGCTCATCAAGCAAGTCACGCAGATTAACCCAGTGCTCTTGCGCTAGCCATTGCGGCTCGTCCGATAGCGCAATCCAATGGCGCCGCGCATCATTATTTACGGTATTTTGGTCCTGCGGTAGATCTATACGAAAACACGCACTGCAGTCAGCGGGACGAATAAGCGCGGGCCGACCGGCGGGTAGCCATAACTTACCCGCAACAACCGGCCAATAGTAATCAGTGCCCGCGACGTTACTTTCACTCACAAATACGGGAGTCCGCTCATGAATCTACCGGAAAGCCTAATGCTTGCAAGCTTTCTTCGGCGATTTTTAGCACATCGGTGTCAGCATTTTTCTCAGATTTTATCGCGTCTAAGTAGTACTCTAGACTAATAACCGCATCGGCAAAGGTTTCGAGTAAATGCTGCACCGCGGGTAATTGCTCGTTACCCAGTAAGGCTTCGTTAACAAACTGCTCACAGGCAGCAACTACTTTAGCAACCCGAGGCAGTGCCAACACCAGCATTCCACCACGCACCGATGACAGTGTTGAGGATACATTTTTAATATGGGCTATATCATAGTTAGACTCAGAATAACTATTAAGCGCACGCTTAATCATTGCCAAACCCGACTCAGCCTCCTCGATTACCAGCGTTTCGGCCTCGTGGATTTGGCTATTTGACAATACTTCTTCACGCGACAAAGCGTTCAGGGCTGCGAGCTTCTCTTCAGATAAATTCATTCTCGCCAAGCCGCTTACCGTGCTCTCGATATACAGCAAAGTATCGGCGACCCCTAGTAAATCGTCGGGATTAGCTTCAATCGTACCGTTTTGCCAGCCAGATATTTTAGCTATCTCAGCCCGTAACGAATTACTTGGGGCGACTAAACCTACAACAGAGAGGATTTCGGCGATCTTCTTCAGCGTCTCAGGCAACTCGGGGGTCTCTTTCAGCATTTCAATGCCGCCCTGTGCTGCCCGTTCTAATATGTTTTTACTGCTCCGTAGCTCCTCTTGCAAAACTGCCGTCATAGAGCTGACGGTGGTAGCGCTAGGCCCTTTTAAATACTCTTGCTCACGCAGTAGCTCGGCTTCGCTGTAGGGCAACAAACTGACATTGTAAGCTTTTAAAATGGTCTCAGCGCGGGGGCTATCATGGTGCGCCAGGGCGACAAGATACACCAACTCTTTCAGTAACGCTGGCGCCGCTGAGCGCTCGAGAGCCACATCACCTTCAAACTGAACACGTTTAAACTCGCGGTCAATAGCCCCCAATAGCATCTTACGAGACTTATTAAGTTGCAATTTCCCATCGCCAATAGCGCTAATCATCTCGGCTCCAACCCACCACAACTGCGCCATCGGGCGCCCTGCAGTAGCGCTATCAAGCCGTTCTAATGCGCGCACCATCATACCCAGCGAGGGCTTAACTTGTTTACCCTGAAAAACACTGAGCATGGCCACTTGGTACATGTGCCGAATACGGCGGACAAATTGCCGGAAATCCTCAGGAATCTCGGCCACAGCTTGCTCTGGGCGCTGACATTGCTCCAGATCAACCTGAAAATAGTAGCTCATCGGCAAAGCCGGCTCGCGCCGCGCCGCCCGCAAATCATTAATATGCGGGATAAGTAAAACCGCCATACTGCGGCCGGTTTGGGTGCAGTACTCTAAATAACGCGGCAAGATAAAAAACACCGAGGTAATACGCTCGAGTTTTTCTTGGGTCGCAGGCCCTGCCCCCAGCGGGATATCGGTAATATGCTCGACCAGCTCGCTAGCCAAGGTATCGACACCTCGCAACTGCAACAGGCTTAACGTACCTCGAATTTGTTTGATCTCGTCGATACAGTGCTGCAGTAGCTCGCCATCGTCGGGGTCTGATGCAAAGCGCTCAAGCCGATTGGCGGCCGACTCGATAGTCGCCACCAGCTCATTTTGCACCAGCTTTAAAGAAGATGAGTTAAAACGTTCAGCGGTGTCTGTAGTCACTGTTATTTCCCTACTGGTGATCGAGGCGTCTTACGCACTCCGGCGCAGACTGCTCTTTTGTTGTACAACCAATGCATTAATGTCGTTTTATAGAATCTACATTAACTTATTACAAAACTCTAAGACAATTCAATTAACCATTCAAACCTTTATCAACAGATGCCAAAGCAGTCGCATTTATGATCATTTGTAGCCTTTAGTTGGTTTAACTGGGCTTACCCTCGGCGTCAGATAGCCATAAGCACTGCCCGCCACTGGCCTTGTTGATCGACTCGAGTTTAGCGTTATGCAATACCAATTCATCCTCACTAACAGGTAATATCGGTAATGGCTTACGATTGCTATCAATGCGCTTAATTTCTGCACCCGAGGTCTCATCTCCGCCGTCACCGCCATCACCACCGCCCAGCATTAGTGCAGTCTGACCACCGGTCATTAACAAATAAACGTCTGCTAAAATTTCGGCATCTAGTAACGCGCCATGCAATTCACGCTGGGAGTTATCAACACCGTAACGCTTACACAATGCATCAAGGTTGTTTTTTTGGCCCGGGTGCTTACCCCGCGCCAAAAGCAGCGTGTCGACAATACTGTTATTTAAAGCCACCGTATTGTGCCGCGAATCCAATCGGCGCAGCTCGGCATCAATAAAGCCAATATCAAACGGAGCGTTGTGAATGACTAACTCGGCACCGGCAATAAAGGCCATAAAATCGTCGCGTATCTGCGAAAATACCGGCTTATCGGCCAACATCTCAGGGGTAATGCCGTGTACCGCCATGGCACCGGCGTCGATTTCGCGCTCGGGGTTTATATATTGATGGTAGTGCTTTCCCGTTAATTTACGGTTGATCACCTCGACACAACCGATCTCGATAATACGATGACCTTGGCTCGACTCTAAACCGGTCGTCTCGGTATCGAGCACGATCTGGCGGGTGACGGTATTGTCCGGTGTATTCATAGTAGCTCGCTGTAAAAATAAGATTAGCTCGAGGTGTGCTCGCTAACGTAATTGGTCAATGCCACGGTTTGCCAGCTGATCTGCACGCTCGTTCTCGACGTGCCCGCTGTGACCTTTCACCCAGCGCCAATCTATCTTATGGCGACGGCTTTGCTCGTCCAGCGCCTGCCATAAATCTACATTTTTAACCGGTTGCTTAGAGGCTGTGCGCCAACCTTTGCGCTTCCAACCCTCCAGCCACTCGGTGATCCCTTTGCGCACGTATTGTGAATCCGTGGTCAATACAACATCGCAAGGCTCTGTCAGCGCTTTTAAACCCTCAATGGCAGCGCTCAACTCCATCCGGTTATTGGTGGTGTCAGGTTCGCCGCCCCACAGCTCTTTCTCTTGCCCATCAAATCGGAGTAAGGCTCCCCAGCCCCCCGGACCCGGATTTCCTCGACAGGCACCATCGGTATATATTTCTACTGTTTTCAATTGCTTACCACTATTTGTTGATGTTTTTTGTACGATTTGAGCCGTGACTCACTTTGCTCGGCACCGAGGCGGCACCAAACCCTCTTAATTCAACGTTGTTCCAACACGGCTTAAGCGGTATTACGGCCGGTACATCTTTGCGTACCGTTACCGCATAGTAATTACCCCACGGCGCGCCAACACGGCGCAACCAAGCCTCAACAACCTGTTCATTACTTTTCGAACGCGGCCAAAATTGGCCTCGCGTTATGCTAACGGGTACAAGATCTAGCAACTTGCACCAATCGTGTAGACGCCCCCAGCGCAAGCTTTGATGCCCGCCCTCTGGAGGGTGGCCAAACCAGCCGCGTAGCAAACGTAAAGCGCCACCGATACTCCAAGGATTAAACCCTACAATCACGATGTGACCGCGAGCAATAGTGGCACGCGCGACCTCGGCCAACAGCTGGTGTGGCGTCTGGCTAAAATCCAACACATGATGCAATACAAATACATCGATCGACTCCGGCGCCAACGGCAAGCGGCCATAGTCGCAACAGCCCACCTCTACCCCGCCCGATGATGCACAAGGATTAAGCGCAAAGGCATGGGCAATCCGACTATTACCAGTCAAGCGTAATCCGCGCGCCACGCTAAGCTGGCATAAATGATACCCGAACAAGCAAGCAAGTGCCTGATCGATATCATCTTTTTCACAAGCCAGCAGCGCCTGCCCCGGTGCCGTGGCGAACCACTCTGTTAAGGCTGGCACCGCTTCGGCGGCCGGTTTAACGTTATGACGCCATTTAATATTTGCTTGCAGCCGCTTAAGCACAAGTACCTCCACGGTATAATTCCGCTCGCTTAACCTGATAAAATACCAGTATTCACCAGAGTAAAGAAGCCAACTGGAGTGACAGTATGCAGATTTACCATCTGCCAGCCCTAGAGACCAATTATTTTTGGTTACTGCAACCAGACGCCGATCGTCGCGATGCGTACATTTTTGATCCGGGCGATGCTGCACCAGTAATTGATGCCCTTAAACGGTATAACTTAACCCTGGCCGGCATTGTGCTCACCCATCATCACTGGGATCATACAGATGGTATTGATGCACTGTTAGAGCATCACTCAATACCAGTATACGGCCCCATTAGTAAACGAATTCCACAAGTAACACACCCACTAACCGAGGGTGACAGTCTCGACCTAGGCAGTACTCGCTGGAGCATATTAGCCACACCGGGCCACACCCTAGATCACATTGTCTATTACTGCGCCAATACCCAGCACGCCACCCAACCCAGCGGTGTACTGATTGCGGGTGATACGATTTTTGCCGGAGGTTGCGGCCGAATGTTTGAAGGCACGCCAGAGATGTTTCTGCAATCTTTAAACAAAATCGCCCAACTACCCAACGACACCGTACTTTACTGCTCCCATGAATACACCCTAGCCAACTTGGCCTTTGCGCAAGCCGTCGAACCCAACAACCCAGATATTGCCCAGCGGCTTACCCGGGAACGCCGCAAGCGCGAGCAGAAAATGCCCACCCTGCCTAGCAGTATCGGTCTAGAGCTTGCCACAAACCCCTTTGTGCGCTGTCAACAACCTACAGTAATCAACAGTGCCAATAGCAAAAGTGGCCAGGTACAAACAACACCCGCCGATGTATTTGCCGTACTCCGAGCGTGGAAAAATGACTTTCCGGCCAATTGACCGACGGCTTACAAACCCCTAGAATCGGCTGAATTTCGCGCGAAATAGCGGCTACGGCCACGCGTGCTTTATATACGCCAAACCGCCAAAGTGACTCAATGACAGCAGTATATCGTTTGACCCTGACATGCTTATTTTCTGTGATTTTAAGCGGTTGCGGCGCCATCTTCGCCGAAAAAGATAGCTTCCAAGAGCCTATTGGTGCCGCCGAAGAAGACTCCGAAGCAACCCAGCCAGTAGCTGTCAGCGCCCCCCCAATAGCGCAGCCCAAAGCCCCTCCTACCGAGCTAACACTGCTCGATCGCGTGCGCAGCGGCTTAATGTTTTCCGAACTGGATCACACTCGTGTCGATCAATACGAAAACTGGTACGCCAAACACCCCGAATATATAGACCGAGTGTTTGAACGTGGTCAGCGCTATCTTTATTACATTGTGCAACGATTAGAAGAAGAGGGCCTACCATTAGAAATCGCACTGTTACCGGTGGTTGAAAGTGCCTTCGATCCTTTCGCTTACTCTCACGCCACTGCCGCTGGTATGTGGCAGTTTATGTCGGGCACCGCCGGTGATTATGGCCTAAAAGAAAACTGGTGGTACGACGGACGACGCGATGTAGTTGCATCCACCAACGCCGCCATTAGCTATTTAAAACGTATGCACACCTTGTTTGACGGCGATTGGCTACTGGCGCTTGCCGCTTACAACACCGGTCAAGGACGTTTGTTGCGTGCTATTAAGGCCAACAAAAAGGCTGGTAAATCCACTGATTTTTGGTCGCTCAAACTACCTCGTGAAACCCAAGCCTATGTACCACAATTACTTGCACTATCGCATGTAGTTGCCAATCCCGAGCAGTTTAAAATCACTCTGCCAGAGATCCCCAATGCCCCCTACTTTGTTGCTATTGATATCGGCTCGCAGCTCGATCTAGCACAAGCGGCCGAATTAGCCGGCATCACCATGGAGGAGCTCTATTTACTAAACCCAGGCTTTAATCGCTGGGCAACCGATCCAGCCGGCCCCCACAGTTTATTGATCCCCAGCGCCCATGCAGAGAGATTTAGCAGCGCATTGGCAACCGTCGACCCAGCTCAGCGCATTAGTTGGGAGCGCTACAAAATTCGCTCGGGCGATAGCCTTATTCGCATAGCCAACAACCACAACACTAATGTCGAGGCACTAAAAAGTGCCAACCAATTGCGCTCCTCACGTATTCGCGCAGGCGACACACTACTCATCCCTACCGCTAGCGCCGGCGCCGATTACTACGAGCTAAGTGTCAATCAGCGCCGACTAGGCAGCCAAAAGCGCTCCAAAGGCAATAGTAACGGGGAGAAAATTAACTACACCGTACGCAAAGGCGATAGTTTTTGGCGTATAGCCAACAATCATCAAGTAAGCGTCAGCTCGCTGGCGCGCTGGAACGGTATGTCGCCGCGCGACACCATTAAGCCTGGGCAAAAGTTGGTGGTGTGGAGTAAAAACATTAAAGAGCAAACTGGCGATAAAGACGCGGTAACTCGCAAGCTGTCTTACAAAGTAAGAAATGGCGACTCACTGGCAAGAATTGCCAGCCGTTTCAATGTCAGCATTAAGGATATTACTCGCTGGAACAAAGTCTCGAGCAAAAAATACATTCATCCAGGCCAGCAATTAACCTTATTTATCGATGTTACAAAGGCGCGCTAGCGGCGGCCAACAAAGCTTTAGAGTACGGGTGCTGCGGTTGATTAAAAATAGCGTCGGCCGCGCCCTGCTCGACCACTTTGCCATCTTTCATAATCATAATGCGATGGCTCATCGAACGTACAACACTTAAATCATGACTGATAAACAAATACGACAAGCCGTGTTCGCGCTGCAACCGCTGCAACAAATCAATAATATCTTTTTGCACCGACCGATCTAACGCCGAGGTCGGCTCATCTAATACTAATAGGCGTGGTTTTAAAATCAATGCACGGGCAATGGCAATACGCTGTCGCTGACCGCCAGAGAATTCATTGGGGTATCGGTGGCGTAACTCAGGATCTAGCTGCACTTGCTGCATGGCGTCAATAACCCGCGCCTCCAACTCTGCGTTACTAAGGCGCTCGTATACTTTTAACCCCTCAGCAATGATTTGCACCACCGACATACGCGGGCTTAAGCTGGCAAATGGGTCTTGAAAAATAATTTGAATGTGACGCCGCAATGGTTTCATTTGCTTAGCGTTCAACTGTAATAAGTTATGCGGTGCTTGCTCGCCTGCAAGCGTAAAATTAACATCCCCCTCACACTTAATTAACTGTAATACGGAACGCCCCAAGGTGGTTTTACCCGAGCCACTTTCACCCACAATACCCAGCGTTTCGCCCTCAGCTAAACTAAAGCTGATATCGTCTACCGCTTTAACATAGTGCTTTACTCGCTTTAAAAAACCTGTATTAACCGCAAACCAGGTGCGCAAGTTAGCCACTTGCAATAACGGTTTGATTTGCTTAATAGGCGCAGGCGGCGCACCTGGGTCTGCAGCCAACAACTCACGAGTGTAATCAGTTTTGGGGTGATCAAAAACCTCAGCAGTAACGCCTTGCTCTATAATTTCACCCTGGCGCATAACCATCACACGATCGGCGAGTTTACGTACAATCCCAAGATCGTGAGTAATAAACAAAACCGACATGCCCAGCTCACCCTGCAGGCGTTTTAATAGGCGTAAAATTTGCGCCTGTACGGTTACATCGAGCGCCGTGGTTGGCTCGTCAGCAATTAGCAAATCTGGCTCATTAATAAGTGCCATTGCAATCATTACACGTTGGCGCTCGCCGCCACTAAGCTCGTGAGGCAGCGCCTTTAGGCGTTGCGCTGCATCGCGAATCTCGACGCGTTGCAGCCACTCTATAACAAGTGGCCGTGCAGTTGCACGACTCAAACCTTTATGTAAATAAAGTGATTCAGATAATTGTTTCTCGATACTTTGCAGCGGATTAAGGCTGGTCATCGGCTCTTGAAAGATCATCCCAATAGAGCCACCGCGAATTCGATTAAGCTGGCGCTCATCGGTGCGTAACAAGTCCTGCCCCGAAAAGTGTATTTGACCAGAATCGTACCGCGCAGCACTGGGGTTTAATAAACGTAAAATAGACTGAGCGGTAATTGACTTACCCGAACCACTCTCGCCCACCAAAGCCAATACCTCGCCAGGCAGTACATCAAAGCTAACATCGCGCACTGCGGGTTCGGCATCAGCTGCGCCACGAAAGGCCAAGGTAAGATTAACAATACTCAGTAGCGGTTGAATCATAATTGCTCTAGCGGGTGCGGTTAGGGTCAACGGCATCTCGCACCGCCTCACCCACAAACACTAACAGGGTTAATAATAACGACAGGACGACAAATACCGACAAGCCTATCCAAGGAGCGTGTAAATTGTTCTTCCCCTGGCTCACCATCTCGCCCAGAGACGCTGAACCCGGAGGCAAACCAAAACCCAGAAAATCTAACGCCGTTAAGCTGGTAACACCACCGACCAATAAAAATGGAATAAACGTAAGAGTAGCCACCATAGCGTTAGGCAACAGGTGGCGCCACATAATGGCTTTATTGGAAACCCCCATTGAGCGGGCAGCCAATACATACTCGAAGTTTCGGGCACGTAAAAACTCTGCCCGCACTACACCCACCAGTGCCATCCAACCAAAAATCAGCAAGATTCCCAGCAAAATCCAAAAGCTTGGCGGCACCATACTGGCGATAATGATCAGTACAAATAACGTTGGCACGCTCGACCAGACTTCTAAAAAGCGTTGCCCTATCAGATCAACCTTGCCGCCATAAAACCCCTGTATTGCGCCTACTGCAATACCTACAACAGAGGTTGCCAGCGTTAAAAACAGACCAAACATAACCGAGATACGAAACCCGTAAATAAGTCGCGCTAAAATATCGCGACCTAAATCATCGGTTCCCAGCCAGTTTTCGACGCTGGGGGGGCTGGGTGCAGGGCCAGGCAAATTATAATTAATAGCGCGATAATCAAAACGAATGGGGGGCCACAACATCCAGCCTTCCGCATTAATCAAATCGGCAATATACTCATCGCGATAGTCTGCCACCACGTCAAAATCGCCACCAAAATCCAGCTCTGAATACTCTTTAACAATCGGAAAATACCACTCACCCTCATGCTGAATTACCAGTGGAACATTGTTGGCTATCAGCTCGGCCAATAAGCTCAAACCAAATAAAATTAAAAATATCCACAAACTATAATAACCGCGACGGTTATTTTTAAAACGCTGCCATCGCTCACAATTAATCGGACTTAATGTTATTAGGCTCATGATGTTAACGGGACTCAAAATCTATTCTGGGATCAACCCAGGTATATGCCAGATCGCTAATAATACCAATCAGCAACCCCAGTAAACTAAAAACATATAAAGTACCAAACATCACTGGGTAATCTCGCTGTAAGGTAGACTCAAACCCCAACAACCCTAACCCCTCAAGCGAAAAAATCACCTCAATCAACAGTGAACCGGTAAAGAACATGCTGATAAAAGTCGCAGGAAAACCAGCAATAATAATCAACATGGCATTGCGAAACACGTGCCTGTACAAAATACGCGACTCGCCGGCCCCTTTAGCCCGAGCGGTAATCACATATTGCTTATTGATTTCATCTAAAAAAGAATTTTTAGTCAACATTGTTAAAGTCGCAAAACCACCTACCACCAAAGCTAAAATAGGCAGCGCCAAATGCCAAAAATAATCACCTATTTTTTGATACCAGGTTAACTCATCAAAATTTGACGACACCAAGCCGCGCAGCGGAAACCAATCCAAATAGCTGCCGCCGGCAAAAACAATAATCAACAAGATGGCAAACAGGAAGCCTGGGATAGCATTGCCTATTACTACGGCCCAACTGGTCCACACATCAAACGGCTCGTGGTGCTTAATGGCTTTGCGTATACCCAGAGGAATCGAGACTAAGTAAATAATTAAAGTGCTCCACAGTCCCAGTGAGATGGACACAGGTAGACGCTCGACAATTAGCCCCATAACCGTATTGGCTTTAAACAAGCTATCGCCAAAATCAAAGGTTAAATAATCACCCAACATGGTGAAATAACGTTCATGGATCGGCTTATCAAAACCAAATTGTTTTTCTATCTCCGCGATCACTTCTGGGTCTAATCCACGTGCGCCACGCGAATCTTGATTCTGTTGCGACAGGCCACCGGAATCAGAGTCCCCCGCACCACCGGTAACTCGCTCTAGGCTGGCCCCGCCCATCCCCAACATATTGGCAATAGCTTGATCAACCGGGCCGCCGGGAGCGGCCTGAATGATAAAAAAATTAAGGGTGATAATCGCCAGCAATGTGGGGATGATTAACAACAACCGGCGAACAACATAAGCGCCCAAATCTAATAACCTCTAAAACACATATTAATCAGACCGCTTACCTAGCAACTTAGCCTTGTCTGCATCATACCACCAGCTATCGATACCGATACTGTATTTGGGCCTTACTGCGGGACGTGAGAACTTATTCCAGTGAGCAATTCGGAAGCTTTTGGAATGCCACTGAGGAATGACGTAAAAATTCCATAAAGCAACACGATCAAACGCGTGGCCCAGAGCCAAAAGGCGCTCTTCATCTTGCTGCGACGCTTCAATTGCCTCTACCAATTCATCGATTACGGGGTCACTCACACCAGCCTGATTATACGTGGACTCTATATAATCCGAATGCCAGGCGAGCTTCATACTAGCGGATGGATACGGCTGAGCTCTATACCCTTGAGGGGTCATATCAAAATCGCGTGAACGCAAACGATTAAGGTATTGGGACGAATCCACCATTCGAATGCTAAGCTCTATACCAATCCGTTCAAGATTACTCTTAAGGGGGAGCACGACTCGCTCCATTGTTGGCGAGTAAAGTAACATTTCAAAAACAAAGGGAGCGCCAGTTTTAGCATTGACCAGCTTTTGGTCTTTAAGCTCCCAGCCCGCCGCTTTAAATAAACCTAGCGCTTGACGCATCTCAGTGCGAATATTGCCGTCCCCTTTAGTTTTATTAGGCTGCCAAATATCGCCAAAAACCTCTGCAGGCAACTGATCTTTATACTTAGAAAGTATTTCTAGCTCTAAGCCTTCGGGCTTACCTTGCGCTTTATAAGGCGTATTTTCAAAATAACTGCTGTTACGGGTATAGGACGAGTAAAACAAGTTTTTATTAAGCCACTCAAAGTCCAATAAGTAATTTAACGCTTCACGAACACGACGGTCTTTAAACTGTTCACGCTGGGTATTGAAAACAAACGCCTGCATAGGCTGAGGAATTTCATGCTGCAACTCCTCTTTTATAATTTTACCGCTCTTAATGGCAGGAACGTTGTAACCTTCTGCCCACTGCCTGGCAACATTCTCTCGTCTAAAATCAAACTCACCCGCCTTAAATGCCTCTAGCGCCACAGTGTCGTCACGATAATAATCGTAGCGAATTCGTTTAAAATTTTGCAAGCCTTTACGGCTTGGCAAATTGGCCGCCCAATAGTTGTCAATTAACTCATAGGTGGCAGACTGACCCATTTTATAATCAACCACTTTATAAGCTCCACTGCCTAACGGTGGTTCGTTTAATGGTTCACTAAAATCACGCTCAGCCCAATATTGCTTAGGCAAAATCTTAAAGCTCGCCAACGCAGAGATGTAATCTCGATTGCTTTCAGCGAAAGTAAATCTAACTTTATGTGGGGTAACTGCAGTCGCACTCTTAACGTCTTTGTAGTAATTTTTAACAAAAGCAACACCCTGCTGCATAAATTTGTTAAAAGTAAAAACAACATCCGCTGCGGTTATCGATGCACCATCTTGAAATCGAGCCTTAGGATTTAAATTGAACTCAACCCAGGTGTAATCATCTGGATACTCAAGACTCATAGCAATAAGCGGGTAAATAACCCCTATTTCATCCTCACTTGGGGTCATCAATGAGTCATAAAACGCTTCACTGTTAATCTCGGCATCACCGCGAGAAGTGTAACGATTAAAACTGTCATAAGTACCCGTCGTCGACAAGACCAACTCTCCCCCCTTGGGCGCATCGGGATTCACATAATCAAAATGAGTAAAGTCGGCTGGATATTTTGGCTCGCCATGATCGGCAAAGGCGTGAGATTTAATCACTTTAACGTGGATCGGCTCACTGGCAGTATCGGCCGCCTGCGCAGTACAGGCCAGAAGACTTAAGACCAGCGAGGCTATCACGCTTACAGGGACAGGGAATTTCATTGACACTTCTCCGTACTCAATTTCGTACCGTTTATGCGATGGAGTCAAACCCACTAAGACTAATAGGCACCCAGCAATTGCTGGTTGGACAACACCACCGCAGTATTGTTAGACGTTAATGAACGACTTGTTTAACGCGCTAAACCAGCCAAAGCGCGGATGAGTGTAGCGAGGCGGCGAGGCGCTGACAATAGTGCAGTACAGGTTAGCCAAACTGCTAAGCAATTACGCCCATAAGACAGACAGTACGCCGCATAAATGCTAATATTAATTGGTCGGTAGCCGTGTGGGCTACCTGTAATAATGCGGCAACACGATAAAAAGACCCAAAACATGACGGCTAACCTCCTAACCGAAGACCAGCGTGACTGCTTACAAGAAATAGCCAATGTCGCCATGGGACAATCGGCCGATCACTTGGCGCGGTTATTGGACGTTTTTGTCGTTCTCTCCATCCCCAGCGTTAGCCTGCTCACCCCTAATGATATCTCCATGATGCTGCAATCGCTGCGCGGCGAAAGCGAAAGCGGTGATAGCCAAGAGCTTACCGGCGTCTGCCAAGGCTTTATTGGGGGCGGTATCGCCGGCGAAGCACTGCTGATTTTTAATGGCACCGATTACCGCGACTTAGCGACCCTGCTGCGCTACGATGCTAATGCTGGCGCTAATGATCGCAGTGAACTGCTCATGGATACCACCAATGTCTTGGGTGGCGCCTGCTTACACAGTCTTGCCAAGCAACTGGACACACAGTTTAGCCTTGGCCCCCCTATTTTACTGGGCCAGCACTTTGATCTAACAGAGAGCCTTAAAAATCGTGAGATTAACTGGCACAACGCTCTTGTTATCGAAATTAATTACACTATTGAAGATCATAAAGTAAACTGCGATTTATTACTGGTTATCAGTGAAAACTGTATTGATGGCCTATTAGAAAAGCTCAACTATTTAATCGAATAAAAGCGCAACGGGCGATCTATGGTCGAAACAACCGATGATTTGAGCCACTTTCTCAAGGACGTTCACTGGCTTTTAGACATTCTACAGAATATCGATATTGGCTTGGTCGTGCTTGATGCCAACTACAATGTAGCTCTGTGGAACCAATTTATGCAAAACCACAGCGGCAAAGCTCCGGAACATGTGTTGGGCAACAGCCTCTTTGGAATCTTCCCCGAATTATCTGAAGATTGGTTTAGACGTAAAGCCGAACCGGTTTTTGTATTGCACAGCGCGGCTTTTACCACTTGGGAGCAACGCCCATACTTATTTCGGTTTCCGCATTATCGCCCAATAACGGGCGGTGCCAGCCACATGTATCAAAACACCACCATTATTCCTCTGATCAATACTCATGGCGAGGTAGAGCACGTTTGCCTTATCGTCTATGACGTTACCGACAGCGCGATGAATAAGTTGGCGCAAATTGAGGCAAACAACCGCCTAAAAGGCGTTAGTCGTATCGATCACCTGACCAAACTGTTTAACCGCGGCTACTGGGAGCACTGCTTAACACAGGAATATAAACGCTTTGATCGCTATCACATCCCCTGCTCACTGGTACTGTTTGATATCGACCACTTCAAGGTGGTGAATGATACCTACGGCCACACCGTAGGTGATGATGTTATTCGCTGTGTAAGCGACTGTCTGCGCGCTCAACTACGCGAGACTGATATTGCTGGACGTTATGGGGGGGAGGAGTTTGGCGTTATTTTGACCAATACCGATACCGCAGGGGCCTTGGAGTTTGCAGAACGCTTACGCAAAGCGGTAGAGGATGAGGCTGTGGCAACCGCGACCTCTGATGTTAAAATTACTATTAGCCTTGGCGTCAAACAACTAGACAGCGCCGTTGACTCGACTCAAAACTGGCTAGAGTGCGCCGATAAGGCGCTGTATTACTGCAAAGAACACGGCCGTAACTGCTCCCACGCGGAATAAAATTTACTTAACTTCCGCCAAACAGCGTCAAGTTAATTAGTCACGCTCTCTTAATAAAACAATATGAAGGAACATTAAGCACAAAAAAACCGACCTAAAAGGTCGGTTTTTTTGTGTCTAGAAACGACGTTAATTAGTTACTTATTTACGCTCAATGTCAGCAGTTTCCTCTAGATACTGCTGAAAAGAAGCAAAATCAGCCGCACCTAACAAACTTGCCAGACTCTGACTCGCGGCATTTTTTTGTGCCTCCGGCATTTCATCTTGGGGCAAATTAATAGCACTTAGGGTCACTACCGAGTACTCACCGTTAGCACCAAACCCTGCAACACTAGGCTTATCCGCTTGTGGACGCGCCATACTAAAGGCAAACTCCACAACCGCACGAGACTGCTCCATATCACCGCGCTCGATACCCTTGAGTGCTGTAACCTCAAGCCCTTCGGCATCAGCCAGCTCGGCAAGCTCAGCCCCCTCTGTCAGGCGCTGCTGCAATGCTTGGCCTTTTTCGGCCAGTAATGTGGCGGCTTTTTGTTCGCGCAGAGTAATAATGATGTCATCTTTAACGTTTGCCAGTGGCTCAACAAAGCTCGGCTTATGGGCGATTTTCTTCACCACCACCACACGGTCCGGAGCTAACTCAAGAACCTCACTCGCATTGCCATGAGTTAGCACTTCTTCGCTAAATGCCGCGGCTGCAACTGCGGGGAAAGCACTGATACCGCTACCACCTTGACGAGAAAAAGGTTCACTTTGGGCAACACTGATATCCAGCTGCTCAGCAACACTAGCAAGGCTTTCTGCATTGTAAGAGAGGTCTTCAAGCTGGTCTAGCAGCTCGATAAAGCGCGACTCGGCCGCACTGCGCTTCGCTTGCGCGGCCAATAGCTCTTTTTGCTCTTCAAAGCTGGTGGGCTCGCCGCCAGTTTCATCCAATAATTTAATAAAATGTATGCCAGCATCAGTACTCACCGGACCCGACACTTCACCAACGGTCAAATCAGCCAAGGCGTCCTCAAAATCATCAGGAAAAGCATCACCGGTAGAAATCCCAAGATCACCACCGTTGCCTTTTGAGCCCAGATCGCTTGAATACTCGGCAGCCAGTGTCGCAAAATCTTCGTTGTTGTCGATCTTGGTTTGCAACTCCGCAAGCAACTCATCGCTAGGGTCTTCTAATAGTATATGAGCAGCATGACGCTCTACCGAAGGAGTGAAATCTTCAATATTCTGCTCGTACTGCTTGCGCAGCTCAGCATCATCAATTGCTTCATCTGAAGCCAGCTGCTCTACACTCAGATCAATGTACTCAACCGTAACCGTTTCCGGGACTGTAAAACGCTCAACATTTTCTTGATGGTACTGCGCCACCTCGGCGTCAGTTACATCAATACCCGCCATCAAGACTTCGGCACTAAAAGTGACAAAGCTGAAGTCGCGAGTTTGATAATTCAACTCAATCAAGTGCTGCAGCTCGGGCTCAGTAACAAAATTACTGCCCGACACACCACTCGCCAACTGATTAACCGTTAAATCACGAATTAACTCACGCTTATAAGAAGCTGGCGTGTAGGCCAACATTCTTAACGATTGCTGATAGCGATTAGGGTCAAATTTTCCGTCAATATCCTGAAAAGCAGGAATTGAGGTAATTACGTTATTTAAACGTGCATCGGACACCGTCATATCGGCATTGGCGGCTGCTTGGGTTAGCAGGGTACGACGTACAAGGTTCTCAATGGCCGGCTCACGGAGGTTCTCATTGCTGAGAAAAGACTCGGGCACGGACTCACCAAAACGACTGCGCAGCTGTTGTTTTTGTTGCTCGATAGCTCGGGCAACTTCGGTCTCGGTGATTTCTTGACCGTTAATTGTCATTACCGTTTGCGTGTTATTAGCGCTAGAGAACAAAGCCTCGGCACCAGAGAGAGCAAAGATAATAACCAGTAAACCAACTAAGATACCGGCGACAACTCCTTTAGAGTTATCACGCATTGTTTGTAGCATGTCCAGCTCCTGAACGAGGGGGCAATTTTTATGTCTTTACACAAAAAAGGCGCATCGTGGATGCGCCTTTTAAACGTTAATGCTTTATTTTAAAACACTAACGTGGCTACTAGATAGATCTATAGCTGAGCTTAATTAACGGCGTCTTTCAAAGCCTTGCCGGCTTTAAAGCTAGGCACTTTTGCCGCAGCGATTTGGATTTCGGCACCGGTTTGCGGGTTACGACCAACACGAGCGGCACGATCTTTTACAGAAAAGGTACCAAAACCTACCAGCACAACTTGCTCACCTTTTTTTAGTGAGTCGGTAACGCCATCAACAACAGCGTCTAGTGCGCGACCTGCAGCAGCTTTAGAGATATCCGCAGATGCGGCGATGGCTTCGATCAGCTCAGTTTTATTCACGTTAAACCCCTTTAATAAATTTCTAGACCTAGTGTTTATAATTATGCAGTGCTTGAATGATGATTGGCATAAACTACCCACCTAACCCAGTACCGCACCAGCACTTATATTGAACTGCGATTTATACCAACTGGCTCGGGTTGGGTCAAGGCTGGGCTGCGACAATCGCAATAAGTATCTCAGTTTTGCCTGCTATTTGAACAAAAAGACCGCCTCCAGCCAGAGGCGGCTTTATCTGCGAACGATTCGAGTTACTCAAAGTAACAAGTACCCAAAACCGCCTGACAACCTAATGCGTGTTAATTCGGTTGCTGTTATCGGACTGTTCTGCCTTCTGTTCAAGCGCTTGATACTCTGCATCACTCAGCGGTTTAGGGGTATGCTGCAAGGCAATCTGCAGCACCTCATCGATCCATTTAACGGGGCATATGTTTAAATCAGCCTTAATGTTATCTGGAATTTCTTTAAGGTCGCGCTCGTTATCTGCTGGAATGATCACCGTTTTTATACCGCCTCGATGAGCGGCCAGCAGCTTCTCTTTTAAGCCACCAATACGTAACACCTCACCTCGCAAGGTAATTTCACCAGTCATGGCCACATCGGCCTTTACTGGTATCGATGTTAATACCGAAACCAATGCCGTGCACATCCCCACCCCGGCGCTCGGACCATCTTTTGGGGTCGCCCCTTCTGGTACGTGGATATGAATATCCATTTTTTCATGATAATCCGGCGCTACACCCAACACCTGAGCGCGCGATCGCACCACAGTCAAGGCAGCCTGGATAGACTCTTGCATCACATCGCCTAACGAGCCGGTTTTAATCACCCGTCCCTTGCCTTTAACCGCGGTGGATTCGATCGTGAGAAGCTCGCCACCCACCTGAGTCCAAGCGAGACCTGTCACCTGACCAATCTGATCGTCGTTTTCGGCGCGACCATAGTCAAACTTACGCACACCGAGCAAGTCCTCTAAAGTATCTAGTGTTATCGTATCGGCGCCCTTGCTGGCCTTTCTGACGTGACTGGTAACCACTTTACGGGCCAGCTTGGCCACTTCACGGTCAAGCCCGCGCACCCCAGCTTCGCGGGTGTAATGACGAATAATGTCGAGAATAACCTCATCCTCAACCAACATTTCCCCCTCTTTTAAGCCGTTGGCTTTAATTTGCTTAGGGATCAGATATTTTTTAGCGATATTTAGCTTTTCGTCTTCGGTATAACCCGGAATTCGAATCACTTCCATTCGGTCCAACAAAGGACCTGGAATATTCATCGAATTTGAGGTGCAGACAAACATAACGTCCGAGAGATCGTAGTCGACCTCAAGATAGTGATCGTTAAAATGGCTGTTTTGCTCAGGATCAAGTACTTCGAGCAGTGCAGAGGCTGGATCGCCACGACTATCCATACCCATCTTGTCGATTTCATCAAGTAAAAACAGCGGGTTTTTAACCCCTGCTTTGGCCATTTTTTGCACCAACTTACCCGGCAAAGAACCAATATAGGTACGGCGATGGCCGCGTATTTCAGCCTCATCTCGTACGCCACCTAAGGCCATACGCACAAATTTACGGTTAGTCGCACGAGCAATAGACTCGCCCAACGAGGTTTTACCAACACCGGGAGGCCCCACCAAGCACAAGATTGGGCCTTTAATCTTCTTCACCCGCTTCTGTACCGCAAGATACTCCAATATCCGCTCTTTGACCTCTTCGAGGCCGTGGTGATCTTTTTCAAGCACAGCCTCGGCGCGGGCTAGGTCATGCCGCACCTTGCTACATTTTTTCCATGGAACCTTAATCATCCAATCGATGTAGCTACGCAGCACTGATGCCTCAGCCGACATCGGTGACATCATTTTTAGCTTGCCAAGTTCGGCCCGGGTTTTCTCTTGAGCCTCATCAGACATACCGCTATCGGCTATCTTTTGCTCTAACTCATCAACCTCATTGAGCTCTTCTCCCATCTCGCCCAGCTCTTTCTGAATCGCTTTCATTTGCTCATTCAGATAATACTCACGCTGGCTTTTCTCCATCTGTTTTTTAACGCGACCACGGATCTTCTTTTCGACCTGCAATAAATCGATCTGCCCGTCCATCAACTTAAGCAAGCTCTCAATTCGCTCGCGTACACTAATAAGCTCCAGGACGGCCTGTTTTTGCTCAAGCTCAAGCGCCATATGCGCTGCTACGGTATCGGCAAAACGACTAGGGTCGTCAATGCCACTGAGCGAACTCATGACCTCTGATGACACCTTGCGTGACAAGCTGACATACTGCTCAAAATGATCCCGCGCAGTTTTAATTAATGCATCTGCCGCATCGCTTGGCAACGCCTCTTCAGTGAACACACTAACCGCGACACGATAATGACCACTTTCCTCTTCGGCATTTTCAATCGCAACTCTTTCGCCCCCTTCAACCAACACCTTTACTGTGCCGTCAGGCAACTTTAGCAACTGTAAAATAGTGGCAAGGGTGCCAATTTTGTATAGCTCGCTGGGCGCAGGATCATCATCACTAGGACTTTTTTGCGCCACTAGGACAATCTGCTTATCGGCACGCATCGCGCTTTCAAGCGCCTCGATGGATTTTTGCCGGCCGACAAACAGGGGTATCACCATGTGCGGATAGACTACGACATCCCGCAACGGCAACAAGGGTAAATCGGAGTACTTTGATACTTGCTCATTCTGGTCCATAGAGACCCCCTAATGGTCTGAATGCACGGGCTGAATTAGCCTTTACTTCATAAGATTGGGGTCGTACAGAAGAAATTACAAGATAGGATAGGAGAAAAACGCAAAAAGGGTACTAAAAGTACCCTTTTTGCGTTTTTTTACAGCAATAGTGCTTAAAAAGCAGCCTTAACAATCGCAGGAGCGCTTAACCTCAATCTTCTGAAGCCGCTTTGCTGGGAAGCTGTTCTTGATTTTCGTAGACTAATAAAGGCTCAGATTCTCCCTTAATAACACTCTCATCAACAACCACCTTTTTAACATTTTCTTCCGATGGAATGCGGTACATAGTGTCAAGCAGCACTGACTCCATAATAGAGCGCAATCCACGAGCACCCGTTTTACGCTCCATGGCTTTTTTGGCTACAGCCTCAAGCGCATCACGACGGAAGTCTAGCTCTACGCCTTCCATATCAAATAGACGCTGATACTGCTTGGTCAAAGCATTTTTAGGCGCCGCCAAGATTTCAACCAAAGCCTCAGTATCAAGCTCATCAAGAGTCGCAATGACCGGCAGACGGCCGACGAACTCAGGAATCAGGCCATAGCGCACCAAATCTTCCGGCTCGAGATCGTGCAAGGTGTCGCCAAAGCTTTTGTCGTCATTCTTGCTTTTCACTTCGGCGCCAAAGCCAATACCGCCGCGCTCAGAGCGCTCGCGAATGACCTTATCAAGACCGGCAAATGCACCGCCACAAACAAACAGAATATTGCTGGTATCGACCTGCAAAAACTCTTGCTGAGGATGCTTACGCCCACCTTGAGGTGGTACAGAGGCGACGGTACCTTCAATAAGCTTCAACAGCGCTTGCTGTACGCCCTCACCAGAAACATCGCGGGTTATTGATGGGTTGTCTGATTTACGAGAGATCTTATCAATCTCATCGATATAGACGATCCCCTGCTGCGCCTTCTCGACATCGTAGTCGCACTTTTGCAGCAGCTTTTGAATAATGTTTTCAACGTCTTCCCCGACATAACCTGCCTCGGTAAGAGTTGTTGCATCAGCGATAGTAAACGGCACATTAAGCAGTCGCGCTAAGGTCTCAGCCAGTAGCGTCTTACCACTACCCGTTGGCCCCACCAGCAAAATATTACTTTTACCAAGCTCTACGACGTCTTTATCTCCACCTTTGGCACCACCGACACGCAAGCGCTTATAATGGTTATATACTGCTACGGCCAGTACTTTTTTAGCCCGTTTCTGGCCAATAACGTACTGATCGAGGATGCCTGAAATTTCTGCCGGCTTAGGCAGTTTTTCAGACTGGCCTTCGACGGCAGCCTCTTGGATTTCTTCGCGAATAATGTCATTGCACAGGTCAACGCACTCATCACATATAAATACAGACGGCCCCGCAATAAGCTTACGGACCTCATGCTGACTTTTACCGCAAAACGAGCAATACAGTAGTTTACCGTTTTTATCGCCGCTATCACCGGTGTGATCGGTCATTAAACCACTCCATTCTTAAACTATGGGGTAAAGATGCAGTCTTTACCCTAAATATTCAAGCCCTCTGACTAATTTGTCTAGAGAGCTGCAACCATTGCTGGGATGAATTAAGACGCAACCCGACTCGACAACACAGAATCGACTAAGCCGTACTGTTTCGCCTCATCGGCCGACATAAACTTGTCGCGCTCAGTATCCAGCTCTATTTGTTCTAATGTTTGACCTGTGTGATCGGCCAAAATTTGATTCAAGCGCGAGCGAATCTTAAGTATCTCTTGCGCCTGAATATGAATGTCCGACGCCTGCCCTTGCGCACCGCCGCTAGGCTGGTGAATCATAACTCGAGAGTTTGGCAGACAAAAACGTTTATCTTTAGCACCGGCAGCCAATAAAAAGGCGCCCATTGAACAAGCCTGCCCCATACACATGGTACTCACATCCGGCTTGATAAACTGCATGGTGTCATAAATAGACATTCCAGCTGTTACCGATCCGCCTGGGGAATTAATGTATAAGTGGATATCTTTATCTGGGTTTTCAGCCTCAAGAAACAATAGCTGTGCACATACCAGATTAGCCATGTAATCTTCTACTTGGCCGGTTAAGAAAATAACACGCTCTTTTAGTAGCCGTGAATATATATCGTACGAACGCTCTCCTCGAGCTGTTTGCTCGACGACCATCGGCACCAAGCCGTTGCTGGTGATCTCTTGTGCACTACGATCTGATTGCGGGTAGGACATTGTGCTTCATACCTTCTTCTGAAATATCACAAATACGGCATTAAAGCCGTGATTAAACTGAGATAGTGGGAGCTTAACCTGTGACGGAGCTGTTTGCCAGCGCCGTAAAAGAATTGATAGAGGGAGTGGCCGCGAAACGAGCGTTTCGCGGCATTTTTGTTCAAAAAGCGTTATTTATCAGTTTTAGGCTGCATAATTTCATCGTAAGTTGAGGTTGTTTCGGTAACCTCAGCCTTCTCGAGAATATACTCAACCACTTGATCTTCAAGCACTGCCGATTCAACACCTGCCAACATTTGACGCTGACTGTAATAGTAATCGATAACCTCTTGAGGCTCTTCGTAAGTACTGGCAATTTCTTCAACCATACCACGAACAGCTTTGGCATCAGGTTTGATCTTTGCTGACTTAACAACTTCACCAACAATCAAGCCTAGTGCAACACGACGCTTAGCTTCTTCTTCAAACATGGTGTCTGGCAGCATAGATTTTGCATCAAAGCCTTTAGGCTGTTGACCAAAACGCTGCATCATTTGGTTGCGCAACACATCAATTTCATTGCCAACCAATGCTTTAGGCAGCTCAACCTCATGACTTTCGATCAACTGATCCATCACTTGAGATTTAACTTTGCCTTTTAGCGCATTTTTTAACTCGCGCTCCATGTTTGCCTTAACTTCTTTCTGAAAGGCTTTAATGCCACCCTTTTCTAAACCAAAGGTCTGGAAAAAAGGCTTCTTCAATTCCGGTAAGGTCTGCTCTGACACAGTGTTTACTTTGATAGCAAACTCTACTGCAGCACCCTTTAAATCTTCTGACTGATAATCTTCTGGAAAGGTAACCTTAATGGTTTTTTCATCACCAGCCTTCATGCCGACAATGCCATCTTCAAAGCCAGGGATCATGGAGTTAGAACCTAACACCAAGTTGTGACCCTGAGCTTTACCGCCGTCAAACTCTTCGCCATCTTTGGTGCCAGTAAAATCAATATTTACCTGGTCGCCATCAGCGGCAGCACGATCAACAACTTCAAAGGTTGCTTGATGCTTGCGCAGCGTTTCGATCATATTATCGATGTCTTCATCGGTAATATCAGCTGACTCACGAGTCACTTTAAAGCCCGCAACATCACCCAAGGTAACCTCAGGGTAAACCTCAAAGGTTGCCACAAACTCTAAATCTTTGCCTTCACCCATTTGCTTGGGCTGAATGCTTGGCTGGCCGGCAGGTTTCACGTCTTCTTTTTGTGCAGCTTCGTAGAAAGAGCGGCTAATAACCTCTCCCACTACTTCTTGGCGAACACCAGCACCGTAGCGCTGTTTAACAACTTTCATAGGAACCTTGCCCTTACGAAAGCCATTAATGCGAATATTTTTAGCGGCATCTTTAAGACGCTTTTCAATTTCGCCTTCTACTGTGTCGGCGGGTACACCGATCGTCAGGCGACGCTCTAGGCCAGAAGTCGTTTCGATTGAAACCTGCATATTTTCCTCGTGAAATAACGTCGATGGCTCTCACATCGGTTAAATCATGCCATCGCATGCAATGGCACAACTCTCTTTTGTATGGTGCGGTCGGAGAGACTCGAACTCTCACACCTTGCGGCACCAGAACCTAAATCTGGCGTGTCTACCAATTTCACCACGACCGCGTCGCCCAAAGGCGCATCCTGCAACTTACTATAATTGGCGCAAGCCCTTGATTTTCATCTGAAAAACCAAAAAAGCGGCAACTCTGCTGCGAGAAGGGTGGTGATTCTGCCACAGTACTCGACGAGGTTCAACAAGCGAATTCAATCAATTGCGTTTTTTGGTCGTGCAAGTAAGGTTACAGCCCCTTTTTCGAGCCGAATTAAGGTGCCCGAGCACGCATTAGCGGGTATCAGCATCGCTTGCTCGGCGCCAAGCAAATGCTGGCCAAGCGCTTGCTGCCCTGTTACCGCCATTATTAACTGATAACTGCTTGCCCCCGCCAAATCAAACTCACAGGCGTTAACCGCTCGCAAACGCCACACCTCAAAATCATCAAAATCGACTATTTGCTCAGATACCAGCTCGAGACCGTCACTAGCCGCCCCCGAAAATTTTGCCGGCGAAGGACAAGTAACATTAATTTTCGCCAGCGCTGCATCGGTATCCCACTCGGACTGAGTTAATACCTTTTGCGCGAACGCTAAAATTTTACGTTCATATACTGGCGTTTGAAATTCAACTGTGCGGACACCATGCAATAACGAATGCGGCGTGTAACAAGGCACCTTAACAACATCCCCTACCGCTAACGGCAAGACCTGTACAAAACTGTCCATATATTGACGGCGACGCTGCTCTTCTTGCTGTAACGACGACTCAATATAATGCAACCAATGGCGCAGCTGTAAAGGACTAGCCGGAGCATTAACATCCAGCCCCTCAGCTTGCTTTATTGTGTCGAGCTTCGCATCGATTTGACGCCGTACCTGCTCATAACGGGACACTGCATCCCTATAAGAGGCTTTAAAATCTTCGTCTGTACTAAATTCGGCGCGCTTAGCGGGACAAAAACCAAATCGAATACCACCCTCACCTGTTGGCCAAGCTTTGGGGTCCACATGGGTAACCACGTACACCTCTTGCTTGCGCTCATGCATCTCGAAATATAAGTCGCCAAACACTTCGTCGGGCAACGGATCGAGAACTTTTAACAGGGTTAATGCCGCAGGCTTGCCATTGGCAAAGCGTTCGGGTAACAAAGATAACAACCAAGGTAAAGGGGTGCTTAACTCTTCATTACCAACCCCCGCTTGGCCACGAACCTCTATACCGGTATACCAAATTTCACGCCCCCATGGCTTTGGTATAACCACTGGAACCAGGGCGACTCCCGCCGCTAAATCGAGTACCGGAGCCGCAAGAACTTGTGCGAGATGCGCCAAGCTCGCACTACTAGGCCAATCTTGCACCGCCTCTAATGTGCCCTTGGTGGCACGACAAATAACTCCTTGCAAGTTATTAGCTGTGCCACTAATCACGGCCAGTAACGATTCCGTTTTTGGCTCAGACAAATAGTAAGCATCATGCTCAAATTGCAGCGCCAGCAATTCGCCGGCACTCAATTGATGGCTGGTATCAGCTAAAAAAGCATCGAGGCTTAGAGCGGCATAAATTTTCAAGATACAACAGTCCCAACCGGCTTATTGGTTAAAGTTTATAAAAAATTGCGTCGATGTTTATACAAAAAATATGCTCAATAGCAACAGCGTATTCTAACAATGTCGAGCCGCCTACACCGCAACAATATTTAAACTCGCTCGATCACAGTTGCTATTCCCTGCCCCAACCCAATACACATAGTAGCAAGCCCAATGGATGCATCCTTTGATTCAAGCACAGTTAGCAACGAACCTGTTATACGAGTACCAGAGCAACCAAAAGGATGCCCCAAGGCTATCGCACCACCGTGAACATTAACCCGCTCATCCATTTGCGCCAACAAACCTAAATCTTTTAATACCGGTAACGCTTGCGCGGCAAATGCCTCATTAAGCTCGACATAATCAATATCGGCGGCCGTGAGTCCCGCCGTCTTTAGAGCTTTTTGACTGGCGGGGACCGGGCCATAACCCATTATAGACGGATCAACCCCAGCGATCGCTTGTGAACGAATCCGCGCTCGAGGCGTTAACCCAAGACTTGCGGCACGCTCGGCCGACATAACCAACATCGCCGAGGCGCCATCGGACAATTGTGATGAACTACCCGCCGTTACCTTGCCATTTACCGGATCGAATACCGGCTTAAGTGCCGCCAATCCTTCTAGGGTTGTCTCAGCACGAATTGTTTCATCTTCGCTAATCATGGCCGGCCCGCCATCGGCCGCATGGCCAGCCACAGCAATAATTTCACGGGCAAACTGACCGTTACTACGGGCTTGATCAGCCAACTGGTGTGAGCGCAATGAGAACTTATCCATTGCCTCGCGCCCTATACCGTGCAGCTGGGCCAGATACTCGGCGGTTAAACCCATATTGCCGGCCGCCTTAGCAACGCTTAACCCTAACAGCGGATTGGGATCCATCGCTTCATACATTGGCAAGTGTCCCAAATGCTCTACCCCGCCCACTAGATATACATCACCCAAACCAGCTCGTATATTGGCGCTGGCCGAATGCAAAGCCGCCATAGATGAACCGCACAGCCGATTAACCGTTTGCGCAGGAATTGAGTGATCCAACCCAGCCAATAAAACAATATAGCGCGCAATATTAAACGCCTGCTCTTCGCGCTGCAGCACACAGCCCCAAATTAAATCGTCAATCTCGGCAGGATCAAGTGCACTGTTACGAGCCAACAGGCCACGCACCAACGCCGCCGAAATATCATCGGCGCGCGAGTGGCGAAAGCAACCGTTTTTTGAGCGGCCCATCGCGCTACGCGCGAAATCGACAATCACCGGGTCTCTTGGCTGTAAGCGTGATGATGAAACGGATTGTTTAGTCACCGGAGCCTCCTTAATGTGCAGCATCAGTTGCGGGGGAATTTTCAGCTTGCGCATAAAAACTTGCGCCATTTTCAGCCAACTCTAACAACATGGGCTCGGCTTGATACAAAGGCCCACATTGACTTAGCGCGCTCAGATTTTCACAGAATTGGCGCACCCCAACGCTATCGACCCAACGCAACACGCCACCTCGATGAGCGGGAAAACCCAAACCATAAATCATCGCCATATCAGCCTCAGAAACAGATCCGACAATATCGTCTTGCAGAGTGCGGCAAAGCTCATTTACCAAAGGCGCCATCATCCGCAATACAATCATGTCATCATCGAGCTGGCTGGCCGATGTAGCATGCAATAATTGCATGGCATCTTCGTTGACTGTTTTTTGCGGCCGGCCACGTTTATCTTTTGTATAACAGTAAAAACCTTTGCCACCTTTCTGCCCTAGTAAGCCGGCTTTATACAACCGTGCCGTCGGTGAAGGTTGAGCTCGGCCCATACGCTCAGGAAATGCCTCTGCCATGGTTACCTCAGCATGCTCGGCAGTGTCCAGACCGACAACATCGAGCAAATGTGCAGGCCCCATCGGCCATCCCCAACGCACCATAACAGCATCGATATGAGTAAAATCCACACCGTCATCAAGCAACGCGGCAAAGCCCGCAAAATATGCAAACAAGACTCGATTCACCAAAAAGCCGGCACAATCGTTCACCACTATCGCTTTTTTACCCAGCGCTGTCGCGCACTCAACCGCGCGCGCGACAGTATCATCTGATGTTTTAGCGCCGCGAATCACCTCGACTAACGGCATAGCATGTACCGGGTTAAAAAAGTGTAGACCACAAAACTGCTCGGGACGTTTTAACGCCGTGGCCAACTCGGTAATTGAGATGGTTGAGGTATTAGAACTCAATACCGCAGTCTCGGGCAGCTGTGCCTCCACTTCGGCCAATACTGCCTTTTTAACGCCACTATTTTCCACCACCGCCTCGACCGTTACATCGGCCGAGCCTAGTGGTTGATAATTTAGCGTCGCCTGAATACGCGTTAACGCCTCAGCCATACCGGCCGCAGACATCTTGCCTTTATCGACGCGCCGGCCCAGTACTTTCGCCGCCTCTTTTAAACCTAAATCTATTCCTTGCTGATTAATATCTTTAAGCACCACCGGCAAACCTTTAAGCGCCGACTGACAAGCGATGCCGCCACCCATGATCCCGGCACCCACCACCGCCAGCTTCGCTGTCTTAACAGACGCTTGCGCCTTCCAAGCTCGGGCTTTTTTAGAGACGACTTGGTCGGCAATAAACAATCCACTTAGCGCTTTTGCTGTATCGGTTTTGGCGACCTCGATAAAATAAGCAAGTTCAGCTCTAGCGGCCTCGGCCGCCGACTTTGTCGCACCCTCACGAATTGCCGCCAGCGCAGCCAGTGGCGCCGGATAATGCCGTCCAGCTTGATGACCGATCAGCGCTTTAGCTGACTCAAAAGCGAGCCCCGATTCAACTTGGTTTAGCTTCAGCGGTTGAGTTTTTTGCAGGCGACGCAACTCATAGTCCATTTCACCTAAGGCACAACGCTGCAGCAGCGCCAGCGCGCAATCTCGCAGCTGGTCCAATTCGACGACAGCGTCAAGTACGTGGGTTTTTAACCCTTCGCTAGCCTTTGCTTCTTTACCCGAGGCAATCCACTCGAGCGCCGTATCCAAACCAGCTACCCGAGGCAAACGTACAGTACCGCCCCAGCCGGGAATTATGCCTAAACGAGTTTCAGGCAAACCAATACGAGCCGCAGTATCGGCAATACGATAATCGCACGCCAACGCCAACTCTAAACCACCGCCTAGTGCGAGCTTATTAATCACTGCGACAGTCGCAAATGGCAATGCTTGCAAGCGTTCAAAGTTTTTTATATTAGGAGTTAAATGTTCGGCGATAGCATCGGCGCCCGACGAGAACACGGCGGAAAACTCATTGATATCAGCGCCGGCCAAAAAAGAGTCTTTACCGCTGACAATCATCAAGCCTGAAAGCTCTGCCTGCTCAAGTACATCCAACGCGCGGCTAAACTCTTCTATCGCTTTACGGCTAAACACATTGACAGGAGAACCAGGGGTGTCGAATTCCAGTTGCGCAAAACCGTCGCGACTGGTTAGAGTAAGAATATCACCTTGAAACATAATCTGCTCCATCAAAAAAATTTAGACCACCAAACACAGCAACCAAACAATCATTACTAGCCGTGATTTTTCACAGCTCAATCACGAGCCTTTGGGGTTCACTTACAACTTACTTTACAAATATTATTACGATGCTGCCGAAACCTCTGTTGCAACAATTAATTGTGCCGAATTGAGGAGCGACACATTTTTTAATCGGCAAGGCGTATAGGCAGCTAAATAAAAGCCATCACCAGGGGCAAGTGTTTTTACTTTCGCCCCTATTGTCATTTCCACTTCTCCATGACACAGCCAGCCAGACTGATCAAAATGACTAATTAAAGGTGTTTCGCCGGTATCGGTCTTCGGATCAAAATAAAAGTGCTTCAATGTTATCTTTCGACCAGCCAGATTCTCACCTATCATCTGCATAAAACCGTACGGCTTTTCGTGTTTAATTAAATTACTCTGATCAAAAAAAACCTCTGCCGTGCCGTCATCAACTGATGCAAAAAAATGTGATAGCGACATGGGAATACCGCCCAGAACTTTCTCTAAAGATTGCACGCTGGGGCTTACCTGCCCCTGCTCAATCATCGATATACTGCTATTGGTAACACCCGCACGCTTTGCCAGCTCTCGCTGCGACAACTTATTCGCCTCGCGTATCTCTTTAAGCCTACGCCCCAATTTAAGCGCTTGCGATGAACTTGGCATAAAACCTCCTATACGCTTGGGTGACAGAGTTAAGACGCCAGCCCACTACACTTAAAAAGAGGTACGCCGGTAAGTACGATACCGCGGATACCAAAAGTTAGCCTCGACCTTTTTAACGATTAAATCTTCTGGGATGGGTGTCGCCACACCATCCACTATCGCCTGCTTAAATACAGCTTGGGCGATGGTCACACTTACCTGTCGAATATCGGCCAACGGCGGCAATAAAGAGCCGGCGCCATTACAAACCAAGGGCGACAACTCGGCCAGTGCACGCGACGCTGCAAGCATCATGGTATCAGTGATTCGACTGGCTTTAGCGGCAACCACACCAAGTCCAACACCTGGAAAAATATAACTATTGTTGCACTGTGCTATATCATAGCGTACGCCCGCGATATCCACTGGTGCAAACGGGCTTCCGGTAGCCACAATGGCACGCCCGGCGGTCCAACGCAGTATATCTGCCGGCTGCCCTTCAACCTTAGATGTCGGATTAGACAAAGGCAAAATAATGGGCCTAGGGCAATTAGCCTGCATCGAATCGACCAACACCTTATTAAATAAACCCGGTTGCCCAGACACGCCAATTAATACCGTTGGCTGAGTATTACGCACCACATCAAGCAATGAAATGTGATCGGGTTTATCGTTTAACCAGCCAGTCAGCTTGCTGTTGGTTTTGCAGAACTCTTTATGAAAAGGCAATAAATCAGGTGAACCGTCAGTTAGCAGTCCATCGCGATTGACCAAAAAGACACGAGCCAAAGCTTGCTCACGCGTCAACCCCTCAGCCTGCATCTGTGCTGCCACTTGATCGGCAATACCACAACCGGCCGATCCTGCTCCGGCAAACACAATCACTTGCTCAGAGAGTTTTTCACCTTTAGCGCGACACGCCGCCAGCAAAGTGCCTACCGTGACCGACGCTGTTCCTTGTATGTCATCGTTAAAACAGCATAACTGATCTCGGTACTTATGCAGTAACGGCGTTGCATGCGATTGAGCAAAATCTTCAAACTGTAATAGTGCATTAGGCCAGCGCACTTTTACCGCACTAATAAATTGATCGACAAATTCATAATAAGCATCGCCAGTAATGCGCTCGTGTCGCCAACCCATATACATCGGATCATTAATAAGCTGCTTGTTGTTGCAACCGACATCCAATATTACCGGCAAAGTATAAGCCGGACTAATGCCGCCACAAGCGGTGTACAGTGCGAGCTTGCCAATCGGGATCCCCATGCCACCAATGCCTTGATCGCCCAATCCCAGAATTCGCTCACCATCGGTCAGCACAATTACTTTGACATTGTGTTTAGTCGCGTTTTGCAATATGTCATCGAGCCTATCGCGATCGGCGTAGGAGACAAACAACCCGCGTTTGCGCCGATAAATTTTTGAAAACTGCTCACAAGCCTGCCCTACCGTTGGCGTATAAATCAGCGGCATAATTTCTTCAAGGTTCTCGGTGACCAGACGGTAATACAGTGTTTCGTTGGTATCTTGGATATTGCGCAAATAGATGTGCTTATCGATATCTGACGTGAAAGAGCATAACTGGTGATAAGCGCGCGCATTTTGCTCCTCAATCGTCTCAATCTGGTAAGGCAGCAGGCCCTCTAAATTAAATTGTTGACGCTCTTGGCGACTAAATGCACTGCCTTTATTTAACAGCGGGGCCTCAAGTAACGCCGGCCCAGCAAAGGGGATATAAATTGGTCTGGTATTCACAGATTCACCCGTATAGTGTCCATTTTATGCCAAGCTTAATAGCTCTTAGGTTTTGGGGTTGTCGATTTTAGCTGCTCGCAACACCTCTTCACCGGCATCGTTTGTCAAAGTTAGAATACCATGCTGAATCCGAATATTGTGAACCCCAGGCAAGGCTGCCAACAAACGCGCTTCCTGATCGTTTAAAGCCGGAATACACAGCATACGAGTCGTCCCCAACGGAGCTTTAATAGTAAGTTGCTCGTCGGCCAGCTGATAATCGCCAAAGAAGCGGTTACAACTGGCATTACCATTAATTTTTCCGTTGTCCGTAAATAATAACCGAGCGGGGCTGTAATCAATTACTCCTCGCCCTTCAATATACTCTACCTGCCAGTCACCGACGATGGCCGGAGCTGGTGCGGCTGGTGCTCCGGCACTGGAAGTTGCTCCTGAAAGTGCGCAACCTGCCATTAAACCTGTTGCCGCAATAACGCCAAACAAAGACCAACGAATCAACATAATAAATACCTTAAATGATTTTGATTGTTATTTGAGCACACCGACAATCGAATCGATATGTAAGTGCATAACCGTTCTAGACCTACAACCCAAAAAACAATTCCCAGCAGGGAAAAGCTCCAATAGCAATTTACATACAAAAACGCCAGGCAGTACCTGGCGTTTTTGTATTATCTGTACATCTTGTAACTTAGCGACCCAGCCCAGGCGGTAAACCACCGCCTGGTGGCATGCCACCACCACTGCCGCCCGGCATCATTCCGCCCAAGCCTCGCATCATTTTAGCCATGCCGCCGCCTTTCATTTTTTTCATCATCTTAGCCATCTGCTTATGCTGCTTAAGCAGGCGGTTAAGGTCTTGGATTTGGGTGCCCGAACCCTGCGTAATACGGCGCTTACGCGAACTTGTCAAATCATCTGGATGGCCGCGTTCCCATGGGGTCATAGAACCGATCAAAGCTTCCATCACCTTAAACTGTTTCCCCATATCAGCCTGCTGAGCCATTTGTGCCATATTGCCCATGCCGGGTAATTTGTCCATCAAGCCAGCTAAACCACCCATATCTTGCATTTGCTGCAATTGATCACGTAAATCGTTTAAATCAAAGCGCTTACCTTTGGAGACCTTTTGCACCAACCGTTCGGCTTTATCACGATCTATCTTGCGTTCCACGTCCTCGATAAGCGACATCATGTCGCCCATGCCTAAAATCCGCGAGGCAATACGATCGGGGTGGAAAGGTTCAAGAGCATCGACTTTCTCACCCATACCCAAAAACTTAATGGGCTTACCAGTCACCTGACGCACCGACAACGCCGCACCACCACGGGCATCGCCATCGGCTTTGGTTAGGATCACGCCGGTTAGGGGCAGAGCATCATTAAAGGCCTTGGCGGTATTGACCGCATCCTGACCAATCATGGCGTCGATCACAAATAGGGTTTCTATCGGGTTTGCCACTTTATGCAGCTCTTGAATCTCGCTCATCAAGGCTTCATCAATATGCAGTCGACCCGCAGTATCAATCAGCAGCACATCGTAAAATTGACGTTTAGCGTGATCTATCGCGGCGCGAGCAATATCGACCGGCTTTTGCTCGGCGGTCGAAGCAAAACACTCTACGCCAACCTCTGCGGCTAATGTTTGCAGCTGGGTAATGGCGGCTGGACGATAAACATCGGCACTAACAACCAACACCTTTTTCTTTTGCCGCTCGGTCAAAAACTTGGCCAGCTTGGCCACAGAGGTAGTTTTACCAGCCCCCTGCAGACCCGCCATCAAGATCACCGCGGGTGGTTGGGCTGCCAGATTGAGCGCTTCGTTAGCCTCGCCCATCATCTCAACCAGCTCAGACTCAACCAGCTTTAAAAATTGCTGCCCCGGATTAAGGGCTTTACCTACCTGCGTACCCAGCGCGCGCGAGCGCACCCTGCCCACAAAGTCTTTTACCACCGGCAACGCCACATCGGCCTCAAGTAACGCCTTGCGAACTTCGCGCAGCGTAGCTTGAATGTTATCGTCGGTAAGACGTGCTTTACCGGTGATTTTTTTAAACGTACCTGAAAGTCGATCTTGCAGATTTTCAAACATAACGACACTGATGCCTATAATCTGGCGGCGCACTGTGGCTACCGCAAAAACTTTAGCGCAAGGGAGCCAAACGCTGCCCTCCACCTACTACGATTGTGCCCGCGACAAAGTCACCTTGGCAAAAACGGCATTATAGCGTGTTAAATCGAGCCCCGTCTCGCGAGCTGTTGCAGAATCGCCCCTGAGAGCGATTGATTCTCATTGGTAGCTTCTCATACGCCCCTGCATGTGACACACTTTAGCTCTAAAGTGTCAGTTTGGGGCCGGTTCTGCGGCACTACTCACAAGGCATTACACATAAAGGACCTTGCCCATACATGTCAGCGCTCGACATTAACTTAATCGCCGTCGTTTTTTACTTATTGGCGGCAAGCTATGTATTTATTTCACTCTGGCGGTCAAAGCCCGTTCAGCGACAATATCTCTACTTGCTAACAGCCGTGGCCTTAATCGCCCACGGCACCGGCTGTGCTCTACTGATTGTCCAACCCAAAGGGTTGGCCTTAAGCCTGTTTCCAGTATCATCGCTTATTTTTTGTACTGTGAATATTGTGGTCTTGCTCAGCGCCGCCCGCAAACCTCTACACAACCTCTTTATTATACTTTTCCCGCTCACGATCGTCGCGATAATAACCAGCTTACTTCCCCCCAGCAATAACGTGCTGCTTCCACTTACAGTTGGTTTAACATCGCACATATTGCTATCAATACTCGCTTACAGCTTATTAACAATAGCGACCTTACAAGCTCTGTTTCTGGCATTTCAAAACCATCGCCTCAAGCAAAAGCGTTCACTAGGGCCTCGGGGCTTGCTCCCGCCACTGCAAACAATGGAGTCTTTATTGTTTGAGTTACTGTGGGCGGGGCAATTATTGTTGACTGGGGCTATCATCTCGGGAATCATATTCCTAGACGATATTTTCGCTCAACACGTCGTCCACAAAACCGTCTTTACATTATTCGCCTGGCTTATCTACAGCATCCTGCTGTGGGGACGCCACAGCCTAGGATGGCGTGGCTACACGGCGATACGCTGGACCTTAGTCGGATTTGTTATGCTGATGCTGGCGTACTTTGGCAGTAAAATCGTACTCGAGTTTATTCTCAACATTTAACGTATCTGGCGATCTTGCTTTATCAATGGTAGACACGGTTGCGAATTGCAACAAACTGCTGCAAGATAGCCTGCTGAACAGCAATATAGGCATCGCATTTCCTTGAACGACATACCCTTAGAAGCACTTTTTGGAATCCTCCTGGGGCTGCTAGTGCTCTCCGGCTTTTTCTCTAGTTCCGAAACCGCAATGATGGCCATCAACCGCTATCGCCTAAAACACCTAAGCAAAAAAGGTGACAAAGGCGCCCAGCGTGTCGAGCGATTACTACGCCGCCCCGATCGCCTTATTGGTCTCATTTTAATTGGCAACAATTTAGCCAACAATTTTGCCGCAGCCCTCACAACCATAATTGCGATACGCTTAATGGGTGACTCGGGCGTTGCCGTGGGTGGTTTTGTACTCACCTTAGTCATGCTGGTATTTGCCGAGGTAACCCCGAAAACAGTTGCCACGCTTTATCCCGAGCGAATTTCATTTTTTGCCAGCATAATATTGCGGCCATTGGCCTTTGTTTTGGCGCCCGCCGTTATGTTAGTCAACGGCATTGCCAACGGCGTTACCAAACTCTTTGGCATAGATAAGGCGCATACCAATATAGAGCATTTGGCGCCCGAAGAACTGCGCACAGTGGTTGACGAGGCCGGCTCGCTCATCCCCGATCAACACCAGGGAATGTTACTTAATATTCTCGACCTAGAAAAATCCACAGTCGAAGACATCATGATCCCGCGCAACGAAGTCGAAGGACTTGATTTAGACGAAGATGTCAGCGTTTTATTACACAAAATACGTACATCAGAGTACACCCGACTACCCATTTATCGTGGGGATCTAAACGAGGTCGCCGGTATTTTGCATCTGCGTAACTCTGCCCGTTTTTTAAACGGCGATGATAACAGTGTTAGTAAAGCTGACTTTCAAGCTCATGCTGATGAACCGTACTTTGTCCCCGAATCGACCCCATTACACACTCAGCTAATGAATTTTCAACAGCAAAAATGTCGAATTGCATTGGTTGTCAATGAATACGGTGAAGTACAAGGCATTGTTACGCTAGAGGATTTGCTAGAGGAGATCGTCGGCAACTTCACCACCAATATTGCCGAAGATGAAGATCAAGATATCATCCCTCAAGAAGACGGCCAGTATAAAATTCATGGCGGTACTTTTATCCGCGACATCAACCGAACTTTAGAGTGGTCCCTGCCTACAGATGGTCCCAAAACCCTCAATGGCCTGGCTATGGAGTATTTAGAGAATATACCCGATGGCAATATTAGCTTCACCATAGAGCATTATTTATTTGAAACCATTGAGATCACCGACAAAATGGTGGCCTGGTTTAAAGTAAAAATGGACGAAAAAATTCAGTAACCACAAAGCACACAAGTTTAATCGTTACGACAATTAAACTTGTGTAACAACCATCCCAATACGGCCGCCACTGCTAACAGCAACAGCAGCAACACCGCCGCCACCGCCATATAACCTAACAGCTGATTCCAGCTAACGCCCCAGCCATAGACGGCCAACGCAATAAAGCACCCACACGATAAAAAGCTAGCACCACCTAAACGGCGATAACGCCCAAGACGCTTAAGCATATAAATATCCTGCCTGCTGCTTAGCCGAAACCCAGCAGATCATCATTGTGTACCCACAGATTGGCGCTGGTATAAATCTGCAGCTCCGTCGAGATCTACTGCATTAACAACCCTATGATAACCAAGTTGCTCCAAAGCTGTTTTGGCCGCATCGGCGCGGCGGCCACTACGACAATACAGTACAATCTGGGTGTTTTTATCTGGTGCGTACTGGGCAATATTATCGACAATTATTTCGTGAGAAATATTAACTGCCACCGGTAAATGTGCCTCAGCATACTCATCAGCCGTACGCACATCGATCCACACAGTTTCTGAGGCTGCGATACTCGCAAACGAAATCATAAGCAGTGCCGCCATTATTAAAGCTGGCACCCCACGCTGATAGAAAACCATATTAATCCCCTCTCACCAACAAATACGTTAAGTCTCGCGACGCCACTGGGTGCCGGCAACGGAATCCTCTAAAACAATACCGGCCGCAACTAATTCATCACGTATTGCATCGGCTCGGGCAAAGTTTTTATCTTGCTTTGCCTGGGCGCGCTCGGCAATTAATGCCTCTACATCCTCAGCAGCTAAATCATTACTGCCCGCCGCCTGCAAAAAATCATCTGGGGCACAGCCAAACAAACCCAACAACTCACCCATCGCCTTTAAGCTGGCCACCAATGGTTTGGCCTCTTGCTCACCTTTAACGCTGTTCAGCAGGCGCACCAAATCGAACATAACGGCCAAGGCTACACGGGTATTAAAATCGTCGTTCATGGCCGCAACAAATTTTATATAAAACTCATCACCGGCCAAACTATCAAGGCTTGCCGCAGCTATCGATTCGTAGCCACGCAAGGCGCCGTACAAACGATCCAATCCAGCTTTGGCTTCAACTAAATTATCTTCTGAGTAATTAATCGGGCTGCGGTAATGGCTGCTGATTAACAAATATCGCACCACTTCAGAGTGATATTCTTTCAGCACATCGCGAATAGTAAAGAAATTGCCCAGCGACTTAGACATTTTCTCACCATCTAAACGAACCGCGCCGGCATGCATCCAATAATTGGCATACTGACAACCATTGGCCGCCTCACTTTGAGCGATTTCATTTTCATGATGAGGGAAAGGTAAATCAGGGCCACCGCCGTGAATATCAAAATGCGCGCCGAGACACGCCTTACTCATCGCCGAACATTCAATATGCCATCCAGGACGACCTCGACCAAAGGGGGCATCCCAACCTACGTCTTGCTCTGCTGCAAACTTCCACAAAGCAAAATCTCGCGGGTCCTCTTTAGCAGAATCAACTTCTACCCGCGCACCGGCAAGCAACTGCTCTGGATCTTTGTTAGTTAACTTTCCGTATTCAGCAAAACGACCAACCCGATAATACACATCGCCATTACTGGCGCAGTAGGCGTAATCTTTTGCCAGCAAGGTTTCGATCATTGTGACAATATCAGCGATGTGGGCGGTAGCACGAGGCTCGCTATTGGGTGGCAATATACCCAAAGCACGTTCGTCATCGTGCATAAAGTCTATATAGCGCGAGGTCAGATCTGTATAAGGCTCGTTATTATCTTGTGCACGATTAATGATCTTATCGTCAATATCAGTAATATTACGCACATAATTCACATCCCACTGTTGCGAGCGCAAAAAACGGCTAATAATATCAAACGCGACCAACACCCGAGCATGACCGATATGACAGTAATCGTACACGGTAATGCCGCACACATAGAGCCCGATTTTTCCGGGCTCACGCGGTTTAAAAACTTCTTTCTTACCTGACAATGTACTGTAAATCGTTAAGCTCATAGTTCAGTTTCTCTACGCTTTTGTATCTTTAGGCAAACACTGTATCTTTTGTAGCCGAGTCGGTTTTACTGGGACATCTTTGCCCAGCTATCGCGCAAGCTGATCGTTCGGTTAAACACTGGCGCGCCCTCTTTACTGTGCTGTTCATCGAGGCAAAAGTATCCCTCGCGCTCAAACTGATAAACTGATGCCGGCTGCGCATCACGCAATGATACTTCCACTTTCGCACCGCGTAATATTTGCAAGCTGTCAGGGTTTATTGCCTGTAAAAAATCACCATCAGCGGCACCCGGCACTTCTTCATTAAACAGGCGATCATACAAACGAATATCACACTCGATATGTTCGTCGGCCGACACCCAATGAATAACCCCTTTGGGCTTAACGCCATCTTCAGGGTCAACACCAATGGTGTTTTCGATGACTCGCGCCTTCACCTCAATGATTTCGCCCGCATCGTTTTTAATCGCTTCATCGGCCTCAATCACATAAGCATTGCGTAACCGAACCCGCTTGCCCAACACCAAACGCTTGTATTTTTTATTGGCCTCTTCCCGAAAGTCTTCAACATCGATAAAAACGGTTTTACCAAAGGGCAACTCGCGCTCAGCTAGGTCATCGCGATTAGGATGACCTGCGGCCACTAATCGCTCAATTTTACCTTCGGGATAATTTGTTAAAGTCACTTTTAACGGACGCAGAACACACATAGCGCGTGGTGCATTTTTATCCAAGTCATCGCGTACGCAGTACTCCAACATGCCTACATCAACCATACTATCGGAGCGGGTCACACCGATGCGTTCGCAAAAATTACGCAGTGACTCTGGCGTATAACCTCGACGTCGCATTCCCGAAATAGTCGGCATACGAGGATCATCCCAACCTTCGACGTGCCCCTCTTCTACCAGCTGACGTAACTTGCGCTTACTGGTAACCGTATAATTTAAATTAAGTCGCGCAAACTCATACTGCTTAGGCTTGGCAGGTACAGAAATATTGGCAATAAACCACTCGTACAGCGGCCGATGATCCTCAAACTCTAGGGTACAAATTGAATGAGTTACACCTTCAATAGCATCGCTTTGGCCGTGGGCAAAGTCATACGAGGGATAAATACACCATTTGTCACCAGTTTGATGGTGATCGACTTTTTTGATTCGGTAAATAATCGGGTCGCGCAAATTAATATTGGGCGCCGCCATATCAATTTTTGCCCGCAGCGAGCAACTGCCCTCTTCCAGTTCACCTGCTCGCATTTGCTCAAATAACGCTAGATTTTCATCAACGCTACGGTCGCGATTAGGGCTGTTTTTACCCGGTTGAGTTAACGTGCCACGGTACTCTCGAGCTTGATCGGCGTTCAAATCACACACATATGCCTTGCCGGCTTTAATCAACTCTATCGCCCAGCTGTGTAACTGATCAAAGTAATCCGAGGTAAAGCGGATCTCACCATCCCACGCAAAGCCCAACCACGTTACATCGCGCTTAATAGCTTCGACGTACTCATCACTTTCCTTTTCCGGGTTAGTGTCATCGAATCGTAAATTACACGCACCGCCAAACTGTTTTGCCATACCAAAGTTTAAGCAAATCGATTTTGCATGACCGATATGCAGATAACCGTTGGGTTCTGGTGGAAAGCGTGTCACGACACTTGCAACGTTGCCTTCCTCTAAATCTGTACGGAGAATATTTTGAATAAAATGTGATGGCTTTTCAGCCTTAACAGCGGCATTTTCTGTAATTTCAGTCATACTGATTAACAATCCAGTTGGCAAGCGAGGGCGCCGGCTTGGCCGGCTATTAAGATATGGCGTATTGTAATGCTTGGCAGAGGTATTTCCTACTGCTCAAGCTCGCCCGGCCGGACGGTCGAGCGATATCCTTCACGGCGCTGTATTTGGTAGTGCCGCACAGCATTATTATGCGCCTCAAGTGTGTCCGAAAACTCATGGGTACCATCGCCTTTAGCGACAAAATAGAGCTCGCTACCCGGATCTGGATGCATGCTGGCATAAACCGCCTGTCCGCCCGGCAAAGCGATAGGGGTTGGCGGTAAACCACGAATAACATAGGTATTATAGGGGGTCGGGCGCCTTAGGTCAGCGCGACCAATTTTACCGTTATAAGCATCGCCCATACCGTAAATAACCGTTGGGTCTGTTTGCAGTCGCATATTGCTATCTAGCCTTCTGACAAACACCCCAGCGATTTTACGCCGCTCCCACGCAGCGCCCGTTTCACGCTCGACAATTGATGCCATAATCAACGCTTCGTAGGGAGTTTTATACGGCAGCCCCACGTCGCGCTCGGGCCAAAGTTCATCCAGAGTTTGACGCATCTTAAGATACGCTCGCTGCAGAATCTCAATATCCGTGGTGCCGCCAGTGTAATGATAGGTATCGGGAAAGAACCAGCCTTCGGGGTGCTCGATGGGCAAGTCGAGCATCGCCAACTGAGCTTCTACACTTTGCCCGGCCAATCGAGAGTCAATACGTTCGGACTCTGCCAGTGCCTGTACCGCTTGGGCAAACGTCCAGCCCTCAATAAGCGTTACGGTGTAGCTCACGACGTTGCCGGTATGCAGCATCTTCATAAATTGCCGTGGTGTCATACCAGGCTCTAGCAAATAATCACCCGCGCGCACCTCGCTTTGATTACTTAGACGAGCGTACAGGGTTAATACTTGTGGATGCTTAAGAATACCTTGCGCGGCCAACTCTGATGCCGCAGCACTTAGGCTTCCGCCCGCTTTTAACTGGTACTGCAAGCCAGAATCAGGCAATGCCATAGGCTCAGCATACCACTGCTTAAAATACTGCATGGCGCCTAAAGCAGA
Source organism: Gilvimarinus polysaccharolyticus (assembly GCF_001187555.1). Classification (GTDB taxonomy): domain Bacteria; phylum Pseudomonadota; class Gammaproteobacteria; order Pseudomonadales; family Cellvibrionaceae; genus Gilvimarinus; species Gilvimarinus polysaccharolyticus. The sequence continues at coordinate 889,690 of NZ_LFIJ01000001.1, read as the reverse complement.
CACCACCAACGCAAGCAGCGCAAGCAGCATGAGTCGCTTCACCAAACCAACGGCCAGTTGAATCATTAATAACTACCTTTGTCTTGCAAGAAATTACTCAGCGCTACCGCTAATCGTTGCGTGTGCTGGCAACCTGAAAACTGATGTAAAACTCCTGAACCGTCTACTAACGACGCTACAGACCGAACCCCACGATTACTGTTGCACAACAACACCTCATCGGCCCGGCAAACATCGAGCAAGGTTATTGGCGCCACAATAACACTCACATTGCAGCATGGCGCCAACTCATCAATGATGAGTTGGCGCATCACACCAGCAACCCCCGCCTCAGTCAATGCCGGCGTGTGCCAACAACCATCGCGGTAAATAAATATATTATGCGCTGTTGCCTCGATAACATTGGCGCAGTCGTCGAGCATTAAACCCTCATCGGTAGCATCGTCTTGCCACTCGGCACGAGCCAGCACATTCTCTAATCGATTAAGGTGTTTATGCCCGGCCAAAATACGGTTGCGCCCCAAAGTCATAGCGCAAACCCTAATATGTGCCGGCACATGAGACGCGGTTAAAAGCTCAAGGTTATCGGCAAACACGGCCAACACAATCGTTGTCGCGGCACTTTGCGAGGGGCGATAGCCGCGCCCACCAACGCCACGGGTAACGATGACTTTAACCGTTCCATGAGCAATAGCCGCATCATCCAAAACCGCTAGTGCCGTATCGAGCCACGCTTGCAGCTGTATGATATTAAGCTCAATACCGAAAGCTGCAGCACTTGTTTGCAAACGTTGTAAATGTCGCGACCAAAGGGGCAAGCGCCCATCGTGCAAACGGCAGGTTTCAAACAACCCATCACCATAGGCTAAGCCACGATCGAGCGCCGAGAGCTGATGCCTCTGCTTGCCGTTGATCCAAATTAAAGGAGGTGCGGGTGTCGACATGGCTATTGGGGCTCAGGGCCCCACCGTAGATACATTAAGGCGTATTAATTGCGTAACTTTGAAAACAACAGCGACCCATTAGTACCGCCAAAACCAAACGAGTTACTTAAAACAGCCTGTATCGGTCGCTCTTGCGCAGTGTGTGGCACAAGATTAATGTCACACATCTCATCGGGGTTATCGAGGTTAATGGTGGGCGGCGCCACTTGATCGCGAATTGCCAAGACACTAAAAATAGCTTCCACCGCACCAGCCGCTCCCAGCAAATGACCAATCATAGATTTAGTCGAGCTAACCGCGACTTGGTCGATTGCCGATTGCATAACTGTTTTTACAGCCATGCATTCAGCTCTATCACCTACCACCGTAGAAGTGCCGTGAGCATTAATATAATTAACCGACTCTAGTGCAATACCGGCATCGTTAATAGCATTTTGCATAGATCGGGCCGCGCCAGCGCCATCTTCTGGAGGCGAGGTCATATGATAAGCATCACCACTCATACCAAAGCCTATTAGCTCGGCATAAATGTTGGCGCCACGGGCGCGGGCGTGCTCGTACTCTTCCAGCACCATTACACCGGCACCTTCGCCCAAGACAAAACCATCGCGGTCTTTATCCCAAGGCCGGCTAGCAGCCTGTGGGTCATCGTTACGTGTAGACAGTGCACGAGCAGCGGCAAAACCACCAACGCCCACTTGTGTGGTTGCCATCTCAGCGCCACCGGCAAGCATGACATCCGCATCGCCATACATGATGGTACGTGCTGCCAAGCCAATACTGTGGGTGCCGGTTGTACATGCGGTGGTAACCGCGAGATTAGGGCCGCGCAAACCGTACAAAATCGAAAGGTTACCGGCAATCATATTGATAATCGCGCCGGGAACAAAAAATGGGGATATACGTCGAGGCCCTTTATGCTCGACGATTAATGCACCGTCTTCGATACTACCAATCCCGCCAATACCCGAGCCAATAGAAACACCTACGCGGTCACCATTTTCCTCGGTAATCTCAAGGCCAGCATCACGCATCGCCTGAATACCTGCGACCATGCCAAACTGAATAAAGGGGTCCATCTTGCGGGCATCTTTAAGCGGAAAGTAACCTTCGGCCGAAAAGTCTTTAACCGAAGCCGAGAAGCGTGTACTAAAAGCCGCAGCATCAAAACGGGTGATTGGCGCCACACCGCTTCGGCCCGCCAGGATTCCATCCCAAGTTTCAGCCACGGTATTGCCCAGCGGACTCACCATACCCAAACCTGTTACAACAACTCTTTTACGCGACACGTTGGTACCTCTCCCTCATAAAGGACTTAAACGCCATAAACCTAACGTTTGGGCGGTCAAAAAACCCAAAGAAAAAGCCGTATTATTTCTCAATAATACGGCTTCCTCAAAATCTGCTACCAAATCTGTGGCAGATTAGCCCAAGTTGGCATTGATGTAGTCGATGGCCAACTGAACCGTGGTAATTTTTTCAGCTTCTTCATCTGGAATCTCGGTTTCAAACTCTTCTTCCAGAGCCATCACCAATTCAACGGTATCCAAAGAATCCGCGCCCAAATCTTCAACAAAAGAAGCTTCGTTTTTCACTTCATCTTCTTTAACACCCAGTTGCTCAGCAACGATCTTTTTTACGCGTTCTTCAATGCTGCTCATGATCTAATTCAACTCCTAATAGGTAGTATCGACGAAACCGTCATGTTCAGAACCAGTTTGACGGTTCCAGATTTTCTACGGCGAAATCGATGCGCATTTTACATCTATTTCTACCAGGTTGTAACGCATTGGACTAAAATTCTTAATCTTTTTACTTTTTTTCTTTTAAATCAAACAGTTGCAGGCAACTTTAATTCATGTACATGCCGCCATTGACGTGTATTGTTTCACCCGAAACATAAGCTCCAGCGTCAGAAGCTAAAAATCCAACTACCGCCGCAATCTCTTCGGGCTTACCTAAACGCCCCAGCGGAATTTTATTTAGCAGTTGCGCCTTTTGCTCATCGGGTAATATACGCGTCATATCAGTATCAATAAAGCCCGGAGCAACAGTATTAACCGTAATACCGCGCGAGCCTACTTCTGCCGCCAAAGAACGTGCAAAACCGGCCGCCCCCGCTTTAGTTGCAGCGTAGTTAGATTGCCCGGCATTACCCATCGCGCCCACTACTGAGCCGACATTAATAATACGTCCCCAGCGATTTTTCATCATGCCGCGCAATACCGCCTTACTTAAACGAAACACCGCACTGAGGTTGGTGTTAATCACATCAAACCACTCTTCTTCAGACATCCGCATCAACAGATTATCTTTAGTGATGCCAGCGTTATTAACCAAAACTAAGGGTACACCATACTCTTGTTGGATGTCCTGCAAAAGCCCGCTCACCGAATCCGCATCAGTCACATTTAGCACTTTACCAACGCCGGTCACGCCCTGCGCAACAAAACGTGCAGTAATGGCCGCAGCACCGTTTTCACTGGTTGCCGTACCAATAACAGTAAAACCATCACGCGCCAATTGCTCGGCAATAGCCGCGCCAATCCCACGACTCGCACCGGTTACCAGCGCGACTTTATTATCTGTTGTCATATTTTTCTCGCTTTTTGAGATTTAATGGTGCTGCGCCACAGCCGCATCCAGATCGGCCGAGGCTTCAATAGAGCTAGCGCTTAATGATTTATTAATACGCTTTGCCAACCCTGCCAACACTTTGCCGGGGCCGCACTCAACTAGGTTTTCAACACCTGCATCGGCCAGCGCATTAATGCAATCGACCCACAGTACTGGACTGTAAATTTGCTCGATCATTAACGCTTTAATTTTTACCGGATCCGCTTCTGCGCGGGCGTGAACATTGTGCACAACGGGTATGATCGGCGCACTAAACTCCACACCCTCAACCCAAGAGGCTAAACCGTCAGCCGCCGGGCGCATCAGTTCGGTATGAAACGGCGCACTCACAGGCAACGCCAAGGCACGCTTTGCACCAGCCTCTTTGCAAGCGAGCATAGCGCGCTCAACCGCAGCGCTGTGACCGGCAATAACCACTTGACCGGGAGAGTTAAAGTTAACCGCTGCAACCACTTCGCCCTGCGCTGCACTCGCACAAGCAGTTAATACAGCATCATCGGCTAAACCAATAATAGCGGCCATAGCGCCCTGACCCGCAGGCACAGCTTCTTGCATAAGCTTGCCGCGCTGACGCACAAGCGCGACCGCGTCGGCAAACGAGACAACACCGGCGCACACCAAAGCCGACCACTCACCTAAGCTGTGCCCAGCCAAAAGCGCGGGCTGCGCGCCTGCGCGCTCTTGCCACACACGCCAAATCGCAACACTGGCAGTCAGCAGTAACGGCTGAGTACACTCAGTCAAATTAATTTCATCTTGCGTGCCATTTTGCACCCGACCCCAAAGGTCGTAACCCAACACCTCTGAAGCTTCGGCAAACGTTTGCAGCACAACCGGGTACTCGGCGGCCAACGGCGCCAACATACCAATTTGTTGCGAGCCCTGCCCAGGAAATACAAATGCCAAATTATTTGCGGCCATAATTATTTACTCTTTTAAACTGACAAACAGGTTTACTGGGCAACGCTAAGTGCGCGCGCCATTTTTTTAGTCGTTCCAAATTTCGCCTGCTCATAAGCAAGCTGTAAAGCATTAACGGTAGCAGGCACAGAAGCCCCACCGTGGCTTTTAATAACGGTGCCCGCCAAACCCGCCAAGATTGCACCATTATAAACATCTGGATTCAGCTCTGCGCGCCAGCGTTTAATCAGCGGCCACATCAGTGGCGCCATCAAACGCCCAAAGCCTGTCGCAAAACTTTCCTTTATTCGGCTGGCAATTAACCGAGCCACTCCCTCGCTGGCCTTCAGTGCAATGTTACCGCTAAAGCCATCGCAGACAATAACGTTCACCTCGCCATTATAAATAGCATCGGCCTCGATAAAACCTACGTATTCAAAATCATCTACTTGCGCCAATAGTTTTGCCGCATCGCGAATAACAGCTGTACCCTTACCCGCTTCAGTACCAATATTTAACAGTGCCGCTTTAGGCTGACTTACACCACTAGCGCGGGCCAGCACGGCCCCCATCCTAGCAAACTGCAACAATTGCTCACTGCTGCAGTAAACATTCGCCCCCAAATCCAACATCAATGTAACGCTGGATTGCACCGGCATCGCTTTACAAATAGCTGGCACCTCGCCCCCTGGCAACACACCCACAACACGACGACTGAGCAACATCAGTGCGCCGGTGTTGCCCGCACTGACACACGCGTCGGCACGATCGTCAGCGACAGCTAATAGTGTTTGCCACATTGATGAGCTGTCGCCTTGGCGCAACGCCTGACGCGGATCAGCATCCATCGCAATAACGCTCTGGGTATCAATAAGTTGAATATTGGAGGGGACAGACGTGCGAATCTCGCGCTCCATCAAGACGCGCTCACCAAACAGCAACAATTGGACATCAGGAAAGGTGCGGGCAAATTCCATCGCCGCGAGAATAGCAATGCGGGGACCGAAGTCCCCGCTCATAGCATCTACAGCTAATCGTATTGGCTTAGACAATGGAAAATCGTCTTCTAGCAAATACTTACTCGGCAGATGCGATGTCGATCACTTTGCGACCACGGTAGAAACCGTCAGCAGTCACGTGATGACGCAGGTGTTTTTCACCACTGGTTGAATCAACAGACAAGGTAGGTCCGGTCAACGCATCGTGTGAACGACGCATACCGCGCTTGGAACGAGTCTTTTTACTTTTCTGTACGGCCATGATTAACTCCTAAATAACAAAAAACTGAAGCTGGGGCGCCTCAAAGAAGACTTTAGAGAACAAGCCTTCTATTTTTTCGGCGTTCCTTTAAGTTGCTCCAGAACTTGAAACGGGTTTTGTTTCGTTTGCTCTTGAGCCCCCGATTCGGGCGCTTTACTTTCAAAGTGCTCGTGGGGTACGCATGCGCGATCATGATAAGCAACCGCTGGCAGACTTAACAACAGTTCTTCTTCGACCAAGTCGTAGAACTCTGCAGGGCCCTCTGCCGCAATCCAAGGATCGCGATCACGCGGTAAGGTTTTTGCCTGATCCTCATCCCAAATAATGCCGAGATTAACTTCACACGCCAACGGCACCTGAACTGTATCTAAACAACGCTGACAGGTTAAACCCACCTCGCCTTCGATACTGCCCTGCACCACTCGCTTGCGCTCTTCATTAATTGAAAATGACAGAACAACCGCAAACCTTGCATTCTTGTCTGCCACCGCAGTTGCCAATCTAGGCAGCTGTTTTAGATCAACAAAACCCGAGATCTCTATGCCCTGTTGGGCGTATTTTCGCGGGTCGCCCTGACGTGGCAGCGGCTGACTAAAGGATGGCTGTGACATAAGCGCGCAATAATAGGGATCGAAAGCGCATCTGTCAAAGAAAAATAGCTCCCCAACCCTACTATTTAAAGCATTTCAGCAAAATGGCTTAAAATTTATGGCTAGACCTCGCTTTACGCTAATATAACGGCCGCAACCAAGAGGGTTGCCCGCACCCCAACCTTCTCAACCCAACCTTCTCAACCCAACAATGTCGAGCCACAAATAATGAAGCCACTTATCCTTGCCTCCAGCTCCCCTTACCGACAAACATTACTGCGCCAGCTAGGGCTCGATTTTATTGCCGAGGCACCCGACATCGACGAAACAGCGCTAACCAATGAAGCCCCCGAAGCCTTGGCGCAAAGGCTTGCCTGCCACAAAGCTCGCGCCCTTAAAGGTCGACACCCTAACGCGCTGATTATTGGCTCAGACCAAGTCGCCTGGTGCGACGGCAAACAATTAAACAAGCCCGGCAACTTTGATAACGCCCTTACGCAACTGCAACACTCGCGCGGCAAAACCGTCACCTTTTATACTGGCCTGTGCCTCTACAATAGCAGTGATGACTCTCAGCAATTATCGGTAGAGAGTTATCGAGCCACATTCCGCTCATTAAGCAACAACCAATTGCGCAGCTATCTAAGCCGAGAGCAACCTTATGACTGCGCCGGCAGCTTTAAATGTGAAGGCCTGGGAATTTCGTTATTTACATCACTCGCGGGCGACGACCCCAATACGCTCATCGGCTTACCATTAATACGCCTCACCAGTATGCTCTGCGCGGCGGGACTAGACCCACTGGCAAGCGCCGAGTAAAGCACAGGGCTTTAGGCGCCAATCGCCCCCGACTGCCATGTCAATATCTCAGAAAAACAATCCATACACAGCGCCGGATCGTAAGGGTGCAAGCGCTCAACGGCGTGCGCACCATAACTCACACCAATACGAGGCATATCGGCACGGCGCGCCATATCCATATCGTACTCAGTATCACCCACCATCACCGCCTCACTCGCCTTCACACCAAACTGAGATAACAGCTCGGCTAACATCAACGGATCGGGCTTAGAGGCCGTTTCATCAGCGCAGCGACTGGCATGAAAGTAACCATCGAGCCCCAAGCGAGCCAACACCCGATCAAGCCCGCGCCGACTTTTGCCCGTCGCAACGGCCAACTGATGCCCCTGAGTACGCAAGACATCTAACGATTCCAAAACACGAGGGTAAAACTGTGCCGGCTCCACCTGATCAATTGCTAAAAAATGTTCACTGTAACGCGCCCTTAAGCGCTCAATATCCTGCGTCTCAACTTCGGGATACAACACCCGAATCGCTTCGGGCAAGCCCAAACCAATAATATTGCGTACGGCATCGCGCTCGGGACACTGCCACCCCAAATCTGTCGCGGCACGCTGCATCGAGGTAACAATCGTATTCGTCGAATCGCTCAACGTGCCATCCCAATCAAATATATATAACAACTATATGCCTCTCTAAATATATGCTTATAGCGTTAGCCATTCAGCTTATGTGATTCGAGCAATTTAAGCACTCCAGCCAGATCGGTTGGCAACGGCGCATCGACACGAGTCATCGCAGACTCGCCCGGCAAAACAAACATCAACGCACTGGCATGCAAAAAATGACGCTTAAGACCTAGCTTAACCGCTAAGCGATTGGCGTCATCGTCGCCGTACTTTTCATCCCCCAATAACGGACATTGCTTAAATTGGGCATGCACCCGAATCTGGTGCGTACGGCCAGTCACTGGGCGCGCCTCAAGCAAGGTGTACTCTTGATAGCGCTGCAATACAGAGAAATCGGTAATGCTGGGTTTGCCCTCAGAGCTCACTTTGACGATATGCGCCAGACCACCGCTTTGCTCAAGCTTTAATAAAGGTGCATTAACGCGTGACACTCGCTTAGGCCAAGCACCTAAAGCTAGGGCCTGATAAACCTTAACAATACCCCCGTGTCCGGCCGTTTTATCACGTAGCGCCTGCTGTAAATGGCGTAAATAGCTGCGCTTTTTAGCCACCATAATACAGCCGGAAGTGTCTCGATCGAGCCGATGCACCAGCTCTAAATAACGAGCATCGGGCCGCAACTGCCGCAGCGCCTCAATCAAACCCAAATCAACACCGCTGCCACCATGTACAGCCAGCCCCGGCGGTTTATTCACCACCAGCAGGCCATCATCCTCATAAATAATGGAGGACTCCAAAACCCGCCCCAACCCTTGACTAAGCTGCTTGGGCGGAGCTTTTTTAGTCACTTTAAGCGGCGGCAAGCGCACCACATCACCGGCTTGCAAACGATAATCGGCACGAATGCGTCCTTTATTAACCCGCACCTCGCCTTTACGTAGCAATTTATACACGTGTGTACGCGGCACACCTTTAAGGCGCGCCACTAAATAGTTGTCAATGCGCTGACCCGACTGATCGGCATCGACTTCCATAAACTGGGCTTGGGCGAAGCGCTCATCAAGATCGAGCGCATTAAAAGGCTGATTTTTCATGGGCGGCATAATAACAGCAAACACAGCCACACAGGTACCAGAGCCACCGACTCTAGGCTGTACCACACCAATTTGATTTGCCGGGTATTGCTTTAACTGGTATATTCGAGCCGGCTGGGACAGGCAGGTTTCCGGACATAGCGTTTTAGGCGTGTCGCGAGGAAATACCGCTGCCAGCTAAGGCTCTGTTTTTACACACTAAAAGTGTACAGAACCGGCAAAATGATGAATGGTGTGACGCGCGCACTGATTGAGGCATAAGGCTCCGATCCGCGCGAGCACCGGAACCATTGCGCAGCAAGCGCAATGCGACTAATCCGCTAATTGTGTTTTGTAACTTAAATACCAAGCTCTTGTTGGCAGAAGTTAAACCATGAGACCGGCCCGCACGAGCAATTGCTCGCGGCCCAACGAAAGACAAACAGAACAATTCTTCGTGTTGATGGTGAAAACGGTAGTATCTGCCCTAACTGCGACCACTAGCTGCAATAGCAGCCAGCGCAAAATAGCCTACTTAGGCGTTACCGGGTAAACCCGGACAAAAACTGGTAAATGCAAGTTAACGATTAATATTGACATTTCGACCCATGCAGCCAAAAGGCTCGGGCCGACGAAGAAGTTCAATAAGTATCCAACAACCGCTGACGTGAGCTTGATGTAGCGCGGCAGTCTACAAGGTTGTGCAAAACATAAAAGCGTTGACAGTCGCGTGGGCACGCTGCGCCCAACGAAAAGACTAGGAAACGCATGAAAAGAATGCTTATTAATGCAACCCAACCCGAAGAGTTGCGTGTTGCACTGGTTGACGGCCAATGGCTGTATGACCTCGACATCGAAAATCGTAACCGCGAACAAAAAAAAGCCAACATTTATAAAGGTCGCATCACCCGAGTAGAGCCCAGCTTAGAAGCTGCGTTCGTCGACTACGGCGCTGATCGTCACGGCTTTTTACCCCTCAAAGAAATATCTCGTGATTACTTCTGCAAATCTCCTAACGACGGCGAAGGCCGCGTCAAAATTAAAGAGGTTGTAAAAGAAGGCACTGAAGTTATTGTTCAGGTCGACAAAGAAGAGCGCGGCAACAAAGGCGCAGCTTTAACCACCTTTATTAGCTTGGCTGGACGCTACTTAGTCCTTATGCCAAACAATCCTCGTGCCGGCGGCATCTCGCGCCGTATCGAAGGCGAAGATCGCGCTGAACTGCGCGACGCACTCAGCCAAGTTGAAATCCCTAACGGTATGGGCATTATCATCCGCACCGCCGGTGTCGGTCGTAGCGCCGATGAGCTACAGTGGGATTTAGACTACCTATTGCAACTGTGGGATTCAATCGACAAAGGCGCTCAAGAAGCAAAAGCACCCGCATTTTTGTTTCAAGAAAGCAACGTTATTATCCGCGCCATACGCGATTATTTACGGCAAGATATCGGCGAAATTATCGTCGACAACAAAGAATCCTTTGAGCTGGCCTCAGGTTTTATCCAACAAGTTATGCCAAGCTTTGGCAACCGGGTAAAACTGTACGAAGACGATATTCCGCTATTCAATCGCTACCAAATCGAAAGCCAAATCGAAACAGCGTTTCAACGCGAAGTAAAACTACCTTCTGGCGGCTCGATTGTTATCGATGTAACCGAAGCGTTGGTGTCCATCGACATCAACTCATCGCGCGCCACTAAAGGCGGTGACATTGAAGAAACGGCCACCCAAACCAACCTAGAGGCGGCCGACGAAATTGCTCGCCAATTGCGTCTGCGCGACATGGGCGGACTGGTTGTTATCGACTTTATCGATATGCAATCAAGCCGCAACCAACGCGAAGTTGAAAACCGCATTCGCGACGCACTGGCCATGGATCGCGCACGCGTTCAAATAGGTCGCATCTCACGCTTCGGCTTGCTTGAGATGTCACGTCAGCGCCTGCGCCCATCACTTGGCGAAGTGCACTCTAAAATTTGCCCACGCTGTGATGGCCAAGGCACCATTCGTGGCACTCGCTCTTTGGCTCTGTCTATTTTGCGTTTAGTAGAAGACGAGGCGCAAAAAGAACGCAGCGCAGAGATTCGCGCTATAGCGCCAATCTCGGTTGCCACCTATTTGCTCAACGAAAAACGAAAAACAATTTTCAATATCGAGCAACGCAATAGTACTCGTGTTGTAGTGGTTCCTAACTCAGAAATGACAACTCCGCATTTCGAAGTTCAACGCTTACGCGATGACGACGAAGGCACGCTAGAAACCAGCTACAAGATCGTTGGCACTGAAGAGCATATCGAAAGCGAAACCATCACTGACGAAGCGCCAGTAAAATTGCCACAACCACTGGTAAAGCCAGCGACTCCGCTACAGCAAGCCCCAGCTCCAGCGACAAAACCTGAACCAGGCTTAATCAGCCGATTAACCGGCTGGTTTAAAGAGTTGTTCGAGTCGGAAGAAGAAAACGACAAAAACAACAAAGGCAACAGCCAAAAACGTAAAAGCAACGATCAGCGCAACGATCGCAATCGCTCAAGCTCGCAAAACCGTAACCGTCGTGGCGGCAAACGTCGTAACGGACCACGCGATGACGAGCGCGACAACCAAAACAAAAAACCACAAAGAGACACAGACAACAGACGCAAAGGCCAAGAGCAAAAAGACGACTCGTCTGATTCTCGCGGCAACGAGTCTCGCAACAACAATACGTCTCGAGATAATGATGCGCGCGGCAACAAAGACACTAACGATACCGACAACAACAATGAGCGCGGTAACGGTCGCGGTCGTCGTGGACGCAACCGCAATCGCAATCGCAACAACGACAATAGCCCTCGCAACCAGCAACAAGACAGTGCAGCGCTAGCGGAGCAAGACCAACAGGCTACTAAGCAAAGCGCCCAGGCGACCAGTACCGACAACACACCGGCAACTGATGGACAGGCTGACGAACAAAGTCCACCTAAGCGCCCGTCAGGTCGCCGTCGTGGCAACCAACGTCGTCGTCGTCGCGATACTGATGGCGAGCAAAACACTGCAGCACAAGAAAACCCAGAGGCGAACACCGAGTCTAACAACACGCCCAAGCCTAATAAGGCAATCGAAGCGCGCCGCGAAAGCAGCGACAAGCCTCAAGATGCTCGCGAACAAAGACCGGCACGCCAACCTCGGGCAAAAAGTCCAGCCGCTGAGCCTGAAGTCGCAGCACAGCACAATCAGGCTGCCGCCGAGCCAGAGCAAGTGAGCACTAAAGCTGCACCTAATGTCGAGCCAAGTGTGGCAACCGAGGTTAAGAGCACACCGAGCGAGGCTCCTCAGCAAACCATTGCAGCCGCTAAGCCCGAGACAGAGCAACCGGCCAGCAAAGCACCGACAACAGCTCAAACCGAGCAAAACACTACACCTGCAGATGTCGACGTGTCGGCAAAGCAACCAAGCGCTCAACCTGACATCAAAACAGAAGAAGCTAAAGCTGAAACTGCCGACATTAAGGCTGAAGTACCTAGCACACCTAGCGAGCCCGCCGCCAAGCCTGCTACACCTGCAGCTGCAAATCCTGTCACTGCAAAACCTGAAGCCACAGCGGATTCCGTCAGCAGCGACAAAGTTGTAGCACGTCCTACTGGCCGCGCGAGCAACGATCCACGTAAGGCGCCGAAACCGGTAGCAGCGGTGCGTATCCTGACAGAAACACGCACACGGCCCCTGCCGCGCGCGCTGGATACCAGCCAACCTGCAAAAGTAGATCACAACCCGCGCAAACTTGAGCGCCCAAGCAACGATCCACGAACAGCTAAAAAAACACCTAGCGAATCGTAGTTGCCTATTGGCCGAACCAGAACCTTCTGGTTCGGCCAATTTTCCCTCAGTTTGACCACCAATCACTCAAGCTCTTAAAAAACATAAACTTTTTCCCCTTAAGCCCTTGCCCCCAAGCAAAAGCCATGTATAATCTGCCCCACTTCGGAAGGGTGGCAGAGTGGTTGAATGCACCGGTCTTGAAAACCGGCGTAGGTTAATAGCCTACCCAGGGTTCAAATCCCTGCCCTTCCGCCATACCGAGCTGCTTGCAGCTATAGAGAAAGCGCCTAAATTTAGGCGCTTTTTTTATGCCCGTTTATTCGTCGCTCTTTAAAAACACCGACATAGCCCCCATCATCATTTACGGAACTCAAACGAATTCCAAACATCATATTGATGCTGCTAAAGAGCACGTAAACACATACTTGGGCTTGACGTTAAACCTTGTATTAACCAAGTAAGCTTGTATGATTAGGCGTTATCAAATTTATCGGAGAGATCAAATGCAACACCTACGCACTGCCGCCAATACGCGCATGGGCTCAGCCACACAAGCCGACACAGCCGAAGTAAGCCGTGTCCTGCGCAATACTTATTTGCTGCTGAGCATGACCCTTGCTTTCTCCGCCGTAACTGCGGGTATCGCCATGGCCATTGGCTTAAGCCATGGCGCAGGGATGATCATGTCGTTAGCCGCTATGGGGCTCATATGGTTTGTATTGCCACGTACCGCCGAGTCTGCCGCAGGCATCGGTGTGGTGTTTGCTTTTACCGGTTTAATTGGTGCAGGTCTTGGCCCTATTATTAATCACTACTTAGCCACAGCTAATGGTACATCTGTTGTGTTCCAGGCACTTGGCGGAACCGCTTTTACCTTCTTGGGGCTATCGGCATACGCATTAATTAGCCGCAAAGACTTTAGCTTTATGCGCGGTTTTATCGCTATTGGCATCATGGTTATGATCGGTAGCATGTTATTGCTTCTTGGCGCTTCAATGTTTGGCTACCACATGCCTATACTCAGCTTGGTATTTTCGGCGGGTATAATATTGTTAATGTCGGCGATTATATTGTTCCAAACCAGCGCCATTATTCATGGTGGCGAGCGAAACTATTTAATGGCAACCACATCACTGTACTTAGCCATTATTAATATCTTTACTAGTTTGCTGCATTTGCTTGGCGCAGCTGACGACTAACACAACACAAGGCCCCGCAAGGGGCTTTATTTTTTTGCCATGAAATTTACTCTTGTGATATTAGGCGCACCCTACAGCGATAGCGCCAGCCAAAGTGCACTAGCTTTTGCCCAAGCAGCCCTTGACGACGGCCACAGCATTCATCGATTGTTTTTTTACGCTAACGGCGTTTATAACGCCAGTCGGTTAGCCGCCCCACCTCAAGACGAACACGACCTGCCCGCCAGCTGGACTCAGCTAATTAAACAACACCAGCTGGATGCTGTGGTGTGCATTGCCGCCGCGTTACGTCGAGGCGTTATTGATGCAACAGAAGCCAAACGCTACCAAAAAGACAGTAATAATATCGCTGAGGGGTTCGAGCTAAGCGGCCTAGGACAACTTATCGAGGCCAGCGCAGCCTCTGATCGCCTGCTGACCTTTGGCCCATAGAGCGAGCCATGAAATCTTTACTGTGTATTAGTCGTCACTCACCTTACGGCACCGCCATCGCCCGCGAAGCGCTCGAGGCCGTATTGGCCGCCGCCGCCTTTGAGCAAAACATCGCATTGTTATTGATGGACGATGGCGTGTGGCAATTAAAAGACCAACAACAACCTATTGCCGGCATACAAAAAAGTTTAGCGCGAAACTTAAATGCACTGGAAATGTTTGGGGTCGATACCGTGTACGCCCACCAACCTTCGGCACAAAAACGCGGCCTTAATACCGCTGAGCTTTGCATTGAATCTATCGAGTGGCTAGACGATGATCAGGTGCGACAATTAATTTCTAACCACGACCACTTATTAAGTTTTTAATGAGCACATTACACACGGTTAACAAATCGCCCTTCGCCGACCAAACACTTCAGTCGTGTCTAACCCTGTGCGCCAATGGAGATAGCATCTTGCTTATTGAAGATGGCACCTACGGCGCGCTAACAGCCGCACCAACAACGGCTCTGCTAAACAGTGTGATAGCGCGTGGAATAACCGTTTACGCGCTTGGAGACGATCTAGCGGCGCGCGGGTTGCACTCGCAGCTTAACAATATAACAACCATAAACTATCAGACGTTTGTACGTTTAAGTTGTGAGCATAAAACGATTCAAAGCTGGTATTGATAATGACAAACTCAAACAGTTTTCCCGCAATCGACCAAGACGGTTACCTATTGAGCCGAACCGATTGGAACCCTGCCATTGCTCGGCAGCTAGCACAAGCCGAGCACATAGAGCTGACCGCCAACCACTGGGAGATTATTGAATTAGTACAAGAATTTTATCGAGAATTTGAACTCTCGCCCGCAAGCCGTGCACTAGTGCGCTACACACAACAAAAGCTTGGCAACGATAAAGGCCGCAGTATTTATTTAATGGGATTGTTTGCGCCGCACCCCGCGCTACTGGTTAGCAAAATCGCCGGACTGCCGCGCCCGGCTAATTGTTTTTAATTTTAAACAGCTTTATTCAGTCGTGCTTTTGTCTCGCTTTATATATTGCCGAGTCAAAGTTAGCACCACGCCCGACAGTAAAAACAGGGCAATCAAGTTGGGAATCGCCATTAGCGCATTTAAAATATCAGCGACAATCCACACCAGCGATAAATTGGCCATGGCACCAACGCCGATAGCCAACACCCACAACACCCGAAACGGTTTAATCGCTTTTACCCCCCACAGATACTGAGCACAGCGCTCGCCGTAATAGCTCCAACCCAACATGGTGGTAAAGGCAAACAAAGCAATGGCCACGGTAATAAATAGCCCGCCATAGGGTAGCGCACTGGCAAACGCCGATTGTGACATAAGCGCACCTTTGCCCTCGCCTTGCCAGGCGCCACTGGCAATAATGGCAATGCCGGTAATCGAGCAAACCACCAAGGTATCGATAAACGTACCCAACATAGCGATCATGCCTTGGCGTACCGGGTTGTTGGTTGCCGCAGCCGCATGGGCAATGGGTGCACTGCCAAGGCCCGCCTCGTTAGAGAACACCCCGCGCGCCACACCAAATTGAATTGCCATCGCCACGCCGGCACCCGCAAAACCGCCCGCGGCTGCATGGCCGCTAAAAGCGCTCTCGAATATAAGCACCAGTGCCGCCGGCACCGCGTTAGCGTGCACCGCAATCACCACCAAACCGCACGCAATGTAAGCAATACCCATAAACGGCACTAGGCGCCCCGCCACTTGAGCAATGCGCTTAACACCGCCGAGCAGCACTGCTCCCACCATAAACATCAACAACACGCCGGTTGCCAGCTTGGGGATAGCCAAGTCGCCGTATAGTGCATCAGCCACCGAGTGTGCCTGCACGGTATTGCCGATACCAAAACCCGCGATACAACCAAATACCGCAAACACCGTACCCAGCCATGCCCAACGTGCGCCCAAGCCATTTTTAATATAATACATCGGGCCACCCACGCTTAGCCCATTGCTGTCTTGCTCGCGGTAGTGCACCGCACACACCGCCTCAGCGTACTTCGTGGCCATACCCACTAGAGCGCTGCACCACATCCAAAACAAAGCCCCTGGCCCACCCAGACCAATGGCCGTGGCAACCCCAACGATATTACCGGTGCCGATAGTCGCCGCAAGCGCGGTCATCAGCGCATTAAACGGACTGACATCGCCACTGCCCTGATGTCGGCGGCCCTGCCACAAAAGCGCGAAACCAGTGCCCAAACGGCGCACTGGAAACCCTTTGAGGCGCAGCATTAAAAACACCCCCGTACCGACCAACAAAAAAAGCATGAGAGGCCCCCAGACCACGCCGCTAATGTCGTTTAATATACGCAGTAGTTCATCCATGCTGATCGTCTCTGTCTGGGTTAAGGGTTAAGGTGATGGGTTAGCGTGTCAGCGCCTCGCGCTCGGGATACACGCCAAAAATACCGCCGGTGTGCACAAACACCACATCGCGTGTCGAAAATTTATCTAAGCGTAACTGCTGTAGCATTCCATAAAAGGCTTTTGCGGTATAGACCGGATCTAGCACCACCCCCGTGTGACGTGCCAACGTGCTAATTGTGTCAAACATCTCGGGGTACCCCTGGGCGTAACCAGGGCCTATATAATCATCGACCACCGTAAAATTATTAGGCTTATCCAAACTAAAGCTTGGATAGCGCCGCGCGCACTCGGCTAAATCGTCCTGTACACGACGATAAAAATAGTCGGCATCATCACAAACCGCAACGCCCAATACATGCGCTTCGGGACAATAAAATGACAAACCCGCCGCCAAGCCCGCCAAAGTTCCGCCCGAACCCGCCGCGCACACCACCAGCGGCGCGGTAATGTTTAGGCTATTAAGCTGGGCCGCCAATTCTTGTGCGCCCGCGATATAGCCCCACAAGCCCACGCCATCGCTGGCACCGGTAGGAATAATATAGGGTTTACGGCCAATTTGACGCAGCCGCTCGGCGTGCTCAAGCAATAATTCAGGTAAGTGATGGTGATAGCGACGTACCGGGTAATAGCTAACCTCGGCACCCGCCAACTGCCCCAAAAGCAGGTTGCCATCGGCTATAGACGGTTGCTCACCACGCAACACTAGCTGGCAATGGAGCCCCAACTGCGCAGCAACCAACGCCGTTGCTCGGCAATGATTGGACTGTAAGCCACCGCAGGTAATAAGCGTATCGGCGCCTTGGGCTACAGCATCGGCCACCACAAATTCAAGTTTGCGAACTTTATTACCGCTCAGTAAGCAGCCAGTGAGATCATCACGCTTGCACCATAATCGGCGCTCGCTCAAGGTGGGATAAGACAGGGGTTGTAACGGGGTGGGAAGCTGGGCCAGTGAGAGCCGATCGGGGTACGCTAAGCCATCTGGCATGGTGTTCTCCGCATAAACTACAAACTGGCCTGCTACTATCAAAGCCGGCGCAAGGGCCTAAACCTTTTAGATAGACTTAACGGTACCTTTAGGCAGCACCGCGTGCACTGCTGATTTTTGAAACTTTAGCTCAATATTAGCGCCGGTTTCTAACACAACGTAATTTTCATCGACCTTAAGCAACTTACCCAGCATACCACTGGTCAACAATACTTCATCGCCTTTCTTTAAGCTGGTAACCAAGTCTTTGTGTTCTTTTTGACGTTTACGCTGCGGACGAATAATCAGCAAGTACATAAACAAAAACAGGCCGCCAAACATCAGCAAGTTAACGTACATTGGAGCACCTTGTGGTGCGGCCTGACCTTGTGCCCAAGCGGACTGTACAAAAAATCCCATAGGGAAAACCTCATTAGCTTAAAAAGAGGCGTAACTCTACCGTGTTTGACAGATTTTGCCAACGGCGACAGGCGGATAAATCAAGGATAAAGGCTGCGCGTTAGACAGCCTTCATAAAGAGACTATTTAATGAGCAGGACGATCTAGGCGTAATCGCGAAATAGCTTACGAAACACACTGGGGGATAGATTAGTCCAACGCTTAAAAGCATTGGTAAAACTGGTTCTATCAGAGAAATCGAGTGCGGTAGATACCGCATCAACACTCATATGATCGTCAATCAAAAATTTAATGGCGTGATGAAAGCGCAAGCTATCGCGTAACTGGGCAAAACTTGCGCCCTGCTGCTGCAAACGGCGCTGCAAGGTACGCTTAGAAAGGTTTAAATCTTGGGCTATATGCTCTATCGCCATGGGCGCGTGGCCCACTCGTTTTTGTAAAGCTTGTAACACCCGGTCAGAGACACCATCAACCTGCGGCAACTTGGCCAATACAATATACTCATGATAGGAACGGATCCCGGATCGGGCAAATCCATCCTCATCGATTATTTGCGGGTTAAGTCGTTGTAGTTGAATCATTAGGCTCTCCTGTGCTGGACCTTAACTGGCGGCCCACCCTTAATGGAACTGACTATTTAAACGGGCTGATATGACTAACTTATTGGCTGCCAACAATATAAAGGCTGGCGAATGCGCTGGCAATAGGTTTGTCCGGTAGCTTAAGATCGCTACGGCGCTGAAATAAGCGCCAATAGACGTAACGGCTATAACGAGAGAAAGCCAACCCCTCGCCTGCCTACTGATTAAGATTATAAGCTATCTGACGCATTATTATTGCGCCCCTCAGTCTTTACCGGCGATTTTTTTGCGCCAAGTCACATGCCAGCAAGAATTACCGCCAACTATTGGGTCAGTTCTGCGAGTTCAGGTACGCCAATACATCTTGATCGTGGGATTTAGTTTTAACCTTGTCAAAGATATGGCTGAGCCGCCCTTCTTTATCAATAAAGAACGTAGTGCGCAGGATCCCCATAAACTCTCGCCCCATAAACTTCTTTAAACCCCAAGCCCCATACTTATCGGCTATAGCGTGATCTTCATCTGAGAGCAAAGTGAAGTTTAACTGGTGTTTCTCGACAAACTTCGCCAAGCGTGGCACCGGATCTGGACTTACAGCCAAAACCACCGCATCCAATGCATCCAGCTCGGCTTGCGTATCCCGTAAACCGCAGGCCTGAACAGTACAGCCGGGAGTCATGGCTTTGGGATAAAAATACAACACCACATTCTTTTTGCCGCGAAAGTCTTTTAAGCTAACGCTCTCACCGGCTTGATTTTGTAGTGTAAACGCAGGGGCTAAATTGCCCAGTTTTGGAAAGCTCATTGGTTTATCCTTAGTGAACACTTTATTAACGTATCGTTACTCGTCAAGCCAACCGATACTTTTAAATTTTTAGCCAGCCAATATCTGCCAGCGCAATCACACCCTATAAAATAAATCGAAAATTCAATGCAAGCTAAGGCAAAGGGTACGCTGTCAATCGCTTGCGGGCTCTGGCTCATCATTCGAGTAATCGGTTGTTATACTTGCAAACAGGGCTGATTTCTCATCAGCGGTGACTTCTAATGCACTACTATTTGTAACGCGGTTATCCGGTGCCACAACACAGTTTCGCCCTTGTTTTTTTGCACGGTACAGCTGCTCATCGGCATTGGCCACCAGCTCTGAGGCAAGTAAGCTTTCCGAACTAACAAAACTCGCCAAGCCTAAGCTTAAAGTGACAGCTACTTTTTGTGTTGCGGATAACTCAAGCTCAACCGCCGCAACTGCGGTACGAATACGTTCGGCCACACCCTTCGCTTGCGACAAACTGGTGCTGGGAAAAATTAATGCAAACTCTTCGCCGCCGTAACGACAGGCGGTGTCTAGTTGGCGCAACTGCTGATCAATAACACGGGCCACTTGCTGCAACATGCGGTTGCCCACCTCGTGACCATAAGTATCATTAAACTGCTTAAAGTGATCAATATCACACAGCACTAACACCATGGGTAAGCCACTGCGCCGCACCCGCTCCATTTCTTGATTTAAAATTAAATCAAAATGGCGGTAATTAAACAGCCCCGTCAAAGCATCGGTACGCGCCTCGCGCTGCAAGTTTGTCACTTGCTGACGCAGCGACAACAGCTCATTAAGATATTCGCAGTGCGGTTCGTTAACCGGGCACTGTGGGCTTGGTGATGTGGTGTCAGCCAAAATAGCTCCTTGTTAACGACTAATCGCGGTAGAGCTTGGTAATATCGGCATAAGCATCGATACGGCGATCACGTAAAAATGGCCAAATGCGGCGCACATGCTCTGAGCGCTGCATATCGATATCGACAACATCTGTACTGGCCTCAAGGTCCAGCTCAAGCAGTAATTCACCTTGTGGGCCCGCGACAAAACTATTGCCCCAAAACTGAATACCGGCGCCACCTTCTGGGTCTGACTCGTGCCCCACCCGGTTAACACTAATAACCGGTACGCCATTAGCAACCGCGTGGGCGCGCTGAACCGTAACCCAGGCATCGCGCTGGCGAGTTTGTTCAGATGTATCGTCGGCCGGATCCCAGCCAATGGCCGTTGGGTAAATTAACAACTCAGCACCTGCCATCGCCATCAATCGAGCCGCCTCAGGAAACCATTGATCCCAACACACTAATACACCCAAGCGTCCCACCGATGTATCGATAGGGGTAAAACCTAAATCGCCTGGCGCAAAATAAAATTTCTCGTAAAACCCCGGATCATCGGGGATGTGCATTTTACGATAAACACCGGCGATAGTACCGTCGGTTTCTAGCACTACTGCGGTATTGTGGTACAAACCTGCGGCGCGTTTTTCAAACAACGAGGCGACAATCACCACACCTAACTCACGCGCTAACGCGCCCAACGCATCGGTGCTTGGCCCGGGGATCGTTTCGGCATTATCAAACTCGGTAACACTTTCGCGCTGACAAAAATATAAACCGCGATGCAATTCTTGCAACACAACCAGCTTTGCCCCCTGCGCGGCGGCCTTGCGAATAGCGGCTAGGCTCGCCTCAAAGTTGGCGGCAAGATCACCGCTACAGGCGTGTTGCGCCACACCGACTTTTAATACACTCACGCTACATTACCCTCTCAATTTTTATGCTAAATAACGCCATAACCGACAACTGCCTACTATAGCTTTATAGAACAGGCAGCTGCATGGTAATGCAATGCAAGCTACCATGTTGTTCTATAAGTACGCCGCAATCTACGGCAATAATTTCATACCCAGGAAAGGCCTCGCCCACTTTACTCAGCGCCACTGCATCAGCTGGATCTTGATAAATGGGCACCAACACAGCGCCATTTAAAATTAAAAAATTTGCATATGTTGCAGGTAATCGTTCGCCATCGGACGAATAAACAGCCTGTGGCCAAGGCAGCTCAATCAGCTCGTAAGGTTGCCCTTGGGCATCACGAAACTCGCGTAACTGGGTTTGCATTTTTTCTAGAGCGTCATAGTGCACGTCGTTTTTATCGCGGCAACCCACATAAGCAATTCGACGATCGGGACACAAACGTGCCAAGGTATCAATATGGCTATCGGTATCATCACCTTCTAAAAAACCATGATCCAACCAATTGATCTTGCCCACACCAAAATGACGCTGCAATATTTGCTCGACTTCAAGCTGACTCACATCGCCATTGCGGTTAGGATTCAATAAACACGAGCGAGTGGTCATCAAGGTTCCCTCGCCATCGGTTTCAATCGCACCACCTTCTAGTACAAAATCGATGCTCTCTAGCTCTGCGCTAAACGCGCCAGCATTCGCTAACGCTTTAGAAATGGCATTGTCTCGCGACGCATCAAACTTATTGCCCCAACCATTAAACTGAAAGTCCAGCAATCGCGCCACACCATCACGACTAACCGTTAATGGACCGTGATCGCGCGCCCAGCTGTCGTCGCTATCTACTGCGTAAATTTGCACCTGCTGCTCGGGTACACCACGAGCCGTCAGTAATTGCTTTATCTCGGCGTGGTTTGCTTCAGGCGCGGCTATTAATAAACGACTAAACCGGCAAATATGATAAGCAAGCTCAGTATAAACTTGGTTAACCGAAGCAAGTAATGGCGCCCAGTCGGTGTCGGCGTGGGGCCAAGTAAGCAATACAGCCGCCTGCGGTTCCCATTCGGCCATTAAACGATATTGCCCCATGTAATCCTCTGTATAAATATGCTGAATATAATGGCAATTAGCACTTAAAATACGCGTATTAAATATCGCATAAAACTTAGCGTGTCGTCTCTTGAGCTGGCAGTATATGCTGCTCGGGGTCATTTTCTGTTTCGGTTTTTAGCGCTTTATTGACTTCGCCTCCGGCGATTACGGTAACGGCTAATGCACGTCTATTAACACCCTGTAATTGTTCTGGATTGACAATCTCCATATTGACGTAATATTTACCCGCCATATCCGCTCGCAAAACAAGGCTCATCGGCACTAGCTTTGCATTATCAATACTCCTATTTTGTGTCAGTTCACCCTCAATCAACGTAAGGCCTTCACTTAGGGTAATGCGCACATCTAAATATCCGTCTACAAGCTGAGACATTAATGACAAGTCAACTTGCGAGCCCACTCCGACATCGATGCCCTGGCGAGGGTTTAATAAGGTAACCGGCAAACCTGGTTTAGCGCTGAGCCGGCTGACAGGCTCTACCGTCAGCGTAGTGGCCATAGGGGTTACTCCTGACTCAACAGCCGTCGAGCTATCTAGCTTGCCGCACCCAACCTGAAGCAGAGTAAAGCAGAGCGTTATTGCTAGTAAGTTATAATTCATCATGCCGCACCTATTGAGGAGTTAATGAAACATTAAAACAAGCAGGCTGATAACCCGCCGATTGCGCGTCGATATGTTCGGCATAATCATTTACCGAAAATGCGTAAGTGGTGCCGCCTTGCAGGTTAAGGTTAAGCACCTCAGAATCACTGACGCCACTGTCCCCTCGCCATTGCAACGCGTTTCTCGAACCTGCAACATCTGGATCTGTGGGCTCGATACGGTCACCATTATTTTCAACGACCAACTGATAATTGTCGCCACTCAAAACCGTTGTCTTTAAAAACTGGTGTATGCCCAGTTTATTATAGCTGCCATTTATTTGCGTACTACAGACGGTTGTCTCGCTCCCATCCGGCAGTAAATCAACATACAACGGCAGCACGCCGTTTGTACCGCCACTATTAGTTTCACCGGCCCCAAACTGATCGCGCCCTGTAATACTCTGCTCACTCATTAAAGTATCTAATACAGGAAACGCGGCCGGATAACGTGTTGCCATAATATCGGCAAAGCTAAATATGCTGGTAAACGCTGGCACCGCAGTATACAAAGCATCGGTTAACACGCCGTATATTTCTTCGAACGCACCAGAATCAGCCAAGTGATAAAAAATAGTTTGAATGGATGTCTCGCTGTACCAACCTGCATCTAAAACATCTTTGCGACTTAAATCGACACCAGCGGAATATTCTTGCCCCAACCTAAAGCTATCTTGATATTCTGGGTCTGACAGAACATAACCGGCAATACCATTAGCAAAACCCTCTGAATAAGCCACACGCATATCAAGCTTATCGAGCCCGCTGTGATCACCACCAATCGAGTTACTGCGTTGACCAACACGATACTCAAAGAAATGGCTCCACTCATGCACAACCACATGGGCGTCATACTCATCGGTGTCGACATCGGCCTGCCCCAAGATATAAACGGCTTCACCATTATAAAAGCTGGTGACGATATCGCCGTCGGCCAAAAGGCCCTCGGCGGTAGTATTGTTAACAGACCAGCGGAAAATACTGACAGGGAGGGTTAGGTTTGCGTCAACCTCGGCAAGCTTTTGTACCGCCATATAAGCGCTATCCAAAATGGCAAACGGCCCCGCCGCCCGTGGCTCGGTATAATCGCTTCCGGTCCAGCCCGATGCTGCCCGTAAGTCGCGCACTGAGTTAACCGTGCCGCTCGATCGCAACTGCCCTTCAAGTACGTAAAGTGCATTGCCCATAGTATTATCTTCAACACGGATCTCCCAACGCTGAGCCGCATTACTTTCGCTAACAGCGGCTACCTGCACTTTAACTTGCGTATTCACTGGCGCCTGCAATGTGTAATAACCTGCTGCATCAGTTTGCGATGAATCCACCACCTCGCCGGCCGCATCGATCAAGTAAACATTTGCCAAACGCACGGGCTTAACCCGTGTAGCGGCATAATTTAGCCCGCGCCCTTTACTTATGGGGACGTAATCGAAACCAACCGTGCCGCTTATGTTCACCGTAGCGGGTACCGAGCTTACAGACGACGAAGAACTGCTCACGCTGATTGAAGACTGGGACGAGGAGCTACTCACGCCAGCTGAAGACTGGGACGAGAAACCGCCGTCAGAGCTATTACCAGAGCCGCCACAAGCGGCCAGCATCAGTAACACAGCAACAATCGCGCTACGCCCTAAACCTTGTACCCTACGGGCTACTGCTATCACACCACTGTGTACCTTTGGCTGCCTTTTTACCGCCATAACGCTTCCCTTTTGCCATTGTCGCGCGCACCACTGAGCTGGAATGGCCTCTCTGTGCGCTTTAAATATATCCGCGAAGCATAACCAAATTCATCCATCGGCGCGATACATAACGCCGTTGCCGGCATATAACTGAGATTTAGCCCACGCTTACCAAAGGATGATAAGATCAAATACGCGGCCATTATTTCTCAGGCAAACCTTTATACTTACCGCTGGAGCTTACGGTGTTTCGATTGATCCCCATTGTTTTATTACTCGCGCTGTTGTTTTTTGGTGTGTCGTGGCTGCGCAAGCTACCCCCAGGCAAACAGCGCCAGGCCGTTGTCCGAGCGCTATGTTATTTATTGCTTGGCACTTTAGTTTTTTTACTTATTACCGGCAAAATTCATTGGCTAGGGGCCGCACTGGGTGCATTAATACCAATGGGCAAGCTTCTGTTTGGTCTAGGTTTTAAGTTTTTACCTTTTTTGCAGCGCTACCGGGCCACGCAAACTCCCCCGCCCGAGCCTAAATCTGCAAGCGCTAATATCAGCTTAGATGAAGCGCTACTTACACTGGGAGTAAAAGACGCATTTCAGATGGGCACATTAACCGTTCATGAGGTCGAACAAGCGCATAAACGCCTGATTCAAAAACTCCACCCCGACCGCGGTGGCAACGATTATCTTGCCGCGCGCATTAATATGGCTAAGAGCTGTATTTTAAAAGCGCTTGGTTAAGATTCGTCCGGCTTTTTACGCAACAACAAGTGAATATAACGGCCCAGATCTCGGTACGGTTGCTGGCGAGACATTTTTTGCTCTAACTCCAACACCGAGTCGGGCTCGCGCTGGCGCTGTTCAGGGTCGAGTATATAATCGTAAAATACTCGAATCCCGCTGTGACACTGCAACTCCAGCTCACGGCTTTGCGCGTACTCTAGTAGCGCCTCGGGGGTAAGCGGGTTGATAGGCGTTAAACTGCCACGAAACGCGCGGTAGTCTTCACTTTTTACTTTTTTATAATTGGTGCGCAATAGGTTTTTGTATACCAGCGCATGCTTGTTATAAAAAATCAGTGATAAGTGCCCACCGGGGCGTAACTGCGCCAATAAGCTGTCGAGCAATTCAAAGGGTGCAACCACCCATTCGATCACCGCGTGACAAATCACTAAATCAAATAACGGGGCCGTGTCGGCTAGCTGCGCAGCCACCTCTTGCGCCGGACACTTAAGCAACTGCACCCGCGCGCCTGCTTGTAATTCATCGACCCGCTGACGCGCCAAAGCCAGCATATTGGCCGAGATATCACACAGCACTAACGAGTGACCAGCCGCCGCCAACGGCACCGAAAACTGCCCCTGACCACCACCGGCGTCGAGGATATTTAACGTTTTATCGGGGGTTAGCGGGACATAGGGCGCGATTGGCAAGAACTCGGCAAAATCCCGTGCCAATACCGCTAAGCGGATACGTCCTTTTAAACCGCCATAGATGTTACGACTAAAGCGCTCAGCTAAGTCATCAAAGTTACGATCGTGCTGGGTAGATTCAGAGGGCATAATGAGGGAGTACCGAAAGACGCCCGCATTGGGCTATAATGGCGCGATTATACCTCAGATAACGGCCCTCAAGCCGCCAATAAACGCATGTGGTACACCTACATCATTCTTAGCGATAACAACAAATTGTATACCGGAATCACCACCGACATCAGCCGCCGCTGGCAAGAGCACAGCAGTGGCGTGCGCGGCGCACGGTTTTTTCGCACCTGCAAACCCGTTAAATTGTGTCGGCTAGAATCGTTTAACAACCGGGCCGATGCCAGCGCCCGTGAAGCGGCCATTAAAAAGCTCAGCCGCGCCGCTAAAAACGTTCTAATCGCCACCGGCTCGCCCGAGCCCCTGCCGGCCTTATCTGCAAATTAATGCCGCGCCGCCTCTGCTCTACTTGTCAGCGCCCCGACGCACGCTGCTACTGCGCCTATATTCGGCCAATTACTAACCGCACCCAGGTAGTAGTGCTGCAACATCCCGATGAAAGCGGTCACCCAAAAAATACCGGCGAGCTGCTTGTTAAATGTTTAAGCTCAGCGACACTGCTGGTCGGCGAGACGCTAGACAACGCCTTAATAGAACAGTTTGCATCGCACAATGCCGCGCTGTTATACCCCGACCAGCCAGAGGACACGCTGGCCGCAGCCGCGCCAATCGCAGACCCGAAAGCCATTAACCATCTAATAGTGCTTGATGCAACCTGGCGCAAAAGCCGCAAAATGCTACACCTAAACCCGTGGCTAAATAGCCTGCCGCGAGTCACACTCAACACCATACCGACGAGCCGCTATCGAATAAGATCCGCCGCCAAGCAGGATCAGCTTTCCACATTCGAGGCAAGTTGTTACGCTTTACAGCAACTGGAGGCCAATCCCACGCTGTGTGAGCAAGCACTAAGCGCCTTCGATAGCTATATGAACCATCTGGTAAGTTTTGATCCAAACCGGCCATAAACCCGGCGGGCCACCAACATTGAGTACTTTATGAGCACACATCAACACCCTGAGTTTGAGCACCTGCGCAGCAAATCTTTAGAATCTTTGAACCTCACCATAGAAGAATATCGCCACCGCACAACCGGTGCACAGCATATTCATTTAGCGTCAAGCAACAATGAAAATGTATTTTTGGTGGCCTTGCGCACCGTACCTCAAGACTCTACCGGTGTTGCTCACATCCTTGAGCACACCGCGCTTTGCGGCAGCCAGCGCTACCCAGTGCGCGACCCTTTTTTTATGATGACGCGGCGCTCGTTAAATACCTTTATGAACGCCTTTACCAGCTCCGACTGGACCGCCTACCCCTTTGCCAGCCAAAACCGCAAAGACTTTAACAACCTGCTCGATGTGTATCTTGATGCGGTATTTTTTGCCAACTTAGATCCGCTGGACTTTGCCCAAGAAGGACATCGCTTAGAGTTTGCCGAAGCCAATGACGCCAGCTCGGAACTCACCTACAAAGGGGTCGTATTTAACGAGATGAAAGGTGCCATGAGCTCGGTGCCATCACAGCTATGGCAAAAGCTCGCCAGTCATTTGTTCCCCACCAGCACTTACCATTACAACAGTGGCGGCGATCCCGAACATATCCCCGATCTAACTTACGAGGGCCTGCAGGCGTTTTATAAGCACCACTACCACCCCAGCAACGCCATCTTTATGACCTATGGCGACATTCCGGCCGTTGAGCACCAAGAGAAATTCCATCAACAAGCACTGGCAAAGTTTAGCGCCCTGGATAACACCATTGCGGTAAAACCCGAGAAGCGTATGCACGCCCCGATTAGGGTCGAAGACGCTTACCCGCTGGATGCCAGCGACGCAGAAGCCGAAGTTAAAGACAACAAAACCCACGTAGTGATGGGCTGGTTATTAGGCCAGGCAACCGATTTAAAAACCGCACTAGAAGCACACTTACTGGCCAGCATACTGTTCGACAACAGTGCCTCGCCCCTGACCATGGCGCTAGAACAGACCGAACTAGGCCAAGCCCCGTCACCGTTATGCGGCTTAGACGACAGCCAATTTGAGATGAGTTTTGTCTGCGGCTTAGAAGGTTGCGCCGGCGACAGCACTCGCGCTGTCGAACAGCTGATACTCGACACCTTAACCGAAGTGGCCAATAACGGCGTTGCTCACGAACAACTCGAATCGTCATTACACCAATTAGAATTAGCCCAGCGTGAAGTTGGCGGCGATGGTTTTCCCTACGGACTACAGCTGATTATGACCGCCCTCACCGCGGCGACTCACCGCGGTGACACAGTTGCTCAGCTGGACCTTGAATCCGCCTTAGCGCAAGTGCGCAAAACCGTGTTTGAGCCAGATTTTATCCAGCGCCGAGTGCGCCAGTGGCTGCTCGAGAACAATCACCGTGTGACGCTTACACTGCGCCCCGATGCAGAGATGGCAAGCCGTGCCAAGCATGCCGAACAAGCCACCTTGGCGGCCATTAAAAGCCAACTGACCGAGACCGAACGCGACGCGATCATCACCCAGGCGAGCGACTTAAAAGCCCGTCAAGAGCAAACCGAAGACGACAGCATTTTACCCCAGGTCACACTCGCGGACATTCCTGCCGACATGCATTACACCCCAGGCAGTGATGAAAATGTGGCCGGTTACAACTTGCGCTGTTACGGCGCGGGCACCAACGGTTTATTGTATCAGCAGGTTGTTATCAAACTGCCCGAGCTTAGCGAGCAACAGCTACAACTACTGCCTATTTACGCGATGGCATTAACTGAGGTCGGCTTAGGTAAGTTAGATTACCTCGCGGTGCAAAACTTACAGGCCCAACGGGTCGGATCACTCACCGCAACAGCCGCCATTCGCAGCACCGGCAACAGCCCACAAGATCTAGACGGTTATCTGATTTTGTCGGCCAAGGCGCTGGCTAAAAATGCCGAACTTACTACCGAGCTGATTCACCGCACCCTTAGTCATGCGCGCTTTGATGAGCACGACCGCTTGCGCGAACTGGTGGCTCAAGCACGGGCACGACGCGAACAAGGCGTGCCCGGTAGCGGCCACGCACTTGCCATGTCTGCCGCAGCGGCCGGCATGAGCCCCGGCGCCAAAATTAACCATGAGTTGGGCGGTTTAGGCGGCTTAACACAACTAAAAGCGCTGGATGACTCGTTGTCCGAGGCCTCTAACCGCGAGGCAATGGCGGCTGCACTAGAGAGCATCCATGCCCTTATTAAACATGCACCACGCCAATTTTTGCTGGTGGGCGAAGACGAACAGCTTCCGCAATATCGTCAACTACTAGAAAACTACTGGCCCGCAGCAACCCAAAACAGCTTTAACCCGCTCAGCGTGCCTTACACGCCTCACCAAGTGCAAGAAGCTTGGCTGACCAACACTCAGGTTAATTTTTGCGCTAAAGCCTACCCTACCGTGGGCTCCAGCCACCCAGACGCCGCCGCACTAACTGTGCTTGGGGGTGTATTACGCAACGCCTATCTGCATCGCGCTATCCGCGAGCGCGGCGGCGCTTACGGTGGCGGCGCCAGTCAAGATAACAGCAATGGCGTGTTTCGCTTTTACTCCTACCGCGACCCGCGCTTAACGGAAACCTTAGATGACTTTGATAGCGCCCTAAGCTGGCTGCAAGAGCAAAACATCGACCCGAGCGAGGTAGAGCAATCTATTCTGGGCGTAATCAGCAGTATCGATAAGCCCGCCTCGCCCGCAGGCGAAGCCAAGCAGACCTATCAAGCCGAGCTATTTGGCCGTAATCGCGAACTGCGAGAGCAATTTAGACAGCGAGTGTTGGACGTTACCTGCGAGGATATTAAGCGGGTGGCAGCGCTATATTTGCAACCAGATAACGCCAGTATCGCGGTCATTTCTAATGCCGCCAATAAAGACATATTGGTTAAATTAGGGCTAACCATTAAAAGTCTCTAATGTGGTCGTGGTTTTTAACGCTAAGCTGTTCTACTATTGAGCCATTAGTGTCGTAGCGCCGAACAGCACAAGGGCTATGGTGTCAGTCGCGCCACAATTGAGACTTACACCATAGCTGGCAACTTCTAGCTCTGTGCATAATGGCAAACTACGGACATGGTATTTAAGGGCGACGCCTACCGTATACTTAAGTAGCTCGTACAATAATCACAAATAACGCTCGAACAAGATTTAAGGCCCAAAATCAGGATGAAGCAATCGCCGACACAGGATCTAGAGTCTAGCTCCGTCACCCACCCGGGGCGCAAGCGAAGCAATAACGAGGATTGCTACTTGAGTCTTCCAGAGCATGGGCTGTGGATGGTCGCCGACGGTATGGGTGGCCATGAGGCCGGCGAAGTCGCCAGCGACATCGTTCGCCAAACACTCAAACAATCCCCCCAGCAACCGCTAGTTGATTCAATTCAAGCTGCTCATAAGGCGGTCTTAAGCGCCGCAAGCCAAGGTGTGGGGGCCGAAGGTATGGGCTCAACCGCAGTAGGCTTACGCAGCAGCGCCGAGCACTTTCAAATCGCTTGGGTCGGCGACAGCCGCGCATACCTTTTTAGCCACAGCAGCGGTGAATTAGAACTACTCACCCGCGACCACTCCTACGTGCAAATGCTATTAGAGTCCGGCGCCATTGCCGAAGCCGAGGCGCAAACTCACCCAGATCGCAATATCATTACCCAGTGTTTAGGCTCGCAAGAACTAGCGGCCGTGACGGTCGATCATATCGAACGGCACTGGCAAGAAGACCAGTGGGCACTGCTGTGCAGCGATGGCTTATCCGATGAGCTCAGCGAGAGTGAGATCAGCCAAATATTGCAACGCTGTAAAACCCCGCGCGACGCCAGCCGCGAGCTAGTACAAGCCGCGCTGCGCGCCGGTGGCCGAGACAATATCACGGTGCAGATTATCGCCGCGCCTAAACAATCGTCGTCGCTACTGCAAAAATTATCTCATTGGGTGCCTATGTTTTCTCACAGCAGACGCCTCGACACTGTCATTTATTTGGTCGCCATTAGTCTTTTGGTTGCCTTGCTCTACTGGACATTGAACTGATATCCCATGTATATACCCGGCTATCGCATCATTCGAAAAATCAACCACGGCGGCATGTCCACCGTTTATTTGGCTATCCAAGAAAGTGTCGGCCGCGTGGTGGCACTTAAGGTTATGTCACCGGCACTTAACGGCGATCCAAGCTTTAGTGAGCGGTTTCAGCGCGAGGCCAATATTGTTGGTCAATTATCGCACCCCAACATTGTCTCTATTTACGATATTGGCCGACACGAAAATCTCAATTATATCGCCATGGATTATCTGCCCGGCGGTTCAATCCACGACAAAATGCTCAGTGGTTTTGGCCCCGACAACGCCTTAGAAATTTTACGTGAAATGGCCTCGGCACTGGCCCATGCGCACGACAAAGGCTATATCCACCGCGATATAAAACCCGAAAACATTCTGTTCCGTGATGGCGGCTCGGCAGTATTAACTGACTTTGGGGTAGCCCTAGCACGCAACGGTGGGCCGCGCTCAACCCGCGCCGGCACCGTAGTCGGCACACCGCATTACATGAGCCCAGAGCAAACCCGTGGCAAAAACTCCGATGGCCGCTCCGACTTATACAGCTTAGGTATTGTGTTTTACGAAATGCTCACCGGCGCAGTCCCCTATCAAGGTGACGAGCCCGTGGCTATTGCATTAAAGCACCTGGCATCACCCCTACCTAAACTGCCCACACAATATCGGCGCTACCAAGACATTCTCGATAAACTGCTAGATAAAGAAGCTGACAAACGCTACCAAAGCGGTCGCGAGCTAATGGTCGACATCGAGCTGCTGCAATTGAAGATGCGTGAATTTGGTGACGGCGACAATGACGGGCAAAACCTCAGCCATCAATTTCAAACATTAACGCAAACCATTTGGTGGCGACTGGCCGCTGGCGCTAGTGCACTTGGCCGTTATATTTGGACAAAAATCTGCTGCTTACGATTTTCGCGACAACGAGGTTTTTACCAAGCCATACCCGAAATCAGTGCGTTAAATGATATTCAGACCCAGCAACACACATTAATGGCGACGCGCTTTCAAAAAACCACCAAACAACCCTCTGCCTTACAGCGGTTGCTAAAAATACCAACACCATATCGGCTGCTTACCGCAGGCGTAGTCTCGATATTGTTACTCGGCTTAATTGTGTTTAATTGGCGCGGTGAAAGTCAGCCGGCCGACAATGACACGATACAACAAGCCAGCGCCAACACATCTACACTCACAGCCCAAACCGATGCTAACAGCAGCGCAGCTACTAGCTCGAGCAATGCATCCAGCGCGGCAAGTATAAACACCAGTGCGGCGGCGAGTAACCTGACAAACAACCGCACCGACGAGCCAATGCAAAGCGTCAGCGCAACTAGCCCCAACGCCACCGAATTGACCAAGAGCGACAATACAACATTAAATATTAACGCAGACCCGCGGGTTATGCTGCCCAATAACCTTCAGCCTAACTCGGCGGTTATTGCCCAGCCCAATTCAGACGATAGCGACAACGAGACAGATAAAGACGCATTAGCGCAGCTAAGCGATAACGCCTCTAATGACGACGACACGGAAGAGACAACGGACGATAACCTCGAGCAAGCCGCATCCAGCTCGGCGGCTACATTTAGCTTTACGGTGGCGCCCACACCAAGTAATGCGCGAGTACGCATTATGAATATTCGCGAAAAATACACCCCTGGCATGCCCCTAAAACCGGGCCGTTATCGCTTAGAAGTAACCGCGCCGGGGTATCGTAAATATTTACGCTGGGTCAACTTAGACGAGCAACCGTTAACCAAAACCGTCACCCTTACCGAGCAGCGCGCCATTGGCAGCGTGTTTAACAGTAAGCTAACCAGTGGTGGTAAAGGCCCCGCAATGGTAGTGATACCGGCGGGAAGCTTTGCCATGGGCGGGCCAGATGCCAATGCCAGCCCGGTGCATAACATTTACATAAAGAAACGCTTTGCGGTTAGTCAGCACGAGATAACTTTTGACGAGTACGAACTTTTTGCCAAACAAAAAGGCATGCCCTTACCCGGTGACAACCGCTGGGGCAGAGGCGACCGTCCGGTAATTAACGTCAGCTGGGAAGAGGCCGACATGTACGCCAAATGGCTCAGCAGTCAAACTAACCTACTCTATCGCCTACCCAGTGAAGCCGAGTGGGAATACATTGCTAAAAGCGGTAAAGCGCAACCTTTCGTGTGGGGCGACAACGAAAAAGATGCCGCCGGTAACGCCAACTGCCGACGCTATTGCGACAGTGATTTTACTGGGTTCTTTAAAAGTAAAAGTGCCCCTGTAGGCAGCTTTAAAAGTAATGATTTTGGCGTTTACGATATGGCGGGTAACGTTTCGGAATGGGTAGCTGACTGTTATCGCCCTAACTACGACAAAGCCGGCAGTATAGCGACGGCCTATAACCACAGCGACTGTGCCGCGCGAGTTATACGTGGTGGCTCGTTAAAATCTGATGCGGCAGAAACCAACACGTATTCTCGTCAATCGCAACCGCAGTATACCTACCATGAGGACACTGGCATTAGGTTGGTGGCCGAGCTGCCTAATTAAAGGCTTTTATGCTCGGCACCGATCGCGATCAAATTCCAGCGTCTTTAAGTCGGTTAATTTGATCGCGTAATTGCGCGGCAAGCTCAAACTCCAAGTCTTTTGCCGCGCCTAACATTTGCGCTTCTAATTTTTCAATCTGCTTCCAAACATCACCATCGGCGGGCATCTCAAGCGCATCATTTTGTGTGCCGCGCCCGGCCCCTTTACGCTTACTTTTAGAGCCCGGAATTTGCGTGCCATCCATTATATCGGCAACGTTTTTCTTAATACCCATAGGAGTAATGCCGTGCTCTAAGTTGTGCGCCAACTGTTTTTCACGGCGCCGGTCGGTTTCATCAATGGCACGCTGCATAGAGCCGGTCATGCGATCGGCATACAGTATCGCGCGACCATTTAAGTGCCGAGCGGCTCGCCCAATGGTCTGTATCAAAGCGCGGTCCGAGCGCAAAAAACCTTCTTTATCGGCATCTAAAATCGCCACCAAAGACACTTCAGGCATATCCAAACCTTCACGCAACAGGTTAATACCCACCAGCACATCAAACTCGCCCAAACGCAAATCGCGAATAATCTCGACCCGTTCAACGGTGTCGATATCGGAGTGTAAATAGCGCACTCGCACACCGTGCTCGGCCAAATACTCGGTGAGATCCTCGGCCATACGTTTGGTTAATACCGTA
Source organism: Gilvimarinus polysaccharolyticus (assembly GCF_001187555.1). Taxonomy (GTDB): domain Bacteria; phylum Pseudomonadota; class Gammaproteobacteria; order Pseudomonadales; family Cellvibrionaceae; genus Gilvimarinus; species Gilvimarinus polysaccharolyticus. The sequence goes on along the minus strand of NZ_LFIJ01000001.1, from coordinate 855,224 downwards.
ATTAATATTCGCTCATCAAGCTCGACGCGGGCACGCAGCTCGGACAACACATCGTCCACCTGAGTTGTCGCCGGGCGCACTTCAATAATCGGATCAACCAACCCTGTAGGCCGTACTACTTGCTCGACGATTTGTCCAGCGTGCTCGGCCTCGTAGGCGGCTGGCGTGGCCGAGACAAAAATCATTTGCGGCGCGCGCGCCTCCCACTCATCAAAGCGCATGGGTCGGTTATCTAACGCCGAAGGCAAACGAAAACCGTACTCCACCAAGGTTTCTTTGCGCGAGCGATCGCCCTTATACATTGCACCAATTTGTGGAATCGTCACATGGGATTCATCAATAACCAATAAAGCTTCATCGGGCAAGTAATCAAACAACGTAGGTGGCGCGGCACCGGGCTCGCGTCCAGACAAGTAACGCGAATAGTTTTCGATGCCGTTGCAATAACCCAACTCTTGCATCATTTCTAAATCATAACGGGTGCGCTGTTCTAAACGCTGCGCCTCAACCAACTTATCGTTTTCGCGCAACTGCTTTAAACGCTCGGCTAGCTCTTCTTTAATAAGATCAACCGCCGCCAGTATTTTCTCACGCGGGGTTACATAGTGCGACTTAGGGTAGATTGTTATGCGCGATACTTTTTGCAGTACTTGACCGGTGAGTGGGTCAAACATCGAGATGCGCTCAAGCTCGTCATCAAACAGCTCTATTCGCACCGCCGCCATATCCGAGTCGGCCGGAAACACATCAATCACATCGCCGCGCACTCGGTAGGTGGCACGCTGAAAGTCCATATCATTGCGGGTGTATTGCAGCTCGGCCAAGCGGCGCAAAATTTCGCGCTGATCAATCCGCTCGCCGCACACCAAATGCAGTACCATTTTTAAATAAGATTCGGGGTCACCTAAACCATAAATAGCCGATACTGTCGCCACCACAATAGCGTCTTTGCGCTCCATTAACGCTTTGGTAGCCGACAAACGCATTTGCTCGATATGGTCATTGATCGAGGCGTCTTTTTCGATAAAAGTATCAGACGATGGTACATACGCCTCAGGCTGGTAGTAATCGTAATATGAGACAAAATACTCTACGGCGTTATCAGGGAAGAACTCTTTAAACTCACCATACAGCTGCGCCGCCAAGGTTTTGTTATGTGCCATGACCAATGTTGGTCGCTGGACTTGGTTAATAACGTGGGCAATAGAGAAAGTTTTACCCGAGCCAGTCACACCCAGCAACGTTTGATGCGCTAGACCCGATTCGATTCCGTCAACCAAACCAGCAATCGCCGTTGGCTGATCGCCCGCCGGCTCAAACTGACTGTGGAGTGTAAATTCTGTGCTCATAAACAACCAACTCTTTGACGCGACACCCCACAACACATTGCAGCGGGTATGCTACAGTTACCAAACTAATTTTTTACTCTAGAGCTGCGCAATGATTACAGCGGCTCTGTAAATATGAGGCCCATATGGATTCTTTTGGCACAAGCCACAACTCAGACAAACCCGCTCGTATCGAAACCGACAGCCTGGGCGATGTCGAGGTGCCACAAGATGCCCTTTATGGTGCTCAAACACAACGGGCAGTGGATAATTTTACCCTAGCTGGAGGAGCTTTGCCGGCCTCTTTGATCTACGCCATCATCCGCGTAAAACATGCTGCCGCAAAAGCCAATCTCGAGTGTGGCGTATTAGACTTTGCCCGTGCAGGTGCGATTCAAACCGCCTGCAATAGCTTACTTGAAGGAAAGCACCTGCAACACTTCCCCGTCGATATATACCAAACCGGCTCGGGCACCAGCAGTAATATGAACGTCAATGAGGTGATTAGCCAGCTGTGCGCTCAAGCCAACCTTATGGTTCACCCTAACGATCACGTCAACTGCAGCCAAAGCAGCAACGACGTTTTTCCTAGCAGTATTCGCATTGCCTGCGCCGAGCTAATAACCCACAAGCTACTGCCGGCGCTAGAGCACCTGCATCAGGTAATCACAAGCCGCGCCACGGAGCTTGCCGAGGTTGTCAAAACCGGCCGCACCCACCTGATGGACGCAATGCCGGTGACCTTTGGCCAAGTGCTATCGGGCTGGGCGAGTCAAATTGACGCCAATCGCCAGCGCCTAACTCTTGCACTCAACGAAATCAGTCAGCTCCCTCAGGGCGGCACCGCCGTCGGGACGGGTATTAATACCCCCGCCGACTTCGCCGCCACCTTTGCCCGCTGCTTAAGCGAAGACACCGGCATCGGCTTTACGCCGGTCGAGCAGCCGTTTACCAAAATCGGCGCACAAGATGATCTTGCAGCCCTTTCAGGCAACCTTAAAACGCTGGCAGTCACGCTATTAAAAATCAGCAATGATTTACGCTGGATGAACTCCGGGCCTTTAGCCGGCATTGGTGAGATCAGCTTACCCGCCCTGCAACCAGGTTCATCCATCATGCCCGGCAAGGTCAACCCTGTTATACCCGAGGCTACGGCCATGGCCGCCACTCAGGTAATGGGGCTAGACGTCGCCACCACCAGTGCCTGCGGCGCTGGCAATTTTGAGCTAAACGTTATGCTGCCGCTCATAGGCAGCAACCTTATTCAGTCTATCAACTTAATGTCCGGCAGCGCCGTAAGCCTTGCCGACAAAGCCATCGCCGGCTTTAGCGTCAACTACGATAATATCCAACGCCCGCTGGCGAAAAACCCCATCTTAGTCACCGCCCTCAACGCCATTATTGGCTACAGTAAAGCTGCCGAGATTGCCAAAAAAGCCTACGCTGAACAGCGTGATGTGATTGATGTAGCCGCCGAGGAAACGGATTTGTCTCGCGAAGAGTTAACCCAGCTGCTCGACCCCAAGCGGCTGACGCACCCGTAGCTCAACACCTAATCGATAGCTCGTAAAGGACAGCGATACTCTACGATGCCATCATCCCCAGGGCGTTGCGGCAGCGCAGCGGTAAATAGATACTGCAGGCATCGGCTTTAAACATTACCCCCCCCCCCCCTAGCTCGCACTAAAATGCGCTTTAATAATATCAGCCAGCGCGCGGGTGGCAGGCCCGGCGATGTCGCGATCGGCGAACACTAAATAAAGCGCTATCACCCGCTCGCCGCCTTGCTCTACCGGTAAGCGTTTAATTGTGCCGCGGGCTAAGTCATCCTGTAAATATCCCTCGGGCAGCCACGCGTAACCCAAGCCGCGCCGCACAGCCATAAGTGAGCTATTAATATGGGTAAAAGTCCAGCGCTGCTCGGCCTCTTGCCAACCGGCACTATAGCGGCGGTGAATGCCCGAATCGCGCACAATAAGTTGCCGATGGTGGCGTAAATCTTCTGCCGATACATTGCGCCCCAATTGGTGCAGAGGATGCGATGACGCCGCCACCCCAACAAGCGATATCGAACACAAGTAATCGCCAATAAAGCCCGCCGGTAGTCGGCCAACAATGGCTAAATCGACTTGCTGCTGTACCAATGCGTCTTCTGTGCCGCTTAGCACAGACTCAAGCACATCGGCACGAGTGGTTGGGTACTGTTCTGTAAAGCGCTCTAAACAATGCAAAATATCGTCCGCTGGCGCCAACAGATCCGCCGCTAAACGTACCTCAGGTTCTATTTTTTGGCCCATGCGAGATGCGGCGTTCTCAAGCGATTCGGCCTCGGCCAATAAATGTCGCGCTCGGCGGTACAGCGTCTCGCCGGCAACAGTCGCAATAGAGCGGCGCCCTTCAAGCTTAAACACCGCTACCGACAACGCTTGCTCTAGCTGACTAATCGCGTAAGACACCGTCGATTGGCTTTTACCTAGCTGCTCGGCGGCATTGGCATAACCACCGCACTCAATAACCGCAATCAGAGCACGCCATTGATCTAGAGTAACTTTGGTATCTTTTGCCATAACACATCTGCCCCACTTCTTGTCATTGCCGAACCCCATAACAAGCGTTACGCCTGTCAGTTCGATATATTCGATCAAAAAGAGCTAGATTTAGCTATTTATTATCGGACCAGCAAATACTTTAATAGCTCCATCAAAATTCATCAAGGAATTAACTCATGGCAACTCTATTACAAATTAAAAGCAGCCTAAACGGCGACGACGGTCAATCGAGCTATTTGAGCAACCAATTTGTCAAGCGCTGGCGGCAAAACAACCCCGACGGCCGCATTATCGTACGTGATTTGGCCGCCAATCCAGTGCCCCACTTAAATGCCGAGCGCTTTAACGCTTTTTTAACCCCGGCCGACAAGCGCAACAGTACCGAGCAAGAAATCGTTGATTACTCGGACGAGCTAATTGCCGAACTAAAAGCCGCCGATATCGTGACCATTGGTTTACCTATGTACAACTTTGGTATCCCCTCGACGCTAAAAGCGTACTTTGATCATATTGCGCGCTCTGGCATCACCTTTCGTTACACCAGTAACGGCTCAGAAGGTTTGCTACCATCAATTCCTGTTTATGTGCTGGCCGCTCGCGGTGGAATTTACGCAGGCACTCAGGCCGATTCGCAAACCGGCTATATGCAAACTTTTTTAGGGTTTTTAGGGCTAAAAGATTCTCACTTTATCTATGCCGAAGGCATCGCAATGGGCGCCGAAGGTAAAGAGCAGGCATTAAGTGGCGCGCAGCAAGAAATTGACCAGGCGTTTGCCGCCTAAGTCTTAGCCGTAACCATGTAAATACCGGCAACCTACTAAGGGGCACTATTATGAACCGTGAAATACAGCAATTAATCCCCTCAATCGTAGCCAGCGAAGGTGCTGGCGTTAAAATTAAACGCAGCTTGGGCCAAGGCCCTAATGGGCGGCACGATCCGGTATTAATGCTGGATGAGTTTAACTCCGATAATGCCGCCGATTATCTTGCCGGGTTTCCAGCGCATCCCCATCGCGGCTTTGAAACCGTCACCTATATGCTAGATGGCCACATGCTGCACGAGGATCACCTAGGCAACCGCGGCGATTTGAAATCTGGCGACGTGCAATGGATGACCGCCGCCCGCGGCATTGTTCACTCAGAAATGCCACAGCAGCTAGAAGGCAAAATGCGCGGTTTTCAAATATGGCTGAACTTGCCCGCAAGCGAAAAAATGCAACCCGCCGCCTACCGCGATATTGCCGCCGCTGAGATTCCCGTGGTGACGTTGGCATCGGGCACAACCGTTAAAGTCATTGCGGGGTATTTAGAGCACGAGCAAAAAACCACAACTGGCGCGGTATCGGGCAAAACGACTCAACCGATTTATTGGGATATTCATATAGCCGCAGGTACAACAGAAACGTTTAGCGTGCCCGCTGGCCACCACTTATTTCTTTACCCTTATGAAGGTCAGGCATTGGTGGGCAAACAAAAGCGCGCCGTAAATGTTAGCACTGCAGGGTTATTAAGCGATGGCGAACACTTGGTTATTAGCGCAGCGGGAAGCGAGACTTTACGAGCATTACTGATTGGCGGCAAACCTATTGGCGAGCCTATCGCTCAATACGGCCCTTTTGTGATGAACACTCACGAGGAGATTGAACAGGCGATCAACGACTACCGTAGCGGCGCATTAACCGCCAGTTAAACAACCAAAGCCCACTCATAAAGCACAGAGGCTTTTATAAGTGGGCTTGATTTTAATATGCGGAGCTTGATTTTAAGTCGCTAAAGAATCGTTACTTACCCATAGATGATATGGCAGAGGTATCGATATTATCGCCAAGAAAGGTTGAGATTTTAGTCCAGTTATTGCTGACAAATTCAACATCTTGCGGATCGGCCTGCACTTCGCCGCCCATCATTTCTTTTACCATTTGCGCTTGCTCGGCAGGTAAGTTTTTTAACATCATGTCTTGCATGTAAACCTGCACACCGGTAGCAATACGTGTACTAACACGAATGTACTGGCCAGCGCTGCTCCAATCTTGCGCATTTAAAACGCTATACACTTCATCGTACACCGCTTCATCTTTAAGCAGCTGATCCATCAATTTATCTTGCTCGGCGACATCCATCGCTTTAAATTCGTCTTGAGTGTATTTTTTAGCAATTTCAGATTCCTCCGAAATCCGATCAAACACATCTTGCATCGGAATAAACTCTTTAGTGGTCGTTAACCATTTATCGAGAGTTGCCGAATTAAGCTCATCTGCCGCCTGCGACGGTAACGCAAACAACATACAACACAGCAACAAAAAAGTGCGTGACACAACAACCGATAACTTACCTAACTTCATACTATCTCCTAATGCCAGCACAACTACCGGCCGTTAATTACAATCCATAAACTCATTTACGCCAACAATCACGATAACCTAAACGCACCCACTGTTACGTGTTACAGCTATCAGTTTACCGCCAAAGTAAGTTTTTCAATTACGACAAACGCAAACTAATGGCGGCGGCAAGCGCCCAGATAAACGCAAAAATATAGGTTACGACCGGCATCATCATGCCAAGTTCCAAACCCGCCACACCATACGGTGTGGTGTAGGGGTAAATCACAAACAGCTGGATCAAGCTCACCACCAACGCCAGCACGGCCGACTTTAACAGCCAGCGTGAGCCAAACAGCGGCAACAAAAACAAAAAACCCCACAGGCCGCCCCACACTATACGCGGGTACAACCAATGCGCCGACAGCGCCGGGGCCAAGCGCACGCCCAGCGATTGAGTCAGACCATAACGTCCAGCCAACCACATAGCCAACGCACTGACCAGAGCCCCCAAAGCTCCGGCGGCAAACACTAACAACCATCTTCTCATTTATTAACCTCTTTATATGTCATTCTCGTGTCACGCAGTATATAGCCGGCCGCAACAAACCCCGCACCGTCTTTTAAAACTTTTGCTACAATAACCCTCACGCTGATACAGCCCCCAAGCTAGTGGGTCTTTAACACGACGCTAGTTAAATACAAGGTCCCACATGTTTGCATTTTTTGAACAGCTGCTCAAACCCTTTCCTAACGATGGCGCAATCAAGCCACCCAAAGGGCTGCTGGCGTTTTGCCTATATTTTACCCAAGGTGCCAAACGCTACCTATTGCTCATGGCATTACTGTCGGCCACTATCGCCATTATCGAGGTATCGCTCTTTGGCGCACTGGGCAGCTTAGTCGATTGGCTTAATACCACATCACCCGATGCACTATGGCGCGACTACGGCGTTAAACTCACCACCTTTGCGTTGGTGTTGTTAATTGGCATACCCTTGGTGATTGCGCTGCACGCGCTGCTTATCCATCAAACAATGCTGGGCAACTTTCCGATGGCCGTGCGCTGGAAAGCGCACCAGTACCTACTTGGCCAAAGTGTCGGCTTTTTTCAGGATGAGTTTTCTGGCCGTTTAGCCACACGGGTGATGCAAACTGCACTCGCCGTGCGCGAAACCGTTATGAAGCTATTAGACGTCGCCGTGTATATCGGGGTTTACTTTGGCAGCATGACCGTACTGATGGCCGCGCTTGACTGGCGCATGGCGATTCCCATGCTTATTTGGGTACTGGCTTACCTTGCCACACTGTCTTATTTTTTACCCAAGCTGCGGCAAATATCCACCACCCAAGCCGATGCCCGTGCCGAGATGACCGGCCGCATCGTCGATACCTACACCAATATTCACACGGTTAAATTATTCTCTCATGCTGGCCGCGAGGCGAGCTACGCGCGCGACGGAATGAATCAGTTTTTGCAAACAGTGCACCCGCAAATGCGCTTGGTCACCATACTCAACGTCTGTGTTTGGAGCTTAAACGCCCTGCTGATCTTCTCCCTCGCGGCACTCGCCATCAGCCTTTGGACGCAGGCCGCCATTACTACCGGCGCCATCGCCACAGCGCTTGCTATGGTGCTGCGTATAAACGGCATGTCGCAATGGATCATGTGGGAGGTCTCGGCCCTGTTTGAAAATATCGGCACAGTGCAAGACGGTGCCAACACCTTAACCCAACCTTTTACCATTACCGATCAGCCCAACGCGCCCGCGCTGCAAGTTAACCAAGGGGTTATTGCCTTCAACAATGTTTGCTTTGATTACGGCGAAGACAAAAGCGTTATCGAAGCGTTTGATCTCAGCATCAACAGTGGCGAAAAAATTGGCCTGGTAGGCCGCTCCGGTGCCGGCAAATCAACCTTAGTAAACCTTCTGCTGCGCTTTTATGATCTGCGCAGCGGCACACTGACAATCGATGATCAAGATATTAGCCAGGTATCGCAAGAGAGTCTGCGCCAGCATATCGGTATGGTCACCCAAGACACCTCACTACTGCACCGCTCGATTCGTGACAACCTGCTCTACGGCCGCCCCGATGCCAGCGATGCACAAATGATTGCCGCCGCCAAACAGGCGCAAGCGCACGATTTTATTATTACCTTAAAAGATGCCAAGGGCCGTACCGGCTACGATGCCCATGTAGGCGAGCGCGGCATTAAATTATCTGGCGGGCAACGCCAGCGAGTAGCCATCGCCCGAGTCTTGCTTAAAGACGCACCCATTTTAATCTTAGATGAGGCCACCTCTGCGCTCGACTCAGAAGTCGAATCGGTGATTCAAAGCAACCTCACCCAGCTAATGGGCAACAAAACCGTTATCGCCATCGCCCATCGGCTATCAACCATTGCCGCGCTAGATCGGCTGATTGTGTTAGACCAAGGACGTATTGTAGAGCAAGGCACGCACCAGCAATTAATTGCTCAGCAAGGCGTATACGCCCAGCTTTGGGCGCACCAATCGGGTGGTTTTTTAGGGGAAGATTGATAACAAGCCGGCACCCGCCGGCTTGTTATCGTCAGTTGTCTTGCGCAACACAACCACAGCTCATGGTCGTGTTGCTAAAGCCACTTCTTAGTATCGGTAAGTTCGCTATCAGGCTGCGGGCCATACAGACTGTCAAGCAAATACACCACAGCCGCACCGCCCCCCAAAGCCGCCTCCCGAAAAAACCTAAGCTCAAGCTCGGTATAGCCACCCGCAGCCTCGGGAACCAAATGCACTAAAACTTTCGGCTTTATTAAACCAAATAGCGTTTTAGGCTGTGCCGCAATAGCCTCTTTAAAGGTGTTTTCAACCGCGATAAACTCACCCGCTAAAGATCTGGGGTGATTCAAACCGCTTGAGAGAAACTGCCGCTCATTATTCTCGCCTGCTGTTCTCGCCTCGATGTAACCCTTGTAGACTTTTATATAAATTAGCTTTTGCATAAATCACTACCGCCTGCATGCCATCAAAACAGAGAGCCCAATCATGTCATTAACAACCTAGGCAATAAAGTTCTGCGTTAAAAAAGCCGTAAAAGTATCAAGCCTACTAGCGCAAACCCGATGCCTATTAACTCTAATAAACGAAACGGTACACGCAAAAAGAAGCGCGTATAAAACAACACAACAAGTAAGTTAAGTGCGGAAATAGCCGACACCATACCCGTTGGGCCAGTGGCAAAAGCCGTTAAAATAGCCACCATACCGCCAACGTTGGTTATTCCGACAAGCATCCCGATATTAAACGTGCGAGCCGTAGACCAAGACAGCTCCGTTGTCTGTTGGTTACGACTATGCCGGTTGGCCAGCCAACCCAGCAAAAACAGAAAGCTGCCTACGCCAAACATTAGCAGCAAAGTAATAAACATATCCGACTCAACCCGAGTGGACTGCTTACCCATTATATCGTTTAAACCAAAAAACAAAGCGGCAAGCAAGCCCCAGTGCGCGCCTTTTAAATCTGTTAGGCTTAGATCATTGGAGTAACGAATCAGGTAAATACCCACAAAAATAATAAAGAACGACCAAAGCTGAATAGCCGTTAGGGTTTCATTCCACAGCAAAAAAGCCAAAACAACCACAATTAATGGCGGCAGGCCTGCCAGCACACTCACAAGTGACGCTTTACCAACGGCATAGCCTTTATACAGTGACGCATTCGCCAAAAACGATAAAACCCCCATGCTGGCGCCAACAAGAATATGGCTTATCGATACATCAAACGATGTTTTTTGCAGCAGTAAAAAAAAGATACTGACCAAAAAGCCTGTAAAAAACACACCGCACAACATCAAGTTGCGGTTCATGGTCTTTTGTGAGGTCCACTGATAAAAAACGCCACGCAAACCAAAACACAGCGCGGCTAATAATGCGTAAAAAATCCAACTCATGAAAAATCTCCAGATCCGCACAAACCGCCCTGTGTTTGGCGCGTTTTAACGAATCGTTACAGGCTACAATCAACCGAGCATTATCCTGTAATCGATTTTTTATGCAAGTGATCGCGGGTAAGCAGCGTGAGGGGAAAAACAAGCCCGTCAAACAAACGTTTTAAGCAAGGCATTAAACTCAGTGGAGGAGGACAAACTCAGACAAACTAGCCTTTAATGCGCGGTTACACATTAAAGGCTTGGTATTATTGCAGTAACGGCTCTATCTCTGAGCTCGAAAGCACCTTCCCCATCGACACGACCTTGTCATCAATCGCCAGCGCTGGAGTCGACATTACCCCATGTGCGGCTATCTCGGCATAATCTGTAACTTTGATGATTTCGGCCTCTAACCCCAAATTACTCAGCGCCGCCTGAGCGTTCTCTGTCAGGGTGTTACATTTTTTACATCCCGAACCCAATATTTTAATTTTCACAACCAAGCTCTCCTTTAAATAAGTAAGTAAGCAAATGCGTTAAAAATAAACCCGATAATGATAATACCGCAGGCGACAATTCCGACAAACAGCACCAGCAACGGCGCTTTAATCACCTTTTTAAGCATAATAAGCGAAGGCAGCGATAGCGCAGTAACCGCCATCATAAAGGCCAGCGCCGTCCCAAGCCCTACCCCTTTGCCAACCAACGCCTCGGCAATCGGCAGTGTGCCAAAAATATCCGCATACATCGGCACGCCGATTAAGGTGGCAACCAATACCGACCACCAATTATCTTGACCCAGCACCGTTGTAATCCAAGACTCCGGCAACCAGTTATGTATAACCGCCCCTATGCCCACGCCAATTAAGACATACAACCAAACCCGCTTAAAAATATCGGCAACCTGGGCGACGGAATAATCCAAGCGATCTTTACGGGTAAGCTCTGCCTGCGGAACATCCAGCACCGGGCTATGCAATACAAAAGACTCTACATAGCGGGTCATATTTGCCTTACTAATAATAGTGCCACCAATAACGGCAAGCACCAAACCGACAACCACATAAGCGATCGCGATCGACCAGTTAAAGATACTGGCCAGCAAAATAACCGACGCCAAATCAACCAATGGCGAAGAGATCAAAAATGAAAAAGTTACCCCAAGTGGCAAACCAGAGCTGGTAAAACCAATAAACAACGGGATAGAAGAGCAGGAACAAAAAGGCGTTACCGTACCCATTAACGCACCGGTCAAGTTCGCTTTAAAGCCTTTCATGCCCCCCAAGATTTTTCTGGTGCGCTCCGGCGGAAAATAGCTTTGCACCCACGACACACTAAAAATAAGCACCGCAAGTAAAATGAAGATCTTAATAACATCGTAAATAAAAAAGTGTAGGCTAGCACCCGAGGCTGTCGCCATCGACAAACCAAACACATCCTCAACCAAAACCCGAACCAGCCAAAACAGCCATTCCATCTTCAGAAATTGGTTATTCAACCACTCAAATATCCCCACCCTAACCCCCTAAAATACCTAAGCTTGTATTATCACGGTTCACGTAACACGCCCGAGCTTTTTATTTTATGTCGCGAGCCCAACCTCAACCTCAACCTCGCGTATAAGGCTAAAGCTTTGTATTTTAGCCGGTAAGCAATACCAAGTATAAAGCCTAATGCACGGTTTAACGCAGTTAAAAACCGCAAGCAGCCGTATGATTTAGCTCGGTTTTTCTTGCCGGGCCAGTAAACCCATATATTTTTCAAAACGCCGCTGTCTGGTTTCTGGTTTCTTCGCACTGCTTAACCCATGGGCAATAACATAACGACTCGATTTGGTCAGAGTTGCAAAAAACTGCTGTGCCGCAGGCTGGCCCGCTAATGCCGCCAGAAAATCCTCCGGCACCGTCATTTCACTCACCGCATAAGCATTATCCCACCGGCCATCGGCCTTAGCGGCCGTAACATGCGCGAGCCCCGATTGCGTCATCCGGCCCTCGGTTATCAAACGCTCTACATGCTCCCGGTTTCTTTTTGACCAGCCACTGCGGGCTTTTCTTGGGGTAATGCGCTGCAAAAAAGCATGCTCATCCAGTGACCTCTTAATCCCATCAATCCAGCCCCAACACAGCACCTCAACCACTACATCATTCCACGTCACACTTGGCACGCCAGAGTCTTTTTTATACATCTTCAGCCACAACTCACTTTCGCGGGCGTGATTCACCTTAAGCCAATCACCCAGATCTTTTGGCGTGGTAAAGCTTAAAATCTTCTCTGGATCGGGTGTTAACATAAACTCTAGGCTCTGTAGTGGGCATTGCTGGGTTATAACCCGCAAGATCAAGCGTTATATTGGATCGTGGTGTGAGGCAGATACCGCAGCATGACGACAGCTTGCCAACCTCAGGCAGAGCGCCACATCACATAACCGTCAGCATCGCTGGCCCGGCGCAGCATGGCGATCAGCGGTGCGGTACGAGCTGACACAGTCACCGCCTCAGGCTCATCGCTGTCTTCATCTTCACTCCAGTCATCGCTCCCGCTCTGTTCATCAGGGTTAGCACTGGCCGGGTTATCTTGCTCACGCGCGATGGCCGCGATTAAACGCTCCTGGGCAGTAGCCAGCGTTGCACCATTAACCGCCCCTTCCGTGCTGCCACCGTAGCCCATCATAGTAAGCAACTGAGCAGCAGAGCTATCCAGCATAACAAAATCCGCCGACTCTTCACTGTAGAATTTAATCAAAATTAAAGTACCTCATTGAATGTAATGCAGAAAAACGACATAAAAAAACACCGCAATAATAGATGGTGCTTACTGGTTATAGCTAACACGGTCGAATAACGCCTGCGATAAATTGCTTTGGAATGGAGGTCTGCAGTAACTTGTTAAGTGTGGCCTTTCGAGAATCACTTATTGATACCTTAGAAAGGGCATTGCAAACCAGACTACTAGAGCAAGAGATGACAGACCTGTAATCAAGGATAGTGCAGTTGATGGAATAATGACCCACATAGAAACCTCTCTATCTGATTCTCGGATTGCCAAAATTATAAACGCTATTACGAGCACGTTTCCAAACAGCAAAAGTCCATAAGTCAATCGCTGTGCATTACAGTCATAACATGCCCATTTGTCCATGGCCGCGAAGACCGTCACTTGCATCAGAAAGGCAATAACTACAATGGCTAGTCACGTGCTTGTTTGCATAGTCACTTAACGTCCTGCCAAGGGGTGAGCAACGCAATACTGATGCTGCCACAAACCACCTTAATCACTAATTTCAACACATAGTAAAAATGCCACGCGTTGCGAATCCCTCTTAAACAGTTTGTTATGTTTCAGGATACATCTCACGAATTAGATTCAGCGACAAAGTCCCTTCGTTAACAAGAGGGGAAATTGTGTCTGTCATTTTTATTTGCTGCCAAGCTTTTGCATTAGTTTTAAAATCAGCAAAATACTTCACGTTGTCTACTCTTCGAAAATGTCGGAACCATACGCCCAACTCTGGTACTGGATTTTTTATATAGTTGTAGCCGCCAGATACAGTGCAAACGGCAAATGGAAAGTGATGAGAGATAATCAGAACTTTATCACCGACCTTCATTTGGCTTACAAAAGCGACATAATCTTTTTGGTGTTGAGGAATCCGCTCCAATTCTTCAAACTCCAAATCGCCTACGCGCTCAGCAAAATCTAAACCGATAAACCCTGCGGATAAACTCTGTGCAGAATGAAAAGCTGAATTCCCAGAATCATCTGGGTGTAACTGCATACGCCAACACGCCATACCCACCTCATTATAAGAATTTAGGGTCAGATGAAAAAACGCTATTTTTCATCTAACCCTAATATCGTACCAAAAACAGAGAGTATGGCCAATATAACTCAGCAACGCTGCGATCAGATCGCAGTTTAAATTAACAGTCGACCGAGAAAGAGAATCAATAGGGTCAGAGTCGCTGATTTCGATCTCGCCATTGTTGTGACTTACGATCGCCGCCCTGCTTTACTGGCTCCGCCCTCCTGCCGGCTACAACCTCGAAGTCTCTCTTGAAGCGTTCGCTGCCTAACAACCATGCTTTATTGGTCGCTTCACGTATTTTTTGTATATCCGCTTCAGGCATTCTACCTTTAAAAAATGCTCTGTATGCACGCTGTTGCTCACCAAGGGTTTTACCTTGCTCATTATATAGCTCATGAGGCGTAATAAAACTGATAGTACGACCAACCGCATTATGCTGATAGCTCGACCACGGGTATTCGCTTGCATGCTCTACCATACATGCCCTCACCGGATTTAGCTCAATGTATCGGTAAACGGTAAATAGGTAGTAAGCGCCAAACCAACCACCCGGTTATGATTGGTTTAACTTGATGCTAGCGTTCCATGGCAGTAGCGCCTCGATCGACTCAACACTTTGCGCATTGGGCAGCTCTTTAAAAACCACTTTCAAGTAATCATACGGATTCAGGCCGTTGGCCTTGGCCGTTTCGATTAAGCTATAAAGATTGGCGCTGGCATTGGCACCGGCCTGGCTATTAGAGAACAACCAGTTCTTCCGCCCCACGGTAAACGGACGTATGGCATTCTCTGCCCGGTTGTTATCGATCGGGTAAGCACCGCCGTCCAGATAGCGGACAAGCCTATCCCACTGATTATGCAGGTAGAGTAATGCCTTGCCGATCGCGCTTTGCGGCGGCACATTAGGCAGGCTTTTTTCCAGCCAGGCTCGCAGTTTGTTGATGACGGGTTTCGCCTCTTGTTGCCGCCTTCGGTAGCGCTCATCTGGCGGCTGATCCTTTATGGATTTTTCTAAGGCGTACAGTTTTTGGATGAGCGCCAAGCCCTGATCGGCTTTGCCAGCTTTGCCTTTTTTCTGGACGGTTTTGGCGTCCATGAATTTGCGCCGGGCGTGAGCCCAGCACCCTAAGCGGGTGATGCGGTAGTCTGTACACGCTTTTCCATAGCCTTCGTAACCATCGACCATGATGGCACCCACACTCGCATCGAGTAAATCCAGCGGCACCGACTGACGCCGGGAGTCGGCGTAGTGGAACAGCACGGTGGGACTGGCAGCGAAGCTGCCCATCACCCACATGTAGCTTTGGCTCTCAGCGGTTTTCCCTGGCTCGTTGAGAACCTGTACGGTGGTTTCGTCCAAGTGGATGACAGGCTGCGCTAACAGCTTGTCATGCAAGAGATTAATCAGCGGCTGCACCAGCTGCCCCGAACGGATCATCCAGTTGGCAAGGTTGGTTCGGTCCAGGGCTAACCCGGCGCGTTTAAAGATCTCACTCTGGCGGTACAGTGGCAGTGCATCGCAGTATTTCTGGGTAGCCACATAAGCGAGCAGCCCTGCACTGGCGATACTTTTTTCAATGGGCTGTTTGGGTTTGGTGGCGGTGACGTGGTGCTTTTCGCAGCAAGGGCACACGTACTTCTGGCGCCGATGGACGATCACCTTGGCCTGGGCGGGGATGATATCCAGTTGCTCGTGGTCTTCAGTGCCGATAGCCTTTAGCTCGGCGCCATCGTGCGGGCACACCCGCTCGGATTCAGGCAACTCATACAACACCTCTTCACGCGGAAGGTTCGCCGGTAGGCTGACCCGTGGTTGCTTACGGCGAGTATGAGACGGGACATCAATGGTGTCTTCTTGTGTGGCTTCAGCGGGTTCGCTCGCCTCGCCTTTCTCTGCCGATTCGGCTTCATTGAACAGCCCTAGATCGAGCTGATCCTTAGAGAGCTTTTCACTGCTGGCAGAGAACTGCTTGCGTTGAAATTGTTTAATGAGTTCTTCGAGGGTGCTGATGCGACTCGCACGGCTTTTTAAAAGCGTTTCTTGTTCTTCAAGTTGCGCTTCAAGCTCTTTGATTTTGTGTTCAAGCGGTGCGATTTCTGACATGCCGCTATTTTACCAAAACTCATCAACGAACGTCTCGGTAAAACAGCGTTTCATGCGGTTTTAATTGAGCGATATCAAACCCGCGCAAGAGCCATTGCCACTGTTCGTGATCCAGTACCACAGGATCTTCCGGCAAGCGCTTGGGCCACTTAAACTTATCGCGCTCTAAGCGCTTTTGCCACAGAGCAAAACCCGTCTCATCCCAGTACAACACCTTAAGTTGACTGCGCTTTTTGTTGCAGAAGACAAACAGCGCAGGATCAAAAGGCGAAATCGCCATCTCATCCTGAACGATAACGCTTAATCCGTTAATCGCTTTGCGAAAGTCTACCGGCTCGCGGTGTAGGTAGACCTTAATATCTGCCGGCCACTGGATCATGCAGCCAAAGCCTTGACCAGTTGTGCGATAGTGTCCACATCGCCGGCGGGAAGCTTCACCGCGACAGAGCCGTAGTGTATCGTTGCCTCACCGGACGGCTTAGGCTCGGCCAGTACGGTTCGGGAAAACCTACTTGGTTCAGGACGAGCTTTAAGCTTTGTCCGTCGCAGGCTGAAGTATTTAGCGTTGAGCCCACGTTCGGCACAGAACTTGGCTTGAGTTAATCCGCTTTGCTCGAACTCCTCGATCAGAGTCAGCCAGTCGGATTGGCTGCGATGCTTTTTCATGTGAACCTCCTATTGATGAAAGCTGGGAGGTTACTGGCCTAGGATTGATTCGTATAGTGGGTGGTTGGTTTGGCGCTTACAATAGGTACGTATCAGAATCCACTAAAGTGGATTTATAACGTCCCTCCCACAAAGTGCCAGTTCGTTCGTAAGTGTAATTAAAGTACTGTACATAGCGGCGGCCCAATGACTGCATCATACGACTGACACCATCTTTGTCACTGGGGGTAACCAATAAATGCACATGATTCGTCATTAACACAAAGGCATGAATAGCGACCTGGTAGTTATCCGCAGCATTTTTCAGGTGGTACAAGTAAGTTTTATAATCTTCATCGCAATAAAAGCAGGCAGCGCGATTATTGCCACGCTGTATAACGTGCTGAGGGCAATCAAAAAGATAGGGGCGCCGTAAGCGTGCCATAAGCTCATCCTTGAATTTAACTTACAATCCGATAATTTTAGCCTAATCTAAACCCACAAAAAATCAACGACTCTGACCCTATTGATCCTTAGGGCTTTATTTCCAGCCTGAAACAATTCTAATTTTGCCATTTACGGTATGACCCCAGAATGGCTTGTTTACTTTCGCAGTGACAACGTATTTCCCACAACCTATTTCAGCATCATGAACTACATTGTAGTAATGGTGCTCTTCTTTTTTAACGGTTGTTTCTTTGTTTTTATTGGAGAGCACTATGGATCTACCCTCATGTAGTTTGCCACCATGGTCAGACATAAAATAATATGATGTTGTCCACTCATTTTCTAGAGGGGGACAGTCTTGTCTAGTTATTACTTTGCAATCCCTTATTTTGTAAGTGGCCTGATATGAATTTAAAGCGCCAGATTTTTTAAATAAAGATTGCCCCTGATTATTTACAACTTCAACTTCTAAATTAGTTTCGTCCTGCCACCAAGTTTGCATCTCTGTAGACACTGTAATGAAATCAACGCTAAAACTGCCATTGTTTGAACAATAGCCTTCAAACTGCCAGCTGTAATTGCCGATCCGATTTATTGGAAATGTAGGAAAAATAATTTCATGGTTATGGAAATCAAACCATAGAAATACGTTTTCATCTGTTTCTTTGGAGTATGTTCCATCTCCTTGAAACTCAGCATATGCGAATGATGAAAATAATATGATTAATAACAGCGCTGACTTCATTCTGTAGCCCTAACGCCTGTAGTTGGCGCATATTAGTTGTTGCGACGTAGGCGCGACGACTAATATGTCGCCCAAACTACCCTTGTTATGCTTTATTGCGTGGTAGACCACCATATTAAATAGGCTGCAAATGAATTTATAAACACACCTAAAGCAGAAACCACCGAGACCGTCAGAGTAAAAATATTTACGGATGAACCACTCTTAAATATTCTTACCGCACCTGAAATCACACCGGCTATAACTAAAGGAGCAAGGAAAAACATTATTATTTCAGGCAAGTCAGAAACATGAAAAACGTGACCGCCTTGGTACATAGAGTATGAAACCCAAAGCATTAAGGTATAGGAAAAAATATAACAAAAATAACTTAAAACAGCCCACCTATATTTTTTCATTAAACTTTACATCCTCGCGTGAGAATAACAGCTTATTAATGTGCGTGTTGAAAAATGCGCCCAGCAATGTATCACGCCTAGAAAACTTTTAAAAACCCAGCTCAACTCACTGTAAATCATATTGTCTCCCTAACTTTGGCGCGGTTTTGTAGAACGGTTAAAAAGCCAATTTGAACGGCAGACAGCAATGTATCATATTTGTTAAATAGCGTGAATTTTGATCTTTAAGCCTTTGAAACATTTACCAAATATCAAATTTATTATTGCGATTTCAGAATCTGAAAGTAAGCCGTCTCATATTCACCGTTGAATTTGGCGCAGTTTGAGATTGATGCCAAACGTCCGGCGCAAAACAATCATAAAAAATGCCTGACGCCAAAAAACCTTTATGAAGCCCCCATCTCATCATTAATTCTTTTTTCTCGCTGAGCAAGAAGTAACTCGCCCGCCCGGCGACTGAAGGCAAGTGAACTGAAGGCTGCACTATTGTAAGTCATATGACTACGGTCTATAACGAAGTGGCTATATGCAATAAAAAGCCCGCACTAGCGGCACCCTATCTCATCCACAACCGATCATAAATCAACAACACCAACCCCACCACAAACCCCACATGCGCCAGCGCAGCACCAATGGCAAACAACCACACCAGCTGCACGCGGGCCGATACTGCGCAATCAAACAACACCGCTAGGGCATAAGGCAGCACACTGACAAACACCAAAATTAAGCTCAGCGCGATGATTTTTAAACCGCGATCGGCACGGGCATAAACAACCCGCGTTATGGGGTTGCGCTGCCATAGATAATTTGCCGCCCGCTTTAGCCACATAACATTATCGCTGTTGCATCACCGATGCTATAGCTGGGTAATACGCCAGCACTGATGGATTTTTTGATTGCGCGAATAGTCTTCGTCGATGGTCGACTTGGAGATATCTTCGACTTTATAGCCTGTTAGGGCGTCTTCATCGAGCTTAAAGCTGCGCAAATTGTTGGAGAAATACAACACACCGCCATCGTCTAAAATTCGCATAGACTGATGAATTAAGCTTACGTGGTCGCGCTGTACATCCAATACATCGAGCATTTTTTTAGAGTTTGAGAAGCTCGGCGGGTCGAGCATAATTAAATCAAACTTTTGGTCGGCATCTTTTAACCACTGGACACAATCGGCTCTTTCTAAGCGGTTACGGGATTCGCTTAGGCCGTTCATCGCCAGATTACGGCTGGCCCAATTAAGGTAGGTTTGCGACATATCAACGCTAAGGGTAAAGCGCGCGCCACCCAACGCCGCTTGCACGGAGGCGGCAGCGGTGTAACAAAATAGATTTAAAAAGCGTTTGCCTTTGGCCTCGGCGGCAATGCGCAGGCGCAGGGGCCGATGATCGAGAAACACGCCAGAATCTAAGTACTGCCATAAGTTAACCAGCAAGCGAGCATTGCCCTCTTGTACTTGCAGTAGCTCGCCCATGGGTTTTTCATGCAGCTTTTCGTATTGCATAACGCCACGGTTACGCCTGCGTTGTTTAAAGCTAACGGATTCGGGCGCTACATCCAGTGCGATTGGCACGGCCGCCTCGATTTCTCTAAAGCGCTCTGCCGCACTGTTTTCATCAATCGAGCGCGGCGGTTGATACTCTTGCACGTGTACTTGGCGACGCGGGGTTTTGGTGCCATCTACCACGCCTTCGTAAACATCAATCGCGCAGGCGTATTCGGGCATATCGGCATCGTACAGACGATAACAAGTAGCGCCCGTACGTTTGCGCCAGTTTTTAAGTTTTTTGGCATTTTTTTGCAAACGGTTTAGTAACATTTGCGCGCCGTTAGACAACACCACTTCGCCATCGGCATTGAGTTGTTCGGTTGGGCCTATGGGTGCCGCTTTATTTTGCACGGTGTATTCGGGCTCGATTGAAAACAACAACAATTCACTGGGGATCGTGCCATTAAAGAGCTTGTATTTTTTTTGCGCCCGCACGCCCATTTGCTTGCCCAGATCTGGGTTGCCGGTAAACACCGCCGCGCGCCAGCCGGTAAACTCGTCGCGCATCCGCTCGCCCAAGTGACGATACAGGCTCTTCATTGCCTCAACCTCACCCAACCTTTCACCGTAAGGCGGGTTGGTAACGATAATGCCGTTGGGCATGGGTTTATGGGTGGGTTTAACAAACTCGCGCAGCTCTTTACGGCTAACGCGCAGCCAATCGTCAAAGCCGGCACGGACAATGTTTTCTTCGGCGGCACGTATTGCGCCTAAGTTGGCGTCGTAGCCGCGAATCTCGGGCAGGTCGCGCTCGAGCCCACGGCGCATTCTGGATTGCGCTTGTTCACGCAACTCGCGCCAGGCGTGTTGGTCGTGATTGATCCAGCGTTCAAACGCAAAACTGGGGCGCATTAAACCGGGGGTGATATCGGCGCTGATCATGGCCGCCTCGATCAAGAAGGTGCCCGAGCCGCACATGGGGTCGAGCAATGCCTCATTGGTGCCGGGGGTGCCCCAGCCGGCGCGAATTAAAATAGCCGCCGCTAGGTTCTCTTTAAGCGGGGCTTCGCCTTGTGATTTACGATACCCACGGCGGTGCAAGCTTTCGCCACACAGGTCTAAACCAATGGTGATATTGCCCCGTGACAATCTGGCGTTAATGCGCAGATCTGGATCGCGTTTTGCGACATCGGGGCGCTCGCCTGTGTCATCGCGAAAACTATCGACCACGGCATCTTTAATTTTTACTGCGCCAAATTGGGTGTTGCGAATATTGCGGTTCTCGCCCGAGAAATCGACCAATAAAGTGCCGCTGGGTTTTAAGTACTGCTGCCAATCAATAGCGCGTGCGACGCGATACAAATCGTCGGCGGTTTCGGCGCGCTCTTGCACTAAAGGCATTAATACTTTGTTGGCTAGGCGCGACCACAAACATACCTCGTAGGCTTTTTTGATATCGCCACTAAAGTACACCCCCGCCACTGTTTCACGGACACTGTCGGCCCCTAGGGCTTTAAGCTCGTCGAGTAGCAAAGATTCGAGCCCTTTAGGGCAAGTGGCAAAAAATTGGGCTTCGGCAGTCATGGGTTAGGCATTCTCAAAACAGGTGAAAACAGGTATTAGCCTGCTTGTCTGGCCGCCGGGACACTTTGTGCACCTAACGGTTCCCAAATGGGGTGTTTTTGTTAAGACTCTTACGATCTATTAACGTCTCTCACTATAAAAATTCGTTCGTTCACAAAGCTGTTAGATTTTGGTGTACTGGCTGTCCGCCGCTGAAAATCATACAGCGCATGTCGGTAAATTCCTACCGGCAACGGCGGACAACCAGATCAGTAAACGGCGCTAAGCGCCAAGTTTGACGCCCGATCCAGTGGGTGAGCGTCATGGGGTTTTGCGCCCTGCTAGCAACATATCCCCTGGGGGGACGGAGCCACTACGGCCAACAGGTGCGCAACCCAAGTCAAAGGTGACAACTGTACCAGTTTTACTTGCTGGTATTGCCCTAAGCGGCCTTGTTACCCGCGACGCAACGTAACTTGGTGAGCAACCCAGTTACTGATCAGCCTAGCGCCACGGCTCAAGGTGTCACATTTTACCTTAGCCGTGGGTTTCATCCACCCAGACATAAGCACGCGCTTACGTCGCTGACAAAAGAGGCTTAGGTTTTCAGCACTTTCGACTGTTTATCACAAGTACTTACAACGGGTACTCACAACGGGAGCGACGCTGGTTTTTGCATACTTATCGACGGTGTTTACACAGTACAGCTGCACCACTAGTACGCATTAACAATTTACGGCCCGCTCAGTTTATAACCGAAGAGGTATTGCTAAGCATGAAACGCCAAAAACGTGATCAACTTGAACGAGCATTCGGTAAAGGCTACATGGCCGGTATTGACGGACGATCCAGGAGTATTTGCCCTCATGAAACCGGTCAAACACGGCAGCAATGGATGAGCGGCTGGCGCGAATCGCGCACCGATCAATGGGACGGGTTTAATCGCGCGGCGCAAGTGCAAAAGCTAAGCAACCTCCATTAAATCGAGGTATCTATACTGAAGCACTACAGCGTAAACGATGCATGAACACTGAAACATGCAACATGAACTGAGGTATTAAACAACGACAACTTTAAACAATACAGGATTGCTCCATACTGATTTAAAGCAAGACGCATTGTAATATGACTCAGGATCTGCCACCAGCAGATCAGGCCCGCCTAGCGCGGGCCTATTACGTTTTAGCCCCTGCCCCACACCCCATTTATCCGTTTTACTGCGCTGCTCGCGCTGTTCCGTAACCCCCAATCACATGATCGGCCAGATAGGCAACCGGCTATACCACAGCTGATCGCTATATCGCTTTGCCTGCGCGCTGTAAGTAAGGCAAGCACGCAAAGCAAAAAGAGCTAGCCATTTTAGCGCTGTACTGGACGATTTATGGCTTAGCTGGCTCACTTGGGTGCTCGCGGCGATACTGCGCCACCGCTTGCGCGCACTCTTTAATCAGCGCCGGTCCTTTATAAATAAAGCCCGAATACACTTGGATTAAACTCGCGCCAGCGGCCATTTTCTCGACCGCCGCCTCGGCACTATCGATACCGCCCACGCCAATAATAGGAATACGTCCGTTTAAAATTTTGGCCAGCGCGGCAATCACAACGGTGCTTTTATCTCTTACCGGTGCGCCACTTAAGCCGCCCGCTTCGATGTGCAGTGGGTCGGTCTCGACGCCTTCGCGACCAATGGTGGTGTTGGTGGCAATAACGCCGTCTATTTCGAGCTTAAGCAAGGTCTCGGCTACCGATGCGATTTCGGCCTCGTCCATATCGGGCGCAATTTTTACCGCAATGGGAACATAACGCTCTTGCTCTTCGGCCAGTTTGCGCTGCTCGCGTTTAATACCGCCCAGCAGCTCGGTTAGGCTTTCGCCAAACTGTAAATTGCGCAGCCCTGGGGTGTTAGGCGATGACACATTAACCGTAATGTAATCGGCCCAGGCGTAGACTTTACGTAAACAAGCGCGGTAATCGTTTAACGCCTCGGCTACCGGTGTTTTAGCATTTTTGCCAATATTAATGCCCAAAATGCCATTATAGCGGCGGGTTTTAACCTGATTAACCAGGTGCTCAACACCTTTGTTGTTAAAGCCCATGCGGTTAATAATGGCGTTGTTGCCAACCAGCCGAAACATACGTGGTTTGGCGTTGCCCGGTTGTGGCAAGGGCGTGATGGTGCCTATTTCGACAAAGCCAAAGCCCAGCGAGCCCAATGCGTTGAAATAGTCGCCATTTTTATCAAGCCCGGCGGCCAAGCCTACTGGGTTGGGAAACCTTAGGCCCATCACCTCGACCGGGTCATCGGGTACTTTGCCAAGCAGCCGAGTGACGCCTAAGCGCTCTCCGGCGCCAATGCACTCTAGGCTTAATTCGTGGGAAGTTTCCGGGTTTAGCCGAAACAATAGGTTGCGCACAGTTTTGTACATGGCAAATACTCGCTTAAAACGTCAAAAACGGCGGCAAGGATACTGAAATTAGCGCCTTACGTCGATTTTTTCGAGTCGTTCACAGCGCATGGCTTGATCAAAAATAATACGAAACCGCCCCTGTACCCCACTGTGACTTACAAACGGACGCAATAACGACAGCGGAAAGCGCAGCCGCCGACCATCGGTTGTGTAAGCCAGCACCTCACGCACGCTACCGCGATAGTAAGCCTCAAGTTTTGTCGCGCTAATATCTAAGCTAAATTCCAGCTGATTAAGTGGTGTCTGGGTCATAGTATTGGTTGTTTATTCAGATCCTGCGCGGCCATAACAAAGATATTTAAGCTGCTGGTATTCTTGCATGCCTTGGCGACCGCCCTCGCGGCCAAAGCCCGATTGATTAACTCCGCCAAAAGGCGCCATGGCATTAGAAATGCCGCCTTCGTTTATACCTACCATACCCGACTCTAGCGCCTCGCCCACCCGCCAAGAGCGATCTATGTTTTGGCTATAGAAATACGCCGCCAAACCAAACGGCGTAGCATTGGCAAGCTCGACGCCCTCGGCCTCGGTGCTGAACTTCATAATCGGTGCCACGGGGCCAAAGGTTTCCTCTTGCCACAACTGCATTTGATCTGTGACGCCTAGCAGCAAAATAGGCGCGACACGGTTGTGCGGCAAACTCCCAGGCGCATCGCCCAGTACGCACTCGGCCCCTTTGGCCAAGGCATCGTGGTAGTGGCGTTTTACTTTATCGACGGCGGCGGCGTTAATCAGCGAGGTTTGTTTGACGCTCTCGTCAAATCCATCGCCGATTTTTAGCTCGCTCATCGCCTGTTTAAGCGCCGCGACAAATTTATCGTGAATACCCGCCTGCACTAAAAAGCGATTGGGACACACGCAGGTTTGCCCAGTGTTGCGAAACTTAGCGGCAATAGCGCCTTTTACCGCAAGCGTTACATCGGCATCATCAAACACAATAAAAGGCGCGTTGCCGCCCAGCTCGAGTGAAAGTTTTTGCAAATTGGGGGCACACTGCGCCATAAGCTTGCGGCCCACCTCAGTCGAGCCGGTAAAGCTTAACTTTTTTACTAAGCGCGACTCGGTAAAGGCTTTACCAACCGTGGCCGAATCGCCCGTCACTACGCTCAGCACTGATTCATCGATCCCCGCTTGCTGCGCCAAATACGCCAAGGCCAGTGCGCTTAAGGGCGTCATAGAGGCGGGTTTGACCACCATCGAGCAACCAGCGGCCAACGCTGCCGCCGCTTTGCGGGTGATCATGGCGGCGGGAAAATTCCACGGGGTAATGGCCACGCTGACACCTATTGGCTCTGGCCGCACTAACAGGTGCTGCCCAGACTTTGCCGCTGGGATCATTTCACCGTAGCCGCGCTTGGCCTCTTCGGCAAACCACTCGATATAAGAGGCGGCATAATCGATCTCACCGCGCGACTCGGCAATCGGCTTGCCTTGCTCGGCGGTCATAATGCGCGCTAGGTCTTCTTTGTGCTCTTGCATCAGCTCAAACCAACGGCGTAATTTAGCCGCGCGCTCTACGGCTATAAGGCCGCGCCAATAATTAAAACCTTTGTGCGCCGCGCTCAAGGCCTGCTCTAAATCGCTGGAGGACAATTTAGGCACCTGTGCCAGCACCGCCCCGCTCGCCGGATTGGTTACGGCGATAGTCTCGCCGTTGCTGCTGGCACGCCATTTACCGGCATACAAACACTGCTCGCGCCATAGCTCTGGGTGGTTTAATTCAATCATGTGATTGCTGTTTTGCATGCTCATGGTAATCCTCAGGGTTGATTCACCTGAACGTTAATATAGACGCCGACATTAATTCAAAACCGGCGGACGTTAAACCCCAAACCTTGTATACGTTTAAGTCAGTCGAGCCGTGGCTCGGCTGAGCGCACCAAGCTGGTTAGCTCGCGTAACGCAACGGCAAACATTGCGTAATCGGCGGTTTGTGAGGCGCGCACATGGCCCGCCATTAAAGCCCAGCGATCAATTGCCAGACTGTGCTCATCACACCACTGCTTTACCGCCCGCTCGGCGGCATCGATATTTGCCGTCGGTTCACAAACGTTGACTAAGCTTGCCGTCATGCGCCGCAACTCAAACTCTAAATCATCCATATAAGCTTCGCGGGCCAACGCCTGCCAATAGCTGTCGACTCTGACACTGATTAGCTGGCGGGCAAAGCCGTCCAACTCTAACGCATTGATTAACCCAGTATACACACGAGCCACTAGCGCCTGCGGCCGTTCAGTTTGATGCGCCACCTCTACCACCGCGAGCCCAGAGTATAAATACCCCGCCGATACAACGCTGCGAACCAGCGGTTCATCTACCCCTGTAGCGGTAAAAAATTCTACTCGCTCGCGCAACGCCGCCTGAGTTGCCTCGGCCATCCCTTGGGCGAGCAGAGGCTTCACCTCTTGCACCGCTTGGACAAACTTTGTTAACTCGGCATCTATTGCAATCAACCCTTGGCGGTTACGTAAAAACCAGCGCGTGGTGCGCCTAACGCGGCGCATCAGCTCTTGCATTAACGCCATCTGGCCGTCGGCCGAGACTCGATAATCTAAAGACTCAAGCGCCGTCCAAGCGAGCTGCGCCTGCTCTATATCGCGAGCGATACGATAAGCACTGGCGACCTTGGCGGCATCAGCACCGGTGGCATCACACAAGCGCTGAACAAACGTAAAGCCCTGACGGTTGACTAACTCGTTGGCCAATTGGGTGGCGATAATTTCACGCCGTAAACGATGGCGCTCTATCGCGGCGCTATAAGATTGTTGCAGCGGCGAAGAAAACGCTTCGGCACACAAGGTTTTAACGCTGGGCTCATCGACTATAATCGAGCTGGCCAGTTGTTCTTTTAAATCGGCTTTTGCATAAGATATTAGCACTGCCAGCTCTGGCCGCGTAAGCCCTTGCGCTTTGCCTTGGCGCTCAATTAATTCGTCGTCTGTTGGTAAAAACTCTAAGGCCCGGTCGAGTTTACCTTCGCTTTCTAGATGATTGATAAAACGCCGGTACTCTGCACTGCGCTGCAAGACATCAACTTGCGCCAAACTAATCGCCTGTGTTTGATGATAGTTATGCGTTAACACACTGGCGGCCACCTCATCGGTCATAGCCACCAAAAGATCGCCCCGCCGAGCCGGTTCAAGCTCACCTCGCTTAAGTAAATCGGCCAGCAATATTTTTATATTGACCTCGTGATCCGAGCAATCTACCCCGGCGGAGTTGTCAATAAAGTCGGTATTACAAGCCCCGCCATTGCGGCAAAACTCTATCCGGCCACGCTGAGTCATGCCTAGGTTTCCGCCTTCGGCAAAAACTTTACAGCGCAGCTGTTCACCATTAACGCGTAAACCATCAGAGGCTTTATCGCCAACGGCGGCGTGCGATTCTTGCCCAGACTTAACGTAGGTGCCTATCCCACCGTTCCAAATAAGATCGACCGGCGCTTGCAGTAATTGCTGAATAAGCTCATCTGGCGTGAGTTTATCGGCACTTAAAGCAAAACATGTTTTCATCTCGGCACTGATGGTAATTGACTTGGCGCTGCGCTCAAACACTCCGCCACCGGCACTGATAAGATCGCGGTTATAGTCGGCCCAACTGCTGCGAGGTAGCTTAAATAAGCGTTCGCGCTCGGCGTAACTTGTTGTCGGGTCGGGGCTTGGATCGATAAAAATATGCAGGTGATTAAACGCCGCTAATAACTGCGTTTGGTTAGAGCACAACATGCCATTGCCAAATACGTCACCGGCCATATCGCCTATGCCGATCACGCTAAACGGGGTTGTTTGTACATTTATACCGTGCTCTTTAAAGTGTCGCTGAACCGACACCCATGCGCCACGTGCGGTAATGCCCATAGCTTTGTGGTCGTAGCCCTGACTACCGCCCGAGGCAAACGCGTCGCCCAGCCAAAAGTCATGCTCTAAGGCAATGCTATTGGCGCTATCAGAGAAGCTTGCGGTGCCTTTATCGGCCGCCACCACCAAATACGGATCATCTTCATCGTAGCGCAGCAGTTGTTCCGGCGGCACGATTTTATCGTCAATTAAATTATCGGTTAAATCCAACAAGGCATTAATAAATTGTTTATAGCAGGCAATGCCCTCGGCCATAAACTCATCGCGACTCAAGTGCGCCGCTTGTTTACAGACAAAACCGCCTTTGGCACCACTGGGTACGATCACCGCATTTTTAACTTGCTGAGCTTTGACTAAGCCGAGCACCTCGGTGCGATAATCTTGCAACCGATCAGACCAACGCAAGCCGCCCCGAGAGATCTTGCTGCCGCGCAGATGCACACCTTCGAAGCGTTTAGAGTAGACAAATATTTCATACAGAGGCTTTGGCTCGGGAATATCTGGCAGGCGCCGCGAGGCTAGCTTTACGGCAAAGCAATCACGATTTTTATCTTGATAAAAATTACACCGCAGGCTTGCTTTTAGCAACTGTAAGTAGTGGCGAATAATTCGGTCTTCATTAAGGTTGGCGACATTATCCAGGGCTTTTAGTATTGAGTTTTCAACTGACTCTAATGCCGTATCACGAGAACTTTGATCATTAGCATGCGCGCCAGCCGCTGCGTTATTATTAGCGCACCAACTGGGGTCAAACTTGATGCTGAAATAATCACAAAGCAAAGTGGTAATGGCCGTATGATTGATTAATGCATCAACCATATAATCGGCCGAGTAACCCACCAATGTTTGACGCAAATAGGCCGCATAGGCACGCAGCATATCGGCGCGGCGCCAATCCACGCCTACCTCGGTTACTAAGCGGTTAAAGCTGTCGTTATCGATTCGGCCATACCACAGCGCTTGCAGTGTTAAACAAAATCGCTGCGCCAACGAGTCACTGTAGACGACCGCGTTATTATCAGGCTGTAAGGTGAAATCGTGTAACCATATGGATTTACCCGATGCATGCTTAATTTTAAAAGGGTGCTCGGCAATCACTCGCAAGCCCATATTTTCTATTAGCGGAATAATATCCGACAGTGCTACCGCGCCGCCTTGATGCAACAGTTTAAAACGCAAGGTGTTGGCGTCTTGCCCGACAAAAAGCTCAAGAGCCAGCTCATCACCGCAGGCCACCAGCCGCTCGAGCACGGTAATGTCTGCTACCGCCTGCTCGCCACGGTAGTACTCTTGGTAACTCTCACCAAAACTACCCCGGTATTTTTGGTGTAACTGCCACGCTTTCTCCTCGCCATGCACCGTTTTAAGCGCATAGTATAAATCGTCGGCCCATGTCCGCACCTCGGCGGCTACGCCCAGCTCTATTGCCGCAAGATCAAACTCTGTAGCGCTACCTTTTGGCAGTCGAAAAACCAAATGCACCCGCGCCAATACTGACTCAGAAAAATACGTATTAAACTGCTGATCACAAGCACCTATTTTATTGCCAATAAAAGCTTGGATACGCTCGCGCACCGAACTTGAAAACAGCTCGCGAGGGATATAAACCAAGCAGGTTAAAAATTTTCCAAAACGGTCGGCGCGCGCAAACATCCGCACCTGATAGCGCTCGCCAATCGCTAAAATTCCGCTGATCGACTCATACAATTCGGCGGTGCTTGCCTGAAACAGTTCATCGCGCGGATACGTCGCAATAACCTGCGACAGCGCTTTGCCTTCATGAGTCCAAGGGTTAATACCCATACGCTCACTTAATTCAGAAATTTTATCGCGCACCAAGGGGATTTTTTCGGGTGAGTCATAATAAACAGATGAGGTATAAAGCCCCAAGAAACGCGCCTCGCCACAAACTACGCCGTTGCTGTCAAAGCGTTTTACTACCACGTAATCGGGGTAAACATGCCGATGCACACGGCTTAGTTTGGGCGATTTACTAAACGCCATAACCGAAGGCGACAAATAAAATCGCTCGACCCCTGGGTTGGAGCCATCAAAGGTTTTAACTTTGCGCGGTTGAGCGTTGTTAAACAAGCCTAAACGGCGCGCGCTATTCTCTTGTAAAACAGTAACGCCATCGCGCTCTACTCGGTCGAACTCGGCGTAACCTAAAAAGGTAAAATGATCGGCTATCAACCAACGTAAGAACTCTTGTGCTCCGTCCACCCCGTGCAGCTGCTTATCACTCAAAACACCCGTTAGGCTGTCAGCAACTTGTTGCGCAGAGGCTTTAAGGCTTTGAAAATCATCCACGACTTGCACTATTTGCCCAAGTACCTCTTTAAGCGAGTCCTCCAGCTCTTGCAGCAGTTTAGCGTCGGTAATGGTGCCAAGCTCAAAATACAGCAGCGCCTCTGCCGGAGCCTCTCGATCACTCAGCGGCGTTATATCTTGCAGTAACCCATCGCGACGCTCAGCGCCAAATGGTGTGCTTTTAATGCTAAAGATAGGGATATTACGTGCGCCCAACTCCAGCCTTACCGAATCGACTAAAAACGGCATGTCCCGCTGATGTATAACCAGTATGGTATGAGTGCCGTTAAAACCGTGGGTTTGATGTTGCGGATTGAATGCCTTTACGCTGGGATAATGATCAATATACGTTAGCTGCCGCCACAGCCAAACCAGTAATGCGGTTACATCGGTCAGTGGCCGAGCGTCAAAACCTTCTAGGGGAAAGTGATTAAAAAATAAACTACACCATCGTTGGCAGGGGTTTTGTTCTTTAGCATCAAGCTGGGACACTACCGCGTCTATGACTTCTTGAACGACCTGGTCTTTCACACTGGAAAAAACGTCGGTGTTGCGCATTGCGACTCATCACTCCTAAGTTTGGTGCTGTTGTGTACTACCTTAGCAAACACGTAGGGTATATGTATAAAAGCTTGCACTGATTTTGCTTCAATCCTCGAAGCTACACCTCAACCTTCATTATCGCCACGATAAAGGTACAATTGCCTTGAATTTTAAGGAACTGACGCCACATCTGTGAGTCTATCGCCTGTTATTTCAATTTAGACGCCAAAAGCACGATTTTCTGTCGCTATGGTTTTGTAATTTTTAGGACTATTGGATAAAGCTGATCTTTTTATGTACAACTAGATTGACTCACGGGGATTATTGTTCGCGTTAAGCCAGTGGCTATTTGACCCATTGCATAATCAAACAATCTACCGCTGTGCAACGCCCCCCAACTGTCGCGAGTATTAAATATCGCACACCGAAACTAGCACAATATATTTGGCACAACCTAAACGAAGGTTTACCTCATGCAGCCACAAGAGCACATTCAAGCATTAAGCCATTGGCTTAACGATCAAATTGTTGGTCAACCCCATTTAGTACAGCGTTTATTAATGGCATTACTCGCCGACGGCCATTTGTTGGTTGAGGGCGCACCGGGGCTGGCAAAAACCAAGGCGATTAAAACCTTGGCCGATGCCATCGAGGGCGACTTTAACCGCATCCAATTTACCCCAGACTTATTACCGGCCGATGTTACGGGTACCGATATTTACCGCCCCGAACACGGCAGCTTTGAATTCCAAGCTGGGCCAATCTTTCATAATTTGGTGCTGGCCGATGAAATTAACCGCGCGCCGGCCAAAGTGCAGTCAGCGTTGCTCGAGGCGATGGCCGAGCGTCAGGTGAGCGTTGGCAACAAAACGTATCCATTACCGCCACTCTTTATGGTCATGGCGACGCAAAACCCCATTGAGCAAGAAGGCACCTACCCGCTACCCGAGGCGCAGCTCGACCGCTTTTTACTGCACGTTAATGTCGATTACCCAGATATTGCCGCCGAGCGTAAAATCTTAGCGATTATTCGTGCCGAGGCCAGCGCCACCACCGCTACGCCACCACAGGCTATATCCCAAGACACTATTTTAGCTGCGCGACGCGATATTCTGACGTTGCATATGGCCGATGCGGTAGAGGAATACATTGTTCAGCTAATCAACGCCACCCGTCGGCCCGCCGACTACAATGAAGCCTTAGCCGGGCAGCTTGAGTACGGCGCCAGCCCGCGCGGCACCATTGCCATAGAGCGCTGCGCTCGTACCCACGCATGGCTTGCCGGTAAAGATTATGTCAGCCCCGACGATGTGGCCGCGGTGATTCACGATTGCTTGCGCCACCGCTTAATTTTGAGCTTTGAGGCCGAAGCCGCCGGTACCACCGCCGATGATGTCATCGACTTGTTGCTCGCCAGCGTACCCGTTGCCTAGGATCAACTCATGAGTGTTATCGCCAAGCCAAACGCCAGCGGCGCTTTTTGCGATATGGCCAGCTTGCTACGCGCACGATTTGCCGCGCGCGAGCTAAACCTATTTGCCCGTCGTCCGGCCCGCAGTATGCAAAGCGGCCGGCTGCGTACCCGCTTTCGCGGTCGCGGTGTCGACTTTGAAGAGGTTCGCCTGTATCAGCCCGGCGATGATATCCGCGCTATTGATTGGCGGGTAACCGCTCGCACCCAGGTGCCGCACACTAAGCTCTACAGCGAAGAGCGCGAGCGCCCTGTGTATATTCTTTGCGATCAGCGCCCCGAGATGTTTTTTGGCAGTGTCAACTGTTTTAAATCGGTGCTTGCCTGCCATATTAGCGCCCTACTGAGTTGGGCCGCGCTCGAAGGTGGCGATCGGCTTGGGGCATTGGGTTTTAACGATCAAGAGTTTCGCGACCTGCGCCCCAAGCGTAGCAAGCACAACGTATTAGCGGCCTTACAACTACTGCAATCGTTTAACCATAAGCTCACCAGCCCCATCGGTAAGGGTCCATTAACCTTGGCGCAAATGCTTAAAGATACTCGCCGCATTGCCAAGCCAGGCTCAGCATTATTTATTGTCAGCGACTTACACGATCTAGACGCCGAAGCTGAAAAGCAGTTATTCCATTTACACCGGCACTTAGATATTACGCTTATTCGAACTCATGACCCGTTGGAGCGTGCCATCAGTGGCAGCGGCCAGCTCACGATTACTAACGGTCAGGAGCGGCAGCAATTACCGGTCGGCGACAAACACTTTCAAGCACAATACCGCGCCCTTAACGAGCAGCGCGAACAATTACTTACGGACACAACCCAGCGGCTCGGTCTAGAGGTTATCGACATCAGCACCCGCGATGAGCCCATCGAACGGCTGCGCCAGCGGTTTGGCCGGCAACAGCGAACATCGACTACCAAGCGCAATTTAACCCCATGAATCCAAGCGATCCACTGACACAATTAAAAGATATACATTCACCCGACGCCATTTCTTGGTGGCCACTGGCCTTGGGTTGGTGGCTGGTGATTTTTGTCTGCCTCGCAGTGCTTGCTGGGCTGATCTTATGGTGGGTAAAACGCCGAGGTCAACGCCGCTACCTAAGCCAAGCTCAGCGTGAACTGCACACATTAATACACGCCAAGCTGAGCGCTTCTGAGTTTATCGAAGCGGTTAACAGAATCCTTAAACGGGTTGCCTTGCATCGCAACCCTAACAGCCGCGCCGGCACCTTAAGCGGTCAAGCGTGGCTTGAATACCTTGATCAATCAGTGTCGCCAAGTTCGGTAGTGTTTCGTGAAGGTGCCGGGCTCCCACTGGGTGAGGCCGCCTATAGACCCAATCCAGAGGTCGACCAGGAAGCTGTTATCACGCTGGCAAAACACTGGGTTAAACAACATAAAAGCGCCAACAAAACCAAAATAAAGGAGTCCGCCCATGTTTGAATTTGGCTGGCTTTGGTTACTGGCTCTGCTGCCGGCACCGCTGCTTATACGCGCGCTACCCGCGCGACAACAAAATGATGCGGCGCTGCGTGTACCATTTTTTAATCAGGTACATAGCATTGGGCCAAGTACACATACACGCGGAAAAAACATAGCCAATTACGGCCTGCTGTGGCTTATCTGGGCGCTGTGCGTCATTGCGGCAGCCGACCCGCGCTGGCTAGGTGAGGCAAAATCATTACCTTACAGTGGGCGTGATTTAATGCTAGCGGTGGACATATCAAAAAGCATGGATGAAAAAGATATGCTGCCGCTCGGCGTTACCAGTATGCAGTTTCAAAACCGCAGCTACGATCGATTAGATGCCGTAAAAGCTGTAATTGGCAACTTTACCGAACACCGCCAAGGGGATCGCTTAGGGTTAATTTTATTTGCCGATAAAGCCTATCTGCAGGCGCCGCTCACATACGATACCGCAACGGTTAATCAATTATTGCAAGAGGCCCAAATTGGTTTTGCCGGTGCCGCCACCGCCATTGGTGATGCGTTAGGGTTAGCCATAAAACGCTTAAAAGACCGCCCCGAAGGCAGCCGCCGCATTATATTATTAAGCGATGGCGCCAACACCGCAGGACAAACCGAGCCAATGGATGCCGCGCAAAAAGCGCGCGACATGGGGGTTAAAATTTACACTATTGGTTTTGGTGCCGACGAACAAATTGTGCAAACAATACGCGGACCAAGGCGCTACAATCCGTCTAGAGACTTAGATGAACACACCTTACAAGAAATTGCTAAGGTTACCGGCGGGCAGTATTTTCGCGCGCGCACGACTGAAGAGCTTGAGCTTATTCATCAGCGCCTAGACGCTTTAGAGCCTATCGAACTAGATGAGTTAAAAGTACGCCCCAGTAAGCGATTATTTTTTTGGCCACTGGGGTTAGCGTTATTTATTACTGGGTTACTTGCGCTACGTTTTATTCCGTTTAGCCGTAAATCTAGCCACACACACAACGGCACATTTGTGGATACAAAGTCATGAGCTGGTTAGCAGAGTTTCATTTTTTACGCCCTTGGGCGCTGTTACTTATCATCGTTGTGGCCATTATCATTATTGCTTTATGGCGCACGCGGGTTAACCACTCCCGCTGGCAACAACTGATAGCGCCCGAATTACTTGTGCACTTGATCGACGGCGAAAGCCAGCGACAATCGCGCAAAGGAATTATCATTTTGGCATTGGCCCTTGTTATCGCCTGCTTAGCATTAGCAGGGCCCGCTTGGGAGCGCCAAAGCTCGCCGGTACACCGTCAAGCCAATGCGCTGATTATCGCCCTAGATTTATCACCATCGATGGTAGCCGAGGATGTTAAGCCACGCCGTTTAGTGCGCGCACGTTTAAAGATTGCCGACTTTCTTAAAAACCGGGACGAAGGTGAAACCGCGTTAATTGTGTATGCCGATGACGCCCATCTGGTAACCCCCTTGACCGATGACACACGAACCATTGCAGCCTTGCTCCCAACACTGACCCCGGCCATTATGCCAATGCTCGGCAGCCGACCAGAGGCGGCCGTGACACGCGCTTTAAAAATGTTTAACGATGCCGGTTACGACCGCGGCCATATTTTATTGGTAACCGATGGCATAACAGACGATGCGGCAGACGAAATTAACAAAGCGTTAAAAGATAGTGGTATTCGCTTGTTGATATTGGGCGTCGGCACCGACGCTGGCGCACCGATTCCATCGGGCACTGGCGGCTTTATTCGCGACGCGAACAACAATGTTGTGATTACACGCCTAGGCAGTGCACAATTGCAAAAGCTCGCACAAAAAAACGGCGGCCGTTACATCACAAACACCATCGACCAGCAAGATATTGAATACCTCAACCCCAGCAGTAATTTATTTGATCGCACAGGCAACGACGACACGCTAAAACAAAAAATGGATCAGTGGCTCGATCGCGGGCCTTGGTTAGTCTTATTATTACTGCCAATATTATTGCTAAGTTTTCGGCGTGGAGTGGTGGTCGCCGTACTATTACTGCCACTTCTTAGCTTGCAGTCGCCGCCACTACAAGCCGCGACGTTGGACAATCCGCTTGACGCAATCTTTTTAACCCCCGATCAACGCGGCGCGAAAGCACTGGGGGCAGGCGATGCTGCGAGCGCCGCTGAGACCTTTAATGACCCACTTTGGAAAGGCACTGCGCAATATCGAGCAGGCGACTATGAAGCGGCGGCCAACAGCTTTGCCGAGCACGACAGTGCCCTCGCCCACTACAATCGGGGCAATGCCTTAGCTCAGACAGGCAAGCTTGACGATGCGATAAAAGCTTATAAAGAAGCACTAAAGCTTGACCCAGACATGGAAGATGCCAAAGCTAATCAACAGCTCATCGAGCAACTCAAACAACAGCAAGAGCAACAAAATCAACAGGAGCAGGATCAATCGGGTGACGACTCATCCGACTCGGAGCAACAATCATCCGAGCAGCAAGCGCAAGATGAACAGCAAAAAGGTGAGCAAAATAACGAAAGCGAAAACAACAGCGACGAATCACAATCCGGCGCCAGCTCATCGTCACCCGCAAACCCGTCAGAATCACAGCAAGATTCGCAACAAGACCCTGGGCAGTCTGATCAACAAAACTCGGCGGCCTCGTCCAACTCGTCCTCTGGCAAGTCCGATGAGCCATCAGCTGAGGGGCAATCATCCTCTGCCAGTTCAGCAGAAGGCGAAGGTCAGAATGAGCAACAAGAATCTAGCTCAAGTGCTGCAGGCAACGCTGACGAGGAGAGCGAAAACGCGGAGAAAAATGAACAAGAACTAGAGGCCCAAGCGCAACCGTTAACCCCAGAAGAGCAAGAGGCTCGGCAGGCAACCGAGCAATGGCTACGGCAAATACCCGATGACCCATCGGGACTGCTGCGCAACAAATTTCGTTACGAATACGAGCAACAACGTCAGGATCGGCAACAAAAAAAGCTGAATACTTTTGGCAACTCAGAACAACGCTGGTGATAACCGATGATTAAAAGCAAGACCTTAACCCAATGCCGCCTCTCAAGCGCTAATTTGTTACGTGTACTAGCACTGCTGGTCTGTGTCTTAGCAGGAGTTGGAACATCAGCTCAGGCCAGTAGCGCATCGTTAAGCGCTCAAGTGACCCGAACGCAGATCAGCATCAACGATCAGCTTAGCGTTAAGTTTCAGTTGCGCGGCGGCAGTCAGGCCTCAGAGCCAGACTTCTCGCCAGTACAAGAGGATTTTGAGATTCTCTCGACATATCGCAGCCAACATTCCACCACCATCAATGGTAAACACGACGCCTATTTTGAATGGGACTTAACCCTAGCTCCCAAACGTTTAGGTCAGTTAACCGTGCCGAGTATTCGCGCGGCAGGCACCCAATCAGAATCCATTAGTATTACGGTAAAAGAAGCGCAACAAAACCCCGCTACTGCCGATGCCGACGTTTTTATGACGGTGGAGCCAGATAAATCCAGTGTCTACGTGCAAGAGCAGGTGCTACTGAAAGCTAAAATCTTTGCCCGACAAAACTTTGATGCACAAGAGATACAAGATTTTTCTTTAGATCAAGTCACCATTGAAGCCATCGCCGAGAACAAGTATGTCACCGAGATTGCCGGCACGCCTTATGCTGTGTACGAGCTAACCTTTGCACTGTATCCGCAAAAAAGTGGCACACTGAGTATCCCCTCTCTTGATTACGGCGTACGCTTGCGATCTAACCGCCGCTCGATATTAAGTTTTGGTGGTGGTGAGATTAGACGTGGGCGCAGCTCACCCATTGAGCTTGAAGTAAAACCAATACCTGCGACCAATGGCAGTGGTCCGTGGTTACCCGCAAGCGCTATCAGTTTAAAGCAACACTTTAGTCACGATACAAAATCACTTACCGCGGGCGAACCAATTACACGCAGCATTACGCTTAGCGCCGAAGGCTTACACCCAAGCCAACTGCCGCCTATTGCGACAATCGATACCGAAGGCTTTAGCACTTACACAGATAAACCCCAAACTCAAGAGCGACGCAGTGAGACAGGCTTAAGCAGCGAGCGTACCGATACCATTGCGATGGTTCCCAGCAGCGCAGGCCGCAGAACTTTACCACCGCTTGAGCTTAAGTGGTTTAACACTACCACAGGAGAATTTGAGGTTGCCCGCCTGCCGGCCGTTGAAACCCAAACTAAAATGCCTGTGGGCGATAATAATCCAGCGGTTGCCGCCACACCACCGCCGCAAACATCCACTCTGCCCGGCAGCGTTCAAACAGCTAATGGTTTTAACTACCAGGCGATTCCGCGTTATTTGATTGTGTCGCAAGCGGTAACGCTGATTTTACTTATTATAATGACAGCCCTTTATCTGCGCACACGTAGCCGTGAGCCGCAAGAGCCAAAGCCCGGTGCAAAACAAGATAATAATTTGTGGCGCGCGATTAAAAAGGCAGGGGCAACGGATAATTTGCCCGAGTTACGCCGTGCGTTATTATTATGGGCAGAGACTCATTTTGCTCAGCCCATCAGCCGACTTGAGCAAATTGCTTACTGTGCCAATAAAACCCAGCAGCACGATGAGTTATTGCGGCAGTTGCGGGCGTTAGACCAAGCGATCTATCACCCCAATTTAGATAACAGCGACAGCAAAGCTTTTTCGCCCGGAGATTTATTGCCATTAATTCAACAACTAAGGGTACAAAAGCGCGATGCGTCGGACTCAAACCTGGCACCTTTATACCCTCAACAATAACTGCTGCCAATCGCCCAAGCTATTTAGCAAAACTCTGAATCGGCATATCGCGCCAGCGTGAGGCTGGCAATGCCGGTTCAGGGACGTCGGGGTAAGTATCACTTTGTCCGTTAAGCGCAACCGTTAACGCCGCTAGCACCTCGGGCTCTTGCGCCTCTGAGGGCGCGATAAAAACACCCGCATTACGCAACCACTGCCCCAACGCTAGACTACTGCTGTAACGCACAATGGGCGCCGCTAACACCAAACCTGCCAGTACCGGCAGCATCCACCAAAAAAATACTGGCGTTAATACATAACTAAGCACGCCCCAAACAACAGCAATTAATGTTGCCGGGAAGGTACGAGCAAACGCCTCACGCCAGGGAACCATGCGCCCTTCCCTTGCCTGAGCATTCCAGCTTACTTTATGGCCAATCAATACCGACACCACAAAATATGCATGAAACACCATCATCAACGGTGCGATTAAGATGGCAAATAGCGTCTCGATCAACGAGCCCAGTAAAAGCCGTCGTGCACCACCGAATTGAGCGCGACGTTGCTGCAACGCAATGACAATACCGAACACCTTAGGCAGAATAAGCATCGCCACGGTTAAACTCAGTAAAGAAAAAATTAACCCCGTTTTAACGATCGGCCAGTGGGGAAACAATTGAAACCCCGAGGTGAAAAATACATCGCTGGATAACGCTCGAACAACCGCATCGATACTGCTAAGAGCCAGCATAATTAGCCACAGTAGTGATGATACGTAAGCCACCGCACCCAGTAGAAAGTGCAAACGACTAACTCCGTACAGGCGCGCTCCACCTAGCAGGGCAATATGCTGCATATTGCCCTGTACCCAGCGGCGATCTCGGGTGGCGTAATCCAATAAATTACTGGGTACTTCTTCGTAGCTACCGCGTAGCTCAGCCAGTAATATCACGTTCCAGCCAGCCCGACGCAACAGCGCGGCCTCGACAAAATCATGGCTTAATATTTCACCGCCAAACGGGCCGCGACCGGTCAACTCGGGCAAGCCACAATGCTGCATAAAAGGCTCGATTCTAACAATCGCATTATGCCCCCAATAGTTGGCGGTATCGGTTTGCCAAAAGGCCAGTCCGGTGGCCAACATCGGGCTGTACAAATCGGCGGCAAACTGCAAAAAACGGCCAAACATGGTGCTCTGACGCACCGGTATAGGAACAGTTTGCACCAGTGCTGCCGTGGGATTTTGTTCAATGGCATGAACCAGTGAGAGCATGCACTCACCGCTCATAACGCTATCGGCATCCAGTACAATCATCGCTTCATACTTATCCCCCCAGCGACAACAAAAATCGCTGACGTTGCCGACCTTGCGGCCGCTGTTATCGGTACGACGACGGTAGCTCACCCGTGCCGCCAGCGGCCCAAGTCGTTGACACAGCTGCTGCCAAGCACCGGCCTCGGCACGGGCTAACTCGGGGGATTGAGTATCGCTCAGTAGATAAAAATCAAACGCATCAAGCTGCCCAGTTGCCGCGAGCGAGCGTAAACTGACTTCAAAACCTGCAATCACCCTAGCGGTATCTTCGTTGTATACCGGCATAACAACCGCAGTGCGGGTCGTGACCTCAGGTTCGGGGCTGGGGGTCGCCGACTGCCGCCGTAGGGTGAGCGGATCGAGACGCAGTAACTGTAAGAAAAAACCAATAGCGCCGCTGGTAAAAGCAAAAACAATCCACAAAAAAGTGATACCAAACAGCAGCAATAGGCTCATCTCTAACCAACTAACACCATTAGGTCGCAGAATCTCAAACATCATGCCGACACCTAAAGCTCCCAGCGCTAACACAACCGCAAAAAACAATACTCGGCGCGCTAAGATCCCCGGCAGGCGAATCGTATTTGACTGGGTTGGCACGATGAACTCCGGTTGCTTGGTTGCGGCTTTACTGCACAGTATCGGGGTACCAGACATAACTCCAAACCTCACTTAATTGTTGATCGCGCATAGCTAAAGACACTTGCATATCGGCCGGCTCTTGACCCTCGGGTATTAGCGTAAACGCTACCCGCCATACGCCCTCAACCAGCGGTTCGACCACAACGTGAGTAATCTCGCCGCTCGTCGTATTTACGCGGGCTTGTAATTCTGCCGCGGGAGAAATGTTCTCGAGCTCACCACCGGTAAAATCGATGGCAAACTTTCGGTGCGAACGTGGCGGCCCATCCTCTTGGCCCGGTATAGCTGCCCAACCGGTACGGGTGCGTTCAACCTGCGCTAAATTTTGGCTTGGTAAACGTGTTTCAAAGGTACGCAATTGATAAGAAAACAAGTTTTCAGTCTTGGGTTGTAGCGGATTTTTAGGCACCCAGTAAGCAACAATATTGTCATTGGTCTCGGAGTTGGTAGGAATCTCTACCAACTCTAACCGACCTTCACCCCACGGCCCTTTGGGCGTCACCCACAAACTGGGACGATCAGAATAGTGCGCCTCGGCATCGAGGTAGCTGCTAAATTCACGATCTCGTTGCAACAAACCAAACCCTTTGGGACTTGTGTCTTGCAGCGACGAAACACGCAGCGACTTGGGGTTGCTCAACGGTCGCCAGATCCAATCGCCGTGAGAGTTGTTAAGTAGTAAACCATCCGAGTCGTGAACCTCAGGACGAATATCGTCGACATAACGGGTACTATTTTCACCATGATGAAACATACTGGTTAGCGGCGCTATACCTACTTTGTTGACTTCCGTGCGCGGATACAAAGCCGCATCGACATCCACTACCGTTGGCGCGCCTGGCGCCAGAGTAAAACGATAAGCGCCACTAATAGACGGGCTATCCATCAAAGCTACCACGGTCATCGTGGTTTGTTCTTTATCCGGCTGCAATAACCAAAAATCGCGAAACATGGGAAACTCTTCACC
Organism: Gilvimarinus polysaccharolyticus; assembly: GCF_001187555.1. Taxonomy (GTDB): domain Bacteria; phylum Pseudomonadota; class Gammaproteobacteria; order Pseudomonadales; family Cellvibrionaceae; genus Gilvimarinus; species Gilvimarinus polysaccharolyticus. The sequence continues at coordinate 814,138 of NZ_LFIJ01000001.1, read as the reverse complement.
ACTGCTTTCGGCGGTATCAATCGCCAGCCCACGGGCAGACAAACCATACATTTGACCGGGCCCGACTAATCTAAAATAAGTTGCCCCCTGAAACACAATAAACTCACTTTTACGGTCGGCTTCATTTAGCGGATAGTGCACACGAAATCCCGCAAAACCAAGATCTTCCGTCACAGCTCCTGCTACCGGCTTAACTTGATCACCATAGCGAAAATATTCAGATTTAAACGGCACGTGGGTATTACTACCGGATTTGTCGACCGTAGTAATACTGACAGGTTCGTTGTAATAGAATCCAGGATGAAAAAACTGAACTTCAAATAATGAATCGTGCTGCCATAGTCCCGCCTCACGACGAAAATATATTGAGCGATACTGCTCGTAGTTCATATCAGCTAAAGCTTGAGGGACATTACTGTCAGGTTTTTGATAGGGTTTATTTGCCAGCTCTTTTGCGTGTTTTTTAACCGTCGCAAAAACCACATCGGGCGTATTAACAGCGGGAGTCGGTTCAGCCGCGCCTGGCAACGACACGCCAGTTAACGCAAGACATAAAAGAAATAACGTACTATAGAATATTCGTTTTATCAGGGTGGGTTCTTTCTCTTGATAGCTGTGTGACACGTCACTCATAGTTCAGTCCTGGGTAAGGTATTGGTTAAAAAAATAACAACCAGAAACTTACTCAGAGCAAATAGCTTGCCAGCTAATATCTATGTGATTTTTAATTATAATGATGCCAAAACTGCCAAATTTTGGACCGACGGGCGGCTAATGATAAGAATTAAACCCAGCATGAACTTATTACTTTGTAGTTATTACATGGGGTTGTAGAGATCGTACCCGCGATGCCTGATAGAGCGTTCGGGCAATAAAAGCAATAACCGTTACGTTAATACCTGCACTGAATGCAGTGGCATACATAACCTTTACACACGAAGAATTACTCGCACGCAGAGCATTAGCATTACTTTTAATGGCACAACATAAAAGATAAAAATGTACGATTGGGTACTTAAAGTGCGATCAAATACCCAAGATAAAACAACCTCTCCGCGTCTTCGATTAAATATTTAGGAGAGGTTATTAAGAGCGCCTAGCTAGACAACAAAGATTTAAAATCTTCTAGATCGTAAAGAGGCTCAAGCGCAGGATCTTCCATAACTGTTTCTCGATAACTATCTGCACGTTCCAGAGTCTCACGCAAATAGTGAATTGCTTGATCGTAGTTACCCAACATCGCCTTAGCGCAGGCCAATTGGTAAAAGGCGTGGGCATTATCTGGGTCGATAGTTAACGCATGCTGGCATAAGTTAATGGCCCATTGCACCTCACCAAGTTCCAAAACCTCGTCAGCCTTATACGTTAGCGCTTCACAGTCATCGGGCCGCAACTCTAGAATTTGATCATAAATAGCAATTTTATTGGCCGACAGGGTTTCCTGTGCCGCTTTAAGCCAAAGCGAGTGCAACTCTTGAGTGCGCTCAATCTCCTCTCGGTTAGCGTCAATATGCTGGGTTTTTTGCGTTAACTGAAGCTCAATTAAGCGTAGACGTTTCTCGTAAACCTCAACCAGTTTACCCACCTCCTCATCGGCGATTTTATTCATACGCTCTTTAATATCGCGCACTGATGTCCAGCCCACCAAAACCAATATTGAGCTAACACCTGCAATCAGATAGAAGAAATAGGTAATGGTATTAGTTGCGTAGCTGACGCCGCGATCAATGGATTCCACATGGCGATCTACCAATTTTTCGGTAAGTTCGACTCGTTGAGCCGCCATTTCGGTACGCAACGCTTTTAATTCATCAAGTATATATCGCTCGATAAACGGGCTGTACATTGGCTCATCTAGTTTTTCTACTGTTGTTCTTAGTTGCTTATCTGCAGCAGGGGCTGCAACAAAAGATGGGGCCTCTTGGGCCCCATCTTTTGTTGTCTCGACGATATCACTTGCATGAGCACCGTAGACGCTCAACACAAGCAATATCAGCGCGCCAGTTGTTAGGCCGCGCATATTGCGTCTCCATGATCGTGAACTTCAATCAAACAGCGGTGTAAGCTTTGTACTGCCAAATCATAGTCGTCTTCATTAATAATAAACTTCATGTCTACTTGCCTAATTGATTGGTGCATAGCAAGAATACTAATATTTACCGCGCTCAGAGCAGATACCGTTTTAGCCAACATTCCAGGCACTTTCATATCGCTGCCAATGGCGGATACCACCGCAACTTTACGGGTATTAATCTCAGCATCAGGGTAAGCTTCTTCTAATTCCCGTCGAATACGATTAACGGTTTTTAAATTGCCGGCCACATAATGCGTAATAGTATTGGCATTAATGTCTTTACTCACAACATGAGCTTTGTAGCGCGCGATCGTTTTGAGTATGTCTGAATCGTAAACACCGATATTCCCCATCATGTCCTGATCGAACAACTCAATAGAGTAAACCCGACGACGACCGGCAATAATTTCGACCCTTGGTGTATCACTTACGTAATCACCTGTAATTAAGGTGCCCGAGTGTTCAGGCTCAAAGGTATTCATAACTCGCAAAGGGATATCGGCTTGACGTAAGCCTTTAGCCGCGCGGGGATGAATCGCTTCCATGCCCAAATTAGCCAGTTGGTCGGCAACATCGTAATTTGTACGACCAATAGGAACCACTTTATCGGCACCGACTAAACGGGGGTCCGCACTACTCAGGTGATATTCTTTGTGAATAATCGCCTCACGAGCACCGGTTATAACGGCAATCCGACTAAAGGTCATTTCACTGTAGCCGCGATCAAAGCTGGCCATTAAGCCTTTATCACAATGGGTATAGCCGGTCACAATAGGCAACTCAGTAGCGTAATCGACATTCGAAAAAGACTGGCCAATCATCGTATCAAGGGATTCAGCCCCTTCCGTCTTCCAGCCTGACAAATCGATAAAACGGGCATTAATGCCATCGCGCTTGAGCAGATGGGCCATATTCCAAGCACTGTGAGCTTCTCCAATGCTGGCAAGCATCTCACGCACGGTAAACAAATGTGTTTGCAGCTCAAAGTGGCCGTGCTGACACAAGCGTTGTAAGTCGGTTAATACCCGTTCGGCATCACTTAGGCGAGTCGAAATAAACTCGTCGGCTTGCAATCTAAGCTCCGTCTCAGAAAATAATTCATGGTTTATAGCAAACATTTTTTCACGCAGAGTGGTAAAGGCTTCATGCCATTCATCATCTTTGCTGGTATTGGCAAATAAGCCATAGACACCAGGCTTTCCATTACTTTTATTTTCTAGCAGCAAATCGGTAATACCGCCGTAGGCGGAAACAACAAACACCCGATTGTAAATGTCGCTACTGTTATTCCCTTTTAATATGACGTTATCGCGCACCGCTGAGTATTCACTCATTGAGGTGCCGCCGATTTTCTCTACTGTATGTTTCATACCATTACCTTTTCTATGCACAAGACTGAATTAAACAAACGAGACTCATTAGCGATATCGCTAACCCCTTGTTTCATTCAAATCAGTCTTTAACCTCTTCTGCGTCCAACTCATACGCACCTTCTGCGTTATGAACTTCTTTTCCATGTAATGGCGGGTTAAAAACACAGGCCATCTTCATTTCCTCATCGGCACGCAAAATGTGTTTATCATTAAGGTTTAGATTGTACACTGTACCGGGCTCAATCGGATAAACCTTGCCGTCAGCGACTGTCTCAACCGATCCATAGCCACTCATACAATAAACTGTTTCAAAATGATTTTGGTAGTGCAAATGCAGCTCGGCATCACGATAAATTGTGGTTATGTGAAACGAGTAACCCATGCCGTCGTTTTTTAGCAGTAAACGTGTACTATCCCACCCTTCTGAGACAATTTTACGGTCGGTTTTCTCTGCATCTTTTAATCGTCTAACAATCATTCTTAACTCCAAAAAATTTGAAAAATGGCGACTAAAAGTCGCCAGAAACATCCTAACTAATAGTATTTACGATGCTTTTTTTAATTTTTCTTTAGCGAACACCTCAGCAAAGCTCGCTTCTAGCATATCTAAGCCTTCATTAAGCGCTTCGACAGTAATGGTTAACGGACAGAAGCATTTAACGATCTGACTATAATTACCCGATGTTTCAATTACCAACCCATTTTCAAAGGCCTTAGCGCAAACCTTTCCCGCCAGCTCACCGGTACGACAATCGATGCCCTGCATCAAACCGCGCCCTTTAAGGCCCAGCGTTATCTCGCCATGTGCGTCAATAATTTTCTTAAAGCGTTTAGTCACAATAGCGGCTTTTTCATGAACGGCCTGCTCAAGTTTGTTATCGCTCCAGTAATGCTCAATGGCGGCTGCAGCGGTAACAAATGCGTGGTTATTACCACGGAAAGTGCCATTATGTTCACCTGGCTCCCACTGATCTAACTCGGGTTTAATCAACACTACCGCAAACGGCAAACCGTAAGCACTTAAAGATTTAGACAAGGTAATCACATCGGGCTTAATCCCCGACTTTTCAAAACTAAAGAAGGAGCCAGTACGGCCACAGCCTGCTTGAATGTCATCTAGGATCGTTAAGATCCCATGCTTTTTACAAAGCTTTTCAACCGCTCGCAACCACTCATCAGTGGCAACGTTCAAACCACCCTCGCCTTGCACAGCTTCTAGTATCATTGCCGCAGGCATATCAATACCACTTGATGGATCAGATAACAGTTTATCCATCATTTTAACGGTATCAACATCTCGACCGTAATAACCACAAAACGGCATGCGGTCGACATCGCTAAGCGATACATTAGCACCACCACGATGATGCTGATTACCGGTCACGGCAACCGCCCCTAACGAACAACCATGAAAGCCGTTGGTAAAGGATACAACATTATTACGACCAGTAATTTTTCGCGCAATTTTAAGCGCTGCTTCAACGGCGTTAGTACCTGTCGGGCCAGTAAACTGCAACACATAGTCCATATCGCGAGGATTTAAGATGTTGTCCCGAAACACTTCTAGGAATTTTCGCTTGGCCGCACTGTGCATATCTAAACCATGGGTAATGCCATCTTCGGCAATATAATCAACCAAGGCTTGCTTGATGTTGTCGTTGTTATGGCCGTAATTCAAAGAGCCCGCACCCGACAGGAAATCAATATAGCGATCACCTGAATCGGTATACAGATAGCAATCTTTCGCCTTATTAAACACGACAGGAAATGACCGAGCGTAAGACTGAACTTCTGATTCCATTTCGTCAAAAATTTTCATGCTATATCCTCAAATAATTAATTTTTACAAATATGTCTGTGTATCTAAGTGATAAATTAGGCCGGCCTAAATAGCCGTGCCTTAAAAAGCCCCTAGCGCTAACGCTTAAAAGGGCCAATCACTAAAAGGTGCTCATCGTCGTGAACACCACCAAAATGGGTATGTGCTTCAAAGTGAACGTCGCTGTTTAACTCGGCATTTAAATCACGAGCCAACGACTTGAACACACCCCATGAGGCGTCGTTATCAGGAGTTATTGTGGTTTGTAGGTGTGTTACCTGCCGGCAAGCATCGCTGGCCAACTGAGCATTAACAAGTCGCTTGGCAAGCCCTAGGCCACGAGCGGCGGGGTCGACCACCAGCTGCCATACAAACAACACACTCGGCTCATTGGGTAGCACATAACCCGATACAAAACCCACCATATGCTCACCTTTAAAAGCGGCTATAGCGGTATCGGCAAAATGCGAGCACTGCAAAAGATTGCAATAAATCGAATTGGGATCTAAAGGCGGATTAGCCGCAACCAGCTGATTAACGGTATAGCCATCGGCCGCCGTGGGGTGACGCAACACAACTGTTTCTGATTCACTCATAACGACTGCTTTTTCCCTAAGGACTAAAAGTAAAAAACAACCGCTAAACACACCTAAACAGGCTATTTAATGACCCAACACGCCATTTACTGGTCGATTCCATTAAAAATATGTTTAGTGGTCTAAGTTTTAATGTATAGTACACTAAGTATATTTACATGTACAGGAAGCACCCATCAGCCGAGGCACTACCATGAGTAAAGCAGCTAGCTATCATATAGACGCAGAAATATTAGGACTCGAAGCAAAAGCTGCTTATACTTTCGCGCTTTCAAATCAGAGAACGGCAATGGATAGAATAGAAGAAGTTCTGGTGTCGCTGCGCCGAGTTATCCGGGCTACTGACCTACACTCTAAAAGGCTGGTTAAAACGGCTTCAGTCACCGGCCCGCAGCTATTGCTGATGCAGATGCTGCAAAACAAAGGCGATATGACGATCAGCGAGCTGGCACGGGATATGAGCTTATCTCAAGCCACGGTTACTACCGTGCTCGATCGGCTAGAAAAGCGTGAACTTATAACACGAGTCCGCTCACAGCAGGACAAACGCAAGGTTTACCCACAACTTACCCATAAAGGCAGTAAGATCTTAGAGAAAGCCCCTACTGCCATGCAGGATGACTTTGTCAGAAGCTTTAAAGACCTAAAGGATTGGGAGCAAGGGATGATTATTGCATCGCTGCAGCGGGTGGCCTCGATGATGAATGCCGAAACCCTAGACGCCGCACCCTTTTTGGACGTTGGTGCGCTAGACCGCGGGGAAGCGGATAAATAATACCGTTAGCAAGCTGCCAAACGATGTAATTATTGCCCCTAAACAGCGCTATTCAGCATTAACACCCCAGGGCACAGCTTATGGCTCGGGTGTATTAGCCGGCTATAGCCGCTACTTCATCACTCACACAAACTACTTAGTGTACTAATGCTTTTACTCACAAAAATTATCACCATACAGTAACTATTAGAGCACTAAGTATTAGCTTTTAACGGTAATCGAGCCGTACGTTGCCAGCGCCAAAATCCTCTCTAAGGCGCTGTAATAAATCATCCTCTGGACGCACACACCACTGCTCACCTAACCGTAGCTGGCAGCGTGCGTCCGAACGCTCATAATTAATAACGATTGGACATTTTCCGTCACGGTACGGCTCTAGGCACTCACGTAAGCGTGAGGGGGCATTTACCCCTAACTCCCCCGCATTAAGCGACAAACACAATGCTCGCGCCTTATCTTGACGCACTTCGGCTAAGTTACGGACAACATCAGCCCGCATCTTCAAGCTATTGCTGTAATCATCATGGCTAATTTGCCCTTCAACCAATAACAGAGCGTCCTTAACCAGCAATTCGCGACACTCATTAAACGTGTCAGAGAAAACTGCAATCTCGATGCGTCCAGTACGATCATCCAATGTAACAAACGCCATAGTTTCACCGCGTTTGGTTTTCATGGTACGTGTCGCAACTACTAACCCGCCGATACGCTGGCTGCTTTTTTCTGGAGTAATGTTAGCGATTCGTGACGATACTAAAAAATTGATCTCTTGATCGTATTCGTCAATCGGGTGACCGGTTAAGTAAAGCCCTAGTGTTTCGTTCTCGGCGGTCAAGCGCTCTTTCATCGACCAAGGACGAACACGCGAGAACTCTCGATAAACATCTTCGGTACTAGCAGCAGAGGGCACGACATCGCCAAATAAATCGACCATACCTGCACTGGCATTTGCCGCGCTTTGCTCGGCGGTTTTAACCGCCTCGGTAATGGCGGCAAACATCACTGCCCTATCGCGGTCAAAATTACAGCTCGGCCCAAGGTTGTCCGCAGCCCCCGAGCGCACCAAAGCTTCTAATGCACGCTTATTGACCTTGCGCGGATCAACTCTGGCACAAAAATCAAACAAATCATTAAATGGGCCGCCAGTTTCCCGAGCGTGAATAATGCTATCAACTGGGCCCTCACCCAGCCCTTTAATAGCACCAAGACCATAAATAACGTTATTGTCGTCATCTACTGTAAATTTCAATTCGCCACGGTTCACATCTGGCGGCAACAGTGTCAAACCCATGGTGCGACATTCTTCGATAAAGGTTACTACTTTATCGGTCTTATCCATGTCCGAGCTCATGGTCGCAGCCATAAAATGCGCGGGATAATGGGTTTTTAACCAAGCCGTTTGATAAGACACCAATGCGTAAGCGGCCGAGTGAGATTTGTTAAAACCATAACCGGCAAATTTCTCTACCAGGTCAAAAATTTTCATCGCCAGGGTTGGATCGATTCCCTTGCCCTTAGCACCTTCAGCAAAAAACTCGCGCTGCTTAGCCATTTCTTCAGGCTTTTTCTTACCCATCGCACGACGTAATAAATCGGCCGAACCCAAGCTGTAACCCGCCAATTCTTGGGCGATCTGCATAACCTGCTCTTGGTAAACAATAACGCCATAAGTAGGTTTAAGAATTGGCTCTAAACTCTTATGCTGGTATTTCGCGTCTGGGTAAGCAACCTCAGCCTTACCATGCTTACGGTTTACAAAGTCGGTCACCATGCCTGAGTCGAGGGGCCCCGGCCGAAATAGTGCCACCAAAGCAATCATATCTTCGAGGTTATCGGGCTTTAAACGCTTAATAAGATCTTTCATGCCGCGCGACTCAAGCTGAAACACTGCAGTAGTCTCAGCCCGCTTTAGCATGTCAAAGGTTGGCTTATCTTCAAGATCGATGGTGGTAATATCCAACGCTGGCAGATCTGATTTAGCACGCTGGGCGTTAATCATCTTCATCGCCCAGTCGATGATCGTTAAAGTACGCAACCCAAGGAAGTCGAACTTAACGAGACCTGCATCTTCTACGTCGTTTTTATCATACTGGGTTACCAGCCCCTTTCCCGACTCATCACAATACAGCGGTGAAAAATCTATCAACTGATTTGGTGCGATAACCACGCCACCGGCGTGCTTGCCTACGTTACGCGTTAAGCCTTCAAGCTTAACCGCCATATCCCAAATCTCTTGCGCATCGCCATCGGTCTCCAACAACTCACGCAGTATGTCGACTTCTTCCAGCGCTTGTTTAAGGGTCATCCCTGGCGTGGGAGGGATCATTTTTGAGAGTTTATCGGCCAAGCCATAAGACTTGCCTAACACTCGCGCCACATCCCGCACCACCGCTTTTGCCGCCATAGTACCAAAAGTGATGATCTGGCTTACCGCCTCACGACCATAAGTCTCAGCGACATAATTAATAACGCGGTCGCGGTTTTCCATACAAAAATCGACATCGAAATCGGGCATCGAAACCCGCTCTGGATTCAAAAATCGCTCAAACAGCAAATCGTATTGCAATGGGTCTAGATCAGTAATTTCTAACGAGTAAGCAACCAATGAACCGGCACCGGAACCCCGCCCAGGACCTACTGGAATACCGTTTTCTTTCGCCCAACGGATAAAATCCATTACGATAAGAAAGTAACCCGGAAACCCCATTTGCAAAATAATATCCAGCTCAAATTGCATTCGGTCGCGGTACACCTGATATCGCTCGGTATAGTCTGGGGCCGTCTTATCAAGAATTTTTTCAAGCCGCATATCCATGCCATCGAGGCAAACTTTTTCAAAAAATTCGTTTTCTGTCAGTCCATCAGGAATAGGGTACTGCGGTAGAAAATACTCTCCCAACTTAATGTTCACGGTGCAGCGTTTAGCAATCTCTACCGAGTTTTGCAATGCCTCGGGAATATCACTAAACAACTCCAACATTTCATCAGCTGAACGCAAGTATTGTTGTTCGGAGTAACGCCTCTCGCGGCGTGGATCATCCAGCGCTCGCCCCTCGGCAATACATACTCGCGCTTCGTGCACCTCAAATTCGTCAGCGCGCAAAAAACGCACATCATTAGTAGCTACCACAGGACACTGTGCTTCATCCGCTAGGGCAACTGCCGCATGTAAATAAGACTCTTCATATTCGCGCCCGGTGCGTTGTAGCTCGAGATAAAAGCGCCCCGGAAATTCAGCCATCCAATGTGCAAGCTCGGTGCGTGCTTGAGCATTTCGACCTGACAATAACGATAGACCAATATCTCCCAGACGACCGCCCGACAAAGCAATCACGCCAGCAGAGAACTCACTAACCCAGCTGCGTTCAATATACGCCACGCCCTGCTGCTGACCTTTTTGATAAGCTCGCGAGATCAGCGCGATAATATTTTTATAACCAGCGTCATTCATGGCCAGCAATGTAATCACTGTCGGCTTAGATTCGGAATCGGCGCCATTAATTAAAAAGTCACAGCCCACAATAGGCTTAACACCTTGCCCTTGCATGGCTTTATAGAATTTAATAAGGCCGTAAAAGTTGGTTTGGTCGGTCACGCCACAAGCTGGCATGTCGAGCTCGCGTAAGCGTGCCGCTAATGGCTTAATGCGAACAAGGCTATCCGATAAAGAATATTCTGTATGCAGCCGAAGATGTACAAATTGTGCAGTCATATATACCGTTAAAATATTGTCAGTTGTTCGAGCTGGCGCTTAACTGGCGCAAAAGATCGGCGATGAATATCACAGACGCCCAGCTTGGCCAATGCTGCCATATGAACTTTAGTCGGATAGCCTTTGTGACCCGCAAAACCATAACCTGGGTACATTTCATCAAACGCAACCATTTCGGCATCACGAGTCACTTTTGCCAATATTGACGCTGCGCTAATCGCCGCAACTCGGCTATCGCCCTTTACCACCGCCTCTGCGCTGTAGCGCCAAGCGGGTATTTTATTACCATCAACCAATACGTGCTCGGGTTGAACCGACAAGCCTTCTACCGCGCGACGCATAGCCAATAGGCTCGCCTGTAGAATATTAATGGAGTCGATTTCAGCAACGCTAGCGCGTGCCACACAATAACTTAACGCCTGCTCTTTAATAATATCAAACAGGTCATTACGACGTTTTTCGGTTAATTTTTTAGAATCGTTAAGGCCGATTATCGGACGCTTTGGGTCTAGCATTACCGCAGCAGCGACTACATCCCCAGCCAGCGGGCCACGTCCCACCTCATCGACGCCTGCAGCCAACGCGCCGCTATAACAAGAAACAAACGGCTCCATGGAGTCACCTCTATATTAAACTGCGATTATCAGTATTGGCCGAAGCTGTCGTGTCGCCTTCAATTAAATTAACAACGGCCTGGGCGGCAGCGGCACTGGCATTGCAACGCAGCGAATTGTGCAGCTGTAAAAAGCGCTTTTTAAGTGTCGCTACATCTTGAGGGTTGGAAAAATAATTTAATACCTCGGCGGCAAGTCCCTCAGCTGTTGCGTCTTTTTGAATTAACTCAGGCACTAACAGTTCATCAGCCAATAAATTAGGTAATGACACATAAGGCACTTTTAACATTGCCGATATTATTTTGTATGACAGCCAGGCCACTTTGTAACTGACCACCATGGGTTTTTTAAGCAACATCGCCTCAAGCGCTGTAGTACCCGATGCCAATACCACCACATCAGCCGCAGCCATCACCTCATGGGACTGACCTTGCACCAAGGTTATGGGTAAATCGCTAAAGCTACTTAATTGCTGATGAATTTGTCGATAGCGTTGGCCACTAGCAGCGGGGACAATAAACCTAAGTCCGGGACGTTGCTCTAAGCACAGTCGAGCGGCCTGATAAAAAAGCGGCCCTAATCGCTCGACCTCGCCATGCCGACTACCGGGCAGCAAAGCCACCACCGGCGTTTCAGCACTCAGATCAAGGTTCAAGGTATCGCGGGCAAGTACTGCATCACTCTGCAGCGGAATATCATCGGCCAGAGGGTGGCCGACAAACTGCACCGGCACATCGTGATCACGATAAAATTGCGCCTCAAAAGGCAGTAATGTCAGCATTAAATCGACTGCACGTCGAATTTTTTTAACCCGATTTTGACGCCACGCCCACACCGATGGACTAACGTAGTGAACCGTTTTTACACCACTGTCGTGGGGGTTCTCTTCTAGGGTTAGATTGAAGTCTGGCGAATCGATCCCGATAAAAATCGCGGGTTGTTGCTGACTAAAATGATCCGTCAAAAATCGACGAATCCGCAGCAACTCTGGCAAGCGCTTTAACGGCTCGACCAATCCCATCACGGCTAAACGGTCTTGCGGAAAAAAAGAATGGAACCCCTCGGCCAGCATGCGTGGCCCGCCAATACCGGAAAACTCTATATGAGGGTAATGTTTTTTTAAAGCGCGGATCAAACCCGCCCCCAGAATATCTCCTGAGGCTTCTCCGGCAACAATGCCGACTTTCAGCGTCTGAGTCATAGCTCCGATTAGCGGACAATCCCGCGCTTAGAGGTGGTCAATGATTCGATCATAGCGCTAACTGCCGGATGCTCGGCGGCTAGCGATTCAAGCTGAACTAGCGCCTCATCAACGGTAAGTCCACGACGGTAAATCACTTTAAAGGCTCGAGTAATAGCCGTGATTTCTTCTTTGCCAAATCCTCGGCGACGCAAACCTTCTGCGTTAACACTTTTCGCCGCCGCAGGAGCGCCGTTAACTAAAACATAAGCCGGCACATCTTTGCCAATAGCACTGCCCATACCACTAAAGCTGTGAGCGCCAATATTGCAAAATTGATGAACCAAGGTAAAGCCGCTTAAAATCGCCCAATCTCCTACAACAACATGCCCCGCCAGTGAGGTATTGTTAACCAAAATGCAATGATTGCCCACTACACTGTCATGGCCGATATGCACATAAGCCATAATCAAGTTGTGATTACCGATTCTAGTTTCCGAGCGATCTTGAACCGTACCGCGATGGATGGTCACGCCTTCACGAATAATATTGTCATCGCCAATAATAAGCTTAGTCGGCTCACCGTTATATTTTAAATCTGGCGTGTCTTCACCAACGCTGGAGAATTGAAATATTTGATTGTTTTTACCAATCTTCGTCGGGCCTTTAATCACCACATGAGAGGCGATTACACTGCCCGCCCCAATCTCTACATTTGGGCCGATAATGGTCCAAGGGCCAACCCGAACATCATCGGCGAGCTTGGCATCAGGGTGAATAACGGCTTGGGGAGCTATCAAGGTCAACTCAATCGAGCCTCTTTATTAAACTTTACGGTCGGCACAAAGAATAGTGGCCGATGCCGCTAACTCACCATCGACGGTCGCCTTACACGCAAACTTCCAAACGCCTCGCTTTGACGAAACAATCTGAGACTCTAGCTGTAATCGATCACCAGGAATGACTTGTCGCTTAAAGCGCACGTCATCGACCCCTGCAAACAAATAAATAGATCCGTCTTGTGGTTTCTTGTCCATGGTTTTAAAACCAAGTACACCTGACGCTTGCGCCAGAGCTTCCAAAATCAGAACACCGGGAAATACTGGAAAATCGGGGAAATGGCCATTAAAGACGTCTTCGTTAATGGTTATATTTTTATAGGCGACTATCGATTCGCCCACGACCAGCTCCACCACCCGATCGACCAAAAGCATCGGATAGCGGTGCGGAAGGTATTCACGGATTTCGTTTACGTCCATCATCTTTTATGTGGCCTTATTAATACTAATGCACTGATTGAGCCTGCCAAAACGCATATGTGCTGCGGGCAGGTTTACTTATTACTGTCTCGCTCTAAGGCTTTAAGCCTAGCAGCTATTTGATTAAGCTGGTTAAAACGAACGGCATTCTTACGCCACTCACGCGTCACTATAGCGCTATTACCGGAACTGTAACTACCCGGCACAGTAATCGATTTAGTGACCATCGACATGCCCGTTATATGGACATTATCGGTTATCTCTATATGACCGGTAATACCTACTGCACCGGCCATAGTACAATGACGGCCAATGACAGTACTGCCTGCTATACCACAGTTAGCCGCAATGGCTGTGTGCTCACCAATGCGACAATTATGCGCGATATGCACCTGATTATCGATTTTGACACCATCACTTATCACTGTGTCATCTAATGCCCCGCGGTCTATTGCCGTAGATGCACCAATTTCAACTCGGTTGCCAATTATAACACTGCCAAGCTGATGAATTTTACACCAACTGCCATCTTTATCGGGTGCAAAGCCAAATCCGTCAGAACCTATCACGCAACCACTGTGTAGCACCGAGTCTTGGCCGATAACAACAGCATGATAAATTGAGACATTAGCAAAAAGTCTTGTCCGATCACCTATTGAGACATCGGCGCCAATATAACAACCGGCTCCCACAATCACATCATCGCCAATAACCACACCACTATCGATTACAGCATTAGCGCCAACACTGACGTTACTACCGAGTCGCACATTAGCGGCGACCACGGCAGACGCATGCACTGAGCGGGCAATTGTATCACCGCTGCGATCAAATAATTTGCTGAGTCGTGCGTACGCGAGATAGGGGTTATCAACCAGTAGCTTAACACCACTGTAGTGCTCAGCATCAGCCGGGCGTAGCATGACCGCTCCCGCCTGAGATTGACTTAAATACTTGATATAAGCTGCGCCTGCTAAAAAACTGATCTGATCTGTTTTGGCGGCAGCCAAACCAGCAATGCCGGTTATTATTAAACCGGCATTGCTATCGTCGATCTCGGCGCTGAGATAATCCGCCAGTTGGCGAAGAGTATAGTTAGTCACGTGTTCCGCTCAGGTTATTGTGACTTATTCAGACGCTCGATTAATTTAGCCGTAATGTCGTGATCTGCATCGGCATGAAAAACAGATTGAGCATTTACGATCATGCCGATTTTTTCATCTTCAATGAGTTTTTCAAGTACCGGGCGAACTTTAGGGGCTAGTTCTTGCTGTACACGTTGCAATACTTGCTGCTGCTCACCTTGTAACTTCTTCTGCGCCAGCTCGTAATCAGCTCGCAAGTACTCAATTTTTTTACGGTGTTCAGCTAATTTATCTTCTGACCAAGTCATGCCATCTTTTTCGGCGCTTTCTTGTAATGCTTTGATATCAGCCACATAGCTTTCTAACTTGGCACGCATAGCAGAGAATTCAGCGTTTTTTTGCAAGTTTTCCATGCTCTTTTTAGCCAGTTCAGTACCCAAGATAGCGGCTTGCATATCAAGCACCACCACCTTGTCGGCAGCAAGCGCCGAGGTAGCCGTAGCGGCTGTGGCGGTTAAAGTCATAGCAAGTAGCAGGTTCTTTATAATGTTCACAACTCATTCCTCTATATTTGTAGTTGTATCTAGCTTTAATTAATCAGCTCTCTGGTAGCTCGTGAGGTTAACACCCCACGCTCCATTGAGAAATTTCGCCCTATTAAAAAGTACGACCCATCGAGAACTGGAAGCTCTCTTCTCGGTCAAGCTCATTTTTATGCAGAGCTTTAGACAAGCTAAACGTCATTGGCCCAAAGCTGGAAATCCACGTTAATCCTAAACCCGCAGCCGAGCTAATACGGTCAAGGGCGAAATCATAACAGTTAATCTGGGTAGAACTACAGTTTGTATCAAAAACATTACCCGCATCAACAAAAAGTGCTGTTTGAAATGAACGCTGATCTTCAATAAATGGCAACGGAAATATCACTTCAAGACTGGTCTCGACCAGGAAGTTACCTCCAAATGAACGACTCTGATCGGTAACCTGAGAAGACGGGGTGGTTATTAATTGGCCAGGGCGACAACCTAGCTCCGAGTCTTCACACAATACGTTTACGTAGCCACCCGTTTCGTTTGAATCAATAACCCCATCGCCGTTTAAGTCATCCCAAGTGCTGTATTGCAAAAACTGCTGCTCTGCCGGTGTGGCGCGAGGGCCCAAGCTATTGCGCTCAAAACCACGGACCGAACCAAAACCACCGGCATAGGAATGCTCAAAAAAGGGCAACTCATCGGTTTCACCATAGGCATCGGAATAGCTCAAACGAGTGCGTAGGCGCAATGTTAAGCTCCGCGTGAGCGGCTGAAACATCTGCGCATCATAACTCAGTTTGTAATATTCGAGATCGCCACCTGGCAGCGCCACCTCCAATCCCAAACGTTGCGAGGAGCCACGTGTCGCAAGAATACCGCGGTTAAGGGTTGACTTCGCCCACCCCACATTCGTAACAAAATCGTGAAACTCCGTACCGTTTACATCCAAAAAGCCTGGCTCGCCTTTAATCAGGTCAATATCATTCTCATCCGATGGCACAGGCAAGGTATCAATGAGCCCGGTAGGAAAATCATTGCCTTGCGCAATTAAATCAAGCAACTCGAAGTAATCGTCTTGAGTGATATATTCAGCGCTGTCTGCATACAGAGGAGTTCGCAAAATCTCGCGCACTGAGTATGAGCTGGGCTTAACCGTTAAGTTACGAAACCCAACACTAAAACTTAATCTCTCGATATCAGAGATCGGGTAACCAAAGCTAACATTGCCGCCCAAAATATCGGTGCTGTAACCGGCCACGTTGATCTGTCCATAGTCACTGCTCTGATAAAAAAGATCAAAGCCACGACTGACACCATCAGGCGTAAAGTATGGATCGTTATAATTGAAATTGTAGGCTGTTTGATACACAGAATGGCTAGCCGAAATACCCACTTGCTTACCCGTGCCAAACCAATTGCTCTGCTGGATATTGCCAGAGATCATTAAACCTGAGTATTCCGCATAACCTAACTGCAACCCCATACTGCCAGACGGTTGTTCCTCGACCGTAAAGTCGACGTCTACTTGATCTGCCACCCCTGGGACCTCAACAGTATCAACCGTTACCTCTTTAAAGTAACTAAGCCGTTGCAATCGAATTTTCGAGTGCTCAATTTGCGAAGTAGAAGCGGCACCACCTTCCATCTGACGCATTTCACGGCGCAAGACGTTATCTTTTGTATTGGTATTCCCCCGAAAGTTAATACGTCGCACATAGGCACGTTTTTTCGGGTCAACAAAGAAGGTAACTTTTACCGTTTTATCTTCTTCATTACGCTCGGGGATACCCTCAACCTCGGCAAAAGTGTAACCCTCATTACCCAAACGGTTGGTAATATACTCGGCACTGGTAGTCATTAATGATTGCGAGAAAGTGTCCCCTTCACGCAATAAAATTAAGCGTCGAATGTATTGCTCGGCAATCGCCGGGTCGCCAGCCAAATCAACTTCACTGACTTTATAAATATCGCCTTCTGCAACATTAAGGGTAATAAATACTTGTGATTTATCTGGGCTCAGCGACACCTGAGTAGAGACCAGATTAAAACCCAAATATCCTCGATCAAGATAATAAGATTCTACTCGTTCGATATCACCGGTGAGCTTTTCTCGATTGTATTTGTCATCGCCGGTAATCCACGAAAACCAACCTGTGGTTTGCAGCTCAAACAGCTTTAATAACGTCTCGTTATCAAAGGCTTGGTTGCCTACAACGTTGATCTTTTTAATGCGAGCTGTCTCACCTTCATTAATGGTAATTAACACCTTAACTTGGTTGCGAGGCAGGTCCTCAATCTCAATATCCACCGAGGCGCCATAGCGGCCCTGACCGATGTATTCGCGTTCCAGCGCTTGGCTAATACCATTAAGGGTCGCGCTTTGATAGATCTGCCCTTCCGACAAACCATTGTCCGTTAAGCTCTCCATTAGCTGCTCGGTTTTAATAACCTTGTTACCCTCAATGGTGATCTCGTTGATGGCCGGGCGCTCTTTAACTATCAGCACCAACACATCGCCATCACGACCAATAGAGACATCGGTAAACAAGCCGACCTTAAACAGCTCTCGGGTGGAACGCTGAAGGTCAACCGGTGATAAAGTGTCGCCGACACGGATCGGCAAAGCGCTAAAAACTGTACCAGCAGAGACCCGCTGCAAGCCCTCGACACGTATATCATTGACCCTAAAAGTTTGAGCGTGTACCGCAACTGAAAAGCACGCTGCCAACAGCAGGCCGAATAATCGAATGGAAACTTGCATCATATAGTTCGTTCTATTTTTGGATTATGAGTTTGTACAAACACAACGCCCGCTAGCCACCGAGTAATGCACGGTGGTTACTGGTTTCCTTACAGGATTAGAGCCTCATGATGTCATTATAGAGCGCGAGTATTGTCAGGCCTATTACCATGACCAGCCCTAGTTGATAGCCCACCGCTTGCACTTTTTCTGATACCGGACTGCCCTTCACGAGCTCAACAATGTAGTACATTAAATGACCTCCATCGAGCACCGGTATCGGTAATAAATTAAATACCCCGAGCGACACACTAAGCAGCGCTAAAAACCCCAAAAAGCTGCGCCAGCCGTTTTCAGCCTCAGAGCCCGCAACCTTAGCAATGGTAATTGCTCCGCTCAAGTTTTTTGTCGAGATTTCGCCAAAAATCAGCTTCTTAACGGACAACAAAACAAACGCAGAAGTTTCCCAAGTTCTGTCCACACCGGCAACAAAACCGCTTATTAGTGAATAATCTCGAGTTCGCAGCATTTCTTCGGGCCATTGCCCTGGCGCCATCGACATGCCAACCCGACCAAAACTCTCACCATTTTCGGTAACAGTCGCAGGTGTCATGTTCAGGGTGATCTTCTGTTCATCACGCTCAACCATTACAGCAATGCTTTGAGCCGGACGCGCTTTAACGTAATTAATCCAGTCGCGAGCATTGCTTATTATCTGATCATTGGCGGCAATTATTTTATCGCCGGGGATAAGTCCCGCATTGTCTGCCGGACTGTCTGGAGTTACTTCAGCGGCAACCGCTGGAACCTCAGGCACAAAGGGCTTAACCCCAAGCCCAGATAATGGCTCAGGTTCGTCCACGCCACGTAGCCAACCGTCCAATTGAGCCTCGGACTGATAACGCAAACTAGAATTAAGATAGCGCGTGGTAAATGTAAGCGTTCCGGTCTCACCTAGTCGACGCAACAGCTGCTTGTGCACTTGTTGCCACGAACTTGTGACAACACCATCTACCGCGAGTATCTCTTGCCCAGGCTCTAGGTTGGCCGCAGCCGCCACTGAGCCCGGCGTTACCGAACCGATTACCGGCGCAATACCGCGCTCGCCACTGGACACCAAAAGCATCCAAAAAATCAAAATAGCAAGGATAAAATTGGCAACGGGGCCGGCCAGTACAATAGCAATACGCTTTGCGACACTTTGACGATTAAATGCCTGATGTACCTCAGCAGGGTCTACTTCACCCTCGCGCTCATCGAGCATTTTAACGTAGCCACCTAAAGGAATTGCCGAGAGTGCGTATTCGGTGCCCGACTTATCGTAGCGCCGCACCAAAACCTTACCAAAGCCAACAGAAAAGCGCAGCACCTTGACGCCACAGCGCCTAGCCACGTAAAAATGACCAAACTCATGGATTGTCACCAATACAATAATGGCGACTAAAAACCAGAACAAAATCTGTAGTATTCCCACTGTTACCTCATTTAACTCACGTAAAAGCCGCAGCAATTAAGCGGCGGGCGTGCTCGCGAGCTTTTGCATCGGCGATTTGGACAACGCTCAAATCCACCGGTTCAGTTAATTCTGCCGCCAACAAAACACGCTTGTTAACCTCGGCTATTTCAGTAAAGGCCAATTCACCTCGCAAAAAGGCTGCAACCGCAACTTCATTGGCAGCATTCAGCGCCGCTGGCGCTGTTTGCCCTAAACTCGCGGCTTGTTGCGCCAACGATAAACACGGAAAACGGTGATAATCTGGCGCACTAAAATCCAATCTGGCGGCAGCCACCATATCCAGCGCCGGCACACCCGATGCCACGCGTTCGGGCCAGCCCAGTGCGTGAGCTATCGGGGTACGCATATCGGGATTACCCAATTGCGCCAACACCGAGCCATCCACGTATTCCACCATCGAGTGAATAACACTTTGCGGGTGTATTAATACTTCTATATCGTCTGGGCTGCAGTTAAACAACCAACAGGCTTCTATCAACTCCAACCCTTTGTTCATCATGCTGGCGGAATCTACCGATATTTTTTGCCCCATATCCCAGTTGGGGTGAGCACAAGCCTGCGCCGGCGTCACGCCAGCCAGCTCCGCCAAGGGGGTATCCCTAAACGGGCCGCCCGAGGCCGTAAGCAATATTTTACGCACGCCAAGCTCAGCTAAATTACAGCCGGCGGCCAAACCTTTTTGCAAAGGCAAACACTGGAATATAGCGTTGTGTTCGCTGTCGATAGGTAATATTTGCGCACCCGAACGACGGGCCTCGGCCATAAATAAGCCGCCCGCCATAACCAACACCTCTTTATTGGCCAGCAAAACTTTTTTACCTGCCTCAACTGCCGCAAAGGTAGGCAACAAACCAGCACCTCCGACAATCGCCGCCATTACCGTATCGACATCAGCAGCGCCGGCCACCTCGACTAACGCCTGCTCTCCGGCCAGCACGTGTGTGGTGCAATTAGACCCAGCTAGCTCTTGACGCAACAACTCGGCAGCACCAATATCGCTTAGCACCGCATAACGAGGCTGATGCTTGCGCACTTGAATGGCCAGCTGTTGCCAACTGGTGTTCGCGGTTAATGCGTATACTTGGTAGCGCTCGGGGTGTCTCGCCAATACATCTAACGTACTCACGCCCACCGAGCCGGTTGCACCCAATACCGTAATGCACTCCATTGAGCTACCCAACGGGGGTTTGAGACATGGCAAGCACCAGTGCAAACACAGGGGCCGCGGCGGTTAAACTGTCCATCCGATCCATTACCCCGCCATGCCCTGGCAGCAATGCACTACTGTCTTTAATCCCGCGCTCACGCTTAACCATACTTTCGAGTAAATCCCCCAATACTGAGATTAAAGAGGTAGGGATAACCAATGCCAGTATGGCCAGTAAGGCGTTGTCAGTAAGAAGCCACAAAGCTACAGAAAACAGGATATTAGCACCTACCCCACCGGCAAAACCTTCCCACGTCTTACCGGGACTTACCTGTGCCGCCAGTTTGCGTCGTCCAAACCGCCGGCCTATAAAATACCCGCCAATATCAGCACTGGCGACCACCGCAACTATCATCAGTACCAGCCAGGCACCATCGACCTGTAAGCGCACATAACTAAACCCAACCCAAGCCGGCACTAAAACAAAAAAGCCCATCAGCGCACGCAGCAAAGGCTTTGCCCACAGCACGCTACTACTGGGGTAGCCCTGCACCCACAGTAACGCTAACGCCCACCAAGTGCAGCCGACCAATAACAACTGGGTGTACCGAGAGCTCACCTGAGCCGCATCAATCGGTTCGATTATTGTGCCAAGCTGAACAATACCAACATACAAAGCAGCAATGCCAAGCGCTATTGCTTGCGCCAATAAATAAGCCACGCGCGCGGCTAAGCTTTTAAAGCCGCTTAAGTTTGACCACTCCCAAGCGCCAATCAACACGATGGTGGCAATAAAAGCAGAAAACAGCGGTAGTGGTAAGAAAAACAGCGCCAGGAGAAATACCGTGGCTAACACACAGGCGGTCAGAATTCGGAGTTTAAGCATGAGAGCCTTGTCCGCTAGTAAAGTTTGATGGCGGGTCACACTGTTCGGAGGTTTTACCAAACCGGCGTTGACGCGAAAAGAAATCGTTAGTAGCCCCTGTCAGAGCCTCAGCGTTAAAATCTGGCCAAAGAACAGGCGTAAAATGCAGCTCTGCATAAGCTGCCTGCCACAAAATGAAATTACTAATACGGTGCTCCCCTCCGGTACGAATCAAAAGATCCAGCGGCGGCAGCCCGCCCAAACAGGTAGCGCGACCAAAACAGCCTTCATCAATATCGCTCGGACTTAGCTCACCGGCCGCTACCTGAGCCGCTAATCGCGCTGCAGTATCGGCGATATCCCAGCGGCCACCGTAATCGGCAGCTATAACCAGTGTCGTTTTCGCCTCACTATCATTCGTGAGCGCTTCAGCAGTCTCGATAGCGCGATTAAGAGCAGCACTAAAGTTACGTCGGTTGCCAACTACCTTTAAGCGCACACCCTTTTTCTTCAGCGCACGGGCCTCTTTTTTTAGATACAACTGAAACAGCGACATCAACGCCTCCACCTCACGGGCGGGACGACTCCAGTTCTCACTGCTAAAAGCAAACAGCGTTAACACCTCAACGTTTAACGCCTGACAGGCTGTCATAACGTCACGGATACGCTCTACACCCTCTCGGTGCCCAGAGATTCCAGCGAGGTTGCGCTGCTTAGCCCAGCGATTATTGCCATCCATAATAATGGCGATATGACGTAAACAACTGCCTGTCACACACTTCTCCTGGGCTAATGGGCGTAGCCCGAAATTACTGTTACAGCACCCGTCTGCGCTGGGCAGGCACTGTCGACAACCTATACGGTCATCAATTCTTCTTCTTTTTGAGCCAAGACCTTGTCGACTTCGGCGATGTACTTATCGGTAATTTTCTGTACTTCGTCTTGAGTGCGACGATCTTCGTCTTCACTAATGTCTTTATCTTTAAGCAAAACCTTCACATCGGACAATACATCACGACGAATGTTGCGAATTGACACCCGGCCATTTTCAGCCTCGGCGCGCGCTTGCTTAATATAACCTTTACGCGTTTCCTCGGTCAGTGCCGGCAAGGGAATGCGAATATTGTCGCCAGTAGTGGAAGGATTAAGCCCTAAATTGGCCTTCATGATAGCTTTTTCGATCTCGGGCACCATAGGCTTCTCCCACGGCTTAATCGACAGCGTGCGAGCATCTTCAACGTTAATGTTGGCGACCTGTGCCAACGGTGTATCCACGCCATAATAAGACACCATCACACCATCTAAAATGCTCGGGTGAGCACGGCCAGTGCGGATTTTATTAAAGTTATTACCCATCGCAACAACTGCTTTTTGCATACGCGTCTCAGCGTCTTTTTTTAGCTCATTTAACATCCGAAGTATCCTCTACTATCAGTGTGCCTTCATTGCTACCAACGACAATGTTCAACAGAGCACCACTTTTGTTCATACGAAACACTCGTACCGGCATATCGTGATCACGGCACAAACAGATCGCGGTTAAATCCATAACACCCAGCTTATCTTCCAGTATTTTATCGTAAGTTAGGCAGTCATACTTAGTCGCACTAGCATCCCTCATTGGGTCGGCAGTATAAACACCATCAACCTTGGTTGCTTTTAATACGATATCGGCTTCAACCTCAATACCACGTAAACACGCTGCGGAATCAGTGGTAAAAAACGGATTGCCAGTACCGGCGGCAAAAATCACCACCTCACCTGCATTTAAGCAGCGAATGGCATGGCGGCGATCATAATGCTCGACAATACCACTCATAGGAATAGCCGACATCACCCGCGATGAGATATTAGAGCGCTCAAGCGCGTCACGCATAGCCAGCGCATTCATCACGGTTGCTAACATACCCATGTGATCGCCAGTAACCCGATCGAGCCCAGCATCACTCAGCGCCGCGCCGCGAAACAAGTTGCCACCACCAATGACCAATCCCACTTGCACACCAATCCCAACAAGCTGGCCGATCTCTAACGCCATTTTGTCGAGCACTTTGGGGTCGATACCAAAACCCACCTCACCCATTAGCTCTTCACCACTCAATTTGAGCAAAATGCGCTTGTACTTTTTATCCCTAGAATGAGAATTATGCATAGGTGGGGCTCCGCAGGCTGAAGAAGGTCAAAAACGGGGGGCAGTTTACAACAAAAGGAGGCCGGATGGACATCCGACCTCCTTTTTTATGCGCAAGATAAAGGACTTACGATTTAGAGGCAGCAACTTGAGCGGCAACTTCAGCAGCGAAGTCAGACTCTTCTTTCTCGATACCCTCACCCACTTCAAAGCGGATGAAGCTCTCAACCGTGGCGCCAGCTTCTTTTGCCAGCTTGCCAACAGTCAGCTCGGGATTCTTAACAAAAGGCTGCTCATTCAGGCTGCTCTCTTTCAAGAACTTGTTAATGCGGCCCATGGTCATTTTTTCAACGATCTCAGCAGGCTTACCTTCCATATCAGGCTGCGCCTTAATGATATCCTTTTCTTTCTCAACAACATCGGCAGGCATCTCTTCCGGCTTAACCACTTGTGGGTTAACCGCCGCAACGTGCATAGCAATATCACGCGCCAACTCAGCATTACCGCCCTCAAGCTTAACAAGAGTTGCTATACGGTTGTTCGAGTGAATGTAAACATCAACCAAACCGCCTTCAAGCACAGCAACGCGGCGCACACCGATGTTTTCGCCAATTTTTTGCACCAGTGATTCGCGAGCCGACTCTAAGTCGCCTGCCATCAACGCGGCAACATCTTCTTGCTTGGCAGCAAATGCTTTTTCCAGCACGGTGCGAGCAAAACTCAAAAAGCCTTCGTCGCGCGCAGCAAAATCGGTTTCGCTGTTCACTTCAACCACTACTGCGTAGCTGTTGTCGTCGGCCACTTTCGCCAACACAACACCATCAGCAGCGGTACGGCCGGCTTTTTTCGAGGCTTTAAGGCCACTAGCCTTACGTAGATTTTCAATCGCCAGCTCGATGTCACCATCAACCTCGGCCAAGGCTTTTTTACATTCCATCATGCCCAAGCTAGTACGCTCGCGCAGTTCTTTAACCATTGAAGCTGAAACAGCAGCCATGTATCTATCCTCTCTGAAATCTGTTGGAAAAAAGGGGCGCAGCCTATCGGCCCACCCCTTTTACGACTTACGCTAACTTATGCAAAGAATACTCGCGGCAATCTTACTCCGCAGCAGCTTCGCCTTCAGCGGCAACGTACTCGTCTTTATTGGGCACTTCTTGTGCGGCAGTGGCGCCTTCAAGACAGGCGTCTGCAATAGCACTAACGTACAAACGAACAGCGCGGATGGCGTCATCGTTGCCTGGGATCACGTAATCGATGCCATCTGGATTAGAGTTGGTATCAACCACACCAATAACTGGTATGCCCAGCTTGTTGGCTTCGGCGATAGCAATGCGCTCGTGATCAACATCAATCACAAACAACGCATCAGGCAGGCCGCCCATATCTTTAATACCACCAATAGAGCGCTCTAACTTCTCCATATCGCGGGTACGCATCAGAGCTTCTTTTTTGGTCAACTTCTCAAAAGTACCATCTTTTGCTTGCGCTTCCAGCTCGCGGAAGCGACGGATAGAGGCACGAATGGTTTTGTAGTTAGTCAACATGCCACCCAACCAGCGGTGACTAACAAAAGGCATACCAACACGCTCTGATTGCTCTTTAATGATCTTTTGAGCGGCGCGCTTGGTGCCAACAAACATGATTTGCTTCTTTTGCGAGGTTAATTGCTTAACCAAGGCAAGAGCTTCATTAAACGCAGGCACAGTGTGCTCGAGGTTAATGATATGAATTTTGTTGCGGGCGCCAAAGATATAGCGGCCCATCTTAGGGTTCCAGTAACGAGTTTGGTGACCAAAATGGACACCTGCTTGCAGCATATCGCGCATGCTAACTGTAGGCATAATAGTATTCCTAATTGTATCGGGTTAGGCCTCCATATACCCCGCCAACCAACCCCAAAGGGCACCCAGGCTGTGCGTGTCGGTACATGTGTGACGTTAAGGTTTATTCGCCTAAACTGACCTGACTTACATCAGAGTGCGTATAGACGGCGCGCTTTATACCATACAAAACCGTCCAGGGAAAGTTTTTATAAGCTTTTCACCCCGCCAGCCAAGGGCCCAACCTTAACTGCCAATGACAATCAAAGGCACGATAGCCGGCACTTAAGCTTGCAAAAACACTCCGAGCGCGGGGTGTAGTCCTGGGCGTCAATCGGTTAAACTACCCTCCACCAAAAACGCGCTCGCTGAGTGCGCGCAGTCCAAAGTGAGAAGTCATGACCGTATCTATTAAAACACCCGCTGACATCGAGAAAATGCGCATTGCCGGCCGCATGGCCGCCGAGGTTCTCGAAATGATTGAGCCTTATGTAGTAGCCGGCGTCACTACCGCCGAAATCGATAAGCGTTGCCACGATCACATCGTCGATGTACAAAAAGCCATCCCCGCGTGCCTAGACTACCGCGGTTTCCCAAAATCCGTGTGCACCTCCGTCAATCACGTTATTTGCCACGGTATTCCGTCAGAAAAAAAGACCCTGAAAAACGGCGACATTATTAACATCGATGTCACTGTAATTTTCGACGGCTTTCACGGCGACACCAGCAAAATGTATTTTGTTGGCGAAGTCGCACCGCACGCCAAGCGCCTGGTCGAGATCACCCAAGAATGCCTTTATAAAGGTATTGAGCTGGTCAAACCTGGTTGCCGCCTAGGAGATATCGGCGCCGTGATCCAGCAGCACGCCGAGGCAAACTACTACTCCGTTGTGCGCGAATATTGTGGCCACGGCATTGGCACCGTATTTCATGAAGAGCCACAAGTACTCCACTACGGCCGCGCCGGCACCGGGCTTGAATTAAAAGAAGGCATGACCTTTACCATCGAGCCGATGATCAATGCGGGCAAAGCTCAAACCAAACTCAAACGTGATGGCTGGACAGTCGAAACCAAAGACGGTCGGCTATCAGCACAATGGGAGCACACTCTTGCGGTTACCGCCGATGGCGTCGAAGTGCTCACCAAACGCACAGAAGAACCCTTTTAGCCTATGAATCAATCTCTTTCACCCTACTTTACGCGGCCACTGCTTTTTTTTGATCAAAGCCGGTTTCGTAAAGCATTGGCGGCGCAACCACCTATCTCTGTGTTTAAAGACGCAATAACCGCCGCTAACGCACAGTTTGATGTACGTTTCTGTGAGGGTGAAGATATACGCACGCTGGTGCATGAGCGGGCATTATTTGTCGACTGCTTGCTGCACTACGCCTGGTATCAATTTGACTGGCCCGACGGCATTAGCCTTGAAGCGGTTGGTGGGTATGGTCGCTGCGAGCTACATCCGCACTCAGATATTGATTTGCTCATATTGCTCGACGACGGCCTAATTGACCACTGCCAAGATAACCTTGAACGATTCTTAACTCTACTGTGGGATATAGGTTTAGAGATTGGTCACAGTGTTCGCACCGTCGAGCAGTGCGTCGAGATCGCACGCGACGACATCACTGTTGCCACCAATTTAATGGAGTCTCGCACATTAGTAGGCGACCCCAGCTTGCGCGTACACCTGTTGGAACTAACAGCATCGGAAAAAATGTGGGCCCCCGATGAGTTCTTTAAAGCCAAGTTTGAAGAGCAAAGCCTGCGCCACGAAAAATACAAAAACAGCGAATACAATCTCGAGCCCAATATTAAAAATGCCCCCGGCGGCTTGCGAGACATTCAGATGATCGCCTGGGTTGCTAAACGCTTTTTTGAGGTGCGCACCTTAAAACAACTCGACGGTAAAGGTTTTTTTACCGAAGAGGAGTTCTCGCTACTGCAAAATGGCGAAGAATTTCTGTGGCGAGTTCGCTATGGCCTACACATGGTTGCCGAGCGCGCAGAAGAGCGATTACTGTTTGACCACCAACGTGAACTGGCAAAATTGTTTGGCTATAAAGACACCGACAAGCGTTTAGGTGTCGAGCAATTTATGCACAAATATTACCGTCTGGTGATGTCGCTACGCGAGCTAAACGAAGTACTGCTGCAGTTTCTGTACGAAGCGATCATACAGCGTGGCGTTAAAAAAACCGTCACACCAATCAATGAGCGTTTTCAACGTCGCGACAATTACATCGAAGTGACTCACATTTACGTTTTTGATGAGTCACCATCGGCACTGCTAGAAATCTTTGTGCTCATGGCACAAAACCCAGACATCAAGGGCGTGCGCGCATCGACTATTCGCCTGATGCGCGAGAGCCGGCACTTAGTAGACAATGCTTTTCGTGCCGACCCAAAAAACAATCAATTATTTTTACAGTTATTCACCTACCCAGAGCATTTAGTCGAAGAGCTAAAACGTATGTCGCGCTACGGCATACTGGGCTTATATTTACCCGAGTTTGGTCTTGTTACCGGGCAAATGCAGCACGACTTGTTTCACATTTATACGGTCGATGCGCACACTTTACTGCTTATTGAAAATCTATGTGACTTCTTGCAGCCGCAAGCTAAAGAAGATTTCCCGGTGGCATGGCATGTTATGCGGCGCCTACCAAAGGTTGAGATTATTCTGCTAGCGGGCTTGTACCACGATATAGCCAAAGGTCGTGGCGGCGATCACTCCACCTTGGGGGCGGTAGACGCAGAGGCATTTGCCGTGCACCACAACCTCTCGCCCCGCGAAACTCGATTGATGCGTTGGCTGGTAGAGAACCACCTACTCATGTCACAAGTATCACAAAAACAAGACATCTCAGACCCCGACGTCATCCATGGTTTTGCGTTGCTGGTAGGCGATCAAATTCATCTTGATTATTTGTACGCATTAACGGTTGCCGATATTAATGCCACCAACCCCAGCCTTTGGAACACCTGGCGTGCCAGCTTAATGCGCACCCTTTACCTCGAAACAAAATACGCGCTGCGCCGTGGACTCGAAAACAATATAGACAAACAAGACTGGATCGAAGAAACCCAGCAGATGGCTATTAGTCGCCTCAACCGCCACGGCATTAGCACTGAGCAATGCTTACAAGTCTGGGAAGACGTCGATGACGAGTATTTCTTACGCGAATCGCATCAAGATATCGCCTGGCACACCGCGGCGATTCTTAATCACAACCATGACGACGGCCCACTAGTCTTAATTCAAGAGACATCCAGTCATGAGCTTGAAGGGGCGACGCAAATTTTTGTTTGTAGCAAAGGGCGAGAAAACGTGTTCTCGGGTGTTGCCACCGTACTCGACGCCATGAATCTAAGTGTCCAGGACGCGCGCATTTACAACTCAAAATCGGGCTACACTCTCGATACTTTTTTTGTGCTAAATCAAGATGGTGAACCGCTCGGTACAGATGCCACCGTACTGCAACGAATTTACGATGAACTCTACGAAGAACTAACCGCCACAGACAATAACCGTAGCTTCAATACCCGACGCACCCCAAGGCGACTTAAACATTTCTCGCACCCAACACGCACCAGCATTCGCAACGACATGCTCAGTGGTTACACGTTATTAGAGGTCATTAGCCCCGATCGCCCAGGTTTATTGGCGTGTATCGCCCGAATTTTTATTGATTTTGAGCTGCATTTACAAAACGCCAAAATTGCCACTTTGGGTGAGCGCGTTGAAGATATGTTTTACATCACCGACAACCAAGGCGAGCCGCTGGCCGACCCGGCTTTATGCCAACGGCTGCAAGATGAAATATGTCGCCAACTCGACGATCGTGTCGATCGCGCCGCAAAGTTTTAGAACATGCCCTGCGCTCAAGCTAGGCCTAAAAAATGCCACCTTATTGGCATTACCAACTTAACGCACTGACGACTTCACATGAATAGCGAATTAGAGCAATTACACCCCTACCCCTTTGAGAAACTGGCAGCGCTTAAAGCGGGCATTACACCACCTGCGGCACTTGAGCACATTGCTCTATCTATTGGCGAACCTAAGCACTTACCGCCAGCGTTTGTACTCGAGGCATTAAGTGACAACCTAGACCGGCTGGCCAACTACCCAGCCACTAAAGGTTTGCCCGAGTTGCGCAATTCAATTGCCGAGTGGGCCAATCAGCGTTTTAATTTGGCTCATAAGCTTAACCCAGAAACCCAAGCGCTACCGGTCAACGGCACCCGCGAGGCTTTGTTTTCATTTGCCCAAGCGGTGGTTGATCGCAACGCCTGCACTCCCTTGGTCGTCTGCCCAAATCCGTTCTACCAAATTTATGAAGGGGCCGCTTTTTTGGCCGGCGCCACACCATATTTTTTAAATTGCACACCGGCCAACAATTTCATCCCCGACTTCGCAGCGGTGCCCGCTGCCATCTGGCAGCAATGCCAACTGCTGTATATCTGCTCGCCCGGCAACCCCACCGGCGCGGTTATGAGCCTAGAGCAACTTCAATTGTTAATTGAGCTGGCCGATCGTTACGATTTTGTCATTGCCTCTGACGAATGCTACAGCGAGCTGTACCAACATGAAGCAACACCACCTGCGGGCCTACTGCAAGCTTGCAGCGATATGGGCCGCAACGACTACCGCCGCTGCGTAGTTTTTCACAGCTTATCTAAACGCTCCAACTTACCCGGCTTACGCTCGGGTTTTGTCGCCGGTGACGCCGAAACACTAAGCAAGTTTTTGCAATACCGCACCTATCACGGCTGCGCGATGCCAGTGCCCACGCAACTAGCCAGTATCGCCGCTTGGCAAGATGAAGCCCATGTATTGGAAAACCGCGATGCATACCGAGCTAAGTTTGATGCAGTGCTGGACATTTTAGACGGCTGTCTTGAACTCGAGCGACCCGCCGCTGGCTTTTACTTATGGCCCAAGCTGCCCATCAAAGGGGAAGAATTTGCCCAGCGACTATTTGCCGAACAAAACATCACTGTATTGCCCGGCGCCTACCTAGCGCGAGATACCGAAGCCGGTAACCCTGCTGAGTATTATGTGCGCCTAGCCTTGGTTGCCACCAAGGCCGAGTGCGTCGAGGCGGCTCATCGCATTCGCGCATTTGTCAGCAACCTATAAC
Source organism: Gilvimarinus polysaccharolyticus (assembly GCF_001187555.1). Taxonomy (GTDB): domain Bacteria; phylum Pseudomonadota; class Gammaproteobacteria; order Pseudomonadales; family Cellvibrionaceae; genus Gilvimarinus; species Gilvimarinus polysaccharolyticus. The sequence continues at coordinate 783,748 of NZ_LFIJ01000001.1, read as the reverse complement.
CATGAGCGAGCCCAGCAAGCAACCGACCACACAGGTCAACTTAAAAAAAGCCGAGCGGGTCGCGCTTATCCAGCAAACACTGGACGAACTCTACCCAACAACGCCTATTCCGCTGGATCATTTTGATGCTTATAGTTTACTGATCGCCGTATTGTTATCGGCGCAGTGCACCGACGCGCGGGTTAATCAAATCACACCGGCGCTTTGGCAGCTTGCCGACACCCCTTATGACATGGCAAAAGTTCCGGTAGAAGATATTAAAGCGATTATCCGCCCCTGTGGTTTATCGCCGCAAAAATCTAAAGCGATCTCGGTATTGTCGCAACGGCTAGTCGACGAATACGACGGCGCAGTACCTGCCGACATGGACGCACTAGAAACCTTACCAGGGGTTGGCCACAAAACCGCCAGTGTGGTGATGAGCCAAGCTTTTGGCGTGCCTACCTTTCCTGTCGACACCCACATTCACCGCCTAGCTCAGCGCTGGGGGCTTACCAACGGCAAGAACGTGGTACAAACCGAGAAAGACTTAAAACGCCTGTTCCCCAGGCAAAGCTGGAACAAATTGCACTTACAAATTATTTATTACGGCCGCGAGCACTGTAGCGCCCGTGGCTGCAACGGTTTAATTTGTGGTATTTGCCGCGCTTGTTATCCCGCGCGCAAGCATCCAAAGATCGCACAAAAGCCCTAACCAGTAGCAGATTTGTTATTATGAGCGCTTTTGCGCAAAGCACGTTACGGAGCCCTTATATGACAACGCCCACCTTATACGGCATTAAAAACTGCGATACGGTAAAAAAAGCGCGTCAATGGTTAGATGCCAATGGGTTTAACTACCAGTTTCACGATTTTCGGGCTGACGGCTTAAATGAAAGCAAAGTGCAGCAATGGATTGATGCTGTCGGGCTTGATGCGCTTATCAACAAACGCTCAACCACTTGGAAAGGTTTTAGCGAACAAGAAAAAATCCATATTTTTACAGCCGCTAAAGCTCCGGCACTTATTATTGCCAACCCGACCATAATCAAGCGTCCGGTACTAGAAACAGCCAGCCATACACAAGTGGGCTTTAAAGCCGAACAATACCAGTCGTGCTTGAGCTGACAAATACCCTTTTTTACGACTCACTTTTTTGACAACGCTAGCAACAGGATTGAACATGAGCAAACTTTATAGCATCGGCCTAGGTGTAGGCACGCAAAACCAAAAAGGCGAATGGCTAGAGGTTTTTTACCCAGCACCTTTGCTTAACCCAAGTGAAGCAACTGCCGCCGCTATTAGCCAAGCCCTTAACTACCAAGGTGGCAACCAAGCGCTGAGTATAACAACCGAACAAGCTACCGCACTGGCTGATGCGCTTAACGCTGCGGGCGATAGCGAACAAGCAAATGTCGCGCAATCGTTGGCCAACAGCCAACGTCCATTGGTCGCCACCCTATTAGCCACAGACGAAGCTCCAAGCAGCGTGCCAGAGGGTTATTTAAAACTGCATTTACTGTCGCATCGATTAGTTAAACCACACGGCACAAATCTTACTGGACTGTTTGGCGTGCTGCCCAACGTTGCCTGGACCAACGCTGGCGCCATCGACTTGGCCGAGCTGCCAGCCAAGCAATTACAAGCGCGCTTAAAAGGCGAGCTGCTAGACGTTGCCTGTGTCGATAAGTTTCCTAAAATGACCAACTATGTAGTGCCCGCTGGCGTCCGTATCGCCCACACAGCTCGGGTACGCTTAGGCGCTTACTTAGGTGAAGGCACCACCATTATGCACGAAGGTTTTGTTAACTTTAATGCGGGCACCGATGGCCCAGGCATGATTGAAGGACGTATTTCGGCCGGCGTTTTTGTCGGCGCGGGCTCTGATTTAGGTGGCGGCAGCTCTACTATGGGCACTCTGTCAGGCGGTGGCAATATTGTTATCAGTCTGGGTAAAGAGTGCTTGCTGGGCGCCAATGCCGGCACTGGCATTCCATTGGGTGATCGTTGCACAATCGAATCTGGCCTGTACATTACCGCTGGTACCAAAGTAGCGGTGCTGGACGACAACGGCAAAGAAGTCGATATTGCTAAGGCGCGCGATTTAGCCGGAAAATCCGACCTACTGTTTCGCCGTAACTCTATGACCGGCCGCATTGAGTGTTTAACCAATAAGTCGAGCGTACAGTTGAATGAAGAGTTACACGTAAACGCGTAACTTTTTTACAACCGTTAGTACCAACAAAAAGCCGAGTATTATGCTCGGCTTTTTGTTGGCTAGCGATAGCGCCAAGCACGGTAAAAATTATTGTGCGGCAAGCTCGGCAAGATCTAGCGTAAACGGATAACGCTCAGAAGTAATTGAATCGGCCAATTCCAATTCCAGAGTATCGGGCCTTTGACTAATAGAAAGTGACACACTTTCAACGCCAAACCAATTACGCATTTTTGCCTGATCACTCACCAACGTACCATCACGCAATGCACGCACTGCCAGTAAGCGGCTCACGTTACCGCTGTAACTCAACAGTATCTCGCCTTGGCTTATTTGTGTTACTTGCAAGCTCAGCCCTTCATCTTCCCAGCGCGCGCCCACATCAAATTCAAACTGTTCGGTGCGTGAGCTTTCGGGCACATTAAGAAAAATCTCACCCGTTAAACTTTGCGGAGTTAACACTTTAACTTCACGATCGCGAAATGATGCATCACCTTTAATCCAAGGTTTATTGTCGTCCGGCTGATACACGCCATTCATCCAATAACCGCCCTCGTAAGCAAAAGGGAAATACGTGGTTTTAACAAGCTTTAGCTGTTCACCATCGGCAAGCTCTAACGCCGTTAGACGCACAGCACCACCGCCCAAGGTACCAACCATCGGTACGGCATTCGATAGATACACACTTAAACTAACGTCCATACCGAAGCGGTCATCAAAGTCTACTCGCTGGAACGCAAGAGTTGCAGGCCCTACCGATGTTTCAAACACAGGCTTATTCCAATCGTGAGTCACCGCTGGAGCTTGTGCGTCACTCAGGGCTCGCTGCACCTCGGCCGGCTCGGATCGCGGCCATGAGTTTCCGCCAAACAAGGTATTACCTTGCTTGGGCCAAACAGACTTCACCGACAAGGGGTAGCGTGTAGAGCTAGCCTGGGTGGCAACTACCACCGCTACACTGGCAATCTCTCCATTATAATTAACCGATGCGGTTTTACCGCTACCAAACATGGCGCCGCCCCACATAGCCCCGCCAGATGACAATGGTTGGCCATTTTTATTCAACGCATGAACGTGCAGTAAATTATCCACCTCACCACTGTAACGATACTGCAATGCGTGTGGCCCGGCATCCATAAAGCGCAAGCGCAAACCATTGCTCTCGATTACTTGTCCGGCCAGCGGTTGTTGCAGCTTAATTTGCTCCACCGCTGTTACTTGGCGGTAATCGATGTAGCCTTTAAGCTCGGCTATATCGCTCACTTTAGTCTCCGGACTTAATGCGATCGTTTTACTGCCCTGAGTCGAGGTGTAAGGTACCGGCTCACCATCAACGTAGTGGGTCGCACTCATACTGGTACCGATATCGGCTGGAGCTAGGTTTTTGTCTTCGCCACACTCTAGTGCCGGCAATAAAGATTGCCCTTGTGTGTCGGTCACATCAACCAATGTAAATGTTGCCGCTGCCCCTCGGGTCGGCGCATTGGCCAAATTGAAGGCAAGCATCTTAAGTGCCACCTCCAACTGTTGCTCCTCGCTTACCTTTAATGACTCAATACCAATCGCAAATGGACCTGCCTCGGTCGCCGGCGTAAACATGCTGTTGTGAAGTTCGGGATAGCTTGCGTAAGGTTTAAACCCAGCACCGGTAATATTGGTAAATACCGGAGGGTCGGTCTCTAACCTTTCTTCGGTGGGGGCATCGTCGGAGGATGAAAACATCCCCGAGAATATTGAGCTCACCCAGTTGCTAATATCTCGCTGCAAGTGACGGTCGAAAAACACAGTGGCGCCCACACTCTCATCACTGCGTGTCACCTCTAAACGATCATAAAGCCCAGCCACCTCCGGCCAGTTTTTCTCAGCATCGGTACGCCACTCAGCAAGACGCTCATCAAATGCTTTATAGCTAGTAGCAATAAATTCGGCATCTTGGCTAAACACTTGGGCGCGCAGTTCGACGCCAGGGGGAACCGCAACAGGCTCTAGGTCGAGGTATACACCTTCCGCCGGTTGTGCCGCGGTACCAACGCCTCTCAACACCATAGCAGACATACCACCACTGGCGGCCTCGCCGATATTCTCGGGGATAAATACCGCCAATGAGGCCAGCTGATCTGCACTCACCTCTTGCCAGCGTTGCAACTCTTGGCTCGCGGGCGACTTTTGCTCTAAACGCTGCAACAACTGCGTGACGCTAGCTGGGTCGCCAATAATAATTCGATCATTGCCCAGCACCGCGCGCAAATCGGTGGCAGATTCACAGCTATTGGCGCTGGCAGTACGAAACAATAAGCCGTCGTCCAATTCAGAGGCGATCAAGTAACGCTCGCTCATCCAACGCTTAACATTGCTCGGGGTAAAAGTCCCAGACAGTACCATCACGGCACCCGTATGTTCCTCGCTGTGCAACCCCGCCAACCACAGGTGGGTCACTTGTTTACGCACATCAATACCGGCACGGGTTAAAGATTCCCAAAAATCCACCTCGCCACCGGCTGGCGAAGGCAGCTCAGTTTGCGCCCCGGCCAAACCTTCTAGGGTTACCGCGCGCGCTACATCTATATGCGCCAAAGCATAGGTGTTGGGCGAGGCAAGTGCCGTGGCCCATTGCTGTTGCTGTTCATCAAGACTGGCGGTTTGCCACAATGGTCGCGTTAACCAAAGCACAAACACGGTGATAGCTATTGCGATTAACACCAGCAACCCCATCACTATAAATGCCCGATTACGACGACGAACACCCGGACTGCGACTTGCCTCGGATGCCAAGCTTGGCTCCTCAGTTATCGCCCCAGTTACACCGCTATCGTCAGCGTCAGCAACATCTTCATCGAGCTGTTGCGCTGTATCAGAGCTTTCTAATTGGCTATCGGCAGGCGCTTCATGGCTTCCTGTTTCGGCTCCAGTGTCGGCTCCAGTATCTGTGTCGTCATCACGGCTTAGGTTGGCCGGCTCATCAGCAGCATCCGAGACCATCAGCACCGCTCCCGCAGTGGCAAACGCTTTGCGCCACTTGTACGCGTCTTGCTCGGTGGTGACTTTTTTAACCACCACCGCTTTACCGCAAAACAACATACGTAGGATTTGGTCTTCATCGCGCTTAAGCAGCTTAGCCAATTGGCTCACCACTTGAGCGCGCTCAAAGCCGGTTATTAATTCTCCTGCAAATATTAGTTTTATCATACGGGCCTCTGCGCCACTCTTAATTTAGAGTGTCACTCTCCCCTATCAATTACATGAAATCAAGCATCTCACACACAGAGTTAACGCAGATGTAGCCAGCAGCGCGGCTGGTGCTCTACTTGTGGCCACAAACCCGCTATAATTACGCCCTTTCGACTGAGTTTGCGCCACAACGATTGGCGCTGGGCAACGATCAAAGGCAGTGACATTCATGGAAAAAACCTATCAACCCCAAGCCATCGAGCAAAGTTGGTACAACACCTGGGAAGAGCGCGGCTACTTTAAGCCCCAAGGCGGCGATAATGCTTACAGTATTATGATCCCGCCCCCCAATGTCACCGGCAATCTACACATGGGCCACGGCTTTAATAACGCCGTTATGGACGCAATGATCCGCTACCACCGTATGCGCGGTGATGACACTTTGTGGCAAATGGGTACCGACCACGCCGGTATCGCCACACAAATGGTGGTCGAGCGTCAGCTCGCCGCCGAAGGCATCAGCCGTCACGATCTTGGCCGCGAAAAGTTTTTAGAAAAAGTCTGGCAATGGAAAGAGCAATCAGGCGGCAACATCACCCGTCAATTGCGCCGGCTTGGCTCGTCGCTCGATTGGTCGCGCGAGCGCTTTACCATGGATGATGGTTTATCAGATGCCGTTAAAGAAGCCTTTGTTCGGCTACACGACGACGGCCTAATATACCGTGGCAAACGTTTGGTAAACTGGGATCCAAAACTGCACACCGCCATCTCAGACGTCGAGGTTGAAAACCACGACGAGAAAGGCTTTATGTGGCATCTGCGCTACCCACTAGCCGATGGCGCTACTACCGCCGAAGGTAAAACCTATTTAGTGGTCGCCACTACTCGCCCCGAAACCATGCTGGGCGACACCGCCGTTGCTGTTCACCCCGATGACGAGCGCTACGCCTCTTTGATCGGTAAAGAAATCGAGCTACCGTTAGTCGGCCGCCGTATTCCGATCGTGGCTGATGATTATGTTGAGCGTGAATTCGGTACCGGCTGTGTCAAAATCACCCCCGCGCACGACTTTAACGATTACGAAGTCGGCAAGCGCCACGGCATGAATTTAATTAATGTGTTGGACAAAAGCGCCGCCATTTTGGCCGCCGCTCAAGTGTTTAACATCGACGGCAGCCACAACGACCAAGTCGACACCACTTTGCCTGCCGCATACGCAGGTATGGACCGCTACGTCGCGCGGAAACAAATAGTAGCCGATTTAGAGGCCGCCGGCTTGCTCGACAAAATTGACGACCACGCCCTTAAAGTACCGCGCGGTGATCGCTCGGGTGTAGTGATCGAGCCTTGGCTGACCGACCAGTGGTACGTGAGCACCAAACCACTCGCCGAACCCGCGATTAAAGCGGTCGAAGACGGCGATATTAGCTTTGTCCCTAAGCAATACGAGAACATGTACTTCTCGTGGATGCGCGACATTCAAGACTGGTGTATCTCTCGCCAACTGTGGTGGGGGCATCGTATTCCCGCCTGGTACGATGAAGCCGGCAAAGTCTACGTCGGTCGCAATGAAGCCGAAGTACGCAGTAAGCATCAGCTAGACGAATCCGTTGTATTGCAACAAGACAACGACGTGCTCGACACTTGGTTCAGCTCTGGGCTCTGGACTTTCTCGACCCTAGGCTGGCCCGAACAAACCGAGTTCTTAAAAAAATTCCACCCCAGCGATTTGTTGGTAACAGGGTTCGACATCATCTTTTTCTGGGTTGCTCGGATGATCATGATGACGATGCACTTGGTTAAAGACGAAAATGGCAACGCTCAGATACCGTTTAAAACCGTGTACGTACACGGCTTAGTACGCGACTCTCAAGGCCAGAAAATGAGTAAATCCAAGGGGAATGTTTTAGACCCGCTGGACATTATCGACGGCATTGATTTAGAAACCTTAGTGCAAAAACGCACCACCGGTTTAATGCGCCCGAAAGATGCCGCTAAGATCGAAAAGCAAACCCGTAAAGAGTTTCCCGACGGTATCGAATCGTTTGGCACCGATGCCCTGCGCCTGACCTTTTGCTCGCTGGCCTCTACCGGACGCGACATTAAATTTGATATGGGCCGTGTAGAGGGTTACCGTAATTTCTGCAATAAAATGTGGAACGCCACTCGCTATGTACTCATGAATACCGAAGGCGAAGATTGCGATCAAGACGACAGCGGCAACTACGAGCTATCTCTTGCCGACCGCTGGATCATCAGCCGTCTACAACAAGCCGAACAAACGTTTACCGAATCGCTCGAGAATTACCGCTTAGATCTTGCCACCCAAGCATTTAACGAATTCTTTAAAAACGAATACTGCGATTGGTATTTAGAGTTATCAAAGCCAATCTTGTGGGATGACAACGCCAGCACAGCGCAAAAGAAAGGTACCCGCCGTACCTTGATTCGCGTGCTAGAGGCCACTTTGCGCTTGGCCCACCCGCTCATTCCGTTTATTACCGAAGAGATCTGGCAACGCATTAAACCGCTTACCGGTGCCACCGGCGACACCATCATGTTAGCCACCTACCCGATTGCCGACAGCAGCAAGCTCGACCCCGCTGCCAGCGCCGACATCGAGTGGCTTAAAGGTGTCATTGAGGGGATACGCACCATTCGCGGCGAGATGAACATTGCCCCAGGCAAACATATTCCACTCTTTATGCAGCACGGCAACGATAACGATCAACGGCTTTTAAACGACAACCGCCAATATCTGCAAAAGCTTGCCAACATAGAGTCCATCGAATGGCTAGAGCCCGACAGCGAAGCGCCGACCTCCGCTACCGCGCTGGTGGGCAAACTAGAAATACTGGTACCCATGGCGGGCTTGATTGATGTCGCGGCTGAGCGTGCGCGTCTTAATAAAGAGGTCGAGCGACTGGCAAAAGATCACGAGCGCACCGCCGGCAAACTGCAAAACCCTAAGTTTACCGATAAAGCACCCGCCGAAGTAGTCGCCAAAGAGCAACAAAAGCTCGAAGACATTAACGCGGCACTGGTTACTTTACGTGAGCAATTAGAAACCTTAGCGCAACTTTAAAACGCGGCTCTAAGCTCACCAACGTTAAACTCATCCAGCTAGGCTGGGCACAGACTCACTCGTGCCTAGCCTATGTTTTTTGTTCCCCCAAGACAACCTCCCTCCCACCACCTTACCGTTAGCACAACAAAATGCCGTCAAATATCCGTCCATTAAGACGCGCCCGGCACACCAATCGTTAACAACGCCATAATACCGTTAAAGAATAAGTGGAGCACCTAGATATACCACTTAGAAATAACTGAATGTTTAGTTTTACGCCAAATTGATAACAAAATGATTAGTGAAAGATGTTTGCAGGTGTGCAAAGTAGTGGCAGAATAGCCTCGAGATTGCGAACTGGGTCACACTGTTGCTCAAGAACAACAGCCCCAACATGTAAACAGCGGCCATACGGCTGTGTTATCGACCTTACTATGATGGATACTGTTATGAAAAATGCTCTTATTGCTGCAACCCTTTTTAGCGCTTTTGCTGCTGTGAGTGTGCAAGCCTGCGACAAACCACAAAATCGCCCAGAAATCCCCGATCCAGCCACGGCTGTGACCGCGCAAATGGTTAAGTCCAACAACGACGTTAAAGCTTATGTCCGCGCCACAGAAGATTACCTAGGCTGTGCAAAACTTAGCGGTAACGAACTGCGCAACGCCGAAAATGAATTAAAAAATTACGCTGAAGAGTTCAATAAAACCATCCGAGCTTTTAAGCAACTAAACAGCTAAGACCGCCTTACCAGCAAAGCCCCACAATTGGGGCTTTGCTGGCATCCACAGTAAAACCTCGCATAAATACGCAACACCCGCCCCCAGCTACACTCCCCAATCAATCACGCTTTGCCCTTGAGCCTTAAGGTACTCATTCGCCTGACTAAAATGACCATTACCCAAAAAACCGCGATAGGCCGACAGTGGCGACGGATGTGGCGAGCTAAGCACCAGATGCTTTTGCCCATCAATCAAGCGACCCTTTTTTTGCGCATAGCTGCCCCAAAGTAAAAATACCAAACCGTTACGGTGACGATTAAGTGCATCAATAACACGATCGGTAAACTGCTCCCAGCCACGCTTTTGGTGCGAGCCGGCACTTGCTTGCTCTACCGTTAAGGTAGCATTTAACAGCAGTACGCCCTGCTCGGCCCACGCCTGTAAATTTCCATGGTTAGGCCGAGCAATATTTAAATCGCGTTCAATCTCTTTAAAAATATTTTGTAATGAGGGAGGTACGCTGACACCCGCCGGTACCGAGAAGCTCAAACCGTGGGCCTGACCTGGGCCGTGATAAGGGTCTTGCCCTAAAATTACGACTTTAACCTGTTCAAACGGCGTGCTGTTAAAGGCGTTAAACATCTCACCAGCGGGTGGGTAAATGACCTTGCCCGCTTGTTTTTCAGCGGTTAAAAACGCTTTTAGCTTACCCATGTAGGGCTGATCGAACTCGTCACCTAGCTCTGCCAGCCAGCCGGGCTCTAACTGCGTATTATTTAGCTCGCGCACAGGTCTCTCCTATTACCGTTGAGCGAGGCAATGTATCAAATAAACCGCTTGGGCAGTAGCTAGCACTGCCCAAGCCAATCGTTAACTGATGCAATACTCGATAAGTGGCGGAAAACCGTTAAACTCGACGGCACTGTAACTGGTGGTGTAAGCACCAGTAGACAACCAGTAAAGCCGATCGCCAGTCTCTAGCGACAACGGCAACGGATACTTAAAATTCTCGTACATAATGTCGGCGCTGTCGCAGGTTGGTCCGGCCAAAACACACCCTTCCTGTTCACCCGACTTTTCTGTGTACACCGGGTACTTGATCGATTCATCCAACGTTTCGATCAAACCCGAGAACTTACCAACATCCACAAACACCCAGCGGCTAAGTGCGGTGCGCGACTTACGAGAAATCAACCCCACCTCACTAACCAGCACGCCAGCATTGGCAATTAACGAGCGGCCCGGCTCGATAATAATACGCGGAAAGTCGGTGCCAAAATCCTCTTGTAAAAAGCGGGTAATCTCCTCTGCGTAAGTGGCCAAATCATTCGTGCGGCTAATGTAATTGGCCGGAAAACCACCGCCCATATTAATCATCTGCAAGACAATGTCTTGCTCGTCGCGCAGACGATCAAAAATCACCTTAACTTTTGCCAGAGCGGCATCCCAAGCACCGATTTCGCGTTGCTGCGAGCCCACATGGAACGACACACCATAGGCCTCAAGGCCAAGCTCGCGGGCTTGAACCAATAGCTCCATCGCCATTTCGGTCTCGCAACCAAACTTCCGCGATAGCGGCCAATCAGCGGTAAGCGTACCTTCGGTTAACACTCGAACATAGACTTTTGAGCCGGGAGCCTCACGCGCAATCGCCTCTAAGTCACCCTCGGAGTCTGTCGCAAATAAGCGCACGCCGCGCTCGTAAAAGTAGCGAACATCACGCGCTTTTTTAATGGTGTTGCCAAAACTAATACGCTCCGGCAGCACACCAAGATCCATAACTTTATCCAGCTCGTAACGTGAGGCAATATCAAAATTAGCGCCTCGATCACGCAGCAGAGTCAAAATATCAATCGCAGGGTTAGCTTTTACCGCATAGTAAACATCGGCGTAGTCAAACTCCCCCACTAGCTCATCATAAGCGCGGGCTATGGTTGGCAAGTCGATGACGACAAATGGCGTTTCGCGTTTATCGGCAAAAGCCTTAATACGCGCAAACGTCTCGGCGCTGTAGTAGTCCTTGATGTGGGTAACACCATTAAATTCATTCATAACTTGCCTCCAGGGCTTTTTTGTAGCGGCAAAAAAGAAGGGGCGACCCACACACAGTAGATCACCCCAAAACCGTCAGATCCGCGTTTTTACGCGGCTCCAAATTCGCGCGCATTAAACGGCTAAATGCTCGTTTGTACTAGTGTTTTTTTAGTTTATTTTCTTATAACTAAGGCCAGCTTTTACCAAAACAGAGCTATATGGTTATAAGCGGCGATGCCATCTTTTAACAGGCATAAAAAAACCCGGCAAAGGCCGGGTTTTTTTATGCTGAATCTGGTGCTTGCTATTACAGCTTGCCAGAGTTCTCAGCCAAGTATGAGGCAACGCCAGAGGCAGATGCATCCATACCTTTATCACCATCCTGCCAACCGGCTGGACACACTTCACCGTGCTCTTGGTGAAACGCCAAGGCATCAACCATACGCAACATTTCATCAACGTTACGGCCCAGTGGCAGGTTATTAACCACTTGGTGTTGTACCAAACCGTCTTCATCGATCAAGAATGAACCGCGGTAGGCAACACCACCTTCAGATTCAACGTCAAACGCCTGACAAATCTCATGTTTAACATCGGCAACCATGGTGTATTTAACTTGGCCAATGCCACCATCGTTGATCGCAGTGTTGCGCCATGCGCTGTGGGTAAACTGCGAGTCAATAGACACCGCAATCACTTCAACACCACGCTTTTGGAACGCTTCAAAACGATTATCAAAAGCAATCAGCTCAGAAGGACATACAAAGGTGAAGTCCAGCGGGTAAAAGAAAATAACCGCTTTTTTGCCTTTAATGGCTTCTGACAATTTAAATTCATCAACAACTTCACCATTACCTAAAACGGCTGCTGCGGTAAAATCTGGAACCTGTTTTCCTACTAATACGCCCATGTCGTAACCTCCAAAAGTGTGACGGACTGAATGAATCTCTTCAGCAAGGTTGGGGCCGCTAAGCGGATTACAACCCAGAACATCAGAGATGGTAGTAAAGTTTTAACAATTAGCGGCCTAAGCCCTAATAGTATTGCGCTATATTACACGTTCTATTTAGGGAGTCCTATTGATTCTATATATCACACCGATTGTTTTAACCGAATTACAGTCACCGCCGCTGACACGGCTCAATAAGTGACATGCACGACACTCAAACCATGCCTCATATCGCCCCGTAATAGTAATTACTCTCACAAACTGTTGACACAAATTCTCATTACCATTAACATTCAAAGCAATCCCACTGTATTCAGGTATCAGCTATGTACGTGTGCCTCTGTAAAGGTATCACCGACCGCCAAATTGAAGCCGCTGTTCACGATGGCGCCGACAGCTTAGGTAAGCTACGCAAAACATTAGGTGTAGCCAGCCAATGTGGTAAATGCAGCTCGCTCACCCGCGAGATACTTGACGAAACCCTGCAAAGCTCTTCTATGCTTGAAATCCCCATGCTTGCCGGTATGCCGCAGTTTTACGCAGTGGCCTAGCCCCAGGGCCAGACAAACGCAAACGGTAATAAGAACAAATCGCTTAATCGTTTAAAACTCCTTACACATCAAACACTTACACTTGACAGACTTGCCTAACAAGGCCAGACTTGGCCCCAATAAGTTTACTAAGTGCCACGTTGCGCTGGCAGGAGATAGTCATGAAAGGTGATCCCAAAGTTATCGAGTTTTTAAACAAAGTACTTGGCAATGAATTAGTTGCCATCAATCAGTACTTTCTACACGCCCGCATGTACAAAGATTGGGGTTTAAAAGAACTAGCCGATCACGAATATCACGAATCCATCGATGAGATGAAGCACGCCGATATGCTAGTAGAGCGTATTTTGTTTTTGGAAGGCCTACCTAACTTACAAGACTTAGGTAAATTGCGCATCGGTGAAAACACCAAAGAAATGCTCGAGTCGGATCTTCGTGTCGAACTAAAAGCCATTCCAGATTTACGTGACGGCATTGCTTACTGCGAAGAAGTTCGCGACTACGGCAGCCGCGATATTCTGAACAATATTCTTGAGTCGGAAGAAGAGCACGTAGATTGGATTGAGACACAACTGGGTTTGATCGAGAAAGTGGGAATGCAAAATTACCTGCAATCTAAAATGGCCGGTGGCGACGAGTAATAGCATTTAACTCAAAACTAAACGCCCTACCCCAGAGTTATAAAAAAAGCAGCCTAGGCTGCTTTTTTTATAACGTAAACGAAACACATTTTTCTAGTTTTACAGAGCTTACCTGCCCAACCCGCACCGGCATCTATTAATTAAGCAATCCGTAAATCCCTACCGAGTAAGCACGTTTTTCACGTATACCCTGCAGCTTGCGAATTTTAACTAACTCGCCCAAAGCCACGCGATCATCTGTGTAACGAGTATCGCCCGTGCCGGTGTCATAGCTTACAACGCCAGTTTCGTTAAACTGATAGGCAATCACATCCCCGCGCTCTACCCCAACACTGACCGGAAAGTTAACCCGCTGCACCCCCGACTGTGCGGCTTGTAATCGGGTGCTTTGCCAAATTACTACCAGCTGATCATCTACCGGGCGCATCACCTGAACATTAAATGTACCGGGTTTAATAAAGTGCGCGCTGACGCCGGTAATAGTGCCGCCACTTGGCATGGGGTTGGCCATATCAACTAACAACAAATGGCTTTTATCAACATTACTGCGCTGCACTAATTCGCCACCAACGTAATCGAGCAAATCACTTTGCACCATAAACTCTTTTAGCCTATCGATTTCTTGCTGTACAAATCGACGTACTTGACCGCGCAGCTCGCTCGACTCTTGTACTCGTACACTTTTCTCGGTGCCCAGTACTGTCTGCACTCGGTTTAGCTCATCTATTTGCAGCTGTAAGCGCTCTTGCTCGGAGGCCTGCGCCTGAATTTTATTACGCTGCTGGGCAAGCTCAGTGTTTAATCGCGATATTTCATCTTGTGCTTGCTTCATGTCAGGGGTTGTTTGGCAGCCACTGATTGCCAGCATCATTAAAGCGCTTATGGCAATGGTGTATCGGTTCATAGTGGTTCTCTCTAAGACAAATTAGGCTAGAACAAAATTTAGATCTATATTCTAGGGCAAAACGAAGCGATCAATACTAATGCCTACAGCTCTATGAGTGTAGCAGGATATTGTAACTCTCATTCGGGTTAGTGCAGCAAACGGCCATTACTTAACCACCTGAAACACGACCGTCGCCAAACGCTGCTCACCCAACATTAAATCGACGTGGTAACCGCCTTCGCCAAAGCCTGCAACAGGCCGCTCGATACGAAAAAACTTAACCCCAGATGCGCCACTAACGATGACCGGCACCTGAGCGATTTTTAAGCTGCGCGAGCCGTCAAACAAGCTCGCCTGAACCACGCTAGTCTCACTTTTAAACTGGCTGTATTCAAAACCTAAATAAATAATCCGGTCGGCGACTAACACAACATCACGAGCGGCACTTACGGCATCAATAGGCTGCGCCGATACGCTAAGTTTGCTGATTAAAGGTAGGCTTGCCTCATTTAACTGTTCGATTTGCAGCCTGCGAGTTAACAGCGCTTGGCTCTGAGGAAAGCGATCCCGAGCACTGGCCAATTGCAATGAGGCTTCCTCTAAGGATTTGGCCGCAATCATAGCGTCGATGCGCCGAATTAGAGTTTGCTCTATTTCGTCTAGGGCCTGTAAAGCCGGCTCGTAATTGGGCCTAATCGCCAAGACTGACCGTAAAGAGACAAACGCATTGTCGGTTTTGGGAGCAATTAAAGCTCCGCTGGCCAACTGTTCGCCGACGCGAGCCATTAAAGGCTCAATTTGGCTGTTGAGATTAACTAAACGCTCACGTAACTCGGTTAAAGCCGCATCGCTAGGGTTGATCTGTAAACCTCGATCAACCAATGTAATAGCGCGCTCAAAAGTATCTGCGGCCTCAGCTGCTTGCGCTAGCGCTGTGTAACGGCTCACCACCGCCTGCAAGCCTGCCTGCGCAGCGGCGTTGTCTGGGTACGTTTTTAGCACCTCGCGATAACTGTCTACCGCATTGGCACCGCTCGGTGAACTTAGGGCATCTTGTTCTAAATAGCTTTCCGCATCGGCCAACTTGGCCGCCAGCCACTCATCGGCCCGAAGCGATTTCAACGCCGCTTGGTAACCTGCATCGCGCTCGGCATCGGGAACAGCTTGCTTGATTATCGCGGCTAGCTCACCGGCCTTAGCGGTATCACGCGCTGCCAAAGCCTCCGTAATACGCACATCAAACCACTGCGTCAGCTCGGCTATACCCACCTCACCGGCCTGTTGCTCGGCAACAACCTCAGAGTTACGCAGCTGCTCATACGACTGTGCTAACAACACCCCTTGCTCGGGGTCTAACTCCAGCTGGGCGCGCTGTTGTTGGACCGTTTGCAGCAATGGCGAAGGTGCCGCAGCGCTCAGTTCTGGGTCGTCTAGCACATCACCCGCAGCACTGGCCGCATCTAGGCTTAATACTGTCGCCTCAAGCGCTGCCGGTTCGGATAAAACACCCGCACTCTGTACGCTCGAGCTTTGCGAGCTTGCCGGTACAGGCTGCTCTTTTACCGGGGGGTTAAGCTGTACCGCTGTTGGAGTATTTGGCGCGGCATCGAGTTGTGTATCGTTTGCCAGCAACGGCAACTCGCGGGGCACTAGCCCAAAATACCAACCCGCAGCCCCCAACAGCAACAATAACAACACTCCCATCGACCACTTGCCAGCACGAGATGCGGGCTCAGTTAGCGTGGGTGTGGCCACGGTATGATTAAAATCACCAATACTGTCGGCGCCACTAATATGAAACCCAGAAACTCCAGCGGTTTCATGAAGGTCAATGTCAGAAGTTGCGGTAACTTGGGCGTTAGCAATGGGGGTCGATTCAGTCTCGGACACAGGGTCAATCAACGGGACTTTTAGCATCTGCTCTTGGGCAGCAGCTAAAGCCTCACGGGGTAACGCATCAAGGTCATCGACTAATTCGCGTCCAGTTTGATAGCGCTCAGCGGGCTTCTTGGCTAAGACTTTATCAATGATTGGCTGAAACAGCGCCAAGTACTCGGGCAGCACCGGCACTGATTCAGACACATGCATAATGCCCACAGCCACAGCCGAATCGGCATCAAAAGGAACGCGGCCGGCCAATAACTGAAACAGCACAACCCCAAGGCTGTAAATATCACTGCGCGGGTCTACCGCTGCGCCTTTGGCTTGCTCGGGGCTCATATAATGCGGCGTCCCCATGGTGGTGCCGGTCTGAGTCATCCCCGAGCTGATATCGGTGGCGCGCGCAATGCCAAAATCCATCAACACCGCGCGGTCATCTTCAGCGTGTAACATGATGTTATCGGGCTTTACATCGCGGTGGATGTAGCCTTTGCTGCCGGCGTAATCTAGCGCTCGAGCCACATCTTTAATAAGAGTCAGCATCTGCGCTAAGCTTAAACCGCCACGGCGCTGCTTAAGATCTTCGCCAGGAACATACTCCATCGACAAATAATGCTTATCTTGATACACGCCAACATCGTAAACGGTCACGATATTAGGGTGCACCAAGCGCGACACGATACGCGCCTCACGCAAAAAGCGCTCACCAAAACTTGGGTCTTTTGACAGCTGTGGCGACATGACTTTAATCGCCACCTCACGCTCAAAACTCTGCTGAATCGCAAGGTAAACAGTTGCCATACCCCCTTCGCCGAGGGTGTCGATGATTTTATAACCGGGTATTTCCATGCACTGCGCCAGTAAGCTAAACCAACACGCCCATTCCCAGGCGCGTCAAACAGCGCGCGAGGTTTCGCGCAGCCTTGGTGAATCATTTTTATAATATTGCCAAACAATACGGCGCAATTAAAGCGGCGTTTTTGCCCCAATATGAGGCAGTGTTCTTGGCGTTATTTTATAGTATTTTCGCGTCGTATCGGCCACCCACAGGCAGCAGAACTTGCAGAGTTAATACTGCATTATTCAGAGGTCCCCCAGCAATAGCAATAGCAATCACCACATCCCTGTTTATCACCTCAGTAATTTAATGTTTTAGCTCACCGGCCAATTGCTCAAAACCTCGCCAATTGCTACTATTGCGCCCCTTCAAACAGGCATTAGTACGGCGCTGGACAAAACCTATAGCGTCGTACCCAACACCTGTAACCATGCTCCTGTGCTATGTTTTTAGCCATCAAAGAGATCCCCCATGACCCAGGATTTTCGCCGCGCGCCACTAACCGAGCTTGCCCACCACGATGCCTTTATCGGCCGCCACATAGGCCCCGATACAGCAGAAACCAACACCATGCTGCAAACGCTGGGGTTAGGGTCAATCAATGAGCTGATCGAAAAGACCGTGCCGGCCAAAATACGCTTGCAAGAGCCTTTGGCGCTAGAGCAAGCTAAATCTGAGGTCGAGGCGCTGGCCGAGCTAAAAGCCATCGCCAGTAAAAACAAGCTCTACAAAAGCTTTATTGGCATGGGCTACTACGACACCCATGTGCCCCACGTTATTTTGCGCAACGTGCTAGAAAACCCTGGTTGGTACACCGCCTATACCCCCTATCAGCCCGAGATCGCTCAAGGCCGCTTAGAAGGGCTGCTGAATTTTCAGCAAATGATTATCGACCTAACCGGCATGGACTTGGCCAACGCCTCGATGCTGGATGAAGGCACCGCCGCCGCCGAAGCCATGGCCATGTTTAAACGCCACAACAAAAAGAACCGCTCCGATGCGTTTTTTGTGGCCGCCGACACCCACCCGCAAACCATTGCCGTGGTGAAAACCCGCGCCGAGCACTTTGGCTTTGAGGTTATCGTCGACGAGGCCGAAAAACTCGCCGACACCGACTGCTTTGGCGCCCTGCTGCAATACCCCGGCAGCACCGGCCAAGTGCGCGATTTAACCGATATTATCGCCACCGCCCACGAGCAAAAAAAGCTCGTTACCGTCGCCTCCGATCTGCTCGCCCTAATGCTGCTTAAATCGCCCGGCGAGATGGGCGCCGATGTGGTGGTCGGCACCAACCAACGCTTTGGTGTACCGATGGGCTTTGGTGGCCCTCACGCGGCGTTTTTTGGTTTTAAAGACGCCTTTAAGCGCAGTGCCCCGGGCCGCATTATAGGTGTGTCCATTGATAGTCGCGGTAAAACTGCCCTGCGCATGGCCATGCAAACGCGCGAGCAACACATCCGCCGCGAAAAAGCCAACTCCAACATTTGCACCTCGCAAGTACTGCTGGCCGTCATGAGCGTGTTCTACGCCATCTACCACGGGCCTAGCGGGCTAACCCGTATTGCCGAGCGCGTTGCTCGATTAACCGACACCATCGCCCAAGGCCTTAAAAAGCACGGCTTTTATTTACTCCACGAGCAATACTTTGACACCTTGTGCGTTAAAGTCGGACGCGATGCCCAGCGCGGTTTTTATCAAAGTGCATTGGGTAATGAAATCAACCTGCGTTTAGTCGGTGACGACTGCTTAGGTATTAGCTTGGATGAAACCACCACCTTTAAACAAGTAAGCCAGCTGCTAAATATTTTTTGCGCCGGCGACCACGGCCTAAGCTTAACCGAGCTAGACACAGAATTAGCCGCCGGCGACTTGCCTCACGGCTTACCCGATGCACAGCGCCGCAGCGATGCCGTGCTCACCCACCCAGTGTTTAACAGCTACCACAGCGAAACCGACATGCTGCGTTACTTGAAGCGACTAGAGGCAAAAGACATTGCGTTAAATCACTCGATGATTCCGCTCGGCTCTTGCACCATGAAGCTCAACGCCACCGCCGAGATGATTCCAGTTACTTGGCCCGAGTTTGGCAAACTGCACCCATTTGCACCTATCGAGCAAGCCCAAGGCTACAGCCAATTATTTGCCGAACTGCAACAAATGCTCGAGGCCTGCACCGGTTACGATGCTGTTAGCTTACAACCAAACGCTGGCAGCCAAGGTGAATACGCAGGCCTTGTCGCCATTAAAAAATACTTTGAACACAACAACGAAGGCGAGCGCGATATTTGTTTAATTCCCGCCTCGGCCCACGGTACTAATCCTGCGTCCGCCCAGATGGTGGGCATGAAAGTTGTCGTGGTCAACTGCGATGCCAAAGGCAATGTCGACCTCGCCGATTTAAACGCAAAAATCACCGAGCACGGCCGTCGTATCGCCTGCATCATGGTCACCTACCCGTCTACTCACGGCGTATTTGAAGAAGGCATTACCGAGCTGTGCGCCGCAGTGCACAATATTGGCGGGCAAGTGTATATCGACGGCGCCAACATGAACGCCTTAGTCGGCGTAGCCGCACCGGGTAAATTTGGTGGCGATGTATCGCACCTAAATTTGCACAAAACCTTTTGTATCCCCCACGGTGGCGGCGGCCCCGGCATGGGCCCTATCGGCGTGGCCGAACATTTAAAACCGTTTTTACCCGCGCACCCCGTTCAACCTGTACCCGAAACAGATGTTGCCAACGGCACCATCTCGGCCGCCCCTTGGGGCTCGGCCAGCATCCTGCCCATCAGCTGGATGTACATCAAAATGATGGGTCAACAAGGCATGTTAGATGCGACTCACAAGGCGATTCTTAACGCCAATTACATCGCAAAAAAATTGGGCGATCACTACCCTATTTTGTACAAAGGCTCCGAGGGTTTTGTCGCCCACGAATGTCTGCTGGATTTACGCCCATTAAAAGACGCCAGCGGCATCACCGAAGAAGACATCGCCAAGCGTTTAATGGATTTTGGCTTTCACGCCCCCACCATGTCATTCCCTGTGGCCGGCACTCTGATGATCGAACCGACCGAATCGGAATCACAACCCGAGCTAGATCGCTTTTGCGAGGCCATGCTCACCATCCGCAAAGAAATTGCCCAGATAGAAAGCGGCGATGTCAGCTACGACACCAGCGCCCTGCACAACGCCCCGCACACGCAAGATGATGTAATGCAAGCCGACTGGGATCGCCCTTACACCCGCGAGCAAGCCAGCCGCCCAGCCCCTTGGTTAAAAGAGCATAAAGTGTGGCCGAGCGTGAACCGGATTGATAATGTCTATGGGGATCGGAATTTGGTTTGTTCTTGTCCTGCGGTTGAGGAGTACCGGAGTTAATTGGGCGAAACTAAATTTCGGGCTTTTTATAAGCGCGAGTTGCCGCGCGGGGCAAGTTACTTTTCTTTGTTTGGGTAAAGCAAACTAACGAAAAGGCAGCTCCTGCGCGTCCTGCGCCCGCTGCATTAGTGAGTCCATTCACGTCAAGCCCACCCCGGCATCTCAGCCCTCGGCAACTGCTCCTGCGTTGCTCTATTCAGCTACATCCATGTAGCGATTCGGGGGCCCTCGCTCCGGCCGATTTCAGAGGGCCGCATCGACACGCCGTCCGTGGCGTGACGATAGCTTGCGTGAGCGTCCTGCTCACTTACCCCCTAAAATCGACCTGCGCTCGGCTGGCTGCAGGGGATTGGAAAGCGGTGCTTCGTTGCCAGTGTAGTGGTCGAAAAAAGAAGTCTAGCAATGAAAATCAACGACTTTGATCCCATTGATTTCCATGCGACAAATTTTGTCGCATGAGGGTTTTACAGTAACTCTGCGACTTATTCTTGGCGAGTTAATTTTCTTTTAAACTGTTCAACCATGGGCGATACACCGCGTCACGATCCACCTCCTGCTGCACCTCGCCCTTATTAACCAATGCTTTTTTGTCGCCCGTATGCGGGTTAGTGACGTAGCTTTTGATAGATTGCTTAGTGGTGGGGTTTTCACTCCAGCGGATATTAAAGGCGGCGTATTTGGGGAAGAAATATAGGCTGGCATACGTTGGAAGGTGATCGTGAATCCACCAGGCAAGAGCTGTCCAATCGCCGGTTTTCTCGAAGTAGTCGATAAAACTGGGCACTACCACAGTGGCGGTAGCACCCAGGTAGCCATCGGCGCCCTTGTAGTCCCAGATATGATGGGCATAATTTTTCTCATTACTAGCGCAGTTCAATCCCTCGTTATTGCCCAGCTCGTTCACCGCTGGACTTCGATACGCCGAGCGAATGGAAATGGGGCCAAGCTGCTCCTGCATAGGCTCAAGTAAATTTTCGCAAAGCCCTCTCCCTGCCTCAATCGCCAACTCTGGGTGGTCAGGGATATTCACCAAGCCATAGGCCTGCGCGATGGTTGAGTACAGCATATCGCGCATAAAAAAGCTTTTGGATAGGCGCACGCGGCCTAGCTTATCGAGCTTAGCTTCTAGTTGTTTGGGGTTTTCTACTGGGTATTGCATGGTTTTTCCAAAGTAAATGTTTTCTTTATTCGGGCTCGGTGACTGTTTCCAAGGCCTTATCTATACTGCTTGTAAATGCTGCAAACTCAGATGAATCGACGATTTCTTCAAGCACAGGCTTTACTGCCAACGATACGGCCGCAGCCTGATCTTGGATTTCTTTTTTATTGCAGATAATTGGCCACAATGGGGCTTCCAAGTAAAGTCGATGAAATAGATTTTTCGGTTTTGCCTCAGAGTCTTCCATATGATCATAAAACAGCCAGCCAGCATGGTGTTCTTTATCCGCTAGACTACCAAGATATAAACTAAAGAGCTTGTAGGCCTCCGCCAGTAAGGGTTTGTCAAGCTCCGCTTGTAACGGTCTAGTAAAACTAAAAATTATGCTGAGTTTGACCTCTTCACCTTGTAAACGGTGATCTATGCTGTGATCCATTCCGCCATCCACAATGCAGTATAAACCTATGGCGGGTGACCACTTGTACTTCTTGGAACTGCGATCCCAAAGAACACCTATCCTACCATCACGGCTACCGTTATCGGATAACGTATGCCCATTCAAATTTCCGGTCCATTCGTACTGCTTAAGAACGGAATACATGGACTGCAAGTGTTTAGGCAAACTCTGGGTTTCATTGTAATACTGCAAAGCAAAAGCCGATACTGGCGTGGGGAGCCCAAGCCCTTCATGATCAAGTAACGCTAAAAAATCTTTCAGGTAGTCTACTGTATTTACTGGAGGTTTCTTCTTATCGAGATATTGATCGACAATCTGATAAACATCGCTCCAACATAATTCAATGTCAGCTTCGCCCGAAAATTGAGCTCTATGCCGAACAATCAGCACTATTGCTCGGCAAATATCCGGGTACTCCTTTTCAGCGCCCTTTATATAGTTTTTTAGCTGCTCATGAGCCAGCGAAGCATCTACTTTATGCTCAAATATAAGAATATTACCGGGCCATTGGGCTACCATGTCCGGCCGAACGCCGTTCAGGCTAAACTGAGAGCTCCAGCGTATATTGCCGCTCGGTGAAGTAAGCCTGTGACCTTCCGGAATTCGTTCCTGCAAATACTCAATAAAATATTCAGAGAAGATATCGTCGTTGGCCAATAACCACCGGAACACTTCCGTGACGAAATTCTCTAACGAATCCCTGCCCTCTCGTGGCCGATAAGACCTCAGGTGAACCAACAGACCTTCTCTTTCCATAAACTTAATACGTCCTATTAAAAGCTTTTACATCTATCACCGAACTAGCATCGGCAATTTGTCAACAACGAAACTGTTCAACTTTGTCGCTTACTGCTTACGTTCGTCTGAAGGGTTACAAGCCAACACAAACGAGAACCATTGGGGTCAAGCCTTACATTTGACATACTTCAATTTCACACAGGAAGCTATTTTCCCAACCACACCAAAAATTAAGGGATAGAACAAAAGTCGTTAACAACCCCAGTAAAAGCCAAGCCCTAGATTCGCTACTTCCGAATATGTAAGCATATGCATTCATGCCGATGTACGCACTGCCTAGATATATTAAAAGTGCACTAAATCCGTGCCGATAACCATAATAAATTGCAGCAACCGACAAAATGCATTGCCCAATGTAAAAGCCCAAAAAGCTATCAAAAGGTTCGAATACGTCAGATACCAGCGAGACCACTCCCCAGCTAAGTGCCCCCAGTAACAGCCCTATTGGGATTGCAGTTTTATTCATAAAATATAACAGCCACTCACGCCCCAACATCACACTCTCCACGGCAAACTGCCTCCGGTAGAGATTGAATTACAGAGCGGGAAGATGAAATTGATAGAAAAGGAAATAACGGCATATTCTGACAACTCCTTGTCTGGGGGAGGTACGCTTGGGATTTATGTTCAACGTAGAATATTATGCCAAAGTAATAAACACAACACCCCCCCGAAACCCGCCACAAAGTGCCGTATTTTAATCCCTTGCAGCTCGCCGAGTGGAAGTCGATTTTTTGGGGTTGAGCGAAAGGGATTTCACGAAAGAGCTTGTCAGAGCATGGAGAAGGTAAATGCCGGAGACAGAGGCCGGCCTGCCCGGCGACTGAGGGCCCCCAAGTCGAAGAATGTACTGTAGTAAGTCGTATATCTTCCTGACGTTAAATAAGTGTAACGTCAGGTCAAACAGCAGTCTTATCAAAAAACTAAAGAAAAATAACTCGCCACCAACAGTTACCGCCAAATCATTCTCGCCGGCTGATTAACTCGGCAACCTAGCGCAAGTTTTATTTATGGGCAGACACCCACAACATAAAACTGGGAAATGTCTGCTGATTATTACCCTGACCTTCAGGTATTCGCCAGATTTTTTGTCATTGTCTGCGCCACTTTAATAAAAACATCTAAATCTTTTTCATCTATATCTTGTGTCATCTGCTTTTGCATTTGTTCAGAAATCGACAGCAAATCTTCCTGCAACGCCTTGCCTTGCGGCGTCAATACCAGCAATTGGCTTCGCTTGTCTTCCGGATTGGATTCTTTTTTAACAAGCCCCTGATCGATAAGCCCTTTAAGTAAGCGAGTGATTTGTGCTTTATCGCGCTTAAAGAGATTGGCGATATCGATTGCCGTGCACGATTTACGTTTATGAATGATTTTTAAAACTCTGACATGCATCGGCGCAATGCCCAGTTGGTGAGCCTCGAGCTGGCTGCCAAGCTGCTGCTTGATTGCGTGTGCCAAGTAAAAAGTGGCTTCGATCGAAATGGCGTTAAACATAATACAAACCCAACTATATTGGTTGACAATATCAACCTTATTGAATATAGTTGCCATTATCAACTATTATCCAACCAAGCACAAGATGGCAGGTAACACCATGAGCACCAACAGCACACCAACAAAGCGACCGCTGTACCAGAAGGCTATGGTGGTGGCAGGCCTGATGGGCAGTATCGCAGGGACGTTAACAGGCATCATGACTTACGTGAATGTAGGGATCACAGACACGTTTATAAGCGATTGGTTGGCATCCTTAGCTTTTGCCGTACTGTTGGTAATGCCTGCGGGCTTTCTGCTGATGGTGCTCATCTCCAAGCTTGTTCAGTTGCTGGCTCCTAGCAGCAAAAAAGTCTATCAACAATTGGCCACCGGTATTTCAATGGCATTTATTATGGAATCGCTAATGGCCGCTAGCACTACCGCAACCACGATGGGTTTAACCGACAAAACCACCTTTATCACCGCTTGGGGACAGGCTTTTATTACTGCCCTACCCTTTGGGTTATTTATCGCTGTGGTTATGTCATTGTTTCTAAAACCAAAACTCGAACAGTTTATGGCGAGCTAACCCGAAAGGTATAAACCATGAAAAAAATGAGAATGACACAAGTCGCACGAGCTGAAGACCTCACTCCGCATATGCGCCGTATCGTATTAACAGGTGATGATTTAAAAGATTTCCCCGCTGATAAAGAAGGGGCACACTTTAAAGCTATTTTCCCTCAAACGGGTCAAACACAACCCAAGCTTGGCCTTTATCTTGGCTTTAAAAAGTGGATGCGCTCTTATACGGTCCGGGCGTTCGATCATCAAAAAAAGGAGCTAACTGTCGACTTTGCCGTAAACGATCACGAAGGCCTAGCCAGCAACTGGGCAAAGCATGCACAACAAGGTGATTACCTAGGCGTTGCCGGCCCCGGGGACACAAAACATACCAACTATGATGCCCTCTGGCATCTATTGGTTGCAGACCTAACAGCACTGCCTGCTGCGGCTGCCATTTTAGAAAAGTTACCCTCAAATGCCGCTGGCACAGCGTTTATTCAAGTACCAACAACAGCAGACAAGCAAGCCATAGCGGCGCCAAAAGGCATCAATATCAATTGGGTTATAAATAAAGACTTAACTAAAAATGCATTACTTCAAGCCGTCGAGAGCTTGCAATGGCCCGATGGAAAGCCTGCAATATTTATCGCTACAGAAAGCAGCCAAATGAAAGTAATAAAGAAACACGTGAAAACCAAACCCGGCTACTCTAACGAGCAAACCTATGCATCAGGCTATTGGAAGGCTTAAGTCGGTCAAATTTTCTCACCAACATACGCTTATAAAATCTACCAGCCGAAAGTATTGGTTCTAACTTTGATCGGATTCAATTCTTTCGGCCTATACCGGAATAAAACTAAAGAGCCCGCCTCTCACCCCTATATAGCTTAAAACCTATATATAACTTAAAGCCTATAATTTACAACTTCTTTTAATAATTGAAACACAGCGAATCAGCAACCAAAATACGATATACGAGAAAACCCTTCTTATACTGATTATTTTAGCGATCACGCTTAGTATCTACTCTCCATTCCAAGTCTGTTAGAAAAAGAATCTGTATTATTTCCGCCACGCCATTTTCTTGATTTTGCTAAATTTATTACATCTTTTGTCTTGTACGCGTAACCATCAAAAAACCAATCGGATATTTCTTTCCGTAAAACATTTAAAAAGGATTGATCTATACGATAGAGCTTCACCGAATTTTCAGACTCCTCCCTCCGAAACAAAGCAATAGCATATGGAATATACTGCGTAGATAATCGACAAAATTGTGTTGTTTTTTCTAACTGGAGAACAGTGTATTCATCCAGAGCCCCATACCGAGCAACTAACACTGGAGCCATTACAAAAATATATTTTTTTATTATTCGCTTTTTAAAATATCTATTTAATAGATTCATGGGTTACCTTATAAACATAAACACAACCATCAACCCCCGTTACGAGATGATGTGCCGTTTTAGCCTCCACTACCAACCGAGTACAGACCTTGCGACTCTAGCGCAATTTTAGGGGTATCAAACATTAACGGCTAAAGTTACGGCACTAGCCTTCCAGCTCAAGCAAAGCTTTAGCCATCTGTCGCACTGCGTCAAGGTTAGTCTCCCGCCGCTGCTCAGATGTGCAAAAGCCAAGCTTTGTCGCAGCACTAGGCGCTTGCGGTATCAGTTCAGAGCAAGAGGCATGCACGCAGGTTAACGGCACTAATGCCGCCAACTCATGTACATTTACGGCATTAATACCGCTGCCAGGCATAATCTCTATACGGCCATCGGCTTTGGCAACAAGATCTGCCAGCAAGTCTTGACCTGCTAGTGCTGTTGTTTGTTGGCCACTGGTTAAAATACGATTAAAGCCTAACGCAATTGCATCTTCTAGTGCGGCAAACGGATCGGGTACCACATCAAACGCGCGATGTAAGGTAATGTCCATCCCATTAGCCGCAGTGACAAGCTTTGCTAGCGCGTCTACATCGAGCGAGCCATCTTGACGGGTTGCGCCAAACACAACACCTTGCACGCTCTCTTCTTGTGCTTGGGCAATTTCATCCAGCATCAGCTGCAGCTCGACGGCATCAAAACAAAAGTCGCCCTCTCGGGGGCGAATCATCACGTGAGCAGGCATAGCCTGGGCGACGGCAAAGCGCATAAATGCACGTGTTGGCATGAGCCCGCCGGCCACCAACGCAGAGCAAAGCTCAACCCGGTCGGCACCGCCTTGCTTGGCATTGAGCAGTGCTTGCGGCGTACCAACACAGACTTCAAGAGTGATCTTGCTCATTGCGACTGCTCGGCCTTACTGCTCGGACGTAGAAAAGCCGCGCCGACAAGTCCGCCATTGGTAACATGTTGCGCCGGAACAACCAGCGGTCGATCATAGTGCGACAAAATCATAGTGCGAACTTTTGTATCTATTTTTGCAATAAAATCATGCTCGTTAGCTAAGCCACCGCCAACGGGTACAGAGCCTGGACCAAACGCATTGATGAAAACGCTAAGCACCCGCGCCACCATCTCGGTGCAAGCCTCTATTGTTTTTGCGGCGGCGGCATCACCATTACGCCAGTGCAGCAAAATTTGCTCTGCATCGAGTATCGTACCGCTTAACGCTTTATGTACATTCTCTATGCCGCGAGCTGCGCCAACCGTATCTAAGCAGCCCCTTTGGCCACAGCCGCATTGAAAATACCCCATATGCTCGACTAAACCGCCGGCAGTTGGGTCAACAATAGGGCCGTGACCCCATTCGCCTGAGACGCCCCCAAAACCTTTCACCAGGTTGCCGTTTAGTACCAAACCGCCTCCCACGCCGGTACCTAAGATAATTGCAAACACATTGTCTTCCGCTTTTGCGACGCCCACACGCGCCTCGGCCAGCGCCAAACAATCTGCATCATTGGCAATTAACACCGGCACCTTTACGCGCGCCGTTAATAGCTGGGCGAGATTCTTATTTTTTAAATAAGGTATGTTCGCAATGGTGAGCTCACCAGTTTTAGAGTTAACAAACCCGGCAATCGAAATCGCCACAAAATCTTGCTGAGCCGCCGGCGCTTTCTGCACCATCTCAACCAAGGTGGCTAAAAATGATTCTAAAGAATCGCCTGGTGTAGAGCACTGGTCGGAAATATGCACAATCCCGTCCTGACCGGGCCAACCCGATCGAATATTTGTGCCACCAATATCAAAACAAACCGGCATTAATGCCCCCTCTACTTAACATTTGATCACGGCAACCCTTTAAAACTTGCCGAACTTCTGTATTGAGTCCAGCTGAATAGAATCATCTAGAGATATAAATATCATATCATCATTGAATAGACGGAATGCTCCCCACGGCTGCTAGCAAGATCCCGCCGCAAGCATCACAACAAATATTCACACACAAAGATATACAAAACGTATACAATACGTATATTAACGTTTAAGAGAGTATAACCCTGTGGGAATCGTAAAAATATCCGACGAACTGCACGATGAGCTGCGTCATGCAAGCGCAGTAATGCAGCGTTCGATCAATGCTCAGGCAGAATTTTGGCTAAAAATCGGACGCTTGGCCGAGCTGAATCAAGATAAAACCTTTGCCGAGCTGATAAAGGACGAACTGACTCGGGCAAAATCAACACCAGGCAGCAGTGATGAATAACGTTATTTTAAAATCCCCCGAAGCCCTGGCCAAAATGCGCCGCGCCGGCCAACTGTTAGCGCAAGTGTTTGCCGAGCTGGATAAACGCATGGTGGAGGGCGTAACCACCATGGCAATTAACACCTGGGTGGAGCAGTATATTCACGAGGAGCTAAGAGCACGCCCAGCAAGCTTGGGGCAATACGACTACCCTTATACGCTGAATGCCTCGCCCAATTTTGTCGTGTGCCACGGCTTCCCGACGGACAAACCACTCAAAAGCGGTGATATTGTGAATATTGATATCACCCTAGAAAAAGACGGTTATATTGCCGACTCGAGTAAAATGTACTGCATTGGTAATATTACGCCGCTGGCACGCACATTAGTCGACGCTACTTACCAAGCCTTGTGGCAAGGTATTAAAACCGTTAAACCGGGCAAAACTTTAGGCGATATTGGTTACGCTATTGCCAGCTACGCCCGACAACACGGTTTTAGTGTGGTTAAAGAGTATTGCGGCCACGGCATTGGTCAGCAAATGCATGAAGCCCCCAGCGTATTGCACTATGGCCGGCCGGGCGATGGTTTGGTATTGCAAGAAGGTATGACGTTCACCATTGAACCGATGATTAATCAGGGCTCGGCCAAAACCAAAACCTTAAAAGATGGCTGGACGGTAATTACCCGCGACAAAAAACTCTCGGCCCAATGGGAGCACACCTTGGCCGTTACCGCCACGGGAGTTGAAGTGTTAACACTAAGAGAAGATGAATCTCTGACACAGCTTTTAAAATGATTCATCCGCCCTTTTTTGAAGTTAGGCGCCATACCAGGCGCCTCATTTAATGCTCTTAGCCACGACATCTTTAACCATAAGGCACTGTGGCAAAAGCTAATAAAACGCAGTCTGCAATATCACATATTCGTCATTGAGTTTATTCCTCCAGCTGATTAAACTCAGCCTTTATAAGCCTACCCAACAGGACTTACACTTTATTAAGGATTTAACCCCATGATTAACAACAAATGGTTACTCGCCTCAGGCTTTGCGCTCGGCCTGTTAACACAGCCGGCGTTGGCAGGCTTTTATGTCAGCGGAACCGGTGGATTATCCAATCCCGAAGCCTATGATCTTGATGAGGCGCTGGGGCTTAGCGTGCAGGCGGGCTATCAAATTAATCCTTACTTTGCCATTCAAGGCGGCGCGACTCACCTTGGAACTTTCGATGTCGAATACTCGCAAAACGATAGTTATTATATTAATGAAGAAACCGTTAGCCTTTACGGTGCAGAAGCCTCGTTTGTGGTGACACTGCCATTATCCGAGGAGTTTTCCCTGTACGGCAAAGCTGGCCTATTTATTTGGGAGTCAAATTACGAGGTCGAATATTCTGAGCGTCGTCGCGACTACATTAGCTCCGAAACAACCGATGGCACCGATGCCGCATACGGCATTGGCGGGGAAGTTAGATTAAATCCTAAGTTCTCCATTATCGCCGAGGCAAATTGGTACGATCTTGATGGCTCCGAGGTGAATTATTTTAGCGGCGGCGTTAAATTTAAATTTTAAAGTCATTTAAGCTCGTGCGAATTTGCGCACGGGCTAATTTCAGCGCTAATTAGCCACAACTCTCACACACTAGAAAACCGCGAAACTATTCCCACCACGGCCGGTCTTAGCAACACCTTAAAATAACCGAGCCACCTTAAATGCCTGTCGACATGGATATCCGACACTGCCAACCACCTGAAGATGTGTTTGCTTTTTTACCCAACCCCACCCTTGAAGCACTGCGAGAGCCGGCAACCAAACCGGCGGGGCTTAGATTTTTAACTGCCGCACTGATAACCTCAGCACTGACCCACCTAGCCCTGATTTACTTTTTACCCGCGCATAAGCCCCAAGGTTTTGTTAAAGCCGATCTAACAAGCGAACAACCGCCTGCGGTTCATATTGTACTGCACACAAAAGCACCTGCCGCGAAAGAACGTAAAAAGCCATCACTGCCTGAACCAAGCAAAGAGGTGCCAGCCACAAAATCTGATCTAACCACGACAAGCAACCGACCCTCAAAATCAAAACCAAAAAACATCGCCACCCAAGTCGAGACCACAACACGCACTGGCGCACTAAACCTAACACCCGATACAAATACCGGCAGCACGATCACACCAACAGATTCTCGAGTGTTTCACCCACGCTTACAGCAACAACTTTATGAGGCAAAAATAAAAGGTTTAAGGTTGACCGATGAAAGAGCTGAAAAGCTTTATGTACGAGAAGATATTCACGGCACAACGGTGGTGGATCTAGGCCGAGGAGGTTGCCTTAAATCTCCGCAAAGAAAAACCGCATCGGTAGCGCAAGATTGGTATATGTCAGGATGTAACGGCAAGTTATCGGAGGGCGAGACGATGCTAAGCAATATGCAAAAAACACTGAACGCTAAAAACTACCGGCAATAATGCTGCGCATCGCCACGGGACGACGCACAGGATTAAGTGCTAATAAAATTTAAAACGATAGATTAAGCCAGTAGCGCTAATATAGCCTTAGCCGCCTGCTCTGATGATGCAGGATTTTGTCCCGTCACCAATTGCCCATCGGTAAGCACAAAGCTTTGCCAATCGTCGCCTTTTTGATACTCGCCGCCATTACTTTTAAGCATATCTTCTAGTAAAAACGGTACTACTTGGGTTAGCCCTACCGCATCTTCTTCGGCATTACTAAAACCGGTCACTTTTTTGCCTTTTACCAAAGACTCGCCAGCGACTTTAACGTCGCGCAATACCGCAGGGGCATGACATACAAACCCGTGAGGCTTATTGGCACGAGCAAAAGATTCAATCAAGGCAACTGATTTGGCATCTTCAGCTAGATCCCATAGTGGACCATGACCACCGGGATAAAACACTCCGTCATAATCGTCGGCATTTACCTCGGCCAACACATGGGTATTCGCCAGTGCTTTTTGGGCGACAGCATCACCGGCAAAGCGTTTGGTCGAATCAGTCTGACCATCTGGGTCATCGCTTTTAGGGTCCAGCGGTGGCTGGCCACCCTTAGGTGATGCCAGCGTTATCTCAGCACCGGCATCTAAAAACGTGTAGTAAGGCGCGGTAAATTCCTCCAGCCAAAAACCTGTTTTCTCACCGGTATTGCCCAGCTGATCGTGCGATGTAAGAACCATTAATACTTTCATGCTAACCTCTTAATATGTGCTTAAATTAATAGTGTGGCGGGCCATTAAGTCAATCTGTTTAGGTTAAATCGTCGGGGCCAACACGCACTACTAGCTTGCCAAAATTGTTACCCTCAAGCACATCGCATAATGCCTTTGGCGCTTGCTCTAAGTCTTCTACGCGCTGTTCGCGGTAATGGATCTTTCCCTCGCTTAACCACTGGCCCATTTCTTTCATAAACCCAGGCATCTCGGGGCCGTAATCGTCAAACACGATAAAACCTTTAACGCTAATACGCTTTTTCAATAATGTACCCATCAGTAACGACAAACGATCTGGGCCATCGGGTAAACCGGTGCTGTTGTACATAGATACCATGCCACACAGTGGAATACGCGCTTTGGTGTTTAGCAGCGGCATGACCGCATCAAAGACTTTGCCACCGACATTTTCAAAATAAACATCAATACCATCAGCGCAGGCGGCTTTTAATTGCTCGGCAAAATCAGGGGCTTTATGGTCAATGCAGGCATCAAACCCTAACGTCTCTACCGCAAAGCGGCACTTCTCTGGGCCACCCGCCACACCTACTGCGCGCGCGCCTTTAATTTTGGCAATTTGCCCTACCGTAGCCCCTACTGGCCCAGTGGCAGCCGCTACCACAACCGTTTCACCCGCTTGCGGCTTACCGATATCCAACAGGCCCATATAAGCGGTAAACCCAGGCATACCTAAAATGCCCAGTGCGTGGGAGGGCTCGACCAAGCTGGCTGGCAGCTTTACCAAACCCTGTCCATTTGACAGCGCATAATCTTGCCAGCCGCTAAAGCCTACCACCCAATCGCCTTTGCTAAAGCCATCCAAATTCGAGCTCACTACACGCGACACAGTGCCACCTACCATGGTCTCACCTAAAGCAACGGGTGCCGCATAGGATTCAGCATCGCTCATACGCCCGCGCATGTAAGGATCAATAGATAAAAACACAGTGCGCAATAACACCTCACCTTGTGCCGGCGTGGGTATTGGCGTATTGGCTAAGTAAAAGTTATCGACCGATGGCCGACCATGGGGGCGAGAGGTAAGAAGTAGCTGGCGATTGCTCGATAATGATTGAGACATATGTTCCTCGCGTTGAGCGTCAATACATTCATATTAATAGTGTAACGGCCAAGATTAAGCCGCTAACAAGACTATCCATAAACAACAAGTGAGGCTGATGAAGGCTGATTACAAGGGGAGCGTTCTCAGACAAATTTTGTCACGTCAAAGAAACACGAGACCATCACAGTTTTACAGGACAATAACAGGGGTTAAACGATGCGCTGCCAAAATGTGGCTCGACCACCTTTACATAAGTTTAGACGAACGCCCGCTATAACCGCGACCATTAACAAAGAATATGGCACTAACTTGCGCCGTTTGCCTCAGCCGGAAGGTTTAAAACGCCTTTAAGTATATGGACGTCATCACTTGCCATACCAGCTTGGGCGGCTCGGGCTGGCAAAGTGGCAATTAACGGCAGCAATCGGTCTATTTCTGCCTGGGCTTGGGCATCATTAAAATAAAACAATTTACTCAGTGAACGTGCATTGCTCAGCGTAGCATCAGCCCCCTCAATACCAACCCCCATCGCTTGATGACCGCGAACCCCGCCAAGGGTAGGCAAAACATCGTACAGCGGAGATAAGCGCCATTGTCGGTTGAGCACAGAGTAAGTCATTGCGTGATTGCGTGCGTGATCGTCGGTGTTACCGAGTAAAATATTGCATAGCATACGGATAAATAACTCGCGACAATCGGCTACTGGTTCAGCCGAATGTTTGCGCAATATAGCCGCCAAATTAATGTAACTGTAAGGATTTTTGCGCGAGTCGCGCACCATACGCAGCCGCGAGGTATTAAACAAACTATTGGCAGAGACAAAGTGCAGTGGCTGATCGGTAACGCGATCGAACCGCTCAATTAAAAAAGCACTATGCCCGCCGCCTAACTCACGTAACATGGTTGCCGGCACACAGCAGCCAGCCTCGCGCAGTAATTCCATGGTTAGAAATTCTAGGGTGGGAATATTAACTAAATCTTGCTGCCGAGAAAATTTTACCAACCATTGCCTCGACGCATCACACACCACTACCTTAGGGCGCGCGCCCCCCATCGAAGAGCCCGGCTCAATTAATGCCAGCTGCTCGGGTGTGAGCGGCTCGTGCGCCTGCACCTTTTGAGCAACAGCGGCCAACTCATTCAGCAATTGAATGTCCGGTAGCGGCGCAGGCGCACGCGGGTAACTGCGCGACAAGCTAAACTCTAACAACCCCACACCACCACCGCTGGTGCGCAGTAATCGCTCCACCTCATTGTGCGGGCTGCTATTGTGGTGCATTAACATAATGCGAGTTCCCCAGTCGTCCGGCCCAGCATCGGTAAACACTCCGAAGGTTCCCTTGGGGTTTTGGGTGCGAAAGGTACGATTTACTAAGGGTAAATTAACCGGATCTAATGGGTAAGCGGTCGGCTCCGACAGCCAATGCTGACTATAAACAAATTCAGCCAGCGGCGGCTCACAGGTAATGGTGCCAGCCAAGCGGCGCTCACCATTGGCAAGCCGAGCAAACACGTACGCCGATTGATAGGCCATTAACGCCCCCGCAGTTTTGCGTTTGCCTGCTGAATTTGACGGCCAATATCATCGCGGTGTGGCGCAGCTAAATCGGCCACGCCATCGGCCAGTTCCATAGCGTTAAGTGCGGCTAAGTAAACACCCGCAGCAGTGCCTAAATTGCCGGCCTCGGCGGCGCGATACGAGTTAACCGACAAGAGCGCTCGAGAGGCAGCTTCTTGAATGGTCCAGCCCCGCGCTTTACGCGCTTGCTTAAGGTTGCCGGCAAAGATCTCAAAGGCGCGCTTAGCGTCTTGATCAATTCCCAGCTGGTAGTCAGTTCGCGGCATTGATCCTCCACAAGGTTCATATACAGGCATAGCCAGCTTAACATAGACGCTTTGAATACAACCATAAAAATTCCTATATAGGTATAAATACAGCAAAAATATACCTATATAGGAACAATCAACAAATTAAAGAGTCAATTCATGAGGCATTATCGCTTCTTGGTCAATAAAGCTGTTTTCCTGCCGAATAGCCGACAGCAAAACCGTATCGGCGTATTCACAGCCTGTAGCGCCAGGATCAGACTGCTGATTTTTAACGCCGGAGATTTGCGTGTGCCCCCGCCCTTGCTGCAAGCGAGCCCGCAAAGGTTCATAGCCGGGCCGCCAAGCATTAAGGCCGGCAAAGCTTTGGCGCAGGGCTTTTAATATGCTCATGCCGGCATAATCTAAATCACCCCAAAAAAATACCGGTAGCGCATCGCTATTACGGTTAAACCAAGCGTGATGAAACGCCTCGATATTACGGCCAACATTTAGATACGAAAACACTACTTGGCCGAACTCCCGCACCCGCGCCGCACTGCCACGAAACCCAGCA
Source organism: Gilvimarinus polysaccharolyticus (assembly GCF_001187555.1). Lineage (GTDB taxonomy): Bacteria > Pseudomonadota > Gammaproteobacteria > Pseudomonadales > Cellvibrionaceae > Gilvimarinus > Gilvimarinus polysaccharolyticus. The sequence continues at coordinate 748,673 of NZ_LFIJ01000001.1, read as the reverse complement.
CTGTAAACCAAGGTTACATTGGGCAAATCGGCCTCGGCCAAGGCTAAAAAAGTGTCTTGATTTTCGACAAATAATATCTCGGTTGGCGATGCGGCAAGATGCACCGTCAACATAACCGGACGCACCCGTAAGTTGGCCATTAACGAGGGGTACAAAGCCCGCAGTAAAGGCTCGTGTGGGTCTAAAAATTTTGAATCGCCAGCAAAGCAGCGCGCCGATAACGTCCGCAAGGTTGTCGGTTGCCGCAACTCATGGGCAAGCGCGGCAAAAGCTTGTACCACTTGCGCGGCCGACATGCCTTTAACCCGAATATGACGCTGCCATAGCGCCGCGCCTGCATCTTCAAACTTATCCTGTAATCGTGTCAACTCGTGCGCCCAGGTAATGGCATAAGGGTCAAACGCTGGGCGATTTAACCACTGCCGTACCATAGGTTCTTTATCGGCCATAAAATAAATTTTGGCATTATCATAAGGCTCATCGTGCGGCTTAAGTTGTGCCAACTTAATACTCAGAATATGAAATTCGTAATCCAGACTTTGCAGCAATGCCCATAAATACTCGGCATCTTGCCCCTGAAAATCATACAGCTCGGGAACGACTTTGGGGGTAACTTTTAAATAAGGCCGACGCCCAGCCTCGAGCTGATCGAGAAACTTATGCAAAAGCCGGTAAGGCAGCAAATTATCGTCCCACCAAGGCGGCGGCAATAACTCGTTAGAAGGTGTCTTTGGGGGCATAGCAATTACGCGTTAGATTGAATAACTTAGGCGTTATCTTAGCAATCAGTCGGCGTCGTTTACCAGCCGGCAGCTCGATCGGCATGATTCAAAGAAAACCCAAGCATATCTGACAAGGCAACTAATAACCCGCTACCAAACGTTACACATGAATTAAACAAGATTTTACACGACAGAAGAAAATAGATAACTATTAAGCCGATAAGACAAGAGCATGGTAAAAAATTATAAATACAGAAATGTTACCCAAGGTAACATGACTGTAACCTTAATGCGTAAAATAGACCTCGAGCAGGTGATGGCGCTTGCTTTACCCAGGAGGGTGATCCCCTCCCTAAGTTTTTTAGCGTTGACTAATACGAGGTTACCAACCATGTTTAATTTCACTAACCGCTCGAGCTTACAAACGTTTATCGCGGGCCTTACTATTGTTTTTGCAGCTGGTGCGCACGCGGCTGACCGCAAAGTGCCTGGCGTAGTTGAATCTGTCGATTTAGCCACAAAAAGTGTTTCAATTATCGCTGATAAAACGGGTGAAAAACTGACTTACCGCTTTAACGGAACCCCTAAAGTACGTATAGGTGGTTACACCTCTCACGACGTTGCCAACTTACAGACGGGGCAACATGTAACCTTAAAGCTATCAAGTATCGCACCCAAAAAGGCCAAAAGCCGTGTTATTGCGGGCGAAATTTTAGAACTGGATCTACAGCAAAATGTCGCACTAATCCGCCCGGCAGACGGCAGCGCACCGCGCACAATTGCCTTGCCTGATGCGATTCGCGTATCGGGTTTACACAAGGGTGCGGGAATCGAAGATTTGCAAGAAGGTCAACAAGTAACTTTTAAGTACGCGCCACAATAATAATCTAACAAGGCCCCACCATTGGCGGGGCCTTGTTAACTTTGTTAATCATTGTTAGCTACACCATCTAAATTTTCTTGTAAAAAACGCAGTACGTGAGTCAATGCTTTAGTGCGAGTTTCACCTTGCATCAAATGGTGATTTTCATCTTTTAAACGTACAAACGTAACCGATTTTTCGGCATCGTTTAATGCATCGTACATATCATCAGATTGATCAATTGATACTATCTCATCATCTTCACCGTGAATCAGTAATACCGGCGCCTTAACTGAGGCGGCATGAGTTACTGGAGAAATCGACAACAAATCATCTTTGCTGTACTCACCGTTACTCATAGAGCGTTTAAAATAACTTACTACCCAGTGGCTACTACCGAGGGTTTTGCGGGTACTTTTAAAGGCTTTATTTAGATCACTCACACCGTTAATAGACACCGCACAACGGTACAGATCAGGTGTTTTACTAACGCCCAGAAGGGCCGCATAGCCGCCATAGCTTGCACCGACAATACAAACACGCGAGCGATCTACCAGCCCCGCTTGGGCAAAATGCTCCAAGCTGTCAGTAAGGTCATCTTGCATTTTACGACCCCACTCGCCGTGACCGGCCAAAATGTGATCAAGACCAAACCCGCTGGAGCCGCGAAACTGAGGCTGCAACACTAAATAGCCACTAGCGGCCAACGATTGCGCCAACCAATCAAACCCAAGCTTATCGTAAGCCTCGGGGCCACCGTGGGGCAATAATACCGTGGGCATATTTTTAGGGGTTTGAGCGTATTGCAACGGCAAAGTTAAGATTGTCGGAATAATCATTCCGTCACGAGCTTTCGCATTAGACACAACGCTAGGGTTAAGCGCCTCTGCGGGTATATTTTGTCTAGCACCAGCCAAAAAACGTAGCGATTTGTCGTTGCTGACTAAATAATAACTGCCCGCTGTGGTTGGTCCTTCAACATACACAACTAACGCTTTCCAGTTGTTACTCCAGCTGCTTAATGTTACCGAATGACCGTCAAAGCGGCTCATCACTTCTTTCAAGAAGTCGTCTTTATCTTGCTCGAATAGCTCGTAGCTAGGAGTAAAACCCGAGTACTTTAAACCGTAAACGATGCCGTCAATGCCTTTAATAACGCCTTCAATATCGGCATCATCGCGGCCATAGGGCTCACCGACGATTGTTCCGTCGGCCAAAGACAGTTGGTAATAAGCTACGCGGCCATTACCTTCATTATGCGCGAGCATTATTAATGATTTACGGTCCGGCGTTAAACCAACACCCGAGCGCGCGATAACCTCTGTGGTTTCTTCAAAAATCGTGCGCCAGCCACTTTTTCCTTTTGGTACTTTAATTGAATATTTGTCGGTACGGTTATCGTAGATCTCTTGCGCCAAGACCTTGCCGTTATCATCTAAAAAATACTCCAGCGTGTCTGCATCGCCCTTTTCAGCCACTCTAGGTCTACGCGGAGACTTAATGTCAACTCGCATTAAAGAGCGTCGAGGGTTTGTATCGTACTTACTGCGCCCCACAAATGCCGGCATATACAGATAACGATAATCTGCGGAGATGCCCGAAATACTACCCAGCCCGGTTTGCCCAAGCAGAATTTTATCGCCTGGGCGTAATAACTGCTCCATCACACCGGACTTAATATCCAAAGCAAATGCCGTACTGATGTCGTGCTCTCCACGATACCCTCTTAAATACTTGCGCTCCGAGGCCACCAAAACTAGATAATCGTCATTAATAAAGTATAAATCGTGTGGATTAATCTCAGCGACCTGAGCGCCAGCAACCATTTTTCCTTCAGCGAGAGAGTAAACGATCAGCAGATCATTGCTCTCTTGTACTTTACGAAAGGCTATTAGTTCACCGTTAGGCGAAACCACAAGCATCGAGGTGCCAGGTAACGCGCCGTATTGCAGGGCAATTGAATCGGGAGTCGGTACAGGTAAAGTTTCGGCCATTGCTGGCGTGCCGACCATAGCCGTAAGTAGGCTGATAACGACTAAAACAGAGCGTGCAGCAGGTGTCGTGAAAGTCCGCCATAAAGGCCGGCTAAGTAAAATCGATAAGCACATAAAAAGCATCCCTACTTGATAGGGATTGCCATGACACAAACCCAATTATTATTAATATCTACGATAAAACACAATAGTGTAAGGAAATTTGCCGGCCGCCTCAAACAAAACAACAAGATGCTCATTTTTTGTCTACTTACATTGCATTTAACGGCCAACACTTACACACTTACCTTCACTTTATGGAGAGTACTGCATGCTAAGTCAGTGGACCTGGAAGCTATTACAAATTAGCCGTCAATTATGGATGCGCACCGTTTTGTTTGCCGTATTAGCGGTCGTCACAGCGCTTATTGCCATCGCCTTTAAAGGCTGGATTCCCAGTGAGCTTGCAGGCGCCATAGGGGCTCCGGCCGTTGATCGAATTTTATCCATACTAGCCTCTAGCATGCTGGCGGTAACCACTTTTTCCCTCAGCGTTATGGTTGCCGCTTACAGTGCTGCCACCAGCAATATTAGCCCGCGCGCCACGCGCCTATTGATGGAAGATTCCACCACACAAAATGCCTTGGCAACCTTTGTTGGCTCGTTTGTGTACTCGTTGGTGGGAATTATCGCTTTGCATACCGGCGTGTATGGCGATGAAGGCCGAGTTATTTTATTTATTGTCACCATCGCAGTGGTGGTACTGATTGTCGGCACAATACTGTTATGGATTAACCACTTGTCTAGCCTAGGCCGTGTTGGCGAAACCACCGATCGCGTAGAGCAAGCCGCTAGCGCTGCCGTCAAACGTCGTATCGCACATCCGTGGCTCGATGGTCGCAGGCTTGCCAGCCTTGAAGATATCCCCAAAAAAGCCACAGCGATTTTCTCGGAACGCATCGGCTACATTCAACATATTGACATTAAAGCAATCAACCGTTGGGCTGCCGATAACAACACGCAAGTATTTATTGCCAGTTTGCCTGGGGCATTTGTACACCCAGGTCGGGCACTTGCTTACTGTGTTAACCATGGCGAAGAAAGCCTCAGCCAAACCAATGAGGTCATCGACCACGCTTACACTATTCGAGACGAGCGCTCTTTTGATCAAGACCCGCGTTTTGGCGTGTTAGTACTTGCCGAGATTGCCTCGCGGGCACTGTCCCCTGCCGTTAATGATCCGGGTACAGCGATTGATGTAATTGGCCGAGGTATGCGGGTTATCTCGGGCTGGGAGGTAACCGAGGGTTATCAAGAACCTAAAGTAAAAGATATCCCCTGCCCCAATGTTTGGGTACAGCGGATTGAGTTGTCTGAATTATTTAATGATTTTTTTGCTCCTATCGCCCGCGATGGCGCCAACCTAATTGAAGTGCATATTCGCCTGCAAAAAGCGTTGGGAGCACTGGCCTGCAAAGGTGGCGTATTTGCCGAGCAAGCCCGAGCTCATTCGCAGCGAGCCTTGGCACTGGCCAAGCATGAATTGCCGTTGGCCGACGATATCGCAACACTCGAAGCACTGACACTAAAGTAAATAATTACCCTATAAAATCAGAATATGGCGGTTGCGGCAAAGTAAACAACGCTACTTAACCGCCCGCAACATAGCGGTTATTAACTCATTTACATCAAACTTAGTCAGCGCCTCATTAGCCCCCACTTGATGGGCCTGACTCACGCTAATTTCGCTAGAAATAGATGAATGTAAAATAAGGTAGGCACCCGCTAATGCTGGATCATCACGCACCGCAAACGACAACTCGTAGCCATCGAGTCCTGGCATCTCAATATCACTCACCAACAAGTCTACCGGTCTTCCGTTGCGAGCATCGGTTTGCATAATATCTAATGCTTCCCGACCGTCATCGGTCATGCGAAACTCAACCCCTAGAGTTTTTAATGCATCTCCCAGTTGTTTGCGGGCTACAGAAGAGTCGTCCACCACAAGAATATTCAGCGATTTAAGTGCCGCGGCTTGTGCCGTCAAATCGTCTTCCAGTACGCTCGATTGGGCATCTTCAAAGTTGGCAAAAATACGTTCTATATCCACCAGTTGCACAAGGGCATCATCCACTCGGATAACCCCCGTCAGGTACGTTTTACGTCCCAGGTGACGCGGGGGCGGCTCGACATCTTTACCTTGAGTTTGGACAATACGGTCGAGTTTACGCACCAAAAAACCCACGCGTTTACGCTGGCAATCGGTAACAATAATAAACCCGCTGCGCTGTTCCTCGGCGTTTAATCCAGGGCCGCCCATCGCCGCAGCTAAGTCGACAATAGGCAATGTGCCCCCGCGAATATTAGCCGCACCCAATACCGCAGGAGCTGACTCGGGCATTGGTCGAACGGGGGTAAAAGGGACGATTTCTTTAACTTTAAATGTCCCAAGGGCAAAACGTTGAGTTGGAGTTAACCAAAACAACAGCAAGCCTTGGGACATCGATTGACTGATCGTGCTCATAACAAACTCACAATGCCTAGGACACAACCAGTATAGCAATCTTAAACGCCACATCTACCCGGCAATGGCAAACTTGCACTCTTTTACATGAGGTTTATTAGCCTTGTTTTGAAGCGCCTGTGCGGTTGCCTGCAAACCACGGGTACAGTGCCGGTATCACCAGCAGAGTCAGCAATGTAGCGGTGACCAAACCGCCGACTACCACCACGGCCAATGGTCGCTGTACCTCACTGCCCGTACCACTGGCAAACAACAGCGGTATCAAGCCAAGTCCGGTCGTGACGGCCGTCATTAACACCGGCCGTAAACGCGCGCTGGCAGCCGCTACACAAGCACGCGCCACCGGCACACCTTGACGCACTTGCTGATTTAAATAACTCACCAATACCAAAGCGTTCTCCAGCGCAATGCCAAACAACGCAATAAAACCCACCGAGGCCGGCACCGATAAACTCAAACCCGCCAACCACAGGGCGACAATCCCGCCCACCAGTGCCAAGGGAATATTAAGCATTATCAGCAGTGCGTTAGGCAGCGAGCCAAAGTTGAGGTACAGCATCAGCAATACCAACAGTAAAGTAATGGGCACCACAATCATCAAACGTTGATTGGCTTTTTGTTGCAGCTCAAACTGCCCACCCCATTTAATAAAATAGCCCGGCGGCAAGTCGACCTCACGCGCGATAGCGGCATTGGCCTCCTGCACAAACGAGCCGATATCTCGCTCGCGAATATTGGCCTGCACCGTAATAAATCGCTGACTGTTTTCACGGGTGATTTGGCGTGGGCCGGTTACATACTCAACCGTCGCGAGCTCTTGCAAAGGCACCTGCATACCGGTCTCGGTGCGCACGGTTAACTGCTCGATGGCAGCGGCACTATCGCGTGCGCTTTTGCTCAAACGCACATAAATATCAAACCGGCGCACCCCTTCAAATACTTGGCCTGCTTGGGCACCACCCACGGCTAATGCAATAGTATCTTGCACATCACTCACGTTAAGTCCGTAACGGGCAATCTGCTCGCGGTTAAGGGTGATTTGTAACTGACCGGTACCGGCTATTTGATCTTTTTGCACATCTTGCGCACCGCGAATACCACGCAACAGTTGGGCGACCTGTTGCGCTTTGGCATCTAGTACGGTCAAATCATCGCCAAACAATTTGGCCGCCAGCTCTGCTTTAGTACCGGTTAGCAATTCATCCACCGCCGCGGCAATCGGCTGGGTAAAATTAAATTTAGCCCCTGGGAAATCGACAAAAGACTCGCTCATAGCGCGATACAAACCATCCAGCGAATCGGCACTTTGCCATTGATCTTGCGGTTTTAACGCGACAAAAATCTCGGCGTTATTAACGGGATCGGCATGGGCACCCACCTCCCCCCGACCAACGCGAGTCACCACTTGAGTCACCTCGGGGAAGCGCTGCAGTAATTGTTTTTCAAACAACAACATAGACGCGCGAGCTTTATCCAGCGAGATAGACGGCGACATGGTGGCGCGAATTAATAAATCGCCCTCGTTAAAACGCGGTACAAACTCCGAGCCTAAACGCGGTGCAATCACCGCCCCCAGCGCCAACACCAACAGGGCAATACCCACAGCCAAAGGGCGCCGCTGCACCACAAAGCCCACCACGCGCTCGTAGCCACTGCGCATCCTTCCTGGCAACTGACTGCTAGCGGCGGCCCGAGGCTTAGGTTTTTTCATCCACAAAAAGGCGGCAACCGGTGCTACCAACAACGCGTACAGCAACGAGCCGGCCATCGCCAACGCCAAGGTGTAAGCCAGCGGTTTAAACGTTGCCCCCTCTACCCCCTGCAAGCTAAACAGCGGTAAAAACACAATAATAATAATGCTAATAGCAAACAAAATGGGCCGCGCGACTGTGCCACAAGCGTTAAGCACCAACTGCCGGTGTGATTCACCTGTGGCTTTTTTCAACTCTTGGTCAATCTGCTCGACCACCACCACCGCGCCGTCGACCATCAAACCAATAGCAATCGCAAGCCCACCGAGCGACATTAAGTTGGCCGAAATCCCCAACCATGGCATGGCAATTAACGCCACTGCCACCGAGAATGGAATCGACAAAGCCACCACCAAACTGGCCCGTACGCCGCGCATAAACGCGATTAAGACCAGCACCACTAACACCACCCCCTGTATCAAAGCGTTGGTGACCGTGGTTAATGCCGCGTGCACCAATTGCGCTTGATCGTAGTAAGGGGCGACGCTAACCCCTTCGGGCAAGTTGGTATTAATGGCCGCAAGCTCCGTTTTAACCGCGTCGATAACCTCGGCGGTGTTGCTGCCCAGCAGCTTTAACACCATACCTACGACGACTTCGCCCTTACCATTTTTGGTGGTAAGGCCGCGGCGAATTTCTCCACCGATAACTAACTCACCTAACTGCTCTAAATACACCGGCGTGCCATCAATGGTTTTAACCACTATGTTACCGATATCGTCTAAATTGCGCGCAAGACCTACTGAACGTATTAAATACTGCTCATCGTTTTTAACCAAAAACTGCGCACCGGCATTAGCGTTGTTGGCCTCGATGCGAGCTTTCACCTCGGGCAGCGATATGTCATAACGCACTAGTGCTAGCGGGTCGAGCTGCACTTGAAACTGTTTTACCTCGCCACCTATCGAGAGCACCTCGGTAACACCCGGCACCGTTTGCAAATTAAACTTAACGATCCAGTCTTGAATCTCGCGCAGCTCTACCTCGCTGTAGTTACCGCTGGCATCTTCCAACACATAAAATAAAATTTGCCCAAGTCCGGTACTAATCGGCCCCATCACCGGATCACCAAACCCCGTGGGGATCTGATTGCGCGCTTGCTGTAGACGTTCGGCCACCAGTTGCCGAGCAAAATAAATATCCGTGCCATCGTTAAAATAAACGTTCACCACCGACAAACCAAAATTGGACACCGAGCGCACATGATCAAGCTCAGGCAAACCATTCATAGCACTTTCAATGGGATAAGTTACATACTTTTCTACCTCCTCCGGTGCTAATCCATCGGTTTCAACAAACACTTGTACCAACGCCGGTGAAATATCCGGGTAGGCATCTACCGCTAAATTGCGGTAGGCAAAGAAACCACTCAATAAAATCGCCAGTGACAACATCATCACCAACACACGATTGTTGAGCGCGCCTTGTAGTATTAATCGCATACAACCTCCGTCTATTAGTGATTATGACCAGATTCAAGCTCATCTTTTTGCAGCTGAGCTTTTAACAAGAACCCACCAGCGGCGGCGTATTGCTCTCCAGCGACAAGCCCCGACATCACCTCCTGGTATGCATGATCACGGCGACCTAACTCAACCGCTTGAGCACGCCAGTGGTTTTGCTCGCGAATAAACACCACTGATTTTCCTTTAAGTTCGATCACGGCCGTTTGCGGCACTCGCACTGGTACAACAAAATCCGTCAGCGCTACACGCGCCGCAACAAACATCCCCGGCTTCCACTGCCCTTCGGGGTTTGCTAAAAACACTCGCGCTAAACCCGTGCGTGTGGCTTTATCTACCACCGGCGCAACATAGTTAATCTCAGCCTCAACCGGCGCGGGGCCAAAGCTGGTGCTTATGTGCACCGCCATGCCGGGCTTCACCTGTGCCACTTGTTTGGGGTAAAGCGCGATATCGAGCCAGAGACGAGTTAAATCGGCCACCACAAAAGCGGTATCGGTGGGCTGCAAATGCTCGCCTAACGTCACATGACGATTGATCACCACGCCATCGATTAATGAGACAAGCTCAAAGGCCGCCAAAGTATCGGAGTTTTCGGCGCGGGCCAGCACCTGCCCGGCTTTTACTTGATCACCAGTGTTGGCATTTACCTGTGTAATTTGCGCTGCAAAGCGCGGGTTTACATGGGCGACTGCCTCGGCGTTTAAACGCACCTCGGCTGGTAATAATCGTTCATCGCGCAAACGTCCAGCCGCGGCGGTTGCCAGCTCGCCACCCAGCTCGTTAAATACATCGAGCGCGAGTGTTAGCTCTTGCGCCGCGCTGTGATGATCGGCATGGCCTTCGGCCGCCACAACATTTATTGCGCTTAACAGCAGTAAACTAGTCAGTATGAATCGATTCATGGGGTTATCTCCTGTTGGGCAACAGTCGTTGTAAACAAAGACTCTATTGGTGCGAGCGGCGCGATAAAGCGCTCAAGAATAGTCATAGCGTCGGCGGCATCGGCACGTAACTCAAGCCGTTGACGTTGAGCTTGCAACAACGAGTTTTGTGCATCCAACACCTGCAAGTAGTTATAGCTGCCACGCTCGTAGGCTTGGCGTGTCGCGGTCAGTACTTTTTGCGCCGCGGGAAGAATGCCACCCTCCAAGCTCTGCAGCGCTTGATCGGCTTGTTGCCAACGGCGAAACGCCGCCAACACCTCGGCACTCACTTTACGTGTTAAATAATCGGCATCGTTTTGGGCCGCGCGTACTTGGGCGTAAGCACTGTCTATTCCGGCTTGGTTGTTATTGAAAACCTGCAACGGCACACTGGCACCAACCGTAAAGGCGTACTCATCGGTCAGACTAAAGCGGCGCACACCCGCGGCCAACGTTACGTCTACCTTGGCGTTAGCTTTGGCGAGCTCCACCTCGGCCTGTTGCGCGCGAACCTGTTGTTGGGCAATTTTTTTATCTATACCCGAGTCGAGCGGTTTTAAAATTTTCTCTATGGTTAAACGCTCGGTCATAAACAATAACGGGCCTACCGCTGTAATAACACTATTGCTAGACATATCGCCCCACAGTACGGCCAACTGTTGCGAACTATTAAGTTGCTGCTGCCGTGCGCGAGTTAACTCCAGCTCGGTGGTTTGCAGCTGCACTTGGGCGCGGGCTAAATCATCCACAGTAGCAGCGCCGGCTTTGTGTAAACGTTTCACTGTGTTGATATTGTCGCTGGCAATTTCCTGTTGATTTTTGCTTAGCTGCAAACGCTCTTGCGCCAGTAATACTTGGTTAAACTGGCCGCGCACCTCTTGCCGCAACAACCGCAATTGCCGCTGCGCCATTAATTGTTGCGCCGTTATTTTTTGCTCCGACACTGTACGTCGTGCAGCACGCTTACCGCCGCGCTCAAAGGTTTGCTCGGCCATAAATGCGGTTTCTGCTTGCTCGGCGCGCTCGTACTCGCCCGAGCCGTAGAGGTTTTCGACCTCAAATATTAAACGCGGATTGGGTCGGTAACTGGCAAGCTGCCGATTAGATTCAGCCGCATTTAAGCGGTTATTGGTGGCAGCCACTAACGGGTGTTGCTTTACAACCCGCAGCCAAGCTTGCTCAAATGTTAACGTTTCGGCATTAACCGCCACACTGGCAACAGCCAAAGACAGCTGCAGTAGAACAATAAAAAACTTCATAATAAAATCCACAGATCAACGAACGCGCCACGGGTATGGCGCAGACAGATTTACGATGTCGCAATGTGTGAATTAAACGATTGGAGGGCGGTATTTAGCGGTCGCGGTAGGAGGTACGTAATGTGTATCGTAGGCCCAATCTGCGATGTTTTTAAGTGAGATATTGGGCTGAACTAATGATCCATTAAGGTATTTAGCATTGTGTCCGTGGCAACAATGATGATGGCATGACTGATCGGTATTGGTATTAGTGTCGTCAAACTGCCCAGCCACCAGAGGCTGCACTGCATTATTGTCGTGCATATCGGCAATCAGCGAATGATGGTGCGACAATTCGCCAGATGCTTCGTGCAACAGATGTGCATCGGCCGCCGCCAAGGTTGACTGCAGCAAAATAACAAACATCAATAAACGTAAAAATGATTGGTACATAGATAAGGTGGAATCTTAACCATCATTAAATCTGGGCGACAACTGTAACAAACCCACCTACCGATTACCAACTCCTAGACCATGTCAAAGTGAGTAGCCAAGCACAACCTGAAATGCTAGACACAAAAAAGCCGAGCAAGCTCGGCCTATAAAATATAAAGCGTCGGCTTACGTGTTTAGCAGCCGCTTGTTACCGCAACAATTGCCGGCGGCGCGCCACTGCCATCGGCAGCGCTGTAACGTACCTCGCAATTACTGCCGCTGTAACCACTCAGTGTAAAAGTCGAGGGCGTGCCAGCACTAAAAGTGTAGTCGATCGCATCAAAAGCAATCGCCCGAGCAATGCCGTTAGCCGCTGCAGTTGGGTATTCATTCAGCATATTAACAACTTGTGCCTCCATGCTAATAGTAGCGGGGGCACCTTGTACTAACGAGGTTGCGTGAGCAAGCATAGCCGCAGATTTTACCGCACCTAACAGCCCCTGCACCGAGGCGATACGAGCTTCTCGCTCTAAATTGCTAAGCCTGGGGATAGCAACGGCAGCCAAAATGCCAATAATTGTGATAACAACAATGAGCTCGATTAAAGTGAAACCACTATTTTTTTGCTTTGTTGAACGCTGCATAATATCTCCACACAATCATTAGGGGGCACACAGCCCTTGGGTACACATAGCCGATAAAGGCATCGCGTTAAAAACGCGGGGCATACAGCCTTTATAAGTATACTGCTTAACGTAAACTTTACCTTAACAATATAGCCCTCTAACAAACGCGTGCTGTTACGCGCTGCAAACACCTTTATTGGCAATGCTCAGATTAGTAACACTCAGCCCTTGCGATACACTTGGATGCTCATATCGACGGTATCGTGTAGTTGCTTCATCGCCAATAACGGCGCCTGCTGAGCGGGGCTGGTGCTCCAATAATGCGGAGTCATCTTTAATAAGTTAGCAATTTGCTCGGGGCTGTTTAATTGTAGATCAAAGCTTAGCGTCTCTTGGCTAACCAGACTTAGCTCAGAAAAATAATCTTGCTGTTTCGCACTGCGGTAAGGCCTAACCTGACTGTACAGCGCGGCGCGTAGATTGGGCAGATGGTTCTCTCCAGGGCCCACAAACACCACTAGGCCACCAGGTTGCAATACGCGGGTAAATTCGGCCTCATCAAGGTGGCAAAACACCGACAGCACCGAATCGAAGGTGCCATCTAAATAAGGTAAATCTGCCACGCTGGCAATACACCAAGCGATACTTTTACTGCGCCGGCAAGCGGCTTGGATGCCCTCTTTAGAAATATCCAAGCCGGCAACGGTTACACCGGCGTTAGCAATATTAGTAGCATAGTAGCCCTCACCACAACCGGCATCCAATAAGCGCTGTAGCTTGTGCTCGCGACACAACTGCACCAGTTTATCGGCCAGCGGTTGATAAGCGCCTGCCGATAAAAACTCGCGCCGAGCGGCAATCATCATCTTGTTATCGCCCGGCTGCTTTGAGCCCATCTGGTGCGCTAACAGTAGATTCACATAGCCTTTGCGAGCAATATCAAAGCTGTGGTTTTGCGCGCAGCGGTAAGTTGTGTCATCGCGCTTAAGCGGCCCATAACAACTGGGGCAGCGGTAATTGATCATTGGGGCTCTCTCTATTTTCATTAATGCTCGGCAGCAACCTTTAGCAACAACCGACCAATCACACAACCAATACACCGGTTTAACACGGATGTATGGAACATAGCGCGCCTGTAGGATAATATTCCTACTCATATAATGACAACAAACGAGACGAATCTATGGGTGTTTCGGCAATTATCTTTGGTATCGCTACGGCATTTTTTGCTATTCGCGGTTATTTTAATGGTTTTTGGGGTTCTCTGGCGCGCATAGCGGCCTTGATCGGCGCTTACGCTGCAGCATTTTTTTACAGTAAAGACGCCGCAGAACTGATTAAACAGTACACACCCATTGACGGTATCGTCGCTTATATAGCCGGCTCACTCGCGTTATTTTCTATCGTGCTTATCGCTATTCGCCTACTATTTTGGCTGCTTATCAAGCTTACCCCGTCGCAAGGCGAGGCCGACCCTGACATGCTATCGCGAGTTGGCGGCGCGGTACTAGGCGGCGCCGCCGGTGCATTCATTGGCTTATTATTAGTGTATCTTTTTGGCGTATACACTGCGGCGCAAAACATTAAACAAGATGCCCCTAAACCGACCCAAAATCTAAGCTCAATCGATTCTGCCGCACGCACACTGATAAGCAAGTCAGCCGGCGGCCTTATGACACTCTCGGGTAAAAGCGATAACGCGGTACGAATCAGTGAATCGGTACTGGCCAATCCCGTTGCGAGTCTCGATCGCGTAGCCCGCGTCAGCAACAACCCAGATGTGCACACTTTAATTGAAGATCCGCGCGCGCAGCGCCTAATGCAACAAGGCAAAATAGACGAGCTAATGCAGGTTCCGGCGTTTAAACGCATGATGCAAGACGACGATTTACGCCTATTAATGCAAAGCGCAGGTATGGATATCGACAACCGCGACGATGCTCGCGACACGGCCAAAAAGTTCGCACTTGGCTACCAGCAGTATCAAATTAAAAAAGATGACCCACGGGTCCGTGCGATTTTGCAAGATGCAGAGTTTCAGAGCCAACTTAGATCTGAGAACAAATTACCACTGCTAATGAACCCCAAAGTAAACGAGTTAGCCGAGATTATTTTTGTTGAAGGCGTCAGTAGCATCGACCAAGTACAAGCCGACAACGAGTACCACATTGAAGATGCCAATAATCATGATGAAGTCGATGAGACGGGCAAAACCATTTATCGTCACACCGATGAGAATGGCCGCACCTACTATTCAGATCGGCCACAAAAATAACTAACGGCAAGCCACACTCAAATCACCTAGAGTACAGCGCAAAAAAAGCCCGCCCAAGTTAACTTAGGCGGGCTTTTTAACTAACGTGAGCCGCTTATGGCAGTAAATCAGCCACTGCGTCGCGCTCTTCACGTAGCTCTTGCTCGGTGGCTTGCATCCGCGCTTTCGAGAACTCGTTGTTCTCTACGCCTTGGACGATTTCCCAATCACCGTTTTTACATACACACGGGAATGAGTAAATCAGACCTTTATCGATGCCGTAACTACCATCGCTGTACACACCCATGCTAACCCAATCACCGGCAGCCGAACCCAGCGCCCAAGTGCGCATGTGATCAATGGCAGCATTAGCCGCCGACGCTGCAGAAGACGCACCGCGAGCTTTAATAATCGCCGCGCCGCGCTGTTGTACCGTCGGGATAAAGTCGTTTTCGTACCAGCTTTGATCGATCAGGCTCATAGCGTCTTCACCAGCAACAGTGGCGTGGTGAACATCTGGGTACTGAGTCGCTGAGTGATTACCCCAAACCACCAGATTTTTAACGTCTGAGATGGTTTTGCCAGTTTTTTGTGCCAGTTGAGTCAGAGCGCGGTTGTGATCTAAACGCATCATGGCGGTGAATTGACGGGGGTTAATATCTGGCGCGTTGCGCTGAGCGATCAGAGCGTTGGTGTTAGCAGGGTTGCCCACTACCAGCACTTTAATATCGCGCGAGGCGTGATCGTTGATCGCCTTGCCCTGTACCGAGAAAATAGCGGCGTTAGCAGACAGCAGATCTTTACGCTCCATACCAGGGCCGCGTGGACGCGCGCCTACCAGCAAAGCGTAATCGGTGTCTTTAAAGGCGACATTCGGATCGTCGGTGCAGACCATACCGGCCAGCAGCGGGAAAGCGCAGTCGTCCAGCTCCATAGCGACGCCTTTAAGGGCCTCTAGCGCAGGAGTAATTTCCAGCAATTGCAGAATAACCGGCTGATCTTCGCCCAACATGGCGCCAGAGGCGATGCGGAACAACAGGGAATAACTGATTTGACCAGCGGCGCCGGTGACGGTAACTCGAACGGGTGCTTTCACTTTATTTCTCCGTAGTTTGCAGGTTTAGCCGGGGTTACCGCGCCACCTGTCAATGGGTAGTTAATCGGGCTAAGGCTGCCAGCCTCGCAGAACCCCTAACCTGCGCCCCGGTTGAGGGCCCAGCCGTGTTCTCGCAGAGCTTGCAAGGTATGCTTTAACCTGACGACCAAGACGGGTAAGCGCTTATGGCTCACACTACCGCGTCCGGACGGGACGGTATTATAAGCTATTAAGAGAAAATTTCATCTATAGCAAAGAGACGCAGCTTGAAGCTGGGTTTAATGAGGGTTTGATGGGGACTTAGACACGGTAAATGCTTTTTAAAAGCACACCAAGACAGCCCCCAACAGGCCCCGCTCGCAAGGACGCGGCGGCGCCACAGGTTTAATCTTCTGCAACCTCTAAACGAATATTATCAAACGATACGTCCATAGCGCCGCTCGCCTCAATCACAAAAACATTCGTAATAAGAGCAATATTGGCAGCTCCGCCGGCCAGTGAATTACCCTTCGCCCGAAGTGCCTCGAGGCCAATGCTAAAGCTGCGCCACTCGCCTAGTGGCTCAACCGGAACAGTGGTGTCGCTGGCATTGGGCCAACCGCTGTCAATTTTAACCAGCAGCTCACTACCACTTGCGGCGCTATTAACCTTGTAATCAAACGCCAATACGCCCGATGCTTGCCACGATGATAAATCTGCAGCACCAGCGGTGACTTCAAAGTAAACATTGCCGTCCACCGCAGCCTTATTGTAGTTAAAAACAAAACCACGGCCCTCATCAACCGTATCGTCCGACCAAGTCACTTGGCCGGTAGGGTTATAGCTGTTAACCGCTAAACCGGCCGCCAGAGAATCGCCAAACATCGTAAACAGTGGCGGCATGGCAAATTCAGAACCTTGCAGTAGCGGCGGCGTATTGCCCTCTATTATCTCGGCGTCATCGCTCAGCGTGGCACAACCTTGGCCGGTAGAGGGTTCACCCGAACACTCGTATACCCGCACATAATCTACCTGCATGGTCTGCGGAAATACCGACTCATCGACGCCCTTTTCATTGACGTTACCGGCCCAATTACCGCCTACAGCCAAATTAAGCAACATATGGAAGGCGGAGTGACGATCAAACGGAGCATCGGCAGGGGCGTCGATCAGCTCTCCGCCAACTTCGTACTGTGAGTACCAACCGGTATCTCGGTGAGTGGCATAATGCACGTCATCGACATACCAGCGTATTTCACCAGCATCCCACTCCAGCGCATACTCGTGAAAATCATCGGCCGGATTTGCGCCATCGGGCAACTGATAAAAAGCCCCAGAGTGAACATTGTTAGGCCAATTACCACCATAGTGCAGCGTGCCGTGTACACGGGTTTCTAAATCACCCTCGGCAGCACCGGGCGCATCCGATTGAGTTTTTAGGTTAACCGCTTCCATAATGTCAATTTCACCACTAGAGGCCCAAGTGCCGTAGGGAGAATTGGTGGGTAGCATCCATATGGCCGGCCAAGTACCCTGCCCGGCGGGCAATTTAGCACTAATTTCAAAACGCCCAAATGTCCACTCGGCCAAACCGCGAGTCCGCAAGCGAGCCGAGGTATAAGGCAAGGTGGTCTGCTCGCCACCCTCACCGCTCGGAGAGTTTGAGCCGGTAAAATCCTCACGCTTGGCAACTATCGTAAGCATGCCATCGGCAACGTATGCATTTTCGGCCCGGTCGGTATAGCACTGCTGCTCGTTATTGCCGCCACCCCAGCAACTGGTTTCAAACTGCCACTTGCCCGAGTCAATTGTATCGCCGTCAAAATTGTCTTCCCAGATTAGCTGCCATTCGCTGCTGGCAACCGGCTCACTGCTGCTAGAGCTGCTGTCGCTAGAGCTAGAAGAGCTGGAGCTAGACGCCACAGGCGTGCTGGATGATGAACCACTGTCGCTGCTGCCGCCACAAGCGGACAACGCAACCAACAAACCGATGGCAACACTCAATTGATATTTCATGCTGGGTAATCCTCATTATTATTGTGACTGCAATATTGTTGCTGCAATAGCCCTGATCTAACTAAACGGCCTAAATAAGCTTACTAGCTCATTTGCCGACCCAAGCTAATAACTCACTTAGGCACGGCGAATATCGCCAGTATTACCCAATAATCAGCCCAGCTGCGCCCCACCTTGTACAAAAACGCAATATGGGAAGTCTTAATAAACGCCGCAATGTTATTGGGCTTTGCACGGCAGCCTATTACACTGAAACGGCAAACAAGAATATCAAACAGAACATCACCGTTTAGGCCCTAGCCTACGCCCAACAGGCGTCCCACTGGCCACGCATAAAGTGACACTTGACAAAATGCGCAACGAATTAGATACAAAGCCCCACCGCAAAGCATTAACACCTTTAACCTTGCCAGCGCTAACGGAACATTTAAATAACGCAAATAAACAACAAAAAAGGCAGCCGAAGCTGCCTTTTTTGTTGTTTATAAAAACGTGGACTTAATAGGTTTTAATAAGCACAAAATCACAGCTATTACTTGAGTTGAATGTCACTTGCGAACCACTCATATTAGTCACCTTCACATAATTAGCATTAACGTTAGCGGTATTCACACCATCGCTTACATTGCCGCGATAATCGCAACCTTGCACATCACTGTCTTTAATTTGCAGTACCTCACCCACTAACGATTGAGTAAAATTAATACAACGACCATCTCTAAGATCTATTTCTTGTGTCACCCCAAAAGCAATATTTTGACAGGATCCGACACTGCTGCTAGAGCTAGATGAGGAGCTCGATGAACCACCAACCGAAGTCACATTTAAGTAATTAAAGTTAGCCGAGCCATCTAGAAAAGTAACCGTAAGAGTCGCATTAGTGGGAATACTCACATTATTAATAGTAGAAGTTGTCCAGCTCTGCCAACCATCACCATTGGTGCTAACAGTGCCTGCGATAACGCCATTAACAGCAACCTGGATGCGGCGGCCGTTTTGCAAGCTGGCATGTCGCACTGCAATGTTATAATTACCACCGGCACTGCCCACTCTATAAGTAAGCTGCTCGCCCGCCTGTGTCCAACCAACATTACAGGTGCCTTCCGAGGCATTTTGTACATCGACATTCAAGCCATAATAAGTACACGCGGTGACAGCACTATTATTCGCATTGCCAGCGGTATTCTCTAGCGGCGCCTGATAGTAATGTTCAGCTTCAATTCGCCCCGGAAGAGCGACCCGAGCCGTATAACCTGCCGATGAGCCAACAGAGCTTGACGAACTGCTATTAGAAGAACTTGACGAGCTACTAGAGGAGGAAGAACTACCCCCCGAGCTTGGCGCCGGCGGTGGCGTACAATCACCACCTGTGACACTAAGGTAACGCCTATCTGTACCATTACTTTTTGGTGCGTAATCTGGCGCGCCAATATTGCAACCGTAGGTGGCACCGCCATCACTGTTGGCTCGAAAAGCATACACACCCGAGCCTGCATTAGTAATGGTGTTATTAACCGCCCAGTTATCAAACCCATGAATCAAAGCAAGCGCGGGATCATCATCTAACTGCATATCAACCGATACCGCGCGATACATGGCACTAGGAGCATTGGCAAAGTTAAAGGTATTACCTGTCGCTACCCCCTCTGCACCTTTAAAGTGTACTGCAGTGTTGGGGTGCTCTGCCGCATTAAAGTTAATCAGCTCAGAACGTGTCCAAGCCAGTAAAAAGGTGTTGTTTTCAATATAAGCGCCAACCGTGCCCTCTTTCACATCAACACTATTATTGCCAATGTTTGGGCCAATGGTGTTATTGTAAATATGAGCATAATCGCAGTTTTGCAGTTTATCCTCTTCTACTGGACTTGGCTGGTATTGAGCATTCCACATTTTTCGATCATTACATAGGTAAACCGCTTCGCCGCGGTCTGCACGATCTAAACCTGTGTCAGCAACCGTACTATTTTTTAAGACGAAGTAATCGCTACCATCTCGAATATGAATCCCCTCTTGACCAATCTCTGAAACCTTAATGCCATCCATAGTGACGTTATCAGAGCGATCAACAATGACCCCTTTATAACCCTTTTCAAACTCGATATTTTTAAGTGTTAAACCATTAACATTTTGGCCATAAAATACGTAACCATTATTTATAGAGGTTCCTTTAAAAACCGGCTTTTGGGCGGCGTTTAATGCCTGAATTGTGACATTCTCCACATCATGCAATAGATAGTTAGTTGCTACATTGGTGTAGCCATCGGGCGTCCAAATATTGTATTTAGAGCTACTGTAGCTATAAATGCCGTTGTTACCACCGTTGCCATCAACCTTAATAACATCGTTATTTTGCGCAGTCTCTAAGCGATGCTTTAAATCGGTAACCGTACTCACCGTATAGGTGCCAGCAAAGCTAAGCACAGGTAAAAAAATTGCACCGGTCACAATTGCTTTAAGGGCTACAGAAAGGCCTTTTTGTTGCATGTTACCTCCAAGATACGTTAATTATTTTTATGTACTAAACGGCCGCTTACGGAGTCGCTAAAACACTTACCGCTGTAAGCATTTATAAAGTACCCCGATAGCAATGCTATTTAGCTGTTATTGGCTTGGCCTCCTGGCTGCGTTATAGCGACTTCCTAGCAACTAAAAATACACCATAAAAATTGGTAATACAACCTTGCCACCTGTCTATTTCAGATAGGCTGATACTACTTGGTTATTAACTGATAACTTTTAGTCCATAGATACAGTTACAAACGGGTACTGGTAGACCTGCAAGGGAATCGAGTAAAGCAGAGCTAAGTACAGAAAAGACTAATCTTAATGAGCGGGGATAAACCTAGAGGCGAGATCTAGTGGCCTTAGATAAAAGCTAAATACCTTGCGGTACACTCCAACCCAAGACCACGAACTAACGGCGCTTGCCAGACAACGGTCAAGCACCTAATGGTTTATTTTTTTGACTTTACCGGCCGAAAGAAATGCGCCCAAGAAGTAAAGGCTTGAGCATTGCGGGTTTGAATCCAAACCTTACCTTTGCCTTTAAAGCGGCAGACAAAACCCTCGCCAGACAGAAATAATGACTTGTAACCACCCACTTTGGTAATCTCGTACTCGAGCCCTTCGGTAAAAGCGACGATATTACTGGTATCGACCACATAGTCATCTTCTACATCGATTTCTATAATCGCGCCGTAAGAGTTAAACCATAAATCGCCCTTGCCACTGGCGCGAATTAAAAAGAAACTCTCGCCAGAGAAAAAGCCTTTAAGCATACCCTGCCACTTAGTGTCTAAATTAACGTCCATGGTGGCGGCGACAAACGCGGAGTTTTGCAAAAACAACGTTTGGCCATCTAAATGCTGGTGCACTAAATCGCCGGGGGTACCGGGCGCGATACCAATTTCCGCGGCACCGTTAGCGGCGCTAAACTCATTAAGAAACAAACTCTCGCCGGTTAAGAAACGACCAAACCCGCCTTTTAACTTTGTCTTCATGACCAGGTGCGTATCCATAGTGGCCATAGCCGAGGCTTCGACTTTTAACGTCTCATTGGCGGGGATCTCTACCGTTAAAAAGCTGTAGTCTGGGCGACCTTCTATTTTGTAGCTAAACCCTTTAAAAGTAACCGGCGTGTCATTGTCAGTAGTAGCCGCAGGCGCCGCGGGTGAGCTTGCGGGGGTATCTTTTTGTCCCTGACTAACGGCCGGCGTATCGCCTGCGGTGGCGTCAACCACACGGCACTCCAAACCGGTTTTACTAATCGCTCTATAAAATTTCTCGGCGGTGGTTTTATCTGTATTAGATTTAACCGCTACCGGCGCTTTATTAAATACACTTTGCGACTTCTCTGGGCTTAGCTTAAATAGCGCGCCAAAAGCATTAATTGCAGCGGTTTTATCTGCGCCTGCGGCCAGCTTGCCAGTAATAACGACATTGTATGTTGTATGCATCTGATTGCTCCTTAGGCTTTGCGCAGTTTGGGTGTTAAGGCATGGCCAAAACTATTGGCATTATGCGACTGACACCAAACAGTGCCTTTACCGCTAAACTTACACACCAAACCTTCGCCACCTAAAAATGATTGCAACCAGCTGCTGCCGGCCTTGGTGATCGTAAAATCAAGAGTTTCGTTAAAAGCCACTATGTGACCGGTATCGACAATATAATCACCGTCTACCTCTATAGGGTAAATAGCACCAAAAGAGGAAAGCACTACTTGCCCTCGCCCTTTCAGGTTAAGCCAAAACATACTCTCGCCAGACAACAGGGATTTAAAGCCCTGCCAGCCCATGTCCATATCGACAGATTCTTCACTCGCTAAAAAAGAACCACTTTGGACAATTAAGTTTTCGTTATCTAGCGTTAGCGCAAGCATGTCGCCCGCTAAACTTGAGCCCAACCACAACTCACCCTCTTTATCTTTTGGGTCAAAGTGGTTAAGAAAAAATGATTCGCCCGAGAGCATACGCTTAGCGGCTTTAAAAATACCGCCAGCGCCTTTTTTATGGGTTGTGGTGGTGATATTCATGTGACCGCTCATAGCGATCATAGCACCCGCTTCAGCGGTACAAGTCTCACCTGCGGCCAAGGTAACTTTGGCGGCGGTGTTGCCGGGACGATTAACCAGTTCAATTTTCATACGTGTATTCTCTATCAGAATTTTGGATTCAGCCAGCCCGCAAGACCTGTAATGCTGCGCGATTGAATAATAATTTTGCCCTTCCCCTCAACCCGCGTCACCAAGCCTTCGCCGCCAAACAGACTAGAGAAAATTCCGCCCGCCAATTGCAGCTTAAGCTTTATACCCGGCTCATAGGCCACTAGATGGCTGCTATCGACGATGTATTCACCGTCAACTTCGCGCTCTAATAAAGCCCCGTAGGCACCAAAATACAGATCACCGCTACCGCTCATTTTTAAACGAAACAAGCCTTCACGAGAGATAAACGAAACCAAACCGGCAAACTCTAACCCCAAGGTGATACCGGGAGAACACGCAATAAATGCCCCAGGCTGTAAATAATAGACTTCATCATCTAACTTACGGTGACAAATCTCTCCGGGCGTCCCCTGTACTATGGTCATTTTTTTAGGCGTATTGGTGGGGTTGCTAAAGTGATTCACAAACAGCGATTCGCCACCTAAATATTTGCGCAATAAGCCTTTAAAAAGGCCGCCATTCAAACGTGCCTTTAATTCTATATCCGCATCCATACTGGACATCGCATCTGACTCGGTGACAATCACTTCATCCGGCGCCAGCTCCACCTCCACATAAGAGAATGCCTGCGAACCCTTTATCTCACTCTTCATTATTTTTTTCTCCCTGATCTTCAGTAATAAATTGCTTAACTGCGACTTGAAGCGCTAAAAACTCTGCACTTAAGTCCAGATAATGAATGGTTTTATTTGTCCCCGCCTGAAGCTCGTTAAGCTGTTCAATGCGTTTTTCGCTGGCGGGGTGAGGAGATAAAAACTGCAACGCTTTTTTTGCCATAGCGCGATTGTCTTCATCTTCTATATTTTCGAGTAGGCTTTTCTCTTCATCGATTAGCTTTTTAAAAAAACTAGCAAGGCCTGCTGGGTTTATATTGGCCTTTGTCAGTAACTTAAAGCCCAAAGTGTCAGACTGTGTTTCAAACCGACGCGAATAACTTTGATTAAGCAACAATGGCGCTGCGGTGCCGATCATCGCGAGTAGGCCGCTGGCATCGCCTAATACCGCGCTGGCCATAACATAAATGCCAGCGGCTCCCATCACATTGCGCAAACCGTGCTGCTGCTCGACATGAATCATCTCGTGCGCCAAAACACCCAGTAATTCTTCGGCCGAGTCGGCGCGTAAAATAAGTGCCGAGTGCAGCATGACCTGACCGCCGGGCAATGCAAATGCGTTGAGGCTACCTTCATTGACGATATGAAAGCGGTATTGGTAAGGCGTTGGTTGCAGAGCATCAAGTAACGGCTGCACCAGTGGCTGCAACAATACCTCGGCCTCTTCGTCGGGCATTATATTTTTGTCGATCTGGTACTGGGCGATACTAGACTCGCCTAATTTTTGCTCCCATTCGACCGGTATTTTTTTAGCAATAACGCCCGTCACCATGTCCATTCGAAACACCAGCAACAGCGGTAATAGCACAATCAACAGCACAATAGCGGTTATCCAAGCTCGGGCAAAAAACTGCTTTTTGCGCGCCTGAGCAAGCATGGCTATAACATTAGGCTGATTATTAAGGTGTGCATCGCGCAGTACACGGCGGTCGCTGACGTAAAAGCTCCAACCGCTAACCGCCGGATGCTCAAAAAACACCAAACGATTACTGGCACCGCCAAGTGTGACTTTAAGGTTCTGTAATGGTAAACGAACGGACTGCTCGCGGATAAGACACTGAACGCCACCGTAATCGATACACAGAGTGCCAGATGCCTTACCCTTAGGCAGGGCTTCATTAAAACCCATGCAATCATAGGTGGATGTTGTTGTGATCGTCACAATAAATCTTCAGCCTCTTCCTTTAAACGGCCATATTACCTTAATCGGGTAAACCACGAAAAGTAGCACCCCACAAACGGCTTAAGCTACAACGACACATCCATGCCAAACTGGTTATGAATTATTCACAAAGGGACTACGGGTTTGGATATCAATCTCGCCCATCAATGTTTTATGCACCGGGCAGCGGTCGGCTATCTCCAGCAAGCGCTGGTGCTGTTCATCGCTCAGCGCGCCGGCATAGCTTAGTTGCCGCTCGATAACGCTAATACTGCCCTCTTGAGCGGTACCGTTGGGAGCATCTTTAGCATTCACGCGACGATGGGTTAGGCGCACCTCAAGGTTATCGATAGCCAGCTTTTTATGATTGGCGTACATGCGCAACGTCATAGAGGTGCAAGCCCCCAGCGACATTAATAACAACTCGTAAGGATTGGGGCCTAAGTGACTGCCGCCTTTGTCTTTAGGCTCGTCGGCTTGCCATTGATGGTGAGCGGTGTACAGACCGCGCAAAAAGTGCGCATCTTGCTCTGTCACTAACACCTCGTCGCTCGCCACGGCGGGCCGATCTTGGCTTTGCGCTTGTAACGGCTCAAGCTTTAAATAACGGCTGGCCCAAGCGGTTAACGTTACGGCGACATAATCGGCATCTGCTTGCTTGCTCAGCAGGTGGTCGGCATCATCGAGCGAGATGTAACTTTTGGGATGTTTCGCCGCTTTAAAAATTTTAGTGGCCTCAGCCACATCGACCACCTGATCGGTTGGCGAGTGAAAAACCAGCAGCGGCTTGCGCAGCGCGCCAATGGTTTCTTCTAGTGGCCATTTGTCTAAATCGTCAAGCAGCTCGGCCCCCAGCTCAAAGGTACGCCCAGCAATGGTCACCGGTGCCCGACCCGTTTGACGAATATCACAAGCTTGATCGGCAAATAAATGCTCAACGTGCTTAGGTGACGCCGGCGCGGCAATGGTAACCACCGCTTGCACAGATTGAATCCGCCGGGCGACAGCCAACACCGCCACGCCGCCTAAACTGTGGCCAATTAATAAAGCCGGCGCTTGATACTGCTCGGCCAAAAACGTCGCCGCCGCCTCTAAATCCGATACATTACTGCTAAAGGTAGTGTTGGCAAAATCGCCTTCGCTGCCGCCCAATCCGGTAAAATCAAAACGTAACACGGCGATGCCCTGATCGGCCAAAGTGCGAGCAATACGTGTCGCAGCAACCACATCTTTACCGCAGGTAAAACAATGGGCAAACAAAGCAAAGGCCTTAGGGCTGCCACTATCGGGCAACTCCAAGGCACCGGCTAAGGTATGGCCTTTAGTATTGGTAAATTCAACCTTCTGACGTGGCATATTGCCTCCAAGTAAACAAACCAACAAAAGCTATTAGACCAAACCTGCAATTTTACACAAACTCGGCTAAGCCCGATCCATAATCGCTAACGCTTCACGGTTATACGCCAACCGTTCTGCAACACTCGCCTCTTTGGGCCGAACCCCCAGCTTAATACCTAATATATCCAAACTTTTGGCATCCGCCGCCTGCATACATTGATGCATCTGCGCCTCGCTCATTAATGAACCTGTGGCACCCACGCTAGAGCTTGCCGACTGAGCGGCGGGCATATGAGTATCGGACCAAGCGCCATAAGGCGTATCTTGATCGGACACACCCGAGAACATTAACCCCGCCAACAAGCCCGCCGCTTTTGCCTGCTTGATATGATCAAGCGCACCTGTCACCGAGCGCGCCTCTATAACCGAGCGGCCCCAGTTGATCACAATACCGACATTTGCATCGAGCTGTTTATTCACCGCTTGTATCGCTTGAATTTCATCTGCCAAAGTAAGAAACCCTTTAGCTGGCACTTGCCCATCAATGTAGCTATCGCAGTGCTCGATAACAATGCGCGCACCCTGCCAATCCCAGCTTAACATCGCCTCTAGTGACGCTTTAAGCGATGCCGCTGACGAGCGGGCCTTACCTTGGTTTGGGGCCGTTTGCATCTCAATCGCGGTAACAACCTGACGCCCTGCGTGGGCATTTAATTTGGCAATCGCATCACGCGCTTTTGCCATAAAGGCCAACGCCTGCTCACGGCCCGCCGCATCATCCGAGGCAATACCAAACTCAGGGGTTTTACCAATCGCCGCCATAGTGCCGGGCACACAGGTAAAAACAAACGACCATTCAGGGGCAATATTGCTTAAAAACCACTCATCATCGTGGGCGTGTAACTTCTCACCTAAAAAAGGGTGCTCTAAGCCTTTAATATTGCCAAAAGACTTTAATTCACCATAAAAAGACGTTTCAAGTTGCGGGTCCCAACCCGCTGTGCAAGGGGATGAAGCGTAAGCGCCTACGTAATATGACACGGATGTACTCCTGATGATCAGACGATAATTTAAGCACCATTCAGCTAGAATGATGAAGCTGATATTTAGACGGCTATACTAGCACTAGAAACATCATCGATAAATTGGCAGCAACTGATGTAAGGCCGATACAAGATGAAATGCGGAGAGCGATTTAACGTTTAATTAAATACTAAAGACAAAATTGAGTGCCTGAGATTCTTATAGTTTTAAGTGACACTTAGGTTTGAGTGAGCCCAATCATGGCCAGCACCTTCAAGACAAACTCCTCTTTCCCTGCGGTGTAGCTATATCGGTCCGTGCTGAACCTTTCTGCCAGCTTTCGTTTAAGATCAAGATATTCACGAGCCAAGGAAGTATGTTGCCTTAAAGTATCCCGAAATAAAATATGCTCCGCCCAAAACGAACTACCCATATAGGTTATCGATAAATGGTGAGTTCTAAAACTCTCTGGGCCTTTGACCAAAAACACACGATCGTGCAGATCTCCACTAACTCTACGCTGATATCCCACCCTAATAAGATCATCTAAAATCAAGTCAGTATGTGGCACAGCTTCGACACCAACCATTATGTCTAAAATAGGCTTAGCTTCCATTCCTTTAATAGATGTACTACCGATATGCTCGACTGCGAGAATTCTTCTGCCGAGATTATTACGTATATTTCGAGCCTCACTTTCGAACATGCTCGCCCACTCTGCGGCATAGCTCTTCAAGGCTACAGTCCCTCTGGGAAGGCCAAGGTAAGCGCCAAACCAACCACCCACTATACGAATCAATCCTAGGCCAGTAACCTCCCAGCTTTCATCAATAGGAGGTTCACATGAAAAAGCATCGCAGCCAATCCGACTGGCTGACTCTGATCGAGGAGTTCGAGCAAAGCGGATTAACTCAAGCCAAGTTCTGTGCCGAACGTGGGCTCAACGCTAAATACTTCAGCCTGCGACGGACAAAGCTTAAAGCTCGTCCTGAACCAAGTAGGTTTTCCCGAACCGTACTGGCCGAGCCTAAGCCGTCCGGTGAGGCAACGATACACTACGGCTCTGTCGCGGTGAAGCTTCCCGCCGGCGATGTGGACACTATCGCACAACTGGTCAAGGCTTTGGCTGCATGATCCAGTGGCCGGCAGATATTAAGGTCTACCTACACCGCGAGCCGGTAGACTTTCGCAAAGCGATTAACGGATTAAGCGTTATCGTTCAGGATGAGATGGCGATTTCGCCTTTTGATCCTGCGCTGTTTGTCTTCTGCAACAAAAAGCGCAGTCAACTTAAGGTGTTGTACTGGGATGAGACGGGTTTTGCTCTGTGGCAAAAGCGCTTAGAGCGCGATAAGTTTAAGTGGCCCAAGCGCTTGCCGGAAGATCCTGTGGTACTGGATCACGAACAGTGGCAATGGCTCTTGCGCGGGTTTGATATCGCTCAATTAAAACCGCATGAAACGCTGTTTTACCGAGACGTTCGTTGATGAGTTTTGGTAAAATAGCGGCATGTCAGAAATCGCACCGCTTGAACACAAAATCAAAGAGCTTGAAGCGCAACTTGAAGAACAAGAAACGCTTTTAAAAAGCCGTGCGAGTCGCATCAGCACCCTCGAAGAACTCATTAAACAATTTCAACGCAAGCAGTTCTCTGCCAGCAGTGAAAAGCTCTCTAAGGATCAGCTCGATCTAGGGCTGTTCAATGAAGCCGAATCGGCAGAGAAAGGCGAGGCGAGCGAACCCGCTGAAGCCACACAAGAAGACACCATTGATGTCCCGTCTCATACTCGCCGTAAGCAACCACGGGTCAGCCTACCGGCGAACCTTCCGCGTGAAGAGGTGTTGTATGAGTTGCCTGAATCCGAGCGGGTGTGCCCGCACGATGGCGCCGAGCTAAAGGCTATCGGCACTGAAGACCACGAGCAACTGGATATCATCCCCGCCCAGGCCAAGGTGATCGTCCATCGGCGCCAGAAGTACGTGTGCCCTTGCTGCGAAAAGCACCACGTCACCGCCACCAAACCCAAACAGCCCATTGAAAAAAGTATCGCCAGTGCAGGGCTGCTCGCTTATGTGGCTACCCAGAAATACTGCGATGCACTGCCACTGTACCGCCAGAGTGAGATCTTTAAACGCGCCGGGTTAGCCCTGGACCGAACCAACCTTGCCAACTGGATGATCCGTTCGGGGCAGCTGGTGCAGCCGCTGATTAATCTCTTGCATGACAAGCTGTTAGCGCAGCCTGTCATCCACTTGGACGAAACCACCGTACAGGTTCTCAACGAGCCAGGGAAAACCGCTGAGAGCCAAAGCTACATGTGGGTGATGGGCAGCTTCGCTGCCAGTCCCACCGTGCTGTTCCACTACGCCGACTCCCGGCGTCAGTCGGTGCCGCTGGATTTACTCGATGCGAGTGTGGGTGCCATCATGGTCGATGGTTACGAAGGCTATGGAAAAGCGTGTACAGACTACCGCATCACCCGCTTAGGGTGCTGGGCTCACGCCCGGCGCAAATTCATGGACGCCAAAACCGTCCAGAAAAAAGGCAAAGCTGGCAAAGCCGATCAGGGCTTGGCGCTCATCCAAAAACTGTACGCCTTAGAAAAATCCATAAAGGATCAGCCGCCAGATGAGCGCTACCGAAGGCGGCAACAAGAGGCGAAACCCGTCATCAACAAACTGCGAGCCTGGCTGGAAAAAAGCCTGCCTAATGTGCCGCCGCAAAGCGCGATCGGCAAGGCATTACTCTACCTGCATAATCAGTGGGATAGGCTTGTCCGCTATCTGGACGGCGGTGCTTACCCGATCGATAACAACCGGGCAGAGAATGCCATACGTCCGTTTACCGTGGGGCGGAAGAACTGGTTGTTCTCTAATAGCCAGGCCGGTGCCAATGCCAGCGCCAATCTTTATAGCTTAATCGAAACGGCCAAGGCCAACGGCCTGAATCCGTATGATTACTTGAAAGTGGTTTTTAAAGAGCTGCCCAATGCGCAAAGTGTTGAGTCGATCGAGGCGCTACTGCCATGGAACGCTAGCATCAAGTTAAACCAATCATAACCGGGTGGTTGGTTTGGCGCTTACAGGCCAAGTAGCATATCGGGGGAAGAATTTAAAAATGACATTCAGATCCTAAAAATAATCAGTCCGTGAAACATAAAACTGCACCCTTAGCGACCTTTTTTAATTAACCAACCGAATTACCTTATTTTAAACACATAGTATTTTTCCGGCGTTCCATTTATAGGAATCCATTTTTCATAAACAGTGGTTAACTCCATAACAAGGTCAGCATTTCTTAAAATCTCTCGGATTTCAGCTTGATGATCATAATCTACAAAGCCACATCCCCAAAAACCATGTGGAAAAGTTGGCTCCTCAATCGACGTACTCATACTCTGCATTGAAGCCGCCGCTGCATAATTAGGCTCAACTTCAGGCATTCTTGGCACAAATGCCTCAACAGGCCTCATTACAACTTCAGGGGCAGAAAGTTCAGGAACATCCACCGAAGAACAACCGACCAAAAGCAAATAAAACAAAAAGAATAGTATATTTTTCATAATTTCAAAATCCATTTTAAAGCACTCAGGCTGAGAACATAAAGTTTCACAGATAACAGTAAATATTTCTCAATTATCTATATCAGCAAGAACAACTCATACAAGTATGAAAGATTAAAAACTCCAAAAATACCACTGATAAATATCAATAAAGGTTTAGCATCGGACAGACTGCTTTGTTTGTTTAAAATAAGCGCCCTCATTTTTATCGAGAAGAATGGAGAAATAAAAACACTAGATAATAGCCCCCACAAAACAGACAAGTAAATAAGTGCAGGTACGCTCGTAATGGGCTTAACATGGCCACCAAAAATCAACCCAGGAACAAGCAACACTGGCCATATCACTAAAAAAATGACAACAAACGCCGGATTAAGATGCTTTATATACCTAAAAAATAGCATTTTTAAGTCTTATCTCCATTATTTCTACTTCTCTTGACCATATTAAGTACTAATATTGATAAAACAGCCGGCCGAATCGAAGCCGTCAAGTACAATGTCTTTTCGCATTGCACTATTGCGCTTATCCATGTCAATTCTACCGTCTGGCTGCCAACTCCCCTCACCAAGAAACGACCCAACTATTTGTGTGAGTGATAACCCTAAAAATTCTTGTGCTGCCAATTCTCCTGCATCTGCATAGTTTGCACTGTTACTAAACTTTGCAAAAGCCGCATAATCCTGAGAAATATTACGAGCTAAAATGTGAGCTAAGTTATAACTAAGCTCCTGACCTTCATCAATTGCAAAAAAGCTTTCTCCAGACCAGAAGCCTTGAATAGTTTCTTCATTCCAATACTTATGGTGGCGACCAACTATTTCTTTATCAAGAAACAGGTGATTACCTGCAAGCACATCCTCCATAAGAACCGCTATACCTTCATTTAGCCATAACGGAATTGGAAGATGTGCCAAGCAAGCATGGGTGAGTTCGTGTACAGCAATTGGCTCGGCATAATCTATATCTTGAGATGGAAACACAAAATGTCCATAGCCTTCATTTATATACATGCCTGAGCTAAGACCAAACTCCCCCTCATCGGGAAAGAACATACCAATATATTCGTAATATTGATCAACATCTTGAAAGATCAAAGCCACGTGTTTTCCATAGCCATCATCAGAAGCAACTCCATCAAGAGTATTTAAAATTCGTTTTAATGTTCTTTCCAAGAAGCGTGAAAATACGTGAATGTATCGCTCACTTTCATTCGACATAATCGAGAAATTTTGCGACTCTTCAATTCGATAATCATTACCAAACTCATTGGCGATTGACTCTAACCATTTTGTGCATTCTTTGGACCACTCAGAATGCAAGTCATCATGACTTAGATCTCCTCCAATCCTTAAAGTTACTGCATTCCAATCTGGCTTAATACTCATCGACATCTCTATTTATTGGGGTATTTAACGTTCAACTAAGCCGCCGGTACGGAGTTTATTATTTTGAGTCAATAATTAAAGGACACCCAAAAACTTGACACTGCGCGCTTGGCTACCTCCTGGCGGAATTCTTCACTATATGCTTGGCCTTTTTACGCGCCACATGGAGAACCTCAATATCAGTTAATATAACTATGCAGGGTGTCTACTAATTGTGGGTAACACTACTGAGCTTATGAGCAATAAAAGTGATAATAGCTAGATTTAAACCTTACTTTAAAACATCCTGAGCTTTCAGTTTTTTCTCAAGCTTTTCTATTTTACTCATTGATATTATGGCGAAGACAAAACCTGAGACCCCCATCGACATACCTATTATTCCAAAAATAAAACCTAAGTCTTCCATAATGTAACTCCTTTTAAATTAATGAATACTATTGATGATAAAACTCTAAACTTTTTCGGCAATATAACGTCTGCCGCATTTACTGCAAAGACTGGCGGTTGTTTTGCAGTCGGTTGTCGGCACTTGTTATAACACGACACGCAATTTCGGCCATCTTTTTAACCATTGTTTAGAAGCAACCCTATTTAAGAAAACTTCTTTTGATCGCTTACCATTGTAAGAGATATTACCACTAAACAAGCTCTCTAGGCCAAAAACACTAACAATTGATATTGTGTCATCTTCATTTAAAGAAGCCCCGATAGCTGTCTCTTTCTCAGGCCAATAACTCATTGCATCTAATGTGTTTTTATATGGTAAATCGCCATTTTTGATATGCATGAAAGCTTGATTCTTAACTTCCCAATTGATGCCAGGATATTCTTTATTTAGTTGTTCAGTTAGATTATTTGAAGAAAAATTGTCCAAATCAGACTTATCAAAAAATACGATATCAATGTCATTTAATTCCGTTTCACATAAATGCATAGAATCCCAGACGAGATTTCTTAGAAAACCCGCAGCAACATAACAATCAGGAAGGTTTAGAGAGCGAGTTATCGAGAGGACATTCATCCGTTCAGGATCTTTCTGTATTAATTCTATGAGTTCGCACATAAGTGATTAAGTGTTATAACGCTTGCAGCATGGGCGGCAAACCGAAGGGTTGACGCCCACAATTCCTGCACTTGTTAAAAGTTACCTGACACCAGCTTCACGCAGTCTACGCAACAGATTACTAAGACCTTGCGCACGTAAGCATAAATACAAGCCAATGGCTATTTCTAGAGCGGTAACTATTTGGTTAATTATGTATTCAGTGCCGCCACCTTGCTCCCACATGCCACTAAATTCGCTGTGTGTGGAATACCACCACCAGATTCCGTTATTAAATAGGTCGGGTATTGCCCATGAGAGAATGTAGACGCCAATGATAGTAAAGATTGAAATTTCTATATCTTGGGCTGTACCATCAAAGACCACTTCATTTTCTTTGGTTTTTGGCAATAGCCACTTGGCAAAGCTGACGGGAAATTTAAACATTATAAGAGATGCAACAAATAATATCCCTACCTGAATTAGTGACAAGTAGGTAAAAGCTACCATGTCATCTTGCAAGGTAGACCTATACTGCATGACAGCCTGATATTGATAAATCCCTGTGCGGAAGGCATAGATGAAAGCGTATATGCCTAGCAATCTGATTCCTGTTGATAATAGTTCGATACTCTTCATAGCTTCCTTGTATTTTGGTGTTCCCCACAAAAAGTAGACACTCTAACTATGCAGCCAATGCTGCCTTTTCTTCAAACGTTACCGGGCTCATACCGTCGTTTGCAGAATGCCTTCTTTTTCGATTATAAAATATTTCAATATAGGCAAAGATACCGGATTTCGCCTCGTCAATCGAGCGATAGTTCTTCGCATATATAAGCTCAACCTTCAAACGGCTAAAGAATGATTCCATTGGCGCGTTATCCCAACAATTACCTTTCCGGCTCATGCTAAGACGACATCCACTTGAGACAAGGTAATCCACATAACCTTGCGCTCGGTACTGCGTACCACGATCGGAATGCACAATTAAACCCGGAGCCGTTTCTCTACGACTAAACGCCATCGCCATGGCACCCTTGACCAAAGCCTCCGTCATAGACTCATCTAACGACCAACCTACAATCCGACGAGAATACAGATCCATTACGGTCGCCAAATATATCCACTTATCCTCAACCCAAATATAAGTGATGTCAGTCGTCCATTTTTCATTAGGTTTGCTCGCAGAGAAATCACGCCACAAAACATTATCAGAGACGTTCAACATAGTGAGACTATTTCGAGAATACTTGAAGCCCTTGCCATTTCTAGCCTTGATACCCTGCTCAGCCATGATTTGAGCCACGTAATTCAGCGAACAAGGGTAACCCAGTTCGTTCAATTCTTTGGTTATACGCGGTGCGCCATAAGCTGCCTCGAACTCCTCGTAGGTATCCTTAACAAGCATCTCCATTCCTACTCGGCGCTTCTCTTGAACCGGTATCCCTCGTTCTAACCAGCGATAATAACCACTCCTAGAAACACTCAATACCCGGCACATTAGAGCAATCGTAAACCAACCAACGTGCTCAGCAATAAGGGCGTACTTCACTCGGGGTTGTTCGCGAAGTACGCAGCTGCCTTTTTTAGAAAAGCGAGCTCCTCCTGTAAGCGCTTATTTTCCCGCTTTAGTTTTCGAACCTCTTCGCTTTCTGACTTTGAATAATCTACGCCCGCCGCTGTATTAAACTGCTTATCGGAAAGGCGATTAAACTGACGACGCCAGTTGTATATTTGTTGAGCGCTAACACCTAATTCCTTGGCGACCGATGCCGTTGTATTGCCGTCCTTTTCTGCGCGTTTGACCGCCTCTCGGCGAAATTCTTCAGTGTATGCTTGCGTCTTCTTACGTGCCATTTCGAGCACCTCCGTAGTAGTGAATCTAACTATACAGGGTGTCTACTAATTATGGGTAACACGGATTTTTAACGCCGTGGTTTGAGGCCGTAGTGTAGCCTTAGCGGAACGAAGGTCCCAGCCGAAGGCGACAAAACCACCTTGTTAAGTAATGGAATTCTCATTAGCCGCCAGAACCCTTTAAATATATAAGTCCAGCCATTAATAAATTCATCACTCCGATGATCCGTATGAAAATTGGCCGAGCCTTCGTGTCGGAGTCAGAGAAGCTAGTAAATTGAAGTCTCGCTGTAGTCTTCATTAACAGCGCAATCATCCTTCCAGCATGGGACGGAAACACCAAACAGTAGAATCCGAATGGAACTGTAGCAAGCAAAAATATCGATGTATTTGTCATTTTCTTTACTCACTTAACGCCGCAAGCTGTCCGGTGGAGGCCCGCAGGGCCGGAACGAAATGCCTCG
Source organism: Gilvimarinus polysaccharolyticus (assembly GCF_001187555.1). Lineage (GTDB taxonomy): Bacteria > Pseudomonadota > Gammaproteobacteria > Pseudomonadales > Cellvibrionaceae > Gilvimarinus > Gilvimarinus polysaccharolyticus. Next base: position 713,631 of record NZ_LFIJ01000001.1, on the reverse strand, counting down.
CCTTGTTATAGGTTTTGCACCTCACTCTTAATTTCCTCACAGCTTGACTCATAGCCCGCCAATGGAAGACTTTCCAATTTTCTAGAAAGCTCTGCAAGACTTCCCAGGCTTTCTTGCTTCTTAATTTGCTCGGAAATTTTTCCAATGACTTCTGAGTAACATAAGTTGGTAGTGAATGAGGCTGAGAATGCACCCAGCCAAAAGACAACCACAAGGCCAAACAGGACAGAAATTGTCAGAATTGCGCCTAGAGTTAACTTCATTATCTGACTGACCTTCTAACGCCCGCTTCAGCTGCGCCAAAACTGGAGTGTTTTTGTGTTAATGTTTGAGCGCAGCGAGTAACACAAAAACGCGGAGGTTTTGGCATCAGACTGGAAGCGCTTGTTAGCCCTAGCCACACTGCCAGAAAAACCAACCTTCTGGCAACGCTTCCGTTTTTTTAATAAATAGATAGGCGATACCTCCGCCACCGTAATTTGGCCCCTCGCCGTAATGCGTACGCCCCTCCCAGCGCTCTCCATCCTCGGATACCCAGCCTACGTTATGCTGGGGTGGATAAATAAAACTATGAGTACTATCCAACTGGCCGATGAACTCCCAATCGTCCGCTGGAGCCTCCGATGGGCTTTGTATCCATTCAGGGACGCTACCTAATTTAGTGCCAGAGGTGACTCTCTCAATGATATTATCGGGAAGGTCATAGAATAATTCTTCATCGAAGAAAGCCGGAGTATTGGAATCAGAAATACCATCATCACGCTCTAGCCAATCAACTACACGAACTTCATTCTCAATTATTGTATTCTCTTCTGGTGATTTGCATAGCCTCTCTACTAGCTCTTCAGGTTCGAGGATAAAGCAAGCATTAGCACCAGAGCCGCCTTCCCAAGTCGAACACATACCGGGGTCATGATTGCACTGAAATATATAAACAACTCTCCCCTCTCTTCCTAAATTGATCCTGCTAGAATCATTCTGAAATTGCGCAAGAAAGCTCTGAGGTTTTTTACATTCTGAGCAAGTCGGCCAACGAGATTCTTCTAACCCCCAAGGTAATCCGCCAAATTTATCTTGGTAGGAAGCCTGTTGATCTAGATCCTCATTAATTCGAATATCTGGAACAAAATACTTCAATGTACGAGTACTCCTTTTTGAGGCTAACGCCTGTTTCAGCAGCAGTTTTGTAATGAAGATTTTTGTGTTAAACAACACAAAAAACGTAATGAAAAAACTGACTGCTGGAAACTTTTGTTAGCTATTTTTGCACTTTTCACGGTACAACTTTTCCATTTCAGGGTTTTCAGGATAAAACCCTTTTGAATAATAGTATTCAACCCAGCACTCATAGATATCAATATGTACTTTTGACTTGTAGTTGAGCCAATAATCCCGTTGTTCACTACTTTTCTCCAAGCCAAGGTAGCCCATTTCATACGCGTGAGCTAACATATACTGCCAATACGTCATGCCTTTTCGAGCAGCAAAATGGTAAAGCTCTAACGCTTTACTGAGATTGGCTTCTACACTCAACCCTTTTTGGTACGCCCACCCGATTTTACCGGCAGAATACGCAGATCCATTTTCATATTCTTTGTATAAAACACTAAACCCTTCGGAATGATCATCCGGGTTACTACTCCCAAACAGCAATTTACTTGCTCTCTCATGATCGGAATCCTGTGAACAAGAAACCAGCGTAAAAAATATTAAAAATAATAGTGTTCGATTCATAGTAGTAGCTAACGCTGCCGGCACGGGCGAGCGAAACGCAGTGTAGCGAGTCCAGCGCACAAAGTGCGCGGTGTGCCCGGCCTTGTTAGGTGTTTTACACGCATTACTTTACTGAGATACCTAAGTAGGCAACATATAACCCTAGAAGCGCAATAGTGGTGCCCCATAGCCACTTCCAGTGCGCCAAATAAAAGCCGACCAAATATCGAGCGCACCGAGCAGTCCAATGATATTCGGTGTACGGAGCAGGAAAAATAACTAGCCCATCTCCTACATGGCCTTTTGTCACTTTACTCTCACCCTGGTACCACCTCTTAATAGCTCGGAACATTACTGACACCTAACGAGGCTGTAGAAAAACGTTTTATAACAAACGTGCCCATCAGCCTGCCCTTTAGTTTTATATTGATCACCATTCAATCACATTCGCTTAACATAATCACTTATTCTGCGCGGTAACGCAGAGGTAATTGTGGATAAGACTGTGGTTAAGCAATCGCTCCATAATTCATTAGCTTTTCAATGTTATGCACCAAGCAAAACAAACGCCACTGACCCTGTACTTTCGTTTTTCCACGTAGAGAGAAACGGTTCAACCGTTTATTAGTGCCTATATTGCCGAACACAGGCTCAACAGTGGAGATGCGGTGACCGTAAATCGCTTTTCCGTACTGGCTATCAACACGACGTTTCATCCAGTCGGTCGCCGTACGGCCATTGGTGTAGGTTATGGAGACTTGTCGACCATGGCCTTCACGCGTATCGGCTGAACTCGGGTTGCGCATGCACTGATGCTTAAGGTCGCACTGTCGGCAGTCTGTCAACTTACCTTCAAAGAAGAGTTTCCGCTTGCCATCGTTGACGATGATGTCGTTTTTTAGCCACATCTCTTTGCCGGCCGGACAGCGACAAGTTTTCTTCTTTTTATTGATGATAAATTCGCTGGAAGGAATCACAGCCTTTACACCTTTCACCGTGTCTCGGTGACGCTTACCGTATTTTTCTTTTTGTTTGGCGAAGGTTTTATCACGCGAGCGAAATTGGTTGTCGGGGATATAAGCATTAATGCCTTCGCGGCGCAGGTAATGATTATTGGCGTCATTTGAAAATCCGGTGTCAGCGGTAATAATGGCCTGTGCTTTGAGTATGTCAGGGCTGATTCCCGTACGGGCGTAGCGCTGCTTGATACCGGCCAGTATAGGCTCTAGCGTATGGTGCTCTTGGCCCTCACCGAAGGCCTGAGCTTCAACAATAATTTGATGCTTTTTATCGACAGCCGCTACACCGTTGTAGCCTTGAATGGTGCCTTTACTGGTGGTAATTTTAGCCGATTCATTGTCGGTTATATTACTTTTAACCTCTGTCGGCTTTTTACCCTGCCCCATCCGTGGGGTTGCCGTCTTTAGGAATTTATTAATCCGTTCAAACTCTTTTCCTAAGGTTTCCGTGGCGCTCGTCAACTGCTGTTTTCTTTCTCGTTCATTCGGCTTACGTCCGTCTAACTTTTTATGCTCTTTAATACACGCGCGAAGCCTCCGCTGTATTTTGTCACGCTTGGCTTCCAATTCAGGTAAGGTGCCTGAGTGTTCTTTAGCTGCATTCGATGACATTTTACAACCATCAATGGCAAACAGTTCATTCCCCAGAAGCCCTTGCTGATCACACACCAAGAGTACTTGCTCAAATACAGATTCGATAGCGTCGGGGTAGCTGCTTACAAAGCTGGCAATACTGGTAAAGTGAGGTACCGCATCACAAGACAAGGCTTTAAATATTATATTGTGTTCACACTGCCACTGAATTTCACGGCTAGAGGTGATTCCCTTCGCGTAGGCAAAAAGAATAATTTTAAGCAGTATGGCAGGGTCGTATGCAGAGCGCCCACCAGCATCGTTACTGTAGTTTTTATAGAACTCGGAAAGATCAATGTGATTATCGATCAGATTATGGAGGGTAAATTCAAAGGTTCCTGGCTGGATTTTCTCTTCGAAGTTAATCACCACCATGGCATCTTGGTTGTAATTATATTTTTTGAAGTTTGGCATAACGGAAGCTCCATTTACGATGCCTTATTTTATCAAAGTCCTCCTAATTTTTGGAGTTTTTCTACAGCCTCAACGCCTTTCTAAACGGCGAGCAATGGCGAGTCCAGTGGAGGCCGTTATTTTTTCGGCCGGAACGATGTTTAAGCAGCTTGTTAAATTCTACTTGCACTCGAATTCATTCTAAATACTGTTAATGCAATAACCAATGCTATGATATTGAATACAGCAGAAAATAATAGTGTGCCGATTATGGCATCCTTCAAATCCACACACATGCATTGTGGGCCAAGCACAACACTTATTAAGCCTAAAACAATTGCTCCGATGTACAGCCTTTTCTTTGGAACCCAGGGAGCTCCTCTCGTGAAAATATTGGAAGTTAGCACCAACAACAATGGCATTAGAAACCAAATTGATCTTTCTGCTAGAAAAATAGTATCCATTCTATCCTTGAAATTTAACGCCGCGCTCTGCGGAAAATTTGGAGCGCAGCGGAAAATTTGTCCGGCAGCAGCGCCTTGTTAGGCTTGGGAATCATAGATATCTCGAATCTTTGAAATCATGGGTTCGCTAATAGTAAATCCTTCAGTGTTTATATGATTTAGCGCCACAAAAGGTTTACTGTTGCTTCCATTTGGCAACCCAAGCTCTTCTTCAATATCGTTAATTAATATAATTGAGGTGCCAACATTATTGTCTATCTCGTCTTCAATTTTTTGTGTAGAAATATCGGCTGAGGCAATGGCATCTTCGCCTTTATGTGCCTGATGATCTTGGTCATAAACAGCTACATAAGGAATCAAAAATTTATTCAAGAGCTTGACGTATAGCGGAATATTATCTTTCGAACCACAGCCTATCAGAGTGTATTCGTATTTGAATACACCCAATTCCTTGGCTAGCAAAGGAAGTACCGTTTTCTCCGTGGCCCCTTCCAATAATACTACTTTACTTGCAAAAAACAGCTCGCCTCTATCAGGGTTGATCCAATAAGATAAGTTGAAATCTTTCTTTGAATCACCTTCAAACAAATCCTCAGTGCATTGCTTAACCTTGGTCTCGTCCGAATTATTTTCCTTGGTAGCGATATATATTGATTTATATCTCTCTACATCAATCAGACCGCTTGAATGTGTGCACAGAATAACTTGGCTACCCGATTCTGATAAACTAACGAAAGAGTCAAAAAGAGACCTCTGAGCTTGAGGGTGAAGATAAAGCTCTGGTTCTTCAAAAATAAAGTATCTAGAATTTGACACCTTACGGTTTCCAGCATTTTCGGGGTCTTCGTCTTCCGCGGCAGCCATTGACCTTTTTGCTACTACTTGAATTAGTGCAACAGTTAATGCTCTTTGTAAGCCATGCCCCTTTCGTTTTATATCGGTTCTTACACCATCATTAACCCAAACCTGTGTGTTTGCTTTAAATACGCTCTCGATATCTGGTGGACTAACTTCGATATCTATTTCTGCACCCCAAGAAACTAGCTCATTGGTTAGCTCCTCTTCAAAATCAATCAATTGCTGGGGGCGGTCTTCGTTCTCATTGCCATCATCATCATTTTTATTAAGAGTCGAGAACAGCTTTCCGAGTTTTTCCTTCGTTTCTTTCCAGTCATTATTTTTCTCTGACATTAACTCTACGACATCGGAATACATTTTCCCAAAAACGCTGGAGTCTTTTGACGTAAAATCGTCGGAAGCTTCTTTGACGGCTGGAATAAAGTAGACCTCGCCAAAAATACCTTTAGCAACAGATTTAAGCCCCAAAAAGTTGGTGGTTTCAAGCTCAAAGCTAAACTCAATTTCTTCTCTGTTTTGTTCAATATAAGAGGCTTGTGCGTCAACAATATTTTGCTTTGTGATTCTGCCTGAATCAGGAAGAAACGGATGAAATGGCAGGCTGCTAGCCAACTCTCTTTTTGTGTATGCAGATGCATTTTCTTCTTGAAGCCATTCCTCATCAGGGTTTTCAATATAACCCCGATACTCAAAGCTACCTCCTAAGAATGCAGATTTTCGGACTACAATCTTATCCTCAGAAGTTAAGTATTTTTTAAAGGTTATCTTGTCGCTGTCATCTAGCCCTCCGAACTGGAGTTCTACAAACAATTCTGTCGAGCCGTGATAGAAATCAAGGTCTTGGTGTTTTATCTCGCCGAAGAAGAATAGTACCGATGATAAAAGGTTTGATTTGCCATGATTATTTTGTCCAATTATCACCATCAAATCTTGGGCTTGGAGTTCTTGATCTTTTATCGATCTCCAATTCTTAATTATAATATTTTCAATTTTCACGATTCATCCTTGTGGGGAGCCTAACGCTGCCAACATGCGCAGCTTTTTTGTGAAGGCGAAGCCGTAACGAAAAAGTTGTCGCAATGCTTGGCCTTGTTATTTGCGGGCACGGAAAATAAAGCGCTTCTGAGGTCACGAAGAAGCTGCATTAATCCGTGAACGGAACTGGAGAAAACGCGGAATGAAAGGAGTATTGATGACTCTTTCTTTACCTTAAGACTAAGTGCCTGTCCTCTGATGCAAACCACGGACTTGCACAGCGGCAGGCACTTAGTCTTAAGGTCTAAAACAGAGTAATAGGCTGTCAATTCAATTTCCAATATTTTTTCCTAATGTTGATTAGCACACTTATGCTGTTATTATATACAGCACTATTAAAATCTTGTGCTAAGCTTAGTTTACCAACCGCGTTTTATCTGGCAAATAACAGCTAATTCATGCGACTCAGTCGCACTTTGCCCCGGCACCCTATCCCCGGTAGAGATTGGATGAGGATAGACATGGAGATTGTTGAAAACAAAAGGGAATTAGACATGTTTTGACAGTTCCTTGTCTGGGGAAAGTGCGACTAACTTTAATTGAGGGCTTAATCTAATCTTTTTTATCTCACCGCGCAAGCCCTGCTCAAGCCATTGAATTATTTAGAAATATATTATCTCGCCAACATTTATTAGCCCACGTTACTCAAGGGTTTCCCCTGAGTAACGGATAGAACGTCAATCGTTTGACTGCGGGCTTTCAGATTCACAACAGTGGTTACTTTGATTTGACCAAATAAGAAAAGACACTCGCCACACCCGGCGACGCGGGCCTATAAAAAAGTTGGCGAAGCCAGCCTCAACTATTTAGCGTAGCGCCCTTCCAAAGCCTTATAAACCAACTTAGAAAAACCCTCCGCCGAGGAATCTAAAGCCTCAACCACCTCAACCAAGTGCTCGTTATCTTCCCGGCCATCGGCCCAAATTTTACGGTAACTGCCATCTTTATAACCGTGGTCTTGACGGAAAAAGTTAAGCACGTTTTTACCCACATAACGGCGGTAAAGTTCGGCGTAGCTCATATTAACGCCGGCCATTAAACAACCAAACAACTCTAGATGAAACGCTTGGTCATTAAGTGTGGCAGCGGTAAAGGCTTCTACATCTAAACGAAAGTCCGCTTGATCTGTGTTGATATCAAGCTCACTTGCAACTTTATCGGCAATTTCTTCAACACTGGCACCACTTTCTAACAGGATGCTTAAACCAAAGTGCCAAATATCGATCAGCTCTAGCGCCACTTGCTCGGTGTCTGGGGTTTGGTGCTTCCACCACTTCCAACCGTAATGGTCCATCAGCTCGCCGCATTCGATCCAAATAGCTCGATACCAAGCGTTGCCCTGCTCGCGCCACGCGGGGTGAACTTTGCTGTTCATATCGTCTTGCAATTGCAGCATGGCGCGGGTTTGTTGTTTGATGGTTTCCAGTGACACGGGTGTGTTCCTCAATGTTTTTAAATTTAGTATTTTTGGATCTTCGTAGATTTGTGTGAAAACCCAATATAATTATCACTATATCACTGCTTCGCCCAGCATAAGGTGACGATATAGCATTGAATTTTTGACAACGCCATTAATAACCCGCGGCAAAGTGCCGTCTTTAAGTCCCCTGCAACCAGCCGAGCGGAAGCCTATTTTAGGGGGTAAGCAAATAGGACATTTGCGCAAGCATCGTCAGGGCATGGACGCCCTGTCGATGCGGCCCTCTAAAATCGGCTGGAGCGAGGAGACCCGCTAGGGCTGAGGTGCCGGGGTGGCCTTTCTTTTGGTTACTTTGCTTTGGCCAAACAAAGAAAAGTCACTCGCCACGCTCGGCGATGCGAGCTTATAAAAAAGTCCGCGTTAGCGGTGTTCTTAAGCCGGCCGGTGCGCTTGCGCCCTATTAAACAAACAATAAAAATTCTCGGTGGTAATCTCGGCCAGCTCGGCGTAGCTAATGCCTTTAAGGTCGGCGACAAACTCGGCCACTTCGCGCACGTATTGTGGCTCGTTGGGTTTGCCGCGATACGGCACTGGCGCTAGGTACGGCGAATCGGTTTCGACCAGCAAGCGATCGAGAGGCATTTTACGCGCGACCTCTTGCAGCTCTTTGGCGTTTTTAAAGGTGACAATACCCGACAGTGAGATGTAATAGTTCATCTCCATAGCGGCTTGGGCCATTTCCCAGCTTTCGGTAAAGCAGTGCAGCACACCAGCGTGCTCGGGGTTGCCGTGACGTTTAATTAAATCGAGGGTGTCTTGGCGCGCACTGCGGGTGTGTACCACAACGGGTAAGCCCACCTCGCCCGCTACTTCTAGATGCAAGGCAAAGCTTTGTTGCTGCGTTTCTACGCTGTCGGTGTCGTGATAGTAATCGAGCCCGGTCTCGCCAATAGCGACGACTTTATCGCGCCCGGCCCATTCGGTTAGTTGCTCGCGACTGGCGGTGCCGGCCGATACATCGCACGGATGCACCCCCACAGAAGCGAGTACCGAGGGGTGTTGTTGCGCGATTTCGATGATTTTTTCGACGTTATCTAGGCTAATACTGATACACAGCATTTGCTTAATGTCGCGCGCGTGGGCGGCAGCCAATGCTTGTGCCAGTTGGCCGTCGTAGGGGTCGAGGTTAATTCTATCCAGGTGGCAATGGGAGTCCACTAGCATATTGTCACCATTGTTGGCTGTGAGTGTTGAGCGGTAGTTGGGCTGTTACGGGGTCGAACAACGCTATTTACATGGTATGGGTGGGCCGGTCAGATTCGAGCGAGCCGGCCAAGTAGTTCTCTATTTTAGTAACGGCGGTATTGTCTTCATCGGTAAACTGTACGCCAATACCAGCGGCGCGATTACCCTGCGCGCCTTTAGGTGTTACCCATACAACCTTGCCGGCGACGGGGATTTTTTCTGGCTCGTCCATTAAATTAAGCAACATAAAGACTTCATCGCCCAGTTTATAAGCCTTATTGGTGGGGATAAACAACCCGCCATTTAACACATAGGGCATATACGCGGCATAAAGTACGGCTTTGTCTTTGATGGTTAACGAGAGAATGCCGTTGCGGGCGCCGCCAAGTGCTTGCATAGAATCGATCCGATCAATAAGGGCAATACGCTACTGCCCTAACTATTTATACGATAATTTATATGTCTTTAAGGTAATAGATAAGCCGCACGGTGTCCAGCGTTGGCCCTACTGGCACGGCTCTAATACCGGCTTAGTATAACTTTACCACCTGCTGCGGCAAATGCCGGTGGTTTGGCATGTGCCACACAAGCTTGCCGCAGGCCGTTATTTTAATTGGTCAGACAGTAAACCAATAGATAACGCGTACTTAAACGACGGGTTAAAACTCATGATGGTGCAAAAGTTACGGTAGACGATATAACCACGGTTATCGCCTTTATCGGCCAACACCAGCGCTGCGGGAATCGATACGTCGGGTAGATCCGAGCCATCGGCACGGCGCACCCCCAATTTTTGCCAATCGCGTAAGTCGCGCCACACCCCTAAACTTTTAAAACGTTTGCAGTCGGCATCGGGGCTTAAACCAGCGGCTTGCTCGGCGACTAAGCTTTGCTCGCCACCTTTGGGTAACTGTACTGGCCGGCCCCAGGTTTGATCATCGCGCCAACCTCTGGGCTTAAAGTAATTGGCGATAGAGGCAAACACATCGGCTTTGGTGTTCCAGATATCGCGCTTGCCATCGCCGTCAAAATCTACCGCGTACTGCTGGTAGCTTTCGGGCATAAACTGCGATTGCCCCATGGCGCCGGCCCACGAGCTTTTAAATTGCTCGTAAGTGGGAAAGCCGCTGTCGAGAATATCGAGGGCGGCTAAAAACTGTGCGCGAAAATACGGCCCACGGCGTTTATCGTAGGCAAGAGTCGCCAACACATTAAAGATGGGTTCTTTGATAGGGTAAGTGCCGTAATTGGTTTCCATGCCCCAAATAGCCACTAAAAAGCGCGGCTGTACACCGTATTTTTGCGCAACTTGGTTTAGTACTTCGGTGTTTTCGGCCATTAGTTTACGGCCAGTGGCAAACTTCCAATCGGTTAAGCGAGCACTTAGGTAGCTGTTATAGGTTTGCACCACCTCAGCTTGGTTGCGATCGGTTTTAATAATGCGTTTGATCGGCGGGGTAATATCGGCAAACGCTTGGGTTAGGGTTTGCTCGCTAATGCCGCGCTCTTGGGCCTCGGCGTACAGCGCTTCTAGCCACTGCTGAAACTCGGGGTCTGGCGCGGCCGGCTCGGCGGCCAAAGCTGGGCTGGTGATTACACTTAACGACAAACCTAACAGCGACAGCTGCAGCAAGCGTTTGGCGATTTTGATCATAATGGGTTACTCATTAACCAACAGACAAGGCAAAGGGTGTAACCACAACATTATCATAGCCGGTAGATTTTTTGTGGGTCACAGCGCGGTAAATTGGCAACATTTGTTAAACCGGTAACAATAGGCCAATAAAGTTTTTAACGGCGAGCCTTTAACAGTACCCCCCAATCCATTAACAGCTCCTCTAGCAATAAATGTACATTGGGGTTAGCGCCACCGGCCAACAGCTTTTTGCTGTGTAGTAGCTTTTCTTGAAAGCGATGCAGCAACGCAGGCGATATCGCTTTAAGGGCCGCACTTAGTTCGGCATCTAGATCGGCAAAGCGCGCGCGCTCGGCCCCAACCTGCCAACAAGCTAAATCGTGCAGCCAGCCACTAAACCACGCCACCGCTGCTTTACCATCGCCTTTTTGCCAACCGGCAGCAACAGTTAAGGTATCGGTTTGGCCCAAGCTTAACTGGTACAAATCACTCAGCCAACGCTCCTGCTGATCCAGTGTATCGCCTTGCAGTAAATCGCGCGCCGCTAGGGGCGCACCTCGGGCCAGCGTTAATAGCTCGGCGGCATCGCGGCCAGTGCCCGACATTAACGGGGTTAACCAATGCAGGCTTTGCTCGCGAGGCGGAATTGGTAAGGTGCGCAACTGACAGCGACTGCGAATAGTCGGCAGGACACGGCTGGGCGAATCGGCCACCAAAATCAGCAAGGTATCGGCAGCCGGTTCTTCTAGTGTTTTTAACAAGGCGTTAGCGGCATTGCTGTTCATGGCTTCGGCGGGCATTAACGTAACAACTTTATAACCCGATTGTTGCGCTGTTTTGTTTTGCGCCTCGGTTAAGGCCCTAACGTTATCGACCTTAATCATCTTACCCGGTTCGTCGGGCGCCAACTGAAAAAAGTCAGGGTGAGTGCCGGCGCGGTTTAGCTCACACGACTTACACTTGCCACAGGCCGATTCAGACACCGGCTGCGAGCACAGTGCGTAGTGCGCCATGGCGCGCGCCAAGTGCCGTTTGCCCAATCCCTCTGGGCCTACCAACATTAGGGCATGGGGTAAGTGGCGGTCGCTAAACTGTTGTATAAAACCCTGCCACAACTCTTGTTGCCAAGGGTACGGCAGCGCAGGGAAATCACTCATGTCTTGTTTCGTCCAAAGTTGCAAGAGCGCAGCTTACCAAGCGGCGACACATTTGGCGATAATCGCCCTTGTGTGAACGGCGATGTCTGGGATAATGGCCGGCCCCAACCGCTGCCGAGCTTTACTATGGCCACATCGTTATGACTACGTCCTCACCTACGACATCTGTACCTTTAGTGTACGAAGATAGTGCCTTTATTATCGCCAATAAGCCTTCGGGATTGCTGACAGTGCCCGGGCGCGGCCCAGAAAAACAAGATTGCTTAATTAACCGACTGCTTACCAGCCACCCCAACAGCCGTATTGTGCATAGGCTAGACCAGCCTACCTCGGGGATCGTGATTGTGCCGCAAAGCTACGAAGCGCTGCGCCACATTGGCCGCCAGTTTGAAACCCGCCAAGTGAGCAAACGTTACATTGCCGTGGTGGCGGGCATTGTCGAGCAAGATGAGGGCTCGGTAGAGCTACCATTAATTTGCGACTGGCCCAACCGCCCACGACAAATGGTCGACTGGGATAACGGCAAAGCCGCCCTTACCCACTACCAAGTGTTGTCCCGTGATAGCAACACACAACAAACCCGAGTAGCGCTAACACCGGTAACGGGTCGCTCACACCAATTGCGGGTGCATATGCTTGCACTGGGCCACCCTATATTAGGCGATACGCTTTACGCCCCCGAGGCGGTTATAGCCGCAAGTCCGCGCTTACTGTTACACGCCGAGTATATTGGTTTTGAGCACCCTATTACCGCCGCGCCACTGAGCATTGAATCACTAGCGCCGTTTTAGTCTCGGCCGCCCTTAGCGGTTACCTTATGCCAGTGCTAACGCCTGTAAAACTTGGTGAATATCCCGCTGTACATCGGCTAAGCTTTGGCCGGCGTTAATCAGTTGGTAATGTGCAGGGTTAGCACTGGCGCGCTCGCGATACGCGGCCCGCACCCGATTAAAAAACGCAATATCTTCGCGCTCAAAGCGGTCTAGCTCGGCGCGTGCGGCGGCGCGCTGTAACCCCAGCTCGGGCTCAATATCCAGTATCAACGTTAAATCTGGGCGCAAGGCGCCTTGCACCAACTGCTCTAACTCGCCAATAACGGTTTTATCTAACCCTCGGCCACCGCCTTGGTAGGCGTATGTGGCATCGGTAAAACGATCACACAGCACCCACTTGCCCTCGGCTAACGCCGGTTTTATAACATGCTCTAGATGTTGCGCGCGTGCGGCAAAAATCATTAGCAGCTCGGCTTTATCGGCCACCGGCTCATCGCGAGTCGCCAGTAACAGCTCGCGCAATTGCTCGGCCAACGGCGTGCCGCCCGGCTCACGGGTCACTAAAACATCAATCCCCCGCGCGCTTAACCAATCGCGCACAAAGGCCAAGTTAGTGCTTTTGCCAACACCTTCGGTGCCTTCGATGGTGATAAATTTTCCCGTCGCCAAAGGCCTACCCACCTCAGTTTTTGTTGTGAATTTTGTATTGCGTGCTTGGCTACGAAATCGCAACCGCCACATGGCTGTGCAGTTTACACACTGCATTGGCCCGAGGCGAGATCAAACCCGGCAAGAGCTCGGATCAAACTTTTTTTACAACAATATCTTTACACCGTAAACTTTACAGTGTTAACTACGCACTTTATCAACATCCATTGAGCATTCGGCTGCGCCCTGTGCTTTTATAGTAAGACCCGAATACATTTGGAGGTATCGAGGTGAAAACATTTATTACTCGCTGGGCCAACATCGTGATTGGCGGCCGTGTGTCGCTGCTTATGATGACCCTAGTGTTAAGCGCTTTGGCGTTTATCCCCATGAAAAACCTGTACTACGACAATGCCAACGAGCGCTTTTTTGTCGAGCACGACCCTAACCTCAGTGCGTTTAACCAGTTGCTAGAGCTGTTTGGCGATATCGAGTATCTGTCTATCGGCATCAAATCACCCAGCGCGGACAGTGATGTCTTTACTCCCCAGACTCTAACCGTTATTGAGTCACTCTCACGCTTTTTAGAAGAGCAGCCGCAAGTCACTCAGGTGCGCTCGTTAAGTCAGTACGAGTACACCCACTCGGACGGCGCGATGATGGCCACCGACCCGCTGATCGAGGCGCCTTTTACCCCAGCGGCGCTTAACACCGCACGCGAGATTATCCGCAACGAGCCGATGGCCATGGGTTCGTTAGTAACCGATGATTTGCACCACACCCGCGTGGTCGCACGGGTGCGCTATCAGGCCGGCAGTAACGAATACAAGATGGAGCTAATGGCCGCACTGCGGGAATTTATCGCCCAAGAGAACTTTGCCGCCCAAGGCTACCCGCTTGAGCTCAGTGGTCAGCCGGTGTTTAACGAACAATTTGAGGTGTTAACCAAACGCGATCAAAGCTGGATTAACCCCACCATGGCGGTGGTGATGATTGTGATTTTGTTTTTTAGCTTTCGCTCATGGGCCGGTATGCTGTTGCCCTGGGTGGTTATTGGCACCTCGATTGTGCTGGTTACCGGCATTCAAGGTTTGGCCCACTGGCCTCATTCGGTAGTGGAATCGGCACTGGTGCCGGCGCTGATTATTATCGGCATTGGTATCTCGGTGCATGTGATTGTCGAGTTTTACCACGCCCGAGCTCGCGGCCAAACACCGCAACAGGCTGCCCGCGATGCCATTATTCACCTTTGGTCGCCAGCGTTTTACACGGCTCTGACCACCGCCGCTGGATTTTTAGCCTTAGGCATTACCGAGCTACTGCCGGTTAAACAGTTTGCCTGGCTCGGCGCCATTGGCGCGATGATGCTGTTTTTTATAGCCATTACCGTACTGCCAGCGCTACTGAGTTTTATCAGTGCGTTCACGCCGCGCACCCAGCGCTCGGTTACCACCGGCGTTATTGCTCGCATCACTCAAGCACTGCCGAGCTTTACCTACCGCAGGCGCCGCGAGCTATTGCTGATTGGCGGTGTATTGCTGGTGGTTAGTGTCATGCTAATTCCAAAGCTTTCGGTCGACTCCAACTTTATTACCTACTTTAAACAGGACAACCCCACCCGCCAGGCGCTGGAGTATTTTGATAACACCTATCGCGGCGTGCAAAATATCGATTTAATGATTGATAGCGGCGCCGAGGGCGGTATCCACGAGCCCGATTTTTTACAGCGCGTCGATGAGCTGCAACAGTGGCTCGAAGCACAGCCCGAAACAGGGCCAATTAATTCGCTGGTGGATTTTCACAAGCAAATTAACCGCGCATTGCACTATGACGATAACGCTTGGTATGTACTGCCCGGCTCACGCCAAATGGCCGCGCAATTTTTATTACTGTTTGATAACACCGGCCCCAAAGAAGATCTAGAAGACGCCAAAGATTTTTACGAGCGTTACCTGCGTTTAGCGGTGCCGGCTACTAACTTACCGGCCAGTGATACTCGCGCCCTGCTCGATCGGATTGAAACCCAACTGGCCCAGCAGTTTGCCGATTTATCGGTACAAGCCTCCGGTTCATTGGTGATGTACAACGCCCAGGACACTTACATCAACCAGGGTATGTCGCGCTCATTTATGATTGCCTTAGCGGTTATCGGGTTGAGTTTTGTGGCGCTGTTTCGCTCGGTTAAATACGGTTTAATTGCCTTGGTGCCAAGTATCGTACCCATCTTAATGACCGGCGCGTTACTGGTGGTGTTGGGTATACCGCTCAACTTAGGCACCATGATTGTCGGCGCCATGACGATGGGTATTGCCGTGGATGATGCCATCCATGTGATGACCCGTTACTTAAAGGCTAAGCGTGCCGGCGCCAGCACTCACGAATCCATCACCCAGGCGATGAACGAATCCGGCCGCGCGGTGATATTTACCTCAATCGTGTTGGTCAGTGGCTTTAGTGTCATGCTACTGGGTTCGTTTATCCCCTATATTTACACCGGCCTATTTGCCGCCACCATTATGGCGTTAGCACTACTGGGCGATTTATTGTTTTTACCAGCACTTTTGCACTGCATCGATGGCCGCCACGAGCGCGCGGCCCAGCACCTTGTCACGCCACAGGAGATCCACACTCATGATTAAATCACTCACCACGCTGGCCGCCGCGCTGTTAATGAGCGCAACCGTAAGCCACGGCGCAACCGAGCCCGACGCGCCACTGTCGGCGCGCGAGATTATGCAAAAAGTCGATACTCGCTACACCGGTGACTCATCGCGCGCCGATGCACAATTGGTATTGATCGACCGCAAAGGCCGCGAGCGCATCCGCGATATTCGCCTGTATACGCTCGATAAGCCCGAGGTCGAAAAATCGATTTCGTTCTTTTTAAGCCCTACCGATGTCGCCGGCACCACTTATATGAATTACGACTACCAAGACGCCCGCGACGATGACTCGTGGTTGTACTTACCCGCACTAAAGCAAGTGCGGAGGGTTGCTGCGGGCGATAAATCGGGCGCTTTTATGGGCAGCGATTTTACTTACTCAGACATCAACGGCGTTAATATCGATTGGTACGATTATAAAATATTAAGCGCTAACGAAACCGTCGATGACGCCGAAGCTTGGTTGATCGAGTCCACGCCAAAACCCGAGTTTGCCGACAAAGTCGCCAGCGAGACCGGCTACGAAAAATCTCACCTGTGGATACGCAAAGACAATTTTGTTCAGGTGCAAGGCAAAATTTGGATGAACCGCGCCGGCCGAATCAAATTCTTTCGCGCCGACCAACTGCAATTGATCAGTGATATCTGGACGCCGATGCGCTTACAAATGATCACCACCCGCAACGAAGAGCGCGAGCACGCCAGTGTGTTTCGTTTTAGCAATACCGTGTACAACGAAAGCACCGATGAATCGCTGTTTACCACCCAACAAATGCAGCGCGGCCTCGACTAATGCAGATCTTTAACACCATTACCTACGCCAGCATTCTAACGCTGGGCCTACAACTGCCAGCGTACGCTCAAGACTTTTTTGCGACCGTAGAAACTGCCTCTCAAACCAGCAACGTAGATGCCGACAGCCCGTGGCAGCACAAAGCTTGGCTGCAACAAAACGCAGGCTTTGGCTACCGCAGCCCAGCGGCCAACGTAAACCGCCAATCGGCCGATTTAACCCGCGCAGAAACTCAGCTATACAGCGCGCTGGAATGGCGCTCGGGGCCGCTTAAGGCGCGCGTATCGGGCTCGTTAACCCAAGACTGGCTACCAGAGCTAGAACAGGCAGGCCTGTGGAATGGTTACGAATTCACCCCCGAGCAACGCCAGCAAAGACGCTGGCGCTTAGATTTATCTGACACTTATATATCGTGGGAGCAAGGCGACTGGTGGCTCAAAGCGGGCTACCAGACCTTTGCTTGGGGCGAGGCCGAATCACTCAAAGTAACCGATGTGTTAGCTAGGCGCGATCAGCGTTGGCCCGGCCAGCAAGATTTAGAGCAAACTCGCCTACCTGTACCAGCGGTGCGCGCCACATGGCAAAACCGACTGGACTTTGTCGCGTTAATTGAGCCGCTGCCAGATCGTTTACCCGCCGCCTACGAGGAGTTTGACCCCTACCTCGCCCTGCGCACAGGTAACCTGGCAAACGACCCGCTCTTGATTGAGCAACCTACCAACAAACCCGGCTTTGCCCTGCGCTGGCGCGAGCACTGGGGCGGTATAGACACCCAAGTACTGCTGGCCGAGGTAGACAGTTACGAGCTGGCACCCAACGCCTTTGAGCTAAATGCCAACCTGC
Organism: Gilvimarinus polysaccharolyticus; assembly: GCF_001187555.1. GTDB lineage: Bacteria > Pseudomonadota > Gammaproteobacteria > Pseudomonadales > Cellvibrionaceae > Gilvimarinus > Gilvimarinus polysaccharolyticus. The sequence goes on along the minus strand of NZ_LFIJ01000001.1, from coordinate 696,338 downwards.
AGCCACAGATCACGCTGGCTACCACTCGGCAACAGATCGCCGGCGTTAGCTTGCAAACGGTGTACGGCAATTTTTTAGTGCGCAGCGAACAGGCTTGGTATCACAACCTATCGTCCAGCACGCTGACATGGGTAGAAAATGAGGCCACAGCTTCCGCACCACCGGGCGATCAATGGCGCGGCATGGTGGGCGCCGATTACAGCGGCATCCACAACTTAGTGCTTACTGGCGAACTAACCTGGCAGCGCAGCCAAACCTGTAATTGTGCGACAGACACAGATCGCTGGCAAAATGGCGCCTCGGCCCGCGCCACCTATAGCGCCATCAACGAGCGATTAACACTGCAGGCCTACGCCCTAGTGTTACCGGGCAATGCAGGCGCGGTGTGGCGTCTAAGTGCTAAATGGGTATGGAGTGACCGGCTGCAAACCGAGCTCACCGTAGTCGAGTACGATGCGCAGCAGCCAGAGGACACGCTTTATGCCTATCGCCACAACGACAGCTTACTGCTAAACCTGCGCTGGGCACTGTAGTTTTAGTGCCGTTAGTTTTGCACCCGACAGCAACTAACGTATCTGATAAACTGGGGGTTTTACGATAACGCGAACCGATAGCGCATATGAGCAGTAAAACCCCCACCGGCCGCAAGCCGGCCAGCGACAAAAAAGCCGGTTATCACCATGGCAACCTGCGCGAGGCACTGCTTGAGCGGGCCATGCAAATACTGCAACACGAGAGTATCGACAACCTTAGCTTACGCGCGCTGGCCAAAGACTTAGGGGTAAGTGCGACGGCGGTATACAGCCACTTTACCGATAAAACCGACCTACTGATTGATCTGCGGACTCAGGGTTTTCACCTGCTCAATAACGCGTTACTCGACACCCTAGCCCACGCCAGTAACGAGACCGCCGAGCAAAAGGTGCGGTTACTGGGGCATACCTACATGCAATTTGGCCGGCAGTACCCCAATTTGTTTGACACGCTGTTTACCTGGACTCCCGAGCTGGAACGCATTAAGCCAGACTGCATTGAAGCCGGCGCCAACTGCGAGGGAACCCTTCATGACACTCTGTGTGACATGTTGGCAGAATACGGCGTCACGGCTGGAGACTACCGTGCCAGCGTTGCCTCTATGAGCACGTGGTCGCTGGTACACGGCATGACCATGCTAGTGCGCTCGGGCGCTATAGAAGGCGCGGTACACTGCGGCCATTGGCCCGTGTCCTTCTCGGCAAGCCAGCCCGAACAACAGACAAAAATGTTTAATCACCTAATCAGTATTGAGCTGGCAGGCTTAAAAGCTTGCATCAATTCTATTAACGAGCACTGATGTGGGTTCCGTAACTGGCCCCAGCGTCGTATCATGGCGCCTTTTTCTGAAAGACCTTAAGGATTCATTATGATTACCCTGCACACCAACTACGGCGATATCACTTTAGAGCTGGATTTTGACAAAGCGCCTAAAAGCGCCGCCAACTTTAAGCAATACGCCGAGGACGGCTTTTACACTGGCACTATTTTTCACCGTGTCATCGATGGCTTTATGGTGCAAGGCGGCGGCATGGATGAAAACATGCAACAAAAAGAAACCCGCCCCGTGATCGAGAACGAAGCTGACAACGGCCTAAAAAACTTGGCCGGCACAGTCGCTATGGCTCGCACCAACGATCCGCACAGCGCCAGCTCACAGTTTTTTATTAACGTCCAAGACAACGACTTTTTAAACCACTCGGGCAAAAATGCTCAAGGTTGGGGCTACTGCGTATTCGGTAAAGTGACCGAAGGTATGGACGTGGTTGAGAAAATTCGCAAAGTTAAAACCGGTAACAAAGGCATGCATCAAGACGTACCGCTAGAGAACGTATTAATCGAAAGCGTTACTGTTAAAGACTGAGCATGAATACTCTTTTCATATCAGACCTACACTTGCACCCTGCCCAACCGGCAGCGGTGCAGGCGTTTTACGACTTTTTAAGTCAACGCGCACGCGGCGCCCGCGCGCTGTATATTTTAGGTGACTTTTTTGACGCCTGGATCGGCGACGATGACGACGAACCCTTAGGCCATGAAGTGGCGGCGCAATTGCGCGCACTGGCCGACAGTGGTGTTAGCATCTATCTAATGCCGGGTAACCGCGATTTTGTGCTGGGGCATGTGTTTGCCGAGCGCGCCGGTGCAACCTTACTGGCCGATCCAACCGTGATCGACCTATACGGCCGCACTACGGTGTTATTGCACGGTGATAGCTTGTGCACCCGCGACCAACCTTATATGGCTTTGCGTGCGCAACTGCGATCACCCGAGTGGCAAGCGCAAGCATTAGCGCAACCGTTACCGGTGCGTCGCGCACTGGCCGAGCAATTGCGTAGCAAAAGCAAAACCATGAACAGCTCAAAGCCCGAGGACATCATGGATGTCACCCCCGAGGCGGTGATTGAGCTATTGCAAGCAAACAACGCCAGTTTAATGATTCACGGCCATACCCACCGGCCCCAGCGTCACCCGCTAACAGTCGATGGCGCAGCCGCCGAACGCATTGTGCTGGGCGACTGGCATGACAACGCTTGGTGTTTAGTGGCGAATAAAGATTCGCTAACCCTAGAGCATTGGCCTATTACCCATAACGCTTAACCGCGTTCTAGGCATGCTTGCTCGTTAGTGACAAGTGTTTTGTTATGGTTCTTCGTAGATTCCTATGGAAACCTAGTGCAAATAAGGCGTTACCGCGAAATCTACACGAACATATACTATTCGCGAGACGCATGTTTTTATTGTAGTTTTTTTAGACTTTAAAACCTTGTCAGCCAAGCAATGAACGCTGCCAGTGTTGCTACGAAGTACCGCTTTTGGGTCCCCTGCGACTGAGCCGAACGGAGGCCTATTTTAGGGGGTAAGTGAGCAGGACGCTCACGCAAGTATCGTCAGGCCATGGACGGCATGTCGATACGGCCCCCTAAAATCGGCCGGAGTGAGGGAACCCGTAGGGCCAGACGCCGGGGTGGCCTTTCTTTTGGTTACTTTGCTTTGGCCACGCAAAGAAAAGTCACTCGCCACGCTCGGCGACACGAGCAAACAAAAAATCCGCGGTAGCGGTAGCTCTATACAGTCTTTATTTGCGGATTAATTTTCAAATTTAATTATTTGTTTCAAACTGCCAGATTACGGTTCGGCATGTAGAAACTAGAATATAGCTCCACAAAACTCTAAGAAAAACCTTTTCTATTCCCGCCAGCACAACCACACGCCACCCATTAATGGCCGCGCGCCACATCTAAATATTCACACATCAGTTCCGCGCCGTCTAAAATTCGCAAAGTATGGCGCTGAATAAGATCGGGCGGCACAAAAAACAGATGATTGTTTGTCACCGCCGCTAATGCTGGGTATTGGCGCCACTCGTCTAACCACTCGGGGCGCTCTTCTCCCATACCGCTGGCGACAATGGTATCTGGGTTGCGCCCCAGTACCGATTCAACATTAATTTTAGGAGCCAAAGATAACGCATCGGCAAAAGCGTTGCGCCCACCACATAACCGTATTACATCGCTCACCAAATGCTCGCCATTTAAGGTTTGCAACGGTTGGTTCCAAACTTGATAAAACACCGACACAACGGCGCTATCGAGATGTGTTTGACGCAACATCTGTAACCGCGCCAACCAAGCGTCGGTAATTTTATTGGCCACGGTTGTGGTACCCGCTAACAGCCCAATAGTACGCACCTCGTGGGCGATATCGTCCAGTGTGCGCGGCTCATCAACGTACACCGTAATACCTAAGCGCTCTAACTGATTGGCGGTAGCCAAACCATTACCCGACGACCAAACCAATACTAAGTCGGGCTTAAGCGCCAAAATAGATTCTAAGCTTACCGTTTTGTAACTGCCCACTTGAGGTAAGTTTTGTGCCTCGGGCGGGTAATCACTGTAACTTACCGCCGCGACTAAGTTGTTGCCGGCCCCGGCGCTATAAACGTTTTCCACCAAGTGTGGAGCCAAGGCAATAATACGTTTCGCGGGAGCCTTTAATTGAATCGATTTGCCGCGCGCATCGACCACATTAATCGGCTCGGCGGTGGCCTTATGGCTAACAGCCATCAGACAAAGTAGTAACGCCAACAGGCTAAGATATTTACCACCACGATTCACAATAGTGCTCACAAACTACTCCTATAAAGTAAGGGTCTTTAACGCCCGCGCTAAACGAACGCCGCCATCAATGGGCAAGCCCAAGCGCAACCAAGCATCACCCTTGGTATTGCCGGCGGTAGGCTCGGGCCAATGACACCAACGGGTATAAATACCCTGCTCGGCTAAGCCTTGGTAAAAAAACATTAGCCTGTGCCACGGCCCACGCAAGGTAACAAATAAACCACCGCTGGCCACGCTACACTCATCGCCTAAAGAACGTTGTAATAGGGTTGATAATTGTTGCTGCGCGCGGTGTATGCGCAACCTTTGGGCGTCTTGCCAAGCGCGATCGTTAAGCGCGCGCTTGCCTATCCACTGCGCTGGGTGACTAACAGACCAAGGCTGCAGAGTTTGTCGCAACGGCTCGGAAAACGCTCCGCCATTAAGAAAAAAACCCAACCTAACACCTGCCAAACCAAAAAACTTACCCACCGAGCGCAACACACACAAACGCGGCAAACTGGGCAGTAAAGTAACCGCGCTGGGCAGTGCCAGAGCATCAATAAAAGCTTCGTCCACCACCACCACGCCCTGCAGCGCACCGTGTAAAGACTCTAGGCTATTAAGCGCGTAAACATCACCTGTAGGGTTGTTTGGGTTGATCAGCACCGCATGCAAAAGCTCGCCCTGCTCGGCCAGCTTACACAACTGCGCCACCGATGAGTAAAACACAATTTGGTGCCCGGCCTGCTGCCAAGCTTTGCCATGCTCGGCGTAACCAATCGCCGGTAATGCCACGCAGCCGCACGGCACAAGTTGCGGTAATTGGCTAATAGCAAACTGACTGCCTGGCACCGGTACAATAAACTCTGGGGCCGATTGGTAATATTCGGCCGCCGCGCGGCACAACATCGTATTGCTGGCGGGTAAGTCGCGCCAAACATGCGCGGGAATATTCTCTGACTGATAACCCCAAGGACTAATCCCGGTCGACAAGTCTTGCCAAGGCTCGCTCGGCTCGCCAAAAACAGCACTGGCGTAGGTTAAATCGCCGCCGTGCGGTAGCTCGCAAGCAAACTTATTAGGCATTAGTGTATCGCGCCATTAATAAAGAGCGCCGCCAACATAAATACAACCACTAACAACACCAACGCACGATTAACCAATGCCACGGCGCGCGGTATTGCATCTGCGGCCGGTTGTGCGCCAGCTGTCGCGGGTTTATCTTGCCAACGTTTATGATAAAAAGCGCCGCCGCCCAAGCTTAGCTGCAAGGCTCCGGCACCGGCACTAATAACCGGGCCGGCATTAGGGCTCGCCCAGTTGCCCGCGCTGTTACGCCAGCTTTGCAAAGCCCCGGCGGCATCGCCCACGGCAGCAAAGGCTAACGCGGTTAAGCGTGCCGGTAAAAAATTTAACACATCATCCCAGCGCGCTGCCGCCCAACCAAAATGCCAAAAGCGATTGTTTTTATAGCCCCACATGGCATCTAAGGTGTTGCTTAAGCGGTACACAATTGCGCCCGGCAAACCCGCCACGGCAAACCAAAACAGCGGCGCAACCACTGCATCGGCGCTATTTTCAAGCAGCGACTCGAGCGCCGCGCGGCGTACCTGCAAGCTATCGGCCTGTTCGCAATCACGGCTAACAATACGCCCCACGGCAGCGCGAGCCTTGGGTAAATCTGGCGTTTCCAGTGCAACTTGCACCGCCATTACATGCTGTAACAAACTGCGCCAGCCCACTGTGAAATACAAACCTATAGCGCCCACAACAATGGCCAACAACGGGTAATTTTTTAACAGCCACCACCACAGCCAACTACTGACCAACAGCGCCGGCACCAGACACAGCAACAATGCCAACACACCCATTAGCCGCCCGTTAATAGCGCTACGATTCAAACGTTGTTCTATTTTATCGGCGCAAAAACCAAAACCAACTAGCGGATGAAAACGCGCCGGCTCTCCTAAACGGTAATCGAGCAATACAGCAAGTAACAAAGCAATAGCCGTTACCACAAGGCCACCAAGACAATTAACGTTAGCGCTTCGGCAAGCTCTACCAATGCGCCTAAGCAGTCTCCGGTGTAGCCACCAATTTGACGGCGCCACAACTGCGCCCAATACAACATCAATAGCGTTAGCGCCAACAACAAGGCCAACGCCGTTAGCAGCCCCAGCCATAGCCCACACAGCGCAAAAACAACCAACGTAATAACCCAATAAAGTGAGTGGTGCTCGGCGGCATTAACCGCTGCGGCACCATCGTGACGGGCATAATTATTGAGCGTCATAAAAGGTAAAATAATAGTGCGCGCCAATACTGGGGCGAGACTCAGAGTCAACAAAACAAAAACCATCAAAAACCGCGATGAGCTTGCCGCAAGCGTAAACAGCGCCGCCAATGCCGCCCACTTAACCAACAACAATAACACCAACGATACCAGCGCCACCGCCCCACAAGCTGGGTCATGCATTACGGTTAAAATTCGCTCGCGGCGCTGCTTGGCATCGCTGCATTTGTGGCCCGCGTAGTAGGCATCCATACAATCAGCTAAGCCATCTAGGTGCAAGGCGCCTGTCACCGCCACCCACAACATCAACACTAAAGCGGCAGCCAACGGCGGGCCTAATGGCATTAACAACAAGGCGGCTACGGTTAGTAAACACCCAATGACCAAACCCACCAGAGGATAAAAAAACACCGCGCGTTTAGCGGTTTGCTCATCGACTTCGTGGAGCCAGCTCCCCACTGGCAAACGCGTTAAAAACATCAGTGCGTACAAAAGCGCTTGCAGTGCGCTCGCAACGGGTTTGTTTAAGGCAAGCTTAGGCGGCGTCATAGATTAACCTCTAGCGCGTTATTAAGCGGCTGTAACAGTGTTAACTTGCCGTTAATCACCGACATCGATGTACTAAAGCCGTAACCGACATTTAATTGCATCATGCCGGCGGCACCAGTGCCTAAGGCCTCGGTTAACAACAGCTTAATGACGCCGCCGTGGGTAATAACCAGCAACCGCTCGCCGGGGTAGTGTTGCGCAAGTGTGGCTAAAGCCTTAAGTACACGGGCGCGAAACTGCTTAAACGGTTCGCCATTAGGCGGTGTTGTGGTATCGGGGGCGCGGCTCCAGGCATTACATAGGGGCGATTGCTCGCGCCAAATTCGCTCCACCGATTGCCCTTCCCAGTCGCCAAAACAAATCTCGCGCAAATCGCGCTGCCACTCAAGCGGCAGGCCGGTATTGTCAGCTTGCACTTCGGCAAACCGAGCGCAGCGCAGCAATGGCGAGCTGACAATACGGCTCCAGCCGCTATTTAACTCGGCCAAACCGTTTTGCATTTGTTGCCAACCGTTAGCGGTTAAGGCGACATCTAACGAGCCGCGAAAAATCGCCCCGCCTTCGCATTCGCCATGGCGCAGTAAATCAATCTGCATCTGTCACACCGGCATCGGCGAAGGTCGCCATCTTGTTGTGGAGCGCCAGCGCCTGAGCAATAACACCAGCCGCCAACGCCGCACCACTGCCCTCACCTAAGCGCATATCTAACGCTAAAATAGGTTGAACATTAAGTTTATTTAAAGCCAACTTATGGCCAGACTCATTGGATAAATGCGCGTATAACAACCAAGGCGCAAGCGTTGGCTGCAAGGCCACGGCAATGGCCGCCGCTGCGGTGCTGATAAACCCATCGACCAGCACCGGTACCCCCTGCTGAGCACTGCCAATATAAGCGCCCACCAAAGCTGCAATTTCAAACCCGCCCAAACAGCGCAACAGTGCAGCGGGGTTTGTTAGCTGATCGCGGTGTAACTCTAGCGCTTTACTAATCAGCTGCGTTTTACGGGTTAAGGTAGCATCATCAATGCCCGTTCCTTTACCGGTGATATCCGCAGGCGACAACTGCAACAACGCCGCGAGCAACGCCGCCGCTGAAGTGGTGTTACCTATGCCCATCTCGCCGCCAATAAACAGCTGGTTATTTTTTATGTCGAGATCATTAGTTTCACTGTAACCGCCATTAAGTGCGGCGTTTAATTGCTCGGCAGTCATCGCTGGTGCACAAGAAAAATCGGCGGTAGATGGCGCAATGGTTTTATCAATCAGTTTTTTATGGGCTGCCACTTCACCCACGCAACCTAAATTAACCACACAAAAATCGGCCTGCAGCAAGTTTGCCAACACCGAGATGGCGGCGCCGCCACGGCAAAAATTGGCCAGCATTTGCGCGGTAACTTCTTGCGGGTAAAGCGAGGTGCCCTGCGCGGCAATGCCGTGATCGGCCGCAAACACACGAATTTTAATGCGCTTAAGCTGGGGCTTAACACACCCTTGAAAACCGGCAAACGCAACCGCCAATTGCTCTAAGCGCCCGAGCGAACCCGCAGGTTTAGTCAGTTGCGCTTGATGCTCGCGCGCAGCCGTTTCGGCGGCGACATCGGGGGCCGTAATGGTGTGGGTAATCCAGCTGGGTAGCGTCATAAGAGTGCTTCCATATAATTACTCTGCTTTTATTTAAGGTTCTTAGTAGGTCCGTGTAAAAATCAGTGTCACTGTTTATTATATCGTTGCTATACACAGCACAAAATGGCGATGGCAATCTACCATTATTAAAACGTTCACATCCAGCTACGAAGTGTCGTCTTTAGGCCCCCTGCAACCAGCCGAACGTAGGCCTATTTTAGGGGGTAAGCAAATAGGACATTTGCGCAAGCATCGTCAGGCCATGGACGGCCTGTCGATGCGGCCTTCTAAAATCGGCCGGAGCGAGGGCACCCGAAGGGCTGAGATGCCGGGGTGGCCTTTGACGTGCACGGATGCACTAATGCCGCGAGCGCATGGAGCGCAGGAGCTGCCTTTTGGTTACTTTGCTTTGGCCAAACAAAGAAAAGTCACTCGCCACGCTCGGCGATACGAGCATATAAATAAAGTCCGCGTTAGCGGAGCCCAGTTTCGCATACTACCTTTCTGGCTTCTGCCTATGCGCTTTCAATACATATGGTTCACTAGCCAGTTAAAATCTATCCCGTAAAATATGAGCCTGTCAGATTAACTGCTCCACAAAAATCTACGATAAACCTTATTTAAGCGCTAACGGCAACCCTGCCACCACCAGCGTGACGGAACTAAAGCGTGCCGCCAAGGCCTGATGCAACCAGCCCGAGGCATCGACAAAATCTCGCGACAACTGACCTAAAGGCACAATGCCCGAGCCGACTTCATTGCTGACAAAAATCAACTCGGGGCCTGCCGCTTGTTCACTTTGTATATCGAGTTCGGCCAACAGCGCATCCCGCTCTGTTAACCATAGCCCTTGATGCAAACAGTTGCTGATCCAAAGGGTTAAACAATCAACCAAAATGCACACCGGCTGACCGCGAAACTGTTTAAGAGTGGCGGCTAAGGCAACCGGTTCTTCAAGAGTTTGCCATTGGCCATCACGGTCGGCGCGGTGCTGGGCAATACGCGCACGCATTTCATCATCGCCAATACCTGCTGTGGCCAAGTAGTACAAAGCACCGCCGGTTTGCTCGCGCCAAGTCTCGGCGCGCTGTTGGGCTAAACGGCTTTTGCCACTGCGCGCGCCGCCTAAAATAAGTTGCTGCATGGCATTACTCATAAAGTGTTTGCCCCTAACACCACAGGCTTGCCGGTTTGCGGGTGGTTAATCACCGTAACCTTGGTGGCAAAAACGTCGTTAATCAGCGCTTCGGTTAACACTTGCTGCGGATCACCCTCGGCAATACACGCACCTTGTTTTAGGGCGATAAGCCGATCGGCAAAAGCGCCCGCTAAGGTCATGTCGTGTACTGTCATTACCACCGCCACGCCAGATTTAGCAAACGCGCGTACCGCTTGCATCAGTTGATATTGATGACCGATATCCAAACTGGTGACCGGCTCATCTAACAATAACAACCGCGCTTGGGCGTCATCGGCGCGCCAAATTTGTGCCAGCACTCGGGCCAGTTGAATGCGCTGTTGCTCGCCACCGGATAACGACGGGTACAAGCGCTCGGTCAAGTGGGTAACATCCAGTGCCGCCATAGCCGCGTGGCAAATTTCTGTATCAATCGCCACGCCGGTGCTGTGCGGTGTGCGCCCCAACGCCACCACCTCTAAACCGGTAAAAGCAAAACCCAGTGGGTTGTGCTGGGTGAGCACCGCAATGTGGCGTGCGCGCACTTGCGGTGGCATCTCAAACAATAAGCGGTGATTAAAAATAATGCTGCCGTTATCGGGGGTTAAGTCTTGGCTAATTGTTCGCAGCAGTGTGGTTTTACCTGCGCCATTGGGGCCAATAATGCATACCACCTCACCCACATTAACCGCTAAGTTAATGTTGCTTAATAACTTGCGCCCAGCAATGCTAACGCTTAAGTCATCAACGTATAATATGTTCATAACGCGGCCTCGGCACTGTTACTCATCGCAGCGTGTCTCGGCGACTGCGCAATAATGAGATAAAAAACGGCGCACCTAAAATGGCGGTAACCAAACCCACAGGCAACTCGGTAGGCGCCACCACAACCCGCGCCGCAGTATCGGCCAACAATAACAAGCTGGCACCGCCCAGCGCCGACAGCGGCAGCAATAAACGGTGATCGGGGCCCACCCATAAACGCACCATATGCGGCACGACTAACCCGACAAACGCAATGCTGCCGGCCATGGCCACCGACACACCCACACCGGCGGCGACTAAAATAATCAATCGAGTTTTTAACCGCTCGACGTCTATACCCAAATGTCGCGCCTGCGACTCACCCAGCAACAAGGTATTTAAGCCGCGAGAAAAACCAGCCATGCTCAACAACATAATAACGAGTATCGCGGCGGCCATACTGGCGCGCCAATAATCGGCCCCATCAAGCCCGCCCATCCGCCATAAACTTAAACGGCGCAGCATTTCGTTATCGGCAAAGTAATCCATTAACCCGGTTAAGCTGGCGGCCAGTGCGCTAACGGCAATGCCCATTAACAACATCGTGGCCACCGAGGTGCCGTTAACCGATGACGACACTTTGTACACCAGCCACACCGCCAGTAACCCGCCGGCAAAAGCTCCCAGCGACACCAGCGACAACCCGCTAACAAAACCCAATCCGGCGGCGCCAAACACGATAGCCAAGCTGGCCCCCACCGAGGCGCCAGCGGTAACGCCAATTAATGAAGGGTCGGCCAATGGGTTGCGAAACAAGCCTTGTAGGTAAGCACCGCTGATGGCGAGAATCGCCCCAACAACGGCAGCCAACAGCGCCCGAGGAAGACGAATCGATTGCACAATGGCGGCGCCGTAACCCTCTAGTGGCTGCCCGGTCAGCGCGCCCAACACTTGGGTGATTGATAAATCGACCGAGCCAAATGCCACGGCGGCCATAAAGCTTAAAAGCAATAACAACAACAGTGCCAACCAAGCTAAACGTGGGGCAAAGCGCTTACATGGCTGACTCATAGGTTTGCCTTAGCGTTAGAGGTTGCAGCCAACTGCGCCAGCCAATCGCGGCTCAGATGTTGCTCTAGGGTATCGGCTAAACGGTTCAGTTGCGCCTCGCGATGCGCTTGCAAATCAAACGCGGTATTAGCGTCGCACGCGAGCCCGGCCCAATTTAGTAACGCATTTAAAGCACTGGGGGCATCGAATAAACCGTGAATATAAGTGGCTAAGATTTGCCCATCGGCACTGGCAACTCCCTCGGTGCGGACTTGCTCTGCACCGGTGGCGGCAATCGTAAAAGGCGCACCCTTGTGTGTCGCGGCATCAAACGCGGGACCACGGCTTGCGCCACAGTGAATCTCGTAGCCGGTAAACTCGCCGCTGCAAGCCTGATTACTGGCTTCGCTATTTAAACAAAGCGTACCGCTGACATTTAACAGCGCTTTATGGGCCGTTAGCTCGGTATTAAAATCCAAATAACCAAATCCGTTAATGCTGCCTGGAGTGTCTTCTATACCCGCCGGATCATCAATCCTGTTGCCCAGCATTTGCAAGCCGCCGCAAACACCTAATAATTTACCGCCGTAGCGCAAGTGTTTATCCAGCTTGGCTTGCCAGTTATTCAGTTGCAGTTGCTGTAAATCGGCGCGCACATTTTTACTGCCAGGCAGAATAATTAAATCGCACGGCGGCAATTCATCGCGCATGGAAACAAACTGTAAATTCACCGCCGGATGCAAACGCAGCGGATCAAAATCGGTGTGATTACTAATGCGCGATAACACCGGCACCACAACATTTAATTGCTGATCGCCGGTGACTTGAGCGGTGCTAATCGCGTCTTCGGCATCCAAGTATAAATCGTGCAAATACGGAATAACCCCTAACACAGGTTTACCGGTGCGCTGCTCTAACCAATCGAGGCCCGGTTGCAGCAAGGCAATATCGCCGCGAAAGCGATTAATTACAAAACCTTTCACCAAGGCTTGCTCGCTGGGCGAGAGTAACTCTAGCGTGCCCACCAAGTGCGCAAACACGCCACCTTTGTCGATATCGGCAACAATAATGACCGGACAATCGACCGCCTCGGCAAAACCCATATTGGCGATGTCGTTAGCGCGTAAATTAATTTCGGCGGGGCTGCCGGCCCCCTCGACTAATACACATGGGTACTGCTCGGATAAGCGAGCAAAAGATTCTAACACCGCCGCTTTAGCAGTAGTTTTATAGGCGTGGTAATCCAGCGCCTGCATATTGCCCAGCGCCTTACCGTGAATAATAACTTGCGCCCCAGTATCGGATGACGGCTTTAACAGCACTGGGTTCATATCCGTGTGGGGCACCAGCCCTGCCGCTTGGGCCTGTAATGCTTGGGCGCGGCCAATCTCGCCGCCATTAGCCGTTACCGCACTATTAAGCGCCATGTTTTGCGGTTTAAAAGGCACCACAGACACACCACGACGTTTTAATAGCCGCGCCAAACCTGCCACCAGGGTACTTTTACCGGCGTCGGAGGTGGTGCCTTGAACCATTAATGCGCGCATAGTAAAGCCACTGCCTAAACTGCCTAGTGATTAATAATCAACGCCTTGACGCGCTTTAACCCCAGCGCGAAACGCGTGCTTAACGTCTTTCACCTCGGCTACGGTATCCATTAGCTCTTGCAGTGCGCTACCGCCGCCACGGCCGGTAACCACAACGCTTTGTTCGCGCGGGCGATTGGCAATAGCAGTTAGAATTTTTTGTTCATCTAAATATTTGTAGCCGATCATATAGGTCAGCTCGTCCAATACCACTAAGTTGTAACTGTCATCTTTTAGCATCGCCTCGGCTTGTTCCCACGTTCTTTCAGCGGCGGCTATATCGCCACTGCGATCTTGCGTGTTCCAGGTAAAGCCGGTGCCCATTTGATACAAAGTTATTGCTGGGCATTTTTTTGCAAACAACTCTTCACCCGACAGTTGCACACCCTTAATAAACTGTACAATCCCGACTTTGTGATCGTAACCTAGGGCGCGCATAACCATGCCAAACGCCGAGCTGGATTTTCCTTTGCCATTGCCGGTGAGCAAAATCGACACGCCGCGCTCTTCTGCGGCTGCTGCAATATTGGCATCGACTTTAGTCTTTTGCTTTTGCATGGCTTTTTTGTGACGTTCGTCTTTGCTCTCAGTCATAAGGCTCTCCAACGTTAAAAAGCCCGGAAACTCCGGGCTTTAATAGTTTAGATTTTAAAAAGTAACTTCAACACCGGCGTAACCCGAGGCTCCAGCAGTGCGATAACCTGACACTTCGACATAGTCTTCATCGGTAAGGTTTTCGGCTCTTACATAAAAAGTCAGTGCCGAGTTTAAGCGGTAACGCACGCTAGCATCTAACACTTCGTAATCGGCCAACTGGACATCACCATTATCGACCGTACCATCGGCAGCACGTGCATTGAACGATACGGTTAACGCATCTGTCGGCAGATACGTTAAACCTAAGTTCAGCATATTTTTAGGCTGACGAGCGCGCGGTGAATCGTCGTTATCACTGGCATCGGTGTAGGTGTAATTAGCGTTTAGCACCAGTGAATCGCCCAGTGGCGCATCCACAATCAGCTCGACACCCTCAGACTGGCTTTCACCAGAACCTTGAATGTAGCCTGTGTAGCCAACCAGATCAAAGCCAATCTCGCGATCAATGGTCTGATCGAACACTACCGCTTCTAAGTGCAAACCGCTATGACCAAAGTATTCGATACCCACATCAAAGCCTTCACTCTCTTCTGGCTCTAACGGCAGTAGCGTTGGGTTGTTTTGCGAATGGTTGTAGTCTATCTCAAACAAGCTAGGCGCACGGAAGCCGGTGCCGTAGCTGGTTTTTAACTTAACAGTGCCCGAGCTTAGTGCATCAATCACATAAGCGGCGCTTACACGGTAGCTGTCGTATTCACCAAAATCGTCGTTGTCATCGCGGCGGACACCGGCGGTAAGATAAAACCGATCGGCATAATTACCTTGATACTCAGCATAGGCGCCCCACTGGTCGCGGCTCATATCCCGTACGGTGTCTTGGCGCTGCTCTAGGCCATAAGCCACCGTATGGGTATCGCTCAGTGCCGCGCGACCGATCCACTCCAGCTTTTGAATGTCGCCTTCGGTATCGTACGAGTTAACGCCATCGGCAAAATTCTTACGGGTAATATCGGTATTAGAGTAAGCCAGCTGGTTATCAAAACCGGCAACACTGTGAGCAATACTCACGCGGGTGTTGGTTTGATCAAACTCACCCACACAGGCATCAATATAAGGGTAACCGCAGCGATCAAACTCATTGGTCGCATCGGTATCACGAGCCACGGCCTCTAGCCGTAGACTGTCGCTTATGTTCCAGCCGATGCGACCGTGCAAGGTGGTGTTCTCGTAGCCGTCATCGTCTTGCAGCTCGGTATCGTTTAGGCTGGTGTTAAAACCATCGGTCTCGGCGTAAGCGGCCGACACATAGTAATCGACGCTGTCATTGGCGCCGCCAACACTGGCGTTATAACGCTGGCTACCAAAACTGCCGCCTTCGGCCGACAAATCAACCTGCGTGCCTTGATCTACACCGCGAGTGGTAATATTTAACACACCGCCGGCATCGGCACCGTACATCATGCCCTGCGGCCCGCGCAGCAGCTCAACCTTGCCCACGTTAGTGCTCAACACATGCTGAATTTGGCTGCTCGCTTGAGTGCCGGTTGGGTCCGTTACGTCAACACCATCTACCCGCACTAGCGTGCGAAAACCCGCCTCGCCGCGCACACGAATCGAGCTGGCTTTACCCATCCCACCCGAGTTGGTGACCGAAACCGACGGCATGGTGCGCAGCACATCGGCCAGTGCGGTAAAACCACGGGCCTTAATTTGTGCCTCATCCATCACCGCAACCGAGGTGGCAACCTCGCGTAATGGCGTATCCTGGCGCGAACTGACCACGACAATGGTCTCGAGCGATGGCAGTAAATCACTGTTTGAATCGTTAGATTGCGCCAGCACAGGTGTACTGACAGCGGCGGCAATGGCCGTCGCAATAATGGTTTTTTTCAAGGTTCAACCCCTAAGTCGATATTGGCTTGGGATCGAGGGAGGAATAGCAACGCGGCACGCTAAGCGTGAGAGATCGTATTGCCAGATGGTAGCCCTCCGCTCCATCACGGTTCGATCCAGGCCGGTATCGGGCTTACAGCAGAGGCGCTTGCGCGACTTACCACTGATCACCGTTGCGGGGGCAGCGCCGGATTACCGGACTTCCCGTTTAACCTACTCGACTGACTCTTAACGTTAAAAGCTAGCAGTAGGCACCTGTTATCGTGGCGGCAATTTACGGTGCAGGCCGAGGTTTGTCAATTACCCAATAGGGGTAAGAGGATTCTGCTGGTGATACCCCCGCTATTGATTAGTTGGCATCAAGGCTATTAAATAACCATTATCGAACTTGCAGCCGCAACTTAGGAAGTGTTTATGAGTCATTACACCCGCAGGCAACTACTACGACACGCAGGCTTAGGCGCTACTTTACTCAGCGTTGGTGCCGGCCGTCAGACACTGGCTGCCAGCAGCGGTAAAAAACTCGGGGTCGCGCTGGTAGGGCTTGGTTATTACAGCCGTGACTTATTAGCTCCGGCGCTGCAACTAACCGAGCACTGCGAACTGAAAGGCATCGTGACCGGCAGCCCCGATAAAATTCCACTGTGGCAACAAAAGTACGGCATTAAAGACGCCAACATCTACAACTACGACAACATGCACACCATTGCCAACAACCCCGATATAGATGTGGTGTATATCGTTGTACCCACCGGTTTACATAAAAAATATGCTGTTATCGCCGCCAACACCGGTAAGCATGTGTGGTGTGAAAAACCTATGGCACTAACTGCCGAAGAATGCCAAAGCATTATCGACGCCTGCCGCAAAAATAAAGTGAAGCTATCGGTGGGTTATCGTATGCAACACGAGCCCAACACCCAAACCGTTATGCAATACGCCCGCACCCAGCCCTATGGCGCCATTCGCAGCGTTAATGCTCAAGCGGCCTACGCCGGCAACGGCGCAGCAGCCGATTACTGGCGCATGCAAAAGCATATGGGCGGCGGCGCACTGTACGATATGGGTGTGTACGCCATTAACGGCGCGCGCTACGCCACCGGCCTCGAGCCTATTGCCGTTACCGCCAAACGCTTGTTCGACCACCCCAAATTTACCGAGGTGGACAACACCACTCATTTAACACTGGAGTTTCCCCACGATATAGTCGCCGAATGCATGACATCGGTAGTGCTGCCCGGCAACCAAATGCGTGTAGAGTGCGAAAAAGGCTGGTATCAACTGCAACCCTTGTCGGAATACAGCGGCGTACAAGGCAGCACCAGCGACGGCAAAAAACTCGATAAATTTCTCGCCAACC
Source organism: Gilvimarinus polysaccharolyticus (assembly GCF_001187555.1). Lineage (GTDB taxonomy): Bacteria > Pseudomonadota > Gammaproteobacteria > Pseudomonadales > Cellvibrionaceae > Gilvimarinus > Gilvimarinus polysaccharolyticus. The sequence continues at coordinate 679,330 of NZ_LFIJ01000001.1, read as the reverse complement.
AGCAAGCCAAACAAATGGACGATGACGCCCTAAGCATTATTAACGACTCACCCATACTGGTGCCGGGTGAAGAGGCAATGCGGGATATTGCCATTGTCCAGGCGGCGATAAAATCATCGGATAAGGGCAAAAGAATTACCCTGTAGCGACCTTAGGGTTGGCAAGCGCCGCACATAGCACGACGGCATGGACATGATGGCGGCGCTTAATAAGACAAATACTTTTTAGACTGTTTTAGCGGCGATTACTTGCACAACGGCACTCTCACCCAGATGATACTTACCCTCAGAAATATACCGCTCTACTTCAGCACCAACCAGCATATCAAGGCCGTCAAGCTCGACTCGCAATTCAGCTAACGACATAAACAAATCTTGTTGCGCCGCAGGTGGCCCGCCCACTCCCGGCATATCCAGCTGGTGCGCTGTGTAGGCCTCTAAAATAAAAACCCCACCTGGTTTTAAAGCCTGCACAACCTCGGCATGAAGCCTTTTGCGCAACAACGCAGGCACATGGGCCGATATAGAAACAATGCCATCCCACTGCTCACAACCAAAATCATAATGAGCCAAGTCGGCCACTTGGGTTGTTATCTCTACACCGCATTGCGCCGCAAAGCGCTGAGCTTTTTTAAGGCCTACCGCCGACTGATCTACCGCCGTAACGGCATAGCCCTGCTGAGCTAAAAAAACAGCATTTCTACCCTCGCCTTCGGCCAAGCAAAGCACTTTGCCAGCGCTGGGGATTCGCACACATTCAGACCTTAAAAAATCATTAGGTGCAGCTCCGTAGGCAAAGCCCTCTTCATCGTATCTTTCATCCCACACAAGCAGACCCCTTGTAGCCTAGTAAATGCAAAACCCAAACAACCATACTATTTCAAGTGTTTAGCAAAAAACGCTACCGTACGCTGCCAAGCAAGCTCAGCGTTTAGCTTATCAAAGCGGCCTGTTGAATCATTATGAAAGCCGTGATGAGCGCCTTTATACATAAACATTTTGTAGTCGACCTTATTGGCTTTTAGGTCTTTCTCATAATCAGGCCAAGTGTTATTCACCCGCTCATCAAGCTCGCCAAGTTGAATCAGCAGCGGCGCTTTAATATTATTACGCAGCTCTTTACTGGCAGGCGTTCCGTAAAAAGGCACACCGGCAGCCAACAACTCACTATCGATTGCCGCCAAGTAGTTCACCATATAACCACCAAAACAAAAACCTACCGCGCCAAGCTTGCCATTACTCTCGGGCAACGCTTTTAAATATTGTGCGGCAGCCACAAAATCGTGTTGGATTTTCTCTTTATCCAACGATTTCTGCATCGCTCGGCCTTCATCATCATTACCTGGGTAGCCGCCCAACGGAAACAACGCATCTGGCGCAAAAGCCACAAACCCCTCTTTAGCTAAGCGGCGGGCAACATCTTTAACGTAAGGGTTTAAACCTCGGTTTTCATGAATCACTAAAACCACAGGGTAATGCGCATTTCCGCTGGTAGGCTTAACCAAATAACCTTGGCCCGTACCGTGGCCTTTGGGTGAATCAAACCTCTGGTAGTTGGCCACTATGTCAGAATCGTTAAAAGACACCTGCTCTGCCAAAGCGTAATTGGGCAATAACGCCGAGGTTAACACCGTCATCGAATAACCCACAGCAACCAAGGTGGCCAGCTTGCCCATAAAGGCACGCCGATCCATCCCACCATGAGCATATTCGTCATACCAGTCAAAAGCTTCTTGGGGGATACTAGACGTTTTTGCATTTTCTTCGGAGTTACTCATGCTTACCCTCGCAAGGTTATCAGGTCATGTGTCGTCTAACAGTTTATGCAACCAAAGGCGTAAATACCGTTAATGCATCCATAACATAAAGGAAATCATGCCGTATAGAAAGGCCAAACATTGATAGCATTAAAAAATGTGATTAGCGCCCTTTAAAGTAGACATACACCAGCTTTGGCAGGATGATTTACAGACTTAACGAACTATAAAGAGGTTATAACTTTTAGCACTTCTGCTTCGTTCGGAATTTAATTTTTTTATTCTTCAACCTCAATCAATTTACCTTCAGAATTTCTCTCAAAAGCCGAGCCAAAAGGTGATCTTTCCCCGGCAAACCTAAGTCACGTTTACTGCCGGTAAAAAAACATGGGGATCAGGCCTTACGTTCCACACTTAGGTTTCAGGTTATAATTCATTCGAACGATAAGGCCTGACCTCGACACTAAGAATGATGGAAAAAATTTTAAATCCGACTAAACAGCTAAAATAAATATCATTTAGTTTTCCACTTGGGACAGAAGAAATTTTTAGTGTATATTTTTAATAGAATATCTAAATCCCACCAACGCCAAAACAGTCAACATATACCCAAATTGACAACAGTACATCAACCTAAAAAAGTAGTGATTGTTTGTAAGTCTTCCACTTCTGCTTCCTCTTAGTTTCTATATTGAACATCGTATAACCTATGAGGCATATGCATTGGGTATCCGAGCCTTCTGCGCTCTGCTTCTCGAATCTTATTTTCTGGATAAAACCAGCATGACGAGCTTGACCAGAAGATAGAATGAAAGAATAAGAAAAATCCAGAATGAAAAATATGGATAGATAGCCGGAGCAGCCAAATAGTCACATCCCCACTGACACTTCACAGCGTAATAAATGCCTGATAACAGACAAGTGATTCCTGAGACTATAAAGCTAATAAAATACAGAAGTGGTTTTTTCAAGTTAAGCATCCATTAATATAACGCAATAAGAATCATGTGAGCGGCTCCATTCTAGCGTAACCGTTTTCAGCTTAGTAGATTTTATCGATGCCCCCGATTAAACAATTATAGAACACCCAAAAACTTGACAGTAGCACAATCCTGCACCAGCCTAAAACTGCAATCTGTACTCACGGAGGATCTACGACTCAGCCGCGCAAGTAGTTAAGCTTTATTCCTGCTTCTAGCGAACGATAGTGAGCGACATGATTTTCTTGTTATGCCTCTTTTCCACCAACGATTACTACCTCATCATGTATAAATTTATGTGGTGCGATTTCAATATCTTTACCAAGACAGCTAGTTGATTGACGCCTTCCAGTTAGATCGAACCAAGCACAAGAACACAGATCTAGAAATCCACCTGTAGATGAGATTGGATGATGCGAATATTCTTTGTTGCCACTTACTACATGTAATAGCGCACATTCACTATCAGGGCTTTTTGCTTTAATAAGGATGAAGTTCTTGTGCCCTGATCTTAAATTCTCTTGACCGTACTTCTTAATAAGCATTTCTTGCTCTTCAGAAGAACGACGAATTATGTAATACGGGCCTCCTGGAACATCAATCCCCATCATGCCATGACCAAGCTTACCGAGATCAACATGTTCGCCTGAGCCAGAAGCAAATACTACCGATACCCCAGCGAGCAACATAACAAGAGCTGCTGTTATTGATGTTCCTTTCATGCTTCTCCTTTTATAAAACATCAGGCCTTACAATTCACATGCACTAGAGCTAATTAGTGTAAATGTAAGGCCCGACCCCGTAATTCCAACTATAAAACACCAGAGGAAATATACTATGGAATTTAATGACTATTGTCGCACTTCAAACTTGATATTAAGTATTTTTACACTTTTCATAGTAAAGAATTTCTAGATCAGAATTTTCCGGATAAAAGCCTTTTGAATAATAATATTCAACCCAACACTCATAGATATCAATATGTACTTTTGGCTTGTAGCTGAGCCAATAATCCCGCTGCTCATCACTTTTCTCCAAGCCTAGATAGCCCATTTCATACGCATGAGCTAGCATATACTGCCAATACGTCATACCTCTACGAGCAGCAAAATCATAAAGCTCTAAAGCTTTATCTAGATCGGCGTCTACACTTAAACCTTTTTGGTATGCCCAACCAATTTTACCTGCAGAATAGGCAGAACCTTTTTCATATTCAGAGTGTAGAATAGCAAACCCTTCTGCGTGATCGTTCTTGTCATCACTATTAAAAAGTAATTTACTTGCTCTTACGTGCTCGGTTTCCTCTGCACAAGAAGCCAATATTATTAATACTAAAAATAAAAGTGCTCTGATCATAGTAGTAACTAACGTTAAACTCACCCGCAAATATTGCGGAGAGCGTTTTAAGCATCAGGGTCAGGCATTACAATTTACATGCACTAGAGCTAATTAGTGTAAATGTAAAATGTAAGGCCTCGTAATTTACTTGAATTGCGATCCCACATACTTGATGCTGGTTAAAAATATAAGTTACATTCCAGTGATTAATATTCTGTTATATTTAATAAACAAATTATCCTGCTCTCTCCAATCATAAACCCCATCGTTACAATTATCCGTGTCACCAAACAATAATTCTTGCTCTGTGCACAGATCTTCTGGGCCGGCGTAAACCTCCTGTAAATAAAGATCACTTTCCTTATATACAGTGGTGCTTATTGTATCTCCCGCTTTAATCCCTCGCTTGACTACCCAGTCATCATCAAGGTCTTCTATAGCTCTTCCTGGTTGGTATAAGTTGCCATCTCCATCAAATTCACCCTCAAAGTAAGAAGCAACAAACCCGCTAGGCAATGGCATAAACCCCCCTTCATCAACTACCTCCATAGTTGTGATATCAAGCTTCAACCTGCGAAATAACTCTTCGCGACGCGCCCCAGAAGCGCCGTAAAATTCCGATAAATTAGTAGCTACAGCAACCCATACACTTAAATTACCGGAGCTTGAATCAATGAACTGTTTTGCATTACCAAAAATATATCTCGAATCAGAAGGCATTGTTAATGCCATCTCATTCTGATTTGGATCAACATATTTAATACCCTCAGGATCGTTAACCACCAACATTCCTCCGTCAGGCAGCACAGTTAAGAGTTTGTTTTCCGAATTGCTTCCAATATCGTAAAGCGGCTGAGCATTCCTTGTATTGATTAGTTTATTCGGGCATGAGTAATAAATTTCATCAGAAACTGGTTGTATTTCTATCGTTAATAGGCCGCAGCCTTCATTGGGCGGAATAAATAATACTGTGTCATCTGATGAAGCAAATGAAGGATAAATCCATCTATTATCTACGTCCTTAATAAGGTCATCAGGAATCATTGATAGAAGCGGTTCGCTCTCAACCCCACTAACGGCATAAATATAATTACCGGAGCTATTAATAACCCCTTTGTAAGTCCATTCGTTGTCAAAGCCAACGCAGAAGTTTGTAGGATCTTCAATATCGGCAATAGCATATAAGTGCTCATCTTCCTGAAGAGTTCCGAATATGTACACCTTATCTGGATTTAACCTTTCGCAATCAATTGATTCTGAAGCTGCACCCGAACTAGAGCTAGAGCTAGAGCTAGAGCTAGAGCTAGAGCTAGAACTAAGTGATTCACTTTCCGAAGGAGGAGTGCCACCACTACCACAGCCGAGAAGTCCCAATAACACGATCAACATAAATACCTTTGACACAAAAAACTCCTTAATTAGACATAATGCTTATTTGCCTAACACCCGCAGTGCGGACGCCTTGTAGTGACGAAGGAGCGGAAAGGCATTCCGACAGACTGCGATTGTTAGGCAAGTTTCCGCACCAATAGTTGACCACGCGGACCTACCTCCCCAGACTTTTCCCAGCCAGTGTATAAATAGAAAGGTTCAGCCACGACATTCCCAGGAATGTACCTAAGTCTCGCCTCACTACAACCGTCCACCTTAAATTGGTCGAACATATATTCCTGCGCCAACTTACCAACCCCTTTATTCCGAAACATCCCCGCCAAATAAATAAGATATATGTACCCGAACGTAACCTCGTCTTCTTTAATTGGAGATCTAAACTCAAGTTGACCGGCAATTTTTCCATTAACGAAAATATGCTTAAAACCCTGATCATTCTCTGCTTTGTTTCGATGAAACCAATTTACAACTTCCTCTTCGTTATATGTCGCGAGGTTTCCGTAGCTAATTTTGTGAGTATCTCTTCGAAACTTTACACATAACGCTAAGGCTTCACCTAAGTCTATTGATTTAAATTCGATGTCCATGACTAATTGCCTAACGCCTCAAACACCGGCTTGATGAAGTTGGCGGATTTTTTGGAAAAAAAAGATGACAGCTTTACCAAGTCCGCATGATTTTATTTATTAGATTTTATTAGCTCGATAATTTTTTGTCTCTCTGACAGATTTCGCCGAAATATACCTGCAAATGGAGGCTGGAAGTTGGCTCCTTTTAAAAGCAATAGAGTTTTTTCACCTTCAATGCTGTGCGCTTCTTTTATTTGGCCTAGACTGTAATGCATAAATGGATCAAGAGGTACTTTCAGGGTATCCGGTACCGTCTCCACACTTGATACAACAACCTCATCGACTTTGATGATAAGCCGTATTAAATTCTTACCGCCTGGGCCTGTTCTAGCACTTAGATTCGTAATTTCCTCTCCTTTACTGTCAATCATATCAACACCAACAACATGACCGACCAATAAGTGGTCAGAATTTTCCACTAGCTCCTCCAGTGAAACCTCAAGTGGCATTGAGGAATAAGCCAGTGCGGAAAATAAGATACCGATTAATATTAGAATGTGCTTCATGGTTCCCTCCGAAATATAACAGCTAATTCAAGAGTGTCAGGGTCAGACCTTACAGTTTACATGCACTAGAGCTAATTAGTGTAAATGTAAGGCCTGCCTCCAGTAATTGTTAAACTCATCACTGCAAATGTTCTTCTGTTAAGCAGTTATTGCTATACGTTACGCTTAACGCTTCTTGATATGGCATATTTTTGTTTTGAGTGAGCAATGCATTGCAAATATATTTATTGAGCTCAGGGCGTTGCTTTGACTGATATGCTACTCCATCGATTATTCGCTGACTAAAACCATTTTTAATATTTTCTAATTCCACATCAAAATGTAACTTTAGAATATCATCATTGAAGTTAGTATTGGATGTAGATATAACAAACCCACCTCTTAGACTATAGTGTTTATTGGCAGCCTTTAATGAGGGTGTTTGTATTTCCATGCTATGCACAGACTTCCAGAACTTTTCGTCTCTTTTCCATTTTGCATCTTTGTATGCATCAAAAGGTAAAAGTAAAGTATCTGTCGTTAGAGAAATGGGGAAATCAATGATGGTAAATGGATAAAAGAAAAAGGCCATCCCTCCAAACCAAGCATCTGTAAATGGGGCTTCGAAAATAGAGATATCAAATTTTGTTGAAAGGTAATAATGCCCATCATGCAATCTTCTACCTTCAGATTTCTGATCGAATCTCGTAATAGTTCCGCAACCTGATGAACTTAACACTGAAACTATTAGAAATAGGGTAATGATAACTTTCATTTTTATTCCGATTTTTTTGTAAGTTTAACCCCGCCAGCAGAGGCGCAGCTTTGCTGCGTCCTACTAGCTGGCTTTATTAGCTTTGGCTGCACTAATTCTTTGACCTAAATCAAACTCAATAACTTCAAGTGAGCCCACTAATACCACCCCAAGAACCTCCAAGAACCTCCAAGAACCTTGCAGTCTTCATAACATATTCAAGTATCACGGTCAGGCCTTACAATTTACATGCACTAGAGCTAATTAGTGTAAATGTAAAATGTAAGGCCTGATCCCCGTAATTTCTAGCGGGATTACCCATCAACGGACTCCAGTGCATCGGTAATATTATCTGTTTGTTCTTTAATTAGACGCTTTGCTCTTTTGTCTAAAAGGCCAGATATTTTAGCTAGCCCAGGAATTTTATCTAGCTTTTTCACGCTTTCGCCTAGCTTGGAGCTAGCTTCTAGGGCATCGATTAACGGGTGGTCAGATGTGTCGTAGTTTGATATCAATTTTCCAGGGTTTTCAGCGCTTACATCTAAAAGATTGTATAGTAATTTGATTCTTAACTCAGCCGAAATACTATCTTCTTCAATTGATTCTATTTGGCTGGAAAGCCCTTCGAAAGTTTTACTTAGAACCTCTTTATGTGTGTATTCCTCAACTAAACGTTTTGAAAGATTGGCCTTCTTATTTGACGAATAAGCCAACCAAACCAAAGGAATATAAAGCGGTATTATCGACGTCAGCAATCTTGGCAGATCACGAATTACATCTTCCAGGCCTTTTCCGTGATTGAGAAGGTAGGCATTAACAGCAAAAGGTACTAACGACACAAGAACTAAGCCAAATATAGACCAATTAAAGACTTTGTTTAATTTTTCCCCAGACTCTATTTCCGATGTTCGCTTTTCCGAAAACGCATGACTTAGTCCAGCAGTCAGAGCATCAGGAAGTAGATCTTTTACTTTTTTTGAAGTCGCTGCATGCTCTGACTCCCATTCACCGATTTTTTCAACAACCTTTTCTTCTTGCGAAATTAAAAACTTATCATTTTTTTCAGAGGTGGTTTCCTCTAGCGTATTAAGTGCTACATGAGCCTGTTCTATACTACTACTTAGATCCGAGTATGCTTTTTCGAGATCTTTCTTTAAGCCTGCAACAGGCTTAACCTCTCCGGTTTCTTCATCCTCTTCTTCATAGCCAAATATATTGACATATACTTCATCAACCTCCTTCTTTTTCTTTGAAATGGTGCTATATAGGAGATTGATCTTTGTCGAAGTTTCTTCACCTTTATCATGATAGGATTTTATTTCTTCAACTTGAGAAGAATACTCATCATATTTTAATAATAGATCATCTAGCTTAACGATCTTTTTATAGAATTCCTCAACATTTTCAGTAGCTTCACCACATACAGTTAAGGCAGATTGGACCTCTTCTTTTTTCGTGCTGAGGTCAGAATGAAAGTCTTCGATAGATTTTTTTACGGAAAGCGTTGATGCCAATGCTGAATCAGCTGATTCTTTTGCCTCCCTGCTCCTATTGCGATATTCAGATGCCTTCTTTGACGACTGCTTAGCTTCAGCTTCATAATCTGGCGTAGCTTTATTTACGTCCTCTCGAAGAGATGCGATCTCATCCTTTAGAGAAAGGACTTCCTTCCAGAGCTTTTTTCGCTCTTCATCTAAAAAATCTTTTGAAATCATCTATAAATCCAATTTACGTGATAAAGCTAATTTGAGGGCTAACAGCTAATTCATACGACTAAGTCGCACTTTACCCCGGCACCCTATCCCCCGTAGAGATTGGATGAGGATAGACATAGAAGGCATTGAAAAAAGGGAAATAGACATATTTTGACAGCTCCTTGTCTGGGGAAAGTGCGACAGAATTTTATTAGAAAGGCAATGTAAGCTTTTTCAGAACCAAGCGCAAGTGTCGGCTAACCCATTGAAATTGTTGTTTAATATATTGTTACTTACAGGTTTTAAGCCCACGTTGTTCAAGGGTTTCCCCCTGAACAACGGTGTATGGGCTAATAGTTGGTTATATTGCCGTTACCGCTCCTGGTACCGCCAGCATCCAACTTAAGAACAATGCTGGCGTGACGATGCGGCCCACTAAGATCGGCATTGGCGAGCGATCTTACTCCACCCGATAAAAACTGCCACTTCCCGCAACCGTACTCTCGTACCCCCACGCCGACAACCACTCGCGCCCTACCATTCCCGGCTCGTTGGGGTCGACATCGCGTAGCAACACATTCAGCCGCACGCCATTCCACTCGCTGCCGTGATCGGCATCGAGCAAACTAAAAGGGATCGCAATTTCGGCGGTATAGCCCGTATCTGTTAACGCCACTTTGTGCAGTACCAAACCCGGCACTTTGGGGTTGCCTTTTAAAGCACTGACAAAACCATTGGCGGTTGGCTGCAATACGATGTAGCGCTCGCCCGGCACGCGGTTGTCGTAGCTTTGTTTTAGTAAGCGGCGGCTTTTGGGTCGTGCGTCTAGGGTGATAAGCATGGCGTCTTGGCTCCAGATGTTTTCGCTGTCGTTGCGCACCAGAGCGTCATCTGTAACTTTTAGCGCGAGCACCAAAAACTTGCCGCTTTCGGCCACCGACCAACTAAAGTCGGCATCGCTTAAACCACTCCAGTTCTCTGCTTGAAAATACTGATTATCGGCTGCGTTAAAAAAATCGCGGCCCTGCCACTCGGTGAGCTTGCCGTCGAGCTCGATATCGTTAATAGCGGCAATAGGATACTCACGACTTACCGCAATAGTACGGCTGCCCTTATAGCTGATGGGAGTGTCGCCGTCTTGATACTCAAGCTGCCAATCTACATGGGCGGCGTTGTGGTTGCCGCTAGCGGGCTGGATACTTTTGATTGCTACCGGCAAGGTGCGTACCTCGTTGGGCGGCACGGTCAGTGTTTGTGGTGATTCGCTTAGCACACTAAAACCCTGATTGGCACGAGCGGTTGTGGTTACTGTATAGGGAATGTCTGAGTCGTTGGTAAAACGCAGCTCGGCGACGCCCTCGGTAAAGTTACCGCGATGCAGTAATGCCGGGGCCGATAAACGGCCTTTATCGATCATGTTGTTTTGGTTGTCGCGCATTTGTGCGGTGCGTACATTTTCATCCCAAATACCGTCGAGCAATAAGTTGGCAATAATCGGCCCGTCATCGCTCATCGTCACCCACACTACGTGGTCAAACTCGCCAAAGCGGGTGCCGCGCATACTGCTAATGCCGCCGGTGGTGGCCAGAGTGAAATACTTATGGCCTTTGCGCTGGGTTTTTACGTAGCGGTGATGATGCCCGGCAAATACCGTGTACTGGCGCGACTCTAATAGCGCCTCAACCTCGCCCCAGCGGTCTTGCTCGTCTCTGTCCCACAGCGGCGAGTGAGTGAACACCAAAGTCCATTTAGGCTCGGGGTTAGCTTGTAATACGCCTTTTAACCAATCGACCTGCTCACCCGACATGGTATGTGTGCTGCCACCATCGTTGGAGTTGAGCATTACAAACAACACATCGCGGTAGACAAAGTGATAGTAGCTGGCGCCATAGCGCTCGCGCCACACATCGGCCATTACGGGGTTGGTGTAATCGTGGTTGCCGGGCAAGTAAAAAAATGGCATGGCTAGGCGCTTAACCATCGAGTCAAACTCGTTCCACTCGGTAGCCAGTTGCGCGCGATCCTCGGTGTAGCCTTCAATTAAGTCGCCCACGCTGACAACAAATTCGGGCTGCAGTAAATTCAGTTTATCTACCGCCTGCGAGAACACGCCGGGGCGTAAACCACCGGTACGGTCAGTGACAATGGCAAACTGAAAGGCGTTAGGGTCGTTATTAAATTGCAGATGAGTCCAGGGGTTTACCATGTCACTCGCGCGAATTTGCACAAACTCGGCACTGTTATTATCGCCCGCAAGGTGCTGGTGCTCGCCCGAGCTGTGCGCCCAAACCCAAGTGGGTGCAGCACACACGATAAACGGCAACAGTAAGGCAAGTAAACGACGTGCGCCAACAGAGAAAACAATCATAATCGATCCTTGAAACGGTAAAATCCAGAGCTTATGCGAATAAATATTACAAAGTCTAGCGCGGGGCTTTGCGATAACAGCAAAAGCGATTGTTAGAGGAAGTATACAACAACCAGACAGGCACTAGGCTATGCCCCTGCCCCGTGCTGGCGTACCAAATTGGCCGGCGTTATACCAAAGCGCTGTTTAAACGCTTTAATAAAATTAGATGAATGTTCATAGCCTGCCAAATAAGCGGCCTCTTGGATTGAGCGCCCTTCTAGCACCAGCGCGTTGCGCGCTATTTCGAGCTTACGGCGGCGTACATACTCCATTACCGTCATGCCGCTCTCAGATTTAAAACGGCGCTGTAAGGTGCTAACACTCATACCGGCACGGCGGGCCAGCACCGGCAAATCAAAGGTGCCGGCAATATCGCGCTCAAGCAATTGCCGCAGCGATTCGGCGGCGGTGTCGGTAACGCTTCTTGTTAATGGTGTTGCCTCAGCATTACCATTTAAGACTAACGCGGTCAGCTCTATGGCGGCGGCCTCAAGCGCCAGCAACGCCCGATGATTGCCGTCAAGCTTGGCTTGCACACTCAAATCTAGCATCCGATGGGCTAGCTGCACTTGCGCATCGCTCGGCTGCCAGCTGACCACCGCCTGCGGCTCTGGGGTAGGAGCATTAATATAAGGCAAGCTGCCAGCAAACCGGTCGCGCAACCAAGCTGCGGATAAACTCACATTGACTTTGCAAGTGTAGGCATCGCGACGCAGCTGACGCGTAAACACCTCGCACTCGGCCAGGCGCAAGCCTAAGCCTTGTGCCTGGTCATCTGCAGCGCAATCGTACTGGTGTGGCCCCAAGCTAAATCGCACACGGCCAGCCAATAAAATATTAATGCTAATACCCGCCGGACATTCACTGCTGCTAACGCAATCTTGCCGTTCGTGGGCATCCACGCAATGCATCGTCATGCCCGCACCAAAGCGCCAGCTAAAAATATGCCCCTGCAATAAAGTGCCGTGAGACTCCCCTTGTAACCGGTGTTCCCGAGCAATGGGCGCTATATGCTGACGCAATTGAACGCTATCGACTGAGCCGCCAGTTGCGGCATAGCTGTTGGTTTTTTGCACAACGACAACCTTTATTGGCTTGGCCTAGGCCCCGAGAAATAAGGACCCTGTTAATGTTTGACGATTTTTAATCACTATTTGACGATTTTTCAGCCTGCATAATCATTCCGGCAAATGTATCATAAATAAAAATGATTATCATCAAGATTAGCAAGGGATACCGAATCCCATCCAGAGGAATATGCATGCTTAAATCAACCTGCGCCGCGGCTGTTTTACTGACCGTTTCTGGCACTACCTTCGCCCAAAACAATCATTCAGCCGTCGACACTTCTGACGAGATCGAGCAAGTTGTTGTTTGGGGCACCGAGGTTAAAGCCTCGTCTGTGTATATGGATACCACCGACATCACCATGCGCCAAGCCGACCACGTGAGTGACTTACTGCGCACGATTCCTGGGGTAGATGTAGGCGGCGCTCACTCCATGAACCAGCGCATTACTATTCGCAGCATGGATGACAAAGATCTGCGCATTAGCATTGATGGCGCCAATCAAAACACTTACATGTACCACCACATGGGCAACCTGCAAATTCACGCCGACATTTTAAAATCGGTGGATATTGATGTGGGCACCAACTCGGTTATTAACGGCGGCTTGGGCGGCGCAGTGCGTTTTGAAACCAAAGAAGCCAAAGATATGTTGGCCGCAGGCGAAAGCTTTGGTGCACGCCTGCAAGGCACCGCCAGCGATAACTCGGGCCACAATTACTCGATTGCGGCCTTTGCCCAGTTAAGCAATAGCGTAGATTTACTGGCCTATTACAACCACGTAGAGCGTGAGAACTACGAAGTAGGCGGCGGTAAAATTCTAATCAGCGATGGCTCGGAATTAGCTGGCACCGATGGCACCGTGCGCGGACTTGAAGGCGAAGTTAACGATGCCTTAATTAAAGCAGGCTTTGATATTACCCCAAACCAACGCTTAGAGGTTGGTTACGAATCTTACAAAGATGAGGGCAATTACAGCTACCGCCCCGACATGGGCTTAGCCACCGACACCGCCATTACTAACTCGCTAGGTGTGCCGTTATTGTGGCCCACCGAGTTTACCCGCGATACTCTTACCGTTAATTACGATCTTATTATTGGCTCGCACACCGAGATTAAAGCGGCGTTATTTCAAAACGAGAGTAACTTGTGGCGTGACGAAACCGGCTACGCCGAAAACCCCGACTACACCACTTGGGCGGCGGTTGTTGATGGCGAAGCAAAAAACACCGGCTTTAATGTTATAGCCGAAACGCTACTGGGCGACAAAATTACCCACACCCTAACCTACGGGTTGGATGTTATTAAGTACGAAACTGATTATCAGGCAAGCTACCTAGAAGGCGGCATTGACGCTGCGGGTGAAGACGCCACTAACAGCGCGATATTTTTACAAGACCGCATCGAGCTTGGCATGTTTGCGATTATTCCCGGTGTACGCTTTGACGAGTACGATGTTAACTCGGCCGTGGTGGATAAATCTTACGACGACGTAACCACCTCACTCGCCGCAGAATTCCAGCCCATTAACACGCTGGTATTTAAAGCCTCGACCACAGAGCTGTTTAAAGGCCCAGAACTGTCTGAGGTGTTTACCGGCGCGGGCTTATTTGAAACCGCCAACCCAGACCTTAAAGCCGAAACTGGCAACAACACCGAGCTGGCCTTTGCTTACGGCGACGCTATTTTAGGTGCCGATCGCTTTAGCGTGGGGGCAACCATGTTTCGCACCAATATTGATGGTTACACCTATCAATACGCAGGCCCGTCGCTGGACAACGTCGGCGATATGGAGATCGAAGGGGTTGAAGCTTACATCGGTTACGACATTGGCGGCTTACGTGCGTTAGTTACCTATTCGGATGCCGAAAGTGAGCTGGACGCTTATGAGCAGTACAGCCAATTTGACGGTGCCCGCATCGACCGTCAGCAAGGCGACACCTGGAGCGTTAACCTTGACTACAGCTTTAGCAATGTAGATTTAGCGCTGCATTACGATGTGCAAATGGTAGGCGATGTGGCCGCCGGCCCAGACTTAGACGGCGCCTCGCTTGAAAACTCTAAAGATAGTTTCACCATCCATAATGTTTCTTTGCAATGGCAGCCGCTGCAACGGTTACAATTTACCGCCGGCATCGACAATGTGTTTGACGAGTTTTACGCCTCGCAATCATCGCGCACCGGCACCAGTTTTCACCCGCGCTTTGGCGAGCTGTACCTAACCGACTACGAGCCAGGCCGCAATATAAAAGCCACAGTGGCTTATCAGTTTTAACCCCTAGCCCCGGCAATGCCGGGGCTTTTTTTGTCAATAGGTTATAATCAGGGCCAATTGCTCAAGCTACGCAAGGCTCGTCATGATTACCCTATCCCTACCGCCCATCCCCACGTTAATTCTGTGCATCTTTGTGCTGTTTGTCGGTATCTATGTTAACCAACGCCTTAAGCTCTTAGGCAATAGCAACATCCCCCCTTCTGTTACCGGCGGTATATTATTTAGTGTGTTGACCGCCGCCTTATATTTTATCGGTGGTGTGCAACTGCTGTTTGATATGCAGGTACGCGATTTTTTACTGTTGGTGTTTTTCTCTACTATTGGTCTTGCCGCCAAGCTCAGCATCTTATCCAGTGGCGGGCGGGCATTAGTTAAATTAGTGGCCGTAGCAGCCGTATTTTTAATCCTACAAGATATTATTGGTGTCGCTATCGCCGTTTTTTATGGCGTACACCCTGGTTACGGTTTAATGGCGGGCAGTATTTCGCTGGCTGGTGGCCACGGTACGGCCATTGCTTGGGGCGCCGAGGCCGAGGCGGCGGGCTTGTATGAGGCCGGCACTATAGGCATCACCTTTGCCACCTTTGGTTTGGTGGCTGGGGGGATTATTGGCGCGCCCATCGCCAAGTGGTTGATTGAAAAAAATCAGTTATCGCCAAATTTAATTGAGGCAACCGAGCCACACGACATAGAAACAGCAACAGTCGATGTAGAACAAGACCCTTGGGACCTTAGCGCTATCTTGACTGTTATTGTGCTGCTTGCACTGTGTGTGCAGTTAGGCGAGCTGGCTAACCAGTTATTGTTTAAGCGCAACATTTTGTTGCCGGGGTTTCTCACCGCTATGTTCGCAGGTATTGTACTCACCAATGCTGCCGACCGATTGAAGCTACCAGTAAGCCATAGCGCAATTGCTAAATTTGGTGAAGTGTCATTAAGCTTATTTTTAGGCATAAGCCTAATGAGCTTACAGTTATGGTCACTGGCCAGTAACTTTACCCCTATTATTATTGCGCTATTACTGCAAACTTTAACCATGACGTTATTTGCAATTTATATTGTGTTTAAAGTCATGGGCCGGGACTATGATGCAGCGGTCATATCGGCAGGCTTTGCTGGGCTGGGACTTGGCGCTACACCGGTGGCGATTGCCAATATGGATTCGACCACTGGGCGCTATGGCCCCTCGCCTAAAGCATTTTTAATTGTGCCTTTGGTGGGAGCGTTTTTTATCGATATCCTTAACGCCTCCACCATCAAGCTCTGCTTAAGCTTGATGGGCAACTGGTAACATTAACCTCACCGCCTTAGATTTCTTGCAGCACTCGCTCACATAAGCGATGGCTGGCTAACACGCCCGCCAAATACTCTGTATCGGCGTTGCCTTGTTGCAACATAGCGAAAAACGCATCAATCATATCGACAAATCCGCGTTTATACAGGGTGTCATCCCAGTCGCTAAAGCCCATAGCAATTGCTTTATTATCTTTGTAGTGAATGCCCGATGCGACGTTATCGACCTGCCAGCTTTGATTGTATCCGCTGTACTCTAACCGCTCGCGAGCCTGACCACTTAAACGGTTCATGGCTGCCGTAAAAGAGCCGCCCGCAACGCTAAAACTTACCTGCACACTACCCAGTTTGCCCTGCTCGCTATAAGCACTCACCCACGGTTTAATCGCGTCAACCTTTTCTACCTTAGCGCAATGCCGAACAAAATCTAATACGTGAATAAAATCATCATAAATAAAAATACGTGCATCGTCCGCGAGGTTATGCCGATTTTTTTGATAGTGCACGTTAATGGGCTGCACCGCCAAGGGTGCTTGATACAGGGGGGCGTAACGCCGATTAAAACCACAAAACAATACCGTGTTGTTATTTTGTGCAAGCGTAATCAACGCTTCCACTTCAGCCAATTGGTAGCTGATGGGTTTATCGACAAACACAGCTATGCCCTGCTCTAGCGCTGTACGGGCAAGCCGATAGTGACTATCGGTGGCAGAGTGAATCATGACTGCAGCGGGACGCGCAGCCAGCAGCTCATCGTAACTTGGGTAAGTTTCGGCAATTCGGTAACGCGCCGATAACGATTGCAACACTGCGTGGTTACGAGTGCACAAAATAGGGGTGATATCACCGTGGCGGGCAACAACAGGAAGGTAAGCTTTTTGGGCAATATCGCCCAGCCCGACTAAGGCAATACGCATAAGCTATGTCTCGCACAAAAGGTTTAGGTTGGTGCGGCGTGTTAACCGCGCGGCAAAGCAATCGCTCTGGGTTTAACCGATAACGGTTTAAAAAATAATAGTTTAAGAAATAGCAGCCGTGCCGAGCATGCCGATCAAAAACCCGAGCACAGCACCCAACGGCGGCGACCAATGACGCCGCATTACCGCTTGTGGCGCTATATCTTGAAAAATGAGATACAAAATTCCCCCAGCGGCAAACGACATAATAATAGCGGTTATTTGCTCCTGCCCCTGAAGAAAATAGTACCCCGTTAACGCCGCCAATGGCCCCAAAAAACTCACCCCTAAAAACACCCATAAAATAGTGCCTGCGCGCACACCGCTCTTTTTTAACTCGCGAAACGCGTTAAACCCTTCGGGAAAATTTTGCAGGCCAATAAAGGCGGCCAAGACCAAACCCATTTTACGGTTATGGGTGAAAATAGCGCCGAGCGAAATGGCCTCGGGAACAAAGTCCATTAGCATGGCTAAAAACTGCGAAAATGCACCGCCGCGCTTAGCAAGGTATCCATCCAGTGCAAAAAACAACAACGCTCCGGCACAAAAACTTAGGGCTAAGGTTAGCGGCGATAACGCCGCCATTGCGTGGGGCGTTAATGCAAACGCCACAGCGGCAAGCAGTGCGCCGCCACCAAAAGCGATAATGCCATGTACAAATTCTTGTTTCGCCACACCCTCTTTAAATGTTTCGATACGAGCGACAAAGCCACCAAGCAACGCGGTAACACCGGCCGCCCATGTAATTAAGATAATAACGACTTCCTGTTGCACGATTTACCCCTTTTTATCCTTTAAATCTGTCAGCGAAAGATCAATAGCGTATCTGCGACGCTAATAAGTGCCACGGCGACGAGCGCAAAAAGTACACAATAGCTTAATATGACATTGGTGTTTTTATACATTTCTTTACTGCCGGCGCTGGCCATTTTTACATCACTGCCATTTACAACGGTGTAGTATTGGAGCACGTTCTTACTGGCAACACGTTTATTCGCCAGTTCATATCATAACAGGAGGCGTTATGGCCAATCATACAATTCGTTGGGGCATTATCGGAGCCGGCATTATTGCTCATAAAATGGCCGAGGCTATCGCTTTAGAGCCCGACAACACACTTATCGCTATTGCATCTAAATCACCCGAGCGGGCGCAAACCTTTGCCAATCAACACCAAATCGACAGTGAAACCTACGCCCGATTAGTATCCCGGGATGATATTGATGTTGTTTACATTGCCACCACTCACAATTTTCACGCCGATAACGCTCTGCTGGCCCTAGCCCACGGCAAACATGTGGTGATTGAAAAACCCTTTACCGTAAACGCCCCTCAGGCACAGGTATTAATAGATTGCGCCCAGCGCCATGGGGTGTTTTTAATGGAGGCCATCTGGACACGTTTTTTGCCATCGATGGTTAAGCTGCGCGATACCATTAAAAGTGGCCGTATTGGCGCGGTTAAAATTGCCAATATCAATTTTGGCGGCATTGCCCCCGATCACTACCTGCCACGGTTAATCGACCCCGCGCTGGCCGGTGGCGTCACCCTAGATATGGGCATCTATCCGATTAGTATGTTGTGCTATTGGCTGGGAGAGTTACCCCGTATTACTCATAGCCATTGCCACTTTAGTAAGACTGGAGTCGATGAGATCGCATCGTATCAGTTGGTTTTTCCATCAGGCTGCATTGCAACCGTTAACACCAGCTTTAACTTACTGCTGGGGCAAGACGTGAGCTTATTTGGCAGCGCCGGGCGCATCGATTACCCCGACTTTCAGTCGGCCGATTCATTCACTTTGCGCGAACTAAATGGCCGCGAATGGGCTGAGGCCGAATCACTTAGCGCAACCAACGCCGACAACGGTTTTATCTTTCAGGTGCGTGAGGCCGCCCGCTGTATTCGTGCCGGTGAACTTGAAAGTCCGATCATCCCGCTTGCCGAAACACTCGGCATTATGCAGGTGCTGGACAAAATTCGAGAGCAACTACCACTTAAATACAGCTTTGAATAACCCCACCTGTCATCCACAGCACCACTGCCCATAGCGCAGTGGTGCCAGTTTTTGGTAAAATGCCGCCTTTTATATAATGAGCTGGCAATTTATGGAAACTTTAACCCTAAAACCTATCACCAGTGCTCGGGGCGAAGTGACTCTGCCCGGCTCAAAAAGCCTTTCTAACCGCATTTTGCTGTTGGCGGCATTGGCCAAAGGCAAAACCACCATCACCAACTTGCTCGACAGTGATGACGTGAGTTATATGCTTGGCGCGTTAACCGCTTTAGGCGTGAATTACCAGCTGAGCGATGACAAACAGACTTGTACTCTTGAAGGCTTAGGCGGCACGTTTGCAATCGATGCCGCCGCCACTTTGTACCTTGGCAATGCCGGCACAGCCGTACGCCCACTGACTGCCGCACTAGCGGTTAGCGCTGGCGAGTTCACCATTACTGGCGAGCCACGCATGTACGAGCGCCCCATTGGTGACTTGATTGATGCTTTGCGCCAGCTGGGTGCCGATATCCAGTACCAACAAGACGACGGTTTTCCGCCGCTACTGATTACCGGTAAAACCCTAGCCGGCGGTGAAGTCAGCATCAAAGGCAACATCTCAAGCCAATACCTGACCGCGCTGTTAATGGTGGCCCCGCTGCTGGGCGGAGACACAACCATTAAAGTCGAGGGGGAGCTAGTTTCTAAGCCTTACATCGATATTACCCTCGACACCATGGCCA
Organism: Gilvimarinus polysaccharolyticus; assembly: GCF_001187555.1. Taxonomy (GTDB): domain Bacteria; phylum Pseudomonadota; class Gammaproteobacteria; order Pseudomonadales; family Cellvibrionaceae; genus Gilvimarinus; species Gilvimarinus polysaccharolyticus. The sequence continues at coordinate 659,561 of NZ_LFIJ01000001.1, read as the reverse complement.
AATTTGGCGTGAGCGTTGCCAACAACAACTATCAAAGCTTTAACGTTACCGGTAATCAGACTTATCAATCGCCGGGCGAGATTATGGTCGAAGGCGATGCTTCGTCGGCCTCGTACTTTTTAGCGGCAGCGGCCATTGGCGGCGGCCCAATAAAAGTACACGGTACCGGCAGCGCCAGCATTCAAGGCGACGCAAAATTTGCCGATGTATTAAAGCAAATGGGCGCCGAGGTCACCTATTCGGACATGTGGATTGAAGTAAAAGGCACTGGCAAGCTACAAGGCGTTGATGTGGATTTAAACCATATCCCCGACGCGGCAATGACCATTGCCACTGCCGCACTGTTTGCCGATGGACCAACCCGCATTCGCAATATTTATAACTGGCGTGTTAAAGAGACCGACCGCCTAGCGGCCATGGCCATCGAGCTACGCAAGTTGGGTGCGGTTGTCGACGAAGGCAAAGATTATATTTACATCGAGCCGCCCGAGCAGATGCAGGCTGCCGCCATTGACACTTACAACGACCACCGCATGGCTATGTGTTTTTCACTGGCAAGTTTTGGCGAGGCCGAGATTGTGATTAACGACCCTAAGTGCACCTCTAAGACCTTCCCCAGCTACTTTGATGAGTTTGCGCGGGTTACTCAGTAACTGCTTTTATTAGAGCCTAAAAAATAAACGACACAAAAAAAGCCGACGCTAACACGTCGGCTTTTTTTGTGTCAGCCGCAACGGGCGGCCACCTTAAACATTAAAATCTTGCGGTTAAACCTACCGAGTAAGAATCAGCATACTCACTGTTCATCAAATTAACAGAAAGGCTCACATTTGGTGTAAAAAAGCTCTGTGCACGCAATGAGTAAACATCGTCTTCGCCTACAGTACCACCTACGCTAACTGCACGGGTAAAGTAAAAATCCCCACCCACAGTCCAGCTGCTATCGCCATTATCCCAATCAGCATAACCAGCTTCTAGGTTGTAAGCGCGACCATTGGTCAACTCGCCGACGTATTTACTGTGCACATTCCAGCCATCTTCAAACAATGCAGAATCTTCTGAAAAACCGGTGGTTAACAACCAACCTTCCAAGGGTGCCACACCCAATTGAGCAGACCAGTGTGTATCTGAACCTGAGTGGCTTTGACCATTGGAATACTCAATTTTATGGTCGTGATAATTATATGTTGCCGATGCATAAATTATAGAATCAAGAACATAGCCCCGCGTGCTCAGGCTGTAGTTTTGCGACTGCAGATTTTTCGGCACAGTTGAACAACTGCTGGCCGCACACACGTTATAGGCAGTGAAGGAGTTATCTGCAAAGGTTCCACCCAAGGTAACCGAGCTTGCCCGCTCAAGAAAAGCAGCCTCTGCATACGCATGGTTCTTTAGTTGTACCGGTGAAAAATAATAGCTGCCATACACACTATAGCTATCATCATCATCAAAAACGCCGTCCGTGTAGTTATAACGACCACCTATTTCGGCTTGATAACTATAGGGGTCTGCCATCGCTGAAAAGCTAACAGCACTTAGTAATGCGCCATAAAAAATTCGTTTCATATAAACTCCTTGTAATAAATAAGCGCTCTCGATAGAGACTTTATCAACCTCTACTTTATTGTATTTGATATTCAACTACGCACCTCGGGCATGGGCAACCCGAAAAACAGCGCCAGTGTAACCACTTGGCGCTGTTTACTAAAGCATGAGTCTCAAAAAGCGTGATTAAAAGCGTGCTTTTAACGAAACCCCAAAGGACTCTTCGTAATCACCATCCTGATAGTCAGCAGATAAACTAAAAGATTCGGTAAAGAACTTCTCGGCTCGCACGCCGTAGCTATCGCCATCGGCGTACGTACCACCAATACTGAGCGAGGGCGTAAAGAAATAATCAGCGCCGACCTGCCAATCACGCTGGAGGTAGTCGTAACCATCCAAATAATAAGCACCCGTTAATTTAAGTGCTTGCTGCCCCATGGGTAAAACATACTTGGTTTCAATGCTCTGTTCGCTACCATTAAAGTCGTTTTGCTCTCCGATCTTTGCGGCAATTAACCATCCATCAATGGGCATCACACCAACAGTAGCTGCCCACGATGTACGACTACTATCCTCAGAGTGATACCATTCGCTTCCAGCGCCAGAATAATAACTATTTACCTCACGCTGACTTTGCTTAACCTGCCCCGCAAGATAAAAAATACTATTGGGGACGTAATACTCAAGCCCCACCCCCAAACCACTTTCAGACTCGTCACTCTTATTAGTTGTACAATCGTCCTCACTGGAACAATAGCTTTGATCGACCACGTCCGTATGGTGATCCATCAAGATATTAACACTGCTGGCTCGGGCTAAAAACGCAGCCTCAGCCAGTGGCCGACCAGCGCTAGATACTGGCGAAAAATAGTACTTCCCCGAAACGCTATAGGCATCACGATCCTGGCCAAAATAAGACGGTAATGTGTCTTCGCCACTGCGATAACTACCCTCGACTTCCCACTGGTACGGCTCCGCCAATGCATGCATGGAACCCAAAAAACCAACCGATGCAATCAACCCTAATTTAAAACGCATAAAAACTCCATTAACAATAACGACCCACTATTGGTACAGTTAATTGCTTACACGGCAGCCACGTTTTTTGGCCAGCCAAAAGCGCTCCGCGCTCAGACAAACGCGGACATTAACATAGTGACAATTAAAAAATGGAGGGGCTAAACAGATACGTCCTGTAGTAAAACCTCCCGACAAAACACACAACAGGTGCATGTTTTGTAAGCAGGTTTAGGACGTCGAGTAAAACGAAAAGTTTCACGAAGGTTTATATTTGTTAATTTTTTCCAGCCATAAGGCCCACCAAGAACTTATGTTCTTGGTAAGGTTACACCACGCTGACCTTGATATTTACCACCGCGATCGCGATAGCTAGTTTCGCACTCTTCGTCTGATTCAAAAAACAGCATTTGCGCCACACCTTCATTGGCGTAAATTTTGGCAGGCAATGGCGTGGTGTTAGAAAACTCCAGCGTCACATGTCCTTCCCACTCGGGCTCAAGCGGCGTTACGTTAACAATAATACCGCAGCGGGCGTAAGTAGATTTACCCAGACACACAGTTAGCACTGAACGCGGAATCTTAAAGTATTCGACCGTGCGGGCCAGTGCAAAAGAATTTGGCGGAATAATGCATACATCGCTTTTGATATCGACAAAGCTGTTTTCATCAAAGTTCTTGGGATCCACCACCGACGAATAGACATTGGTAAAAATCTTAAACTCATCAGCACAACGTACATCGTAACCGTAACTAGAGGTGCCATAAGACACAATGCGCTGTTGATCGGCACCGTAGCGCACCTGCTCTGGCTCAAACGGCTCGATCATACCTTGCTCGGCAGCCATACGGCGCATCCATTTATCGGATTTAATACTCATTGTGCTCCCCTTAGGTAACGGTAGATTCCGGCGCGCATGATAGCGTTTTTTTGCGGTTTTTGGGAGTGGCTAAACTCATAGCTGCGCAATCGACCGCGCACTAGCTACAACTCACGTAACCTGGCTTATAACATTCACCCTGCAAGCCCGCCCCGAGCGACACCCAAACCCCAACATTACTTTACCAACAACAAATTGACAACGTTGTCCAATCCCACCAAGCTAAAGCCAAATTAAAAGGAGATCTTATGAACACTCTGCACATCATTCGCCGACTACACGTTTTAAGCGTATTACTGTTTGCGTCACTCACCTTTAGTGGCACACAAGCAGTAGCCCAGCCAGACCAATTAATTATTCGAGTCGATGACATAGGCATGACTCACGCCACTAACCAAGGCTTACAAGACTTGGCCGCACTTAAGATTCCTTTTGCCGCATCAGTGATGTTTACCACCCCTTGGCATCAAGAGGCGGTAGAAATCCTGCGCGCTAATCCGCAGATCTCGGTAGGTGTGCACTTAACGCTTAACGCCGAATGGCGCCATTACCGCTGGGGGCCAATCGCCGGACGTAAAGAGGTGCCAAGCTTAATCAATGAAAATGGATACTTTTATCCATCCACTGACGAGTTTTTACAGCAAGATATCAACCTTGATGAAGTAAGGTTGGAGCTTGAGGCGCAAATCAAACGCGCACTGGCCACCGGTCTGCCGATTGAATATGTCGACTACCATATGCGTACCGCACTGGCGACTGACGCCATGATTGCCGTTGTCACAGATCTTGCCAAGCAGTACCAATTGCGTATGTCGATGCGCATGGGCGAGGCTTTTATCACTATGTTTGATGTGCCAATAGAAACCAAAAAATCTGTGTTCTTAGACCATATCGACAACCAACTGCAAGCCGATAAAGTAAACGTAGTGATCATTCACGCCGCCCGTAATCAACCAGAGATACAGGCACTGATTGACCTAAACAACCCGATAATGAACACCAGCGATATGCAGCCACTGGTAGCGTTGCACCGTTCAACTGAGCTGGAGATGCTGCTTGAGGCCGCCGCAAGTGGACGCTTCGATAACCTGCAACTTATTAATTACGCCGACACCCCCAACCCATTTGCTAAGCATTAGTCTTAGCGGCACAAAAAAAGCCGCTGTTACGGGCGGCTTTAATCCTTCAGACGCGCTATGGCAGAGCCTTAGCTCCGCCTCACCGGCTTAATCGTCAACACTGGTCAATATTGTTGTCGGCGCCGCCGCTTGGTTTTCACGCCACAAACACGCGGCCATTTTTAACGCAATGGTGCGATAGGTCTGCGCCACATCGCTGTCGGGGTCGGCCACCACCGATGGCCGGCCGCTATCGGCCTGTTCGCGTACCGCCATGGTCAAAGGCAGTTGCCCCAGCAGCTCGGTGTTGTAGTCTCGCGCAATACGTTCGCCACCACCGGCACCAAATATCGCCTCTTTATGGCCGCAATCGCTGCACACATGAGTCGCCATATTTTCGATAACACCCAACACCGGTACATGTACTTTGCGGAACATTTCAATGCCTTTGACCGCATCCAGCAGTGCGATATCTTGTGGCGTGGTGACAATAACCGAGCCGGTCACCGGTACGCTTTGCGACAGTGTTAAGGCAATGTCTCCGGTGCCTGGCGGCATATCAATAATTAAATAATCCAGCTCGTCCCAGCGAGTTTGGCTTAACAACTGTTTTAGCGCGCCGCTGACCATTGGCCCGCGCCACACCATCGGGGTTTGCTCGGTGACTAAGTACCCCATCGAGATGGTCTGCAAGCCGTGCGCCTCGATAGGCACCATTTGCTGGGCTTTGCCCTCGCCCACAATGTTTGGCCGACGCTGCCCCACACCCAGTATTTGTGGCTGACTAGGGCCATAAATGTCGGCATCCAACATCCCCACTCGGGCACCTTCAGCCGCCAGCGCCAAGGCTAAGTTAGCCGCCGTAGTGGATTTACCCACCCCGCCTTTACCCGAGGCAACTGCAATAATATTTTTAACCCCTGGCACCGCTTGGGCGCTGTTAGCAGCCGGATGTGCCACTACGCGCCAGCTTAAATCTAAATCCACCTCGTCTATACCGTCCAGCGCCATCAACGCCTGCTGTACTTGCCCCGCCAATCGTTCATCTTTGGCGGCGGGGTAGCCCAGCTCTAGACTCACCTGTACCTTGCTACCGGCAACGGTTAACGCCTTAATTGCACCTAAACTCTCGAGGCTGGCACCATTATAAGGGTCGGCAATAGCGCCGAGTACATGTGCAATTTCGGTCTGATCTGTCATGACGTTGGTAACCTCTGGCAAGCGCTCTAATAAGTAACTAACCCCTATTGGTGGGGGCGCGCCTGCAAAATCCAAGCGCTGGGGATCTGAAACAGCGTTAAAGCCCTGAAACGCTGCACAAAAAAGGCATGAAAATGGTATAGTGCCGCTCCATTTTTGTCTCGGCCGCCGCGCTATGATCAACCGTTATCGAGCAAACGGCAGAGCCGACTTCAGCCACTAACAAGAGTAAACATCGACGCTATGAGCACACGCCGCAAAATTATGGTTACCAGCGCGCTGCCCTACGCCAATGGCGAGCTGCATCTGGGCCACATTATGGAACAGATTCAAACCGACATTTGGGTTAGGTTTCAAAACCTACGCGGTCACGAGTGCCATTACTTTTGCGCCGATGACGCTCACGGCACCGCCATTACCCTTAAGGCTGAAGAGCAAGGCATTAGCCCCGAAGAGCACATTAAAAAAATGCACGCGGCCCACCTCGAGGTGTCGCAGGGCTTTTTGGTGCAGCACGACAACTACTACACCACCCACTCGAGCGAAAACCGCGAGCTGGCCGAGCAGATCTACACCAAGCTTGAGGCCAATGGCCATATTGCCCAGCGCTCGATTGTCCAGGCGTTTGACCCAGAAAAACAACTGTTTTTGGCCGATCGCTACATCAAGGGCACCTGCCCCAAGTGTAAAACCGACGACCAGTACGGCGATAACTGTGAAGCCTGTGGTGCCACTTACTCCCCGATGGATTTAATCAATCCGGTCTCGGTTCTTACCGGCGCTACCCCCGTACCCAAAGAATCCGAGCACTTTTTCTTTAAGCTCCCTGAGTTTAGCGATTTTTTAAAAGGCTGGACCCGCGCCGGACACCTGCAAGATGAGGTCGCCAACAAAGTCGCCGAGTGGCTCGACACCGACTTACAAGAGTGGGATATCTCCCGCGATGCGCCCTACTTTGGATTTGAAATTCCCGGCCACCCGAACAAATACTTTTATGTTTGGCTCGACGCACCCATCGGGTATATCGCCAGCTTAAAGAACTTTGCCGAGCGCAACGGGCTCGACTGGCAGGAATACTGGAGCCCCGACTCTACCGCCGAGGTGCATCACTTTATCGGTAAAGATATTATCAACTTTCACGCCCTGTTTTGGCCCGCCATGCTGCACTCGGCCGGCATGCGCACACCCACCAAAGTTAACGTGCATGGCTTTGTTACGGTCAATGGCAAGAAGATGTCCAAGTCCCGCGGCACGTTTATCAATGGCCAAACCTACTTAAAGTACCTAGACCCCGAGTACTTACGCTACTACTTTGCCGCCAAGCTCACCGCCAACGTCGACGATTTAGACTTAAACCTCGACGACTTTGTGCAGCGCGTTAACTCCGACCTAGTCGGTAAAGTGGTGAACATCGCCAGCCGCACAGCTAAATTTGTCAGCAAAGCCGGTGGCGAGCTTGCCCCAACACCGGTTGACCCCGAGCTGTGGCAGCGCTTTGTAGTCGCCAGCGAGAGTATTGCTCAGCTTTACGAGGCACGCAGTTTCTCTAAAGCCATGCGCGAAATTATGGCACTGGCCGATGCCGCCAATGAATACATCGCAGCCGCCGCACCTTGGGCGTTAGCCAAAGAAGCGGGCCGCGAGCAAGAGGTGCTGGAGGTTTGTAGCTTAGGCATCAACATGTTCCGCGCGCTGATGATTTACCTTAAGCCAGTATTGCCCGAACTTGCCAAGCGCGCCGAAGCCTTTTTAGGCGAAACCCTCGATTGGAACAGCGCCCCCAACTATCGCAGTGGTGCCATTAACACCTTTAAGCCATTGTTGCAGCGTATCGATAAGGACCAAGTTGACGCCATGATTGAAGCGAGTAAAGAAGAAGCCGCCCAGCCCGCCGCCACCGGCCCGTTAGCCGATGAGCCGATCGCGGCAGAAATTGAGTTTAACGATTTTGCCAAAGTGGATATGCGCGTGGCGCGTATTGTTAAAGCACAACACGTAGAAGGCGCCGACAAGTTGCTCCAGCTAACTCTGGACTTGGGCGGCGAGACGCGCAATGTGTTCTCCGGCATTAAAGCCGCTTACCAGCCCGAAGACCTAGAAGGCCGCCTGACGGTAATGGTCGCCAACCTCAAGCCACGCAAAATGAAATTTGGCATGTCAGAAGGGATGGTGCTGGCCGCCGGCCCCGGTGGCAGCGATATTTATTTGCTAGAGCCAGACAGTGGCTCAGAGCCCGGCCAACGGGTCATGTAACGACAGTTCAGCGGGGAATAACACGGCGAATGGGTCGTTAAGCCTGCGTACTGTCGTTTATAAGCATATACCCAATCAGCCTAATTAAGAGTGGGTTTTATATTGAACCGCAAGGGCCGCATCACTGATAATGCGCCTTTAGTGCCGGTAGCCACCGGCCTGCGGACGACTTGAGGTGAACAGTGTGACCGAACTTGCGGTTATCTTGCTCAGCGCAATCCTAGTGAACAACTTTGTGTTGGTTCAGTTTCTAGGGTTGTGTCCGTTTATGGGTGTTTCTAACAAGTTAGAAACTGCCATTGGTATGGCCAGTGCCACCACGTTTGTACTTACCCTAGCCTCTATTTGCAGTTATTTAGTCGCCACTTGGGTGCTGCAACCGCTCGGCCTTGAGTACATGCGCACCATCAGCTTTATTTTGGTGATTGCCGTGGTAGTGCAGCTAGCCAAGATGTTTATCGAAAAAACCAGCCCGCTGTTGTATCGCGTCTTGGGTGTATTTTTACCGCTTATCACCACCAACTGCGCGGTATTGGGAGTGGCGTTACAAAACACCCAAAAGGCCCACAACTTTATGCAATCGACCCTGTTTGGGTTTGGTGCTGCGCTGGGCTTTTCATTGGTACTCATACTGTTTTCTGCTATGCGCGAGCGCCTCGCGGTCGCCGATGTGCCCACACCGTTTAAAGGTGCTGCAATCGGGATGATCACTGCAGGCTTAATGTCGCTCGCCTTTATGGGGTTCGGCGGTTTGGTTTAAGCGCCGCCGCGCCGCATTTGATTTAACAGCACCCAATATGAACGCACCCTATGTTTAAAAGCACTCTATGTTAGAACGTACTCTATGCTAGAAACCATCGCACAACATCCCATCGCCTCGGCGTTGATTGCCCTGATCGGTTTGGCGCTCGTATTTGGCGCCCTGCTGGGCTACGCCGCCGTTCGGTTTAAAGTCGAAGGCGACCCGCTGGTTGAACAAATTGACACCTTATTACCTCAAACCCAGTGCGGCCAATGTGGCTACCCCGGCTGCAAACCTTACGCCCAAGCCATTGCCAACGGCGATGCCATTAACAAGTGCCCACCCGGTGGCCAAACTACCATTAATGAGTTGGCCGCGCTATTGGATGTAGAGGCTCCAACGCTAGATGAAGAACACGGTGAAGAATCCGACATACCCACCGTGGCATTTATTCGCGAAGACGAATGCATCGGCTGCACCAAATGTATTCAGGCCTGCCCAATGGACGCCATTTTAGGCGCCGCCAAACAAATGCACACGGTTATCGCCGATGAATGTACCGGCTGCGACCTGTGCGTAGAGCCGTGCCCGGTAGACTGTATCGACATGATCCCGGTGGCATCGGGAATTCGCCAATGGAGCTGGGAGCTACCAGCGGCAAGCCATAAACAGGTCGCCAATTTAATCGCAACCGACAGCGGTCGCGGTCATACACAACGCAACACAAGTGACGCTTCCTAATGACGCAGTTGATTAAAGTTTGGGATATTTCCGGTGGTATACACCCGCCCGAAAACAAAGCTCAGTCGCTGCTAGAGCCGTTAGCAACACTGGCCATACCACCGCAATTGGTGTTGCCACTCAACCAGCACATTGGTGCCCCCGCTAAAGTGCTGGTAGAGGTTGGTCAACAGGTTCTGGGCGGACAACTACTGGCCGAGGCCGATGGCGTTTTTAGTGCCCATGTACACGCCCCCACCTCGGGTACTGTCACAGCCATTACCGATCATGTAGTACCGCACCCCTCGGGTATGACTGACACCTGTATTATTTTAGACACCGACGGTGAAGACCGCTGGCTGGCACTTGATGAAGCGCCCAACTATCAAGATATTGATAAGACCGCGCTGCTTGAACGTGTGCGTGCTGCCGGTATTACAGGTCTTGGCGGCGCGGGGTTTCCTACCGCCGTAAAATTAAATCCGCGCGCCAATCAAACCATTGATACGCTGATTATTAACGGCACCGAGTGTGAACCCTATATCACCGCCGACGATATACTGATGCAAAACCGCGCTCAAGAGGTCATTGCGGGCACACAAATTTTAAGCACGCTGCTGGGCAATCCCAGCCGAGTCGTTATTGGTATCGAAGACAACAAACCTGCAGCCATTGCCACTATGCGCGATGCGGCTGCCGGCACAACGATAGAAGTGGTGAGCTTTCCCACCAAGTACCCATCAGGTGGTGAGAAACAGCTCATTCAAATTTTAACCGGCCAAGAAGTACCTGCAGGCCAGATCCCCGCAAGCATTGGGATTGTCTGCCAAAATGTCGGCACCACCGCCGCCGTGTATCGCGCGGTGCGGTTTGGCGAGCCATTGGTTAAGCGCATTACCACGGTAGTCGGTGAAGCACTCGAGCGCCAACGCAATATCGAAGTGCTACTGGGCACCCCAATTGAATTTATTTTAGAACAACATGGCTATAGCGAGAAAAAAGCCTCGCGCCTAGTGATGGGGGGGCCGATGATGGGCTTCTCATTGCCCGACACCTCGGTGCCATTAATTAAAACCACCAACTGCATCTTGGCGCCATCGCGCAAAGAGTTACCGCCACCCGAGCCGGCCCAAGCGTGTATTCGTTGCGGTATGTGCGCCGAGGCGTGTCCGGCCGATTTACTGCCGCAACAACTGTTTTGGTACGCTCAAAGTGAAGACCTGGAAAAGCTCGAAGCGCATAACTTATTTGACTGCATCGAATGCGGTGCCTGTTCGTTTGTTTGCCCCAGTCATATTCCATTGGTGCAATACTACCGCGCGGCCAAAGGTGAGATTCGCCAACATCGCAGCGACAAAGAAAAATCCGATCGCTCGCGCCGCCGCTTTGAGTTTCGCCAAGAGCGAATCGACAAAGAAGAAGCCGAGAAAGAAGCCAAGCGTTTAGCCCGTAAAAAAGCCGCTGAGCTGGCCAAAAAGAAACTCGCCGAACAAAAAGCGGCAGCGCCTGCCACCGAGCAAAACGCCCCAGCGGCACAACCGGCTACCACGGCTGCAGATGACGACAAGCAGCGCGCCAAGCTTGAACGACTGTTGGCCGCCGCTCAAGACAGCTTAAAGCAAGCACAAAAACCGCAAGACGATGCCACTGAAGAGCAGTTAGAAAAACAGCAAGCCCGTATTAAACAGGCCGAGCTAAAACTTGCCGCTGCGCGCGACAAGCTAGCCGCTTTAGCGCCTGCGAGCACAGTGCCGCCCGCTGCCAGCAAACCCGTTGCCGACGATCCAGTAAGCGCCGCGATTGAGCGCGCCAAAGCTAAAATGGCGATGGCACCCGAGGAAAAACTGCGCACAACACTAGAGTCGTTGTATAAACGCTTAACCAAGGCCGAACAAAAAGCCCGCGAGGCACGCGAACAAGCCTCGGATAACGCCGAGGCCTTAGAGCAAGGCGTTGCCAAACTGAAAGAGAAGATCGCCAGCAACCAAAAAGAGCTGAGCGAATTAGCGCCCACAAGTGTAGCCGAGCCAACACCGCGAAACTCGGCCACCCCCGAGGCCGAAGTAAACGTTGCCAACGATGCTGCGAGCCAAGCTATTGAAAAGGCCAAAGCCCGCGCCGCCGCAATGGGCACCATGAGCGTTGCCGATAAGCTGCGCAACCAAGTGGAGTCGCTGGAGGCACGATTAGAAAAATCGCAGGCGCGCTTGCTCAAAGCCCAAGCCGACAACGATGCTAACCTAGATGCGTTTAAAACCGGCGTAGAAAAACTAGAAGTTAAATTGGCCGCGACTCGCGAGCAACTGGCCGAACACAACGAGTAAGTCTGATTTTTAACTAACGGAATACAGCATGGCACTGACACGCATCACATCACCGCATACACACCGTGCTCTTGGCACCAGTCAGGTTATGCGTATCGTGGTTATGGCAACACTGCCGGGGCTTGCGGTACTGACGTATTTTTTTGGTATTGGCTCGCTGCATAATGTGCTGCTAGCCAGCGCTGCATGCATGGGTTTTGAAGCGGCCATTATGGCGCTGCGCGGCCGGCCAGTACTATTTTATTTACGCGATTGCAGCGCACTGGTCACCGGTGTGCTACTGGGCTTGGCGCTACCGCCCTATTGCCCCTGGTGGCTGGTTATCCTCGGTAGCTTTTGCGCTATTGTGTTGGCCAAACAACTCTACGGCGGCATGGGGTTTAACCCCTTCAACCCCGCTATGGTGGCCTATGTCATTTTGTTGATTTCATTCCCGCTGCAGATGAGCCAATGGGCGGCACCCATGGATGTAGGTGGTCACACGCCAACATTGATTGAAGCACTCAAGCAAATTTGGACTGGCACCAGCATTGATGGCTACACCGCCGCGACACCGCTGGATACTGTAAAACAAAACAGCTCGCTGATGCTCGACAGCGTTTACCTGCAAGATCCGGTACTGGCGGCCGGTAGTTTTGCCGGTGCAGGCTGGGAGTGGGTCAATCTCGCGTTTTTAGCCGGCGGTGCCTATTTGTTATACCGCCGTATTTTTACCTGGCACGCACCGGTTAGTATGCTCGCAGCGCTGGCGTTAATGGCTGTTATCTTTTACGACAGCGGCAGCTCAAGCAGTGGCGGCTCGGTGTTGTTTCATTGGTTTTCGGGCGCCACTATGCTCGGTGCATTTTTTATTGTTACCGATCCAGTAAGCTCAGCCGTAAGCAATCGCGGCCGAATGATTTACGGCGCTGCCATCGGCGTACTGATATACGTTATTCGCATCTGGGGCAATTACCCAGACGCTATCGCTTTTGCCGTACTGCTAATGAACTTTGCCGCTCCGTTTATCGACTACTACACGGTGCCGCGCACTTACGGCCATAAAAAAAGTCAACGCGCAACGAAAAAGGGCGACCTCTAATGTTGGGTGCATCAATCAGTAAAAACAGTCTGTTACTCGGATTATTCGCCTTGGTGACCGCCGGCATATTGGCCGTCACTAATGTCGGGACTCGCGACCGTATTGCCGAGGCCGAACGCCAAGCCGCCGAGCGCGCCCTGTTTGAGTTAGTCGCGGCCGATCGTGTCGATAACGACCTATTAAACGACACCCTTGCAACCCCAGCGGAGATGATGGCCGAGTTAGGCTTCAGCCAATCGGAGCCCATTTACCGCGCACGTAAAAATGGTAAAGTCATTGCCGTGATCGTGCCCGCTATCGCCCCCGACGGGTACAGTGGCGCCATTCGTTTGTTGGTCGGGGTCAATCGCGATGGCAGTGTCGCCGGTGCGCGGGCACTAACCCACAAAGAGACACCGGGACTCGGCGATAAAGTCGACACCAACAAAAGCGATTGGATATTAGGTTTTAATGGAAAATCGTTAACCGACCCTACCCCCGAGCGTTGGGCCGTAAAAAAGGACGGCGGCGCTTTTGATCAATTTACCGGAGCAACCATTACTCCGCGTGCCGTCACAAGGCAAATCAAACGAGTTTTGCAACAGGTGCAAATCAATCACAACCTATTATTTGAAATCTCTGAACAAGCCGACATAAATACACCGCGCAATGTGGGTGACAGCAATGAGTAATACCGCCGAATGGCAAGAAATCAGTAAAAAGGGACTTTGGAGTAACAACCCGGCCCTAGTGCAGCTACTAGGCTTGTGCCCGTTGCTGGCCGTATCCGGCTCGGTGGTAAACGCGCTGGGCTTGGGGTTGGCCACGATGATGGTATTAACCAGCTCTAACATAGCAGTATCACTGATTCGTAAAACAGTGAGCGACGCAGTACGCCTGCCAGCATTTGTAATGATTATCGCCTCACTTACCACCTGTATTGAGCTATTAATGCAGGCTTACACCTACGAGCTGTATACAATTTTAGGGATTTTTATTCCTCTGATTGTCACCAACTGCGCTATTTTAGGCCGGGCTGATGCCTTTGCCAGTAAGAACCCAGTACTGCCCTCGGCCATCGATGGCCTGATGATGGGCCTCGGCTTCACTCTAGTGCTAGTTACCGTGGGGGCAATTCGTGAAATATTAGGCAGCGGCACTCTATTTGCCAATATGCACCTGCTGTTTGGCGAGCTGGCACAAGACTGGACCATAACGTTGTTTGCCAACTATCCAGGCTTTTTAGTGGCAATTTTGCCACCCGGCGCGTTTATTGTGACGGGGTTTTTGATCGCCCTGAAAAACATCATTGATGCAAAACAAGCGCAGCGTCTTGCCGCGATGAAAGAAAAGCCCGTAAAAGGCAACAAACGTGTTCGTACCACCGGCACAATCGCCTAACCCTAGACGATTATTTCTATCTTTATACGCCACTAATTCATTTGCGGGTTGCACCCACATTAATTAGTGGCAATAATCTCCTATCAGCGGCAAAAACCACAACTTGCCGTGATTGAACACATTTTCATAATAAAGCTTGTCAGCACATACTTGTGCGAAGCGAGCTACTTAATACTAAAGGATGCTTTATGTTTGACTTTAATCAAGACGATGCCATGACTTTGGTCCACACCCATGTAATTCCATGGGGAATCAATATCATCACCGCACTATTGATCTTTATCATTGGTAAAATCGTCGTCAAAATTTTAGTGGGGCTACTGGGTAAAGTATTGGGCCGCACCAAATTGGATAATATTCTAATCGATTTTGTAAAAGCCATTGCCAATGCGCTGCTGCTATTGATTGTTATTATCGCCGCGCTTGATCAATTAGGCGTCGACACCACCTCCATGATTGCCCTTATCGGTGCTGCAGGCTTAGCCATTGGCTTAGCACTACAGGGCTCACTGCAAAACTTTGCCTCGGGCTTTTTATTGTTGGTGTTTCGTCCGTTTACCACAGGCGACTACGTCGAAGCTGGCGGCACCTCCGGTGTGGTAAAAACCATCAGCATTTTCACCACTACCTTAACCAGCCCGGACAACAAAGAAATTATTGTACCTAATGGCCAGATCTATAACGGCAACATCACCAACTACTCTAAGCTGCCTACCCGCCGCGTAGATATGGTATTTGGCATCAGCTACGATGACGACATCAAGAAAGCCAAAGAGATCATGGAGCGTGTAGTTAAAGCGGATCCACGAGTATTGGCTGAGCCTGCACCGACTATCGCAGTTTCTGAGTTAGCCGATAGCAGTGTTAACTTTGTCGTACGCCCTTGGGTTAACACCGGCGATTTCTGGCCTGTTAAGTTCGATCTAATCGAAAACATTAAACTCGCCTTTGATGAAAACGGTATTACCATCCCTTTCCCACAAATGGATTTACATACCAACGCGCCTGTTACCCAAGAGTCCAACGCGGCTTAAGTTAACATTAGCGAATTTAAAAAACGGGGCTTAGGCCCCGTTTTTTTATGAGGTAAACTAACGTAAATTGCTGCGACCTTAAACTCGCTGGAGCTACAATAGAGCTATGACTACTGTACATATCATCGATGACGACGAAGCCCTGTGTGAGCTATTAGGCGATTACTTACGAGATAACGGTTTTACTGTTATCACCAGTCACGACGGCACCAGCGGACTCGCAACCACTCTACGTGAGCAGCCTGATCTTGTGCTGCTCGATGTCATGTTGCCCGGCCAAAGTGGCTTTGATGTGCTGCGCGGGCTGCGCCAAACAAGCCATGTGCCAGTATTAATGCTAACCGCCCGAGGCGATGAAATAGACCGAGTCCTAGGTCTAGAGCTAGGGGCCGATGATTATGTTGGCAAACCTTTCTCGCACCGTGAGCTGGTGGCGCGCATCCAAGCCATTTTGCGCCGCCTACAACCACAAACTAAAACCAATGTGGGAGCGCTGAGCATGAAGTCCGAGTCTTTTGAAGCGCGCTATTATGATCAACCTTTGGACCTTACCGCCGCTGAGTTTCGAGTATTAAACATTTTGTTTGAACGCGCCGGAGAACTGGTGGATAAAGACCTAATCTCACGTGAGGCATTTGGCCGTAGACTGCAACAGTTTGATCGCCATATCGATATTCATATCTCACATATCCGCAAAAAAATGGCCGTTATTAACCCCACCAACTGCATTAAAACGGTGCGTGGCTCGGGCTATCAGTTACTGACCCAAAGCTCATGAAACCAACTATTTTTAACGGCTTTACTGGGCGATTATTTTTATGGTTTTGGTTGTCACTAACACTGTTATTAGTCGCCAACTTTTTTCTTGGCCGATATTTAGATCAGTCCGACGAGCTACACCCACCTAACGCAGAGCAAATCAACGCCTTAAAAAAGTACCAGCACTTATTACAGCGTTACACTAGTCGGCCGTCCGAGCGGCTACTGCAAGGCCGCAATCGTCATGGCTTAACCTTTTACGATCCAGTCACTCGCGAACCACTCATGAAAGATCGTCAGCACTGGCGATTGGCCGAGCTTGCAGGTCAAGACACCTTGCAAACCCTAGCGCTCGATAGAGGCTTGGTTGCTATAGGGCCGTTTCCGATCACCACCTCAGATCGCCCGCTACTGGCCGTCTGGCTCATGCCGCCGCAGCCTACACCTATCTGGCGGCAAGCTCTACGAGACTCCCCACACTGGCGCTTAATGGCGTCTATGACCTTAGTATTATTGTTATCGGCTATTTTAGCGCGCTGGTTAAGCCGCCCAATTCGGCAGTTATCGCACGCCACTAAACAACTGGGCGACGGCCAGCTTGCAACCCGCGTTAAACCGGGTAAAGGTGAGCTGGGCCAACTCGGGCACGACTTCAACCTAATGGCCGAAAAACTGCAAACTGCCACCGCCACACAGCAGCGCTTGCTCGCCGATGTCTCTCACGAGTTACGCTCTCCGTTAACACGGCTTAAATTGGCCGCCGATCTATTAGCCGACCAAGGCAGCAACTCTTATATCCAACGAATTGAAAAAGAGTGTGACACGCTGGAACATTTGGTTGATCAAGTATTAACCTTATCGCGCTTAGAAGGCTCTATTTATCAAGAGCAAGATGAAAGCACCGATATCGCTCAACAAGTACAGCAGGCGATCGAGGACTGGCGTTTTCAAACCGAAGGCAAACAGTTCACCTACGATGGCCCAACGCAATTGATTGTTGATACCAAACCACAATTACTGCAACGAGTGTTAGATAACTTGTTGTCTAACGCCTGCCGTTACGCTCAAACTATTAATGTCACACTCGACAGCCCACAAGCCGGCAGTTGGCAGCTAACCATTACCGATAATGGCCCAGGAGTAAGCGATGAGCGTTTGGAGCATTTGTTTAAACCTTTCTATCGTGGTGATCCGGCGCGCGGCCATCAGGGCAACATTGGTTTAGGTCTTGCAATTGCCCAGGCGGCGGCGCAAACACAAGGGGCTAACTTAACAGTAGCCCATGCCGCGACCGGCGGACTGTGTTTTACGCTTAGTTACAACGGTTAAGGTTGCCCCAGGCCAAAACCTGTGAGCCTTGAGGTAGCCGTTAGTTTCACAGGCTCTTGCCGACATTAGTGCATCCCTGCACGTCATCGGCTCCGCCCTCCTTGGCTCTTGCCGACATTAGTGCATCCCTGCACGTCATCGGCTCCGCCCTCCTTGGCTCTTGCCGACATTAGTGCATCCCTGCACGTCACCCAATACTTCGGACGTCACTTTAATACGGTAGTGTCTGGCAAATCAAAACTGCTAAAGTGATAACAAAAAAATTGCTCCAACAATACAATCCACGCAAAAAAAAGCGGCGCCCTAAGGCGCCGCTTGTTGGATATTACAAATCATCAGCTAGTGTTATTCGTCGTTACTATTGCGACGCTCATCGCGACGATCACCGTCTTGACGACGTTTACCTTTGTGACGTTTACGCATTTTTTCAAGTTGCTCACGTTGCTCTGAGGTTAGCACCTGGGCAAGCTCATGCTGCAGTTTAATACCTTCTAAACGGCGCTCGGTACCGGCGCTTAACAATGCCCGAGCAGCAGCCTCGTCAAATTCGGGCTCGGCCATGAGCGCATCCATAGCTTCACGCTCTTGCTTAGCAACTGTTTTACGCTCGCCTTGCTGGTGCTGACTGCGATGTACCGCGATCAGCTCACCAATACGATCCTGCTGATCATCCGTCAACGCTAAACGTTCAATAACACGCTCGTTAAGCAACATGCTTGGGCCGTTCATATCACCGCGCGGACCGTTACCAGCAAATGCTGCGGTAGTTAGCACCAGTGCCGAGGCTAAAGCCAAAGTAGTCAATGTCTTTTTCATTGGGTATCTCCAAGAGTTAAACAGTAATGAACTAATTACTACCCTTACAGAGTACCCCCTGCTATGAAAAACCTTGTTGCGTTTATGTAAACTACTGAAAAGCATAGGTGTTACTACTGGGTTAACGCCCCTAAGTAAGCCGCGACATAGGGGGCCAGGTCAATCGGGGTGTCAGCCAACCATAATTTACCATCACTGATTCGAGCATTAACGATATACTCATCACCCTGTTGCACAATGTAAGTATCCATATAAGGGGATAACAGCATCAACAGCGGCGTGCCGGTCATAATCTCTTTAGAGATAATAATTTGGCCACTGCCTTTAACCAAACTTAAATACTCATCTGCGGTATTCAAGCCTGCCAAGGTCTGCCCTGCAACAGGAGGCACATAATTCAAGTCAAACTTAACGCTGGCGTAACCACCCATTGTTTCAACGCCACTTGCCATCAGCAACGCCAAATCTTTATGTAGCAGTAAGCTCAAAGCATCGCGCAGCTCTTGCTCGTGCGCACTAAAGTCTTCACTGACTTGCAGCTTAGGTGACAACTCGGTCCACGCAACGATAGCCGCCTGGGTGACTTGATTAAGCTCCACCTCATAGTACAAGTTGCTCATAGCCAGCGAGCCTTCAACATCTTGAACACTGATACGTACTTTAGAATCTACGTTGGCGTGCTCTAAACGTTGGCGCTGCTCAAAATTAATATTGTTAATGACACTCTTCTGGCCGTTGGCCGAGGTAATGGTAAATGTGTCGGTCTTAAAACTGCCCGAGCTAAGAGGCACTTTTGGCGCAATAAAGGTCACATCAAGCTCGCCGTGTAGCGGCGTTATCTGCAACTGAGTGCCATCGCTAGTGCGCGCGGTAATCTCGCCAGTCGTGATCGTACTGTTGGAATCTAAAGTATCAAAAGCACCTTTACTGTGAACATCTAAACCTGCAACGTTAAACTGACCGTCAGTATCTTGATAGGTAATAACCTCGGTGCGCCAATTGGCATCATAACCACCGCCGTATTCACCTAACATACTTAAGCGGCCAAGCCCTTCAGGTAGAAACTTTGCTGTTAGGACATTTATTTCAGCATCGCTGGTGCTTAACGAGTTCTCTGTGCGAGCGTAAAACCAACCAAACTTCAAACCGCCGGCAAAAATAATCGGGCCATGAAAAACTTGTGCTTTTGAGTTAACCGTGACTGACTCTATATCAAACTGCTGGGCATTTGTTTGCGCACTAAAATCAAAGGTGCTTTGAAATACGCCGCGCTCATAATGAGACACATCCAATATTAAATTAGCATTACTTGCTTGTACACGATTAAGCTCGACCTGCTGTTTGATGTATTGTTCACCCACCACCCCCGAGTAATAACTTAAGCCAACATAAGCCACAACCAATAGCAGTAACCCTAAAATCTTTTTCATCGTGCGTCCCTATTTGTTAATTTTTAGATATGTTCATTTATATAAAAACAGAATAATCGCCAATCACATTAATCATTGGTTTTATGTCACCGACTAAAATTGTCTTTTGGCTTCAATAATAAGCTGGTACTTATCAATGCCGTCTTTGGCAACTAAAGGAGTCGAAATATCGACGTGCACAACACTTCCGACACGGGCTTTACTGGAGCTAAACCGTAAACCAAACCCCACATCAGCAAGCACTTTATTGTTATCTTGGATCGGGCCATCCCATGCCTTACCCGCCTCGACAAAGCCAACCGCGCCAACTCTCACAAGGTTAAATAAATGCCAGTCAGAATAATAACGACGCTCAACTGTCGCGATCATGCGCTTTTTACCACGTTGAAAATCTGCTGGGTAACCACGCATACCTGCGCTGCCGCCCACGGTTAGCTCTTCATATTGTTCTAAATCTTGGCCCGCATCATAACCGATACTGGCATACCAACGATTATTCACATCTTGCATGATGTTGTAGGCGGCTTTAGTGCGCCAAATAGCACTATCATGGCCATCGGAATCTAAATGATCGCGGCCGTCCACACTCACATTAAGAATTAATAAATGGTCATCTCCAACGCCGATTATTTGTTGATAGTTACCAATGTAACGTATCAAATCGCCGTGTTCTGCTGGTGAAGCTTTGCCATAACCCAATCTAAAATCAAAGGTGATACCCATTGCCACATCTTCGGTCCGCTGAATCTGATTCAGGTTGCGGTACACCGCGTAGTGATCTTCGAGGTAACGGTATTCTACCCATGGATATTGCGCGCCACGGGCATCGGGTATTCCCAAAAATGTTCCGTCATTTTCGTAAAAAGTATCGTCTTCACTGGCTAAACCTAGCAAAATACGCTGAGTTGAATTTTTATTTGTGTGTAGTAAACGGCCAACATAGGCTTCTTGATAAACCTTTTCATGTCTAAATCGGCTTATTTCTTCGCCTTTTGCACGAATAATTTCATTCTCACCCGTATCGCGATAAGCCGCACCACCGGCCCATACCGTAGAGCGGGAATAAAAAGGTAGCTTAGCCTCGACCACCGTGTCTTCGCCGTCTGATTTATCGGCGTAGGAAATTCGCGTTGCAACACGAGAGTTTAGAAAGTGGTCACTGCGAAAGGTGTAATTCATACCTTTGCTTTCATTCTCTTGCTCGTAACCAATAGAAAAGCTATTGCCCGAACCAAATATATTGCCATCGCTAAAGCCAAAGCCCGATGATGAATCACCACCACTGTGACTAAATGAGGCTTCAACTTCCAAGGACCAGCTGTCGCGAGTAACGACGACCAAATCTACTTGCCCATTACAAATCACATGGGGCACAATAAACGCGGTATAAAAATACCCCCGAGTACGCAGTAAACGTTCGGTTTCTAAAATGATATTAGCGTTGAGACTATCGCCTTCCTCAAACAGCAACTGAGGGGCAACCACATATTCTTTTGTGTTGATATGAATTTTATTTAAAAATCGGTACAAGCTATTGTTTTCGTCTGGATTTTCTTCATCAAAAACCCCGACCTGCAAAAATCCAATCGCTCGAATTGTCATCCCCTCTAGCTCTTCAATGTCGGCCGAGCTTAAACGGTTGCCGGTAAAGCGGCTGCGTATCGTCTGACGAATATCCAGCTGCTGGCAACCTTCGGGTAAGGACTCTTCAATATGGCGAAGCTGTTGCTCTAACTCAGACTCACTAGCCTGCGCCAGTACCGGTAAAATACAAGAAAATAATAGACACGCCATAAGTGAGCGTCGGCTTAGGCTGTGCCTGCGCGCTTGTTTAGAGCCTTGCAGGCATATCTGAAACAAACTCAAGCCATTGAAAGCTTTAGGTTTTAGCATATAGAAATTACATCAACACCGGTACAAACAGCTTTCAGATCCCAAGTTTTGGCTTAACCTCAGGCACTTTTGTTAATCATTCTTTAATCGCAGATGAAGATTACCACGATAGTGATTTCGCGCCATATAAAAGTGTAACAACGATCACAAAACAACTGAGCCGTTGTGACCTCGATCACTTCTTGTCATTTTAGTGGTGATGATGTGAATGGTCCACAGCCTCACTCGCCGGAGCTGCAGGGGCGTGATTGTGATGAGCGTGACCTGGAGCGAGTGCGCCATAAAGGGTCCAAGCCGCAAAAACCACCAACAATAGCGCGCCGGCTAAACGCAAACTGCGCCGCTGAGCCCAACTACGCACCCGCGCAGTGGCAAAAGCGGCCAATAAAATAGCGGGTAATGTACCCACGCCAAAGGCCAACATAAACAAAGCCCCAGCCGAGGCCGCCGGCTGTGTCATGGCATAACCAAGCGCACTGTAAACCAACCCGCAAGGCAGCCATCCCCAAATAAAACCAAGCCCTAATGCAGGCAATGGGCCACGCACTGGCATTAAAGCGCGACCAAAGGGCTGGATATAACGCCACAAATACTGACCGAGAGCCTCTAGTTTTAATAAACCACGCCACCAGCCGGCCAAATACAATGCCATCGCAAACAACAGCAACGCCGCAACTACTCGCAGCACGGTAGCCGCGCCTAAAGCGTAGATTGTTTCACCAAAAGCGCCAAACACTGCCCCTAAAAGCGCATAACTGGATAAACGACCTAGGTTATAACACACCACAATCGCCCCCGAGCGCAGCTTGGATGGGCTTTCGACCGCCATCGTCAGCGCCCCCATAATACCGCCACACATTCCCAAGCAGTGAGTACTACTAAAAAAACCCAGTAATAAACCGGTGGTTAGCGCAGAAAGGTCAATCATTGTCAGACTCACTAGGGTTGTTGTTAGGCCCACTCACCACTGCTGGCTTGGCGCCCGCGCTTGGGGAATGCTTAAGCGTGTCAGCCGAGTCAGCTGGCTCGTCACTATCAAATAAAATACGGTGCGCTTCGGTATCTAGGTTGTCGTACTGCCCAGAGTTGATTGCCCAAAACAATACCCGCACGGCAATTGCCACAAAAACCAAAGCAATAGGTATCAGTAAATACAAAATGTTCACAGCAAAACCTCTAAGGTCATCAGCGTGTTAAGCGCAGCGCATTTAGCACCACCAGCAGCGAGCTGGCCGTCATGCCCAAGGCCGCCGCCCAAGGCGGTATTAAACCCAGAGCTGCCAGCGGCAACGCTAAACTATTGTACACAAGCGATAGCGTTAGGTTTTGCCGAATAACCCGACGAGTAGCGTGAGCTCGACTCAAACACAGCAGCAATGGCTGTAAGCTATGCTGCAGCAGTAAGCAATCGGCATGGGTGCGCGCCAGATCGGTAGCACCGGCCATGGCAATGGAGACATCAGCACCCGATAAAGTGGGCACATCATTAATGCCATCCCCGACCATCAAAATCACATCGCCCTGTGCTTGGCAGTGCTGCAGTCGCGCCAGTTTATCCGCTGGTGATGCACCACCTTGGTAGCAAGCTATACCAACCTCTTGCGCTAAACGCGCGGTGTTGTCGTGGGTGTCGCCGCTCAGCAACTCTACCGCCAGCCCCTTTTGCAGCAGTGCCGCAACCACCTCGGCCGCTTCATCGCGGACTTTGTCAGCCAAGCCAATAAAGCCATAAGGCACATCGTTGCGAGTTAACAGTAGCCACAAATATGGTCCGGGCGGAAGCTCGGGTGGTTGCTCGGCCGCGGCGAACATTGTGTTGCCTAACCGATAGTTAGCCGCCTCAATACAACCGCTAACACCACCGCCGGTTACCTGCCGCAACGACTCAACCTCAAATCCCGCATCATACTCAGAAAAAGCTCGCGCGATGGGATGATTACTGCCCTGCTCTAACGCCGCGCACAGTGCCAACAAATGCTCACCGGTCACCCCTGAAGCCAACGGTTGCACCTCGGCAACGTACAATTGCCCCTGAGTTAAGGTGCCGGTTTTATCAAAAATAACCCGATTAACTTTGGTTAAAGTCTCCAGCACATGACCGCGGGTTAACAGCACCCCGGTACGGCGCAGATACTCTGTAGCTGCGGTCACCGCAGTCGGCATTGCCAAGGCCAAAGCGCAAGGGCAAGTCACCACTAAGACTGACAGTGCCACCCACAGCGCCCGTTCCGGCGCCACTAACTGCCACACGGTAAACACCGCACTACACACCACAAGCACTGCGCCAATAAAATATCGTGCGACTTTATCGGCCAGTGCCATTTGCGGTGGCTTTTCGGCTTGGGCGCGGGCAATTAATTGCTCGATAGCTGACAGCTGGGTTTCTCCACCCGTGGCGCTAACACGCACCTCCAACGGGCTTTCGTTATTTTGGCTCCCGGCAATCACCCAGCTACCAACGCGCTTGGCAACTGGGACTGACTCACCGGTCAACAGCGCCTCGTTTACCCCCGAGGCACCGGCAAGTACTTGGCCATCAGCGGGAAAAGTATCGCCCGCCGCAACACGAATACGGTCATTGGCGCGCAGCATTTTAGCCGCAACTTGCTGCCAGCGGTCATCTTCCCAGCGGCTAGCCACAGCTGGTAACAACTGGGCAATATTAGCCCCGCCAATTCGATGACGGTACCGAGCACGCATCTCGAGATAACGCCCCACCAGCAAGAAGAATACAAACATTGAGATGGATTCAAAATACACCTCACCGGTGCCGGTAAAGGTAGCCCAACAGCTAGCGCTATACCCCAACCCCACTGCCAGAGCCACTGGCACATCCATAATTAACTGTTTAGCTTTTAAGCTATGCCAAGCGGCGCGAAAAAACGGCCAGGCGCTAAAAAGTACTACCGGGGTCGAGAGCACCATACTTAAAACACGCAACAGTGTTTGCCACTCATCGCTGGCGCCCATGTACAAACCAACGGCCACCATCCCCGCTTGCATCATGCCAAAGCCGGCCACCCCAAGTCGCATTAGCGCCATACGATTGTCCTGCAGCTCGAGCGCGCGCTGCTGATCATCTGTGGCGGGACGCGGCCGATAGCCAATAGCGTGCAACTCGGCAAGTATTCGACTTAGCGGAATCAGGTCGGGGTTGTAGCTTACTTGGGTGCGAAAGCTGGTGACATTAACTTGCACCTGCTCGACTCCATCAAACTGCTGTAGGTGTGTCTCGATCAGCCAACTACAGGCAGCGCAACTGATGCCTTCGAGCAGTAAGTGAGCCTGTACTCGACCATTGCTCAGCTCGACGACAAAATCTTGTTGCAGATCGGGTAGATCGTAAATTTGCCAGCTCGGAGGGGTTTCATCTTGAGGTCGCTCGCTGGCCTCGGTGCGGTATTGATAAAAACGGGTGAGACCGCCATCGACTATCGCACTGGCGACAGCCTGACAGCCGGGACAGCACATAGGCTGCAATTCGCCGTTGATCTCTACAGTATAGTCAGAACCTGTAGCCACAGGCTCTGCGCAATGATAGCAGAGAACATTAGCCACGCCGGCAGAAGCAAAAGACATACAGTAATACTACTGAACAGGTGGCGTAAGCGTTACGTTCGGATGCTGGATAAAATTAACTTCGGTACGCAGTCGCCAAGGGGCGGCACTGCGCTCGGCGCGATCTTGCTCGGGCGTTAGCGTTACGTACCAAATGCTATCTAACGAGGCCAAAGTCGCGCTAAATTGGTTTTCTCCATGGCGCTCTAACACCAAGAAGACATCTTGTGTTTCATCAAACGGGTGATCCAGCCACAGCGATAAGCTCGCCGGCATTGGAATTTGTCCCGAGTCCAAGCTCACCGTTAATTGTTGCGCAGCAGCCTGCCAATTAACATCTGCCGACAAACCCCATTGCCGTGCGCGCTGGTCTTGCCCGAGGCTCTGGTTAATCATGCGCCCCTCTTTGTAGTAGTTGTCGATAACCGTATCATCTGCGTATTTAAGCGCTAAGGTGACGGTCACTGACGAGACCAAAACGACCACAATCAAGGGCGATAAAATAAACCATAACCAGGGTTCTCGGTACCAAGGGCCTGCTTCTTTTTGCGCTATGCTCATAAAATTCTCTATAACCTGTGAGCCGCTTTGCGGCCAAAATTACGCACTGTTACAGCGTTTAATAACTGCGCTGCTGCGGCCCGATAAACGATGAAGTGTTACGGGTGGTTAGCTCCGGGTTATCTTGCGCGGTTATGGTAAACACAATCACGGATTTAACCTCGTCTAAATCTTTGCGCTTAACCGCCACTCGCACCGGAACCGTTAACAGCTCGCCCGGCTCAAGTTCTAACGGCCGATAACCCTGCAGCTGATAATCAAAATCTCCATCCAAGCTAATGTTGTAACGATGCGGATAGTTATCCATATTATTAATTTTAAGGGTATAGACGTTTTGTACATCTTTACCGCTAATGCGATACATCCGCACACCACGGTCGCGTAATACCTCTAGCCCAAGAGGAGTACGCTGGGCAAGACTGCCAACAAACACGCTGACCATAACCAGCAGCACCGTCAAGTAGCCTATTAGGCGCGGCCGCAACACTCGGGTTTTGCCTTCTTTAATAGCGTCCTCCGTGGTGAAGCTAATTAGCCCTCGCGGATATTCCATTTTATCCATCACGGTATTGCAGGCATCCACGCACAAACCGCAGTCGATACACTCGGCCTGCATTCCATCGCGAATATCAATATCGACCGGACACACCTGCACACACCAAGAGCAATCAATGCAATCGCCCTTACCTTCGGCTTTATAATCATCACCCATTTTACGTGGGCCACGTTTTTCGCCCCGAAGGTTGTTATAAAAAACCGTTAAAGTATCAGCATCGTACATCACCGACTGAAAACGAGCGTACGGACACATGTACTTGCACACCTGCTGACGCATAAAGCCGGCGTTGGTGTAGGTTGCAAAGGTAAAGAACCCCACCCAAAAAACGACAGGTACGGTACTGTCGATATTAATTAGGCTGTTGATCAGCTCGCGTACTGGAACAAAATAACCGACAAAGGTTAACGCCGTCACCAACGCAATCAGCAACCAAATTGCGTGCGTAGCACCAATGCGCAACAGCTTATTAACACTCCAAGGCGCAGCATCGAGTTTTATGCGTTTATTTCTGTCGCCTTGGCAGAGAAATTCAGCCCAAACAAACATCTGTGTCCACACGGTTTGTGGACAGGTAAAACCGCACCACACCCGCCCTACTAATACGGTCACGGTAAACAGTAAGAACGCTGCAATAATCAACAGCCAGGCAAGGTAGATCCCGTCTTGAGGCCAAAAGGTAGTCCAGAAGATATGAAATTTTCGATTGGCCAAATCAAACAGGATAGCCGGACGTCCGTTAATCGACAGCCAAGGCATTAGCACAAAACCGACGATTAACGGCAAGCCTGTGTAACGGCGCAACTTTTGATAAAAACCGGTAATACGACGGGTATAAACCTTGTTTTCAGATTCATACAGATTGACGTAACGGATACTAGGTTCGCCGCTGGATTGCTCTGGCGAGGATGGATCTTTACTCACAGCTACACCTCTTGCGAGTGGGGTTTACCCAAGCGCCGGCGACATATTCCTGTGGCAAATGCACTGTGCCACACCGGGCAGGTATTCGGCCGAGACCTGCTCGGCCGGAATGATTACTTGCATGCCTTATAGTTACTGTTCGTCTAAGGGTAACGACAAACTAAACACATAAGCGGCCAACAAATGAATACGACTTTCTTTTAGTAGCTCTTGTTGCGCCGGCATTACGCCGTTACGGCCCTCACGCAAAGATTGTCGAATATCTTGCGGCTCACCACCATACAACCAGATATCGTCGGTCAGGTTAGGCGCACCCATCATTTGATTGCCCTTACCGTCGGCCGAATGACATGCCACACAGTTTTGTGCAAAGTGTTTAGCGCCGGCAACAGCAAGCTCGGCATCGTGGTCACGATCACTTAAGCTCAACACGTATTCAGTTGTTTCACGAATACCGTCTTCACCTAATATTGCAGCCCACCCCGGCATGGCACCTGTGCGCCCGGCGTTAATGGTTTGTTTAATCGCAGCGGGCTCACCACCGTACAGCCAATCGTGGTCGGTCAAATTAGGAAACCCGTAGTTACCACCACCATCAGCGCCATGACAAACCGCACAGTTATTGGCAAACAAACGCAGCCCCATTTTCATGGCATCTGAGTCGCGCGCCAGCTCTTCGATAGGCATGGCGTTGTACATGCCAAACTGCTCAGAGTAGAGTTCATCAGCTTTTTGTTGCTCGCCTTCTAGCTGATTAACCTGCGTCCATCCGGCAAGGCCCTTAAAAGAACCCAGTCCGGGATAAATAGCTAAATACGCCGCAGCAAAAACAAAACTGGCAAGAAACATCTTAAACCACCAGCTTGGCAGCGGGTTGTCATACTCTTCAATGCCGTCGTAAATGTGGCCGGTGGTGCGGTTTTCAGGCGCGTCATCGTCACTTACTGCAACCTTACGATTAGCCAACAACACCCAAAGCAATAGTGCTAGGTTTGTTAGGGTAAGGCCAATAATCCAAAAATTCCAAAAAATGCTCATAGTCAATTCCGCCTTGCTACATCACCGGTCGATGGGTGTTATCTTTTGCTTTTTGTTGTTGTCGCGTCATCTTGCTCATCAGCAAAAGGTAAATTAGCGTCATCTTCAAAGCGTTTCCGGCGGCTGGGGGCAAATGCCCACCAACACACGCCGACAAATGCAATTGCGACTAATACCGTACTAATGGCGCCCCAAGTACCTTTATCCATAACCTTACCGCTTTTCCTTCAGCAGCGTTCCCAACTGCTGTAAATAAGCAACTAACGCATCCATCTCAGTCATGCCACGCACTTTGTCGCCAGCACCCTCGATGATTTCATCAGTATAAGGAACGCCCACTTTACGCAACGCACGCATTTTAGCTGCGGTATATTTGCCATCGAGCTTGTTGTCATAAAGCCACGGAAACTCGGGCATATTTGACTCGGGCACAACGAGGCGCGGATTAAATAAATGTACTTTATGCCAGTCATCCGAATAGCGGCCACCTACGCGAGCAAGATCGGGCCCGGTACGTTTAGAACCCCACAAAAAAGGATGCTCATAAACGCTTTCACCGGCCACTGAGTAGTGCCCATAACGTTCAACCTCGGCACGCAGCGGACGCACCATTTGTGTATGACACACATGGCAACCCTCACGGATGTAAATATCACGGCCTTCCAGTTCAACGGCACCAAGTGGCTTAAGCCCAGCAATTGGCTCTGTTGTTTCTTTTAAAAAGAACTGAGGCACAATTTCTACCAAACCACCAAAGCTGATCGCAACAATTATCAGGATGGTCATCAAACCAATGTTTTTTTCTACTAAATCATGACCTTTCATCGACTGGTCTCCTTAAATCGCTGGCGCAGTTGAACTGGTATCTGCGTTTTCTTCGCGCGCTACTTGCGCAGTACGATAGGCGTTATAAGCCATCAAAATCATACCCGAGAGGAAGAACACACCACCAACAAAGCGCACTACATAACCGTGATGACTCGCTTGAACTGTTTCTACAAAGCTGTAAGTTAAAGTGCCATCATCGTTAAACGCACGCCACATCAAGCCCTGCATAATGCCGTTAACCCACAGCGCCGCGATATAAAGTACGGTACCGATGGTTGCCAGCCAAAAGTGCACGTTGATCCACTTAATGCTGTACATCTCTTTACGACCAAACAAAATGGGCAGCAAGTGATAAATGGCACCAATAGAAATCATTGCCACCCAACCCAGAGCGCCGGAGTGTACGTGACCAATCGTCCAGTCAGTATTGTGGCTTAAGGCGTTAACGGTTTTGATGGACATCATTGGCCCCTCAAAGGTCGACATGCCGTAAAACGACAGCGACACAACCAAAAAGCGCAAGGTGGGATCGGTGCGCAGCTTATGCCATGCGCCCGAGAGCGTCATAATACCGTTGATCATACCGCCCCAAGACGGTGCCAGCAGAATCAAAGACATCACCATACCTAAGCTCTGAGCCCAATCTGGCAGTGCAGAATAATGTAAGTGGTGAGCACCGGCCCAAATGTAAATAGAGATTAGAGCCCAGAAATGCACAATAGACAGCTGGTAAGAGTAAACTGGGCGATCGGCTTGCTTAGGCACAAAGTAGTACATCATGCCCAAGAAGCCCGCGGTTAAGAAGAAGCCTACCGCGTTGTGCCCATACCACCACTGCACCATAGCGTCGGCGGCACCGGCGTAGGCAGAGTATGATTTAAATAAATTCACCGGAATGGCTGCACTATTAACAATATGCAGTACCGCGATGGTTAAAATAAAACCACCGTAAAACCAGTTGGCAACATAAATATGCGATGTTTTACGTTTGACGATTGTGCCAAAAAACACCAGTGCATACGCCACCCATACCAGAGTAATCAAGATATCGATGGGCCACTCAAGCTCGGCATACTCTTTACTAGAAGTAAGCCCTAGCGGTAGAGTGATGGCGGCCAAAACAATAACTAACTGCCAACCCCAAAAGGTAAATGGCACCAACCATCCGCCCCAAAGCTTGGCCTGACAAGTGCGCTGCACCACGTAGAAGCTTGTCCCCATCAAAGCACAACCACCAAAGGCAAAAATCACCGCATTGGTGTGCAACGGACGCAGACGTCCAAAATGGGTAAATGGCTGAAAAAGGTTGTTTAACTCAGGCCAACACAATTGAGCGGCGATTAGAACACCGACACCCATGCCAACAATACCCCAAACAATCGTCATAATAGAAAATTGACGCACGACCCTATAGTCGTAGATCGGGTGATCGCCGGCCTTCACAAGATTACTACTCATAGGAGTTTCCCTATATTTGGCAAAACACAGTTAATTAAAGTTGTATTATTTAGAGGTGCTGTAGCTATCTACTGACACTCTTGATACGACAAAAGCATGGCACTGGAGCAAAGCCTACAGCAATATCAATCAACGCCTCGGTTAATATCAATCAACTATAGTAGACACACCAACGCTTACAGTAGAAATTCCAGGGCACACATTACCGAGTTAAAAAACAAGGTTCTGGAGCAATACGCCAAATACCGGCGGTGTAAAACCACCGGCATTTTCAGCTTATAGTAACTTACGGCCTTTGCTTGCAGCGATACGCATACGCAATGCATTGAGCTTAATAAAGCCTTCAGCATCTTTCTGATCGTAAGCGCCGGCATCGTCTTCAAAGGTAGCGACTTTCTCATCAAATAAGCTGTCGTTTGAACGACGCCCAACAACGTGAACACCGCCTTTGTACAATTTAACGCGCACATCACCGTTAACCGGGTCTTGCGATTCATCGATAGCGGTTTGCAGCATTTTACGCTCAGGGCTCCACCAGTAACCGTTATAAATCATCTCGGCGTATTTGGGCATTAAGCTATCTTTCAAATGAGCCACTTCACGATCTAGGGTGATGGACTCTATTGCACGGTGAGCTTTGAGAATAATACTGCCGCCGGGGGTTTCATAACAGCCGCGCGATTTCATACCGACGTAGCGGTTTTCTACGATATCTAAACGGCCAATACCGTTATCGCCGCCCAGCTTATTAAGCCGCTCTAACACAGTCGCCGGAGACAAAGGTTCACCGTCGATGGCAACAATATCGCCCTTCTCAAAGGTTAGATCTATATAGGTTGGGGTATCTGGGGCGTTCTCGGGTGAGACACTCCAGCGCCACATATCGTCTTCAGCTTCGGTCCAAGGATCTTCTAACACGCCGCCCTCATAAGAGATATGCAGCAAGTTGGCATCCATGGAATACGGTGATTTTTTCTTTTTGTTGGAAAAATCAACGGGGATATTGTGTTTCTCGCAGTAGTCCATCAAGGTTTCGCGAGAGGTTAGATCCCATTCGCGCCAAGGGGCGATAACATGGATGCCTGGCTTAAGCGCATAAGCGCCCAGCTCAAAGCGCACCTGATCATTACCTTTACCGGTCGCACCATGCGAGATGGCATCGGCGCCGGTCTCGTTAGCGATCTCGATCAAGCGCTTAGAAATTAATGGGCGGGCAATCGATGTACCCAGTAGATATTCGCCCTCGTAAATAGCATTGGCGCGAAACATTGGAAAAACGAAGTCGCGCACAAACTCTTCACGCAAGTCATCGATATAGATTTCTTTAACACCCAGAGCCTCGGCCTTGGCACGAGCTGGAGCCACCTCTTCACCTTGACCGATGTCGGCCGTGAAAGTCACCACCTCACAGTTGTAGGTTTCTTGCAGCCACTTAACAATAACCGAGGTATCTAAACCTCCAGAGTAGGCCAATACAACTTTTTTGATGGACGACATATTAGAGAGCTCCGCAGTTGGTTAGCCGTATTGGCTAAACAGTCCAGTGACAAAACGCCTTAACTTAGCGCGGCGAAATTGTACCCGAAAAACGGATAAAAACCCACTCCAATGTCACCTATTTACACAGATAAACCCACAGGTAACACCACTGAGAATGCATCTCATTTTGTCTGCCCAACAACACATCAAAACTAAAGGCGGAAGGTAGCCACCCTGTCAGTCAACGCCTCTGAGTGTTCCTTTAAAACCTTGGCCCGCGATTGACCCTGCTCAGCCTCACCCAGCGACCGCTCGGCCACATCGGAGATGGTTTGCATGTTTTGCATCACCTCTTGCACCGTATGACTTTGCTGTTCGGCGGCCGTGGCAATTTGAGTCGCCATCGCACTAATAACCGCAACGGCATCATTAATGGTGATCAACGATTTCGATGCGCTTTGAGCATTGGTCACGCTGCCAGCAGCCAACTCGCGACTGCTGGCCATAATAGTTACGGCATTTTTCGAGGTGTCATGCAACGCACTGATCATGCCCTGAATTTCTTCGGTACTAGCATGAGTGCGCTGCGACAACACCCGTACTTCATCGGCCACAACGGCAAACCCGCGCCCTTGTTCACCAGCTCTGGCCGCCTCAATCGCCGCATTTAATGCCAACAGGTTAGTCTGCTCGGCAATCCCCTGAATGGTCGCCAGAATACCGTTAATCTCTTGCACTCGATCATTGAGCGAGCCGACAACATCGCCGGCCTGCTCCAACTTTTGCGCCAATGTGTTGATGGAGTCAGTGGTGGTATCCACCTGTGTTTTACCATCGCCGGCACTACTAACCACCTCTTGCACCGAGTTGGCGGTATTTTCGGCATGGTGTGCGATCTCTCCAATGGCACTGGTCATCTCGCTCATAGCACCCGTAACGCTATCGATTTGCTCGCGCTGATGCAGCATTTCACGCACCGAGCCCGACGCTCGCCCCGCTGTCGCGGTCGCATTTGCATCTAACTCGGTAGCTTGCAGGCGGATATGCTCAACCAAATCGTGCATATGCTCAACAAACTGATTAAAGCTATGAGCCAGCGAGCCCACTTCATCTTTTGATGTTTCTGGTAATCGTCGCGTCAAATCACCGCCACCCGAGGCGATCTCACGCAGCGCATCAGACACTCGGTGCAGCGGTATAAACAAGCGCGCTATCAACCAGTTAAGCGCCACAATGCTAATAGCCACAAGCAGTAAAATCACCATTAACTGCTGCGCTAAACTACCGACCACCGGTGCCACCAAGGCATCGCGATTGAGCATCATAAGCAAAATCAATTCGGAGTTAGGCACTTGCGCGGCAAAAACCTGAAACGCCTCACCTTCAACGTCAACCAGATCAATGCTGTCACCGCCTTGCAGCAGCTTGCCGATATAAGAGTTGGTCAATGCCGGGGCAATGGATGTAAGTTCTGCGTTTAGCAGCGTTTGATTACTGTGGGCAAACACGGTGCCTTTACGTTTGGCAATAAACATTGAGCCATTGCCCGGAAGGTTGATACGACGCAACTGCTCGACGATGCTATCGAGCACCACATCAGCACCTATAACGCCAAGCACTTGGCCATCGGCACCGTTTACCACTCGCCCAAGAGAGACAACGTTTTTTCCTGTGGCCGAGGCAACCGAGGGATCTTCTACTACCGTTTGATTGGGCCGCTCTTTAGCATGAATATACCAACTCCAAACACGCGGATCATTATTATCATCGGGCAACACCAACTCTTTAGCATTGACCAAACCGCCATCTTCAAAGCCAAGAAACACATTGTCGACATCGGCTGCGCGCTTTACTTGATTTAGGTGGGTAATATAACTTGCCGGTAAAGACTCCCCCGGAAAACTTTCCAGTGCACGCCCTTTGCTGATAAACCAATCGCTAACATACTGCGAGAAAGTGTTGGAAATCCCTTGAACCTGACTCTGAATACGGCTTTCCATTTGCCCCATAGCCGCCGAATACGCCAACCACGCGACCACAGAACCAACCACAATTAACGCCACTGCGGCCGAGCCGCTGATTTTTTTTCTGAGGGACAGACGCATAAACACCCAACCTTAGCTCGCGATGACTTTTATTAAAGAATGGGGCCGCCTTGAAGCGCCAGTACAAAACATCAACCCCGTTATTGTATATAGCGCCCAATATCGCCTCTTCTTTAGGTTTGAGATGCCTGCATTAACAGAGTGTCGGCGTACTCTTGCAGCTGCGCCAACAGCTGCTGTTGCGCGGCTGACAACTCACCACTGGCTAATAACGCAGCCATTCTTTGATCAAAATCTGACTTCACCAGCCCTGCCCCAGCGGCGGGATCGGTAAGGCGCGCAAAACAAAAGGCTCGCCAGCGTTGCTGCTCTGCGGGGGTCAGCGTCTCTGGAAAATTACGCGCCCGATAGCGCCAGAGTATTTCTGGCAAGCGCGAGTCGTGAAACTCCAATGGCTTGACCGCAAGTTCGGCACCACTACTGCGGCGCACCACCGCCAACAACTTCTTGTCATGGTCATTTAAAAAGCCGTCATACAATTGCTGCTCTGGATCGGTGCGCGGCGCAAACTGGTTACTCTGATACAGTTTAGTCAATTTGGCCCGCAACGCGGTAGATTCAACCAATGTCATTGCAGAAAATCGCTGCCAATAGGCCTCGGCGCGGGCGCGGTCTATGCCAAGGCGAGCAGCGCTAGCATCATCCAGCATTGCAGTGGGCATTAACATGGGCGATTTATTAAGGTGTATTTCTTTTAATGCTAACCGCTCTACCCCCTCGGATAACTCATCGCGGCGCACAAATAGACGCTCGGCCAAGGCCTCAGCTTCAAGAGTCAATAAATCATCGGGGGCAACGCTTAAGTTGTAGGCAATCACGCTATTTTTGTTGTGTGGGTGAAATGCCAACGGCAATACCAGCGCGCAATTACCCTGACTCGAGGGAAACATCGAAGATATATGCAGCAGCGGCTTAAAGCTGTCAATATCAATCATGCCAGCGGCAAAGCGTTTATTGCGTAAGCGATAAGCATAATCAAATAACTTCGGCTGACGACGTTTAACCAGCTGCGCCATAGCAATCGTGGCATACACATCACTTAAGGCATCATGCGCCGAGCCGTGCTCAAGGTTGTTAGCGGCGGTTAGCGCCTCAAGCTTAAAACACGGCGTGCCGTCGTCATAGTTAGGCCACTCAATACCCTCCGGTCGCAATGCGCGGGTCATCCGCACCATATCGATAATATCCCAGCGTGAGTTGCCGTTCTTCCACTCGCGTTCGTAGGGGTCGTGAAAGTTGCGATACAAGCCGTAACGGGTTACCTCATCATCAAAACGGATCGAGTTATACCCCACCCCGCACGTCCCTGCCTGAGCAAATTCAGTAACAATTCTCGCCATAAACTCAGCCTCGCGCAGGCCATGGGCCTTGGCATGCTGCGGGGCAATACCGGTAACCAAGCAGGCCTCAGGCTTGGGCAGCAAGTCCTCCGGCGGCTGGCAATAGATCATTAATGGCTCACCGAGAACGTTTAAGTCGGTATCGGTGCGTACCCCGGCAAACTGCGAAGGGCGGTCAGTCGCAGGCACCTCGCCCCAAGTTTCGTAATCGTGCCAATAAAAGGTGGTGTTTCCTGTGGTGTTGACCGCCATGCATGCTCCTCGCGCTATTTACTGCGATTCTCTCTTAGTGCAACCCACTCTACCACTTTACTCCCGCTTTGAAATATACTGTCCATCCAATCGAGAAGGAGAGCCAATGAATAAGCTGGATGAACTCTTTGCCAACAATGCCCGCTGGGCAGAAAACATAAAATCCGAAGATCCCGATTTTTTCACTAAGCTCTCACAACAGCAGTCGCCAGAGTACCTCTGGATTGGTTGCTCCGACAGTCGTGTGCCAGCCAACCAGATCGTCGACCTACTCCCCGGCGAGCTGTTTGTTCACCGCAATGTTGCCAACCTAGTGGTACACACAGACCTCAACTGTCTGTCAGTCATGCAGTTTGCGGTAGATGTATTAAAAGTTAAACACATTATGGTAACCGGCCACTATGGTTGTGGTGGGGTTAAATCGGCGATGCAAAACCAACAGTTTGGTATTGTTGATTACTGGATTCGCAACATACGCGACGTTTACTTTAACCACCAAGACGAACTTGAAGCAATTGATGACGAGCTGTGTCGCATCGACCGCTTGTGCGAGTTAAATGTTGTACAACAAGTGGCTAATGTCGCTCACACCAATATCGTTCAAGACGCTTGGAAGCGCGGTCAAGAGTTAACCTTGCACGGTTGGTGCTACAGCATTAAAGACGGCATTATCCGTAATTTGATGGAGCCAATCGATGGTCTTGATGACATCAGCGAGCGCTATCGCATTGTTTAACCCCCAAAATTACTTTACGTATTAACGCGGCCTAGGGCTGCCCAAGGATTTAACGTGGCCCGTTTATTTGCCGAGCTCGACAGTCAACCCACCAGCTTAGGCGAGATCTCTCTGCGCCGACGTATCATCCCGACGCTAGGTGATGATTACATTTATGAGGTCAAGCTGGGCGAAGAGTTTTTAATGTCGAGCTTATTTGTCGACGCCGAAGTGGCGCTGGCCGACTTGGGCTTGGCGGCAACCCCAGGCGAGCAACTTAAAGTGGTGGTCGGCGGTCTAGGGTTAGGCTACACCGCAAAAGCGGCGCTAAACGATCAGCGCATTAACGAACTTCTTGTTGTAGAGTTTTTACAGCCAGTAATTAACTGGCATAAAAACGAACTAGTGCCAGTAGGAGAAGTGTTAAATCGCGATCCCCGTTGCCGTTACGTATTGGGCAGTTTTTTTGATTTGGCTCAGCCCAACATAGGCTTTGACCCAAATGCACCTGGGGCTTTGTTTGACGCGATTTTACTCGATATCGACCACTCCCCGAGCGAATTCCTTAACAGCAGTAACGCCGGCTTTTACACCCACGGCAACCTAAGCGCTATGGCGCAACAGTTAAAGCCCGGCGGTGTCTTTGCCATGTGGAGCCAAAACTCACCCAATGCAGAATTCATCAAGCTATTAGAAAGTGTGTTTGCCAAAGTGACGAGCGAGCTTGTCACCTTTTACAATCCGTTTGCACAGGTAGAGGCAAGCAATTCGGTATACGTTGCCCACACTGAAAAGAATTAACTGACAGAGGCCAACATGGAAACGGCACATAAAGCCCTAAAAATTGCACTATTAATCGACTGCGACAACGTTAGCCATAATGCCGTAGAAGGCGTTTTAGAGGAGCTGGCCAAATACGGGACTGTCAACGTCCGTCACGCCCACGGCGATTGGAAAAGCCCAAGCTTAGTAGGTTGGATAGAGCGACTACACCCCAACGCCATTCGCCCCGTGCAACAATTTGCCTACACCAAAGGTAAAAATGCCACTGACTCGTCGATGATTATCGACGCCATGGATTTACTCTACAGCGGTAACGTCAACGCCTTTGCATTAATGACCAGCGACAGTGATTTTACGCCCTTGGTGTTACGTATTTTAGAAAGTGGCATGCCGGTATTTGGATTTGGCGAACGCAAAACACCCAGTGCATTCGTCGACGCTTGCTCACCCTTTATTTTCACCGAAAACTTAATCGAAGAAGATGAGGCCGACGACAAGCCCAAACAACCGGCGCGCCGAAAAACCCGCAACGAGTTGCGCGGCGATACGCAATTAGTAAGGTTACTGCGCACTGCGGTCGAGCAAACATCAGAGGATGACGGTTGGGCAAATCTCGGGCGGGTGGGCAGCTATATATCAAATAACAGCTCGTTTTCGTCGATCAACTACGGCTACAAGAAAATCAGCGATCTGATCAAAGCTTCCGATTTATTCGAGATTAAAGCCCGAGCGGGAATGGGCATGTACATTAAAGACAGCAAGCCATAAGCTCTGGCAGTACGGCAAACCGCCCCACCAAAGCCGTTTTCGGTTCGCTATAATAGACTGGTTTTTGCCGCCATAATAAAATCGTTGGTATGCAGCCCTTTAATTTTATGGGTCCACCAGTCGACACTAACCTTGCCCCACTCTGTGACAATTTTAGGGTGGTGCTGCTCCTGTTCGGCCAACTCACCCACGCGATTAGTAAAACTCAGAGCTTGAGCAAAATCCTTAAACTCAAACACTCGGGTCAACACCGGAATACTCTCGATATATTTTACCGTCCACTCAGGGACATGATTCAAGTGCTGTTTTATCTCTTTTTCAGTGAGTTTTGGGGCATCGGCGTGGCAGGCGCTGCAGGTTTGTTCATGTAATACAGACATAATCTAGCTCCTATAATTTAAACGCTATCATTTAATCGGCGTGTGTTGCTGCAACAATCCCTGCGACAACCCGATAAATTTAACGTTCCTGTTGCTTAGCGTTTACGCCGATTCCTTCACACGCTCATAAGCCATAAAACTCCTGAGCGTGCAAATATCGATTAGCTAACCGTCACCACGCCCTCTTCAATTTTAGCGCGCCACATCTGTGGGCCGGTTTTATGAATAGATTCACCCTTACTGTCTACCGCTACGGTGACGGGCATATCTTTTACATCAAATTCATAAATCGCCTCCATGCCAAGCTCCGGAAAGCCCAACACTTTAGCGGACTTAATCGCTTGCGCCACCAAATAAGCAGCGCCGCCGACCGCCATCAAATAGACCGATTCATTGTCGCGAATCGCCTCTATCGCAATCGGGCCACGCTCAGCTTTACCAATCATCCCCAGCAAGCCTGTTTCTTCCAGCATGGTGCGGGTAAATTTATCCATTCGAGTTGCCGTAGTCGGCCCTGCCGGCCCCACCACTTCGTCTCGCACCGGATCCACTGGGCCTACGTAATAAATAAAACGACCGGTCATATCCACCGGTAATTTTTCACCTTTAGCCAGCATATCTGTCATTTTTTTATGCGCGGCATCACGACCAGTTAACATTTTGCCCGACAGCAAAATAGTATCGCCCGGCTGCCATTGCTTAACATCTTCGGCACTAACGGTGTCAAGATTAACTCGACGAACCGTGTCAGAAACTTCCCAGCTAATCTCGGGCCAATCGTCTAATGACGGTGGAGTTTGCAGCGCAGGACCATCTCCTTTAAGAGTAAAGTGGGCATGGCGGGTCGCCGCACAGTTAGGAATTATAGCTACCGCTTTGTTGGCTGCGTGGGTTGGGTAATCTTTAACTTTAACATCCAGTACGGTAGTCAAACCGCCCAACCCTTGAGCACCAATACCCAAGCGGTTTACTTTGTCGTACAGCTCAAGGCGTAGCTCTTCGCAGCGGTTACTAGCGCCACGGGCTTGTAAGTCTTGAATATCAACCGGATCTAGCAGCGCCTCTTTGGCAAGCAACATAGCCTTCTCGGCGGTGCCGCCAATACCAATGCCCAGCATACCTGGCGGACACCAGCCGGCCCCCATTTTAGGCACCATATCCAACACCCAATCGACAACCGAATCCGATGGATTCAACATGGCAAACTTGGTTTTTGCCTCGCTGCCGCCACCTTTGGCCGCCACATGCACATCAACCGTATTGCCCGGCACAATGTTGTAGTGAATCACCGCAGGGGTATTGTCACCGGTATTTTTACGCGCACCATCAGGGTCGGACAAAATCGAAGCGCGCAGCACGTTATCTGGATTGCTGTAGGCTCGACGCACCCCCTCGTTAACCATATCAGTGAGGCCTTGGCTGGCATCCCACTGCACATCCATGCCGACTTCAACAAAGACAGTCACAATGCCGGTATCCTGACAGATAGGACGATGGCCCATGGCACACATGCGTGAATTGATTAAAATTTGTGCCATAGCGTCTTTCGCGGCCGGGTTGGCCTCGCGCTCATAGGCTTGGTGTACAGCTTGAATAAAATCAACGGGGTGATAATAAGAGATAAACTGCAGAGCATCGGCGACGCTCTCGATAAGATCGGCTTCTTTAATTACGGTTGTCATAGCAAAATCTCGAAGGCTGGATTTTGCGCGTAATTTTACACCAATATAGTCAAGCTTGCCCGCTGTATAAAGCAACAGCGGGCAGATCTAAGATCTTTTTAGGGTGCCGTACCCGAACTGGCATTACTGATTTGCCGCTTGAGCTGCAAGATATCGTTGTTGGTATTGCGACGATAGGTATCGATGGCGGCTACCGCCTCTTCGTTGGTTTTAACCCGAGAGGCCAAATCGCGCAGCCCTGGCAACTGCTGCGTAACACGCTGTACATCAATGCTTAGGCTCTCAATTTGATCGGCGCTTGATTTTAGTTTAGTCACCGCCTCATTCGCCTGTGACAGCTGATTGGTTAGCTTGTCGAGTTGAGCCTGCAGCTCACGTTTAACGCCGCTGGCGCTCGCCGTGGCGTTGGCGGCACTTTTTTCAACCGCGCTAAGCTGCCGCTTTAATACCACCAAAGCATCTTCATTGGCGGTAATTTTCTTGCGGTTGGTGTCTTGCGATACCCCCCAGAGCTTACGAATCTCTGAATCGGCCCACTTTAACTTATCTTGGATCTCATCGACGGTTTGACTGGACTGATCGGAGTTCAGGTTAAGCCGCGTCTCCAAGCCGGCAATACGGTGCTCGGCATCGGCCAACACTTTTTGTGACTCGGTTAATTGCCACATAAGATAGCCACTACCACCGACGCCGGCAATTGCCACCAGCAGTGCTAATACGGCAACCATGCCAGGCCCCCGAGTCTCGTCAGATACGGGTGGCGGCGCGGAACGAGATGATGACTGGGGGCGGCTGGCACTGGTGCGCAGTGCTGGCTGATCATCAAGCTGCTGTTCATCACGATCGGGGGAGGCGCCCCCTAGAGTGGGCTCTTTGCGTTCCATAAAGGTCCTATACAACGATTAAATAATCATAAAAGCGCATGAGATTATCATGCTGTTTAACATGACGCTGTTAACAGGGTAATGTTTATAACAGGTATGACCACAAAAAAGAAGCTGCGCTCCAGCAATACAAAAAACGCCGGCAATGCCGGCGTTTTTTGTTACAAGCATTGGGCGACATAACGTCAACCCAACTTCTGCACACGCAATAAAGCGATTACAATTTAGGCAAAGTTGGCGTTAACAAATTCCCAGTTAACCAGCGCCCAAAATGCATCCATATACTTAGGACGAGCATTGCGGTAATCGATATAGTAAGCGTGCTCCCATACATCAACGGTCAACAACGGCGTTACCGAAGCATCAGTCAATGGGGTTTCAGCGTTAGAGGTATTAACAATAGCAACCGAACCGTCGGCTTTTTTGACCAACCAAGTCCAACCTGAACCAAAATTACCCACTGCTTGAGCGGTGAACTCTTCTTTAAATTTCTCAAAAGAGCCAAACGCTGCGTCGATAGCACCGGCAATTGAGCCCGATGCTGCACCGCCACCATTAGGGCTTAAGCAATGCCAGTAAAAGGTGTGGTTCCAAATTTGTGCCGCATTATTAAATACGCCGCCAGAAGAGGTTTTAACAACTTCTTCTAATGTTTTACCTTCAAACTCGGTGCCAGGTACTGCAGCATTAAGTTTATCAACGTAAGTTTTGTGGTGCTTGCCGTAGTGAAACTCTAACGTTTCTTCAGAAATGTGCGGTGCCAAAGCATCTTTTGCGTAAGGCAGATCCGGTAATTCAAAAGCCATAACATTCTCCATTAACACGGTTAAAGTGAAACCCTCAAAGCGAGTTATTCAGTCTTTTTTCATCAACCGGGCAAAGCCCTGCCGACACTTTTAATGTTGATCTAAAGCGCAAAAGTATAACGCTATTAAATACTAAAGGCACCTTCCTAGAAAGGAAGGTGCCTTTAGGGCCCCGTTAATAATGGGATAAATACTACAGAGCCCGGTGGCGCAGACTTACATCATGCCGCCCATGCCACCCATACCACCCATACCACCCATATCTGGGGCAGCTGCGCCGCCTTCGCTAGGCTTATCCGCCACCATAGCCTCGGTGGTGATCATCAAGCCAGCAACAGAGCCCGCCGCTTGCAGTGCACTACGAGTAACTTTAGCTGGGTCAAGAATACCCATCTCCAGCATATCACCGTACTCACCAGTGGCGGCGTTAAAGCCAAAGTTACCTTCGCCTTTACGCACTTTATCGGCAACAACAGAGGCTTCTTCGCCTGAGTTGGTAACAATTTGACGCAGAGGTGATTCCATTGCGCGACGCGCAATAGCAATACCAGCATTTTGGTCTTCGTTATCACCAACCAGATCAGCGATAGCGGCCACGGCACGCAACAGAGCAGTACCACCGCCAGGCACAACACCCTCTTCAACGGCTGCGCGAGTCGCATGCAGAGCATCTTCAACGCGTGCTTTTTTCTCTTTCATTTCCATTTCAGTAGCAGCACCGACTTTGAT
This sequence comes from Gilvimarinus polysaccharolyticus, assembly GCF_001187555.1. Taxonomy (GTDB): domain Bacteria; phylum Pseudomonadota; class Gammaproteobacteria; order Pseudomonadales; family Cellvibrionaceae; genus Gilvimarinus; species Gilvimarinus polysaccharolyticus. Next base: position 617,193 of record NZ_LFIJ01000001.1, on the reverse strand, counting down.
CACAGCAACACCGCCGGCCAGTTTGGCTACGCGCTCTTGCAGTTTTTCACGATCATAATCAGAGCTAGTGTCTTCGATCTGGGTACGAATTTGCGCAACGCGTGATTCAATTTCTTTTGCATCACCGGCACCATCCACGATAGTGGTGTTCTCTTTGCTCATGGTCACACGCTTAGCGGTGCCCAGGTGCTCCAGAGTAACGTTTTCAAGGTCTAAGCCCACTTCTTCGCTGATCACAGTACCGCCAGTCAGTACGGCAAGATCTTGCAGCATGGCTTTACGACGATCACCAAAACCCGGCGCTTTACACGCAGACACTTTAACAATACCGCGCATGTTATTAACAACCAATGTTGCCAAGGCTTCGCCTTCAACATCTTCGGCAACAATAACTAACGGCTTGCCAGATTTAGCCACAGCTTCCAAGGTGGGCAGCAGCTCGCGGATGTTAGAGATCTTTTTATCAACCAACAGAACGTAGGGCGCTTCTTGCTCTACCATCATATTGTCTTGATTGGTGATAAAGTAAGGCGACAGGTAACCGCGATCAAACTGCATACCTTCAACCACGTCTAGCTCATTTTCAAGGCTGGTACCTTCCTCAACGGTAATAACACCTTCTTTACCTACTTTGCTCATCGCTTCGGCAATAATATCGCCGATGTGTGAATCGCTGTTGGCCGAGATGGTTCCCACCTGAGCAATCGCTTTAGGGGTATCACAAGGCTGAGCAATCGAGCGAATGTGAGCAACTGCAGCGGTAACAGCTTTGTCGATGCCACGCTTAAGGTCCATTGGGTTCATGCCGGCCGCTACTGACTTAAGGCCTTCATTAACAATGCTTTGCGCCAATACTGTTGCAGTAGTGGTGCCGTCACCAGCGTCGTCAGAAGCTTTAGAGGCAACCTCTTTCAGCATCTGTGCGCCCATGTTTTCAAATTTATCTTCTAAGCTAATTTCTTTAGCAACCGAAACACCATCTTTGGTTACGGTAGGCGCGCCAAAAGATTTCTCTAATACAACGTTGCGCCCTTTGGGCCCCAAAGTTGCTTTTACGGCATCAGCCAAAATGTTAACGCCTTTTGCCATACGTGTGCGGGCGTTATCACCAAATTTTACTTCTTTAGCAGACATAATTTAATTCCTTACAATAAATCGTTCAACAACACTTATGGGGAGGATATTAAGCAAGTACGGCTTTGATATCGCCTTCGCTTAAAATCACTAACTCTTCACCGTCGATCTCGATGGTGTCGCTGCCGGCATATTTACCAAATACAACGATGTCACCCACTTTCACGTCAACCGGACGAACGTCACCGCTATCCAGTACGCGGCCATTACCTACGGCCAACACTTCACCTTGGTTGGGCTTCTCTTTGGCTGAACCGGGTAAAACGATACCACTGGCAGTAGTTTTTTCTTCTTCCTTGCGGCGAACCACAACGCGATCGTGTAACGGACGAATATTCATGGACTTCTATCTCCAACTAACAGGTTTAAATGCTTAGTAACAAAAGGCAATAACGACAATGTCGAACCCGGGTTGCCCCAGACTTTTGCCGATCTCGGCAAAAATTCGGATCCTGTATGCAGCGCTTGCCACACACTTGCGAACTTGCTCAAAAGGTGGGGATGGCGACAGGCTATTTCAATAGCTACAACAGGAAAAAATCAAAAAAAGAGAGGATTTAGGTCATTTTTTACGAGCTTTCGCCCAACTGCTTACTTTTTAGGCGGTAAAGTGTCATTTGAGGCGTTATCAGTACGGCGAAACTCACCATCATAGACATCGCCACCGGCCGATGGACGTGGCCCTACCCCGCCGGGAGCCGCATACAGACTGCCAATCATCATACGTTTACCGAGGGAATTAAAAAGAGCGTGCCGACAAGCTGGAATCAGCAGTAAAAAACCTAAGGCATCGGTAAAAAAGCCTGGTGTTAACAGCATGGCGCCAGCAAAGGCCAACATAATGCCCTCGACCATTTCACGCGCAGGCATTTGCCCTTGCTGCATACGACCGCGAGCGCGCATCAAGGTTGTAAAACCTTGCCAGCGTAACAGCAGCACGCCAAAAACAGCGGTCAACACCACCAATGCCACTGTCGGCAGCACCCCAATCCGGCTGCCCACTTGAATAAACAGGCCGATCTCTAGCAGCGGAATTATAATAAAAAGACTAAGAAATATCGGCATTGAAGCTCTCCATGTGTTCGCTTTAGTAGCGCTTGGGCGCTACCACTCGTAACTTACCCCAACCATCAGGCGGGTATCTTCACGCCGCTTATCTTGCTGCGGCTGATTATCGACGTTGTAATCGACTTTAACTTCAGAGTACAAATTACCGGCCAGTAGCGTGCTAATACCCGTACCCGTGGTCAAGCGCCAGTCACTGCCATCCTCAAGTGAGCGGGTAACTTCATTCTCGTGAAAAAACGACACACCTAAAGGCAACAAATAACGAAAGTTAGTTCCCAAGCGCAAGGCAAATCGTTCATTAATTTCGCTAAAATCTTCCTCGGGCTCTTCGGGTATTTCATACCGCTCATTTAAATATGTAAGCCCGGTAGTAAGCGCCAGGGCCGTATCTGAATTTTCCCAAAACTGATAACCAGTACCGCTACCAAAGGTATAATACTGCTCAACGCCACGGGACTCATCGGCCCCGAGAGAGACATCGCTACTCCAGAACCAGCGCTCGCGGAAGAACCAGTCTAGGGTATACTTTCCCAACCACAGCTCATCGGGGGCCTCACGGTCGGACGAGAAACTGGCATACTCTAAGTTAGCATTGTGGCGAAACTCACTGCGACGATATTCAATATGCGTTTTCATTTTAATATCGCGCCGCACATCGTTACCTTCGGCAAAAAAGCCGGTGACGCTAAGCTTGCCACTATAAGTGTACTCACCTTCAATATGGCTCTCAAAGGGCAGCATAACCTCCAGCGATGCAAGCGATACGCTGCGCTGATCAGGATCTCCCCCACAGGAGTAAAACAAATACTCTTGCTTCATACCGTCCAGCAAACAAGGCGTTACACTGCCGCTTAATTTCATCGGCATTGTGGTGTTGATATTTTTAATTTTGGCGCGAGCAATTTTCAACGTACCAAAGTTGCTACTGCCCCACACCAGCGAGTCACCGTCGAGTTTAACAAAATCGCCCTCTACGCGATCACCGTTAAACAGCTCAACAAAGCCGGCGTGGGCCAAGCTGGCGTTAAGCCATAACAACACAATGATTCCCAGTTTTCTCACACTCGTATCCACTCTCGCATTACACTTATCAGATCTACCAACGTTTTAACATTAGCTCTATGTAGGGGTATTTATGCACCCATCACAACCGTCGGGGCTGGCCGACACTCCACCCAACCCGCTTTATACCGTACTGGCCCAGATACCGGTCGGGCGAGTTATTACCTACGGCCAATTAGCCACACTGGCGGGCCGCCCTGGGGCCGCTCGCTGGGTGGGTAGCCAGCTGCGTGCACTACCAAACGATACCCAGCTACCGTGGCACCGGGTAGTGGCCGCTAGCGGTAAAATATCACTGCCGGCGGGCTCGGATGCCGCCGGCAAACAACGTACACGGCTTGAAGCAGAAGGCATTGCTTTTCGCAACGAGCGTATTGCCTTGGCACAATATCGCTGGCCTCGGGAATAACACACCCAGCAAGACAGTCGTTTCAATCAAGGTTATGGCGCTTGTTATCGAGCGGCCGACCACCCCCCTCAGGCGTAAGCTGACGCCCGATTAACAGCAGTAACAACAACCCAGGTATCACCATCAACGCTGTCAGCACAAAAAACAATGCCCAGTTGCCATCCAACCAATCAACTAAAGTGCCACTCCCAGATGCCAAGGTGGTTCTACCTAAGTTACCAAGCGATGCCAACAGCGCATACTGTGCCCCCGAAAACGCGCGTCCAGTAAGCCAGGTCAACAGTGAGACAAATGCCACCGTCGAAAAGGCCGCACAGAAATTGTCGACGACGATAGCGGCCATAAACAACGTCTCGTCGGGGCCCGTTAGCGCAATCCAAGCAAACATTAAGTTGCTCGCCGCCATCGCTATGCCGCCAATAAACAAGCCGCGCACAATACCGTAATGGATATTAATAGTGCTGCCTAACAAGGTGAAGGCAACCGTTAAGCCCCAACCAATTAATTTTGAATAGTGAGCGATATCTTCATTAGAAAACCCGATCTCACGATAAAACACAATCGACATGCGCCCCAAAAACGCCTCGCCAATTTTAAACAAAAAGACAAACAGCAATATGGACAACGCCAAACGCCAACCGTTGCGGCGAAAAAAATCAGCGAACGGTTCAATCACCGTGACACTCAACCAAACCAACACACGGTCAATCCGACGACTACCCGCGTTGAGCGCTCCGGCATAACGCAATTGCGCTGTCGCTTGTAATTGCTCGCGATCGGTTACCGGCTCACGAACATACAACGTGAACCCCATCAACAATGCCATCACTAGAGCCATCCACAAGTACACGCCGGACCAGCCAATGGCATCGGCATTAGCAAATGCCAGATACCCAGGCAGTGAATAGCCCGTCCACCAACCGATAATGCTTACCGCCGAGGCGGCAGGAACACGACCAGCATCGTCGCCAATAATTTCGATACGGTAGGCATCTATCGCGATATCGTGGGTCGCCGAACAAGCCGAAATGCCCAGCGCCAGAATACCCGTCCACAGCAAGCTAACCGAAGGCTGTGTACCCACAACCCCCAAAATAAGCAGCAACATTATCCCTTGCAGACAAAAAATCCAGCTGCGCCGCAACCCCAACTTGCGCGTAAAAAATGGCAAGTGCACCCGATCGAGCAACGGTGCCCAAAGAAAATTAATGGCGTAAACGATAAAAACGGCACCGATCAGTCCAACCTCGGCGCGAGATATACCCGCATCGGTGAGCCAGCCGGTTAAATTAGAACCAATTAAAACGAAGGGGAAACCAGACGAGCAGCCTAGTAAAAACACATACAGCAGGCGAATATCGCGGTATTGCTTGAGGGTTGCGAGCCACGAGCGGGCTGTTGCAGTACCTATTTTTTGCATAACCCGAGCCGATTGCGGAAAAGCGCAACGTTAACAGAAATCAGATAACCACGCAGCTGCGGCAGCTGCAAAGCGCCGACATGCCTGCAAAGTTTCGTAAAATACTGCAAGCCCCAGTAGTTACTTAGCGCTCGCCACACATTAAACCGGCCAATGGCTACTGATATAGCAACAAAAGGCCCGTAAAAACGTATAGCAAGACACGCCATCAATAAAATCACCCGTTAGCGATGACCACCACCCCGAGGGCCGCGGTTACTATTACCACCTCGACTTGGACCACGGCTATTGTTACGGCCACGATCGCGCGATGAGCGATCGCTACTGCTACGCCGTGGCGCCGGCGCCATAGGTGGCATCTCTGCCAACAGCGCCTCTGGCGGCTGCTCACAGCGCAACGGTTTGCCTAACAGCTGCTGAATTGGCTCTAGTAGAAAGGCATCATCTTCACAAGCAAAGCTAATAGAAGTACCACTGTTGCCAGCACGACCGGTACGACCGATTCGATGGACGTAATCTTCGGGTTCTTCGGGCAAGGTAAAGTTCACCACATGGCTGATACCGTCGATATGAATACCGCGACCCGCTACGTCAGTGGCCACCAGCACTTTAATATCACCGTCTTTAAAGGCCTTTAGAGTCGATACGCGTTTGTTTTGCGCGATCTCGCCCGAAAGTAGCCCGACTTTAATCCCATGGCGCTTAAGTTTTTCTTCTAAGCGGCGGCACTCATCTCGGCGGTTGGCAAAGACGATCATACTCTCTACCGATTCGCTCTGAATTAGGTTGTAGAGCAAGGTGTATTTTTCCTCGGTGCTGGCCAAATACACATACTGGGTTACCGTATCGGTGGCAACGCTTTCAGGCTCGATAACAATAGTTTCTGGATTGTTGGTCCACTGATCAACCAAACGGTGTACTTCATCGGTGAAAGTCGCCGAAAAGAACAAGGTTTGCCGTTCTTCGCGGCGCGGTGTTTGACGGACGATTTGACGCACTTGTGGGATAAAGCCCATATCCAACATGCGATCAGCTTCATCGATCACCATGATTTCTAGCTGATCTAAATGCACATCTTTATTGCGGCAAAAATCCAGTAAACGCCCAGGGGTTGCCACTAAAATGTCCACTAGACTATCGTTTAGGCGACGCTGCTGTTTGGCATAATCCATGCCACCCACCAGTGTATGCACTTGTAAATCGGTGTACTTACACAGCAGCTCGGCATCTTCGGCAATTTGCATCACCAGCTCGCGGGTAGGTGCAATCACCAATGCTCGGGCTTCGCCAGCGTAGCGCTGCTCCTCTAATGGATGCTTAAGTAAATCCTCGATAATAGCCGTTAAGAAAGCCGCTGTTTTACCGGTACCCGTTTGGGCCTTACCCACTACATCGCGACCTTTTAAGGCAAATGGCAGCGACTGCCCCTGAATCGGCGAGCAATACTCAAAGCCCAAATCGGCAATCGCGTGCATCAGATCTTGGTCGAGATTAAAATCGTGGAAGCGGACTTTACCCTCCACAGCAGGAACCACAAATTGTGCAACATCCCACGCCTGCTTAGGTGGTCTTTTAGGCTTAGTGCTAGATTTTTTGGCTGCGGGAGCTGTTGTATTAGTGCGGCTTTTGCTCGTCCCCTGGGTATTATCTCGCTTGTCGTCGCGTTTAGTTCGATTACCTGAGTCACTTTTACCCGCGGTCGCTGTAGGCTTAGCGCGGCTTTTTGAGTTGGGCCTTGGGCTCTGATCGCCAGCAAGTTTTTGGCCACGCGTTGCTTTGGACGTGTCGGCAGCTTTACTGGGGGGAGTCTGCGGCTTTGGTGAGTTGTCGCCGCCGATTATTTTTCTGAATAACTTTGCGATCAAAATGAAACACCTGTTGATTAAAATGTGGCCGGAGTATACACGATTATGCCGTTCCTGACCTTTTTCGTACAGCCATGCTCCGCCCAGCAGCGCCAGATAAATCAGTCTTGCGCAGCGGTAATTTAACCACCAACAGGCTATTATTCCAGCCTCACTTATGGAGATATTGATGCGTATTAGTGTATTGCAACATGTACCCTTTGAAGGGCTGGGAAGTATGGCTGATGAATTTGCCGCGCGGAACTATAGCGTTACCAACCATCATCTATACCTCAACCAGCCGCTGCCTAAGCTCACTGACTTTGATTGGCTGGTGATTATGGGCGGCCCGATGAGCGTCGCGGATACTGTTCAGCACCCTTGGCTAGTAACCGAGCAACAACTGATTGCCGCCGCAGTTAGCGCGGGTAAACGCGTATTAGGAATATGCCTCGGGGCGCAATTAATTGCCAGCGCACTAGGGGCTGCGGTAACTCCTGGGCGCCACCGCGAGATCGGCTGGCACCCCGTGCAGGGACTAACCAGCCACAGTGTTTACAGCCAGTTATTTACTGACAACCCGACCGTATTTCATTGGCACGGTGATACTTTTGCCCTGCCCCACGGCGCTACTCACCTTGCCCACAGCGAAGCCTGCCAACACCAAGCCTTTGCCATTGGCACACGGGTACTGGCGTTGCAGTTTCACTTAGAGACAACCGCCGAATCGGCCCAAGCGCTACTAGAGCATTGTGGCCATGAACTGGACGGCAGCCTCTATGTACAACCAGCCAAAACGGTAGCGGGTACTCTTGCGCAATTTACCCAAATCCGCACATTAATGGCCAGGACATTAGATATCATGGCTGAGGCGGCTCCGTTAAACGCGCATCATTAACACTACACACCCATCACACATGAGTGCCTTTACGCCGAGGCCGCTTGGTAATCGACGTTGTACCGAGTTTTTTGCGCCGCGCGCACCAACAGCCGGCTATTGGTCGCAGAATCGGGATAATTACTATACCCAAGCGACCACTGGCCGTACGATGACATATAGTCGGCGCCACCCAGCGCATACTTAAGCTGGGCAAATACGCTCGCCAACTTGCGATTAGTCATCTCAGGGACTAGCGCAATAAACCCCGCACTATTGTAACGCGCTATGTCATCGGTATTACCCAACTCTTTTTTAATAGCCACCGCAAAATCCTGTGCCATCTGCTGTGCGCTCTGCTCGCCTAAGGCACTGCGAAGATCCCGATAACCATTCATTTCAATATAAACCAAACTAAAGCGGTTGCCCTCTACTGACATTTTTTGAATCAACAACTGCTCAAAGCGTGTGCGATTTGCAAGCCCGGTAGACTGATCGGCAAACGCGTTCTCAATCACGCGATGATGTTCGTGCGCGGCATTGCGACGCTCTTGCTCTGCTTGCTTAAAATCTCGGTACGCCACCACTAACGCCAGCAACAAAACAATACTTGCCACTATTGCCGTAGGAATACCCATCCACTGCCCTTGTAGTGTGTTGTCATGGGCTGCCATAGCATGCATCGGGTAACTCGCCGCGGCCATGCCGGTATAGTGCATACCGCAAATAGCGGCCCCCATCACCAATGCCGCAACGATTTTAACCACCAGCGCGTACTGCGCAGGTACTACCCGTACCTGACGACAAATAACCAATGCTGCACCAGAGGCGACGACGGCAATAATGATCGATATTGCTACAATAACTCCATCGTATTGAATTTGAGGGTCCATACGCATCGCGTACATTCCGCCATAGTGCATAGCGCAAATACCCGCCCCCATAATAACGGCGCTTGCGGCAATACTCAGCGAGCTAACCGTCGCGCGAGTAATTACGTATAGCGCCAAGGCTGAGGCTAGAACCGCAGGTATCCATGAAAGCAGCGTCAAGGGTGCGCTAAAGCTCATGGTCATACCCGCCGGCATGGTATAGGCGCTCATGCCAACAAAATGCATAGACCAAATACCAGAGCCCATACAAATAGCGCCCATGCCTAACCAAAATTTTCGGCCGGCACCGTCGTGCATAGTAAATATTCGAGTTCCAAAATAAATAGCGGTGTAAGCGGCAATAACAGCCACACAATAAGAGGCAAACACTAGGGTTAAACTATAACTACCAGACATAAAGGATTTCCGAGGGATAAAAACTTAACAGGTTCGCAATTTTACGTGCCAAACCAGAAAAGAGATCACTCGAAAGCGTAATCATATGTAAAGTTCTATGATTGCTCACAATCTTCGCCTATTGCGCTCAAATATCGCGCCACAAACAGGTGTAGGTTTAACTGGGATTACAGCATTGCCGAGCAGGAGGTGATTACTAGGAGGGCCGGTCGAGCCGTTGCTCGCGCTGGCGATATTGCCTATATAAATAGAATATTGGGCGCAATATCGGCCCACATAAAAAAGGGGAGCAAGCTCCCCAAAGTATAAAAAATAAAACTATTACTCCAGCACTGCGCTAATGGCTGATCATCCAAGGCCGAGCCGAGGGAAAGATCTTGCTGCCATCGGGCGTATAAAACACTTTCGATTTACGAATTGGGCTATCGCCACAGCCGCAACCTTTACCGTGCTTGTGCTCGCGCCGAGCCTTATCTTCAAGGCGTGACTCAGGCGTCGAGAATGACGGGGTGTCCCGTGATTTCTCATTGCGAGCATGGGCCTGGCGGTTGCTAGGGGCCATATCCATCAGTGTCGGTGACATCATAATCACCCTACCTGACAACGTGCCGCACTGCGGGCAAGCCGCAGGCGCCGAGCTTTTGTCTATAGTCGCCAGCTCATTAAACACGCCGTGCTCGCTGCAACGGTAATCGTAAACAGGCATGATTTACTCCTTATCTTTCGATAATGGGATGTCGATGGTGCCGTCGACCATTTTCTTGGGGCCTTCCGCGGTCGGGTTAATATCAAACTCAAAGATATCCGTTGGCAGCCATAAGGTCGCACAAGCGTTGGGGATATCCACCACGCCACTGATATGCCCTTGCACTGGTGCACAGCCTAAAATGGCGTAACCCTGTGCCTTGCTGTAACCGAATTTGGTTAAAAATTCGATGGCATTCAAGCAGGCCTGTCGGTAAGCCACCTGTACATCCAGATAATGCTGACCGCCGTGCTCATCTACCGAGATACCTTCAAAAATAATATAGTCATCGTATTTTGGCGTGATCGGGCTAGGTTTAAAGATCGGGTTTTTAATCCCGTACATCTCCATGCCTTTTTTAACCAAATTAACCCGTAAGTGAATCCAACCGGCCATTTCAATAGCGCCACAGAAAGTAATTTCACCGTCGCCTTGGCTAAAGTGTAAATCGCCTACACTTAAACCACCGCCTTCAACATAAACAGGGAAATAGATTTTTGAGCCGCGAGACAAATCTTTAATATCACAGTTGCCGCCGTGCTCACGAGGCGGAACAGTACGCGCGCCCTCGGCCGCAGCAACCTTCGCCTCATCACCTTTCATACGGCCCATATGCGCAGTCTCGGCATAAGGCAGTGTAGCCAGTGCTGGCACGCGATCAGGCTCGGTATCGTACAGCCCTTTCTCGCGTTCGTTCCAGTTATCCAACAATTCTTTAGATGGCAGACAACCAATTAACCCTGGGTGAATAAGACCGGCAAACTCGACCCCAGGTATATGGCGTGATTTTGTGAACATGCCGTTAAAGTCCCAAATGGACTTTTGTGCTTCGGGGAACTGCTCGGTTAAAAAGCCACCGCCGTTTTGTTTAGAGAAAAAACCATTAAAACCCCACTGGCTTTCTTTAAAGGCACCAATATCAAGAATATCGACGACTAACAAGTCGCCAGGTTCAGCGCCTTCAACACCGACAGGGCCCGACAAAAAGTGTACTTGGGTCAGATCCACATCGCGAATATCATCCGCACAATCATTGTTTTCGATCTGACCACCAGTCCAGTCGTAGCACTCCATAATAAAATCGTCGCCAGGCTTAACTGTGGCAACCATAGGAATATCTGGGTGCCAACGGTTGTGGATCATGTCGTTTTCATAGGCCGATTTGCTTAAGTCGATTTTTACAATGGTTTCTGTCATGTCGGTAACTCCTCGGGGAATCATCTTGATCCAGTTAGTAATGACTGCAGTATCGATGAAACCCCAAGGAGCGACCATGCGTTAATAGCACCACTCACCTACGTCATTTGACGTAGGTGAGTGGTGCCAGCGCAGATCTAAAGAAAAAGCGATCGATTATTTTGGCATCGGCCCCAGCTTTACGCCGTCGGGATAGTACTTCCAGCCATCGCGAATCTTAACTTTGTCATCCCAAGGCAGCTTGTAATTACCATCGGCAAGGTCCTTAACCCACGTCAGGTAGTTTTCTTTGCTGCCTCCGGGCTGGCCTACGTAAGCGCGACACCCAAGATTAAAGATGTTGTTCTCCAGCGCCCAGTTTTCTCGAGCCTTGTCTACCAGTCTCGGGAAAAGCTCCGCGGTCACGATTTCCCAGGGGTTTCTGTGACCTTGCTGAACGACGTTGCCATCATAGTTGCACACCGTGCCCTCACCGAAGTAGTAGAAAACACCGTCGTAACCGGCCAAATTGACCGAGATTGTGTACATTAAATTTTGCCAAGCATTGGTTTGATTGGTCCAAATCCACTGATCATTTACTTGGGTCGAATAACCGGAAATGCGAATATAGACATTGGCACCTTTATAAGCGGCTTCGCGAGCTAGTTCTGGGAACATACCGTCGTGACAGATGCAAACGGCAAGTTTGGAACCCTTGGGCCCGTCACATACTGGCATACCGAAATTGCCCGGCGACCAGGGCTCAATCGGCACCCAAGGCTGCAATTTGCGATAGTGCAGTGCAATTTCGCCTTCATTATTGACAATAATAGCGGTGTTATAGGGCGGCTTAGACGGATCCTCATTTTTCTCCATCAAGGAGAAAACGGCCCATACGTCATTGTCGACGCAGGCCTTTCGAAACTGATCGATCTCGGGGCTATCAATCGTCAACAGCATTTCATCATAAGTCCAGATAGCTGTATTTAAGCCTTGCGTGGAATATTCCGGAAATACGATCAAGTCAAGATCAGGGTAACCGGCTTTTGTCGATGCCAGAGCCTTACAAATTTGATCCACCTGGACCTGAATATCTTCGGGACCTTTAATCACTGGGACGGGATATTGAATCATTGCGGTCAAAAGCGCTTCATCCCAAGCGCTAACGCTACCTGTACTAGCCATACAAAAACTCCAGAATGAATGTTTAATGGGTTATCTGCAGATACAAGGGCATTGTTGCAATGTTATAACATTGCGTATATTCGTTAAATGACGTAGGTTTGCAGCACCGGCAAAGAGGCAAAAGGGAACATGAAAAATGATTCGCAAGTATCATTCCTGAAAGCACGGCGCGCCGCCCCCTTTACATAGCAACATTGGATTACAAAGCATCTGACTACAGGAGCCACCCAATAACGCCCACTACAGCGTCCATCTCTGGTTAGGAAGGTTAAAAGTATATCTGCGAGAGTGCTGTATCGTGCGGACTTGCTAGCGCAAAACAGGATAACTTGCTGCTAGTGAACTAAAAAGGATAAGTGGATTAGGCTACCGACAATCACTGCACATGCGATGCTTCAATGTTGAGTAACACAACGGCGTTAGCCAGCTAACTACCTCAAATGCAGCATTGACCGTAAAAGTCGAAAATCAGACTTAATCCGCTCTTAATAATGCTGGCCTAAAACCCAAAAACCGGCTATAAAAGAGCTGGCTTTTGCTAATAGCTATTCACTGTGAAGTTAAAAGGCTAGTGTCACTAAGTCAACGAAATTGCACCTCACCGCACTGTAAAACGCTATGGATAGTCAGTAGCTGCAATTTGTCTTTATGAGCGCCCTGCTCAATTAAATACCCAGCTAAAGGCGCGGTTGCGACGGACTGCGGATGTGGGCTTAGTATCGAATCCACGAGCAAAACCGATCATACGACAAACAGCTCGAGCACTACGTCATTTGGCGCATGGTCTAGACTTTAGTAAACAAAATATGACAGATGACGAGACACATTAAAGCGCCGGAGAATGCCAACGCTTTAATGCGAGAGTAAGAGGTAAGATTACTGTTCGTGAAAAACGATATTGCCTGACTGCAATTGCCCATGAGCCACTCGTAGCATGGATGTAGTGCTTGAGGTAGGCTTTACCGAAAGGCCTGGATTAGTTACCGGACCAGAGGTGAGTAAAAATTGTGCCAGCGGTGATTCAATAGCATCCCGCACGACTCTTCTCACAGACCGAGCACCGTAGCGTTTGTCCATAGAGGTTTTTGCGATAGTGTCACACACCTCAACTGTTAAAGTCAGACTCCATCCCTTACGGTTAAGGCGCCGGTTTAATCGTGCAATTTCAAGGTCGAGCAATGTATTCGCATTGTCCTGCCCCAGCGGCCGATAGATTAACACCCGATCTAGTCGGTTGATAAACTCTGGATCAAAGAACGCCTCTATACGCTCGTTCACTCGTCGCTTTACACGCGGCGGCAAAACGCTAGATGAATTGCCCGGCCACCAATGGGCGCGCTTTAACCACGCGCTTAAGTCACGCCCACCCAGGTTACTTGTCATCAACAGTAGCGTATTGCGAAAATCGATGGTTTTTTCACCTGCACTCAAACGCAGGTGCCCGTCCTCTAAAACATTTAACAGTGCTCGCAAGACTTCTGGGCTGGCTTTTTCCACCTCATCAAACAACACAATGCCGGGCGTAGAGTAATCACCGGCGATTAACACCGGATCAAAAAGGGTGTGTCCCTCTTTACTACCCACATAGCCAGGTGGCGCACCAGATAAAGCGGCACTGTAATGCGCTTGCGACAATGTATTCATATCAATGCGGCAAAAATTATCAGCACTCCCGGTGAGAGCCTCGGCTAACACTTTAACGGTGGCAGTTTTACCCACTCCCGTAGGGCCTGCCAGCAAAGCCGACCAAAGCGGTCGGTCTGGATCTGCTATGTCAGCCTTCAACACATCAAGTGCACTATCAAGTGCCGCCATCGCTTCGGGCTGACCAACAATTCGCTCGCGTAATAATGCTTTGGCTTTAGTTACATCAAAACGAAACCGCGTTTGTCCTACGCGATACTCACCGGCCTTGCCAGCACTAGGCGATACAGAACTTGGGGGGTTCTGATCGGCCAATAAATCATTAATAAATGGCACACAACCCCCTACTCACCGATTTAAAATCCATTAGTCCGCTGACTTTTCTTTTCCGTCTACCGGCAAATCACCCACGGGGCAGTCTGCGACACCAATTGTCGAGCGGGTCATTGCCTCAACATCTGCTTGGGTTTTTTCTGCATCGAGCACCCAACTGCGATAAAAATCGAAAGGACATTCGGCAACGCCTTTGTCTCCATCACCAGAATTATAAACGCCGCTATAACCGCGATGTAATAATTTAAACAGATGATTTTGCGATTGATCATTTTTACGTGCGTCACGAATTTGCGACACAGACAGTTGTGCGTACTGCACGCCCATATCCTCTTCGCCACACTCGCCCAATGTGCGACCATCAAAACCAATAATGGCCGAGTGCCCAAAGTAAGAATAAACTCCGTCAAAACCCGAAGCGTTAGCCACTGCAACATAACAGTTGTTGGCCCAAGCCATCGCTTTAGACATCATCACTTGCTGTTCTTTAGCCGGGTACATATACCCCTGACAACGGACAATTAACTCGGCACCTTTCATAGCGCAGTCACGCCAAATTTCAGGGTAATTACCGTCATCGCAAATAATCAAACTGATCTTCATGCCCTTGGGACCTTCGGTAACATAGGTTTTGTCACCGGGATACCAGCCCTCAATGGGGCACCAAGGAATACATTTACGATATTTCTGTACGATCTCACCTTGATTATTAATCATCACCAAGGTGTTATAAGGCGCTTTGTTAGGATGATCTTCGTGCTGCTCACCGGTTAACGAGAATATTCCCCAGGTATCGGCCTGACGACAGGCCTCAGAGAAAATCGCGGTTTCTTCACCCGGAATAGTGGCAGCGGTAGCCATCATTTCATCGTTGTCATACATGATTCCCATCGTGCTGTACTCGGGAAACACCACCAGATCCATACCCGGTAAACCCTTCTTCATGCCAATCATCATATCGGCAATCTTACGGGCATTTTCTAACACTTCAGCTTTAGTGTGTAACCGAGGCATTTTGTAATTAACCACTGCAACGCCAACTGTATCGGGGCTGCTAGAAATATCACCGTGACGCATCGTTAACTCCTGAAAAAAACCGGCACAATAGCCACGACAGCTATTGCACCAAACCGTTGTATGGTGTGTTTTTACACCGACAGATAAGAAGCCACTTTGGCTTCATCTACATTTGATCTAAGTTCTTCGTGCACAATCTCACCTTTTTCAATCACCAAAATTCGATCGGCAATATCGAGGGCAAAACTCAGCACTTGCTCAGAGACAACAATCGACAAGCCGCGCTGATCGCGAATTTCTTTAAGCGTGCGCGCCATATCACGAATAATCGATGGTTGAATTCCTTCTGTGGGCTCATCCAGCAATAACATTTTAGGGTTACTTGCCAAAGCCCGAGCAATCGCCAACTGCTGTTGCTGCCCGCCCGACAAATTACCGCCACGACGGTTGCGCATTTCCAACAGCACTGGAAACATATCGTAAAGATCTCGCGGCACATGGCGCGAGTTCGTGGTAGTCAAACCCGTTTCAATATTCTCTTTAACGGTCATGCTCGAAAAGATCATGCGCCCCTGCGGTACAAAGCCAAAGCCGGATTCAACCCGCTGATAGCTTTTCATGCCGGACACTTCCGTGCCATCAAGGGTAACGCTACCGGACTCTGATGGGATAACCCCCATCAGTGATTTCATGAGTGTGGTTTTGCCCATTCCGTTACGACCCATTACCGCAACAATTTCATTAGGTGCTACAGAGAAATTCATGCCGCTAATAATATTGCTCTGGCCGTAACTGACTCGATAATCAGACACATTCAGCATAGTCTTCTCCTCAATGGCCTAAATATACTTCGATGACTTTAGGATCTTGTTTAACGTGCTCTGCTGTTCCTTCCGCTAAGATTTTGCCTTGATGCAAGACTGTCACTTTATCGGCAATCTCAGCGACAAATTGCATATCATGCTCAATCACAATCACCGAACGATCTTTAGTAATTGTGCGCAATAACTCAGCGGTTTTACGGCGTTCTGATACCGACATACCCGCAACAGGCTCATCCAACATCAACAACTCAGGGTCTTGAATCAACAGCATACCGATCTCTAACCACTGTTTTTGACCGTGACTGAGCAGATCGCCGCGAGTGTGCAGTAGCTCATCGAGAAAAATCATGCGCGATATTTCATCAACACGCTGCAACACTTCAGCATCGCGCTTAAAGGTCAAGGCGCCAAAGACCGAACGTCCACGAGGAAAAGAAATTTCTAAGTTTTCAAATACCGTCAAATCTCCGTAAATAGATGGCGTTTGAAACTTTCGTCCCACACCCGCCCGGACGATCTGATGCTCTTTCATTTTTGTCAGCTCTTTATTGCGGAACTTAATAGAGCCTTCAGTGGCTTTAGTTCGCCCGCAAATCAAATCGAGAACCGTGGTTTTACCAGCACCATTGGGGCCAACAATAACTCGGATTTCGTTTTTATCAACATAAAAACTTAAATCATTAACAGCTTTAAAACCATCAAACGAAACTGTTAGCCCTTCAACCGCAAGCACAAAGTCTGTGTTACTTGAGCTCATGAGTTACCTCCTTCGGCTTCCATTTCAGGCGGCAAATCACTATCCCCTGAAGTTTTACTTTTAGAGCTAGTAAATCGGTCAAGTAATCGTGTCACATGTGGCTCACCGTATTTGCTGTAAAGACCCGCCAAACCATCGGGGAAAGCCATAACAACACCAATGAACAGTGCACCCATCGCAAACAACCACAACTCTGGGAAACTCTCAGAGAAAGTCGATTTCGCCCAGTTCACCAAAAGCGCGCCATAAACGGCACCAAAGATAGACAATCGACCGCCTACTGCGCAGAAAATTACCATTTCGATAGAAGGTACAATGCCGACAAACGTAGGTGACATAAAGCCAACCTGCAGTGTAAACATTGCGCCACCTATGGCTGCAAATGCAGAGCCAAGACAGAACACAAAGATTTTAAAGTTAGCGACATCGTAGCCCGAAAAGCGTACCCGATCTTCCATCTCGCGCATGGCAACCAACAAACGGCCAAGCTTACTTTTGCGTACGTACTGAGCAACACCAAGACACAAGAACAACATAAACACACACAAAAAATAGAATATGTATTTAGCTTCATTGGTACGAATATCCCAGCCAAACAAGGTACGTAAATCCGTAATACCATTAACACCACCGGTATAACCTTGCTGACCTATAATCAAAATGGTCAAGATTGCCGCAACCGCTTGAGTAATAATGGCGAAGTAAACACCACCAACCCGACGCTTAAACATTGCAACCCCAATGATGTAGGCAAAGATCGACGGAATCACAATAATCGCTATCACAGTAAACGTTAGGCTGTGAAACGGCTGCCAAAACCAAGGAAGTTCAGTGAGCTGGTTCCAGTCCATAAAGTCTGGAATACCAGGGGTTGATTGAATAGCGGTATTTTCTGGTGACGATGCTTCGATCTTTAAAAACATCGCCATGGCATAACCACCCAGACCAAAGAAAACCCCTTGACCTAAACTTAAAATACCACCGTAACCCCAACACAACACCAAACCTAGTGCGACAAAAGAATAAGTAAGGTACTTACCTATCAAGTTAAGACGGAATAAATCCATACTTAACGGTAATACCACCACTAAAATTAACGCCAGCACCGCAAAATTGAGAATATCGTTTTTCGGCAACAGAGTTCGTAAATTTGCATAAGACATACGCTAACCCTCCTAGCGACGCACTTTCAGTGAGAAAAGACCTTGTGGTCTTAGCATCAGAATGAAGACAACAAACAATAGCGTCAGAACTTTAGCCATTGAACCGCTGAGGAAAAACTCCATGGTCGATTGCGCTTGAGAAATAGTAAATGCAGAGGCAATGGTTCCCAGCAAACTTGCCGCACCACCAAACACTACAACTAAAAATGTATCAACAATATATAACTGACCAGAGGTAGGACCAGTGGATCCGATCATGGTAAATGCACTGCCGGCAACACCCGCGATACCACACCCCAAACCAAATGTTAAGCGATCAACTCGGGCGGTATTAATACCAACAGCCCCTGCCATCGGACGATTTTGCACTACCGAACGCACTTGAATACCCCAGCGTGAACGATACATAAGTGCCGCAATCAATACCGAGATACCAACGGCCAAGGTCATCACAAAAATACCGTTAATGGGCACTTCAATAATATCGGTAATTTGAACCGACCCCATCAACCAATCTGGCAAAGTGACACCAACCTCTCGCGCGCCAAAAATAGTGCGGTAAAGCTGCTGCAAAATAAGACTTAAACCCCAAGTGGCTAACAAGGTATCCAGTGGCCGGTGGTATAAATGGCGAATCATGGCCCACTCCACCAACATACCTAAAGCACCTGCGGCAATAAACGCCAATATCATGGCGACAAAAAAGTATCCACCAAACAACGCCGGCATATACTCGGAAAAAACATTAGATGTTAAATAAGTAACATACGCACCGAGGATCATAAACTCGCCATGCGCCATATTGATAACGCCCATCTGGCCAAAAATAATAGCCAGCCCTAACGCCATAAGAACAAAGACAGAAAATAAAATTAATCCTGAAAAGCCCTGCATGGCAAATATCGACATTAACTCAGAGGTCGTGTAATCGGCGAACATCGCTCAATCCTCGTGGAGAAAATTCAAAAGAAACTTCATGTTTTCGTAAAAGAAGAACCCACCCGTTATCGGTGGGTTCTGTTGGCCGCTTGCGCGGCCTGGAGTACTGTCTACTGGTAACCTTCTGGGAACGGATTTGGCTCAATCAGCTCATCAGTTTCGTAAACAATTTCATATTGGCCATCAAGCTTTGCGTTACCAATACGAGTCTTAGACCACAAGTGATGATTAGGATGCACTTTAACGTAGCCTTCTGGTGCAGTCGTCAGCTCGATATCAGGTGAAGCGGCGCGAACTTTATCCACATCAAATGAACCCGCTTTTTCAACAGCTGCTTTCCACAACCAAGGACCAAGGTAAGCCGCTTGAGTTACATCACCGATAACGATGTCGTCACCCCAACGCTTTTTAAACGCTTTAACAAATTCAACGTTATTGCTGTTGGTCAAGCTCTGGAAGTACTTCATAGAAGCGTAAGCACCTACGATGTTCTCACCACCGATACCCAAGATTTCATCTTCGGTTACAGAGATAGTCAACACCAACGGCTTCTCTTTGGTCATGTCAATACCAGCAGCGTTAAGCTGCTTGTAAAAGGCAACGTTAGAGCCACCCACAACCGATGCAAAGATAACGTCAGGCTTTTTCAACTTGAACTTGTTGATCACCGAGTTGAACTGAGTGTGACCTAGTGGATAGTAATCTTCACCAACCACTTTTAAGCCCAGCTTTTCGATGTGCTTACGAGCAATTTTGTTAGAGGTGCGAGGCCAGATATAATCAGAGCCCAGCAGGTAGAAGGTTTTTGCACCCTTCTCTTTTACAACCCAATCGATACCCGCAAGAATTTGTTGAGTCGCTTCTTGACCGGTATAGATAACATTAGGCGACTGCTCTAAACCCTCGTAAAAGGTGGGGTAGTACAACATGCCGTTATACTGCTCAAACACCGGCAGCACCGCTTTACGCGAAGCCGAAGTCCAGCAACCAAAAACCGAGGCTACTTTATCTTGCAGCAACAATTTACGTGATTTTTCAGCAAAGGTTGGCCAGTCACTAGCACCATCTTCTTGAACGTATTCAATTTGACGGCCGAGCACACCGCCCATGGCGTTGATTTGCTCAATAGCCAACTTCTCTGCTTGTACCGAACCAGTCTCACTGATCGCCATGGTGCCGGTCACAGAGTGAAGAATACCTACTGTAACCGTATCATCGGTCACAGCCAGATCAGTAGTGTTAACCTCGGAGGTCGCCGGCGCTGCACTAACGGCCGCCGAAAACGCCAAAGTTACACCAGCCACGGCAGCGGCTAGGCCTTTCATTAAGCTTGGTAGTCGACCCCCAAGGTCAACTAACGGTGCGTTATCTAAAGTTCCCATGTTCTTTCCTCATTGGTTATCCCAGAAGTGGGTTCGCCCAGCAACAGACACGCTGTGCCTACGATGCTTATTCTCAGGAAAGTCGAGCTTGAGCACTATTCGCCAAACACACC
This sequence comes from Gilvimarinus polysaccharolyticus, assembly GCF_001187555.1. Classification (GTDB taxonomy): domain Bacteria; phylum Pseudomonadota; class Gammaproteobacteria; order Pseudomonadales; family Cellvibrionaceae; genus Gilvimarinus; species Gilvimarinus polysaccharolyticus. Next base: position 596,812 of record NZ_LFIJ01000001.1, on the reverse strand, counting down.
ATGAAGCTACGTCATTTGACGCATAGGGACTCTCAAGCACTAACGGTAGAGTCGTGCGCGCAGGAATAAATGTGTAATTAAGGTGACTTGGTACGGCTTTTGATAGTTACTACAGGCAACGGTATAAAACACGGCAATAAAGACGCAACAAAAGGACTTCAGCAAACACCGAGTTACGGTTCAACAACAATAGCGCACCATTTTGGCTGGGACGCACCAAGCGGTGCACCAAAATAATGCAGCGGTTGATCGCAAAATAAAACAACACCCAGGACAAGCCAGCCCACGAACACAGTAAACGCTCACGAACGGGCCAATAGACAATCATAAATCAAACACCGTCCATGGGGATTGCAGACTAGATGACAGCCAAACAGCATATATTTCGTGTACGCCGCAATTACAACAAATGGGTCGGCAACCAAACGTTAGAAGATTATGCCCTGCGCTTTACCGCCAAAAGCGCACGTCGCTGGAGCGCCTCTCGTGTGGCTATAACCGCACTCGGTGCCATCTCTTTTTTAGCACTCGAAGCCATCGGTGGTACTGTCACCCTCCATTACGGTTTTACCAACGCTATTGCCGCCATCTTTGCGGTGAGCTTGATTGTTTTACTAACGGCAACCCCCATCAGCTACTACGCCGCGAAATACGGCCTAGATATCGATCTATTAACTCGCGGCGCAGGTTTCGGCTATATTGGCTCGACCATCACCTCGCTTATTTATGCCTCTTTTACGTTTATCTTTTTTGCCTTAGAAGCCGCCATCATGGCGATGGCGTTAAAACTGTTATTTGGTTTACCGTTGGCCCTCGGTTATTTAGTCAGTGCCCTTATGGTTATTCCTCTGGTGGTCTACGGCATTACTTTCATCAGTCGCTTTCAGGTCTGGAGCCAACCGATTTGGCTTATTTTACAACTACTGCCTTTTATTTTTATTATTTACGCCGATGCCAGCGCCGTCACAGACTGGACTCAATACACGACCAGCGCCGCTCCCACTGGCGAATTTGACCTAATGCTTTTTGGCGCAGCTTGTGCCGTTATGTTTGCCCTGATTGCCCAGATCGGTGAGCAGGTTGATTTTTTACGGTTTATACCCGAGCCCACTCCGGCAACGCGCAAGCGCTGGTGGTTGTGCACCATGGCTGCCGGCCCCGGCTGGATCTTGGTCGGTGCTATTAAAATGTTAGCGGGCTCCTTTTTAGCCGTTTTAGTTTTAGGCCACGGCATTAGCTTAACCGAGGCCGCTGACCCCACCCAAATGTACACCATTGCCTTTGGCTATATTACCGACTCGCCAGAAATAGCGCTGGCCGTCGCCGGTATTTTTGTGGTTTTGTGTCAGCTTAAAATTAATGTCACCAATGCTTACGCAGGCTCCATCGCATGGTCTAACTTTTTCTCACGTCTCACCCACTCGCATCCCGGCCGAGTTGTCTGGTTGGTATTTAATGTTGCCATCGCTTTGCTACTAATGGAGCTTGGAGTCTACCAAGCTCTGGAGCAAACCCTTGGTTTTTACGCCATTATTGCGGTCGCGTGGGTTGGCTGTTTAGTGGCTGATCTGACTATCAACAAACCCTTGGGATTGTCTCCCAAACATATCGAATTTAAACGCGCCCACTTGTACGACATCAATCCAGTTGGCTGTGGCTCGATGATTCTTGCCACTTTATTAGGCATGGTGAGCTATAGCGGGGCATTAGGTTATGCCCCTCAAGCCTTAGCCCACTTTATAACACTCGGGTCTACACTCATTTTTGTTCCCTTAATCGCATGGCTGACAAAGGGCCGCTATTATATTGCCCGTGAATTAATTGCCAGCGATATTGAATTTGATCAAGCCGACCAAACAAGCGCCATGTGTTGTATTTGTGAACACCGCTTTGAACGCGAAGATATTAGCCACTGCCCTGCTTATGCCGGCAATATTTGTTCACTGTGCTGTTCATTAGATGCCCGCTGCGGCGATTACTGTAAACCGGGCGCGGGTTATTCAGAGCAGCTGCGGTCGGCGCTAACACGCTTTTTACCCGCAGCCTTAATTCCTGAGGTTAATTCACGTATTGGTCACTTTTTAGGGCTGCTCGGGGTAATAAACGGCTTTTCAGCGCTGCTGTTATCGCTTATTTATTTTCAAAGCCCAACGCCTAATACTGCCACGACATTATGGAAAGTATTTTTTTTACTGGTCATTATTACCGGCATTATTAGTTGGCTGTTTGTTCTCGCACACGAAAGCCGAGTTGTGGCACAAGAAGAAACTCAACGACAAACACGCCTGCTAACCGAAGAGATTACAGCCCATCAACATACTGACCGAGAGTTGCAGCGAGCCAAAGATACCGCCGAGGCGGCCAACCAAGCCAAAAGCCGCTACCTAACCGGTATTAGTCACGAGTTGCGATCGCCCCTCAATGCGGTACTGGGTTACGCCCAATTACTGGAGAAAGACACCTCTATTCCCGATTCAAAGCGTGCCGCCATTGCCGTGATTCGTCGCAGTGGCGAACACCTTGGGGATTTAATTGAAGGTTTATTGGATATCTCTAAAATTGAGGCAGGTCGCCTCGACTTGCATATGGAACAAGTACGCCTCCCTCAATTGCTAGAGCAATTAGTGTATATGTTTCGGCCAGAAGCGGAAAACAAAGGCCTAGAGTTTGATTATATTTGCTCCAGTCACTTACCAGAATTTGTTAAAACCGATGAGCAACGCTTACGTCAGATTCTTATTAATTTATTATCAAACGCCATTAAATACACCGAGCAAGGCCGAGTAACTTTTAACGTGCGCTACCGCTCGCAAGTAGCCGAATTTACCATCACGGATACCGGTGAGGGTATCGCGCAACAAGATGTCGAGCGAATTTATCGCCCCTTTGAGCGCGTTAAGCGCCCCGGTAGCACTATCGCAGGTACCGGTCTGGGCCTAACCATTACACGCCTGCTGACCGACATTATGGGCGGCGATATTGCTCTTGAAAGTACTCCCGGCCAAGGCAGTACGTTTAAAGTCACACTGATGTTGTCCAGCATTCATCCAACCCAAGCCGAGCGCAGCGAAAATATCAGCGCGCATATCACCGGTTATCACGGCCCGCGTAAAACGCTGTTGGTAGTTGACGATGAGGCCAGTCACCGCGAATTAATACAGGCCATTTTAGCGCCACTGGATTTTCATCTAAAATTTGTCGATAACTCGCTGGATGCAGAACAAGTTGCACTAGCGACTAAACCCGATCTTATTATGCTGGACGTCAATATGCCCGCACTGTCTGGCTGGGAGCTAGCACAACATTTACGCGCCGCGCATATTAACTGCCCGATTGTTATGGTATCCGCCGACGCTCGCGAAGATCAATCGGCTTACATAACACCCGCGCCCCATAATGCTTACTTGGTTAAGCCGATAAAAATTGCCAGCCTACTCGATAAAATCGGTGCGCTGCTTGATATTCAGTGGTGTCACGATGCTATTTCGGCGAATCAATTGCTCACCTCGGACGCTCCTGCCGTGCTTGCCAATTCAACCATAGGCCCACAGCTCGAAATGAGTAACGCACTTAGGTTACCGGACGAACCCCATCGGCAACAACTGGCGACACTGGCCACCATTGGTCACAAAAGCGGACTCATTCGCTACTTAAATACCTTAATGGCCGAGGGGAAGTGTCAGCGCGACTTTTTTGAGCGATGCACTGCGCTTACCGATAATTTTCAGTTTGAACAACTTACCGAACTCTTAAAAGGAACATCCGATGCAAACGGCTAAACCCGACAAAATCGTTGCGCTAGTAGTAGACGATGCCATCGACAGCATTCGTATGCTCAACGATGTTTTGGAAACCGCCAATATGACGGTCTTGGTTGCCCTTGAAGGCTCGCAAGCATTAACTATCACTCAAAATATTACCCCAGACATTATTTTGCTGGATGCCATCATGCCGAATATGGATGGCTTTGAAACTTGCCGAGCCCTTAAAGAAAACCCTAAATTGATGGATGTGCCGATTATCTTTATGACCGGTTTAAGTGACACCGAGCATGTAGTGATGGGACTCAAATCGGGTGGGGTCGACTATATTACCAAGCCCATCAATGCCGCTGAGTTAGTGGCGCGCATGCAGGTACATTTAGCCAACGCACGGATGGCTCGCAGTGCTCGAGCCGCACTTGATTTAGCAGGACAAAATTTATTTGCCGCCGACTTACAGGGGCAACCGCTGTGGGCAACGCCCGCAGTACACGCACAACTGGCCAATGCCGGAACAGCCCAGGAAGCGTTACAAACTCAGCTCAACGATACTCTAGCGCGCTGGTTTAGTCACAAGCCCGAGCCCGGACACAAATTGAATTTAGATTTTTTACCCACGCCACTGACTGTGGAGTTTTTAGCGCTGGTCAATCAGCATGAGCATTTACTCAGACTGATTGACACCCCTAGCAACGAAACCAACACGGATGTTTTGCGCCGTAAATTTACCGTTACTCAGCGCGAAGCCGATGTTCTACTGTGGATTGCCAACGGTAAAACCAACCGTGAAATCGGCCAAATTTTAGACATGAGTCCACGCACAGTAAACAAACATTTAGAGCAGATTTTTAGAAAGCTCGGCGTTGAAAACCGTACCTCTGCCGCAGCTCTCGCGATACGCGCACTGGTAGAGTTGGCTTAAGTAAAACGATAATGGTTAATCATCAAAATCAACGTCGGCATTGACCCAACCAACAAAGTCCGTCACTAAACGCTCTAACTTTTGCGCAGTGACGGCATCGGTTAACTTGCCATCTTCAAAGCATGTGTGGGCACTGCCGACGGCAAACTCTGGACAGGGGAATACTGCGGTTAAGGTGCCGCCCAACACTTGCTTAAGTTGCCCTTGGGCACGCACTCCGCCAGCGGGGCTCATAGATGCACTCATGATCAACGCGGGAATATGTGCCAGAACAGAGCGGTACGCCGGACGGGAGACCCAGTCGATGGCGTTTTTAAGCGCACCGGGAATGCCATAATTATACTCCGGCGTAGCAATTACTAAGACATCGGCATGTTCAATTTGATTGAGTAACACTGCCACCGATTCGGGCTTTATATCGCCATCGATGTCTTGATTATACAAAGGGATGGTTGCAATATCGGCTTCGATCCACTCCACGTCCAATGCATCTTCGCCGGTTAAAAAATGCTCCCGCGCGGCCAATAATAATGCTGAATTAAAAGACTCTTTGCGCAAGCTGCCGCTGATAGCTACAACCTTCATAATAACCTCTGAGATTAGGGTAGGATTAAATTGCCCTACCCTACCTCAGAGGCGCCTGCCACGTCACTGAAAATTTACCGTTTAACCGCTAACGATTACGCTGCGGCACGGAGTGCGATTCGTCGGACGGCGAAAACCAACGGCCAATGCGACGGTTTATATGACTTAGATCATTCATCACTAAGTACAAACACGGCACCAAGATAAGCGTTACAAAGGTGGCGCACAACACACCATAGCCCAGCGATATTGCCATGGGGATGACAAACTTCGCCTGTAACGAGCTCTCAAACATAATCGGCAGCAAGCCAATAAAGGTGGTGAGCGAGGTTAAAATAATCGCCCTAAAGCGGCGCTGACCACCGTTCATCACGGCATCGAATAACGTCTCGCCTCGCTCGCGCGCTTTATTGACGTAATCCACCATGACCAACGAATCATTGACCACCACGCCGACCGCCGCAAAAATACCAAACAGCGATAAGCCGCTCATCTCGTAACCCATGATGACGTGCCCCCAAATAGCGCCAACCACCCCAAACGGGATTACCGACATAATCATCAACGGCTGGGTATAAGAGCGCAAAGGCAATGCCAGCAAAATATAGATCGGCAGTAAAATCTTCATGAAGTTAATAAGAAAGTCGGTAACACTGTCGCGCTCCTCTTTTAGGTTACCCGCCTCTTCAATCTCAATGTTTGGATAGCGCTCGCCCACATCGGAAAACACCCCATCGCGCAACTCATTAGCTACCTGCAGCGGTTGCACCTTGGCAAAATCGAGCGAAGCCCATAGGGTAATCGTGCGCCGACCATCTTCGCGGTACACCTGGTTCACGCCCTCAACCAGCTCGATATCGGCCACTTCCATCAAAGGCACTTTGCTACCCTTAGGGGTGGTAATAAGCAAATCATTAACCGCCCCCAACACATTGCGCTCAGACTCGGGGTAACGCACCATCACTTTAATTTCTTCACTATTGCGCACAATGCGCTGCGCCTCAATGCCGTACAAACTGTAACTGGCCTGCGCCGCCACATCAGCGGTGGTTAATCCCATACTGGCGGCCAGCGGTTTCAGCTTAAAGCGCGCCTCTTGGGCACCGACTTGTTCAGAGTCGTTAATCTCGTAAACTCCATCGATACTGCCCATCGCCGCACGCACTTGGCTCGCCACCTGACGCATATTGGTAATATCGTTGCCGATAATTCGAAAGCTGACATCGCCATCGTTAGTGCCGCCGCCCATCACGGTATCGGCGATTTCAAGACTTTTTAAGCCGGTAATATCGGGCATTTGCTCACGCCACTTGGCCGACAACGCAAAGGTGCCAATTGGACGATCTTCTGGATCGACCAACTTCACCTCGACTCGCGCTTCAGTGCGTCCCTCCATCGACACAAACAAATTGTCGATCATCGGCTTGTGGTACTCGTCGATAGTCTCGGCTTCTATTTTTTTGATCATCTGCTCGACACCAAGCATCGCATCCATCGTATCTTGCTCGGCCACACTGGCGTTCATTTCCAGAGTTACACGGACAAAGTCGTTGGGGATTTTGGGTTGATTGACAAACTTAACCAAGCCACCGGCAAACAAAGCGCCGGTAATAAAGATAACGCCGGTAAAAATTGCCATAACGGCGTATCGATTCGCCAAACACCACTGCAATAACGGACGATATTTATGGCTAATAAAACGCTGTAAGTGTCGATCAATAAAATTCTGTAGCCGATATATTAGATTGCTTGGATTAGGCTTTAGCGGTTTCATGTGGGCCAAGTGGGCGGGTAAAATCAACTTGGATTCGACCAGTGAGAACAGCAGACAAAACACCACAACAAAGCCGATCGCGCGAGGAAATGCAGATTGCGGGCCGGTCTCGAGCACCATAGGAAAAAACGCGGCACAGGTGGTTAACACCCCAAAGGTGGCCGGCATCGCGACCTTTTGCGCACCGCGAATCACATTGTCGATACTCTGGCCTTTCTCTTCCACCTCCGTGTGTACGCTTTCGCCAATCACAATGGCATCGTCAACCACCACCCCCAAGACCATAATAAAAGCGAATAAACTACCAATATTAATGGTTACATCTACCCAGCCCATAGGCAGTAACATAATGGCGCCTAAGAAACTAACCGGCAGCCCCATCATCACCCACATGGCAAGCTTAATACGCAAAAACAACGCAAGAATAATAAACACCAACAAGCCACCCCAAAACATGTTGCTCAGCATCATGTTCAAACGGCCATCGAGGTAATAGGTTAAATCAACCCACGGCTCCAGTGTTACGCCATTGGGTAATGTCTTGGCACGCTCGGCGATATAGCCATCGACAATATCAGCGACATCACCAATACTTTGGTCACGCGTCGCCCCGACAAAAAAGGTCACGGTATTGTGACCATTCATTTTGGTGTAGTTGATGCCCTCTTCAAAGCCGTCATTAATGGTAGCGACATCGCCCAGTAAAATTTTAGTGCCGTCGGCTCGGGTGCGCAGCGGCAAGCGCTCAAACTCCTCCCCGACATAAGCCTGATCTTCTACCCGAACCGAGATAAACCCTTCTTTAGCCCGTATCTGGCCGGCCGAGCGATTCGTCGACCAATTGCGCACGGCCGCCGCGATCTCTTCAAACGACAAATCGTACTCATAGAGTTTATCGCGGCTCACCTCAATGGCGATTTCGTAATTGGCACCACTGTAGTAATCGACAATACTAACGTCATCCAACGCGCGCAGTTCATCGTGAATCCGCTCGCCCAAACGCTTTAAATCGTGATTATTAAGGTCGCCATAGAGACTGACGTACATCACCTCTTGACGGTATTTGACGCGACTGATTTGTGGCCGCTCCATGCCGTCGGGAAAACTCGAGATAGAATCGACCGCCGTTTTTACCTCATCCAGCACCTCTTGGGCATCGTACTCTTCCATCACCTCAATACTGGCCGAGGCATTGCCGCGGTTAGAGCGGGTAATAACGCGCTTTAAACCCTGAATACTGGCGAGCGATTCTTCCAGCTTAACGGTAATGGCTTCTTCTACATCCTGCGGTGCCGCGCCGGGGTAGGCAATATTAATGTTGAGCCAGTTAATTTCAATTTGCGGAAACATTTGCTTGCGGATAGTCATGGCGGTTGCCACACCCAACAGCAAAATAAAGATCATCAGCAAATTGGCCGCCACACTGTTGCGGGTAAACCAAGCAATAAGCCCCTTGCGAGTAGCGTCGTCGTGCTCCATTATTGCTCTCCCTGATCGCGCTTGGCCGCCGACAATGCTTGCCCAGAGGCAGCACTGCTCGCCGATTTAACCTCGGCTGCACGTTCATCAAACCGCTTCAGTGCCATACCCGCAACAGGGTATTCCAACGAGGTTGTCACCAGTAAATCGCCGTCTGCAATACCGTCGGTAACCACACTCTCGCCGCCGATATGACGCAACACCGTTACCGGCTTGAGCTGTAATTTGCCTTCGTTATAGACCGGTACAGCACCATCTTTGATTAAGTTTCGTGGGATACGCACCGCATCGCTCAAATTGCGGCCGACGATGTTAGCCACCACAAAGCTGCCAAACACCAAATCGGCCTGCTCCACATCAAGACTCTCGCCCTTTAGGTTGTAGGGGTCATTTACCCGCGCGACCAAATAACTCATCCGAGTATCGTCGTCGATCACCCCTTCGGTACGTACAATCTTGGCCTGCCAGCGAGTGTCTGTGCCCATGGCATCACCACTTAACTCAACTTGGCTGCCTACGCCATCGCCTAACAAATACTGCAGCTCACCGTTGGCAACAGGCAAACGTATTTCGGCACTGCTTATGTCCAACACTTGTCCCATCATTGTGCCGACATTCACAAAGGTGCCCAAACTGACATTGCGCGCCGCCACTAAAGCATCATAAGGCGCGATGATTTGCGTCCGGTCTAGATCTTTTTGCGCCTGTTTTAACGCCGCCTTTGCTGCTGCCACCTGCGCCTGCGCTTGCTTTAATTGCGGTTTACGCAAACCCAGTGCCGGCGCGGGATGATCGCTCACCCCCTGCCACTCAACTCGGGCCACCTCACCCTGAGCTTGCTCTAACTCTAAGGCCGCCGTGGCGCTGGCAAGCCCAGCACGCGACTCCTCTAAACGCACTTGGTAATTGGTCGGGTCAATCTGTGCTAGCAACTGACCTTTTTTAACAATGCCGCCACGAACAAAGGCTTCGGCAATCGAATTGATCTCGCCGCTGACCTGAGCCACTAACTCGGTGCTATACCTAGGCTGCACGACACCACGCGACAGCACCTGCAACTGAATCGCTTCCGTTTGCAACGGTTGTACATTGACCAGGGCTGCAGTTTCCTCTACCACTTTATGCGGCGGTGGTTTGCGCATCGACGCCATAAAGAAGGCAATAACAATCGCCACCAGCAAAATCACAAACGGTAAAATCCAGCGCTTTTTTCTGCCGTTAGTTCCTAGGTTAGACATGTACAACCTGCTCCTGTGTCACGATCATTGTTAGTATTGTCATACGGTGTTTATTACTGTGTGGCTCAGCCCCAACAAAAGGTCAGCTATCATACAACGTTGTAAGTTTTGACGCCTACGGGTTCTTGTGTGGTTTTGTCCCAGCTTGCTCAAACACACAGCCCATCTATATAGCGATAGCGCGACAGGTCCAGTAGTGCGACAAAATAGACGCGATAAGCCCGCAAAAAGTTGCGTGCGGTGGCATTTTCTTTTGTTATGGCTCATGCCTCTGATCTGCTCGCCCAGTATAGGGTGGCGCCTACTGCGGCACTCATGCACAATAACGGCCCACAATTTTTGCGCAGGCGATTTAGCATGTTGTTACCACGAGCCCTTTGGGCTGCGAGTCTAGCCCTGTTCGCCAGCGGCGCACTTGCTGCGGAACTCACCGACAGCAATACAATGCCGCGCTACCAGAGCCTCGAGCAGTGTTTAAAAGAGCAGGTCGCGCACGCTGCGCCCGAGTCGAGCATTGCTCAGTTGCGCGAATCCTGCCGCTTACTGTTGGTGGACACCACAAGCAACACATTGCACGAACAAGACATTGGTGTACTCAACACTCGGTTGCGTGTCGAGGCCATTAGCAGCGCTAACCGTTTTGTTCTAACACCGCACAATCGCACTTACGTCCTGCCGCTCAATTACTCCCAGCATACCAATGCTGCGCCTTTTGAAGAGGCCGCCGGTAAGCCGACCGATTTACAAAACACCGAGATCGATTTTCAAATAAGCCTAAAGGTGTTGATCGCTCAAGACTTACTGCACGACAACGGCAACCTTTATATCGCCTACACCAATCGCTCGCTCTGGCAAGCCTATAACAGTGATATTTCACGCCCCTTTCGCGAGACTAACCACGAACCCGAGCTGCTTTTTTCAGCCACCAACGATTGGCAAATTTTTGGGTTTCGCAACGTGTTAAACCAAGTTGGCTTGGTGCACCAGTCCAACGGTCAATCTGGCACCTTGTCGCGCAGCTGGAACCGTATTCGAGCACGCTCGGTGTTTGAGCGGGGCAATTTAGCGCTGGCTTTCGCCCCTTGGTATCGCCTGCCCGAGAAGCTCGAAGATGACGACAACCCAGATATTGAAGATTATCTAGGTCACTACGAAATAACCGCAGCCTACGCCTATAAAGGACATATTATTGACACCACAACACGCCGTCCTTTTAGCGACAAAGGCTCGGTAGAGTTGGGTTGGAGCTTTCCGCTGCGTCCCACCGTTCGCGGCTATTTAAAATATTTTCATGGCTACGGTGCCAGCTTGATCGATTACAACGTCGAGACCCAATCAATTGGTTTAGGGGTCGTGTTTAGCGATCTATTCTAGCCCGAGCTGCGTATCAGTTGTTATAGCCTACAACTCTAGGAGACAGCCCATGCGCGCCCGCCCTTGGTTTAGCCCCGTACTTATAACGTTTCTTATTGCATTAACCGGCTGCGCCGGTCCAAACATAGAGCAATATCAAACCAATCGCCCCAACTTTGCCCCCGAGCAATTTTTTCAGGGGCCATTAACGGCCCACGGGGTATTGAAGAATCGTTCGGGCCAAGTCACGCGCTACTTTAACGCCACCATTGACGCCAGCTGGAGCAATGGCATTGGTACGCTGGCAGAGCGTTTTGTGTTTGACGATGGCGAAATACAACACCGCACCTGGACGCTCACCCCCACTTCAAACACCACATTTAACGCAACCGCGGGCGATGTGATTGGTACCGGTACCGGCGCCACCTCTGGCAACGCACTTAACCTTAATTATGTGTTAGAGGTCGATTATAAAAACCGTAAACTCAACCTAGCGGTAGACGATTGGATGTGGCGAGTTGATGAGCACACCGTCATCAACCAATCGACCCTCAGTAAATGGGGCTTTACCGTTGGCACCATTCAGCTAGTGATTAGCCGGCCGCAACAATAACTACCCGCGCCGAGCACTCTAGAGCAAGCATTAACGACGGCCGTCTCGGTGCGGCACAAGTCATCTGCAGCTGCTTTAAGACCGCCTAGGGCTGGTACTTAAGGGCGACTTTGTGTATAAAGTTGTCGTAGCTCAGCCGATTCAATATGAAAGCGACAAGCGCAAAATATCGCTTGTACAGATCTTAATCGGCTACCCTAATGCACCTCAAAGCCGATTTGAATAATACCTAATTATGGTACAACAGAATAATCGACCAACAGGCACAACTCTGCGACAGTCGGCATCTGCCGGCGTGCCGGTGCACAGCCGTCAAAGCAGACACTATCATCCCTACTACCTCGATCCCCCAGCATGCTAACCCCTCGCTGTTATCTAACTATTATTTAATATTGGTGCTGCAGCCGCTCGCGCCAAGTAACTGGGGTGTCTTAACACCATGACATTATTAATTATTATCTTGTTGCCTTTAATAGGTGCCGCTATACCCTTTATGACCGAGCGTATGGGGCGCACGATTTGCGCCTACTCGGCGGCAATCGGCCCACTGATTGCGTTAGGCTTACTGATCGGTAGCGCACCCACCATTTTCAACGGCACCATCCTCTACAGCCAATTAAGCTGGCTGCCGTCGCTAGGGCTCAACCTCAATTTACGCCTCGACGGCTTAAGCCTGATGTTCGGCCTTCTGATTGTCGGCATTGGTCTACTGGTAACGCTCTACGCCCGCTATTATTTATCGCCGCGCGACTCACTGGCTAAACTTTACGCACTGCTGCAATTGTTTATGATGGCGATGCTCGGCATCGTCATGTCCGATAATCTGATGCTGCTGATCGTCTTCTGGGAAATCACCAGCCTCGTGTCGTTTTTACTGATCGGTTACTGGTCCAACCAGTCAGATGCCCGCAAGGGCGCGCGCATGGCATTAGCGGTAACCGGTGCCGGCGGTTTATGTCTAATTGCCGGGGCTCTGTTAATCGAGCGCATTGTTGGCAGTTTTGAGATGGGCGCTATTTTTGCCGCTGGCGATGAAATTCGCGCGCACTCAAGCTACCCGGTTATTTTAATATTGGTGCTACTGGGCGCCTTTACCAAATCGGCACAGTTTCCGTTTCAGTTTTGGCTGCCTCACGCCATGAACGCCCCCACCCCAGTTTCAGCCTATTTGCACTCGGCCACGATGGTTAAAGCTGGGGTATTCTTACTGGCGCGTATGTATCCGGCGCTAGCGGGTACCGATTGGTGGTTTTATATCGTCACCTTTACCGGCATGACGACCATGCTGTTTGGCGCTTACAACGCGCTGTTTAAGCACGATCTAAAAGGCCTGCTGGCGTACTCTACTATCAGTCATTTAGGCCTGATTACCATGCTATTTGGCTTTGGCACCCCACTCGCGGTAGCCGCCGGTATTTTTCATATTATTAATCACGCCACCTTTAAAGCCTCGCTATTTATGGCGGCCGGTATTATCGACCATGAAACCGGCACTCGCGATATGCGCAAAATCAACGGTATGTGGAAGTACATGCCGCATACCGCCCTACTGGCCATGGTGGCAGCACTGGCAATGGCCGGCGTGCCGCTACTTAACGGCTTCTTAAGCAAAGAGATGTTCTTTTCCGAGGCACTGCACCTAGAGTCTATGGGGATGTTTAGCTGGGTATTCCCACTGCTGGCGACTCTTGCAGGCCTATTCTCGGTGGCCTACTCGGCACGATTTATTCACGACGTCTTCTTTAACGGCGAACCAATCGACCTGCCCAAGTTTCCGCCCCACGAGCCACCGCGCTATATGATTGTGCCGGTCGAGATTCTAGTAGGCCTGTGTTTACTGGTGGGCATTGTCCCCAACCTGACCGTCGCCCCCTTTTTAGAGGCCGCCAGTCTCGCGGTGTTGGGCGAGCAAATGCCCGAGTACCATATTGCGATTTGGCACGGCCTTAACTTGCCCTTGATCATGAGCTTTATCGCAATGGCCGGCGGCGTTCTAATGTACAGCCAACGCAAAGGCCTATTTGCCTTTTACGAGCGCAAATACCGCCACGACGAAAAAGCCGTGTTTGAAGCCCGAGTGCAGTTTTCGGTACGCATCGCGCAACACATTACCGACCTCGTTCAAAACAACTCACTGCAACGCTATATGGCGCTGCTAATAGCCACAGCGGTAGCGGCGATTGGTTATGCGCTGTGGGGCATGCCGCAATTGTTTGGGCCTATCGCCATCACCGAGCTCGAACCGGTGAGTTTGTTATGCGCGGTGATTTTAATTGTCGGCGCTTTAGGCACGGTATTGCTACACCACAACCGTTTAGCCGCGCTGTTATTGCTAAGCGTGGTGGGCTTGATTGTCTCGCTCATCTTTGTCCGATACTCGGCCCCCGACTTAGCGCTCACGCAGTTGTCAGTCGAGGTGGTCACCATCGTGCTATTGATGCTGGCGCTGTACTTTTTGCCACAACTTACACCCAACGAATCGGGTGGCAAACGCGTTAGCCGCGATATAGTCCTAGCTGGCGCAGCGGGTATCGGCATGGGCTTAATAACCCTCGCCATGCTCACCCAACCGTTCACATCGATTTCTGAATACTACCTTGCCAACAGTGTGAGCGGTGGTGGTGGTGCCAATGTCGTCAACGTTATTTTGGTCGACTTTAGGGGCTTTGACACTCTGGGCGAAATTACCGTTTTAGCGATTGCAGCGGTAGGTATTTACGCCATGCTCAACGGCTTACACCTACCCCTTCCGGGTGCCGATGGCGAAGGCCGGCGCTGGGACAAAGAGCCTCACCCCCCTATTTTGGCGGTAATGGCGCGCATCTTACTGCCGCTGGCGTTACTGGTGTCGGTGTTTATCTTTTTGCGTGGCCACAATGCGCCGGGCGGCGGATTTATTGCCGGACTGGTTACCGGGGTTGCACTTATTTTGCAATACGTCGCCTCGGGCACCGGCTGGATGCAAGAACGCTTGCGCTGGCGCTATCGCCGGGTTGCGGTATCGGGGGTGTTAATTGCCGCACTTACCGGCATCGGCAGCTGGTTTTTTGGCTACCCGTTTTTAACCTCGGCATTTGGTCACTTTAATATTCCGTTAATTGGCGAAGTTGAGATCGCCTCGGCCATGATGTTTGATATTGGTGTCTACACCACCGTTGTAGGAGCCACCATGCTGATCTTGGCGCACTTGGGTCGGCTGGCGCAAACCAGCCACTCACCCCGCCCCGCTACCAGTATGCCCTACCGTAGCAATGAACTGACCAAAGGAGAGCCGTAGTGGAACTGTTAATGGCTACTGTGATTGCCGTGCTGACCAGTTGCGGGGTTTACCTGTTGCTGCGCGGTCGTACTTTCCCGATTATTCTCGGACTAACGCTGCTTACCTATGGCGTCAATCTATTTATCTTTGTTTCGGGTCGACTCAGCCCTGGCAGCAGCACCATTATTGGTGTGGGTGAGCAATACGCCGACCCGATCCCTCAGGCACTGGTACTAACAGCCATTGTGATTAGTTTTGCCATGACCGCGTTTGTACTGGTCTTGGCCCTACGGGCGCGAGCCGAGCTTGGCAACGATCACGTAGACGGTCGCATTAGCGTAGAGGATGTAAACTCGTGAGTCATTTGGCTATTGCACCGATACTTATCCCGCTGCTTACCGGCATCTTATTATTGCTCGGCACCGGCCGCCCCCTTAAGGTTCAGCGCAGCATCAGCTTTTTAAGCGTTACCGCCCAGCTGTGTGTCGCCACCGCGCTTATTGTTGGCGCCGCTAGGGGCGACTATACCGTTTACGCACTGGGCAACTGGGCACCACCGTTTGGCATCGTCTTGGTGGTCGACAGACTGAGCGCCTTAATGGTGTTTACCACGGTAGTGCTGGCGTTTTTTAGTCTTTGCTACGCGGTGCGCAACAACGACAAGCCCGCCGACAGCTTACACAGCGTTGTGCACTTTTTATTAATGGGCGTAAACGGCGCGTTTTTAACCGGCGATTTATTTAATTTGTTTGTGTTTTTTGAGGTGCTACTTATTGCCTCTTACACACTGCTATTACACGGCGGCGGCGCGGCACGTATTAAATCGGGGCTGCACTATGTGCTGCTTAATTTGTTTGGCTCTAGCTTATTTTTAATAGCGGCCGCCATTTTATACAGTGTAACTGGCACACTTAACATGGCCGACATGGCGGTAAAGGTGGCCAATGCAACACCGGCGCAAATCCCCCTGCTCACCGCTGGGGCATTATTGCTGCTGGTAGTGTTTGGCCTTAAAGCGGCTATGGTCCCTATGTATTTTTGGTTGCCGCGCGCTTACGCATCGGCATCGGCTCCAGTAGCCGCAATGTTTTGTATCATGACCAAAATTGGTCTATACGCCATCATCCGATTTTACACGCTTGTTTTTGGCAATGATGCCGGTGCGCTGGCCAATATCGCTCAACCATTTTTATGGCCGCTGGCATTGATCACGCTAGCTCTGGGTGCCACTGGCGCGCTCGCGGCGCGCGAGTTGCGGCTGCAAATTGCCTATTTGGTTATTGTCTCGGTCGGCACCCTGTTGGCAGGTATTGCGCTTAACAATACTGCGGCCCTAGGCGCTACGCTATATTACTTAGTGCACTCCACTTGGGTGTGTGGTGCATTGTTTTTACTGGCCGACATTATCATGCGCCAACGTGGAGCAACTGCCGATCGAATCATTACCGGCCCCGCCGTACGTCAAGCGGTAAAACTTGGAGGCTTATTTTTTATCGCCGCCGCCGCCATTATTGGTATGCCGCCGCTGTCGGGTTTTATCGGCAAGCTGATGATTTTAAAGTCAGCCGAAACCGATCAACAAACGTTTTGGTTGTGGAGTATCGTGCTATTGGCAAGCTTTGTCATGATCATTGCCCTAAGCCGCAGCGGCAGCACTATTTTTTGGCGCACCGAGAACCGCGTAGCAAAAGCCGACAAAGCTGACCGCGGCGCCTTATTGACGGTCATTTGCATGTTAAGTTTAACCTTAGTGTTAAGCCTAGCCGGTGATCCGGTGGTGCGTTTTACCCAAGCACTGGCGCAGCAAACCATGACGCCCTCTTTATACATTAATGCCGTGCTAGGTCACCAACCTATTAGCCGTGCTCACGCACCAGGAGCTGCGCATGACTAACTTAACGCACAAAAAAACACTGTTTCCACACAAACTTCTCAGCCTGTTTATGCTGTTTTTATGGCTGCTTATGGTTAACAGCATCAGCCCTGGGCAGTGGCTACTGGGTGCGCTTTTAGCGTGGGGAATTCCGTATCTTACGCAATCGTTTTGGCCGCAATCGATGGTGCTATCATCGCCACTGCTTGCCACGCGCTTTATTCTTTTAGTGTTGTGGGACATCGTTTTCGCTAACTTTCAAGTGGCGGTACTCATTTTAGGTTCGCGCCAAAAACTACAACCCGCGTTTATGAAGGTCCCCTTAGCATTAAAGCAAGATTTCACCATTACCTTGCTGGCTAACACCATCTCACTAACACCGGGAACGGTCACTGTGGATTTACAAATGCAAGAGGGCTACTTGCTGGTACACAGCCTGCACGTCACCGACATAGATGCCGCCATTGCCGAGATCAAGCGGCGCTATGAAGCGCCCTTAAAGGAGATTTTTGAATGCTCGACTCCGTAATTCGAATCACCCTGTTTATGATCGCGCTGGCGCTGGCACTTAATCTTTGGCGCCTGTGTATCGGGCCGTCGCTGCCCGACCGTATTTTGGCGCTCGACACCATGTACATAAACACTATTGCCCTGCTGATATTATTTGGCATGCACGAGCGTAACAGCCTTTTCTTTGAGGCGGCGCTATTGGTTGCAGTGATGGGCTTTGTCGGCACAGTGGCGCTGTCTAAATACTTACTGCGCGGCGATATCATTGAGTAAAAAAATGATTCAGAACATTAAGCTAAAGGGCACATTATGAGCGTAGCACTAGAGATTTTAATCAGTCTGTTATTATTTGCAGGCGCTTGCTTTGCCTTGGTGGGCTCACTTGGGTTGGCTCGGCTGCAAGATTTTTTTATGCGCCTACACGGCCCCACCAAAGCCACCACACTAGGCGTAGGCAGTATTATTATCGGCTCGATTGTTTTTTTCTCAAGCCAAACGCAAGGGCTAAGTTTACACGAGCTACTGATAGCGATGTTTTTGTTTATCACAGCCCCGGTAAGTGCACATATTGTTGGCAAGGCCGCATTACATATGCAACTGCCCTGTGAAGAGCGCACTAAAAATATCCCTTGGCCAACAGACGACACTGACAATTAATCATCTTAATGCTCAAAACACTGAGCATTAAGATGATTTTTTAGTGTTTTAAACTTTAGAAGCGTTAACCCTACTAGGCTTTTTTGACCCTGAAATTGCGTGGCGACCGGTACATCCACCACAGCCACACGATGACCGCATCGGCAAAAATCAGTGCTTGCCATACATACAAGTGCGCCCATTCAAACGCCGTCTCGCTCCACTGCCCCAAATAAAACAAGCTAATAATACGCAGTAGATTAACGCCGTGTAAGGCCACCATGCCAACCAATAAGCCTTTGAGCTTGTAACTTAATGAGGTTGGAAATGCGAGTATTGCCGAGGCTAATAAAATACTGGCCTCTACAGCATTGCAACCGGCCAGTATTTCAATACCAAAATTTGTGTGGGTGTTCCAAATAATAGCGTCACGAGCGTACACGCTGGAATCAAATATTTGCAAGATACTCGCCGACAACTGAGCCAGCATGTAATTAAAAGGTTTAATTACATGCTGCTGTACCGGCTGCAGTAACTCAGTGACAAACAACACCCCTTGCAACACTAAAAACTTTAGCCAAAACAAACCTATTTTAAATTCGGCTTGAGGCGCCGCTAAAGTGTTGCTGGTCATGGCAATTATGCATTCATGCCATGACTGCGGCGCCAGTGGTAGGTCGTGCCCACCATAAATAATGACAAGGCCAATAGCATCCAAAATGACAGCGTAGGCGCGCCTTTTTCGCCACCTCTAAAGGTGCCCGGTGGTTGCGCAGCGCAACGCGCCAAGCTGGTAGGATACTCAGCAAGTGCTTCGGCCTCTGGGCTTTCGATGCGAATCGTTAAGTCCTCGGTGCGGTCATCAACAACCTCGACCCACTCTCCTGCAACATAAGACCAACCCGGCCAGCTTACGGGGTCACCGCTGCCATCGACTTCGGTACCGGGCCACAATAAAGTGCCATTGGAGGCTTGTGCAACAAGCTGCTCAACCAATCGGCCACCCGCCGTAAACCACGAGATGGTAAATTGCGGACCGGGACTGTCAAAGCTTAAGCCATTAGATAACACCTCGTAATCGACCATAAACATGTCGTTATCACAGTAGCTATTCAATTGCAGTGACAAGCCATCCAGGGCGGTCCCATCTGTTAAGAATTCACCAAAGTTGTATTCGGTCGCGTCGTCACCTGGCGCGAGTACCACAGCACTAATAACGTCATCAACCGTATCATCACCGGCATGACTGCCAGCGGTATCCATGCCGTCAAGCCAACCGTTAGGGTGCGTTTCGGTCACGGTATACTCGCCCGGAGGCAAATCGGTAAAACTATAACTACCATCGGCGGCGGTTTGAGTCACCAGTGTTTGGGCATTAGTTGTGTTGGTTAACGTAATCGTAACATTGCCAATACCTTCTTCACCCGCATCGATCACGCCATCATTGTTACGGTCGTGATAGACATTACCGGCAATACTCGCAGGTAGCACCTCAGAGAAGTTGTTATTGGGTGAACCACTCACCTCTTGGGCATCGCCGCTATTTGTCAACTCTATAGCGACAATCTGGCTGGTAGTAACACTCGGATTGCCAGGCGTACCCACCGTGCCACCACTACCGTTGTAAGGTGTAATAACACCTTCAGTGGTGATGCTGTTAAGCGTGTTGCTAGGCTGCACCGGCTGACACACCGAGTAGCTGCCAGCGGGTAGCTCGGCAAACAAATAATTGCCCTGGGTATCAGTCTGTTGTGTCTCTAAAAGCGCATCACTACAGGTGGCACCACTGCGCAACTCAATGATGTTATTGGCAATCGGGGTAGAATCGCCAGGTATAAATAGGCCATCGGGTACGGCTTGGTTATCTAAAAACACCTTACCCGAGATATAACCTAATGTGCTGACTAACAATGGTGCATTGACAGGATCTTCGTTCGGGCCAAAGTTACTTTGCAACGCCCCTACCGCAAAACTATTAAGGTAATCGCCAGCATCGGGGGCAGTTACATCTACCTCGATACGACAACCACCGGGCGGGATAATCGCACCATTGTCTAATACCACCGAAGTCGCACCAGCATTTGCCTGTATCGCCGCATTACCATCTGGGCATGAGGTAAACAGATTAGCCGGCGCGGCAACTTCCATCTGCGATGGCAGTACCGGCAAGACATCTTCTAACGGTGCGCTTAGCACCATATTCGCTTCGTTGTTGTTGTTAATGGTAATGGTCAAACGCGATACGCCATTAGGCGGTATAACCGGCGGCTCAAACTGCTTACCCAGAGTGCCCGGCTCGCTCACAATTAGCTCAGCTTGAGTTGGCTCTTCGTTTTCAATTTCTTCAAAACTTGTAACACCACCCACTGGAATTTCATTCACGTAAGTCCCAGGGATATTACTCAATACATTAACGCTAACCGTACAGCTGCTACCTGCATTGCCAGTGGCGGCTAAGGTGATGCCGGTAGCAATAATATCGCGCGACGATGACGGCGCACTTACCACAGCATTGGTACAGGTTGTTTGAATATTAGGAACAGTACCGACCACTAACCCTTCGGGTAGCAAATCGGTAACGCTGACCTGAGTTAGCTCGATGTCGTTAGGGTTTTCTAAACGTATGACTAACGGCGCGGCCACCCCCGGCAAACGATTAGCACTACCGGTAGTAAAACCAACTGGATTACCTGCATCTAAGGTAAAACCGCCAATGGCCTTATTCACCAAAATATGCTGACGCACTTCTAGCGTATCGGTGGTCTCAGGGTGATCTACAGGCACAGCACTAATGGTGATAGCGTTGGCCGGAATCGTATTAACGTAAGAGCCTTCGGTGCTGGAGAAGACATCAATCTCTAGATAACAAGTGGCGGCCTCACCGGCAATGGCGGGACCAAGGTTACCATTAGTCATTTGTACACTGTTATTGCCCGGCCAAGTAATAACCGCGCCACCGCCACAATTACTAAACGGATTAGGGTTGGCTGCCACTTCCAATCCGGCAGGCATTGTGTCTACAACATCAAACCCACTTAACGATTCATCGCGCGTATTTAAAAAAGTAATTCGTAAACGCGATACCGCACCTGCGGCCACCACTTTAGGGGTAAAGTTTTTGTTAATACCCACACCGCTTGATGTACTAAGAGTACTTTGTGCAAGCGTTGTACTGTTAGTGGCGCCTTCATTGGTCTCAATCGAGTTCATCGGGATGGTGTTGGTGATAGTACCCACCTGGCTCGAGCTAACATTAACACTGACGGTACACACCGCATTGGCCGCAAGATTAGCGCCAGATAACAATACCTGATCACCACCTGGTACGGCACTCACCACACCTCCCGGACAACTGGTAGACACTTGGGCCGATGACGCTATGGTCATACCATTAGCCACACCAGAAACGAGTCCGTCATCGGTAAAGTAATCGGCCAAACGCAGATTGCTAAGTTCTTGGGTCGAGTTGGTAATGGTGATAGTTAACTGTGCCGACTCACCCGGAGCAATATTACCCGGAACAATCGATTTAGAGATAACAGGAACCGAAGGCGCAACATAAGTCAGCGTGGCGCTAACATCGGTGCGGTTTAACAAACCACCATCGGCCGTCACATCACCCGGCTCCAAGGTGTTAGTCCAATCGGCAGTGCCGGTAACGGCAACGTTAAACAATAAATCACACGTAGCGCTTGGGGCCAGACTTGCCCCCTCAAGTAGTACCGTCGAGCCGCCTTCGATGGCGGTAACCACGGTCGAGCCATTACACGTTGTGTAGGCGTTAGCCGGAGTTGCTATGACCATATTAGCAGGTAGGCTATCTTCTACTCTGATACCGGTAATCGGACGGTTTGCATCTAAGTTACTCAAACGAATACGTGCCGTCGATTCGCCCCCTGGACCAACACTCGCAGGTGAGAAGCTCTTTGTCGTATTGAGTGCGTCGTTATAAGTTAAGGTCGCCGTATCATTGGTATTAACCGGTAAAAAAGTACCATCAGCATTGGCCTGTATCGCGCTAACCGTGGCGGTATTGGGATAGACGCCCGCCGGCCCGACAACATTCACCTCAATATAACAGCGCCCAGGAGCATTGGAGCTACTGTTGCGCGCACTTACAGCACCGCCATTTAAGCTAACCGAGGTATCGCCTGGTATGGCGGTAACAGTGCCGCCACAGGTGTTACCGGGGTTGGCCGGTGATGCGACCCTTAATTGTTGAAATGCGCTGCCGCCGGTAGGAAAGGTGTCACCAATCGCCACTGTACTCAGCGGATTATCGGAGTAGTTAGAGACCTCAATCCGCATTCTTGAGACGGTACCTTCGCTCAATGCACGGTTTTCTTCGCCATCGAAGGTTTTTTCCAAGCTGATCACCGCTTGATGATTAGCATTCACCTGCTGTGAGGCGCTACCATTACAATCTGCAGCATTACCATTAATTTGCACCGCACAAGCCGCGATCTGATTGCTGGTGTCTATAGTACTGTTCGGGTCAATCATGGCCCAAAAGGTAATGGTACAAACGCCTGGGGTACTGGCATCGGTACGCTGAGGCAATGTGGGGATGGAAAACAATAAATCGTTATCTCCCTCTACCCGGCCATTAAGGTCTAACACCCCACAACCTGCAGAAAGAGTCGGGGCAAAGCCACCATTAGTGAGTAGGGTTGCACCGTTTTGCAGTTGATCGGCAACGGTAACATTAGTTGCATCAGTGTCGGAGAAGTTCTGTACGGTAACTTGGTAGCGCACGGGGTTACCCGGTGCAACATTGGTTGGACTTTGGCTTTTTAACACGCGCAAACGGTCGGCAACAATCACCGTAGCCGAGCGCTGTTGGCTAATAATACCCGGCACACCTACATCAACAGCCCCTTCAGGAATGTTATTGGTGTATGTCGTAGGCAGATCAGATGCCGGCGTTAAGCCAGTATAATCTACCGTTAACGTACAAGAGCCATTGGCGGGGATATCAAAACCCGACGCCTCAAAGCCTTGCCCGCCAGAGATGATAGATTCAATACCACCGGGGCAACTGTTGGTAACCCCTGTGGCCGTCAAGCGGTCCTCATAAGGCGCGGCCGAGATAGGGTCGTCCGCAAAACCAACAACCGTAAGCGGGGCATTACCATTGTTAGCTAAGGTTACTGTAAAGGTACTGGGCACCCCACTGGCTACTGGGGTTGCCGCAAAACCTTTACTTACCGCCAGTGGCGAGCGAACCGTGATATTGCGATTAGCATTGTTCGAAGGCTGCAAGCCTTCATCACTGGTAAAACTGGCGTTATTGATACTGTTTTGGGTACCAATATCATAATCACCATTGGTATGGCGAGCTGCGATCTCTACCTCAATAGTACAACTGCTGTTGGGCGCCAAGGTGCCGCCACTTACCGCCACTTGCGCGGCAGAGCCCGGAGTTAAGCCCACAACTGCATTCACTGCACCGCCAACACAGGTGCCCGTCGCGGGTGTGCCGGTCGGTTCGATAACTGCCCCATCAGCGCCGCTGGTAGGAAACACATCCACAAACCCAAAGTTGGTTAATGGCACATTAGCGTCATTATTATTGACGGTAATTCGCAAGGTTTCTGTAGCGCCACCCAAAATAGCCGTGCCATTTCCGCTAGGAAAACCTTTAGACCAAGTTGGCCTAGTCACAGCGCGTACAGTAATGGCCTGTGGGCCGCCACTAAAATTCTCGCCTTGATCGCTACTCACAGCGCCCGCCGCCAAAGTATAAGAATGCGAGGTACTGGCACCATTGCTCGACCAAGCAGCAACCGGAATATCGAGATAACAAGTACCCAAGCTTGGATCACCAAGGTCCTGATGAGGTACCGTCAAACCCGAAAGTTGAATGTCCGCCATGCCTGCTGTGGTTGTTAGTGTTCCGCCGGTACAACCTGTACCACTAATAGTCGCCGCGCCAATCACTCTTAGTCCGCCTGTGGCGGTCGTTGGTAACGCTTGGTTCAAATTCACATTGGTCAGGTCAATGCTATCTGAGTCGTTAGCCAAGGTGATGCGTAAGCTCGTGGCTTGCCCAGGATAAACCGTATCGGGATCACCCGAGCCGGTATTGACCTGTACAGAAAAATCGTTGTTAGGTGCAGCGTGTGCACCAGAGAAGAGCGCTAATAATAAAAACGCCAAGATGGTAGAAGACTTAGCACCCAGCTTAGCAGGGCTGCACCGTTCAGAATCGTTGCTTAAAAACCACATATAAAGGTTAGCTCCATAAACCACTTACATTTTTACGAGAAAAGTGAACCGGCAAGGCAGACAGGCTCGACTGGCGGATAACTAATCGCGCAGTGTAGTGAAGAGGAGCCCCCACTTCGCGAACGAAAACTATCCAAACTCACAAAAACTCACAGCAATTGAACTGGAAAACTAAAAGAGCTAACCTGAAAGGTTTTAACAAATAAGAAATGAAATTTATGTAGCGGTATTGATGAGGTTTTAGCAGAATTTTAACGAAGACTTAACAAGTTTTTATAAAAAATAACAGGAAATAATAGCGGTTAGCTAGAAGCAGCTGGCCCCTCTTGGTCATCCAATGGCTCTGACAAGGTATAACCAATTCCACGGACAGTTTGCAACGGAAAATCTTTACCCAACTTAGAGCGCAACCGGCTCACCATGGTATCGATAAAGTGATCATCATAAATGGCTGGATCGCGGCGCAACCCTCTCATTAACGCCTCTCGCGTTACCGTTTGCTGGGTTCTTGATGTATGCAATAACGCCTGCAAAAAAAATCGCTCTTGCGCCGTTAACGCATGCTCTTTACCCTCGGGGGACACCACTACCCAAGAATTTTTTTCTAGCCGCCAACCATTTTGCGAAGGCATATTCTTGGTGCGTCTATGGGGTAGCCTACGCGCTACTGCGTGTAACGTGGCCGATATCTCAGCCACATCCACCGGCTTTACCAAGTATGCATCAGCGCCACCAATCAACCCTCGAACCCGATCTCCGGTGTCACTACGAGCCGTCAACATGACAACCCCCACCCCTCGTCCTGCGAGCTGCAAACGCTGCAAAACTGCAAACCCGTCGGTTTCAGGCAAACCAATATCCAATAAAATTAAATCGGTCTTACCAGATTCTAATACTTTCTCGAGCTGAGAATAATTATGGGCAACCGAAGTATTAAACCCCGAATATTTAAGCGAAAAAGCTAACTCCTCACAATATGCGGTGTCGTCATCAACTATGGTAACGTGCAACATTTAGCTTCCTTTGCGTAGACTATGAATTCATCAGTAAAGGTTCGCCAACCTCAAACAGAGAGATTGAATATATCAGTGATGTTGCACCTTAGGAAGAGCTGCACATCCGCGCAAATTTAAATTGGCAATTTAACAACAAAACTATTACCCACCCCACTAGAAGGCGCAGGCAACAACACCAAACTGCCACCATGCTGCTCAACGATGGCTCGCGCCAAGAAAAGCCCCAAGCCCGAACCTGAACGAGCGTGAGATAGGTCGGAGCGATAATACTTAAGAAATATCTTGTCTCTATCCTGCTCTTTTATAGAGCGCCCCGCATCGCTAACTTCAATTTCTGTCCATCCCTCTACAACCTTAAAGTCAACCACAACCAAGGTTTCATCTTCCGAATACTTCAAAGCGTTCTCAATTAAGTTCCCCACCGCTACAGACAACAAACCCTCATCGATGCTGGAATAAATCTCTTGCTCCGAGATGTTCACTTGTAATCGATTATCGCATTGATACTTAAGCAACACCCTAGTAATAAAGTGATTTAAACACACATCCTTAAGCGCCAATTTCCTTTGCTCTTCTTCCGACAACCTATCATTTTCAAGAAATTTGATTATCAACAGATCAAGCCGGCCAACACTCTCTCGGATATTTTTAATTCGCTTTAAGACATCTTGATCAAACGAGTAAAACTGGCGTTCTAAGTTCTGCGCCGCAATATCAATAACAGCCAAAGGCGACCTAAACTCATGTGAAACCAAAGCAACAAATGCTCCTTTTTCTTTTCGTGCCTCCTGCTCCTGAAGTAGCAGTTCGCGAAGCTTCTCCTCTGCACCTTTCCTATTAGCAACCTCAACTTTTAAATCCTCGCTCGCCTGCAGTAAAGTTTTCGTCCGAGAAGAAACCTCACGCGCCAAGACCCTATTATAATCTCCTGCCCGACTCAAAAGCTCATTACTTGCATTAATCTTACCTTCTTCTGAACGCCAGGCGCGCTTAACCAAAACCACATTAATTAAAACCAGATGAATCAACACTGCAACATTTGGGAAGTAATCAGCAAATGACATCCAAGCAGAAAACCCACTTGCCTTTAAAGAACTTAACAACAAAGAAATCAATAACGGAAGGAAAGCTACAGAATAAAGAACAAATCTACGCTTAATAAAGACATCGTCAATAATGACAAATAAAAACAATGCCATTGACAGCATATAAAAATACGAATAAACGTTGTAAAGCCAGACGTCCCTGGCAACTAAAAAGACGCAAGCAAATAACACGTAGGCAACAGCCAGCACCCGACTAACGAAATATGACTTCCTGTAACAGCCAGACAACTGAAACACTGTCTGAAACAGCAAATGAAAACTTGCAAAAAACAATGAAGCGCTCACCATCATCCAAGGAAATATTGCGAAACCTCCCTGGAAAAACAAAAGCTTTGACGCATAACCGCCAATAACCGTAGTGAACACACTAAAAAAAATAACAGACAACGCGTAACGCCAGTAAATCGGCTCTCGAAACCACAACCAAAACAATAGATTAATAATCACAACCAAACAAGCCGCCCCCAAATGAAAACCAAAAAGGCTATAATCCACAGCAATTAATTGGTACATTTTATCAGGAGTTAACAGTAACAAATCTGCCGTAATACGATTAAAGACATCAATCTTTATGGTGTACATCACAGGCTGATGATCTTTTAAATCCAGCTGATAGGTGAACCCCCTATAACCCAGCTCGCGAGAGCTCCACGGCTCAACAGCACCTTGCTTGCGAGCACGATACCCCCCATCAAAAGGTTCATACAGTGTAATTCTCTTGGTGTAAGCGGGTAGCACACTCAACAACCAGCGCTCCGGCGCATCAGCCCCACGCACCAAGCACAGGCGAAGCCACACCGCCCCGCCTCTTGCCGCGCTACCTATAGAACCAGTCGATTTTTTAAATGCCTTATTAGGCAGTGCGGCAACATCGGCGATACTAAGCTGTTCGCGCGGGTCCTCCAGCATCAAGAGCTTTATATTGGACGTATTTAAGCGACCACTCATCTGTGAGCTTAAAGTTTGGGCAATACAATCGGCCGCAACCGAAGATAAAGAAAAGCAGCAAAACCCTAGCAATAAAATTATTTTTTTTAAAAAACTAAAAATATTTATATTTATGTTCAAACCCCACCCCGGCAACAATACTCATCCACGCCCAATCAACCCCAGCAGGAAGACTTTTATAAAACAAACAATTATTTGGCCATGATTTTTTTCAACTCACCCTCAATCTTGCTACCAATAAATATTTGCGGCTCAGAGTGTTCAAATGATTGCTCCTCTTCCCAGCCTGCAATAGTCACACGGGCCTTATAAAAAGCCTCGACAAAGCCTTGCTCTGCAGGTAGTGCCTGTTCAAAAAAAGCTCGACCAAAGTAAGTCATCGTATCTTCGTCAGAGCAACCAAAACTGGTGCGATCATCCCTTGCAGCGGTAATAATTAGGTGCTCCGGCGCTTTAAGCGGCTCGATAAAACCACCGGAATAGCATGCAGAGACGATAATCACCTTCCACTTCACCGGTAAGTCATTAATCGTTTGAGCTAAATCTTGGGCCGCCAAACCTAAAAATTTATGGCCAGGGGTGGCCAGATAAAACTTATGATCGGACGAGCCATGACTGGTAAGATACAACAATAAAATATCTTGCTGCGGGTCCATTTTTTGACTAATCCCTTGCAATGCAAGAGGTAACGACACACCAGTAACCAGTGGTGCATCGCCCATAGTATCGGGATGATTACCCATCATTAAGGTGCGAGCATTACTGGAAAACTTTTCATCTAATAATGCCTGAATAGTCTTTGCCTCAAGAGAAAACACATCTTGAGTGCCATCGCCGGCAACAATCACCGGGTACAACTCAACAACGTTGGGGTTTTGCGGCGCCACGGCATCGAGCGCCTTAGCTAATATAGCCGGCTGATCAAACAGTGCCTGCTCTATTTTCTGCTGCCGAGCAAGACGCTCAGCCGCGTTCTCTGCCGGCCCTTTAAAACGGCCATACTGCCATTCGCCTGCGGCCATCACCTCGCCACTTTCAACATCAACTCGCTCGCCAAAGCCATGAAAATAACCATGTAAAAACTCACCGGTATAACGGGATTCGTCATCTTCCCAAACACCCAATCCGTCGTACAGGCTGTCCACAAACTCACCGGCGTACTGGCTGCCGTCAACACCATTAAAAGTACCTAAACCTAACAGCTCACCCAACTCAAAGTCACCGCGATAAATATCGCCCGATGAGGTGACCAGTTCGCCCCCACCATTAAATTGGTAACTCAAAAACTCACCTTGATAACGAGTGCCATCGCTGCCGACATACTCGCCCTTACCGGTTAGCTCACCCAACTGAAAATTACCTTGGTAAACATCGCCAGCAGCCGTGGTTAAGGTGCCAATGCCGTGCAGCAAACCATCACTAAACTGGCCGTCATAAATATCGCCGTTAAGCCATACTAAGCGCCCCGCCCCACTTAGCATGCCCTTGCTTAATGCTCCGCTATAGACTGAACCGTCTGGCAAGGTTAAAGTTTGCTCTTTATGGTTCGTTAAAGCGCAAGCGGTATTTAGCGACGCCAATATCCACAACAGTATCATCTTAGCTTTAAATTGGTTCATGCTTGCGGCACTCCGGTGAGCACACTGATCGACTCCAATGCCTGCTCGGCCACGGCCTCCCCGGCAAAGTTATAACCAATGGTTACCGGTTTTCCGGTGTTGCGATGGGCTTGAACCTTAAAGTAGGTGACATGGCTTTTACCACTTTGACTTGAATAGCTCTCGGCTATTTTTAAATGCGTTAACTCATGGCGAGCCACCTTGGTGGTGTTAACAGGAAAACCCAACAACTTACGTCGAGTAAAAAGCCCCTGTTGATCGATTTTCACATCGAGACTCGTCAACAAAAAATACAAACATCCCAGACCAACAAGTGCTCCTATCAAAAAGAAGACAGCCCCCATAAAGGTTGCATCGATAAAATAGCCAGCGGCACAAAAACCGGCACCAAATAGCACCCCCATAACTTTAGCCAATGCTTGACTAAACGCGGGATAGTACATGGTAATACCACCGGGTATTTGCTTTATCTGCAATGCGCTTTCTAGCAACTGTTCGCGCTCTTGATGCGCGTGACGGTGCTCTTCGCTGGACTCTCGCAAACCCATAGCGTTAGCGCCAGTGGCAAATACGGGCACCTCATAGCTGCGATCAAAATCTGCACCCGGCAATTGCGCCGCAACATTTAAACGCCACAAATGATAACGATTTTTAACCGGCTCGGATTCTGGCAAGCCCTCTTTAACATCAAACAAAATCTCTAAGCGTGTCCCGTGAGCACTAAGCTGAGTATGGGCGTAACCTTCACGCTGCCAAACACACCGCTCGTGTCGTTTGCGCTCCTTGCCGCTACCACTGTAGTAGCTCTCTAAACACTGCAAGGTCACCTTAAAACGGTGGTTACTATCATAAGGTAAATCAACCTCTATAAAGCCACCCACCTGCCCACCAATAGCACCTGGGTACGGATCAAGCTGCAATGGAGCTGGGCCAAACCGCCGCCACTTGGCGGTTTCTTTAACGGCCCAATACAACAGTCCAGCGCCCACCAGAAGAAAAAGCAGCCCAAATAACGCCAGATTATTGCCTTTGTTAAATTCGTAAATACAATTAATGCCGGTAGGTATCGCGATGGCATTCCAAAATGCCGCAAAGCACCAGACAAAAATCATCATGTGCTTACCATTGCTTTTAATCGATGAGCTCGCCCAAGCGCGTCGAGTCAACCAAGGTTTATCCCCCTCAGTAACGCCATTTATTTCATCAAGCGGAGCCAATAAAAGGTAGGCAATTATGCCAATACCAACACCACCAAAGAGAACCACAAACACCATTTTAAAACCGATCATCCCTAATCGTAGCTCGCGGTTTAATACCGCCTCGCCTGGATTGCTCGGGTTTACATAGGCCGTTACCGGAGCATTACTGCTAGCAGCACGCTCTAAACGCCGCCCAAGATCGACATTAAAATCACCCACATTATCGTAAGAGTCACTAATGGCTACGCGCGAGCCTCTGTAGTGCTGCCCCTGAAACTGATATGAGTATTGCGCGGTCGGCTTGTAGGTGGTGGAATCATCGCCGTGACTTACTTTTAGCTCGGCCTGACTCACTTGCGCTACAACCGGCTGCCACTGCTTCATGCTTTGCCAATCTAACAACTGAGGCAACACGCCAAACAACAGCATACCAACGCCCACCCCGGCAAATGGCAATCCAAACAGCAGCACTACCCAGCGCTTTTTAACCTTAGCCCATAAACCACCCGAGGCTTTTGCCCCAGCTTGCCTATACGTTGTACCTTGAGCCATTGCCGATTCCTCTTTGTATTCTGTTATCTTTTTAAGATACCATCTTTAGCCAATATTCTTTACTGCCGAGAAATCTATGGCCCGCACCATCGCCATTGTAGAAGACGAACAGACCATTGCCGACAACTACCGCGACGCCTTAACTCGGCTGGGTTATCGGGTTAACCATTACCTAGATCGCCCCAGCGCCACCGCAGCATTTGCCATCGCTCTGCCCGACTTGGCTATTATCGATGTCGGCCTAGGCGATGACGTAGAAGGCGGATTTGAACTGTGCCGCGAGTTGCGCAGCCGCGCGCCCGAGCTCCCTATTATGTTTTTAACCGCCCGTAACGATGAGTTTGATGTGATCTCTGGGTTGCGCTTAGGCGCCGATGATTACCTCACCAAAGATATCGGTCAAGCCCACATGCTAGCGCGTATTAACGCACTCTTTAGGCGCATCGACGCCTTGCGTCAACCGGCCCGCGCCAACGACACCATAAGCCGCGGTGAGCTGCGCATTAACACCTCACGCATGAGCGTGCACTGGCAAGAGCAGTCCATCGATTTAACCGTTACCGAATTTTGGATTTTACACTCGCTAGCGCAACACCCCGGCCATGTTAAAAATCGCCAGCAACTGATGGATGCCGCCAACGTCGTGCTGGATGACAACACCATCACCTCGCACATCAAGCGCATTAGACGCAAATTTAACCAACACGACCGCGACTTTGATTGCATTCAAACCGCCTATGGCATGGGTTACCGCTGGCGCGAGGCGCCATAGGTATGAAGCTACGCCGCCAGCTGGCATTGGTTAGCTTGATCGCATTACTGCTGCCCTGGGCGCTGGGACAATACCTACAGGTGTTTGACCGCCTGCTGCGCGAGGGGCAAGTTCGCGCCCTTAATGCCACCGCCCTTGCCGTAGCGGCACGCTTGGGGGCCGATGCTACGCTGCTTAACGCCGCCCAACTTAGCAACCGCGCGAGCCTTGACTCCGAGCGGGAGATTTACGCACATCCACTTGCCTCGCCCCCCATAATAGACGGCTACACTGACGACTGGGGCATTTATGGACTAACGTCCAGACAATTTACAGCCGCTGCGCTCGACCAACAAACATCGAGCACACTCTCCAACCACAGCACCGCAAATCACGAGCCGCACAACAATTTCAGCTTACACCTTACTGCCGGCACTCACGGCGAGAGCCTATTTTTACTGGTCGAGGTCGAGGGCACCAAACGCCACTATCATCAGCCCGACAGCAACAACCTCGCCAGTGGCAATCACCTAATTATTGCCAATCAACAAAAAGGCATGGGCAACCGCTACTACGCCATTCGTGCCGACACACCCGGACGAGTGCAAGCCGTCTACCGCGACGACCACGGAAAAATCCGACCGGATTATCGCATTCGGGGATTCTGGCGCGATACCGATGCGGGCTATCAGGTAGAGCTGCGCATGCCGCTCGACATGGCCGAGCCTCACTTTGCACTATCGGCTATTGCCAACGATGGCAATGCCACACCAAGCGCCATCGGCACCGCCGGCCAATGGGCGAGTGTTGCAGGCGGTCCCGATGCCGGCGTATTGCCCGGCACCGAGGGCAGGCTTATTCGCCAGAATCATGAGCTCAGTGAAGCATTAAAGGTGTTCGCCCTTCCCGGCAAGCGCTTTATCGTCACCG
Source organism: Gilvimarinus polysaccharolyticus (assembly GCF_001187555.1). Lineage (GTDB taxonomy): Bacteria > Pseudomonadota > Gammaproteobacteria > Pseudomonadales > Cellvibrionaceae > Gilvimarinus > Gilvimarinus polysaccharolyticus. Next base: position 564,460 of record NZ_LFIJ01000001.1, on the reverse strand, counting down.
ACCGACAGGGCTGGCAAGTGGCGCAGGCAGGCCAGCTAGAGTCGCTAGCGCCACAGCGCAGCTGGGTAACACAATGGTTATTGGATTTTGCTGGCCGACGCCGCACCCTCGCGCCATGGCAACCGGTCCACAATGGCCGACCGCTGCTGCCAGAGATTAACCATCACAATGTCAGCGATGCCGCCAAAAGTACCAATATAGACAACAGTAGCCTCTGGTATCGCGCTGGCAATGACGACATTGCCAGCGTCGCTGTACCGCTGTACCTCGATTGGCCCGATGCTGGCGCCGTAGAGTCGCAACTGGCCGGCACCGTAATGGTCGAGCAACGTTTACAGCCTTGGCAGGGCTTGGGCCACGCCACGCTCGGGCACTTAGCTTGGGTGAGCGCGCTCAGTGGAGCACTGTTAATACTGGTGCTTATTGGTTACGCCAGCTGGCTCTCGGCGCGTATTCGGCGGCTATCAAGAGCCGCCAACGCCGCTCAAGCCCAACCCCTTGGCGAGGTACTTGAGTTATGGCCACACTACCGCTTAAACGACGAGCTGGCCGATCTTGCCAGCCAATACCGCACACTCTTAACACAAGTACACGGCCATACCGACTACCTTAAAAGCCTCACCGGTAAGTTATCTCACGAGCTGCGCACCCCGCTGGCCATTGTGCGCTCGTCGCTCGACAATATGGACGGCGCCAACAACAGCCAGCTGCCTGTTTACCTTAAGCGGGCACGCCTTGGCAGCGAGCGTTTAAGCGCCATCATTACCGCCATGAGCGAAGCCGACCGAGTCGAGGCGAGCATTCGCGCAAGCGAGCCGCAGCCGATTGACCTCGGGCAGCTGCTGAGCGAGATGACCGAAGCCTACCGCAGCGCCTACCCCACACATCAATTCAACCACACCATCGCCCCAGCTGCGGCCGACGCTTACCGCACCCTAGCGGTACCCGAGCTATTGGTGCAACTGCTGGATAAGCTGGTCGATAACGCCACCGATTTTAGCCCGCCAGAGACTCCCATCGAGCTGCACTTAGAGCTAAGCCAAGATGCCGAGTGGGGCCCAAGCTATCGCTTAAGCGTAAATAACACCGGCCCGGAACTGCCGGCCTCGCTTGAAGGGCAGCTATTTAACTCACTCACCTCATCACGTCACAGCAGCATTAACAGTAGCAACCATGGGCGGGTGCATTTGGGTTTAGGGCTGTATATTGTCGAACTTATCGCACGCAGCCATCAGGGCCGAGCTCGGGCACAAAACACGCCTACGGGGGTTTGTTTTTTAATAGAACTGCCTGCCCGTAGCCCAGGAATGTTTGCCCAACGGCAACCCAACTAATTTGCAAGACGACAGCAGTTGACATACAGCCTAAACTAGGTAAAATGCCGCGTCTTTCATATTCATACTTATTTCAGATACGCAGTAATCAATAGGAGCAACTCGGTGGCCAATTCACCTCAAGCTAAAAAACGTGCACGCCAAAACGAAAAAGCTCGCAAGCATAACGCTAGCCTGCGCTCTATGGCACGCACCTACTTGAAGAAAGTAGACGCAGCCATTGAAGCCGGTGATGCCGCACAAGCTAAAGCCGCTTACGATGCCGCTGTTCCGGTCCTTGATCGCATTGCTGACAAAGGCATTATTCACAAGAATAAAGCCGCTCGTCACAAGAGCCGCCTAAACAGCAAAATCAAAGCCTTGGCCGCTTAATCTAAGCGCTCCAGGCACAAAAAAACCGGCTTCGGCCGGTTTTTTTGTGCCCTCAATTAACCCACTACACATCTACAGCGCCAGCTGCCACAAAGTTTTAACCAAACTGACACGAATCCATCAAAAAGCTAACGTATAACTCTGTTGAAACAAACAGCACAGAGACCAACCGCCATGCTGCCACGCGAACACTACCTAAAGCAGCCCTTTCAAGGGCTACACGCTCTCCACAATCAAGAGGCACTAAGCAGTGCACAGGCTCGACTAGTAAAAAAGCATGGCACACTCATTGTCGCCCTGCTTAACAACGATGTACTTAACCCAACACTAGCCGATATGCGCACCGTCAAAGTCATTAGCCAGAAAAATGCCCCCACCAACCCCATCGAGCAAGCTTGGCTTAAATACGATGCATTAATCACTGAACAAAAAACCAAACACCGCCTAAAACGCAGCGCCTAACCACCCACTACCGCCCTGCCCAGCAGCTTGGGCGGGCAGAGCCCTCGCTTAATTAGCCCCTCGGCTCATCTTGTTTTGTCGATAGGGTAGATTTTTATCTCAAACAACAATATGATAGCGCTATCATCCGTTCGCCACACGGCCAACGTATATTCATATTTTGACCGCCAGGCCAAGCCTGCTGCAATCTAGCGGCAAGCCTATGATAATAATTGCGAGGGTAAACTGTGTTACAGCAAGCATCCAACGACAGACTAGCCAAGCTAACCTGGCGCGAGCGCATTGGCTACGGCTTAGGCGACGCTGGGTTTAATTTTTACTGGGCGATTATCGGCTCTTATTTAATCTTCTTTTATACCGATGTGTTTGGTATTTCGGCCGCAGCCGCTGCCACCATGGTAACCATCACCAAAATTGTCGACGCCTTTACCGATCCCGCCATGGGCGCGATTGCCGATAGAACCAAAACTCGCTGGGGCAAGTTTAGACCCTACCTCTTGTTTGGCACCTTACCCATGATGGGCGCAGGTCTGCTCACCATGACCACCCCCGACCTTGGCGAGAGTGGCAAGCTTATTTGGGCCTATGCCACTTACATGATATTGATGCTGACTTACACCATCCTTAACATGCCTTACAACTCGCTATCGGCGGTGTTAACGGCCGACCCACAAGAGCGCAACACCCTTAACAGTACTCGGTTTTTCTTTGCTTACTTTACCGGCATTATTGTCGGCGCAGCCACCCCCGACTTAGCGGAGTATTTTGGTGGCGGCGATCGCAACAGCCCCTTAGGCTGGCAGATAACCATGAGCATTTATGCGGTGGTAGCCTCTATCTTATTTGTGATTACCTTTGCCACCACCAAGGAGCGAATCGCCCCACCGCCCGAGCAAGAATCTAAACCACTAGAAGATTTAAAAAATCTGCTAGTGTGCAAACCGTGGATTATTATCTTTATATTGGCCATGGTTATTATGACCACCTTCACACTACGCGGCAGCTCTGCCACTTATTACTTTAAGTATTTTGTCGAGCGTCCAGATCTACTAGGCACCTTTGTCGGCTTGCAAGTATTAGGGTTAATGATTGGCGCCATGTCGGCCTCCACCCTGACCCGCTACGTAGAAAAAGTAAAACTACTGATGATCTTGATGGGCATAGTCAGCCTATTGTGTTTTGCGTTTTCGTTTGTGCCCAAGCCCGACGCTTTAGGCGTGGTTGATGTAAACCAGACCGAGCGCACCACGGTTGAAGCGCATGATTTATTAGGTGAAGCACACCAACCGGGCGACACTTATACTTGGACCCATTACGAAAAAGTTTTTTGGATCATAAAAGATCGCACCGAGCTCGAAAATACTGCTCCTACGCTTGACCTATCGGAATTAGAAAACGAAACCATCAGCGTCATAAAAACTCGCCAAGATGGCTCGGTATTAGACAGCGCCGAAATGCCCAACGAAATACTTTGGATGTTTGCCCTCAGTATTTTAATAAGCTTAGCGCTTGGTCCCAAGGCGCCTATCACTTGGGCAATGTACGCCGACGTCGCCGATTACAACGAATGGAAGACCGGTCGCCGCGCTACCGGCATGACGTTCTCTGCCACCACCTTCTCACAAAAGCTAGGCAGTGCCGCAGGTTCGGCGCTTATGTTGTCGGTATTGGCAATGCTGGGTTACGAAGCCAACCAAGTACAAAACAATGCTTCGCTAGACGGCATTGTCTATATGCAAACATTAGCACCCGGTGTTTTTGCGCTTATCGCCATTATCGCCTTGTTTTTTTACGATCTAACCGGCGACAAGCTGGCCAACATTCAACAAGAGTTAAGTTTGCGCAAACAGTCATCGTAGCGCCACTAGTTACTGCTTAACTTTCTGATTAAAACTTTTGCTTGAGCGTCGCCACTATGCGGGCGCTCTTTTTTTTACGAGGTCATTATGCTTTTTCCCGCCGATGATGGTGCGTCATACCATCTAACCAGTCCCGTGTTAATGCCGCGCGCGGCAGGGTTTTTGTGGAACAAAAACATGATGGTGCAAATAAACTGCCGAGGCTTTGCCGTGGCCCAGTTTATGCAGCCTGAGCCGGCTAAATACGCCTATGCGCCCAACCTAGAAGCAAAAACATTTATGCAGCCAGAGCAGCCTTATTATGCTCACCACCCCGGCCGCTTTTTTTACCTAAAGGATGAAGATACCGGCGAGATTTTCTCGGCCCCTTACGAGCCGGTGCGTGCACCCTACGACAGCTTCACCTTCTCGGCTGGTAAAACCGACATTAGCTGGCGAGTGGTTATAAAAGAGCTAGAAATCAACATTCGCGTGGCACTACCTGTCGAGGACGTCGTCGAGCTATGGGAAATTTCGGTAACCAACCTCTCAGATGTAGCGCGCAACATTAGCCTGTACCCCTACTTTACACCGGGCTTTATGAGCTGGATGAACCAAAGCGCCGAGTATCGCCCAGACCTAGGCGCCATTGTCGCCAGCTGTGTTACCCCTTACCAAAAATATCCCGACTACTTTAAAAACCGCCACTTTAAAGACAAAACCTATTTGCTGCACGAGCGCGACCCGAGCGCTTGGCAAGTACAGCGTGAGGCCTTTGAAGGCGAAGGCGGCCTGCATAACCCAGACGCCTTACAGCAAGAGCAACTGCCCTGCGACGACGCCCGCTATGAGACCCCACTCGCGGCGCTGCAATACCGTTTAGCACTGGCCGCCAACGAACAACAGACCTATCGTTTAGCATTTGGCCCCGCGCTCGACGACGCCGAGATTAGCCAAATTCGCGCGCGTTATTTGTCCGCCGAAGGCTTTGCCCAAGCTCGCGCAGAATACGCCGACTACATTGCCTCGGGCAGTGGCGTCCTGCAAATACAAACACCCGATGCAGGGCTTAATAACTTTGTTAACCACTGGCTCGCCCGCCAAGTGTTTTACCACGGCGATGTCAACCGGCTAAGCACCGACCCGCAAACTCGCAACTACCTGCAAGACAATATGGGCATGAGCTACATTAAGCCCGAAGTCACACGCGCCGCCTTTTTACATGCTCTCAGCCAGCAAGAAGCCTCCGGCGCTATGCCCGACGGTATCTTGCTGCACGCAGAAGCCGAGCTAAAATACATTAATCAAATCCCCCATACCGATCACTGCGTATGGTTGCCGGTGTGCCTGCAAGCGTATTTAGATGAAACCGGTGACAACACAATTTTAACCGAACAAATCACCGGCACCGATGGTGTAACCCTAAGCCTACTTGAGCGCATCAGCAACGCCATGAGCTGGTTGTTAGCCGCGCGTGACGAACGCGGCTTATCCTATATCGCTCAGGGCGATTGGTGTGACCCGATGAACATGGTGGGCTACAAAGGCAAAGGTGTTTCGGGTTGGTTATCGGTGGCTACCGCCTACGCGCTCAACTTGTGGGCCGATATTTGCGAGACAAATAATCACACAGATTTAGTCGAGCGTTTCAGAGCAGGTGCCAACACCATCAATGCAGCCGTCAACCAACACTTATGGGACGGCGATTGGTACGGGCGTGGCATTACCGACGACAATGTCGTGTTTGGTATCAGCAAAGATCACGAGGGGCGCATTTTTCTTAACCCTCAAAGCTGGGCCATCTTGGCTGGCACTTGCTCTGATGAGCAGCGTGAAAAAATGCTCAATGCAGTGGAAGAACAACTAGAAACTCCCTATGGCGTTGCCATGTTAGCGCCCGCTTATACTGCCATGCGTGATGATGTTGGGCGAGTAACGCAAAAACATCCGGGCTCGGCCGAAAACGGCTCAGTGTACAACCACGCCGCTATTTTTTATATTTTTAGCTTGTACCGTATTGGTGAGACCGAACGCGCCTATAAGCTATTACGGCAAATGATACCGGGGCCAGATCTCGAAGATTTTACGCAGCGCGGCCAGATGCCGGTGTATATCCCCAACTATTATCGCGGCGCTTATCATCAATACCCACGCACAGCTGGACGCTCTAGCCAATTGTTCAATACCGGCACAGTCAGCTGGGTGTATCGCACGGTGATCGAAGGATTACTGGGCTTAAAGGGCGATGGCGACAGTTTATGCATAACGCCTCAACTGCCCGCCGATTGGCCCAGCGCCCAGGTGACTCGGGATTTTCGCGGCGCCAAGCTAGAGGTCAGCTATACCCGCACAACTGAAAGCCACGGTGTACAAATATGGTTGGATAACGTGCTGCAAAACAGTAATCGTATTACTGGTCTAGAAGCCGGCAAACACTACCAACTAACGGTAATCATTGGGCGCTAGCAGGCATACAAGTTGATTGACGCATACGCAACTCAAAGCCGATATCAACTTGTTTACTTGCCAGTGGCTTATCATTAAGCACATCAAGAATCATTTGTGCCGCCTGAACGCCCATCTCGTAACGCGGCACATGTACGCTCGACAACGATGGGTTAACAAAGGCCGATGTTTCAAAATCATTAAAGCCGCACAGGGCTAAATCTTTGGGTACGCTAACGCGCATACGCTGGCTTTCAAATAATGCCCCCAGCGCCAAATCATCGTTACAGCAAAACACGGCGTCTAACTTACCGCCAGTAGTACTAAGCAAGCCACGTAATAATTCTCCACCTAAGGCGATGGACGATGGCGACGGCGTGGTTGCAAAAAACTCATTGCGATATAAGTCTTGATTTTGCAGCGCCTCTTTAAACCCCGCCATACGTTGCTGTACACGGGGGTCCATGCGCGCGCCTATAAAACCGATCTTTTGATACCCACACGCTATCAGTTTTTGGCCTACCGCAAAACCGGCGTTAAAATGCGAAAAGCCAATATTCATATCCAGCGGCTGCTCTAAGATTTCCATCATCTGTACCACCGGAATCGCCGCCGAGCTCAGCATACGCTGACAGCTACGGGTTTGATCGCCGCCAGTAACAATGATCGCCTCGGGCGATTGACTCAGAAGAGTGCGAATCATGCCCTCCTCTTCTATAGGCGAGTAATGGGTATCGGCTAAGAGCACTTTGTAACCACCCGCACCGGCAACATCGTAAATGCCACGTAATACATCGTTAAACACAATATTAGACAGCGACGGAATCGCCACACCAATGACTTGTGAGCGCGCCGATGCCAGTGAGCTGGCCGACTGATTAGGAATATAACCCAACGTATCAATCGCCTCGCGCACGCGATGGCACAAATCACCCGAAACCTTATCGGGATGATTCAACACGCGTGAGACAGTAATGGCACTGACGCCGGCAAGTTTCGCCACATCGGCCAAGGTCGCCCGTTTTGATTTTGTGTTTCGAGTGCGGCCGGCCATAACGCTTCCCTAATAAAAATTTACACTTCTCGATCGCGCATGGTAGCACAGTGGCGAATGTTTGCGCTATCATAAGGCACACTTGTCACCGAGTAACGAGCAGCAGGTGACACACCGCATCGCTTCTGGCTTGCGCTGGCATAACGACGTCAAATGAGGCCATCATGGCAAGTGCTGAACACGCTAAATTGTTAATTGTTATGGGGGTTTCAGGTACAGGGAAATCCTCTGTTGCCGAGGCTCTTGCGCAACACTTTAATTACCGCTATCTCGATGCCGACGATTTTCATAGCGACGAAGCAAAAGCTATGATGGCCAGTGGTACCCCCTTAACCGATGCTATACGTGTACCTTGGGTGCACAACATTAGTACTTATTTACGTCAATGTGCCAACTCGGGAACCAGCTGTACCTTAGCTTTTTCTGGTCTACGCAGTGATCATCGACAACTATTGCGACAACTGCCCTTTCAGCGACTGTTCTTTTACCTCACAGGCGACAAAACCACCATCGCAGAAAGGATGAGCAGTCGTGAAAATCATTTTATGCCCAGCAGTTTACTGGACAGTCAATTGGCGAGCATGCAGTCGCCAGTCGATGAACCAGAGGTAATAGAAGTCTCTATTACACCACCGCTAGATCAGGTAATCGCCCATTGCATTACCCACGCAGAGCGTGAACTTACACTCGGTAAATCTGACGATCACTGAGAGCAGTATATTGGCCACTGCTCTCAGTGCCGATGCCCCGCTATAACTCAATGAGCTTAACGGTAAGGATGGCCACATCGAAACTCTCTGCCCTAACAGCCTGCTCATTAGCTACGACAGCTCATTTTGCAGGCTGAGCCATAAACCGGCGGCGAGAGTTATAAGCACTCTTACCTAAACCTCAAAAATGACCAGCCTGGCCATCCATTATATTTCCAATCAAAGCCTCTGATGATGAAAATAGAGTGTCCAAATTAAGCAAAGAGAACAACTTGCCCCCAAAGGTCAGATGCACTACTCTCGCCATTGTGCGGATTTAAGCGTCAAAACCTCTATACCTTAAGGATCCTATATGGCCATACCTGTATCTCGTGCAGCAATAATTCCTGCTGCCGGTTTTGGCACGCGCTTAAATAAAGGGCCAAAAGGTTTTTTAAAACTAGCCGATCGAACCTTGATTGAATGGGTTGCTCATACCCTAGAACCGATTGTCGATATTGTTGTGATTGCCGTGCCTGAAGGTTACCAAGCTATCGCCGCCGGCCTATTACCTAATTGCTTGATCATCACTGGCGGAAACTCTCGCCACCACACCATTAACAAACTGTTTGATTCGTGTAATGCACAAACCATACTGCTGCAAGATGCCGCTCGACCCTTTGCCTCTCAAGCCCTTTGCGAAGAGGTTTTAACCGCCGCTGAAAAGCACAAAGCCGCGGGTGCCTTTGTCGATCCGGTTGTACCTATTGGAAAAATTAACAATAACCACGTGACACATTTTTGGCATCATTCCGAAGTGGGAATATTTCAAGCCCCTCAGGCATTTAGCTACTCAGTACTAGCACAAGCGTTGCAACAACCTAAAGCCGAAAGCTTTCAATCGACCGCTCAATTAGTAATGAGTGCCGGGCAATCACTTTATGCCGTTCGAGGGGAGGCTGAAAACATCAAAATCACCTCGCCATTGGATTGGGATATCGCCGAAAAAGTCATCGCACCAAAATTAGGATATCTACCCGCATGAGCTCTGAGAACTTAAATACAGCAGACAACCACCTATTTACTTGGAGCAACGGTAATGTCGATGATTATCTTTTTGCCACTTATGTCATAGCGACTCCTTTAGACGGCGAGCAAGCCGCTTATGGTATAGCGAAAGAGCAAAGTGTCTGTGCCACCTCTCTTGCCAGCTTCGATATTGCAAAAGACATTACAACGTTTTGCGCTAAAGTAGTCTCTGTTGAGCCTGCCCCCATAAATATGAGCAAGATCGCTTCACTTTACTTTCTTAATACCAGCGTCTACGGCAACACACAAGCAGAAGGCAACAGTAAAGCTTATCGCATTATTATCGCTTACCCAGTACACGTATTTAACGCTCGTCTCACACGAATTTGGAACAATGTTTTAGGGGAAGTTCATCGCCTCGGATTTCTCAGCAGTGCCATCCTTACCGACTTAAAATTCCCCTCGACGATAACCCAAAAACTCTCTGGGCCACGCTATGGAATCGACGGCATTCAATCAAAGCTAGAATTCTCCGACCGCCCAATATTTTGCCGTTCTATGCGTCCCGCTAATGGCCTCAGCACTGACAGCATGCTAAAAATGAACGAGCAAGTGCTTACCGGTGGCTTTGACGTTATTAAAGATGACGAGCTTACATACAATAGTGCAGCCTCACCGTTTGCAGACCGGGTACAACGCATGGTCGCAATGAAAAAACGAGTAGAAGACGCCACGGGCGAAAAGAAATTGTACTTTGCCAATATTATTGATGACCTAGAGGCAGCCCTCCCCATGCTGGAACAAGCCCAAGCCGCTGGCGTTGACGGTGTTCTGGTGAGCTCATACGCTCAAGGAATCTCATTTATCTCTGAGGTTCGGCGTCGCTCTGACATGATGATTCTTGCTCACAATACTTGCGGCGATGTTATTACTCGATCTTCGCAATGGGGAGCAACAGACAGTGCAATGGCGACACTGCATAGACTCGCCGGAGCGGACTTAACCGTTGCCCCAGGCCCAATTGCCACTCGCTTTCAAGACCAACAACAGAATAAAAACTTTATTGATGCCTGTAAAAATTCGCTAGGCACCTGCAAACCAACCCTCCCTATTATCCAAGGTGGAAAAATCCCATCCGAGCTAGCTCAATATAAAGATGATATGGGCTCATCTGATTTTATGATCATAGCCGCCACTTGGCTTGATGAGCATCCAAAAGGATTAGAGTACGCAGCACGCTGCTTTCGCACATCGGCTCAAAGTGAATAATATTATGTCAACTCACGCAGAGCAAAACTGGTTAAAAACGATGCACAAAGGGTTAGTCGCCTTTCAACAAAAACGAATAAAGACAGCCTACAATTACTTTAAAAATGCCACCCAAGTAAAACCGTTAAGAATTGAAGGCTGGATAAACTTGGCCGAGTCTGCCAATCAAATGCAATGGCATGCACAAGCTATCGAGTATTCAAAACACGCACTAACGATTAATGCAAGACTCCCCCAAGCCTATCAAATATGGGGGGATGCCTTGCTAGAAAGTGGTCGCCATCAAGAATCTGTTGGCTACTTCCAAAAAGCACTGCAACTAGACGTCAATGCAGGCAGCTTATACCGAATGGCAAGAAGCCTAATTTTGTTAACCAAGAATCAAGAGGCTGAAACCTTACTGAAAAAATCAATTGCCATTGACCCCAAGCTCACCGCCGCACACCTTTTATTAACTAAAACAAAGTTAAGCCTGAAGAAACCCGAAGAAGCATTAAATATTTTAACTAAAATCTCCAGCGATTCAGCCAACCCTGAGGAGCTAGAAGAAATCTCATCGCTCAAAATACTAGCCAGTGAATACCTTCGCTATCAAACCGGCATTAGCGAGTTTCTTCAAAAGCCAAACAGCAACACTCTGGCAGCTACCACATCAAGCAGCTCACCCGAGCTACAGGGCATCGACCTAAAAGCATTAGATCGCTTAAAATCATACGCTCAAGTGCTGGAATCTAGCGAGCACACACTAACACCGATTATCCCCCTGACTAGTCGTTGGGCAGAGTACGAAGCGTTTTTTATGATTCCTTTAGTCGACTCGGCAGCAGACTATGTGCGCCTAAGAGATGAGGTTCTCAACAATACGACAGACGATCATCGCTATACCGAGACTTCAAATATGATCTCAAGCATTGATCATGCGAGATCACAAACATTTAGCCTAGACTCTGCACTCCAAGCCGAAACCGGAATAAGAGAGCTGCATGCTCTTGCCACCAAGAACCTTACGAGGTTCCATCCGGGACAATTTAAATTTTTTCAAAATCAAACAGCCGCCAGTAAATCTTTTGTGCGACCGTTACCGATTCAAGTGGTAAATACTCTGCAAGTATTCTTTGCACAAATCTACCCTCAAGTAAAAACAGGCTTGCCTCGAGCAATCCTGATACTTATGGCAATCGGGGATATACATCCATTTTCAGACGGTAATGGCCGCGTTGCACTTATCCTACTTAACAGAGAGCTGGAAGCCGCAGGCCTGCAACCAATACTGCTTAATAGAGATTTAGGTATTCTGGGGCAGCTGGGCACCGCCATGAATGAGTTCCGTACAGCCCCAGACAAGACTCCAAAAACTCTAATAGATACATTAAGAAAAGGACAAAAGCTCGCTATAGAATTTTGTGCCGAGATCAATTTAATCGAGGGTTGAGCGGTAGCACAGCTGGCTTTAAAGGGGCGGAATAGTTCTCAGGTAAGCACGGCGAGATTGACCGTCATACACTGATTAAACGAACCTCATCAAACAAAGCTTATCGCTCAAAAATCATGTTGCTACAATACTTAAAGCTATGAACAGTTTTTATCACCGCATCTGCTTTTAACAATTAATCAGTTAAGACTGACGAAATACTTCGCCCGCCTTAACTGTATCACTTTAGCTCAACTTAAAACTTCCACGCTACCCGCGCAAACAAACGCACATCGTCGTCATCGCCGTGGATATCTTCACTGCCGATAGGTGCGGCGGCTGTGGCGCTGGCGCTCCACGCGCGGTTGTTGTAACGCGCCCCAATACCCGCTCCCGTTAAGCTGCGGCTGTTGTCGACGCTGGCGTCCCACGGGCTTTTGTTGATGTCGACTTGACCGTGATCGAGCAGTGCAAACGCTTGCCACTGGCTGTTTAGGTCGTAGCGCACTTCGACGTTGGCCAGGTAGCCTTCATCGCCGCTGGCTTCGCCTTGGGCGTAAGCGCGTACACCGTAGGCGCCGCCTAGGCTAAATTTCTCGGACGAGTCGAGGTTTTTATCGGCAAACTGGCCGTGGATTTGCGCGTGTAGGCTCCAGTTACCGCCGAGGTTTTGCAAACGCATCAGCGAGGGGGTCCAGCGCTCAAAGTCACCCGCGGTTTGTGCGGTCACGGTGTCGATGACTTGGTCGAGGTAGCTGTTGATGTTTAGCTCGCCTTTGGTATAGGCCAGCGAGGCTTGGGTGATACCACCACCCAACCACTGGTCGCGCCAATCGCCATTGATGCTTAGGGTGTACAGCTCAGAGTCTTTGTCGCTGTGGCTGGCAAAGGCACCAATTTTGTCTTCGAGCTCTTTGCTGTCGTACTGCAGCTGCACGTTTAGGTTGGCGCTGCGGGTACGGATTAACGATTGTTTTACAAACGCGGTGGTAATGCGCGCATTACCGGTGGCGTCTAGCTCGTCAAAGTTGCCGCCCAAGGTGTAGTCCATGTCGGAGTAAGCCACACCCAGCTCGGTGGCCCAAGGGCCAACGGGCAGTTGGTATTGGGCGCGGAAGAACACTTGTTCTTCATCGGAGCCAAGGGCTCTCAGATCAAAGCGGTCGCCTAAGCCTAATGGGCTGTTGACTTGCACGCTGGCGCCTAGGCGGTATTCACCGGTGGATTCGTTGCCGTAATTGTCGAGCTCGACGGTGCCGTTGACCCATGGGCCTTGGCTAACATCCACTTGCAGGTCACTGGTGCCAACTTCTTCACCGGGTACGAGGGTGGTGGTGACATCTATGCCAGGCAAGTCCGACAAGCGCAGCAGCGGGGTTTCTAGGTCGGAGGCGCTGAGCATTTGGTTGGCGTTTAATGCGCGGAACGGACGCTTGAGCACGAAGTCGCGGGTATGGGCGTCGTTGTTTAAGGCGACTTTACCCAACCGACCTTCAAGCACGTCGATGGTGACAACGCCGTCGTTTACATCTTGTTGCGGCAAGTAGGCGCGCGTTAAAAAGAAGCCGCGCTCGCGGTAGTAGCGGGTAATGCGGTTGCTGGCTTCTTGCAGTTCACCCAAGGTGAGGGTTTTACCGGCAAGGTCGGCCACTAATGCGGTGAGCTCATCGGCGGTAAAGATCTCGGCGCCGGTCACTTCAAAGGCATTGACCAAGACGCTGGGGCCGCCTTCGGCGGGCGCGGGTTGGGCTTGTTGTTGCGGCAGGCTGATATCGGCGTTGTTGGGCTCGGCCTGTACGCCGGGCTCGTTTTCTAGCTGCCGAATAAAGGTACCGGCATTGGGTACGGCTTGGGCAAACACCAGGTGGGGGATTAACACGGCCAGCGGCGTTAGCTTCAATATAAGGGGTAACTTCATGTTACGCGTTCCTCTCCATCGCGTTTTATACGCGGTTAAATACGGGGTTAAGCGGCGCCCTACGGTTTATGGCGCGGCGCCGCTTGTCGGTTGTGGTGTTACTCGCTGGCGTCTTGATCGGCGCTGGGCTTATCCGGCGTGATCTCGGTACGACGGTTTAACGCTTGCCCCTCTAGGGTGCTGTTGTCGGCAATCGGGCGCGTCCAGCTAAAGCCTTTGGTACCCAGTCGCGCAGGCTCTACACCCAACTCGACCAGTATGTTGTACACCGCCATAGCGCGTTTACGGGCGAGCTTTTCGTTGAGCAAGCGCGGACCGGTGTGCGAGGTGTGGCCTTCTACTAAGAGGTTAAACTCGGGATATTGCGCGAGCTTAGCCACAAATTTTTCCAGCATCTCTACGTATTCGGGCTCGACGGTATCGCTGTTGTTGGCAAACAACACCGCGCGCGGCATAGGTAGACCAAACTCGGCCAGAACCGCCGCCGGCACACGCACGCCGTCTTGGTATACGCCAAGCGATATGTCGTCCAGCTCACCGGTCAGCAAATCGCGGCCTTCAAAGAGGTTGGCGCGATCTTGGCGACCCAGTGCTTCCCGTGCAGGCAGTTGGGTACTGGTTAAGCCATCGCCGTAGCCACCGCCGGGGTTAGAGCTGAGCAGGTTTAACACGCCGTCGTTAAAGCTAACGGTGTAGTTGCTGCTGGCCAGTGTTGCCATCGGCGTTAAGGTGTATGCACCCGGTATCGGCAAGCTTAAGTCGGATGTCACGGTCAGCGAGTTACCAAACACGTCTTGCTCGGTGTCGCCGTTGGTTAGGCCGTCTAAGGTGGCGCTAAACGGTGGCAGCAGGTTCCAGTAGGTCTCGATGTCGTTGGCGGTCACCATCAGTGCGGCGGGAGTGATTTGCAGCGCGCCGTTGTTAATACTAAGCGCGTAGTTGTCGCTGAGGACATCACCGGTTACTTCTGGGGTGATGGTGTAGTAACCCACGTTTTGGCCTTCGCTGCGGCTTAGGCTCACGGTTAGGGTGTCGCCCTCGACCACGCTGCCGCCTTGGCTCCAGGTAAGCTCTGGGTCGTCTTGGCCATAGATTTTGGCAAAGTCGTCAGCGCTGATCACCAGTGGCCGTGGGGCAATGCTCAACACGCCATCATCAACGGTGACGGTGTAGTTGCTGCTGGCCAAGTCGCCCTCTAACGCACCGGTAATCACGTAGTCGCCAACGTTCTCGCCGGGTACGCGGGTTAAGGTGCCGTTTAAGGTTTCGCCAGCAGCCAAGCTGCCACCGGTAATGCTCCAGCTAAAGCTTGGGTCGTCGTCGCCATAGATTTTGTCTAGGTCGGCAATGTTGACGGTAATGGCGCGCGGGGTAATGGTAAACACGCCGTTAATCAGGGTGACGTCGTAGTTGCCGCTGGCTAAATCGCCGGTGACGTTGCCGGTAATGGCGTAGTTGCCCACGTTTTCACCGGGTGCGCGCGATAAACGACCGGTTAAGCGGTCGCCGGCACCCAGAGAGCCCGAGGTGACTCCCCAGCTAAAGGTGGGGTCGGCTTCGCCGTACTCTTTACTGGCGTTGTTGATCTTCACGGTAACGCTGACCACGGCTTGATCGATGGTGAGCACACCGTCGTTCATCACAATGTCGTAACCGCTTTGGTTGGACCACAACTCGCTGGGGGTAATATCGTAGGTGCCGGCGTCAATCGCGCCTTGCGAGTCGCCGGTGTATTCTAAATCGGCGCTGTTAATGTCGTCCGATCCGTACGGTGTGCCATTTTCGCCAAAGGCTGCCACAAACTCGGCGTAGCTGTTGCCGTAGCGCACGCCCGCGCCGGTGGTGGCGTTAATGTCGTGCAGGCCATCGTAGGCGACGCCGTCGTAGACTTTGTAATCGTCATAGGCGATCACATCGATTTCGGTTAGGAATGAGCGCAATAACGGAGTAGATTGGCCTTCGTAAATACGCCATACAGAACCTGTACCGCCTTCGGCGTCTATGTCTGCGCCCCAGCTGGTGAAGTTTGCTAGGTTAGTAAATTCGGTAGTAGTGAGGCCGGCGGCCCCCGCTGTCGGGCCGGACCCTATGCCGACGCCAGTGGTATCGACGTTCCAAAAACTGTTAACAACACTATTTTCGTTATGACCGACTAACCCACCGACTGAACTAGTGCCAGTGACCACACCTGTCGCATAGCTTTGCGAGATACTACCAATAAAGTTATTTGTACCTACTAACCCGCCAACATTATCATCTCCATTCACTTGGGCCACAGAATAACTATTAGAAACGGACGAATCATTCAAGCCAGCCAAGCCGCCAACAGTATTCTCACCAGTTACCTGCCCAGAACTAAACACCTCCGAGATAGAACCATTAAGGCTCATGCCCACTAACGCCCCAACGGTGTTAGTGCCAACAATATTCACTTGGGTGAGCCCAACATCGGAGATAATAGCGCCATTGGTGCGTCCAAACAGACCAACATAACCGGCCTCGGGACGGTTGATGGTTAGATTGCTAATAACGTGGTTATTGCCGTCAAAATCACCGCTAAATTCAACCGAATTGCCTACCGGAGCAAAGCCCAACCCACCCCAAACATCGGCGTTATCGGTAGAGGCAGTGGCCGAGGCGTCGATATCGGTCATTAAGGTGTAGCTACCTGCTAAATCAGCGGCCATGCCTTGCAAGTCGTAGAGATTATGTATTTCGCCACCGCCACTTAAAAAAGCACGCAGCATTGGGCGAGAGTGGCCCTCGGCGATAAACCATGCGTTGCCAAAATCAAAGCCTGTGTAGCTGCCAGCGCTGTAGGCGGTTTCTGCAACCGACCAATCACCGGTAACCGCGGTTATACCGGCAACCACTCCACCCGCACCGGTAGCATCGGCTTGCGCAGTGGTGAAAGAGTCCCAGTAGTTATTAGTATAAGTATTGCCGCCATTGTCCCGAGCCACCAAGCCACCACTGCTAGCCCCAGCTGTGGCAACCTCGCCACTGGCCCAAGAGGTTACTATTGTAGCGTTTTCTAGGTGACCAACTAAGCCACCCGCATAGTTAGTAGTTGCCTCTACAGCCCCTGTGGCAAATGAATCAGTAATAGAGCCCGCCGCGCGCAATACGCCTACCAAACCGCCAGAGTACGTTTCCCCACTAACCTCGCCCACTGCATAACTAGTATTTACAGTAAGTCCATCAGCGAGGCCTACTAATCCACCGCTTGACGCTACACCTGCCACATTAACGTCAGAATAACTCCCCACTATAGAGGAGGTATTAGACCCACCAATCAGGCCTCCAACACCACTCCCACCCGCGACATCACCGGCAACATCAACATCGGAGATTGAAGATAGACCATCTTGCCCCACTACCCCCCCGACATATACATCGCCAACAATATTAATACCGGTCAAGCTCAGGTCCGAAAAAGTCGCGCCAGTTGCAACACCAAAAAGACCAACGCCAGTGAGTGCAGGCCGATTAATGGTCAAACCTCCAATCTGAAAACCTTGGCCGTCTAGCTCGCCGGTAAAAGCGCCACCGGGAGTTATATGACCCACCGGCGCAAAACCGCGCCCGCCCCAAACATCCGCGTTGTCGGTTGAAGCGGTGGCCGATGCATCGATATCGTTAAGTAAAATGTAGCTGCCGGTTAAATCAGCCGCCATGCCTTGTAACTGATACAAGTTAGAGATATTGCCGCCGTCTAAAAAGGCACGCAGCATCGGGCGCGAGCTGCCCTCGGCGATAAACCAGGTATTGGCAAAATCAAATTCTTGACCGACTACTTCATAGCTGGCTTGGTCGTAAGCATCCGTCGCTCCGGACCAATCGCCGTTAACGGCCGTGGCGTTAAAGATACTACCCGCACCTGGAACCCCAACACCAGGTTGATTGGTGGTAAAGCTGTCCCAGTAGCTATTATTAACCGTCCCGTTGAAGTTATAGCCCACCAAACCGCCAATAGCGATGAAGCCGCCTGTCACCAAGCCGCTGGCATAGCTTTGCGTCACGGTAGCCATGGCATTGTTGCCGACCAAGCCAGCAACGCTTTCATCACCAGTAACGGCGCTGGTCGAGTAGCTTTGATCCACGGATCCATTGGTGTTATTACCGACTAATCCACCAACATCCGTATCCCCAATCACCGTACCGGTTGTGTAACTTAGGCTAACGTCACCACGGTTTCTAGCGACCAAGCCGCCCACATAGTAATCACCTGTAATTTGACCCTCAGTAACACCCAGCCTGCTGATGGAGGCCGTTGAGCTCGTGTGACCAAATAGAGCAACAAAATTCTCTGCTGGACGGTTAATGGTTAGGCCGTCGATGACAAAGCCAGCACCATCAAATGTGGCACTGTAGGGAATACTGGAATTGCCAATAGGATCGAAACCCGCCCCGCTGTTCCAGCCCGCGGTATCTGAAGCGTCTATGTCGTTTTGTAAGGTTGCACTAAGGTTTAGGGTAGTTGCCAATCCTTGCAGGCCAAAAATATCGGTAATTTGTAGTGGTGACCCGGTGCCATTACCACCTGTGGCACGGGTAAAGGTGCCGCCGTTTAGAGTGAAGTCGTCAGCCATAAACGTCGGCAGGGTCGCCATGATTTGGCTAAAGTTACCGGATTCTAAGGTGAAGGCCGCCACATTAATGTGGCCCTCAGCGCCGCTAGTAATGTCGGCCAATGCGGTAAGATTTAGGCCGCCGTTGGGTGCCTGAACATAATCATTAAAGACAATGCCACCATCAGCATCTAGCGTTAAAGTATTGGCGCTGGCCCAAATAATAGGGTCAGCAATGGTGATATCGCCATTACCGGCGCCAGCATCGGCGGTTTGTAATATGACATTGCTACCGGCCAGTGAGTTTTGCAGGGCTTGGGTATGAACGTGGCTGACGCCATCGTCTGCGCCCATTTCGTCGTAGCTGATGTCCAAATCTGTTGGGTCGAGCAACCAGGTGCCGGCGCTGCCGTTGGCGCTGGAGGCATCGATGTTGGCATTAGCGGTTACTTGCACCACCGCGCCAGAGGTTTCTATAAAACCGCCATTACCGCTGTTAGGGGCAGAGGCATCGAGCGTGCCGCTGACATTAACCGTGCCGCCGTTGAAACCACCAAGCAACATAATTTTGCCATCTTGCGCTTGCAGACTTTGCGCTTCTATTACACCTGTGTTGTTGACCACGGTTTGCAGCAACGCATCACTGGCATGGGCGGTCATTAATACTTGGCCGCCGGGGGTTTGTATCAGGCCGTGGTTTTCGGCCAGGGCGTTAAGCGCGGCTTCGTCCACCTGTACATTCAGCAAGCCGTCGCCGGCAAAGTCGAGAGTGATTTGGTTACCCGCTGCGAGCGCTACGTTGCCGAGCTTGGCCTGAATCACACCGCGGTTGCTTACCTGCCCACCCAATAGTGCTACCGCACCGGTGTCGGCGGCGGTGATTGCGCCTAGGTTTAATACCGAGGCCGGAGCGCCGTTGCCGCTAAAGGTAAAGTTGGTGTAGTCGGTATGCGACACATCCAACGTAGAGGCCACCAATGAGCCGACGTTGACGCTAGCACTCTGCCCAAACAAAACGCCGTTGGCGTCCATGACAAACACGCGGCCGTTGGCGTTAAGCTGGCCGTTGATTTGCGTACCATCGGCGCTAAACACGCGGTTAAGGGCGATGGAGGTGTCGTTGGGCTGAATGAAATTAACGATTTCATCAATGTTAATATCAAAGTTGTCCCAAACGATGGTGGTGTTTTGGGTGTTTTGTAGGATATCGGTGAGCTTGCCGCGAATATCAATATTGGCATCGCCATCAATTACCACGCCGCCATTAGGCCCAGCATAAGCTGCGCCGCTGATAAGAGCGATGGTAAGTGCCAAAGCACGCGATCGATAGGGAGGACAAACACATTGATGAGTGGATTTTGGCTTAGCTGACATCACGGATTCCTTGGTTGTGCCGGTTGTAGGCCGACAACAGATCAAATCAAGCATTACTGGCTTGCGCTAACTTACCATTATCGCAATTTACTGGGCTATGAGATAGCTTATTACCTGAAAATGCCTAAAAAAAATACAATAAAAATCAAGGAAACAAATCACAAACACCAGCTTCGTCATTTCCTGATGCAATTAACGCGAAGCTTAAAGGTGGCAGCATGACCTAGGCGGCACTAAGTAAATACATTAGCTCCGCCTTACCCAAAAAAACAGCCAAAGCCAATAAAGGTAATGGCCCGGCACTGTTACAACATAGCCACAAATATTCACTTACTACTTGTTCACGCATATACCGACCAGTTAGGGCGAGACCGGGTTGACTTTGTGTTCTGGCCACAACACACCAAGGGCTGGCTTAACGTCTAACTCGACCATCTAACATACGCTTAACCCTCACGGATTGAACCGGAAGACCCATAACTTGAACTTTCACATCAGTTTCGTGAGAATACGGACACCAGAGAAACCTTCTAGTCTGAAAGACAACAATAAACAAGGATGACGTATGCCCACCCCAGCAAGAGCCCTGCCCCATCTATTTATTAACACGCTTATAGCGTTATCGTTTATCTTGAGTGCCTACAGTGCCGCGGCCAACCTTAGCATCGAAAATTTTGCCCAACTGCCTGATGCAGGCGAGCTAACCCTAACACCCAACGGCAAAAAGCTTGCCGCACTAGTACGCATAAAAACTCAAGATCAAAAAGGTATTGCGGTTCAGGTAACCAACCTTGAAACTCAGGAGAAAAAATTTCACCTGTATACCGACAACAGCAAATATTTTATTTATAAAATCCACTGGAAGGACAACAATACACTCTTGGTACACACCTTCTACCCAGCACAGCGCGACACATGGATTGGATGGGCACAAGTGCGCGGTGACACACGAGAAACTCGACTGCTTATTATTAACACCGAAACTGGAGAAGTTACCCGGCCGTTTAAGCACACGTTCCTCGACGACTTTCAAGTTTACCTACCGCTCAAGACCAGATCGTCGACTTGCTAACCGAGGATCCAGACCATCTACTGATGGCAATGCCCGGCTTTTCTGGCGGCCCACACAACGTGATTTATAAGGTTAACATCCGCAATCAACGCGTCGTAGCAGTGCAAAATTCAGAATCTAGTATTCTGAGTTGGAGTACCGACCTGCAACACCGAGTCCGTGTTGGGTTGCACCTTAATGACGGCACGTTAACCAGCAGGATTTATGACTTAAACACAAAAAAATGGCGTGAACTTTGGCCCTACACACCACTATCCAAAGAACAAACCTCTGTCATCGGTTTTGGCAAAGACCCTGACATTGTTTATCTGCGCGCCGCTTACGATGACCGCCTTGCGATTTTCAAGGTCGATTTAAAAGACCCAAAGCTGGAAAAAAATCTGGTTTATTCTGACCCTAATTACGATGTGACAGGCTCGCTGATTTACGACCCGAACAGCTATGAGGTTATTGGCATTAACTCAACATCAAATCAAGGCTCTGTTTATTTCTCGGATAAACTTAACCTGCTACAAAAAAGCATTAATAAGCTAATGCCCAACACCCAAAATTATATTTACGATCTAACCGACGATAAAAATCATTACTTGCTCTATACCACCGGCGCTACAGAATCGGGGACTTATTATTTAGGGCAGCGCAACCCGGCCAAACTAACGGCGTTAGAATACCGCTATCGTAGCTTGCCACCAGAGACGCTAAGCAGCGTGCAAAATTACCCTTATAGCGCTCGCGACGGCCTTGCCATTGAGGCTAAGCTGACCTTACCCAAAGGCCAAAAACCCAAAAAACTCCCCACCATTATATTCCCCCACGGCGGCCCGCAGGCCCGCGACAGTAATGCATTCGACTATTGGTCTCAGTTTTTTGCCAACAAAGGTTACGCTGTTTTGCAAATGAACTTTCGTGGATCAACTGGCGAAGGCTTTGCACACCGTAACGCTGGCCTACAAAAGTGGGGTAAAGAAATGCAAGATGACATCCAGGACGGCGCACTAAAACTGATTAAAGACGGCATTGCCGATCCCGATAAGATTTGCCTTGCAGGTGCCAGTTACGGCGGTTATGCCGCACTGATGGGCGTAGTTAAAACTCCCGACTTTTACCACTGTGCGCTCAGCGTTGCCGGGGTGAGCGATGTATTTGACTTAGTTCGAGATAACCGCGACTTCCGAACAAAGTACAACATTGCGGATAAACAAATAGGTAAGCTTGGGGGGCAATTAAAAGATATCTCGCCGGTTAACCACGCAGATAAAATCAAGGTGCCCGTACTGTTAGTGCACGGCGACGCCGACCGTCAAGTACCCATCAAGCACAGCGAACGCATGCACCAGGCACTCAAAAGTCTCGACAAGCCTGTCACCTATGTCGTATTAGAAAACGAAGACCACTATCTGTCTAATGAAGATAACCGAGTCGCAACGTTTAAAGCCATGGACAGCTTTCTAAACCAGCACTTACCCAGCAACGCCAACTAGCGGGAAATAAGGCGAGCGAATTCACTACAGCCATACAGTCCGCTCGCCTAACAAACACATGCAGCTGTGTGCCACAATAAAAACCGCAGCGTAAAAATTGAGCCTAACAAGATAAATTATTCAACAATGGGGGAGGCAAGAGGAGCTTAACCTGCGCAAGCGCTTGGTTTTTAGCCGGTGTCGAACCGCTTAGCCATTGTGACAACGAAGTGGGTAGTTGAGCGGCCATAACCCTTCAGACTCGCATAATAACCTTGCGATAATAAAAAGTTATGACCGACTTAAGCACTACGATTAATGCTGGCCGCTTATCACTTGCTCAGATTTAAGTAATAAGTCTCTAATGCACCACTTACATAAACCAACGGCGCGTTCCAATTAATCGTAATCTCGTTAGTTGAATAGCTGCACCAATCGTCAAGATAAGATTCGGCCGCGAGACTCGACGGATAGTTACAACCATCTTGTTGGCCGCTGTGTGGGCCGCCAGCTAAAAAGCCTGGCACTGGGGCATCAACATCGTCGGCCGCCGAAGGCCTGTGGTGAATATCCATGGGGGGGCGCGCACCAAAGCCAGTAACAAAGCTGTACTCGGTTGGATTGCGCCCTAAGACGTAATCTAACAGCGCCTGAGCGCCATCCATATACTGGCTATCAGCGCTCACTCGATAGGCTTGCACCAACATCATCGCGCGGTTCATGGCAACACCATTACTACCCCAAACAAAATCAGAGCTGGCCATTGATACGCCATAAGCTGATTGCTCGCCGGTAGCCATAATGGCATCCGCTAATTCAGTGACACGCTGATTAATCAGTGCTTTATTCGCAACAGCGGTTAAGTCGTCAGCGTGTGCCGCCAATGACATCCACGCCAAACCTAACGATTGCGACCAGCTGGGCACAGCATTGCCCGCCGACCCTGCATTGATCGCTTGATAGTAGCTATCCTCGCCACTACTGATGTATAGCTCGGCGGCGGCCCAAACAAACTCATCGGCAAAATTACTATCACCATAAGCGCCAGTATTAACATCGCCAGGCTGTACATAAGCCACATTAGGGTTTTGCTCTGCCCACTGCCAAGCGCGCTTGGCTGCAGTTAACATTTGACTCGCTAAAGCTGTATCGTAAGGTTTAACAACACGGCTAGCAGCCGCCATTACCGCGCTAAAATTAAGTGTAGCTGCGGTTGCTTTTTGCACCACGTAACGGGGCTCGGCAGTGTCGCTTGGCATCACCACACCGACAAAGTTTTTAGTGGTTAACTTGTGGTACACACCGCCATCGGCAGGATCTTGCATGCTTAGCATCCAATCCAGATTCCAGCGCACTTCATCTAACAAATCGGGCACGCTATCGCCGCTTTCGGGAATGTTTAATTCGCGCTCGGCGTATAGCTCTGGGTAGTGTTCCAGCGCTGCCAGCAAGGTGTAAGTCGAGATGCCAGAGTTAACAATGTACTTACCGTAATCACCCGCATCGTACCAACCTTTAGGTGATGAAATTACGCTCTCGGCGGGACGTTCTGCACTGGCCGCGGATGGGTGAATCAGGACTTGAGTATCGGGGTGGCCACTTTCGCGGGCCCATACGCCAGCATATTGCGCCTCAAGCGCTGTGCTGGCGCGATTATAATAATAGGCTTTAATAACCGCTTTATTCAGCTCGCTGTAAGGATCATCGGCAATAACAAAAACATCTGAATCATTCAAGCCATCAACACGCACAAAATACTCACCAGGCACCGTCAACTGGCTAAAGTCCGCCTGCCCCACCGCCTCTGCGGCATAGGACCACTGCTGATACGCATCAATCTCGCCACTAGCCGCCTCGATATTTGTGGCCGCGTTAATAACGCTAAAATGCGTAGCCTCCGACTGAGGGATAACTGCAACTTTTTTCCCACCTAAAGCAAAACCTACTTGATTGACATGAATCCGGCTCTTGCTCGACGCACTCGACGCACTCGATGTACTTGATTGCGATGATGTCACCACACTGGATGATGTGGAATCCGAATTGGAATTATTACTTGAGGTGCCACCACCACAAGCTGCGAGCGTCAAGCATAGGCTGCCGGCAAACGCTAGAGTTCTGGGCTTAAAAGTCATCATGGTCGTCCTTCTATATTGTTATGTATTTACGACTGGGCATGGTTTGTTGTCGCGTTAGCGTTTAGTAGCGCCACATTAAGCCGACACCACCAAATTTTACATGCAGGTAACTTGGCCAAGTGTAGCCTTAGCCGAACGATAAAGCTGTATGAGGTGTGTTAGCCAATGCTAAGAAGTGTTTTGTTAACAGTGAATGCCCCTGTTTATAGGGGTTGTATTTAAAACTGCATCGCGCGATATGCAAACGTGAATTCACAGGCCTAAATTATTATGTGTTAAAAGCGCCGTAAAATTTAACGTATGAGCTGCATAACGACTTATAAATTAAGCGTTTTTTTAACAAAAGGAATAGTTAGTTTACGCTGTTCGGCTAGCGATGCATGATCAAGCTTATGCAAATAACAAAACAGCTGAGTCATATCTCGCGGCACCCGCTGCACAATATAACTGGCCACCTCTTCATTAAGCTCAATGCCTCGCTCGCGGGCGCGACGCATTAGCGCTTGCTGTTTATCGGCATCGTTTAATGGCTGTACCTTAAGAGTAATGCCCCACTGCAGACGTGAACGTAAATCGGGTAACGCTATATTGAGCTCGCGAGGGTTTTGCGCCGCGGCGACCAGCAACAAACGGCCAGCATCGCGTAATGAGTTATACAAGTTAAACAGCGCGCGCTCCCAGGCTGGATGACCCGCGACAGCTTCAAGTCCGTCGAGGCAAACCATATCCAGCTCCTCAAGCCCTTCGAGCAATGCCTCGGGGGCAAAGCTTGCCATGTCATGCAGGGGTAAGTATTGCACCACCAAACGGCGCGACTCGGCATTGTGACAGCTGGCCTGCAGCAAATGGGTTAAGCCAACACCGCTGGCACCCCACAAATATAAAAAATGCTCACCCTGCCCCTCTACCTGCTCGCGCAGGGCGCGAATAACCTGACCGTTACTCGAGTGCGCCGGTGCATAGTAATTATCAAAGGTGGCATCATCTTTTAGGCTAACGCTCAGCGACAGCTGTTGCGGTTTTGACATGCTAGGCCTCAGCGAGCCAAACGATACTGCAAAGGCGCCGCAACAGTACCCGGCACAATGTATCGATTACTGGGTAAGCTGACGCTATCGGACGACGGGATAAGCACGCCACCCAAGGCCAAGGTATGTTGTAACCGAGCAACATCGCCCTCGGTAAACAATTTTAACGTTAGGCCATCGGCGTTCAAGCTGGCCAGTTGTGTGCGCCGCACCAACGCCAACTGAGCCAAATAACCCTCAACTTTTTTGTAATCGGCAAAGCTTGCAACATTATTTACCTGCAATACCACGTTAGCGTCACCCACCTCGCTGGGGCTAATCGCGTAGCGTGTCGCAAAGTAATCCGCCACGTTGTCGATCACCGCCGGCAACAGAGCTTCTAACGAATCGCCTTCGGAGCTAAAGCTAGGCGAACCATCAACATGCAACAACTGCCAATCGGCGCTCCAGTGCGCGTCCGCCAACTCGCGCGCGCGCACCACCACTATCGCATCAGCGGCGTAGCGCTCAGAGCCTTCGCGAATTTGCGACTCTTGGTTTTGCCACAGCGCATCGGCGGGCATAGCTAGATGATCTTCCAAGTCAAACAGTGGAATCATTAAGGGTAGACCGCGCTCGTGGGCTCGGTCACGCAATACGGTCATGGCCGCCAAGTCGCTCACCACATCGCGGCCCGTTGCAGTGCCAGCGACCAGCCAAACCAATACTGTAGGACGATTGGAGGGCCAAAATGTAAGATTAGCATCGCGCAACAGTTGCTCTATAAGAGGCGCCGAGAACTTAAACTGTAAGCGTGAGGCGGCAACCTGCTCACCATCGAGGGTGCTCAGCATCTCATCGGTAGAGGCGTAACTGTATTCGTAGACAAAATCTTGGGCGCGCACCAAAGCTTGGCGCACAATTGGGTTATCGACCGCGTTGGTAGCTCCCGACACCCGCACCAACGTATCGGCTAACGCGTGCTTAGCCGCCGCGGCGCGCTGCGGCTCAGATTGCGATTTAACCAATGCATCGGCGCGATAAAGCTCGATCACTTGATCGGCATTCGCCGCGCTCGCCAATAGCAAAGCGCAGATAAGTAATAAGTATCGAATAATCAGCGTCTCGTCTCCCAACGGCCCAACTCTGATAATAATGGTCGCGCATTGTAACAGGCAATGTAGTGCTTTTCTTGTCACGGCGACAATATAGTCGCGAGAAAAGTATCAATAAAATAGCTGCCCCCATGAAATATCAGCGCCATTAACTGCAAATGGGTGCCATTAACTGCTAGAATATCCGCCTTTCAGATCCGACGCCCAACCCATTGATACCCTTCGGTAGTCGTGGCCGGCGCACAGCAACGAGACCATAGGCCGCTATGAGCGAGAAAATCCCGCAATCGTTAAGTTATAAAGACGCCGGTGTAGACATCGATGCCGGTAACGCGTTGGTAGAGCGCATTAAAGGCGTTGCCAAACGCACCCGTCGCCCAGAGGTTATGGCCGGCCTTGGTGGCTTTGGTGCACTCTGCGAGTTACCCGAAGGTTACCGCCAGCCCGTATTGGTATCGGGCACCGATGGCGTTGGCACCAAATTGCGCTTAGCGATGGACCTCAATAAACACGATACCATTGGCATCGACTTAGTCGGTATGTGTGTTAACGACTTAATCGTAGCCGGTGCAGAGCCGTTGTTTTTTCTTGATTATTACGCCACCGGCAAACTTAACGTCGATGTCGCCTCAGATGTCGTAACCGGCATTGGCGCCGGCTGTGAGCTAGCAGGCTGTTCGCTGGTGGGTGGCGAAACCGCCGAAATGCCCGGCATGTACGAAGGCGAAGATTACGACCTAGCCGGTTTCTGTGTTGGCGTGGTCGAAAAATCCGAGATCATCGACGGCAGCAAAGTTAAAGCCGGCGATGCACTTATAGGCATTACCGCAAGCGGCCCACACTCTAACGGCTACTCCCTGATCCGCAAGGTGATCGATGTCTCCGGTGCCGATTTACAACAAGACTGCGGCGGCCAAAGCCTTGCCGACGCACTGATGGCCCCTACCCGCATTTACGTTAAGCCTCTTCTGGCACTGATTAAATCTATGCCTGTGCACGCGTTATCGCATATTACCGGTGGTGGCCTGCTTGAGAACATTCCCCGGGTATTGCCCGACAACGCCAAAGCGGTCATCGACACCAACGCTTGGCAATTGCCCCCCGTATTTCAGTGGCTGCAAACGGCGGGTAATATCGACTCGCGCGAAATGTATCGCACATTTAACTGCGGCATTGGCATGGTCATCGCGGTCCCTTCCGAGCGCGCCGACGAGGCCATAAAACAGTTGCAAGATGCCGGGGAGCAAGCACTGCTGATCGGACACATTGCCGACGCCCTTGAAGGTGAAGAACAGGTGCAATTGGACGGTTTACACTGAGCATGACACCTCCTAAAACGCCCATCGCGGTGCTGATCTCGGGCAGCGGCAGCAACCTGCAAGCGCTGATCGATGGCCAGCAGAGCGGTGATCTGCCGATTGAGATTGTTGCTGTTATTAGCAACCGCCCCGAGGTGCGCGGCTTAGAGCGCGCCCGTGCGGCCGGCATTACGGCCATTACTCTCGATCACAAAGGCTTTGATAGCCGCGAAGCGTTTGATCTAGCGTTGACTGAACAGCTCGAGCAACTACAGCCAAAACTGGTAGTACTGGCGGGTTTTATGCGTATTTTAACGCCCGCTTTTACCAACCACTTTGCCGGACGGATGCTTAACATCCATCCATCGCTACTCCCCAAGTACCAAGGGTTACACACCCACCAGCGAGCACTAGAAGCTGGTGATGCCGAGCACGGCGTAACCGTACACTTTGTTACCGCAGAACTGGACGGTGGCCCCGCCGCGATCCAAGCAGTGGTGCCAGTGCTAGATACCGACACCGCCGACACACTGGCGGCGCGAGTACAGCAACAAGAGCATATTATTTACCCTAAGGCTGTGCGCTGGTTTTGTGAAGGGCGGCTCACTATGGCTGCAAATCGAGCACTACTTGACGGTGAACCTTTGCCGCCTAGTGGTTACCAAGTAAGGCACTCACAACCATAAGGGACTTATGACTCGACTAAAACGCATGACCCTAGCTTTACTCACGGGCGCGACACTGGTTTCAAGCTGTTGGCTGCCACAAACTTTTGCCGCTGACGATGTCACTGCACCCAATCAATTTCGCAACATCTATAAGTCATCGGTCTACGGTATGACCGTCACCGTTACCCACGAGCTAATCCCGCTCGGTGACAAGCGCCACAAATTGCGCTTTTTTGCTGACTCGCTGGTTGCCAGCATCGATGAAACCAGCACTTTTAGCTCGTCCGATGACAAGAACTTGCAGCCGGAACTCTACACCTACGACCGCAACGGTTTAGGTCGCGACCGCACTGCACGCATCACTTTTGACTGGGATAACCAGAAAGTGATTAACGACATCAACAACAACCCTTGGAAAATGAAAATCCCTCTGGGCACGCAAGACAAGGTGAGTTTTCAGGTCCAGCTACAGCGCGATTTAATCGCTGGCAAAACCGAGAACCTCGCCTACACCATCGCCGATGGTGGAAAAATCAAAGAGTATCAATTTGCCATTATCGGCAATGAGCGCTTAAAAACGCCGTTGGGCCAAGTTGACACAGTAAAAATTAAGCGCACCCGCAAAGACAGCGATCGCGTTACTTACGCCTGGATGGCGCCCAAGTTTGGCTATCTGTTAGTGCGCATGCAGCAAGAAGAAGACGGCGATGTCTACACCATTAACATCAACGAGGCCGAGGTCGACAATAAAAAGATCTCGTCATTTAATTAAGGCGACCTGCGAGGCAGGAAAAACGCCACAGTTCACTCACTAAAAAGCAAAGGCTATTTTTATGACTATCTCTGACAACTGCGTTGCCAGCTTTCACTACACCCTGACCGACAAAGATGGCAAGGTACTCGATTCGTCTGACGGCCGCGAGCCATTGGCGTATCTGCACGGTGCCGGAAACATCATTCCCGGCCTAGAAAAAGAGCTTGTTGGCAAGCAAGTTGGCGACAAGCTAAAAGTGGCTGTAGCAGCCGCCGATGCTTACGGCGAACGCAGCGAAGCCATGATGCAAGAACTGCCATCGAACATGTTCTCGGGCGTTGATAAAATCGAAGAAGGCATGGAGTTTCACGCACAAACAGAAAACGGTATGCAGGTTGTTACCATCACCGCTGTTAATGGCGATATGGTTACCGTTGATGCCAACCACCCACTGGCAGGTGTTGACCTGAACTTTGACGTCGAGATCACCGACATCCGCGAAGCGACCGAGGAAGAAAAAACCCACGGCCACGCTCACGGTGCCGGCGGCCAGGAGCACTAATACTGCCCTAGGGCCAGCTTCCGGCTGGCCCCGACCTCTGCACTCTACCCCCTCTCGTCACCGCCGATTAATTTTTGCTTTTCACCGTCAAAGTTACCAGCCATCAATAGCTGCGCCGTTAATGCGCCTCAACTTTCTCTTGCGCGCAACGCTCGCACTTATAGCGCGTCACTAATCTGCCCTGCTTGGTATCAAACTGCTGGCCAGTAACCACCTGCCACTTATGAAACCCACTTTTACACAAAGTTTTACCTTTATGTTTTTGTTTCGGGCTAGGGCGCTTAAAAGGTAGGACGTTCGTCATTTATCTAAACCCACATCGACTGAATCGCCTAGCTTGGCGCTGGCATCTTGATCCGCCCCCAGCGCTAATGCCTCTCGATCAGCTTTACTGATGTACTTAGGCTTATTTCTGGGAGCCAATTTGGCATTCGCTTTTTTGGCTCGTGCCTTTAATGTCTCATTGCCTCTTTTACGACGATTCATGCATGCTTACTCAGTTGTAAATATAGTCATATTAGCAGACCGGCAAAGCCCCCAAAAGCCAGCTCGGTCGTTTAGCTCACGGGGGTTAATGACCAACAACCCCAAATAGTGCTGCACAATCCAAGCCGTAACGCTGGCCCTCAGCCCTCCGAGCCCGTAAAATACCGCTCCCTACACGCAATATTGACTCCGAACCTTATGATCCCTCGTATTCGCGAAACGTCACCTGTTCAATCGGTTTATTTAGCTTTTATCGAGGCGCTGCAAGAGTGCGGCTTTGCCGGCGACTTAAACCCAGATTACGCCAACCGCACGGTATTGGCGACGGACAATTCGATTTATCAAGTACTGCCTCAGGGTGTGGTCTATCCGCGTCATACGGATGATTTAATTCTGTTGGCACAATTGAGCGAGCGCGACGAGTTTCAGCAAGTAGTGCTTAGCCCTCGGGGGGGCGGCACCGGCACCAACGGCCAGTCGTTAACCGACGGCTTGGTGGTGGATATCTCTCGCCACATGAACCAAGTGCTGGAAATTAACGAAGCCGAGCGCTGGGTACGGGTGCAAACCGGGGTGGTTAAAGACCAGTTAAACGCAGCGCTCAAGCCCTTCGGCTTATTTTTTGCCCCCGAGTTATCCACCAGCAACCGCGCCACCATTGGCGGCATGATCAACACCGACGCATCGGGCCAGGGCTCATGCTTATACGGCAAAACCCGTGACCATGTACTGGAACTGAAAACCGTGCTGCTCGATGGCAGCGTCTGTGACTCGGCACCCGTGGATGATACCGCTCTTGCCACCCTGCGCAGCCGCGAAGACCGCATTGGCCAAGTGGTGCGTACGGTGGACGATATCCAGCGCAATCACGCCGATTTAATCGATGCCAAATTCCCCAAGCTCAACCGCTGTTTAACCGGCTACGACTTGGCCCATATTCGCACCGAAGGCGGCGAATTTAACCTCAACAGTATTTTGTGCGGCAGTGAAGGCACCTTGGGCTTTATTACCGAGGCCAAGCTCAATGTATTGCCTATCCCCAAATGTTCAGCTCTGGTGAACGTCAACTACCGCGACTTTAACGCCGCCTTACGCGACGCCACCCAGCTAATGCAAGCCGGCCCCACCTCCATTGAGACGGTAGACTCCAAAGTCCTTAACTTGGCCATGAACGATATCGTTTGGCACAGTGTCAGCGAGTTCTTTCCGCCAGTGCCGGGACAGGACATTAAAGGAATTAACCTTGTCGAGTACACCGCCGACAGTGACGATGAATTAGCCGCTGGCATTAAACGCTTAACCGACGCGCTGGACGCCATGAATGACAGCGACCGCGAAACTACCGGCCGTATTGGCTACTCAGTGGCGATGGGCAATGCCGCAGTAGGAAAAATTTGGGGCATGCGCAAAAAAGCCGTGGGGCTGTTGGGCAACGCCAAAGGCGAAGCTCGGCCGATTCCATTTGTAGAAGATACCGCTGTCCCTCCCGAGTATTTAGCCGATTTTATTGTCGAGTTTCGCGCGCTGCTGGATAGTCACAATTTACAATACGGCATGTTTGGCCACGTCGATGCAGGCGTGTTGCATGTGCGCCCTGCCATCGACATGAAGGACCCAGAGCAAGAAAAATTAGTGCGGATTATTTCCGACCAAGTAGCCGAGTTAACACAAAAATATAACGGCTTGCTATGGGGCGAACACGGCAAAGGGGTACGCTCGGAATACGCACCGAAATTTTTTGGTGAACTGTACCCACAGCTGCAAAAAATCAAAGCCGCCTTTGATCCGCGCAATCAGTTAAATCCAGGGAAAATCGCCACAGCCTCGGACGAGCTGCCCTTGTTGAGTATTGACGCAGTACCGACACGCGGCCAAAAAGATCGAAAAATTGCCGTGCAAGTATGGGAAGGCTACGCCGAAGGTATGCATTGCAACGGCAACGGCGCCTGCTTTAACTGGAACCCTAACGATGCCATGTGCCCCTCGTACAAAGCCACTCGCGACCGAGTTCACTCACCCAAGGGCCGCTCTGCCTTAGTACGGGAATGGCTTAAACAACTCAGCGAGCGGGATGTCAATGCCGTACAAGAGGCCAGTGCCAGCCGCAAAAAGATAGGCTTACTTTCTTTACCTTCGCGCATCAAAAACACCATTAACAAAAAACGCGGCGAATACGATTTCTCTCACGAAGTCAATGAGTCCATGCAAGGTTGCTTAGCCTGCAAGTCTTGTGTCGGACAGTGCCCCATCAAAGTTGATGTCCCAGAATTTCGCTCTAAGTTTTTAGAACTTTACTACACACGTTACCTGCGCCCGCTAAAAGATTATTTTATTGGTGCGCTGGAATATATTATGCCCACCATGGCGCGAGCACCTTGGCTGTACAATGGCGTTATGAAACCGAAACTAAGTCAAAGTGTTCTGACTAAAGTAGCCGGCATGGTAGACAGCCCGCTATTGACTGGTGTCGACTTAGATAAAGCGCTACGCGAATTAGGCATACGTTATGCCAGCGCACAAAATATCGCCACCTTAAACGATGAGCAAAAAGCCAACACCGTGATCGTGGTGCAAGACGCGTTTACCAGCTATTTTGAAACCGAGCTGGTATTAGACAGCCTAAAACTATTAAAAATACTCGGCTTTAACCCGATGCTTGCCCCCTTTAAACCCAATGGCAAACCATTGCATGTACATGGCTTTTTAAAAGCTTTTGCCAAAGCAGCCAACAACAATGCCTCTATGCTTAATGCGTTGAGCAACACCGGGATTACACTGGTGGGATTAGAGCCATCCATGACGTTGGCGTACCGTAGTGAGTACCAAAAAGTACTGGGAGACAAGGCCCCTAACGTTGCATTGATTCAAGAGTGGTTAGCCACTCAAGACTTAACTACCGCCAAACCACTGTTTGCTAAAAGTGATTATAAGTTATTGGCACACTGCACCGAGAAAACCAATGCCGCCGCATCTATTAAAGATTGGCAAACGGTGTTTGTTGCATTAGGACAAGAACTAAGTGTGTTAGAGACTGGCTGTTGCGGAATGGCCGGCACCTACGGTCATGAGGCCGCCAACGTTGCGACCTCAAAAAAGATCTTTTCCCAAAGTTGGCAAGCCCTCGTCACCGAGCCCGCCAACCACGGAAAGCTAGTGGCTACCGGCTACTCTTGTCGCAGTCAGGTGAAACGGATAGAAGACCAACGGTTGCCTCACCCGCTGCAGATCATTTTGCAATCGTATCAAGGGCAATAATACCCGACGATTCTCTAACACTTTTTACCTTGACGCTTTTATACGGTTTTTAGCCTTATAAGAGCGCCAGAAGATTACAAAAACATTTAAACATTAGACTATTTAGGCGGAATTATACAATGGGTTACACATCAAAACTGACCGGATTTTTTACCTTAGTAGCACTATTAGGGTTTAGCGTCAGCGGCCAAGCAACTACGGTACAGTTTCAAACTGTACTGGGTGATTTTGAGGTCGAGCTGTTTGACGAGATTACCCCCATCACAACGACAAATTTTTTAGAGTATGTTGAAGCCGGAGCCTTTACGGACTCTATCATTCATCGTTCAGTAGACAACTTTGTTATTCAAGGTGGCGGTTTTACCTTTGATATAGAAAACAACCAAATCGAAAATATTACCCCAAATGCATCGATCAAAAACGAGCCGGGTATTTCCAACACCCGTGGCACCATCGCCATGGCCAAACTAAACAATCAACCACACAGCGCAACCAGCCAATGGTTTATTAACCTGGCCGATAGCAACGATTTTTTAGACAGTACCAACAGTGGTTTTACCGTATTTGGCGAGGTCACAGGCAATGGCATGGAGATTGTTGATGCGATTGCCAAGCTAAGTGTCGCAAACTATAAATCGACCAACAGTGCATTTACCGACTTGCCTTTGCGCAATGTTACCGCTGCCGACATAAGGAGCAAAGTGCCCCTGACCGAAGACAACCTAATGTTGATTAAAAGTATTGTGGTGTTGAATGCCTTCGCCGGAACTAGTTCTAGTGTTTCTAGTAGTTCTAGTGTTTCTAGTGTTTCTAGTAGTTCTAGTGTTTCTAGTAGTTCTAGTAGTTCTAGTAGTTCTAGTAGTTCTAGTAGTTCTAGTAGTTCTAGTGTTTCTAGTGTTTCTAGCAATTCTAGTGGTGGCGGCGGTAGCATTGGCTGGCTGATGCTATTGGCTTTAGTCGGCGCAAGTGCCACTCGTTACGCAAGCCGTA
Source organism: Gilvimarinus polysaccharolyticus (assembly GCF_001187555.1). GTDB lineage: Bacteria > Pseudomonadota > Gammaproteobacteria > Pseudomonadales > Cellvibrionaceae > Gilvimarinus > Gilvimarinus polysaccharolyticus. The sequence goes on along the minus strand of NZ_LFIJ01000001.1, from coordinate 529,889 downwards.
GGTTAGCGTTTAAACAGCTTTGAGGTGCCTTGATAACCTGTAGCGCTCGTTAACATTTAACCTTATCGCTGCAGGTCTTCTTACAATCGTATCAAGGACAATAAGCCCGATACATTTTCTAACAATTTTTTCCTGACGGCTCTGATAAGGTTTCTCACCCTAGCTGAGCGCCATCGCGTTATAGTGATCGTTAATAAACATAATATCTACCTTGGAGATTCACAATGGGTTATTTATCGAAAGCCGCTACTGGCTTTACTTTGGCGTCATTATTAGGCTTAAGTACATTTAGCCAAGCGACTACCGTCCAGTTTCAAACTGTAATGGGCGATTTTGAAGTGAACCTCTATGATGAGACCACGCCCGAGACTGTGGCTAACTTTTTAGCGTATGTTGAGGCTGAAGCTTACACAGACACCTTTTTTCATCGCTCGGTACCTGGGTTTATTGTTCAAGGCGGCGGTTTTCAGTTTAATACCGAGGCCAACCAATTTAGCGTTATTGCCAGCAATGATCCGGTACTCAACGAACCACTACTGTCTAACCAGCGCGGCACCATTGCAATGGCCAAAACTGCGGCGGGGCCAAGCACCGGAACTAATCAATGGTTTTTTAACCTTGGCGATAACAGCGCTAACCTCGATAACCAAAACGGTGGCTTTACAGCATTCGGTGAAGTGACTGGCAATGGCATGGCCATTATTGATGCCATTGCCACATTACGCCGTGGCAACTTCAGCAGTGAAGAATTTTTAAACATTTCAGCATTAGACGAAATGCCTGTTCGAGATTACTCTCAAGATGATTACAACGATAAACTTTTACCAACAGAAGATCATATCGTCTTGGTGCAAAACATCGTAGTCCTCGACGCGGCTGTTGACACTGCCGCCAACCTAAACCCTAAACCCACCACCCGCGATGACGGCTCAGCTAGTGATGGTGATGGCGGTAGCAGTGGTGGTGGCGGCGGTAGCGTCAGCTGGCTAATGTTACTCGCACTATTAAGCGCGGGCATTACTCGCCGCGTAAAACGCAACGCTTAAGCAGCATCCGCGCTGCATTGGATCGCTCGGTTGTCCACGTTACCGCATAAACGTCAACCGAGCGCCAGTGGCAACAGCGACAGCATCGCTATAGCCGCAATAGCAAGCACAGTGCCTATGACCACCATGGGCCGCTGGCGCAACTGGCTGGCAAACGTAGGCGCTGTTCCCTCGGCCAATCGGCGTTCAAAGTCCGCACGTGACTCTTTGCTAAACTCGTACTGAAACCCAGCGCCCAGCTCGCGCGCCCTTGGCACATCTTTATCGTCAGCAAGCCATAAGCCATCTACCCCCAAGCGCCAGCGGCCAGCATCGGTCGTATAACAAACTATACCCTCGCTTTGTAATAGCTCTATAAGGCCATCGATTTCTGCGGCGCTGGCGCCGGTGGTTCGCATTAATAATTGTGGCAAGTGGCACCTTACACTTAGTTCAATGACTCTAATAATTTAATTTCGCTGTGTAGCTCGGGGGCTAGTAACGACTTCTGCTGGGAGCGTTTGTCTAATAATACAATACGGCCCACACCGGTGGCGGCTATCTCACCTAACTCTTGGCTATAAATTTCGTACTCTTGAGAAAATCCGTGCTCGTGAACCTCAGTGACGGTACAACCCACTATTAAGTGGTCGGGGTAGCGTATCGGGCGGCGATAGCGACAAGCGGTCTCGGCCAATACCGGCAGTATTTGCCCGGTATCAAACACCCCTTTTTGGCTCATTCGGCGCATATAGGCGATACGGGCGGACTCAAAGTAACGCAGATATACGGCGTTGTTGACATGGCCAAAGGCGTCCATCTCCCCCCACTGTACGTCAATCTCGATGGTTACTGGAAAGCTGCGTAAAAAATCGTCACGATCGGTCACGGATGTCTCCTCTTTACTCATTTGCCTTTAGCCATCATAGACGCTATCGATTATGATGAGTAGTGACTACGCACTAATCTCGCACAACCAAAGGATTTTTTATGCACGACTCAGCCATGGCAATTGCCATTATCGGAATTGCCGCGCTCGCCTGTCAGTGGGGTGCCTGGAAGGCACGTCTACCAGCCATTTTATTCCTCTTAATTGCCGGCCTCATCTTAGGCCCCGGCTTAGGCTGGCTTACCCCTGATGATATTTTTGGCAACTTGCTGTTTCCATTAGTCTCTTTGGCGGTAGCGGTGATTCTGTTTGAGGGTAGTCTAACCCTTAACTTTGAGGAGCTGGGCAGCACAACCAAAGTTGTACAACGAATGATCACTGTCGCAGCCCCCATCACTTGGATTATTGTCACCGTGGCGGCGCATCTGTTGTTTGACTTGAGCTGGCAATTATCTGTTTTGTTTGGCGCGCTGATGGTCGTAACCGGCCCGACGGTTGTGACACCGCTACTACGCTCCGTTCGGCCATCTGAGAGAGTGGCTAACATCCTGCGCTGGGAAGGCATCATCATCGATCCAATTGGCGCCTTGCTGGTGGTTGTCGTGTATGAGTTTATCGTCACTCAAAGTGGCGGTGAGGCCTTTAGTCAGAGCTTATTGCTGTTTTTAGAGATTATTGTCATCGGCCTTACAGTAGGTGCGGCGGCTGGCTATACTTTAGGTAAGATTCTTATTCAGCGCCGCTTGCCGGAATATTTACAAAATCTGGCGACCTTAAGTATCTTGTTTATGGTGTTTACTTTTTGTAATCACCTAGCACACGAATCAGGCCTTTTGGGTGTTACCGTTATGGGTATGTGGCTTGGCAATATGCGCGGCGTACATATTCACAACATCCTTAATTTCAAAGAAAATCTAACCATCTTGTTTATCTCGGGCCTGTTTATCATTCTCGCCGCGCGTCTAACTCTAGAGCAGCTTATTGGTATTTTTACGGTTGCATCATTATTGCTGTTACTGGTTATTCAGTTTGTCGCGCGGCCGATATCGGTAGCGCTGGCAACTCTCGGCTCAGAGGTGAAAGTTCGCGAACGAATATTACTTGGCTGGATCGCGCCACGGGGTATTGTCGCCGCTGCGGTATCGGCCCTTTTCGCCTTACGCTTAGCCGAGAACGGAGTTAAAGGTGCCGACTTATTAGTGCCACTAACCTTTGCCGTTATTCTCGGCACCGTAGTATTTCAAAGCGCCACTTCACGCCCCTTGGCAAAACTGCTCGGGATCGTAGAGCCCGAGCCTCGCGGAGTATTAATTCTGGGGGCCAATCAGGTTGCCCGTCGTATTGGTAAAGCATTAAAACAACAAGATTTGCCAGTATTAATGTGTGATTCCAACTGGGACAATATTCGTTTAGCACGTATGGATGGGCTGAAAACATTTTACGGTAATCCAGTGTCTGAGTTTGCCTCGCAACGATTAGAATTGTCTGGCATTGGCAATCTTATTGCTTTGTCACCACTGCGCGAGCTTAACGTCATTACCGGCATGCATTTTCGCAGTGAATTTGGCGATCGACACATATTTTCGGTACGCACCAGCGCGGACAATAAAAAAACCGAAAAGCATCAAGTGGCCTCCCAACTTAAAGGCGCCGCTTTGTTTAGCTCGGATTTAACCTATACAAAGCTCGCCAGTTTAATGGGCAGTGGCGCCGAGATTCGCGCCACTCGACTCACCGAGGAGTTCACCATAGAAGACTTCGATCGCCAAGAAGGCAAACCTCAATTACTGTTTGTCATTACCAACAAAGGCAAACTTAAACCGTTTATTGAGGGCGAAGATTTTTCACCTGGCAAAGACTGGGTCCTGCTAAGCTTAGTGCATCAGCCAAAACCTAAGTCCCGTGATAATGGTAACGATGCAACCGTAGCAGCCTAAACACATGGCGATCAATACAAACAAACGATTCGTGCGTATGACGTTTAATCAAAGCCAGCGCACTTTAACTTTTTATATCGGATACCCGTATGAGCGACAGCGATCACAAAGTTCCCTCAGAATCGATTGCTAAAAAAATCGAGAACGGCCTGCGTGCACTTGACCGCGGTTTATGGCAGGTAGAAACTGCACACCGCTCAAAATTGCATCAACGTTTTTGGCATTTATCGCGCGTGATTGTAGCGGTGGTACGCGATTTAGTGCGCGGCGACATCACTCTGCACGCCATGAGTCTGGTGTACACGACTTTGTTATCACTGGTGCCCTTTTTAGCTTTAAGTTTTTCTGTGCTGAAAGGCTTTGGGGTGCACAACCAGCTAGAACCTATTCTTGATCATATGCTGGCAGCCCCATTGGGTGATCGCGGCCCAATGGTAGTCGAAAATATTTTAAGCTTTGTCGATAACATTAAGGTAGGGGTTTTAGGCTCAGTTGGACTTGGGGTATTAATTTATACGGTTATCTCTCTGATTCAAAAAATCGAGCGCTCGTTTAATGAGATTTGGCGCGTCAGTGAAAGTCGCTCGTTAGGTCAGCGTTTTAGCAGTTATCTAAGTGTCATTATGATCGGCCCGTTACTGGTGTTTTCGGCCATGGGCGCCACTGCTGCGCTGATTAACAGCCAGACGATGCAAAACCTTATTGAGTTTGCGCCTCTTGGTTGGCTGTACGGATTTTTATCCAGCGCGATGCCCTATGTCATTATTATTGGGTTGTTTACCTTTCTATATACCTTCATTCCCAATACTCGCGTCAGGCTACCTCATGCATTTTTAGGTGGCTTAGTGGCCGGTGTAATATGGCAAACCACCATTTTTGGCTTTACGCTTTTCGTATCTTCATCAAGCAACTACACCGCGATTTACTCGGGTTTTGCAGTTGGTATTTTACTGCTTATTTGGCTGTATCTGGCTTGGCTGATCTTGTTGGTAGGTGCCGCCGTTGCGTTTTATTCACAACACGCGCAACAAATTACCCGATCGCGAGTTAATCTCCCCTCGGCTCGTATCGACGAGCTTACAGGACTTGCCATTATGCACAAGGTCGCTTGCAATTTTGACAACGATGAAGGCAGTACCTCAATCGCTAAAATGGAATCTCATTTGTCGGTAGGACCAGAAGAAATCCAGCGTATGATCCATAAAATGCTTAAGTACGATCTGATAATGATCTCGGGAACAGATGCCAACCGGTTGGTTCCTGCCCGCTCCCTCGATCGTATTACCCTGCGAGAGGTTTTACAAACACTAAGGCGTCACGAAAGCGACATCCCTGGATCACTGCTCAAAAATACCGCCATCAATGTATTAGAAGCCCGGGTTGAGGCCGCCTTATACGCAGAGCTGGGTGAACAAACGATGGCCGACTGGATACGTACCACCGCCGAACATTCGCTTATTGCACCGGACGTAACCGAGTAAATAGTTTTAGCGCAATAGCGGTATTATCTTGGTGGCCGGCAAATTGCTCGGGATTAACCCCAGCGGCAAAGACTCCAACATCGCCACCGGTATGGCCGCCAGTTGTCCAACCAGTAGCGCTGGCGGTATTTATCGCGGCCAATATGCCGCTGCGTAACGTGGTTTTTGCGCTATTTTTTTCAGCTTCCGTATTGGCAATTACCGAGGCTTTAACCTGCTTAGCCATAGTATCTTGCTGCTCGGCGCTAAGCGTAATGCCGGTTAGCTCCTGCCACTTGACTGGCCATGTATTACCCGCCTCTTTTAGTTCGCGGGCCAGCTCGCCAGCCGATGCTTTAACCCCGCGCACAACGGATGCGCGCCATTCGTACTCGCCATTGGCGCCCATACTTAAACCACCTGTGCTGTGATCGGCCGTCATCACCATAACGGTATTGTTATGCTCGGAGACATAACGGCTCACCACGCCTAAGGTTTGCTCGGCATCGTGCATCTCACCCATAGCGCAAGCAATATCATTGGCATGCCCGCACCAATCGATCTCACTCGCCTCGACCAGTAAAAAGAACGGTTTATTTTTGGGCAATAACGCCAAAGCTTTGCTGGTCATTACCGCCAAGCGATTAGCCGGCGGTGCATCTATGGCAAACGGCAAACCTTTATCAGCTAACAGTGCCAACGCTGGGGCAGCTTCAATACGGTCTAACAAAGCAAAACTATCGGCGTATTGATACCCAAGTGCGGTAAAGCCTGCCACCAAATCGCGATCCTCACGTTTAAAGTATTTTTCTCCGCCGCCAATTAATACATCAACCCATGGTTTTCCTGCAATACGGTTATCCAAGTACTGATCGGCAATTTCATCGTACTTTTGGCGGCTATCTATATGGGCCGCAAAGCTTGCTGGAGTTGCATGGTTGATCTGGCTAGTAGTAACCATCGCCGTGCTGTAGCCCAGCGTTTTGGCCCGCTCTAGCAATGTTTCAACTGGCTGCTTATCTATGTCTACGCCAATCGCTCCGTTATACGTTTTAATAGCAGCCGATAACGCGGTGGCGCCTGCGGCTGAATCGGTCACTAGCTCATGGCCGTGAGGATGAGTGGCCGAGGTGCCGACGAAATAACGATCAAACAAGGTTTCTTCGATTTCTTCTGTCGCAGGATCATCGACAAAGTGACGGTAGGCAGTTATGTACTCCATGCCCATGCCGTCGCCAATTACGTAAATAATCGACTGTGGCGCGACTTGCTGAGCTGTTGCAGCGCTGGCCACTTGAGTGATAAATAATAGGGCCGTGGCGGCCAATGTCTGTTTCATTTTCGCTCCTACTAGTTAATCAAAAGCATTGATATAGAAAGCGGCAATTGCGCCACTCCCAGATGGGACGTATAGTGCCAGATAATTACAAAAAATAATGCCAACAATCTATCTATGTTTAGTATTCTAACTCATGATAACACCTAAGCTATTCACCAATTCAACAGCTCGTATCAAGCGTCGATATATCGGTCGCGAACGACAAGTTGTGTTAATTATTGATAATTTTTTAAATAATCCCGAATGGCTTGCCGAGCAAGCTCTCAGTGCAGCATTTAAACCCGATCAAGGATTGTTTCCAGGGCATCGTGCGCCAGCGCCTAGTGCTTACACTAATGCTTTAGAGGGGGCCCTGCCACCACTACTGGCCGATGCATTTGGCACTCGCCCTGGCGACATTAGCCGAGTAGAATCCAGCTACTCTCTGGTAACCCAGCCGCCCAGTTCACTCAAACCGCTGCAACGCATCCCGCATTTTGATTCTCGTCACCCAGAGGAGTTAGCCAGCGTTTATTTTTTGTGTAACCAATCAACCGAGCAATATGGCGGAACCGCTTTTTATCGCCACCGCAGCACCGGCTTTGAGTCTATTACCGACGTGCGCTTTAAACCTTACATAAGCGCTCTAGACGCTGACGCCAAACAAGTGGGAGTGCCTGCAGCAGATTATATTTCTGCCGACACCGAAGTGTTTGAAAAGATTGCCGAGATCCCAGCGCGCTACAATCGTTTAATACTTTACTCTTGCACCAGCTTGCACTCCGGCGTTATTACCCCCGAATTTGATTTCTCACAAGACCCAGCTAATGCTCGATTATCTATAAACAGTTTTTTAGTCAATCATTAACAATTTCTAAACTCAAGCAATAGCATATTATAAAAATATATAGGCCGATAAAAACATCACAATAAACGGAGCTTTCATATGAGTTTTTCATCTAAAGAGGCCGCCCGAGCTTACTGGCGAGCCAACATTCGCTGGCTACTTATTCTTCTTAGTATCTGGTTTTCTGTGTCTTTTGGGGCAGGTATTTTATTCGTCGAACAACTTAACAATATTCACTTAGGTGGTTTTAAACTCGGATTTTGGTTTGCCCAGCAAGGTTCTATTTACACCTTTGTGATACTGATTTTTGTTTATGTAGGTATCATGAACCGGCTCGATAAAAAATTCGGCGTAGAGGAAGAATAAGATGGATGTTCAAGTACTCACGTTTATTATCGTCGGCATTACCTTTGCGTTTTATATCGGCATTGCCATCTGGGCTCGCGCTGCCACCACTCAAGAGTTTTACGTAGCCGGCGGCCATGTGCCACCACTGGCTAACGGCATGGCCACCGCGGCCGACTGGATGAGCGCGGCCTCGTTTATCTCGATGGCTGGGTTAATCTCGTTTATCGGCTACGACGGTAGCGTGTACCTAATGGGCTGGACCGGCGGCTACGTACTGCTTGCTCTGTGTCTTGCCCCTTACCTACGCAAGTTTGGCAAGTTTACCGTACCCGACTTTATTGGCGACCGCTACTACTCACAAACCGCCCGAACGGTAGCGGTCATCTGCGCGATTTTTGTCTCCTTCACTTACGTGGCAGGGCAAATGCGCGGCGTGGGTGTGGTGTTTTCGCGCTTTTTAGAAGTCGACATTACCATGGGTATTTTTATTGGCATGGGCATCGTATTCTTCTACGCCGTACTCGGCGGTATGAAAGGCATCACCTACACCCAGGTAGCACAATACTGCGTGCTGATCTTTGCCTTTATGGTGCCGGCGATATTTTTAAGTTTAATGATGACCGGATCGCCCATCCCACAAATCGGCATGGGTTCGACCATGGTCGATAATCCCAGCGTATTCTTACTTGATAAACTTGATGGTTTAAGTACATCGCTTGGTTTTAATGCCTATACCGAGGGTAAAAAATCGACTATAGATGTGTTTTGTATCACCGCGGCATTGATGGTCGGCACTGCGGGTTTACCTCACGTTATCGTGCGTTTTTTTACCGTTCCTAAAGTACGTGACGCGCGTAAGAGTGCTGGCTGGGCATTAATTTTTATTGCCATTTTATACACCACTGCTCCAGCGATCGCTGTATTTGCTCGGGTGAATATGATCGAGACCATTAACGGCCCCGAAGCCCAAGGCGTACCCGCCAGCCAAGCACCCGCTTGGATCGATAGCTGGGAGACCACCGGCCTTGTCGCTTGGGAAGATAAAAACCAAGACGGTCGGTTGTTTTACAGCGGTGATGAGCGCAACGAAATGACCATCGACCGCGACATAATGGTGTTAGCGACCCCCGAGATTGCCCGCTTACCTATTTGGGTTATTGCTTTGATTGCTGCCGGCGGTTTGGCGGCGGCGTTATCTACCGCGGCCGGTTTACTGCTAGTGATCTCGACATCTATATCCCACGATTTATTAAAACGTAACCTGATGCCTGACATTAGCGAAAAACAAGAGTTACTGTTTGCACGGATTGCCGCCGCCGTGGCTATTTGCGTCGCGGGTTACTTAGGTATACATCCACCGGGATTTGTCGCCGAAGTGGTTGCCTTTGCATTCGGCTTGGCGGCAGCGAGCTTTTTTCCGGCGATTATTATGGGGATCTTCTTTAAATCCATGAACCGTGAAGGCGCCATTGCCGGTATGATCTGCGGCCTACTGTTTACCACCATTTACATTTTAGTGTTTAAAGGCATTGTTATGGAGCCACTCTTACCCAACACCGCCGAGTATTGGTTGTTGGGAATATCCCCTGAGGGTATCGGTACTGTGGGTATGTTGCTGAATATTATTGTCGCCGTTACCGTTTGGCGTTTTACCCCTCCGGCCCCAGTCGAGGTACAGGAACTGGTCGAGTCGATTCGCTATCCACAGAAAATTAAAGCCTAGAAGGATAAAGACTAAAAAGGCCAGTATTAATGACAAATGTCACCCTCAATGGGTGACATTGCTCAATGGTTAAGCGCCGTCAAGTACAGCACAATAAATTCCTGCAACAACTCAGGAGCTGTACCCATGGTCATTGCCCTTTTCGACTATCTGTCTGTCACCGCTGTATGTACCTATAGCTTGCTCTGCGATATATCACCCGAACTTGGACAATGGGCTAAAGTCACCCTGAGTATCAACTTACTCATTCTGGCATTCGCCAGCTACTTGTGCACTCAACATTGAGGTCAACTATGTACCCTCCCGAGCACTCACCCAAGCTATCACCAGCATACGACAGTATCCATTACTTTAAAAACGATCGTCTCTACTACTTGTGGTTAATTTTTAGCGCCTATTATTTTATTCCTATTTTTGCCATGCCTATTACTGGCTGGAAATTAGCATTGGCACTTGTCGGCTACGTCGCGTTTATCGCCACTTATATTAGCGTTCGATTTTTACCTAAGAACCGTTGGTATCTCGCCATTGCAGCCATGCTAGGCATTGCCACTGCCTGCTCGGCAATTACTCCAGGTGCGTCTAACTTTTTTATGTACAGTGGATTTTTTCTGGGTATTATATTGCCACTACGTTACTTTATTGGCGCTGTCAGTGTTATATTGCTCGGCACCTACTGGCTAGGTCAGGTGCTGCACTATCCATTCTTATTTTTCAGCTTATATATTTTTATTGGCACTCCGACCATTGGCATGATCGGCGTTGTCGAACGATTGCGAGCACAAAGCGCGCAACGAGAGCAACAATCGACCGAAGAGATTCGCAGCTTGGCACAATCGCTTGAACGCGAACGTATTGCCCGCGACTTACATGACGTGATTGGCCATACACTCGCAACCATTGCCTTAAAAGCAGAGCTGGCACAAAAACTCTTGGCGCGGCAACAGGCCGAGCAAGCTGCCGAAGAGCTGATACAACTGCAAACCATTACCCGTGACGGACTGCGCCAAGTACGCGAGACCATCAGTGGTGTTCACCGCAGCAACCTTGCCACCGAATTGATCAATTTAGCATTGCGTATGCGCGAGCAAGGTATTCAATTTAAGCAAACCGGCAAAGTCCCCTCCCTTATGAACCAAGAGGCAGATGGCGCTCTGGCCTTGATATTACGAGAGCTAACCACCAACTTGTTGCGCCACAGTAATGCCAGCCAGTGTGGGCTAACATTTAACCAAGACGACACCACGGTCACAATGACGTTAAAAGACAATGGTACGCTCGACAACATTACGGAAGGCAACGGTTTACTTGGCATAAGACAGCGGTTACACGCACTCGGAGGGCAACTTATTATTACAACCGAGCGCGGTTATTGCGCTAATATTAGCGTACCCAAAAACATAGTTAATAGCGGTGCCCCAGCATGAACATACTGTTAGCCGAAGATCAAACCATGTTGCGCGATGCACTCAGTACGCTGTTAGGATTAGAACCTTCGTTTAGCATCACGGCGGTGAGCGATGGGCTTAAAGCGCAGGCTTTGCTGCGAGAGAAAAGCTTCGATATATTGCTGACAGATATTGAAATGCCAGGGTTAAGCGGACTTGATCTGGTCGCTTGGTTGCGTGAGCAACAGAACCCGCTGGCAAGCATTATTATTACTACGTTTAATCGCGCCGGTTTTGTTCGTCGGGCATTAGCATTAGATGTGGGAGGATTTTTACTGAAAGATGCCCCGTCAGATCAATTGGTGGACGCAATTTATCGCGTCCACCGGGGCGAGCGCGTTATTGCTAGTGAGTTGGCCTTGCAAGCGCTAGGCGATCAAGACCCTTTAACCGACAAAGAACGGCGTGCTTTGCGTCTTGCTCACGAAGGCTTAAGCACTGCACACATTGCGCAAAAACTGTGTTTATCTGAAGGAACCATCCGCAATTATTTATCCGAGGCAATCAGCAAATTAGGCGCTGGCAATCGAGTAGATGCCGCGCGTATCGCGCGACACAGAGGCTGGCTATAAGGGACGCTAACGCACCGACACCTGAAACGAATCCACCAATTGATGCAAAGTAACGGCGGTATTTTGTAACCTATCCGAACTGCCTCGCAAAACTCGATACACTTGATTCATCGCATCGCTGGAGCTTGCCACCTCGCGCACCCGATCGCCGCTTTGACGGCTGGTTTGCTCAATTTGCTGAATCGCATTGAACATTTGCGCCACTATCTCGTGTAACTCTGCATTGTCGGTTGAGGACTCTTCCGCAAGGCGCAGCCCACGATCAACCTCCTCAACACTAGACTCCATATAAGTAGCCGCCTTTTGTGACTCCAATTGTATCGATAGAATTTTTTCACTAATATCTTCGGCAACTTGGGCGGTGCGACCGGCCAGAGAGCGCACCTCCTCGGCTACCACCGAGAAACCTCGACCGTGCTCACCGGCACGCGCAGCCTCGATTGCCGCGTTAAGTGCTAACAAGTTAGTTTGCTCGGTAATGCCTCCAATCATCGTCACCATACTGGAGATTTCGGAGGTTTGATCATTAAGCCGATGAATTGTCTCGGCCGAACGCTCTACCACATCGCGAATCGATTGCGTCCCGGTTTGCACTTGCGCCAATTGTCCTCGGGCTTGCGCGACCACTTCGTCCATTGTGGTTTTCATCTGATTCGCCGTCACACTGGCGTTGCTTATCTCACAGATTTGATCTTCTACTAGCGTCAACATTTGTTCGACAGAGCTGGATACGGTCTGCGAGGTACTGCGCGCTTGTTCGTTGCGCGTTAGCATCTGATCACTATTACTTTTCACATCGTTGGCAGCGCCAATCACTTCGCCGACGATACTATCAAGATTATCAATAAAACTGTTGGTCCAGCGACCTAAGTCGCCGGTTTCATCCGGCGCAAGTTTACGAGTATCCAATCGTTGTCGTAAGTTTCCACCACCTTCGGCAATAGCGTGAATCATTTCTGTCATTTTACCAATGCGTCGTGCCAAACGCCTGGGACCGTGATGGCGAAACACGAAAGCGCTAACCGCCAATAACCCTGCAGTTGCCGTGTTAACCCCCCACAACGGCAACTCGGTAAAGCTATGCAACAGCGCATTAGCGCCAAAGGCAAACAGTACCGACAACACATATTGGCGCATCATAGAGTAAGTCACTGAGCGAAACCGATACACCTCTTCCAGATCACCCTCACACATCATGCCCCAGCGATCGGGTGAACCTTTTAAGGAGAAGGTAACGCCCTTACCGATTACAGGAATATGGCGGTAATCGGAATAACCTGGGTATGTGACAAATAAGTTACTACCATTTTTAATCGTCTCACGTACGCCTGGGTGCAACTGACCGGTAGCCGGATCGGTAAAACGAATTTCAAATTCAGTGTGATGTCGTACGCCGACCACACCCCAGTTGGTATTAATGCCAGATTTGAGGTTTTCACCGTGAGAAAATGTACTGTCTTCAAAACGTGAGCGCGACAATGCCGTGCCGGCTGCAATCGAGCGATCGAAGTTGGACTCGACCATAAATAGATAGTTATCGCCCGATTCAGTAAAGATGTGGCCCGCTTCGCGCTGGATCAAATCACTCAGCACATCGTTAGGGTAACGCGCACACAAACCGCCCAAGCTACCGTCGGCTAACGTTACCGGTAAATAAAACATCAAGGTTACAGCATCATGAAATTTAGAGCTGGATGGCCCGATCTTCTCGGTTAACGTATCCACATAGGGGCCGTGTAAAAAAGGCTCAGCCAAGCCGGCCGCCACTGCCTTATTGTCTAAATCGCGCAAGCCTTTATGGCCCGCATAGGTTGACTCAACAACTTGTCCGGTGGAGTTAATCAAAAACAATTCAGAGCAGTCTTTCATCCGCTGTTGCTGACGAGGCAGCAATGTGTCGAGCTGTACCTCTTCGCCAACTAAACGTGCCGCGACACCATCGAGATGACGCCATTGTGCCTCTACCCACTGCTGCATTAAGCGAATACGAGTATTGGCAATGCTCTCAAAAGCTTGCTCCATCAACGCGTAACGACTGCGATTTACCCGGCAAGACCAACCTAACGCCAACTTGCCATTACCGCCAAACCAATCTAACCAATGGCGCTCCGATCCTGACAATTGCATTTGGTCACTTTGTAAGCTCATGGCGAGGGTCCTTTAACGTAAACCCTTCTCAAAGGGCGTAGCAGATAGCGGATGTGATGAGGTTAAGCCGGCCGGTTATGGCTCACAAATCACCTAGACACATGAATGCAGAAAACAGGCCAATATTGACGTATAAATCAACGCCACGCGATATCTAGACTAAGGGGGTTAAGTCAGCGACGACAGCGCACCAAAAGCGTGCAATAAGTTGGAGGCAAGCAAAAAAACGGTGCCCGAACGAGCACCGAAGAAAACTGGATAATAATATTTAGCGTGAAAACACCACGGTTTTAGTGCCGTTTAACAACACCCGATGCTCAGCATGCCAACGCAGCGCACGATTAAGCACCACCGCTTCGATATCGCGACCAATCTCAGCCATTCCCTCTGGCGAGTTAACGTGTGAGACGCGCTCGACAGCCTGCTCGATAATAGGGCCTTCGTCGAGGTCGGCTGTTACAAAGTGCGCCGTAGCACCAATTAGCTTTACGCCGCGCTCATACGCCTGATGATAAGGTTTTGCGCCTTTAAAGCCAGGTAAAAATGAGTGGTGAATATTAATGGCGCGACCTTCGAGTTTGCGGCATAAATCATCTGATAAAATTTGCATATAGCGCGCCAGCACTAAACAGTCAGCCTGACGATCTTGCATCAGCTGCCAAATAGCCGCTTCTTGTTGAGGTTTTGTATCGGCGGTAATAGGCAGATGGTAAAACGGTAAATCGTACCATTCGGTCAAGGACTGCATCACATTATGATTCGATACCACACCGACAATATCAATCGGCAGCGAGCCGTTCTTCCAGCTGTTTAATAGGCTATTAAGGCAATGCCCCCACTGCGAGACAGCGATAAGCACTTTAGGCTTACAGGCTGTGTCGCTAATTTTCCAATCCATTTGGTACTGTTCGGCAACGGGTGTAAACAGTGAGTTAATGTCTTCGATATTAACGCCTGCAGGGCAATCAAGCACCGTGCGCATAAAAAAGCGGCGGCGATCGGTATCTTCAAACTGTGACGATTCGGTAATGTTATAGCCGCGCTCGGCAAATAAACTGGCGACTCGCGCCACTAGGCCTCGCTGATCCTGACAACTGAAGGTCAATACGATTTCTTTTACATCTGCCATTACTTGCTCTCTCTACTGCGGTTATCGGCCTGCCCTACAGCAGACGGCGCTCATAAGCGCGCCAAGATTATCCTATCGCCCTGATGGACTCAAGGGCGCTCTTTTTATCGGCTAAATACCTTGCAGTACCCACGCCAAAATCAGAGGTAATGTAATAAAGGCCATCGCTGTCGAGGTTACCACCATCGCCGCCACCTCTTGATAGTCACGCTCGTAGCGCAGACTTAAAATATAGGTAAACACCGCCACCGGCATCGCCGATTGCAACAGCACTACCCCCCGCTCGATGCCCGTTAATCCCAGTGCGGCCACTACCCCATACGCCACAGCCAAACCACCAGCAATACGTAAAGCGCTAAAAAAAACACTGCGTTTGAGTTTTTTAATTTTTAAGCGACCCAGCGAGACACCCAGTGTCAGCATCATTAACGGAATAGCAAAATCGCCCAATAGCGTTAAGGTATTACTTAACCACAAAGGAATGGCCGTATCGGTAAGCAACAGTGCAACCGCCAATAGCATTGCCCACAGCACAGGCTGGCCCGCAACCGCTTTAAACATAGCCCGCGGACCATGACCGCCTGCGACCACGGCCAACCCCACCGTAAAGGTAAAAAACATCATTACTAAAAAATAGCCCAGCGCTAACGCCAAGCCCTGCTCGCCAAAGGCAAACAAGCATACCGGTAAGCCCATATTGCCATTGTTGGGCAACACTATCGGCGGCAGGTAAGTAGTTACATCAAGGCCTTTTAAGCGCAGTAAGCTATAACCCAAAAGTCCTGTCGTACCTAACACCAGCGCCGCCGCTAACGCCACCCGAGAAATACTGGCAAGCTCGATCTCGGTACTGGCCAGCGACGAGACAATCAAACAGGGCGTCCCTACCGTCATAACCAAGCGGCCGATAAAATCAGACGGATACTCGGCCCCCGAGCGGGCCCACATAAAACCTACTGCGGTGGCGATAAACACCGGTGCCAATATGGGCAACAACATCAACAGCAAGATAAACTCCAAATGAAAGCAAGATACGGATAGTAAATACGAGCCGCGAGCAACCCAGAAGGCGACATTGTAGCCGACAGTTGCGCACAATATCGGTTAGGTTATGCAAAGCTCAAATACAACCCTGCACGTGTACCAAAGGCGCCTCCGCAAGCTACCCGGCAAAGCCGGTTTAATCTCCAAACAGAACCGTAAAATACAAATGAATAAAACACTTGAGTCGTCATAATTATTTAGTCTAATCCCAACAAGCAGCCTATTATTGCGCCAGTCCACGACCGCGACGGGCCGTCACGTTAGCGACCACTTCAGTTGCCTCTAGACACTAATTCGAGCTGGCTTTCTTCGCTTGCATTCCCTCTCAAACCGCATTATCTTGTATCCCACTTTTGCAAAACACCTATATATAGGGTTTCTGGCTAATTTGCACAATATGACAAATATTGCTATGAGCATCACAAAATATGATCTTTATTAGCTCTAAATAGCGCCTATTGTGGTAATACGCCGGCCCGTCGGGGTTAACGTCTGGCAGTATCAAAAGCCTATGCCCCAACTGATATAAGGCTACAGCCACAAAATTATCGATATCACATTAGAAACACGAAATGCAGTGCCTTTTTATAAGCCCAAGATAAACCCAAGCTAGGTCCAAGTAGTCCCATAGAACACTCGACAGTTAAAGCCGGAGTCACTTCCCGGTCAATATTTGTACATCGGTGCTTTATGCATCAAGGCGTTACACATCAACGGCGGCACCTCGGCTCACTGTGCCCGGTAAGTTTGATCAAAACGCAATAACAACCGTATTAGCGGGAATACCCCGTCGCACTCATACCAACAAGGAATTTCCACGGAGACATCCATGCAAACAGATACACACTCGGCTCAAGCCTCTGCATCCAGCAACAATGACAACTCTCAGAATCTAGAGGCTACCGCGCCGGGTCAGCTGCGCGTCATCAAACGCAATGGCACCGTGGTGCCATTTGATGCCAGTAAAATTGCCGTCGCTATGACCAAAGCCTTTTTGGCCGTTGAAGGCGGCACTGCCGCAGCCTCTGGCCGCGTTCATGAAATAGTGGACAACCTAACCAAACAAATTACCGCCACCTTCAAGCGTCGCATGCCCTCTGGTGGCACCATTCACATCGAAGACATTCAAGACCAGGCCGAGCTAGTCCTGATGCGCTCGGGCGAGCAAAAAATTGCGCGTGATTACGTTTTATACCGTGAAGAGCACGCACGCCTGCGCGCCTCTAAGCGTCCAGAAGACGCTACAGTTCAAGCCGATCCAGATTATCCCGTGATCCAAATCACTCAAGAAGATGGCACTACCGCACCGCTGGATATGGTGCATATTCGCACTATCGTAAGTGAGGCCTGCGCCGGCCTAACCGACGTAGACGACAAAGCCATTCTCGATGAGGCCATGCGCAACCTCTATGACGGCGTAAAATACGAAGACGTCAACACATCGTTAGTCATAACCGCCCGCACACTGGTTGAAAAAGAGCCTAACTACAGCTACGCCACCGCGCGTCTACTGCTCGACAAACTGCGCGCCGAGGCTCTGGGCTTTTTAGGCCTTGCCAATACTGCAACTCAAGCCGATATGCACGAGCATTACGCTCGTGCCCTGCCCGTTTATATTCGCAAAGGTGTCGAGCTTGAGCTTATTCATCCCGAGCTATTAAATTACGACTTAGAAAAACTGGGTAAAGCCCTGTTAGCTGAGCGTGACTTGCAGTTTACTTACCTGGGGCTGCAAACGCTCTACGACCGCTACTTTATTCACAGCAACGATGTCCGTATCGAGCTGCCGCAAATTTTCTTTATGCGGGTTGCCATGGGTCTCGCCGCCGAAGAAGACAACCGTGAAGAGCGCGCCATCGAGTTTTACCGCCTGCTCAGCTCATTCGATTACATGAGCTCGACCCCTACATTGTTTAACGCCGGCACATTGCGCCCGCAGCTATCCTCTTGCTACTTAACCACCGTGCCAGACAACCTGCACGGCATTTACGGCGCGATGCAAGACAACGCCATGCTCAGCAAATTTGCCGGCGGCTTAGGTAATGACTGGACCCCTGTTCGCTCGCTAGGTGCTTACATTAAAGGCACCAACGGTCGCTCGCAGGGCGTCGTCCCGTTCCTAAAAGTGGCTAACGACACCGCCGTTGCCGTGAACCAAGGCGGTAAGCGTAAAGGCGCCGTATGTGCCTACCTAGAAACTTGGCACTTGGATATCGAAGAGTTTCTAGAGTTGCGTAAAAACACCGGGGATGATCGTCGCCGCACCCACGATATGAACACCGCCAACTGGGTTCCTGACCTGTTTATGAAGCGTGTGTTTGACGACAAAGAGTGGACACTGTTCTCACCCAACGATGTGCCAGATTTGCACGACTTGTTTGGTCACGCCTTTGAAGAACGCTACACATACTACGAGCAACAAGCCGCTGCGGGTAAAATCAAGCCGCACAAAACCATCCGTGCATTAGATTTATGGCGCAAGATGCTGGGCATGCTGTTTGAAACTGGTCACCCTTGGATCACTTTTAAAGACGCTTGTAACCTGCGTAGTCCGCAGCAACACGCCGGCGTCGTACACTCGTCTAACCTGTGTACCGAGATCACGCTCAACACCAAAGCCAATGAAGAAATTGCCGTGTGTAACTTAGGCTCGGTTAACTTGGCGCAGCATATTGTCGATGGCAAGTTGGATCAAACCAAACTGGCAGCCACCATTAAAACCGCGATTCGTATGCTCGATAACGTTATCGACATTAACTACTACTCGGTCGATAGCGCGCGTACTTCTAACTTGCGTCACCGCCCTATCGGTTTAGGCATTATGGGTTTCCAAGACGCCCTCTATGCCCAGCACATCGCTTATGGCTCACCTGAGGCGGTAGAGTTTGCCGATACCTCAATGGAAGCCATCAGCTATTACGCCATTGCCGAATCGTCTAACCTAGCCGCCGAGCGCGGTCGCTACTCAAGCTTTGAGGGTTCGCTCTGGAGCCAGGGTATTTTACCTGTCGATTCACTGGAGATTCTCGCTCGCGAGCGCGGTGCCGATTACCTACAAGTAGATCGCACCCAACGGCTCGACTGGGACACTTTGCGTGAGACTGTTAAAACCCAAGGCATGCGCAACTCTAACGTTATGGCGATCGCGCCCACAGCGACCATTGCCAACATTACCGGGGTTAGCCAGTCCATAGAGCCGACGTACCAAAACTTATACGTTAAATCGAACCTATCGGGCGAATTTACCGTCGTAAACCCAGCCTTAGTGCGCGACTTAAAAGCGCTCGGCTTATGGGACAGCGTGATGGTTAACGACCTGAAATACTACGAGGGCTCGCTGCAAAAAATCGACCGTATCCCGGCCGATATAAAGCACCTGTATGCCACTGCGTTTGAAGTAGAGCCACGCTGGATTGTCGAAGCTGCCAGTCGCCGCCAAAAATGGATCGACCAAGCGCAAAGCTTGAACCTGTATATCGCCGGCGCCAACGGTAAAAAGCTTGATGTAACCTACCGCATGGCTTGGTTCCAAGGGCTTAAAACCACGTACTACCTACGTGCTTTGTCGGCCACCACTACCGAGAAGTCGACCATCAATACCGGCTCACTTAATGCCGTATCGTCTGGCAGCACCGCAAGCAGTACCGCGGCCGCTAGTGCGCCACAAGCGGCTCCCGTGCCAAAAGCTTGCGCATTGGATGAGCCAGACTGCGACGCCTGCCAGTAAGACGCCATTGGTCACTGTGCTTGCAAGCGCAGTGACCAATCATATTTTTTAGCCTCACGATCAAAAGGATACCGCCACTATGCTGAGCTGGGACGAATTCAACATCGACGAAAACAACACACAATCGGCGCCCAACCCGGCAGCTCAAGCTGCCGCTGTCGCCACGCCTAGCAAAGCAGAGGCGAAACCTACGGCAAATGAGGCGGCAAACAGTGCCCCGCACAATAACGCAGAAGCAGGTAGCGCCGAGTCCGAGGTTATCCGCCAAGCGCGTGAAGCGCTGGAAAAACTAGATCTGGCACCTGGATTAGAAGAGCTAGAACTCGGCGCTCAGCGTATCGAGGTAGACGACAAACGCATGATCAACTGTCGTGCCGACCTTAACCAACTAGTGCCCTTTAAATACGACTGGGCCTGGCAAAAATACCTCGACGGTTGCGCCAACCACTGGATGCCACAAGAGGTCAACATGACCGCCGACATCGCCTTATGGAAAGGCGACGAGGGCTTAACCGATGACGAGCGCCGCGTGGTTAAGCGCAGCTTGGGCTACTTCTCGACTGCCGATTCACTGGTTGCCAACAACTTGGTACTGGCGCTTTACCGTCTAATCACCAACCCCGAATGTCGCCAGTATATTCTGCGTCAAGCGTTTGAAGAGGCGATTCACACCCACGCTTACCAGTACTGTATCGAATCATTGGGGATGGATGAAGGCGAAGTGTTTAACATGTACCGCGAGCTACCTTCGGTTGCGGCCAAAGCGGCTTGGAGCTTAAAGCACACGCAATCACTGAGCGACCCGACGTTTAACACCGGCACTCCCGAAACCGACCAAGAGCTGTTGCGTAACCTAGTGGCTTTTTATGTGGTTACCGAGGGTATCTTCTTCTATTGCGGTTTTAGCCAAATTTTGTCGATGGGCCGACGCAATAAAATGACGGGCGTTGCCGAGCAATTCCAGTACATTTTGCGCGATGAGTCGATGCACTTAAACTTTGGTATCGACATTATCAACCAGATCAAACTCGAAAACCCACACCTGTGGTCGACCGAGTTTCAGCAAGAAGTCACGCAAATGGTGGTCGAAGGCGCCGAGCTTGAAATCGCTTACGCCCGCGACTCTATGCCCCGCGGTATATTGGGCATGAACGCTGCTATGATGGAAGAATACCTGCACTTTATCGCCAATCGCCGTCTAGCTCAGGTAGGCCTTAAAGAGCAGTATGTGGGTGCGCAAAACCCCTTCCCGTGGATGAGCGAAATCATGGATTTACGCAAAGAGAAAAACTTCTTTGAAACCCGTGTTATCGAGTATCAAACCGGTGGCGCTCTAAGCTGGGATTAATCCTATTAACCTGGGTGGGAATCATTTCACCCAGGTTTTTCTGCTCCACCTCTGCGTTTTAATCGTTCCTGCTATACGCCCTTGACAACAACTCTGCCGCTACCGCCCTAACCTGTTGCAGCAACTCCAAGTGTAACCATCTAGTACAGCCTGCAACTGATCAGATTACGACCAAAAAGGTGTCAAGCAAGGCAAAGCGGCTGTCGCACGCGCGCACGGCTGTTATACTCAAACGCACAGCCTAATATTGAGCGATATCGTTTGAGCCGGCGCCATACAGATAACAGACACCTTCGTCCCCACAGCACAAACCTTACGGCTTGTGTTAACGGTGTTAGTGCACCTGCAAAACACCTGAGTCACCTCTGGCAATGGCTTGTTGGCAGCTCGATCATTACCACCCTTTTTTTTACCCTTAGTGTCACCGCACTGCAAAGCGACCAAATACTGAAAAACATGCAAGCCAATTACGGGGACGATGGGCACGCATTATTAGGGGCTTGGTTTCAACTTATCGCCGCACAAGACGGTCAAACCGATCAAGCCAAACTCGGCGCCATCAATACTTTTTTTAATCAAAACATTCAATTTACCGACGATGCACTGCTCTGGCGTGAGAAGGATTATTGGGCCACACCGATACAAACTATGGGCATGCGCGGCGGTGATTGCGAAGACTTTAGTATTGCCAAATATATGTCGCTACTTAAGCTTGGAATCGCGCCAGATAACCTGCGTCTTATTTATGTCAAAGCTAAGCTCGGTAATCGTGCCCAAGCCCATATGGTGCTGGGTTATTTTTCCAGCAGTAGCGCTGAACCTTTAATTTTAGACAACCTTAACCCAAATATTTTACCCGCCCACGAGCGCCCCGACTTAACACCGGTATTTAGCTTTAATAGCCAAGGTCTGTGGCTCGGCGGCAACAAAACGCAAAATGACCCTACCACACGCTTATCGCGTTGGCGCGATGTGCTGCAACGGATGCGCGATGAGGGGTTTCTCTAATGTACTTATGCAAAGGCCCAACTGGGAGTCACTATGTCGCTGATTAAACAACTCTGGATCGGTATTGTCTTAATACTACTATTGGCTATGGGTGGCAGCTTTTTTATCAGTACCTATACCGCCAAGGCGTATCTAGAGCAACAATTGCATCTAAAGAATATCGATAACGCCAACTCACTGGCGCTCTCAATCACCCAAATGCAAAAAGATCCGGTCACTCTAGAGCTGTTAATTGCCGCGCAATTTGATAGTGGTCATTATCAATATATACGCTTCACTGATCCCGCCGGTGAGATTATTACCGAGCGAAACTTTCAGGGCGAAACAACAGATCCAGTGCCTAACTGGTTTAATAATATGCTCGACATTTCGCCCAAGCCTGGCATTGCCCAAGTACAAAATGGCTGGCAACAATACGGCACGATTGAGCTGCTAAGCCACTCGCGCTATGCCAAACAAGAGTTATGGGAAAGCACAAAAAATCTACTGCAATGGCTTATTATCGCCGCGCTACTGTGCGGTTTAATTGGCACAGCCATTTTGCGGTTTATCACAGGTCCGCTCAACCAAGCGGTCATCCAAGCCGAAGCCATTGGCCAGCGTCATTTTATTACCTCCAGCGAGCCTAAAACATACGAGTTACGACGCCTAGTAAGAGCCATGAACAAATTGTCGGCCAGCGTTAAAGCCATGTTAGAAAAAGAAACAAAAAAATTAGAGCGGCTACAAGTTGCCTCACAAAAAGATGCCCTTACTCATTTGTCGAACCGGGATCACTTTATTAACCTGCTAGATAGTGCAGCTTTGCGTGAAGAGAACGAAAATGACACCTCAATTTACTTAGTTCGGCTACTTAATCTAGCCGATTTAAACCAAAAACTAGGCCGCGACATTGTTGATCGATTACTGACAAATTTAGGCCGGATCTTTAATGAACATACCCAAGACAACACCGAAGGCTTTGCCGGCAGGCTTAATGGTACCGACTTTGCCTTAGTCTTATCGGGCACACAGCAACTTAAACAAGCCGCCCATAAGCTTAGCGAGCAAATGCATGATCAACTCATTGCACTAGGTATAGATGATCAAAGAATTGGTTTACCACTTGCAGCCAGCTCGTTAGAATCCGGTGAAAAACGCGGCCAGTTATTATCGCGATTAGACGGACTTTTGGCCCTTGCCGAGCAAAAAGGTAATCGCGGCATTGTGGTTCAGCCACTTGAACAAGCTAAAGGTTTACAGCGTAACTTGGCCGATTGGCGGACGAGCATTGAGCAGGCAATTGATAATAATGGCGTACTACTGGGAGAGTTCCCTGTACGTGACCACGACGGTAGCATCCTGCACTACGAACGTCCGGTACGCTTACACATCGATGGCAACTGGCAAAATGCAGGCTACTTTGTTGGCTGGGCACGCCGATTAGGGCTACTTGCGCATATAGACGAACACGTTTTAAGCGCGGCGCTTAACGACATTCAAACCAAACAACTGCCTTGTGCAATCAACTTCTCTGAAAGCTCTTTGTGCGACGCTCACTTTCGTACCCGAGTGCTCGAGCTATTAAGTAATTCGCTCAACATTAATACACATCTTTGGATCGAGTTCCCCGAAATCTGTGCCATTCGTCAGATGCCACAATTAAAACAGTTCTGTCGCGCACTGCGCGAGCTAGGCTGCAAGGTAGGCTTAGAGCACGTCGGCTTGGAATTTACCCGTATAGAAGAGCTGCAAGGAATCGGCTTGGACTATTTAAAAATTGACAGCGCGATTATTCGTGACGCTGACACCCAAAACAGCAACCACGCTTACATTCAAAGTTTGTGTCGTATCGGACACTCATTAGGCATGACCATGATCGCCGAGGGGGTTACAACCGAGGCTGAACAACAGGCCCTTGCCACCTTAAATACAGATGGTGTGACAGGCCCTGGGATCAAATAAAAGTTATTAATAAATTAACAAGAATGAAGTGATCAGGTTAAAGCGACAAATGATCCTCGTCGCTCCAACCGAAGTTACCCAACACCTGATCACGCACTTCACGGCGGCCCAATAACTTTTGTTGCGCCGCCAAAGGCAGGTCTGTAAACCGGATGATTGATTTATCAATCAACAGGTTTACAACATCTTCCATCACTCGCGCCATCTGTAAATCTGACTGTTCGAGCGCGCGCTGAGCCTCAGGTTTAGACGTTTGCAAAAACTGAGTTAGCTCCTCGGCATCCGCGGCTATCGGTTCATCTACCTCGGCAATCATTTCACGGCTAACCGCACAAATATCACCGTTACTATCGCGCCTTACAAACATCACCACTCCTTTGACACCGCTGAGCGGTGCCATAGTTTGTCATCATCCATTATTGATCAATTGACAAGTGATTGCCGTTGATCAGATAGTTAATAATCTCATCGCTGGTACCAGCACCAATGCCAGATAAATCAACCCCCTCCAGCGTAATCACCTGATCAGTCGCGCTGGTATGACTTGCGTAGTCACCATCAAAATTACCCAACTGACTAATATGTATAACAGTATCCGTACCGTCCGATTCAACGTGTAAGTAATCGGTGATATTGCTTAGGCTCTCACTTTGCAATAAGTCAGACAAATCCAATGTGTCGCCTTCGCTGGTAGAGAAATCTAACACCACATCCATTGCCGGCGAACCGGTACTGCTAGCGTCACCCAAGCTCCATTCGAAAGTGTCAGCACCTAAGCCACCAATTAATACATCATTACCAGCATCACCGGCCAAAGTGTCATCACCTGCACCACCTATGAGTACATCGTCGTAATCACCAGAGCGTAAGTTGTCATCACCACCAAATCCTTTCAATGTTAAGGCCGCGGTTCCTCCCCAGTTACTAGTATCAATGACGTTATTACTAGCGTTGCCAAGCTGCTCACCGTCCGTCACATAAATAGTTGAATTAACGGACGCACTTTGATCGCTACCATCGTAAATAGAAATTGATATGTCTCTCGCTCCGGTCACCGTACCGTTGTCATCAAAACCTACCATTTTCAATGCAGTAATATAATCAGCATGTGAGGCCATGCCACCAAGAGTCGCCGTTGCGGTTGCTGCGTTGTAAACAAAATTAATACCGCCTGGCAAACTTCCATTCATCACTAACAGATCGCCAGCCTCGGGATTTAGAATCTGTATCTGTGCCGAAAATAACTGGCTGCCATCGAGATCACTAATCACAAGGTCGGCATCGGTAATAGGCAATGGATTATAGCTTGGCCCAGCATCAACATACCCACCATTCGTTGCCCTTGAGCTATCATCTGCATCCAAATCAATAACAGGTAAGTTATTCGCTGGCCGCACTTCAACTGGCACAGCAATGGTGTCCGTTCCGCCATTATTATCAGTCACAGTGTAAGTAAAGGAATCTTGACCAAAAAAGCCATTGTTAGGTGTATAGACCACCACATTACCATCGGTGGTTACTGTTCCATAATTGCCATTAGAAACCGACGCAACATTTAAGATATCTCCATCGACATCCGTATCATTAGCCAACACATTGATTGTTATCGCACTATCTTCATTCGTTGTGATGGCTGAGCCGCGATATGAAAGATTTGCAGAAGTCCATACATCGTTACCAGACGCATCAAATAAGCTTCCATTAAACACATATTCGCCACCTTGATCCCAGTAATATATTTCAACATCATGAGACCCTGCGGTTAAATAGGTAGTATCGGAATAATCACTCGGCGAAGTAATAAAATCTGCAACAAACGCCTCTTGACCATCTATGTACACTACAAACCCGTCATCGTGACGAATATTAAAGTCATAAAAGCCATCTGAAGTTACATCAAAAATACCCGTGAACCGAACAATTGCATCACCTGAACTTTCAGTAGTATTCCGTACAATCGATGAGTCATCACCATTATCAGACAGCCATAACTCCAAGTTAGAACCTGAGCCTAAGTTTGCGCTGTAATCCGAGTCACTACTATCTACAGAATAATCAAAGCCTGTTGAAATAAATGTAGCATCTGGTGTGTTCCCCCCCGTAAACCCGACTACTTGCGCAATGGTTGATAAATTTGGGCCATCCACTCCTTGGTTATACACCCAAAACTCGGAAGCAAAACCACCCGACAACACGCCGGTGTCTGGATTCGCAACAGGGGCATCATTAAGACCAGCAACATTAACTGTCGCCGTTGAATCATACTGTACGCCATTAATTGTCACTTGATAATCAATTCGAATCTCGGCGTCCTCACCTACTGTTAAGAAATCAAAGAGGTTTTGGTTTTGATTTACAAAAGTAAGATCACCATCGCTATTAACCGTCAATTCGGCTGTATGCGAAGACTCATTATGCGTCAACTCGTACCGAATAACTTCTCCTGCTGAGGTTGATAATGGAGTGAAAGTAAAATCGGCGCTCACATCTACACCGCCCACCCAAATTGATCCCTCACTCACAGAGGATATGCTGCCGCTACCGGACACTGGTGATGTATTGTCTAGTAAATTAAAGCTGCCGGCAGTGATATCTTGGTTTTCAGTAACATTAAACTCTTCATCATAATCACCGACTGCGGTGTTATGAGTAATCGTCAATACTGCAGAGCTACTATCGTTATCGGAGTCCGTTAATTGATAAGTAAACTCTTCGGCACTCACTGGTGCTGGAGTATAAGTTACCGATCGGACATTGAAATCATCATTTGTATCACCGCCTGTCAGTGCCAAATATTGAAAATCAACGCCTGGGTTAATCGTTACTGAGTTCGTGCCATTAAAACTGCCGGTCGCCACCTGATTACCATTGGTATCATATGCAATCCAGTTACCTCCGTCTTGATTTTGAACATCCGTGAGCGTGACCTGTGCTTGATCTGCAGATTCAGTAAAGTCAATGACAATTGCTTCTGTACCAAGCGCATTAGAATCCAACTCATCAGGGTCATCACTACCGCCTGGCGAATTAATGTATAAACCATAATTGTCGTAATGCAATATCGCTGCATTCGCATTAGTCAACAATAATGATCCGCCAGCAGCAAATGGCGTCGCGGTACTAAAGCCGTATAAATTAGCGGCAGACCAATCTGCTAAAGATCCATTACCGGCGGTCGAACCAAGTGTCACAGGGCTAGAAGAAGCAACCGATTGATAGCTATAACTACCATCAACATTGATCGTCAGCTGTCCTGAGTCGGCATTAATTACCCAGTTATTCGAGCCATCCAAATCCGTCAAATCATACGTTTGACCGTCAAAAATAACACTCGAAAGTGACGCGCTATCCTCACCTAATGTATCTGTTCCTGTGCCATCGCCACTCGCACCACTAATAACATTCCCAGTTGCCGCACCACTGTAATTCACTGTGTCATTATCAGCCTCTGCCACTGGAGCAGTGTCTGTTACGTTAATCTCAACAAGCGCCCAGTTTGACGTTTCTAAACCATCTGATACACGGTAAGCAAAACTATCTACCTCAACATCAGCAGCTGAATGATCAACAGTAGCAGGGGCAACATAATCAAACGAACCATCTGCATATAATGTTACCTCACCACCTAATGCCGTCGTAATAGTTGCGACATCGTCAACCAATACAGCACCAACACCTGAGATATCTGCTGCAAACTCTGTAGCAACAAAACTATCGCCATCCAAGTCAATATCGTTAGTTAAGACGCCATCTGCAGCATTAACCGACAAGGCAGCACCCTCACTTAAGGTGTAGTTCACCGATGCATCAGGAACAGCAATAGGAGCATCATTTACCGCCGTCACTTCCGGTGTGTCGCTATCCGTACCAGACAATGCAGGACTGCCATCATCTGTCACAATCAAATCAATAGCGTCTAGGGCACCTCCATTATCAACGACATCAACCCCAGCTTGAGTTAATAACACTTGGTTATTCACAAGATCCAACGTGTAGTGTGGGCTTGGCGTATTAAAGCTAATCGTTAAAGTATCTCCATCACCGAGATCATCCGTTGAATAAGTGCCTGCAACGGTAGAACCGGCTACCACAACATCACCCTCAACAAAATCATTGGCAGTAACATCAATGATCGGAGCATCGTTGAGCGGGTTCACGGTGATGCTCACGGTGGCCGTGTCGGTCTGACCGTCGGCGTCGGTGATGCTGTAGCTGAAGCTGTCGCTGCCGTTGAAGTTGGCGTCCGGCGTGTAGGTGTAGCTGCCGTCGGCGGCGAACACCAAGGTGCCGTTGCTGACGTCGCTGGTCACGGCGAAGCTCGAGGGGGTTTCACCCAACGCGTCGTTGCCCGCCACGGTGTCGCTGACGCTGGCGTCTTCCTTAACGCTGATGCTGTCGTTCACCGCGTCGATCGCGGGGCTGGTGGGGTTCACGGTGATGCTGACGGTGGCCGTGTCGGTCTGACCGTCGGCGTCGGTGATGCTGTAGCTGAAGCTGTCGCTGCCGTTGAAGTTGGCGTCCGGCGTGTAGGTGTAGCTGCCGTCGGCGGCGAACACCAAGGTGCCGTTGCTGACGTCGCTGGTCACGGCGAAGCTCGAGGGGGTTTCACCCAACGCGTCGTTGCCCGCCACGGTGTCGCTGACGCTGGCGTCTTCGTTAACGCTGATGCTGTCGTTCACCGCATCGAGAGTCGGCGAGGGTGTGGGCGTTGGCGTTGGCGTAGGTGTTGGGTTTGAAGGCGCAGGTACATCGTCAAAGCTGATCACTGCACTATCGGATATCGAGCCATCACTAATAGTATAGCTAACATCGGGGACTGGACCGCTGTATCCAGGCGCGGGAGTAAAGTAAAACTCACCATTGGTGTCGATGCCGAACACGCCGGCGTTATCTAATTGAGCCTCTGTGCCCGGGGTATAAGCGGTGTCATCTCCGTTAACACTAAAGCTAATAACTTGTAGGTTATCGGCGTCGACATCTGAGTCATTATTGAGTGCATTGCCAGTTACGGTAGTACTAGCCGAAGTTTCTAACGGACCGTCGTCTATCGCATTGGGGGCATCATTAACCGGAGTTACGGTCAGCTCAACGATGGCGGTGTCGCTGGCGCCGGAGCTATCGATTACCACAACAGTAAATTCGTCGGGACCGTTATAGTTTTCGGCAGGAGTATAGGTGAAGGCGCCCGTTTCTGGGTCGATGGTGACGCTGCCGTGAGTCGGCGGAACCTCTAGTGTATAGGTAAGTGTGTCGCCAAGGTCAATATCGCTTGCGTCTACCTGGCCCGACAAAGGGATGTCCTCTGGTGTGGTCAAGGTTTGGTCTTGTGCCACAGGCGCGTCGTTGCCGGCCAGCACTTCTATTTGTGCGATGCTTACGGCACTATCGGTGCCATCTGACACGGTGACTGAAATTTCATCGGTGCCGTTAAAATCGGGATTAGGTGTGTACTCAAACTCCCCGGTGCTGGGGTTGAGCGTGACAGTGCCATTAGCGGGAGGTTGCGTCAGGGTGTAGGTTAGGCTATCGCCATCGATATCTTGGGCGCTTATTTGGCCAATAACGGAAGTGTCTTCACCGGTGGTTAACGACTGGTCTTGAGCTGTTGGGGCATTATTAACGATCAAATCGCCTTGCTCGCGGGCGCTGTTATCAGCGCGCGGCGCAATACCAAACTCAAACGATTGATCCTCTACCGAATTGTTAATACGCTCAACCTGAACAAAGTCGTGACCGCCGTCAGAGCCTGATTGACCCGCCGCAGGCGCTTCATCGAGAATATCCAATAGATCACCGTCGCCGCCAAGCAACAGGCTGTCATTTTCATCAAGGCTGGCTAAGATCGCGTCAAACTGGTCGTCAAGTACGCTGGCGTGTTCACTAGAAGTGGCTGTTTCTGGCCAAAGATCGGGGCTCATGGCGACATCGTGAAGGCCGCTAAGGGCCACTGGCGCACCATCGCCAAAATCGAGCTCGATAAGTGTGCCAACCTCTGTGACCAGGCGTTCATCAGCGGCGACAACATCACCTACCGCTAGCTCGCGCAGAGAACCATCAGCGGCTCTTGCCCATGCTTTGCCCTGCAATACACCTACGGTTGCTGATTGAGTCGCCATGTTTATCTCCAGATTTAGCCGAATTCAGTATCTATATCATTTGATATAAATTTTCTATTGATATCAGACTAAAAGGAAACAAGCGACACATCTATTGTACCTAGGTCCAATAGTGCAAAAGAATATAAGAATGAGAGACTAATAACTTAAAGGAAGGGCTGCTCCGCTAAACTCGCATCAAGCGTCATCATTGCTCATCAATAATGCCAGCTGCATCCGATCGCGAACACCAAGCTTATCGAAACAAGCACTCAGGTGAGCCTTAACTGTACGCTCAGTAATGCCCAGCTCACGTGCCACCTCTTTATTGCTATTACCGCGCGCCACCGCTTGGGCAACGGCTCGCTCACGCATACTGAGTTGATCCCCCACCGCTGGGCGCGGCTTTGCTGGGGTAGAAAGCGTTAATAACTCGCCCAACAAGTGCTTACCGAGCCAAAGGCCATTATGTTCGACTGCATTTTTAACTTGAATGAGTAATTCCGGCGCCGCCAATGCATGCACATAACCACTGGCACCTAAGCCAATCACCGTGCGCGCTTCACGAGCGGTTTCGGTCAGTGTCATGGCGATTACTTTTGCACCCGCCGCCAAAGCAAGACTTAAGTGTTCACGCCATTCGCCAGCCATAACCAGCCACACTAACGATTGCGGGTCAAATGAGATTTCCCCTGGAGCCTTATCTAAACACACGCGAGCATCGGTCATAGCCAGACACCAGCGCGCGGAATTGACCTCAGAGGTCGATACAAATATTGATTGCATTATCGTTCTGTCATTGCGTTTTGTTTGGCCCGAAGAATAGGCTTAAGAAGATAGGCTAAGACGGTTTTTTTACCGGTTATAATATCAACTTGCGCTGTCATCCCGGGAATGATTGGCAGCGTTTTATCAAAGCCTGATTCGCGAGTTCGAACCCGCACTATGTAGTAAGTTTGGTCTTGCTCATCGGTAACGGTATCCGTACTGATATGTTCGATATCACCCGGCAGCCCACCGTAAATTGTAAAATCGTAAGCGGTTAACTTAACCATAGCCTGCTGACCTGGACGCAAAAAAGCAATGTCTTTGGGAGGGATTTTTACCTCGACCAACAACTGATCGCCCAGCGGCGTCATTTCTAACACCTCACTTCCCGGTTGTACCACACCGCCTTCGGTATTAATAAACATCCGCTGCACAGTACCGCGCACTGGGGCGCGAATATCGGCATATTTAACTCTATCGGCTAAACCTGTGCTGGTTTCGGACAAACTTGACAGTTTGGACAGCGTATCAGAGAGCTGATTACGCCATTCATTTTTGGCCACCAAGCTGACTTCTTTGAGTTTATTTTGCGCCTCAATAATAGCCGATTCAATACGCGCTTTTTGTGCCGTTGCTTGGCCTTTTTCACCTTTAGCGTTAGACGCGTCGCGCTCCAACCGTAAAATTTCGACTTCCGAAATCGCCCCACTGTCCAACAGTGGCCGAGTGACCTTTAGCTCTTGGCTTGATAGCTCGTAAGCACGCGAAGCCTGACTTAAGCGCGCCTCAACTTCATTTAACTCTTCGCGTCGCTGAGTAAGCTGTTGCCGTGCCTGCGATAGCTTTTGCTCTAACTCATTAAGGTTAGATTGATATAAAGTTGTTTCGTTTTCAGCAACCCGTGGCTCATTTTTGCTCACCGATGGGGGAATCTGAAACTCAGAATCATCTACCAACGATTGTAGGCGTGCGGCACGCGCTTGCAATGTCAGATACTGCGCACGATTCTCACGAAAAGTGGATATAAAACGAGTCGGGTCAATCCGCATCAACAATGCCCCCTGCTCGACCACCTGCCCTTCTTTCACTAAAATCTCTTGTACCACACCGCCGTCAAACGATTGCACAATTTGAGTATGGGTAGAGGGGACAACTTTACCCTGACCGCGTGCGACTTCATCTATCTTTGCAAAACCAGCCCAGACAAATAATGCAATCACAATCAGTAACATGCTGTACAACAAACCGCGTGCTCGCAACGGCGCCTGCTGAATCTTGGCCCAATCAGCATCCTCAACCCAGTCTTTAGAATGCGATTGCGAGGGCGACATCCAGCGGTTCCAAACCTTATCAACCAATTTTCCAAACGGCTGACCCAGCTTAGTAATCCAACGACCTATACGATGAAAGTGTTTTTGCTCTCGGGTTTGACTCATTAGCTAGCCCTCCCGATGCGACCTTGTCGCAACGCTTCGACTACTTGATCCTTTGGCCCATCGGCAACAATTTTTCCCGCATCAATCACAATAATACGGTCGACCATCGCTAACAATGAGTTGCGGTGAGTAATCACCAGCATGGTTTTACCAACGGAAAACTTAGCCAGTTTAACCTTAAGATCTTCTTCGCTGGTGTGATCCATTGCGCCGGTAGGCTCGTCCAACAATAAAATAGATGGATCTGTCACCATAGCGCGAGCAATAGCCACCGCTTGACGCTGTCCACCTGAGAGTAGTTCGCCGCGCTCACCGACCGGCATCGATAGACCTTGCGGATGCGCATTAATAAAACTGCCTAAGCCTGCCAGCTCAAGTATTTTAAGCAGACTTTCATCATCTATACGCGGATCGGCCATGGTAATGTTCTCGCGCAAAGTGCCGAGAAACAAATTAACATCTTGCGAAACATAACCAATATTATGGCGTAACTGCGCAGGATCGAGCTGACCGATATCGATGTTATCTATCGACACTCGTCCACTAGAAGCCGCGTAAAGACCGGCAATGATTTTTTCGATCGTTGTTTTGCCCGAGCCGTTGCGCCCGAGAATCGCCACCTTCTCGCCCGGCTCAATACTGAAGCTTACATCGCGTAACGCATGGCGCTCATCGTGCGGGTAACTAAACGAGACGTTCTTAAACTCAATCCGTCCATCCAATCGCGGCCGGGTAATCCACTCCGCCTGCTCTGGGCGCTCAATCGGTGTATTCATAACCCGGTCGACCCCCTCTAAGGCTGTTGCGGCCTGATGATACTGCATCATTAATGCCGCGCTCTGCCCCACTGGCGCCATAATACGTGACGACAACATATACGCGGCAATTAACCCGCCTTGAGTAAGCTCACCTTCAGTAATTAAATACACACCGACAATAATAATGGCTACCGCGACCAGCTGCTGCACCCATACCGCACCGGTGGTTACCGAGCCCGACAATAAACGCATCTTGGTGGTAGTACGCGAGAGAAATACGGTAGATTTCTCCCATAGGTTTTGCATTTTCCCCTCGGCACCTAATGTTTTTAACGCCTCAAGCCCATTGAGACTTTCCACTAATACCGCATTGCGATAGGCACTCGCCTCCATGCTGCTGAGCGACAACTCATGCATTTTTGCCTGTACGGCGGCGGCGTACAGCATACAAATAATCACCCCCACGGCGATTGGCACAACCAACCACCAAGAGGTTAGCATGCCGATAATTAAACTAAATAAGATCACAAAAGGTAGGTCGACAAAGGCAATGATAGTACTGGAGCCAATAAAGCTACGCACCGACTCAAACGCTTGCAGGCCCGCGGCAAAAGAGCCAACCGACGCCGGTCGCTCGCTCATGCGCATACCCAGTACTCGCGCCATAATAGCCGCCGACAAGGTAATATCGACTCGACTAGCCGCCAAATCGACAAACCACGCGCGCACCATTTTTAAACAGACGTCAGCGCACAAGACAATAGCAACCCCAGAAGCCAGAACCCACAAGGTTTCAAGGGCAAAATTTGGCACGACTCGATCGTAAACGTTCATCACAAACAAAGGCATGGCCAACGCAAAAACATTCACCAGCAGTGCGGCAAATAGTACATCGCGATACAGGCCTCGGTGCGCTTTAATAACCTCCCAAAACCAATGGCCTTTTTGGCTCTGAACAATATCGGCATTGCGAGCGCTAAATTTTAAGCGTGGGCGAGCGTATATAACCCGGCCACTATAGCGAGCGCTTAAATCATCAAGGGGGATATTAACTTGAGTTTGCGGTAAGTCCGGGAAAACAACTTCTGCGTGCTCGCCATCAATGCCCAGCAACACACAAGCTTGATTGCCCTCTAGCAATAAAATTGCCGGTAAAAGCGAGCGATTAATGTCAGCCAAGGAGCGTTGTGCCAGCTGACTGGTTAATCCTGCGCGGCGTGCAGCACGATCGAATAGTGAAGGCGGTAGTGGCTCGTGCTGTAAAGGCAAGCCGGCAAGCAAGGTCGAACCGGAAGTGTTGACGCCGTGCATGCGCGCCAAGATCAACAGACAGTTTAACAGTGGACCACCGCGCAACGAGGCCTGACTGAACTCGTCAGCTTTATCACTCATACAATACTGAGCCTCTTATATCGTCGGTATTTTTACCTCGAGACTTAAGCTTCAACTAACATCAAAACTCAAGCCTCGAAGTTCGAGACGCACTTACTACTGCAGTTGACGCACAGTAATTTCGATACGATCGGTTGCTGGGCGCACGACCACACCCGCTGGGTCAATCGCGGGTTCTACCTCGACCTGCCCAGCGTCGATGCCATTGATCACCAAGTAATCGCGCACTGCCGTAACCCGCGCACGGGCCAGGGCACGATTAACTTTAGACGGGCTTGGTGCAGCTGACTGAGCACCAATAACCACTTCAGCAACGCGACCCGACTGATTACCATAGCGAACCAACAATTGATCTAGCTGGTTCATCGCACTATTGGTTAATACCGAGCTATTATCTGCAAACAAACTAACGGTCTCATAAGTAATGACATTGTTAAGTAAGTCATCGCGAGACAGCGCCGATGGTGATAATGCTGGACAAGCCGCCGACGGCTCAACATCGATATCCGACAAATCTTCGTCTAGCCCTTCTGTCACGGGCAGTTCATCGGGCACGATATTAAGCGCCGACAACAACTTACCCGTAGACTCTAACACCTGTGCCCGAGCAATGTTTAATTCATGCTGGGCATCGATATACGACCGGCTCGATTGAAAGTATTCGTTCTCGGCATCAAGCAAGTCAAGCAATGTACGCTGCCCAATTTGAAACTGCTCAGAATAGGCTCGGCGAACGCGATCACTCGCCTCACGATGCTGATTAAGCGACACCAAACGCTCGGCTAAACTGCGAGTATTATTGTAGGCGATCTGGGTTGTCTGACGTAAATTAACACAGGCAACATCGCGTTGGTCTTTAGCTGTATTGAGCTCAGACAAAGAGCGATTTACCGCAGCGCGATCTGAGCCACCACTAAATAGATTGTAGGTAAAAGCTAATTCAATAGCACCTTCATCACCAAAGTCACTAGGATTGGTGCGATCATCAAACACGCCTAGATTTTGCTGCGTACCATAACGGGCACGCAGTTCGACTCGCGGGTAATAACCCGAGCGCTGAGTGCGCACGGTCGCCTGGGCGGCAGCGATATTTTTAATCGCGGCATGAAACCCAGGGTTTCCCCGATAAGCGGCATACAGTAAGTCTTTAACAGAATTGGGTAACGGCTCCGATTGCAGGTCGCTAGGTACCAAACTCGCCGGTGGTAAATCACCGACGATACGCAGGTATTTAGCCGTAACATCATGCAAATTAGCGGCTTCAACTAATAAATTAGACTCGGCAAGAGCTACACGACCATCGACCTGATCGAGGTCGGCGCGACGCCCCACACCCTGATCCACACGATCGCCAATTTGACTTTGCACATTCAAATGCTCTTGATAGTTAGCCCGAGCCAGCTTCAGCAGTGTGCGGTAACGCACAAGGTCCTCAGCCACAACAAATGACTCAAGCGCTAGGTTATCCACAGCATCAAGCAGCTCTAAATAGCGCACCTGACGCGCCCCTTCAAGGTGGTTCACTTGGCCGGCGACCCGAAAACCATCAAATAGCATCTGCGTTAATGACAACTCAAGTTGATTAATGTCGTAATCATCACGGTCGTCGTAGTCGCGCCGTTGCTTGCCGGTACTGCCAACTAAGTCAATTGAAGGCAGGTAGCCGCCTCGCGCAGTTCCGACATCGTGAATTGCCGCTTGGTAAGTATGCCACGCCGCTTGCACCTCGGGGTTATAATCGAGCGCCTTTAATACCACATCGCGACTGGTTATGGCCTCGGCAGCAACACCGGCGATTGAGCTGGTAGGCGTAACAGAAGTTTGCGTCGATGATTCACTAGCCGATTGTGCGTTTACAGCGGCGCAGAATCCAGACAGAAAAACACCCGTCAATATATGTGCAAACACTCCTGATGTACGTAGGGGGAGTTGCATTGTTAATCCCTCGAATGATGAGACTTCATGTGTAGTGTACTTGTGAAAAGCGCATTGCGTAGACACCATGCTCTGCCGGCAGGTTAATGTATGTAAAACTTTAGATAACCGTTTTTTAAAAATGTCACGCCACGGGGAAAGTGTCACATATTTCCACATTGAAGCACGATGGTACTTTATCAAAGGAATAAGAATCAAGAAAAACCTATCATTCGTCTATAAGAACTGGCTGTAAAACAGCCGTATTTATATAACCATTTTGGTGGATCACAAAAATCCGCTAGGCCCCTCTGCGTGAGTATTGAATACCGAGTGTAGTTATAGCACAGCCATGCTCACATCAAACCCAGTAGAGCTCACATAATACAGAGCGGTCTACCCCTCCCCCGAGACAACACACCCAATCAAGCCCTATATTTATGGTAGGCGCTCAGCAGGGTTTTGCCCATAAAAAGCCATATAATTACGATATACCTCAGGATAAGCGTCTGCTAAGCGCCTGGGCTGCTCAAAAAACACCTCACTGGTAACCGCGACAAACTCAGCAGGGTTAGTCGCGCCATAGCGGTCAATATCTGTGTTTTGGCCGCGAGCTACTTTAAGACATAAATCCTCAAAGGCGCTGCCAAAGCTAGCGGTCCAATCATCTACCGACATGCCCGCGCGTAAAGGCGGAAAACCATCGGCGGCACCATTAAGCATATCAAGTTTATGAACAAACTCATGAATCACTAAATTATGGCCATCAATCACCCCAGCTTTGGCGGTTTCATCCCAAGCCAGTACCACGCCACCTTGATTCCAGGCTTCGCCGGCCAAATGGTGCTCAACCTCATGCGCTACACCGCTGGCATCCAGCTGGGTACGCTGCGTTTTAAATGCTGCGGGGTACACCAGAATTGATTGCCAGCCTTGGTACCACTCGATACCTAAATTTAAAATAGGCAAACAAGCTTGTAACGCAATCAATAGTGCCATATTGCCGGTTAGCACTTGTCCTCGAATGCCGACAAAATCTTTTTCGTGCATAAACAAAATAGCTAGGCGTCGCAAGCGCGCAAGCTCAGTATCGGTTAAGCCCTGCAACACCGGCAAGCGGTCCAGCACTTGCCGCCAATCGCGCTCGTCGATGGGATTGTCACGGATGATGCGTTTTTCTCGCCACTGACGAAACCAAGCAAACATAGTTATGGTTCTTTCTTGTTTGTTTGACTTACCCAACCTTTAACACCCGCCGGGGCTACCGGTGCTGCGGCCGTTTTACGTCGTTTACCAATATTTTTTTGATCACGCAGTCGGTTTTTAGTTTTACCCCCTTCAGCGGCGCTATCTTTTTTAGCCATTTTGGCACGACTCATCACCGGTTTTTTGCCCGCAGCCTTACCCGAGCTTTTAACTTTTTTGGGGCCGCGATAACGCGCCACCAAACCATCCAGCTGCACAAACTTAGCTGCAGCGCCCAAATGCCGTTCGATATCGGCCATTAAGTTCCAGCCTTGAGCCGTGACCAGCGATAACACAGTACCACTGGCATCAGCCCGCGCGGTACGACCAGCACGATGTACAAAGCTTGGCACGTTGTAGGGTAAATCGGCGTTAATAATTAATTCAATACCTTCAATATCCAAGCCACGCGCGGCCAAATCAGTCGCCACTAAAATATTGCACTGCCCGCCGCTAAAGCGCGCCATCACTTGTTTGCGAACTTTAGCCTCGACCTCACCGTGCAACGCAAGCGAGCGCACATTAGCACTGTCTAGTGCACTGACAATCTCGTTCACTCGCTCCCGAGTATTGGCAAAAATGACCGCGCGACGAAATTCGCGCTGCTGGCACAATGCAGCCAATAGCTGGCATTTATGCGGCCAATCGTCGGCAAGAATTTTCTCTTGCAACATATTAGTGGTTAATTGAGTAATATCGATGCGCTGCAAAGTGTCAGGATTGGTCATGGACAGCAGCAACTGCCCCAAACCTTTAGCCCGCAGGGTGGCCGAATACAGCAGTGTTTGCCGTTGCTCACCACACGCTTTGGCAATACGAGTCACCTCATCAGAAAAGCCCATATCTAGTGTTCGATCGGCTTCGTCAATAACCAAAAACTCAATATTAGATAAATCGGCCAACTGAAAACCGACAAATTCAGACATGCGCCCTGGCGTTGCCACCAGTAAATCGGCCGAACCAATCAGCTCGCGCTGAGCTGATTTACTATCGCCACCGGTAAGAGCAACGACATTAATCATATCCCGCTCGCACAATTTGCGAGCTTCGGCAACAATTTGCCGAGCTAGCTCGCGAGTGGGGGTCAGAACTAACGCACGAACCGCCCCCCGCCCCGTTTTACGCGTTAGCAATAGCTGTAGCATTGGCAACAAAAAAGCCAAGGTTTTGCCACTGCCGGTAGGCGCGCAGACAGCCACGTCGGCACCATCAAGCACGGCCGGAATAGCACGGGCTTGCACGGGGGTAGGCTCGTCAATTTCCAGCTGTGTTAAAGCCGCTTGCAGCCTTGGGTGTTTTAGAAGGGAAAATACTCCAGAATTACTCACGATGAGACTCAACAAGTGAACGCAAATAAAACTGTGCAGCGCGCGTCAGCTAGATGCAGCACAGTCGGCGGCTAGCCCGCCCGATACAGTTTGACGCAGGCAAGCAGGCTTGCCTGCGTCAGGCTTACAACGATGAAACTATAGAGATCATAACGCCTGCGGCAACTGCCGATCCAATTACACCAGCCACATTAGGGCCCATCGCGTGCATTAGCAGATAGTTCTGAGGGTTGGCTTCAAGTCCAACTTTGTTGGATACTCGCGCCGCCATCGGCACGGCCGAAACACCAGCCGAACCAATAAGCGGATTAATTTTATGCTTACAGAACAAGTTCATAAACTTGGCCGTTAACACCCCCATCGCAGTGCCGATACCAAAGGCGATAATACCCAGCGCCAAAATACCTAGCGTTTTAGGGTCGAGGAATTTATCAGCCGCAAGTTTTGAGCCCACCGACAAGCCGAGAAAAATAGTGGTGATATTAATAAGCGCATTTTGTGCCGTGTCACTTAAACGCTCGACCACACCGCATTCACGCATCAGGTTACCAAAACAGAACATCCCCAATAGCGGTGCTGCGCTTGGCAGAATTAACGCCACCAAAATAAGCAAAATTAAAGGGAATACAATTTTCTCGCGTTTCGAGACAACACGCATTTGCTCCATGCGAATCTTGCGTTCGTCTTCGGTGGTCAACAGTCGCATAATGGGCGGCTGAATAAGCGGTACCAAAGCCATGTAAGAGTACGCAGCTACCGCAATAGCACCCAGCAATTCTGGCGCTAAAATGCTGGCCACGTAAATTGCCGTCGGGCCATCCGCGCCACCAATAATGCCAATAGCCGCGGCATCTTGAATCGAGAAATCAATCACGCCGGTGACCGATAAACCCACGGCACCCAGTACCGTCGCAAAAATACCAAACTGGGCAGCGGCCCCCAAAAACAAGGTTTTGGGGTTAGCCAACAACGGGCCAAAGTCGGTCATAGCACCGACTCCCATAAAGATCACCAGCGGCGCAACACCACTGCCGATGGCAACGGTATAAAACGAATACAGCATGCCATTGGCATAGCCAAGATCCGTTGCTAGACGATACACATCGGCTTGTATCGCCCCGGGTGCGTGTTTGTAAGCATCTGTGAGCGCGTGCAGGCCAGCATCGGCGCTAGCGCCCAACACTTGAGCAATTTGCGCCAATACATCGGGGTAGCCCGATGCCAAGGCATTTTCAACTGCCGAGAGCGATAAACCCGCACCGGGGATATTAGCCAAAATAGCACCAAAGCCAATTGGCACCAGCAACAGTGGCTCAAAGCCTTTGCGAATTGCTAAAACCAGCAACAGCAACCCCACTAACAGCATCACACCTTGCCCCCAATCGAGGTGGTAGATACCCGAGTCGTGCCACAGGCGTAAAAAGTTTTGCATAATCTAATTCCGACCTATTTAAGCGATGCTAAGCAAGCTGTCACCGGCGGTGACGGCATCACCAGCCTGAACGTTAATCGCGACGATGGTTCCGGCGCGCGGGGCACTGACTTCCGACTCCATTTTCATGGCCTCAAGAATCAACAAAGTGTCACCTTCTTCAACTTGCTGCCCAGTCTGTACTGTAACCTTGCAGATGGTTCCGCCAAGCGGAGCCGGTACCGGCTCGCCCGATCCTGCTGCAGGCGCGACACCCACAGAAGCAGCACCAGCCACAGGGGCCAACGCGGTAATGTCACCGCCGCTAGATACCGTCACAGTGTACTGCTTACCGGCCACCTCTACTGTGTAAATTTCATCACCAGAGTCAGTGGTTGGTACGCTACCCTCATTACCAGTAGGCACTGGCTCAAAAGCTTCTGGATTATTGCGGTTTTGTAAAAACTTAAGGCCGACTTGGGGAAACAAAGCGTAGGTCAAGACATCGTCTACCTGCCCTTCCCCTGCGGTCAGCTCAATGCTCTTTTCTTTGGCTTGGCTTAACAGCTCATCACTCAGAGCTTGCAGCTCGGGCTTGATCAAGTCGGCAGGACGACACGTTATGGGCTGAGCATCGCCCAACACACGTTTTTGCAGGTCGGTATTGACCGGTGCCGGCGAGGCGCCGTATTCACCTTTAAGTACCCCTTCGGTTTCACGGGTAATGGTTTTATAGCGCTCACCCGAAAGTATATTCATCACCGCTTGAGAACCGACAATTTGCGAAGTGGGCGTTACTAAGGGTAAATAGCCCAAATCTTTACGCACTCGTGGAATCTCGGCCAGCACGTCATCCAGCTTATCGGTAGCGCCTTGCTCGCGTAACTGGTTCTCCATATTGGTGAGCATGCCACCCGGCACCTGTGCCACCAAAATACGTGAGTCTACCCCTTGAAGCGCGCCCTCAAACTTAGCGTATTTTTTACGCACCTCACGAAAATAAGCCGCGATGTCCTCTAACTTGTGAATATCCAAACCCGTATCGCGATCGGTATCTTCAAGGCTTGCCACTAAGGTTTCAGTCGGACTATGGCCATAAGTCATCGACATAGAAGAAATAGCGGTATCGACGTTATCGATGCCGGCCTCAACACATTTTAAAATAGTAGAGTGAGCCAAACCTGTGGTGGCATGACTTTGCATATGAATTGGGATACTACAACTTTCTTTTAAGCGACTAACCAGCTCGTAACCTACGTAAGGCTTAAGCAAGCCCGCCATATCTTTGATGGCAATAGAGTCGGCACCCATATCTTCGATGCGCTTACCCTGTTCGACCCAACCCTCGAGCGTGTGAACGGGGCTTAATGTATAAGAAATAGTGCCCTGAGCGTGCTTACCTTGTTGTTTGACAGCCTTAAGAGCGGTTTCGATATTGCGCATATCATTCATGGCATCAAACACGCGGAATACATCGACCCCATTGTGGGCGGCGCGCTCAACAAACTTGATAACAACGTCGTCGGCATAGTGGCGATAGCCCAATAAGTTTTGGCCTCGCAGCAACATTTGCATCGGAGTTTTGGGCATGGCTTTTTTCAGCTCGCGAATGCGATGCCAAGGGTCTTCACCCAAATAACGGATGCAGCTATCAAACGTAGCGCCCCCCCAAGTCTCTAACGACCAGAAGCCAATCTCATCGAGTTTTGCTGCAATTGGCAGCATGTCATCAAGGCGCATACGTGTGGCAAACAGTGACTGATGCGCATCGCGCAAAACCACATCCGTAATACCCAATGGCTTTTTAAGCTCGCTCATGGCGTTTTCTACCCCAAATTATCGTTCGTATCGGCGAATAATGATTCGCATCAATCGTTATGACTGTATTTGTTACTTGTGCTTACCCTTGAGTCACTGGCGTATCAACGACGCGCACGGTGCAGCTCAATAGCTTTTTCAATAGCGCTGCGTATCGCAGGGTCAAGCGCAACATCACGCCCCGCCTGCGGCGCTGACCGCAATGGCTCGGCGACTATAGGATCCGGAAAAAAACGCGTCACAAAGCGCGACATAATAACCGTAGCGATGACCAACAGCGTCAAAAACACCAGCACGGTGCCCATGCCGTAGATCATTAGATCCATGCCTTGCTGCAGCAGTATATTTTGCATGATGACTACCCTTTAATTAATCGTCGTCTCGCGCTCAAAAAGCCGCTTGTCGCAGGCGGCAACAAGCCTTAGGCGGCACAAACGGCCGAGCATTTTCCCTTATCTTTTAAAAACTTACAAGAAGCCGCAACACGGCCACTTAAAACTTGCCGGCATTTGCCGTTAGTTTCTTTAACTTTAATTACAATTGACTACTTTTAGAGGATTTTAGCGTTAGCAATTGGCCACCGACAGTTATCCAGAAACTGTGTAAACTACGCCACCTTAAGCGAGGAGCAACCCATGACCCACCTGCACCTAGCCCCAATGGAGGGCGTTGTCGACCACCAAGTGCGCGATTTGATGACTCGCATCGGCGGTATTGATGGTTGCGTTACCGAGTTTGTACGGGTGGTAGCTCAGCGTTTGCCGCGCCGTGCGTTTCACCGCTTAGCGCCAGAGCTTGCCAACAACTGCCTCACCCCGGCTGGCAT
Organism: Gilvimarinus polysaccharolyticus; assembly: GCF_001187555.1. Lineage (GTDB taxonomy): Bacteria > Pseudomonadota > Gammaproteobacteria > Pseudomonadales > Cellvibrionaceae > Gilvimarinus > Gilvimarinus polysaccharolyticus. Next base: position 486,983 of record NZ_LFIJ01000001.1, on the reverse strand, counting down.
ACCGGTAAAACTGCAATTGCTCGGCGGCCAGCCAGCGCCAATGGCCGACAACGCCGCGCGTGCAGTCATCGCTGGCGCCAACGCTATCGACCTTAACTTTGGCTGCCCGGCTAAAACCGTTAATAAAAGCGACGGCGGCGCCTGCCTACTGCGCCAACCCGAGCGAGTTTACGATATTGTAAAAGCTGTGCGCGACGCGGTACCGGCAACCATTAGTGTCAGCGCCAAAATACGCTTAGGCTTTGATGCGCGCGACAACTACCTAGAGAACGCCAGAGCCGTAGAGGCCGCCGGGGCCGATACACTAGTCGTGCACGCACGTTCTAAGGCGGACGGCTACCGCCCGCCCGCCTACTGGGAGTGTATCGGCGAAATTAATCAGCAGATACAAATTCCGGTAATTGCCAACGGCGAGATCTGGAGCGTGGCAGATTACCTACGCTGCCGCGAGCAGTCGGGCTGCGCCGATGTAATGCTGGGACGCGGGCTGCTGGCCTGCCCCGACCTAGGTTTGCAAATAAAAGCCCACTTGGCTGGTAAAGAGTACACCCCCATGAGCTGGCTTGAGGTATGCACACTGCTGCGCCACTACTTTGAGCTGTGCCGCCCCAACTACCCCGAGAAATTTGCCGGTAATCGTATCAAGCAGTGGCTTATGTATTTACGCCGCCAATACCCCGAGGCCAACCTGTTTTTTGAAACCATTAAACGCGTACAGCAGTCCGATGTTTTATTAACGCACTTTGATGCACAGCTAGGCCCGCCTAACGGCGATTACGCTGCTCTAAACGCGGCTCCGATACCGCAACAAAGCCTTCTTTAGTAAAGGCAATAGCTTGCGTCGAGCCATACGGTCCTAAATCCTTCATATTGTGACCTAGCTTGTGCAAACCACCGCGCAGCTCAAGCGATGCGCTTTTTTCTAGGTAAAGCGCATCCGGCCGCCACTGATGGTGTATACGTGCGGCCGACAAGGCTTGTGCCAACGGCAACTGCAAATCAATCGTATTAATTAACGCCTGCACCACCTGAGTAATAATGGTTGGGCCGCCGGCCGCCCCCAGCGTCATCACCGGCCTGCCATCTTTTAGCAACAAGGTCGGGCTCATGCTTGATAGCGGCCGCTTGCCGGGGGCAATACCATTAGCCTCGGAGCCGACCAAACCGTACACATTAGGCACGCCGGGCTGCGCAGCAAAATCATCCATCTGATTATTCATCACCATGCCGGTGCCGGGAATAATCACCTTCGAGCCAAAATCAGTATTCACCGTCGTGGTGATCGCCACCCAGTTACCCGCTTTATCGGCCACCGCAATATGCGTGGTGTGCTTATCAAATAAGTTTATCTCGGCTTTTGCCGGAGTGCCGTGGGTTACCGCCTTATTAGTACCATCTAACGCGATGGTTTTACTCAATGATGCAGCGTAAGTCTCGCTAATAAGATTTTTAGGCACATCGGCAAAAGCGGGATCACCCAACCAAAACGCCCGATCGGCAAACGCAAGCTTCATGGCTTCGGCGGTTACATGGTAACGCTGCAGCTCGCTGAGCTTAGTTAAATCAAACGATTGCAAAATATTCAGGATCTGCGCCACATGCACACCGCCCGAGCTAGGCGGCCCAAAACCCACCACCTCGTAGCCTCGGTACTGGCTGCGCACCGGCGTACGCTTAAGCATTTGATAGCGCGCAAAATCACTCTGACGAATCAAACCATTGTTGGCTTTCATCCACAGCTCAACGCGCTTAGCCAGCTCGCCTTGGTAAAAGTACTCAGCTCCCTGTTGCGCCAACTGCTTATAGGTTTTAGCCAACTCTGGCTGCACCAGTTTATGCCCCGCGGGCCAAGGCTGGCCATTATCATCAAGCAGCACTTCAGCCGTACCGGAAAAGCGGGCCAACACATCGCGGTTGCGCGCTAAGCGTTCAGCGTAAATTTGATCTATGGCAAAACCTTGCTCGGCCAGTGCAATGGCCGGCCGATAGACAGCCTCTCGCTTAAGAGCGCCACCTTTTTTCAGCATATAGTCGTACACCGCCACCGAGCCAGGTATGCCCGAGGCCAACGCACCAGTACGGCTCAACTCGCGATTTAGCTGGCCATCTACCACATACATATCACGGCTAGCCAACATCGGAGCCGTCTCGCGCCCATCCAGAGCCTCTATCGTGCCGTCAGCCCAATGCACCACGGCAAAACAACCACCGCCAATGCCCGAGTTATGGCCATCGACCACACCTAAAGCCAGGGCTGCCGCCACTGCGGCATCTATCGCATTACCACCCTCGGCCAACACTGCCATGGCGGCCTCAGTAGCTCGTGGCTGTACCGTCGCCACAGCGGCTCGGCCATCTTGAGTTACGCGGGCATAACCCGTCATCTCAGCACAAACAACTGCCGAACAAAACACACACACCGTCACCATAAGTTGTAATACTTTTAGCGGTAAAAAATGACGCATGGAGACTCCTCTTGCGATACTGGCAATTATAATCAGATCAACACTCTAGCGGCTCAGCCTTGTCTATATCAGTTAAGTTACAAGACATTGCCATAAGTGGCGGCTTTTGCTAAGTTTTACTCGCCAGCTTGTGCCGGCATATAGCCACTGGCTTTACTGGACGACCCGCCAGCTAGCGATGATGTTTTTGTAGCGGACGACTGCGCTTCAGCTAATACACTGGCTGACAACGACTGAGCCGACAGTTCATCGACCGACGACATCAAACTCGACGCACTCTCATCCGGTAAAATACCGTCTATTAATTGCTCGCCCTCGGCTTTAATAACCGCCGCAATCGGCTCGCGAATCGCAGACGCCGGTGACGTAAAAAGTGTAACTGGAGCCACTGGCGCTGCTGCAAGCTCAGCCTGCACCTCGGATTTAGATGCCACCACCTTAAAGCGCAACACCCCCACCACCTGATTTGCCTCTGTCACAACTTCTATCCGCCAACTGCCCTGCGGGTAAGGCGGAAATTTTAATTTGTGTGACCAAGCGCGGTAACCCGCTTTACGTCCGCCATTGATATCCAGGGCAATTTTATCAATCACGTTACCATTCAAACGCCAAACATGATAAATCCGTTCATTTAAGCCGCGCGGCGCATGAATCGCAGTATAGGCATACAACCCTTGTTGCAATTGCTCGTCACTTACCAGTTTTAGCTGAGCCACTGGCGCTTTTGTCGTATCGTCTATCTGCGTGGTAATCGCCACATTCGTTAACCACAATGTGGCCGGCGGCACCCACGGACGAGCAACCACCCCGACAATCGCAGCAACCGCCAACAACAGTGCCGCAAGCGCCGTACGCCGCCACCAGCCAAATGAGAAGTCGCGCACTATATTTAAAAAAGATAAGGATACAGCAATCGCCAACGACCAAAAATACGATTGCGAGGTAGGCAAATGTACAATTATCGGCAGCGCAGTTAACAGTACTGCAAACAACGTGAAACCGTGAAAAAAGAAATACAACCAACGCTTAGGTGCCAGCCAGCGGTAGTAAATTGGATCAACAATAGAAATACAGGCAGCCAACATTAGCAAGCCGGTAAATACCATCTGTCCACTATTCCAAGCCGTGGTGATAAAAAAGAAAGGAATAACAAAAAACAAGCTTTCTTGATGCACCAACTGCGCAGCAAACTTGACCAGCGGATCTGGCAGCTCCACCCCAAACCAGCGACTAACCCCACGCTTGAGCAGATTCTCCAGCATCAAGAGCACCCAGCTGGCTAGCATTAACAGCGACACCAGTTGAGCAAAACGCTCCTGCTCGCGCTCGACCAGAAAAAAACTGGCTACCCCAGAGATAAACCCCAGCAGCGCTAATAAACCCGGATAGCGAGCGACCATCTCCACCAGCCACCGAACCGGCGATTTTAAACGTTGGATAATAATAAGCGCCTCGAGCTGCAGATAGGTGGGCGCCAGTATAACTGAACAGTCATACAATGCTCGTGCGCTAACACAAACAAACAGCAAATGGAGACACTGTTTTAGGTGGAAGCATCTAACGCAATACCGGCCACAACTTACACCACATCCGAACTTCGTCGAGTAAGGCACTGATCCAACAATGTTTTATAAGCAATTGTTAAATTATCGATCAGCTCTTGCCCATCCGCACCAATCGCTATGCTTTCACCGACCATAACATCGCAATTAAACGGCACTAACAGCCCGTCGCCACGGGGTAATGCGCGACCTAAGCCGTGCATTACCACCGGAGTTAACACTGTATCTTGACGATTTTTTAGCAAATGATAAACACCGCGCTTTAGTGTCCCAAGCTGCTCTGGCTGACCTCGAGAGCCTTCTGGAAAAATAATTAGCACATCGCCATTATCCAAAGCTTTCTCGCACTGCTCAAACAAAACCTTAGGGCGACTTCTTGCTTTGCGCTCCAGCGGGATAATACCTATGACGTTTAAAGAGAACCATGCCACCAAACGATTAGACAAAAAGTAATCCGCTGCGGCAACAGGCCGTATCCGATGTATATCCAACAGCGGGTACAAACTCATTAGCACCAAGGTATCCAGATGGCTATTATGATTTGCAACAACCACCGCAGGGCCTTTACGCGGTAAGTTTTGCCGGTTGCCAACGTTCAGCCCAAGCACTACAAGCACGACGGGCTTAACAATAAAGGCAAAAAATATTATTTTTAAAACTCTAGCCATCATGATTTTTCTCAATAGTGCAAATAATAAATAAAATGAAAAAATAACGGCGCGGTATACATTAGGCTGTCCATTCTATCCAACAGGCCTCCGTGGCCAGGGATAAGCTGACCGGTATCTTTTATTTGCAAGTCACGCTTAACCGACGAAATAACAAGGTCCCCCATAAAACCTGCAACGGCAATAATCAAACCAACGACCAGCCCTTCGCGCCAAGAAAGCGGGGTAAGCCACGGCGCAATAAAGCTTGCAAAAACAGCAACCGTTAACAGTCCTCCAACAAAACCCTCCCAAGTTTTATTAGGGCTGACCTTGGGGATGATTTTGTGCCGGCCAAACAGCTTCCCCCAAACGTACTGAGCCACATCATTAAATTGCGTGCAAAAAATTAAAAATATAATCAGCCCCATACCGCCGGCTAGATTATTTTTATCTGGCAACATCAACAAGTACGCAATATGACTGATTGAAAACACAGTCAACATTAATGCCCAATGTAAGACCCCGGCCGATGCTATAAAGCCACGGGTTTCACCAATAAGCACCATACGTATAGGTATAAACAAAAACACATAAACAGGTATGAAAATAATAAACATACCGTACCAGCCCATAGACACCCAATAATACTGCACTGGAATAGACAAATACGCCCAAAACACAGCCCGCCGATCAGCATGACGGGTCGGCACAATCGACAAAAATTCTTTCAAGGCCAAAAAGCTGATAAAACCAAAAAATACGATGGCAACGTTTTTGCTTGCAAGCAAGACAAAAAACAAGATGCCGATCATTACCCACCAAGACTGGATGCGCTGGCGCAGCTCGGTATAGTCTCGACTGGGGTTGCAGGCTTTAAGAGTTAACCGTATTACGGTTGCCAACAGTAATAACGCAAGCACCAGACACATGGCATAAAAAGCATGTTGCGGAACATTAATCATTTTTGGCGGATTCCAAATACAGGTAGGCAGCGCGAGCCCTATTAATACACGTTAATAGCGAGCCCAGAGCAATTATTATTAAAGCCACAACAAGGCTATAGCCTTGCTGCGAAAACACCACGGATTCTAATGCTGTCAGCACTAAAGCGGCGGTTAATAGCGCCATTCGATGCTGCTTAGCCATAGGTCCGGCAAAACTAGTGGGCGCACCAATGCTAACAGCCAGAGTGCGTACATAGGCGGTTAACACCGCCAACAGACCGGCACACCAACCTAAGTTATCGGCCCAGCTTAAAATAGGTTGGGCGGCGTAACCTACGGCCACAATAATCAAAGGGTCGGCGATACGATCGGGGATATCGTTAAACAACTCACCCGCTGCGGTGGCCTTGCCTCCCTCAACCGCTACCATGCCATCAAACAAATTGCACAACAGTCGGCATTGAATAAATACCGCGGCCAATATAGGCAGCAACCAGCACCCCCAGTAATAACGCATCCCTATCAAACAAAACGCCGCCAGTAACGCAAAGAGCACGCTCGTCACTGATATTTGATTGGGAGTTACCTGGTACTGGCACAGCTTACGGGCAATATCTTGCGAATATTTTGAAGACCGAACCTTAAGTGGCCGGCGGGCGCTATCATTAAGCATATCCATACTCCGTTGACACAAAGTAACAAGCTAAAACCATGGTGCTAAAGATTTAAACAGGCGGATTGCTGTGAACTCTATGGCACGTAGCTTATGGACTGCTACTTCTAAAGCGGCCCATTATAAGTAGGTTGCTGTGCTGATTCATACTCCCAGAGTCAGAAAATCCCGTTTCATTAGCAACATACTCAGCGTTAGCCTAGATGGCGCTATTTAACCTGCTAAGCACACACTAAAGACCAAACCTAGAGCTGCGGCACACACACAGCCAGTCGTTCCGGATTTTCCAAATCAATAATACATAAAAAAAGCCCAGCCAGATTAATGGCTGGGCTTTCTAAATAACCTAGCTAGGAGTAATCCGTCACCCCATGGCTAGCAACTTACAATGAGCGTAAAAAGGCTAACACATCGTTCTTTTGTGCCGTAGATAAAGATTCATAGCTTTGCTTAGAGGCTTCACCCTCACCGCCGTGCCAACGAATAGCCTCATCAATACTGCGTGCGCGGCCATCGTGCAAATAGCTGTGCACTGGCGTACACACCTGCTGCCCCTGCCCCGCATTAGTCATACCGCCGGTAACACAAGCGGACAAACCTAAACCCCACAGTGGTGTGGTGCGCCACTCGCTACCACTTGCATCGCCTTCGCCTAAGTTATCGGCAAGGCCTGGGCCCATGTCGTGCAACAGCAAGTCGGTGTAAGGCCGAATTGTCTGATCACGTAACTCAGCCAACGGATGAAACTGGCTCGTTTGGAAAGACGGCGTGTGGCAATCGGCGCAACCAATAGAGCCAAACAAGGTTTCCCCATTAAGCACCGCCGCATCATCATAGTCGCGTTGTGCGCGCACGCCCAACAGCGAGATGTACTTGGTCAGGTTGTCCAAATCTGTGTCGGCCAGCTCAGAACCAGACGCACCACAATTTGCCTGAGCACTGCCACAGTCGGGATTAGGAAACAGTGAACTCATCACCCCCATATCGGTATTAAAGGCACCAGCCACTTGGGCTTTGACAGTCGCCTTACCGGCCTTCCAGCCAAACCGACCTAAACGAGTCGCGCCAGTGAGTGGATCGCCAACTCGATTAGCGCGACCCGAAATACCGTCGCCATTGTTGTCGTTAGGATCGGCAAGCGCTAATACGTCCGACTCAGAAATCGCCTCAAGCAACCCCATACCCACCAACGGTGGCGCGATACGAGCCGAGAAAGTCTCGGGCGTGACGCCGGAAAATTGGAAGTTAGGCGAGCGTAAACCGTTTTGCTCAGTCCAAGATGATATGGCTACCTGACCTTCGCTAGTTGCACCACTGTTAGCTTCTGGCTGTAACACACGCCCTAACTGCGGGTGCGGATCGCCGTTAATATCGCCAACTTTAAACACCCACTTATCCAGATTCTGGCCCACTGCACTTGGCGCTGCACGACCATTGCGCTCGTGACAACCGGTACAGCTTGAGTTGACAAACAACGGGCCGGAGCCACCAATAGCCGATGTCAAAGGTGGATTATCAATCGGATTTTCATCGTGCAAACCATCGACGAACGAACTGTGCAGAACCCGGCGGCCCAACATAAACGGTTGCGCGTTACCGTAACCAATGTTGGTGGCCATTTGCATAAATAGATTGTCGGGCTCATTAGAGCTCATGGCATGCACGGTGGTGTGACCACCCAGCCACGCTTTTTCAGGAATTTTAACCGAATCTTTAATGCCACCGGCCGGTGTTGCCCCGCCGACTTCCCACGGCACTAGCCCCTCACCCACAATATACAAGTAAGTCGAGCCATAATAAGCCGAGCGACCATTAGGTACGCTGTGATCCAAAAATTGACTCAACTCAAACTCCATTTTATCGCCAATTTGAATCGAGCGGCCTTCACGGCAATTATAGGTGCGCTCTTTATAGTAGTGAGTGTCGTCAATAACCTCCATGGTGCCGTTGTCGCAAAACTCCGCCACTGTACCTACGCCGCGATAAAACCAACGGTTCTCGGCCTCGGTATCATTTAGACGAAACTGAGTTTCAACATTCATACGAATAGTATCGCCACCTTTAGCCACGTAGTCGATAATCTCGATAGCCGCCGTGCGATCTTCCCAGTAAAAACTCAAGTAGTGCTCGTATGCTTGGAACATGTCCTCTTTCGCATGGCGGTCACGACCACGGTCAGAAAAGCGGGTTACTAAAGCATCGCCACGATCAAATTGAATCACCGGCTCAAGTGTCGTACCACTGTTATAAAGCGGTGTTACGGGACCAGCTGGAGAGGTGCTCGAGCTGCTTGATGAGCTATTAGAGTTAGAACTGCTGCTGGAACTGCTAGAGCTAGAGCTGGACGAGCTACTAGAGCTGCTAGACGAGCTGTTCGAGCCGTCAACGCTATAGTCGCGCCACGCCAAACTCTCACCGGCACCGTTAGTAATAACCGTAAAGCTAACACTGACAAGATCACCGCTGCTTAACCCCGGAATATCGTACACCCACTCAGTGCCGGTATCGGTCATACGAACATTATTTTGTCCGCCGCCGTTAACGCGGTAGTGAATATCCACTGTATCGCCCTGACTAACCGTTGCCCGCAACGTCTGAGCATCCAACATTTGCAGGCAGCCATCGTCGCAACCGCCGCTGGCGCTAGATGAGCTGGAGCTTTGCTGCGCCTCTAAATGAATCCAATCGAGGTTCATACCGGCAGCATTTACATCGAGGCGCAAGGTATATTGTCCAGCTTGCGCCACGGCAATAGTGCCTGGTGTTTGCTCTTGCCACGACTGCCAGCCACCTGTCGCAGGCACACTACCTCCTAGCGCCGCACCCGCCAGTGATAGCGTGTAATCACCTCCGCCGTTTAGCGAGGCAACCCGAGTGCTTAGCTCATAGCTACCCGCGCCCAACTGAACGCTGTACTCAAGCCATTCACCTGGGTCCATCCAACCGACATTAAAACCATCAGCATTGGCTTCAATATCCACATCGTCGCTGCGGTAGGCATTGCCATTGTTACCAACACTGAGGTCAAAATAGTTATCGTAATCTTCAGCTTCTATACGTACCGACTCGGCCGTAGAGCTTACCGGCGCACCGTAGACTTCCATCTCCCAGATGGAGTAACCCCAATAGTTGCCAGCACTGCGGCTGATGCCATGCATTCGCACATACCGGTAATCACCCGAGACCGACACGGTATCAGTGCGATCGCCAAAAGTGCCACCGTTACGAGTAGCCATGGTCGACCAGCTCACACCATCGTTGGAGCCCTGAATCTCGTATTGGGCGGCATTAGCAGCCTCCCAGTAAATAACCACTTCCGAGAGCGTATAGCGATCCCCAAAATCAAGGGTTAACGAGGAAGGGTCGACTTGCCCGCTAGAGGCCCAGCGGGTATTGCCGTCGCCATCAATGGCGGCATTGGCGGGTAAATCTTGGGTGCTAGCCGTGGCAGTTGCGACACCAGACAAGTTACTTATCTGTGCGTAAGTGCCGCTGCTTACAGCCATAATCAGTGCCGCAAGGGCACCCCGAGAAAAGGTATTGGCTATCATGTAACGCTCCTCATTATTAGCATTGTGTGAGGTTTGAGTAAGTCTGTTGCTGCACGGCTTCCGTAGTCGATAATCCGCTGACATCCTATCAGGCACTCGATCAATCTGGCGCAGTGCTGGAGCTGCCGCTATCTAAGCGTAATACTCAGAGTGTTGCTTAGTCCCAGCTCTCGCACTCTATTGCCTTAGCTACAAGGCGTCTTCCCACTAATCGCTTAGGCGCAATATGAGAAGTCACTCTTTCCCACATTCGCCCTACGTAAGTAGGCACCCCGCGCTGCAGCCCAGCGACACCATAGACTTTCGCAAAACAACACAATATAAAAAAAGAGTGAATAATATCTATTTTTATTATTCACTCTTTAATCTGCAATTCACAAAAAAATAATTAATACGCCAAAAGATCCTAACGCGATAATCTTTATTCGCAATCTTACCGCTACAACAATCGGTCACCATCCTCTGTTTGGCGGTCGTACTCAAAAACCTAACAACACCCCCACCAACTATTATTAACTTGTTATATTTTCTAACCCTTCATCGCAACACTTTCTAGTCGCGCTCCAATCTTATGCCCTAAAACCGGCAGATAAGATCGAGAGAACGATCTTATCGCGCAGAGCCAAACCCATCTCTCCACCGGCCAATAACGGGCAACTAGACTGTCACAGTTTGTATAAATTTAAAGTGACACAAGCCACGTTCATCAGCACTCCAAAGTGGGACGACACACCACAAACGGCTCGGCAGTATTGTGTGGTCACGGCATTTTTTCGGACTAGCCTCCAGACTCAATATATACGGCGGCTCATTCGAGAAGACACAAAAATAACAAGCGACAAGTGAGCACTACCGTAAGGCAAGTTCTCAAAGCGCAAGGACGCCACGAGACTATTAATTAATAAAAACGATACCAATCGAGACAATCATGATCAAAAACTTTAAATTACTTCCTATAGCCGGCATTATGGCGCTCACATTGAGCGCCTGCGGTGGATCCAGCAACTCAGCCGACGACAACTCATCCAGTTCCGTCGTTACGTCCTCATCCTCAATCGCCTCTGTATCTTCTAGCTCAGTCGAAAGCTCAGTGCCATCGAGTTCGGTGGCATCCTCTTCCGCGTCGTCAGTTGATATTTCTAGCGCCTCAAGCGATTCAAGCTCATCCGAATCGTCCAGCGTTGAGAGCAGCTCCAGCTCTGCTATTAGCAGCGTGGCCAGCTCTTCTGTGGACAACACCGCCAGCTCTAGTTCATCGGTGTTTAGCAGCTCCTCAAGTAGCATCGCCTCATCCAGCAGCGTCGCCAGCTCATCCAGCGTTTCAAGCTCATCGAGCAGTCTTGCCTCATCGAGCAGCAGCTCCAGCTCATCGAGCAGCGCCGCAAACGGATGGACAATGGTTTGGAACGATGAGTTTGAAGGTACAACCATTGATAGCAGCAAATGGGAGCACGAAGTTAACTGCTGGGGCGGCGGTAATAATGAAGCCCAGTGTTATACCAGCGCCCCAGCTAACAGCTATGTCGAGGACGACCTGCTGCATATCTCCGCCATCTACGAAGGTGCGGGTAATGTTTGCGGCCCTAATACCAACCAAGAAGATCCAAACTACGCTACCGCCCCTAATGTATGTAAAGACTATTCATCCGCTCGTCTGCGCACACGTAATCAGGGCGATTGGACTTATGGCCGTATGGAAATTCGCGCCAAAATGCCACAAGGCGTAGGCATTTGGCCTGCAATCTGGATGCTACCATCAGACACCAGCACCTATGGCGGCTGGCCCCATAGTGGCGAGATTGATATTTTTGAAGCCTTCCAGCCCGGCGTTGCGGGCCCGGCACCTACAGGTACCGCCAATGAAATGCACGGCACACTGCACTACGGCTTCTCTTGGCCTTGGAACCAGTACAGCGGCGCCGCTTACGAGCCGCCAACTAATATTTGGGATGACTTTTATACCTATACCGTAGAGTGGGAGGAAGGCGAAATCCGCTGGTATGTTGATGATGTACTTTTTGCCCGCAACAGCGGCAATTGGTTTATCTACTATTGGGCAGGTCAAGAGGTTGGCTATCAAGTGGGCACCGGCGCCCAACCGTTTGATAACCCCTTCCATATGATCTTGAACTTGGCACTGGGCAACGGCGAATACATTGATTTGCCAAACTTTAACGACACCAGAACCATGCAAGTAGACTATGTGCGTGTGTATGAATGCTCACACGACCCCGTGACCGGCCAAGGCTGTGAAACACCTACGGCTGACGCAGGTGTTTCCGCTACCAATATTACTGGCCATGTGCCACCGGCGGATGTGCGAGATGAAGTGTGGTTATATCGTGGCTCGGATGACGGGATACAAACACTAGGATTCGATGTCAACGGTACCCCAGTCGATAACACTCTACAGCACGCCATTTGGAACGATAGCGGCGCACTTATCTCCACTCCCAACGCTGCACCAATTAACCCAGGATCGGGCGGCACAATAGTATGGGACCTGCAATTCTCGAATGCGGGCCCCGCCGTTGCGTGGCTGGTCTCAGACGATATGAGCAGTTATCCAGAGGTGCTGGACGGCTTTAACTTTGGTAGCGACCCGCTACACAATAACCCACGCAACCTTGGCGAGCTCAAGTTTGATATCTGGGTTGAAGCGGCCGATGTGGGCACTAAGCTAGTCGTTAAGCTAGGTTCAGGTTTCCCCGATATTAGCGTTGATGATATAGACCTCAGCGCAGATATGATCGGACAGTGGACGCCAGTATCCGTGCGTTTTTCCACCCTGCGTCAAGCAGAGGGCTCGTGGTCACAAATAGACTGGTCGTCCGTGATGCGCCCCATCGAGGTCGAAATACTGGATGGAGCAGCTCACATTCAACTAGACAATGTCCGCATCGCCTGCCTGGGCGATTGCAATATCAACCCAGTGCTAGCGCCAGTAGTTGTCACTGAAGATATGGATATTTTTGTCAATGCACTACCAGCCGAGTGGAGCAGCCCTGGATTTGGAGTGTGGCAAGACGGTGGCCAGGTAATCACCCTTGATGCGACTATTGTTGATCCCGACAAAGGCACTGTGATTGGCGTGGAGTTCACAGATACAGGACTCGGTACCTTCTATATCCAAGACTCAACAGCCAAGGATCTTAGCGCTTTTGCCTCAGGTAATTTAGTGTTTGACCTGAAAGTGGTCAGTAACAACGGCAATACTCAGGGCTTCCTCGCCAAAGCTGACTGCGGCTACCCTTGCGTGGGAACTGAAGTTCCCGTTCCGCTGCCAGCGGATAACGAATGGCACACTATTACTATCCCTATTGCCGACATTAATCAGGGTGGATTTGACATAGAAAATGTCGACACACCTTTCTCACTGTGGCCAGTATTTGGTGAACAAGACGTCACCTTCCAAGTGGGAAATATCCGCTGGGAGCTGGCAGACTAACACCTATTCTTAGCTTACAAAAAAGGCCGCCTGAGACAACTCTGGCGGCCTTTTTTATCGCCCAAGCTTCAAGTGCCAGGACTCATTAAAACAATAGGCCGCCCCTATCGCGCTATAAAACTTTCATATAACTGATAACACACCAAACACGTTCGAGCCACGCCGATACATCAAGGGCTTGCGCTGCACAACCAAAAGCTAAAGCGCCCCCTTCACCAAAAAATCAATTGTGCCATCAAGCTCAGTACTCTCTGCACTGACCAGATGTGCCATACAGAATATAAATGACAGCGGTGTCAAAATAGTCATACCAAAAACAACAAAATAGTATTACCAATTTATATTGAAAGGTAAGACCAAAAAATGATTTAATGCGACTTTTCTTCCCAAGGAGTAGGCACCATGGCGAATGCATTCTACGGTCAGTCAGGTGGCGTTACGGCGGTTATCAACGCGACGGCCGCCGGAATCATCGAGACCGCACGACAATACCCAGCGATTTTTGAAAAAGTTTATGCCGGCCGCGACGGTATTCTGGGCGCACTACAAGAGAATCTCGTCGACATTAGTGAAGAGTCAGACGAGACGCTAGAGCGGTTGCTGCACACCCCCGGTGGGGCGTTTGGTTCGTGTCGCCACAAGTTACAAAACCCCAATGTCCAGCACGATGAATACCAACGCCTGATCGAGGTATTTCGCGCTCACAACATTCGTTATTTTTTTTACAATGGTGGCGGCGACTCACAAGATACTACACGCAAGTTGGCGCAGGTGGCCGAGTTAGTCGGCTACGACTTAACTTGTATCGGCGTGCCTAAAACCATCGATAACGATTTGCCCATAACCGACAACAGCCCGGGATTTGGTTCGGTCGCCAAGTATGTCGCGGTATCAGCCTTAGAAGCATCGTTTGCCTTGGCCTCAATGCACAAAACATCAACCAAAGTATTTGTAATGGAAGTCATGGGGCGTCGCTCCGGCTGGATTGCCGCGGCGAGCGGTCTTGCCTGCGACGAGCGCGAGCTGGGGCCAGATATCATCTTAGTCCCCGAGATAACCTTCGACCAAGAAGCTTTTTTACAGCGTGTTCAATCAACCGTCGCCAAGAAAGGCTTTTGCATTGTCGTCACCGCAGAAGGAATTCGCCAAGCCTCGGGCGAGCTGCTGGCTTCGGCCGAAAACGAAGATCCATTCGGTCACACCCAATTCGGCGGTGTTGCACCGCTGTTGGTGGACTTTATTAAAGAACGTTTCAATTATAAATGTCACTGGAGTGTGTGTGATTACTTACAAAGAGCCGCTCGCCACTTGGCATCACAAACCGATATTGAGCAATCTTATGCGGTAGGTAAAGCTGCGGTGGAATACGCGGTAGCCGGACTGCAATCGGTGATGCCAGCCATCGTCCGAACCCAGTCGGTTCCTTACACATGGCACCTAAAACCCGTGCATATCTCAGAGGTCGCCAGCGGCGAAAAAAACATGCCGCGCCACTTTATGAGTAAAGACGGCTTTAGTGTAACGCAAGCGGGACTCGACTATTTCTCCCCACTTATTGCCGGCGAGGCCTACCCACCCTACTGCAACGGCTTGCCCGATTACCGCAAATGTCGCAACCGTTTAATAGCGCGAAAATTACCCGAATATTTTGGCCGCAGAAGCAGCGTAAAAGAGCCTGCCTAAAACACCCAGAAACCTAATTCACAACACTTAACCGCAAATCCAGCACAACATAGCAAGTTGCGGACTCATTAAAGGAACACAGACATGACTGATATTGCGCGCCTGCTAGGCAACGAAGCCGACTACTTACTTGGCCACAAGAGTAACACCATCCCCGCCAGCACTTTAATGACACCTAGCCCCGACTATGTGAGCAATATTTTTAGCGCAACTGACCGCCCACCTCAGGTGCTGCGCAACTTTCAAAGTATCTTAAATGCTGGGCGTTTAGGCGGCACCGGCTACGTCTCAATTTTACCTGTTGATCAAGGCATTGAACACTCGGCAGCAGCAAGCTTTGCCACTAATCCGGCGTACTTTGATCCAAAGAATATTATCGAATTAGCCATAGAGGGCGGCTGCAATGCCGTCGCCTCTACGCTGGGCGTATTGGGTTCGGTCTCTCGCCACTATGCCCACAGAATTCCTTTTGTGGTTAAGCTCAACCACAATGACGCACTGATTCACCCCACCAGTTACGATCAGAGAATGTTCGGCAGCGTACGCCAAGCTTACGACATGGGAGCCGCTGCAGTCGGTGCCACAGTTTATTTTGGCTCAGAAACATCCCGCCGCCAACTGGAAGAAATTTCTGCCGCGTTTGCCGAAGCGCACCAATTAGGCATGGTCACAATCCTTTGGTGCTACCTACGCAATAGCGCATTTAAAACCGATGCCGATGACCATCATTTATCGGCCGACTTATCGGGCCAGGCCAACTATCTCGGTGTCACCATCGAAGCGGACATCATCAAACAAAAAATGCCCGAAACCAACGGCGGGTTTAATGCAATCAATGTCGGTAAAACCCACCAACGCGTCTACAGCGAACTCACCAGCGATCACCCAATTGATTTAACCCGTTACCAAGTGGCCAACTGTTATATGGGCCGTATTGGCCTGATAAACTCAGGTGGCGCGTCTGGCGACAACGACCTAACCCAAGCGATACGCACCGCCGTTATCAACAAACGCGCCGGCGGCATGGGGCTAATCAGTGGTCGCAAAGCTTTTCAAAAGCCCTTCGCCGAAGGCGTACAGTTACTGCAAAGCATCCAAGATGTTTATCT
Organism: Gilvimarinus polysaccharolyticus; assembly: GCF_001187555.1. GTDB lineage: Bacteria > Pseudomonadota > Gammaproteobacteria > Pseudomonadales > Cellvibrionaceae > Gilvimarinus > Gilvimarinus polysaccharolyticus. Next base: position 470,898 of record NZ_LFIJ01000001.1, on the reverse strand, counting down.
CGACAACTCGGTAACTCTCGCTTAACCCACAGCGCGGTTATCAAGTCCTACCCCAGCGTCCACAAGGCGCGACCACAGCGGACGCCATCTTCCAACCCAAAAGGTGGCGGTCCGTTATTTCGCCTCCCTCTGCTCCAGATAGTGCCAGATCAACCTACCTCGACAGGCGGTAATACCAAAAAGAAATATGGTAAAGCCAAATATTGAAAACCCGTCAGTTGTGTGCAAACATACACTCAAAATTGGTAATACCATAAACATCTAATAATCTATAAAAAAATGGAGAACACGTATGCCAAAGTACCGACTACTCTCAGTGTTGATTGCCATGGCATCAGCCGGCCAGCTGCAAGCACAAGAAGCTGCCCTGCCGCAAAACAATAACGCCATGGAGGAGATCGTCGTTCAGGGGGTCCGTCAGGCCGAGCTTAATGCTCGTGAGCGCGAGCGTAACAAGGACGCATTTAGCTCTATTATTGCCACTGATGATGTCGGTAATTTTGCCGATCAAAACGTTGCAGAATCACTGCAACGACTGCCCGGCATTACCCTGCAAAAATCCGAAGGTGAAGGTAAATTTGTAACCGTACGCGGCCTTGGGCCTGGCTTTGTCACCGTCAGCATGAACGGTAATGAGCTGGCATCGGCCGGTGAAGACAGCCGCGCTTTTGCCCTAGACGCCCTACCCGCCGACATGCTCGGCTCGATAGAGGTGATTAAAGCCCTTACCCCTGATATGGATCTCAACTCTATCGGCGGTACTGTCAATGTTAATACCGTCTCGGCATTTGACCGTAAAGGCGACAGCGTCCAAATAAAAGCGCAAGGCAATTATCAATCGTATAAAGAAGAGTTCAATCCCAAGATCGCCATCAACGGCACCCATCTATTTGCCGACGACACTATCGGCGTGGGCTACTCTGCCTCGTATGAAGATCGCTCCAGTGTGGTTTATCAAGTACAGCACCACGCGGATTCACTACCACGCTATATAACTCCGGATGTTGCGAGCTTACCGACAGAGTACGATGGCGACCCAATGTTAATTCCATTTCGCTACGAAGCGCGCCAGGAAGACGCCGAGCGCACCCGCACCTCGGGCTCGCTGGATTTAGGTTGGCGCCCGAGCGAAAACTCGGAGTACTACGCCAAAGTCAGCTACACCAAGTACGATGATTTAGATATGGCCATGCGCGAGTACTACCGCTTTGGCCAAGCCGGCACCGGCGATATTGTTTACCTCGATAATGAATCGGGTTTATTTGGTCTAGTCGACACCGATCTTCAACAACAATTCTTTATTCAAGACGGCACCTCAGAAACCACGGCTTTCTCTATAGGTGGCGAAAATCATTTTGCCAACAACTGGACTCTCGATTACGACTACGCACACTCCATTGGCGAGTGGACGAAACCCGATGGTCGCCGCGTACAATTTCGTACCCGCGACCTACCCATGCTAGGGGTTGCAGGGCCTGGTTACATTCAGGGCCAAGTGGTATCACCCGATGTTTTAGAAGCCCTTAGCGGCTCAAACAGCCTACCGCAATCTGGTGGCTACGGCGGCTTAAATGGTTACCAAGAGGGACAACGCCGACAAACCAACTTACTGTACGACAACATTTTTATTGAAGACAGCTTCCGCGAAGATACTATCGATCAAGTCAGCGTGAATCTGCAAAAAGATTTCTCCGACAATAATTTTCTTAACTACATAAAAACCGGTTTTACGGTTAAGCAACGCGATCGTTATCGCAATAAAGATCGCTGGAGTGTGATTCCCGGTGATTACACTAACGGCTGTGACGGCGATGCCGAGTGCTTGCAATTAGCGGGTGCGCGTCTGGGCGACTTTGCCACATTTACCCCTGCCCACCCAGATATCCAGCAAGACTTTATTACCTACGATGAAGCCGAACGACTACTAGATATCACCACCCCAATTGCCAAATACACCGACCCGCTGCGCTCGGGCCAAGACAGCGTCAAAGACGATTACACCTTAACCGAAGACACAGCTGCCGCTTATGTGATGGCGGAGTTTCAGCTAAGTGAAAAGTCATCACTAATTGCTGGGGTGCGCTGGGAGAAAACCGATTTCACCTCAACCGGAAATTTATCGATCCGCAACGACCGCTTTGAAGTGGCCAACGAATCTACCGTGCTCGACATCGCTGTGCCTATGGTGGGAGCTAATAGCGCTTACGACGATTTCTTTCCGAGCTTGCACTATCGCTACGAGCCGCGCGAAGACATTTTAGTGCGCGCCTCGGTATGGACTAGCTTCACTCGGCCATCATTTAATGAAGCCCGAGCCTTTGCCGATTTCTCGGGCCGAGTCTCCATTTGTAATGATATCGAAGGCAGCGCCAACTACGGCGAATGTAGCGACAACCCCACCGATATCGGCGCCCAATCGTTAGACGATTTATCATCTGACTCGAAAGACTTTTACGTGAGCCCCGACAACGTAATTAATCTAGGAAATCCAACCTTAACCGCCATGAAGTCGGTTAACCTAGACACCTCTATTACGTGGTATGCCAGTGAAGACTTGTACTTTCAAGCAGCACTGTTCTACAAAGACATCTCCGATTTTATCGTCGAGGTCAGTGGCGTCTCGAGCTCCTTTGAAGATATGCCAGTGAAAATTCCAGTCGATCAGGTCAGCGAGTTTTACTTCCCACCCGGCCAAGTTTACAACGACGTCAACCTAACCACTAACGGCGAACAGGCCAAAGTTTACGGTATTGAGCTGTCTTATTCGCAGTATTTTGAGACAGGCTTTTTTGTACAAAGCAACATGACCTTGATTGATAGCAGTGCCAATGTCGGCGACACCATTCGCGCCGACGAAATCCAGCTACCCGATCAAGCCGACACCACTGTCAACTTAACCCTCGGCTGGGAGAGCGACTCAATCTCGCTGCGAGTCATCGGCAACTACCGCAGTAAGGTGCTAGAGCGTATCGGCTCTTGTTCACAGGCCGATATCGAGGCCGATGCCAATCTTGGGCTGCCACAAAACTGTGCCACTTGGGCTGATATCTACGACGACGACACCTTTGGTTTGGACTTTAAAGCGACTTATCAGCTTAACGATGATATTCAGTTTTATTTTGATGCTCTCAACCTAACCGAAGATAAAAGCTTTAAGTACTTTAAAGGCAATGAGTACTCACGCGGCAACATTATGTTCGAGTCCGAGGACTACGGCAGCTCTTTCCAGATCGGTGTTAACTACCGCTTTATGTAATGAAGTTTAAGTAACCGTCATGGCGACACAGGGCTGACGCCAACCAAATAATCTACAATAACGAAGGTATTTCACGATGAACACTAAGCTTATCAATACTAGGCTAACGCTGCTAAGCACTTTTATCATCGCTGCCAGCTTTTTAACCGGCTGCGGTAGCGAACCCGACTCCAGCGCACCCGATATTATTATTAATATCGACAAACCCGCAGGGGGTGAGGGTAACGGTGATGGCGGCGAGCAGCCTAAAATCACCAATACCCAGCTGCCCATTATTGAAACCTTTGGCGCCAGCGATACCGCTGGGTTCTTTAGCGCAGCCTACAAAACTCTTGCCAGTGATGCCGAGGAGGGTGAAGACAGCTTTTATTACTCCATGGCCGGTGTGTTTATGGAAGACGGTACGGTTGACCCCGACGGCGGCAATTGGATTACCGCCGACACCGACCAAAAACTGCGTTTAGGTGATGCACGCTTTACCATTGCTCAAACGGTTTCTGCCTTAGCGGGCGAGGTGAACGATCCACGTAAAAACTCCACGCCCGGTGATGGCATCGATGAAGGACTAAGCTGGGGGGAATTAGATTTAAGCCAAAATTATAAAATCTCTTTCTGTGTGGTGGCCGTACCCAATACCGCCAGTGCCAGTGACTTCCAAATTTACGTCGACAACAATACCACCAGTGAAGCCAGTTCGATTCACGGCGGCGGTAACGTCGGCTCGCGCATATTTAACCAACCGGTTAACACTTTAGTGGCAGGCCAACGCGTCGAGATTAATATTCCAGGCGACACCACTTTAGCCACCGGCGGCGCTTTAGTTGCCTCTAAGCCCGAGCTAGTCGGCACCGAAAACTCGTTTTTCTCAATGCGCGTATCAAGTGGCGGCTGGGCTGTTATTGATGATTTAGTCATCGAGTATCAAGACGATGCCAACAACACGCAACCCGATTGCAGTGTTAAAGACTCTAACTATAAACTGGTTAATCCTGCAACCGGCGGCGACGATAACAATGCCCCTGAGCCAGAAGCCGAAGGCACGCCATTTGGCGGTCTGCCGTTAACGATTAATCTGTCGCACGATTCCGATACTTTGTTCGGCGAGACCGAAGGCGCCGACTTCCTGTCTCTCTCAACCGATCGCGCGGATCCATTTTATAAAGTCACCAGTGGCAGTAGCCGTATCAACATTGCCGATAATGCGTTAAGTATGAACAATGCGCGTTTTACCGTCGGCGATAGCGGTGTACCCAGTGCCGATGGCGTACAACCTTCAGGTGATATAGATTTATCCGCACCTTATCGTATCACTATGACGATCTCCGACTTCACCAGTGCCGACCCGGCCAGCCCAGGTAAGTTCCAAGTCTATGTTGACAACAACACCTCAGGCTCAAGCAACTCGATTCATGGAGGAGACTCTAAACTTATCGAATTAACCCCAGATGATATTGGCGCGACGCCTTACGAGCTGATCATCGAACCTGATTTCTTAGGTAGTGCCAACTCGTTTTTACAACTGCGGGCCGATAGCCGCGTCGGCAATATTACCCTTAAAGATATTAAGCTTGAATACACCGGTGACGCGCCAGGAGCAGACGCCGAATGGACAGTCAACAGCTTAAACTTAATAGGTGAATCGGATATTCCTGTGTCAGGTGAGCTGAGCGAAAACACAGCGTTCTCGATCACTCTAACCGCCACCGGCGGTAATATGTCATCGTCCAAGCAAAATTTATTTTTTGCCAGCCAAAAAATCGAGCTGAGTGATTTTATGTTTACCGCTCAAATCAGCTCGGTAAGCGGTGCTGATATCGCCGCGGGTAACGCTTATCGCTTTGGGATTATGGCAATGGAGAACATGGACGCAGTCGCCGACTTTGCCAATCTACCTGGTTGGGCTGATGCGGGTTTTTATGTCGATGGTGATCCGGCAACACTGATCGGTTCGCGCGCGCAAATGAAACCTAGCGGCAGCCGCTCACGCTCGGACATACCCGAGTTAGAAGTGGGCGATTATGTGCGCATTGAGATTTACGATGACGGCGCCGACAAGCGCGTTAAACGCTACTACTCAAAAGACGGGGTCGATTTTATTCAGGCAAACAGCACCAGCGATTTTGCCGCAACACCCGACAGCGACACCTGGTATGTAGGCCTTTACGCAGCTCCCGGCGAAAACAACATCACCGTTGAGTTCGACAACATCAGCATTGACCCACTGGCGCCTTAAAACCGATCGCGGCGGTGTTAGTACCGCCGCAAACTCACTTAAGTAGAACCACACATGATGCATCGAACTCACGCAGAGAGACACCTCATGAAAGCAGTCACTTTTACTAGCATACTGGCCTTAACCGCCACCCTCAGCGCCTGCGGTAGTTCAGGTGGCCCTACAGGCGGCAACCCGACTTACCCAGAAAGCTCATCATCCAGTAACACGCCCAGCTCAAGCACGGCAAGTGAAAGCTCATCCAGCAGTTCTGTCGCCAGCCACTGCGATACCATGAACACCGTGGTCGGCTTTGCCAGCCTAGGCGCTGGCACCACCGGTGGTGCTGGCGGCAATACCATTACAGCGACCTCCGGTACAGAATTGGCGGCAGCACTATCGGCTAAAGGCAGCAGCCCACTGACCATTTTTGTTGATGGAATTATTAACGCCGATAACTCCAGTGTGGAAAGGTTTGACGTTAAAGAAATGTCTGACCTGTCTATTATCGGGGTTGGCAGCAGCGCTATGCTCGACGGCATTGGCATTAAAGTGTACAAATCAGACAACATCATTATTCGCAATCTGACTATTCGGCGGGTAGACACCGGCGAGAAGGATGGCATTAGTTTAGAAGGGCCCGCCAACAACATCTGGATTGATCACAATGAAATTTACAATGATTTAAACAGCGACAAAGATTATTACGACGAGCTAGTCAGCGGTAAACGAGACATAGACAATGTCACCATATCTTACAACTACCTACACGACAGCTGGAAAACCTCTCTGTGGGGGAGCAGCGATGAAGACAACAGCCACCGCCGCATTACCTTCTACGCCAACTTTTGGGAAAACGCCAGCTCACGGATGCCGCTATTCCGTTTTGGTGAAGCGCATATCCTGAACAACTATTACAAAGATGTTTCGTCGACCGCAGTTAACTCCCGCATGGGCGCAACCATTCGCGTTGAAGGCACTGTGTTTGAAAACGTCCAAAACCCGGTTGTTAGCTTTTACTCGGCCGAAGTGGGTTACTGGGATCTGGCTGATAATGTTTACGACAACATCAGCTGGAGCAACCCTGCCGATGGCGATTTGATTGCCGGCCCAGGCGCTGATCTCAGCGCAACAATTAGCTATACCCCTAGCTACTCATACACAGCGCTGGCCGGCTCAGAGACCAAAAGCCACGTCACCGCCTATGCCGGCAGCGGTAAAATTAATGAGTGTTTACCTACCCCATGACCTCCTCGAGGCATCAGCTAAATATTAGCTGCTTCTCTTTTCGGGCCCGCAAGGGCTCGCTTTTTAGCCAAACAACAGCTAGCTGTAAGAGTTACAAAAGCAACACCAAAAACTACATAGCTTTTGCTCTTATCGTGCTCATTGCCTGAACAAAAAAAAGCATAAATTATTGTTTTTAATAAATATTTTATTATTGGCATGGTTCACGCTTTAAACCCGACAACAGTAAACAGAAACCGCAATAGAGAGCACAGTATGCACATCAAACAACACCCAATAAGCAGCCGCCGCTCTAGCCGCAACTGTTTCGCCAAACCCTCGTTGGGCCGTCAACCGGCCCCTTTTTATTCCCCCCGATGAGAGCCGCGTCCGTGGCTTACATCAACCCTCCCCCATTAGGCCGCATTGCGGCCTTTTTTTGGGCTAATAATTACCACTGTGAAAACGCCGCAGCGGTCTATGAGTAAACCGGATGATACGTACGATAAGGGGCAGGAATAATCTAAGATGCCGCGGTAACGGCTTGAATCGGTCATGTATATTTATATCAACTCTAATAATATCGACCTACCCCAACGGATAAACTACTCGCGATAAAGCTTGAACATGGTGCGGCTATTAACAGTGATTAAAGTTGCCTCTAACAAAGTTCCGCCAAGCGATCCGACATAAATATTATTAGCCAACCAAAAACACGCGCTTATTAAAAACAATAAACGCATACGAATTCCCTGTAAAAAAAACAGCGCGTAAGTACCCATGCAAGAGCCCATCACCGGCAACATGTCTTGCCAGCTGCTAGAGACGTACAAGCCCAAAGAAAAACTAAGTGCAATAAATAACCAGGCGACTACGCCTGATTTGGTGCGCAGTGACACTCCGGTACGGACAACCGAAAACACAGAGCTAAGTAATGCCGTGCCCGCCCCAAGCAGGGCAAAATGAATGCAGTTGTTAATCTGCATCGCCAACAAGACAATTTTTAAACGCCGATCATCGCGCTGATAAAAGCAATAAACACCCAAGCAATAGCTAAGTAGTCCAACAACTTGAGCCAGGGGATTATCAAACATGGAGTACCGACAAGTAAGGTAAGGAGCGCGTTAGAGCGCTCATTTTACCACAGTATCGAGAGAACTTAGAGCTGTTAACTTACGCCGCTTTAATCCAGCGCTCGCCTTGTTTGGTGACACGGAATTTAGCCCATTGGTGGAACTCATCAACCCGGCACCTGCCCGTTTGCTCTTTATTAAGCCCCGCCACCACCCGATACGCTAACTGCGAGCACGGATTGTTTAACTGATCTTCCGCCACATCAAACACCTGCCTTACACACCACCGATCACCCACTTGGCCATTACTGTAGTAGTGATTGGGAAGCAGTTTTAAAGCTTCTTGATCGGCCGCACGCGCATGTTCCCACGCGCGATCAAATAACTGGGCCAGCTCTTCAGAGCTAACATCAATGTAAGTATCTAGCGCGTGCATCGCCGCGGCAAAATCCTCGTGCGATAACGCCAAATGAGGGCGACCCGGCTCACTCTTACGCGGCACCATTAGCCCCACTGGGTAACGCCGCCAATAAAATGCATTATTAAACAAGAAACCGACGGCCAAAATAGCAATTAAATTTACCGCTACAGGTGTTAGTAAATAACCGTAACCCAAACTGTGCACTGCCGGCCCACCAATCACTGCGGCCAAAGCAGTAGCCCCGCCGGGGGGGTGAATACAGCGCAAATAAGCCATTGCTATCACCGCCACGCCTACTGCCATAGCTGCTGACAGCAGCGAGTTGCCAAACAATAAATAACAACTAACACCCACAAAACCAGATACACAGTGGCCTGCAATAATCGGCCAAGGTTGTGACAGGGTACCGTGCGGAACTGCAAATAACAGCACCGCCGACGCGCCCATAGACGCCACCATTAATCCCGCTGCCATGCCATCTAAAGCCCAGTGAGACAAACCATAAACAGCTGCGATGCCCAACCCGCCACCTACGGCCGAAATTAATTTTTCATGATGACTGGTCGTGTTAGGCTCGAACCCCAGTAACCCCCACCAAGCTTGTAACCTGCTTTTCAACGCTTACCCCCTCGTTTGGCTGTGCTTTTTAGCTCATACTTGCGCCACTCTTATAATCAAGCGCTGGCACTGACTGGCCGCTATCCATTGGCGGCAACAAAAAAAGGGGCAATCATAGTGATCACAAACAACTGGGGCAAGATTTATCCAACGCGCATCACAAAAAGCCGTTTCGCCGCTCATATTAATGAACCTGCCAAGGGCTTTTGGCTCCAAGCTTAAATCACTCGCTACAAATAGTACTTTTAGGAACCACCGTCTTATGTCAATTGCTCTTGCTCCACGGTTAGCACCAAAATCGTCACTTTTAATTCTTAGCTTCAGTCTAATTCTTACCATGCTAGGAGTGCTCAACAGCCATGCCAGTGACAAACAAAGCTACCTTATTAACTACCGCGTAGATCTCAGTCAAAGCGACACCCACGCTTTCGTACGCATTGAGCTGGGAGATGACAGTGGCCTTAGTGAAATTGACTTTAACCTCGACGAGCATCTACACCACAACATCAAAGCCAATGGCGAGTTAACACTAAAAAATGGCCGAGCCCTCTGGCAACCGCCCACTGACAATCCGTGGTTTAGCCTTGAGGTCAGCCTCAACCACAAACGCCGCAACGGGGGTTACGATTCATTGCGCGCGACCGATTTTGCAATTTTTCGCGGTGATGATTTAATTCCGCCGGCCATAGTCCGTGGCCGCAAAGGCATTGAGAGTCAGGCCACTTTGCACTTTACCCTGCCGAGCGACTGGCCCAGCGTAAACAGCGGCTGGGAGAAGACCGCTGAGGGCAATTTTATTATCGACAACCTCGAGCGCCGCTTTGATCGCCCCACTGGTTGGTTTATTGCCGGCAAACTGGGCCCCCGCCGCGAGCGCTTACCTACAACACATATCGCCATTAGTGGCCCGGCCGGTGAAGATATCCGGCGCATGGATTTAATGAGTTTTGTAATGCTCAACTGGCCAACACTGAGCCAAATTGTAGGTAAAACACCGCCCAAAATCATTCTAGTAATGGCCGGTGACCCCATGTGGCGCGGCGGTTTGTCAGGGCCAAACTCGCTGTTTGTTCACACCGCCCGGCCTATGGTCAGCGAGAACGGCACCAGTACTTTATTGCATGAGTTAATACACACACTCACGCGTATCAGAGGCGCCAAAGGCGATGATTGGATTGCCGAAGGTTTGGCTGAATATTACTCTTATACCGTTTTACACCGTGCCGGTGGTCTCACAGACGACCGTCTAGCGCGTGTTGAAAACTGGCTGAGTAACTGGAGTAAAGACATCAAAACTCTGCGTGGCGGCGCCTCTAGCGGCGAGCGTACCGCCCGCGCCGCACTGCTGTTTGGCGAGCTCGACGCCGAGATACGCTCACGCACCAACGGTGAAAAAAGTTTAGACAACGCCACCCGCGCCATGATGCAACTGGGCAAAGTCAGCTTGGAGCAACTGCGCGACATTGCTCAAGAGTTAACCGGCAAGCCGTCTGAGGTGTTAGCCAGCGCCCTGCTTGATGGCTAAGCCTATGGTATGCGGGCCTTGCTTGCTTGACTGCCATACCCATCCGTGTGGCGGCCAAGGCCTAAGCGCTAATTCAGAGCCCGCACACACTGCCCAAAACGCCTTGTTTCTGTTAAGTTATTGCCTCACTTATTTTGGGAGCGCCACTATGAAAGTCAACAGTATCCTCGATACCATCGGCAACACCCCCCACGTCAGAATCAACAACCTGTTTCGCGACGACATCGAAGTGTGGATGAAGGTCGAACGTTTTAATCCTGGCAGTAGTATTAAGGATCGTATTGCGCTGGCGATGATCAACGAAGCCGAACAAAAAGGCTTACTGAAGCCCGGCACTGTCATTATCGAGCCCACCAGCGGCAACACCGGTATTGGCCTTGCTATGGTGGCCGCAGCCCGTGGCTACCGCCTGATCTTAGCCATGCCCGAATCCATGTCTATCGAACGCCGCAAAGTGATGAAGGCGCTGGGCGCCGAGCTAGTACTCACCCCCAAAGAGTTAGGGATGGGCGGGGCTATCTCTAAGGCCAACGAGCTGCACGACGATTACCCCAACAGCTGGGTACCACAACAGTTCAACAACCCAATCAACGTCGAAGCGCACCGCAACACGACGGCCAAAGAGATTGTGGCCGATTTCCCCGAAGGTCTTGATTACTTAATCACCGGCGTCGGCACTGGCGGCCATATTACCGCCTGCTCAGAAGAGCTTAAGGCGGCCTTTCCCAAGCTGCAAACCTTTGCCGTCGAGCCCGAAAACTCGCAAGTTATTGCCGGCAAAGACAAAGGTCCACACCGTTTACAAGGCATTGGCGCAGGCTTTATACCCGAGATTCTCAACACCAACAGCCTCGATGGCACGATTGCTGTCAGCGAAGCCGATAGCTTTGAAATGGCCCGTGAATGCGCCCGCAAAGAAGCCATTTTTGTCGGCATCTCATCGGGCGCGAGCTTGGCCGCCATCAAACAACGTGAAGCTGAATTTGCCCCAGGCAGCCGGATACTGACCTTCAGCTACGATACCGGTGAACGTTACCTATCGGTTGACGACTTGTTTAGCGCCTAAGCACGACATAAAACTTAGTTAAGAATCGTCATGGCCGACCGCTTGCGGTCGGCTTTTGCGTAGAATAAGGCCATTAACTGACACACATTCATAATAAGTCACAGCACTAGATCTGAGATTGCCACCAAGAGGCCACACCATGATTACCCACGAGCCAAATCCACGCTACGTTGCAGACACCAATCGCTACCAATCTATGGCTTACCCGCGTTGCGGTAACAGCGGTTTACGGTTACCGCAATTATCCCTAGGGCTTTGGCAGAACTTTGGCGCGGTCGACTCGTTATCAAACGCCCGCGATATGATTCACCGCGCATTTGATTTAGGCATTAACCACTTCGATTTAGCCAACAACTACGGCCCCAACTTCGGCTCCGCTGAATCTACCTTTGGCCAGGTGATGGCCGAGGGCTTATCGCACTACCGCGACGAGCTAATCATCTCCAGCAAAGCCGGCTACGACATGTGGCCCGGGCCTTACGGTATTGGCGGCTCACGTAAATACTTAGTGGCCAGCTGCGACCAAAGTTTAAAACGCTGTGGTGTCGATTACTTTGATATTTTTTACTCGCACTGCTTTGATCCAGAAACCCCATTAGAAGAAACCATGCAGGCGCTCGATTATATCGTTCGCTCAGGCCGCGCCTTGTACGTGGGTGTCTCTAACTACGATCCGGCACAAACCCGTGAGGCCGCTGCCATTTTAAAAAGTCTAGGCACCCCGCTGTTGATTCATCAGCCACGTTACAACATGCTCGACCGTTGGATCGAAGATGGCCTAACCGATGTGTTAGATGACGAGGGCGCAGGTGCCATTGTGTTTTCACCGCTGTCGCAAGGCCGGCTCACCAACAAATACCTAGGCGGAATCCCTAAAGATTCGCGTGCCGCACGTGGCGAGCAAATTTACCTCAGCGAAAATGATCTTGACGAGGCGACACTAACTAAAATCAATGCATTGAACCAAATTGCCGAGGCGCGTGGTCAATCGCTTGCGCAAATGGCATTGGCTTGGGTGCTAAATAACAAGACGGTAACTAGCGCCATTATTGGTGCTAGCCGAGTGGCACAAATTGAAGATTCGGTGGCAGCCCTTAACAACTTAAACTTTAGCGATGCCGAGCTCGCAAGTATCAATAAAATTCTCGCTTAATATTAAACCAGCAACAATAAAAAAGGCGCTGAGATTTCAGCGCCTTTTTTTTATTAGCGTTACCTTACCGAGTTAATACAAATACACCGCACCACTGCCATCAGCATTATCAGCTGCCACCACAGTATCGACTCCAACCGCTGAGCCGTCTTCCTCTGGCGCACCTACTGCAATAATTTTACCGTCGCCGCTAATACTCACCGCGGCACCAAAGCGGTCACCAGCATCCGTATTTTTCGCCTTTATATACACCTCGTCTTGCCACGCACCATCGACGTAGTTATACAGGTAGGCTGCGCCGGCCAATTGCGCGCTATTGATACTGTCGTTAGCAAAAAAACCATTGCCGTCGCCATCTTCGGCCGGGTCGCCAATCAACACTCGTGTGCCATCACTATTCATAGCCAATGCGCTGCCGTACCGCGACCAACCGTCATCCTCGGTGTTGCTCGCGCCTTGTTGCTCAAGCTGGGCAAAAGTGTGAGCTAAGCTCCATTGATCAGAGTTACGTTGATACATATACACTTCTGGCCTCTCCAGCTCTGCCGTCTCAACCACGGTGCTGTCGTAGTTCACGCCCACCAATAATTTTTGGCCATTGCTACTGAGCAATACCCGATGACCAAAATGCTGGCCCACAAAAACCTCAGGGGCATTCAGCTCGGCGTCGAGCTGCCACACCTCGCCTTCATCCTCATCGTCGGCATCGACACCATAGTGATACAGCTCGGTAACACCAACGTTTGCTTCTTCGTCCTCCAGACCCGCTGCGTTACGTACACCCAGTGCCAAGTAATCACCGCTGTTATCTAAGCTCACCGCGCTGGCAGTATCAAAACGCTGTTCTAGTTCCCACACGCGCTCGTCATCTTCATCCAAGGTTAAACGGTACAGCAGTGCTTGGCCGTCTTCGTCGATTAACTCTTGTGCCACTACGGCTAGCGTATCGCCATCACCACTTAACGCGATATCGGCGCCAAAGCCCAGCAGACGGGTGTCATCTTCGCCTTGATCATCGCCGCTAAGCGCTTGCATCTGAGTCCAGCTGTCATCACTAAACTCGTAGATATACACCGCACCGACACGTGTATTATTGGTATCACTAAATGAGGCCGACACCAAAGGCGCGCTAATGGCCAGCATATTGCCGTCACGGCTCAAGCTCAACCGCTCACCAAAACGCGAGTCGGCACGAATATCGTCTAACTCAATCGCGGCCTCAAATTGCCAACTCGTATCGCCCAATCGGTAAACATACACCACCCCGCTGCAAAGACCGTCATTGTCGGCGCTGCAATTTTCCGGCGCGCTCGCCACTAGGGTTTTGCCATCACTACTAAAGGCCAGGGCATAACCTAAACGCAAACTGTTGTCGCCATTAGGGCGTTTGACGTAACCAATGGCTTGGTTAATCGCACTGTCGGTTACTAGCAGCTCGGAATCGGTGCAACTCTCATCGTTACAGGCCTCGAGTTTATATTCCGCATTAAGGTTATCGTACAGGGTCTCGACGCTTTGATAGCTCAGCTCATCACCGGCAAACTCGGGGCCAATCTGAGTAAAGCCCGACTGCCCATCAATATTTTTATACAGCTTGTAGCGCAGCGCGTAAGTCACCTCATCCCACTTAAAACCAATACTGCGGGCGATGGAGGTGTTGCTAAACTGTAAATTGCCCAGTTCTTCTACTGGACCTGTTTCAAACGTCGCTTCTATATGGCATGGCGCTTCAATTTCGGCACTTTTATAGTTGTTCTCGCCAGTGATGGCGCCGTCGCAGCCCGACATGCTCAGCAAACGATAACCTAACTCTGGCTGAGCAGTGACGTGCAATACAGCGCCACGCGGTACATCCGATTCAAGCGGCGTAACGGTGCCGCCCTCGCCACTACTAGCGGTGACTTTTATGGTTTCCAATCCCTCGGTGTTATTGTCACCACCACAACCTGTGGCCACGGCAATACTTAAACATAACAGCGTCCAGCCCATAGGCCTTGTTAACACGCGATACGTCATACCAGCTCCCTTATATATTTGTAAAAAGTCACGTTGCGCCATTACACGGCGGCAATGGTCGCAGAGTATAACGAAGTTACCCAAAACTCGCAGGTGCTGGTAAACATTTACACATAATTTAACAAATAGCGCATAGGCAATAATCAGCCTGGCTTTAACCATGCTCAGCGTATCGTGGTTCGACGGTGATTATTTGATCTAAAGTGGTCAACACGAGGGTTAACAAGGTACAGCTAACATTTGTTGGGCATTGCCAAATTGTTGCTTACCAGGGAGTTTAAAGCCGTTAGCTCTAGAGCATACAACAAAGCCTCTTATACGGCTTTGCCATTAAGTCGTAAAAAAAGGCGAGCTAGCACATCTATAACCTGCGCTAGCTCGCAAAAAGCACGGCCTATAAGTCATTTAGGCCCAGCAGTTATTAATCACGATTGCGTGGTTGCTCGTGACGCACTTCGGACTGATCTCGCCCTTTGCGAAAGAACACAAAGTAACCGACCAATGCAATGCCAACCAACACAAGACTAATCACCGAAAAATGAATGTGATCGGACACGTGCGCATCGTGATGCGGGTGAGCCAATGCCAACGACGAAACCATTAAAGCGGCACAAAAAGCCAAACTTTGTTTTATCAACTTCATAAACATCTCCATCTATTTATAACAACCATATTGTTCAGTGAGCTTAAGCGGAGCGAGTCAACATGCCCGCGCTTTCTATAAAGGCAATGACCTCAGCCACACCTGTTTCATCTTTTAAATTGGTAAACAAAAAAGGTTTATCACCGCGCATTTTTTTTGCGTCGCGATCCATCACCCCAAGGTCGGCACCAACCATTGGGGCTAAATCGATTTTATTGATAATCAGCAAATCAGATTTAGTGATACCGGGCCCACCTTTACGTGGAATTTTATCGCCGGCTGAGACATCGATCACATACAGGGTTAAGTCCGAAAGCTCAGGACTAAAGGTGGCGGCCAAGTTATCACCACCACTTTCAATTAAAATTACATCGAGCCCCGGATGGCGCTCTTGCAGCTCAGCTACCGCCGACAAGTTCATAGAGGCATCTTCACGAATTGCCGTGTGCGGGCAACCACCCGTCTCAACCCCGATAATACGATCATCGGCTAACGCCTCGTGACGCTGTAAAAACTCGGCGTCTTCGCGGGTATAAATATCGTTAGTAATCACCGCAATGTTGTAAACATCTTTTAAATGCGCACAAAGGCTCTTTACCAACGCCGTTTTACCCGACCCAACAGGGCCCCCAATACCTAAACGCAAGGCTGGCTTGTTCATACTATTTGTCCTTCATTATGATCGAAACAGACGCGTGTACTGACGCTCGTGCAAGCACGAGGCCATCGCTAAGCCTGGTAAACTCAGACCCAGCTCATCATCTGTGAGTGTTTTTGCTCGCTCGCACACGTCATCGACAGCAGGCATTAACGCCACTAATAACTGTTGCGCTCGGGTTTGCCCAAGCGGCACAATTTTGGTCGCTGCTGCCACTTGATTTTCCAGCCAGCTCCAGACAAAACCTCGAGCCAACTCATCAACACTCACCTGCCAGTGGCTACCGGCTAACGCAAACAAAGTTAGATAACTGGGTGGGGCAAAAAAATTAACGCGCCGGGCTTGCTCGATTTGTAACGATTCCAACAAGCGCCCCAAGGCAATGCCCAGCTGTTCATCTTCAAGCAACAACTCTTGGGTTTCACGGCAAGCCAGAACAAAATCATTCCAGTGATTTACCTCGGCTAAATCTCCCGCTTGCCACGCGCTATACACACGGCGCAATACCGGGACATCTAATTGGCCTAAGCTGTGACTCATCACCTGCGCGATCCAATCTTGCAGCGCGGCTTCATCACCGGCCCAACCGCTGTCGATGGCGTACTCCAAGCCTTGCGAGTACGCGTAAGCGCCCACCGGCAAAGCGGGGCTAACCAAGTGCAGCAGATGCAATAACGAGCCGGACATTAGTGGCCGTGCTCCGCGCCGTGGCTATGTTCATGAGAGTGAGTGTGAGAATGTGCATGACCGTGGCTCTTACCGTGGTAAGCACCGTTTTCGGGCTGAAAAGGCTGCTGCTCGAAGCTGACTTTAAGGCCTAAGCCTTCCACCATAAGGTCTAACACGTGATCGTGTTGGTAACGTAAAAAACCAGCACCAATCTGTAACGGCATATGGCGATTGCCCAAATGATAGGCCGCCCGAGTGAGCGCCAAAGCATCATCACTGCTCACCTGACTCACAGGCTCCAATGCCGCGACCACACGAACTTGCTGACCATCACTACACTCTAGCACCTCGCCATCGAGCAGCACATGACCACGCTCTAGAAACCACCCCAGTGGCTGCCCGCAGCGGGTGCTAGTGCGGTAGCGACTCTTTTGTCGCTGCTCAAAACTGGCTTCTACTTCCAGTAGCGCAGCAGCACTTGCCTGTTGTTTCACACTATAAGCTTCTAACATAATCACCACTTAAAATAGACTGTAACGCTGTGCTAAAGGTAGCTCGCTGGCCGGCTCGCAAGTCAACAGCTGGCCATCGGCGCGCACCTCATAGGTTTGCGGATCGACTTCCATATGGGGCTGGTAGTCGTTTAGGCGCATATCGGCTTTGGTCACCGAGCGGCAGTTTTTCACCGCCACTAAACGTCGCTCTAATTCAAGCGACCCTGCGATACCAGCATCCAGCGCCGCTTGACTGACAAAGCTAACGCTGGTGCCAGTACAGGCGCGGCCGTAGGCACCAAACATCGGCCGGTAGTGTACCGGCTGCGGTGTTGGGATAGACGCATTAGGATCGCCCATAGGCGCGGCGGCAATAGCTCCACCTTTAATAATTAACGAAGGTTTAATACCAAAAAACGCCGGTTTCCAAAGTACGATATCGGCCAGCTTCCCCACTTCAATAGAGCCAACCTCGTGAGAAATACCATGAGCCACTGCAGGGTTTATGGTGTATTTGGCAATGTAACGTTTGGCCCTGAAATTATCGACACTGCTGGTCTCGCCCGGCAGTGCGCCGCGCTGCACTCGCATTTTATGTGCTGTTTGCCAAGTGCGGCACACCACCTCACCCACCCGCCCCATAGCTTGCGAGTCTGAGCTGATCATCGAGAACGCGCCTAAGTCGTGCAAAATATCTTCGGCGGCAATGGTTTCTTTGCGAATACGCGAATCGGCAAAGGCGACGTCCTCTGGAATATTGGGGTCAAGGTGATGGCACACCATCAACATATCCAAGTGCTCGTCGATGGTGTTTACTGTATAGGGCCGAGTCGGATTGGTGGACGACGGCAAAACGTTATCCAAGCCGCAGGCTTTAATAATATCGGGCGCATGACCGCCGCCGGCACCCTCGGTGTGGTAGGTGTGAATGGTGCGGCCGGCAAACGCGGCGATAGTGTCTTCAACAAAGCCCGACTCATTCAAGGTGTCGGTATGAATCGCCACTTGTACATCATACCTTTCGGCAACACTTAAACAGTTATCAATACTCGCCGGCGTCGTGCCCCAATCTTCGTGCAGCTTTAATCCGAGTGCGCCCGCCTCTAATTGCTCCTCTAGGGCGATCGGTAGGCTGGCGTTGCCCTTGCCTAACAAACCGATGTTCATGGGAAAGCTTTCTACCGCTTGCAACATTTTGCTAATGTGCCAGGGGCCAGGAGTGCAAGTGGTGGCATTAGTGCCGGTAGCGGGACCCGTGCCACCACCAATCATGGTGGTGATGCCGCTCATTAATGCCTCCTCTATTTGCTGTGGGCAAATAAAGTGGATGTGCGCATCAATACCGCCGGCGGTTAATATCTGGCCTTCACCGGCAATAATTTCGGTGCCGGGGCCAATCACAATGTCCACTTCGGATTGAATATCTGGGTTGCCTGCTTTACCAATAGCGCTAATGCGGCCAGCGGTAATCGCCACATCGGCCTTTACCACGCCCCAGTGATCCAAAATAAGGGCGTTGGTAATCACCGTGTCCGGGGTATCAAAACAGCTGGCTTGAGATTGCCCCATACCGTCGCGGATTACCTTGCCGCCACCAAATTTTACTTCTTCACCGTAACGAGTGTAATCGCGCTCAACCTCTAGCCACAGCTCGGTATCACCTAAGCGAACTTTATCCCCAGTGGTGGGGCCATACATATCAGCGTAAGCTCGCCGGTTTATTGTCGCCATGTTATAGCTCCCCCATTATGTCGCCGCGAAACCCATACACTGTGCGCGCGCCTTCCAGTGCTACCAGCTCAACATCGCGAGTTTGACCAGGCTCAAAACGCACGGCGGTGCCGGCGGCTATGTTTAAACGAAACCCGCGGGCTTGGTCGCGCTCAAAATTAAGCGCGGCGTTTACCTCGTAAAAATGATAGTGCGAGCCCACCTGTACTGGGCGGTCACCACTGTTAGAAATACTGAGGGTTACGGTTTCGCGACCGGGGTTTAATTCGATCTCGCCAGGCAAAATATCGTACTCTCCGGGAATCATAAGCGCCTCCTAAACAATGGGATTGTGAACAGTGACAAGCTTAGTACCATCGGGGAAAGTCGCCTCGACTTGCACCTCGTGCACCATCTCGGCAATACCGTCCATAACGTCTTCTCGACGCAAAATTTGACGGCCGTGATCCATCAGCTCAGCCACAGTTTTACCATCGCGTGCGCCCTCCATAATCTCAGCGCTAATATAAGCAATCGATTCTGGGTAGTTGAGCTTAACCCCACGGTTTTTACGCCGCTCGGCCAACAGTGCAGCGGTAAACAACAATAATTTGTCTTTGTCTCTGGGTGTTAATTCCACAGTTCTCTCCTATCAATAGGTCGATCATAAAGATACGCAAAACGCGCCATCTTTATGTGTTCCAAATTCGTGGCTCTACTGCTTCACAATCGAGCATAAGCGGACGCAATAATGTCCAGATCACAATAAAACCGTAGCGACACTCAGCCGCACTTGGGCCTAAATAGCGGGCGATAAACAACTGCTTTTTTTGTGTTAGCCCCCATTTAGCATTGGGCCAACGATGATTTAAATCTTCCAGCAAAGCATCGACTTGGTCGCGACTCAAACTGACACTGGCCACCAAGGTGCCAAAACTACCCGCCCCCTGTAAGCCCCACGGCGCTTGCATAAACGGCTCACCACCGGCGATTCGGTTGCGCTCAATTAACACCGGCCGATCATCGATGTGGATCTGTAGCACTTGCTCCACCACGCCATCATCAAAAGTCTCATCACTCGCCGGACGCCCCAAGCAAACTATATCCCAGACACAAAATAATGCCCCAGCGGCGGCCTTAACGTGGGTATTAAGACGCGCATTAGCGCCATTAAAAACGATGGTTTCTTGCGGCAACCACTCACAGATAGAACCGGCATCAAGGGTTAAGCTAACACTCTGGGTTTGCGTGGTCGCCGCATCACTGTGCCGCAAGCCATGTACGGTATAAATTTTTCCTGCCGATGGCGTCGTCAACAACCCGTGCGCAGCGGTTGCTGCGTGCAACGAGATCAGCAGTTCATCGCCCACCACCAAACCACCGGGTGGATGCAGCAGGTAGACATGAGCACAACCGTTAGTCTCGGGGTAAAAAACACGCTGAATACGCAGCGGACCTTGGTGCCGTGCGCGCATTAAAGCGGTGCGACCGGCTCGCTCGGCCAACTCGATATCGATAGCAGCACGCCATTGCCGCACCACTTGGGGGCCAGCGACTAGCGAGGCGTGATCGGTGTCGGTTATGGCGACAGCACAGGTGGGCTGGGGCACAAGTTCTCGCTCTGGTTGGCGGCTAAGCGAATTGGCTTAACCTATTATTGCAATCAAACGATCAAGATCTATGCCAACCGCACTAGACGTTAAAGCCCCATACCACAAGAGCTTGCCCACAGGCGCGCACCAAAATGAATCATTGCGTGTTTTGCATCAGAATCGCGCACCGATTTTGTGCAAGAGTTGGCTGCCAACAGTAGTGCACCAAGACCGGGCCACCGCAAACCCCATCCGAATCGAGCCAATCTGGGGTACACTGACCACTTAAACAATTTTCAGTATAGAGCACGGGCCCATAACCCACGGCTGTAGTCACCGCCATACATTGGCGCCAGTAGGAAGGAACAAGATTCAATGCAGCACAATCAACCCTATCAACACGCAGACCAGCATACCGATCACCACGAAACCATCGATGCAATTATCGCTCCGCAAGAACAGCTCAATATCTTGTCTAAAACCGAGGCTGCCAAGTTACTGGATATTAGCCAGAGCGGCCTTTATAAGCTGTTTCGTAGCTGCTCATTAGCCGTGCTTAACTGTGGCAACTCACTCGATGACGGTAAAGAACTGCTCGAGCGTTATCCCAATTTTGATATTAAAGTCATTCAAGAAGAGCGCGGCATTAAGCTTGATATTAAAGGGGCGCCGGCCAGCGTGTTTGTCGATGGCAAAATGATACGCGGGGTGAGCGAACACTTGTTTGCCGTGTTACGCGATGTGATTTTTGCCAGCGGTGACCGCCGCATGGCTGACACTCGTGAATTGGCCAACCAAGACAACCAATTATCAGCCGAGGCCTGCACCGATGCGGTGTTTCATATGCTGCGCAACGCGCGCATTATTCGCCCCAATATCGATCCCAACATTATCGTCTGCTGGGGTGGTCACTCGATCAGCGTGGGCGAGTACGACTACAGTAAAAAGGTGGGTTACGAGCTGGGCTTGCGCGGCCTAGACATATGCACTGGCTGTGGCCCTGGCGCCATGAAAGGACCAATGAAGGGCGCGACCATTGGTCACGCCAAACAACGTCTCGGCCAAGGGCGTTATATTGGCATTACCGAACCCGGTATTATTGCCGCCGAAGCTCCCAACCCCATCGTGAACGAGCTGGCGATCATGCCCGATATCGAAAAACGCCTAGAAGCGTTTGTTCGCGCCGGCCACGGTATTGTGGTATTTCCAGGTGGCGCTGGTACCGCCGAAGAGATTTTGTATCTATTGGGGATTTTACTGCACCCCGATAATGCCAACCTGCCCTTCCCGTTGGTATTTACCGGACCGGCCTCTAGCGCTGCGTACTTTACCCAAATTGATGAGTTTATCAGCAGCACCCTAGGGGCCGAGGCACAGTCACGCTATCAAATTATTATCGATGACCCCGAAACTGTCGCCCGCACTATGCAACAGGGCATCGCCGAGGTACGCACATTCCGTAAAAACACCGACGACGCTTACTACTTTAATTGGCAGCTTAAAATCGCCCCGCTGTTTCAGCAGCCGTTTGCCCCCACCCACGCCAACATGAGCAAACTTGCCCTGCATAAAAATCAAGAGACTCACACCTTAGCGGCAAACTTGCGCCGAGCGTTTTCGGGCATTGTCGCGGGCAACGTTAAAGACGAAGGGATTCGCGCCATTGAAAGGCACGGTTTATTTGAGATTTGTGGTGAATCAAGCATTATGCAGCCGGTTGATGAGCTGCTGCAGGCTTTTCAAGATCAAGGGCGTATGAAGCTGCCCGGCAGTACCTATAAACCCTGCTATAAGATAATAAAATAGACCACATGCACATTTATACTTGATTTTGTAACAAACAAGTCACACTCCGTGTAAGAGATGTCGCACAAAAACTAACGTTAATAGCGACTATCTCTACATATCGACTTTAGGGATACTAGCAATACAGGGACGCCACAAGGATGACCAAGGGCCAGGAAGGTTCGCAGGATGCACACGTACAAAACATTAGCCTAGCGGCAGGCTAAGGACAAAGCACATGGATGTCATGCCACGGAATGGCCAAGGAAGAACATAACGATAACAATCTGGATGAGACAAGGATTTGTCGCTCGGCACAAGGACGCCGAACAGCATAGAATCTCCAACAGCAGCTAAAGGGTAACCAGGCCGGATGCCACGGGAACAATAAGCAGTAAAGGACGTACCCAAGCCTACATGGATGACACAGGTATTAATCGCATAAGAGGCTCACGTTAAGTGGGTCTTTTTTTTGCCTTTTTAGCTTAAGCCTATATCGCAAAAAAGCATCTCGCAGCTAATACTTAAAGCCTTGCATCATGGCGTTATAACACTTCACTGTAACTAAAAAGAATCGTCTTCAGTTGCCCATCATTAGGCCCATACTGCTATACCTATGCATCGACACCACAGATGACACTATTGCCAATACCTAGAAACTGTCCTTCGATGAGTTTACACCGATCTTAGGTTAATTTTTTTATGACGATAGGTGAATATAATCAGCAAAGGACAAGACAGCAAAAAAAATATTAAAAAGAAGCCCCTTTTAACGGCAAAAGAAAAGAAAGCGGCAAAATCATCTAAGAAAGCAGAAATCAATGTATTAGGTAATTAAGTCAGCCAGATCAGGCTACGCTATCGTGGAGTAGCCTATCAACAAAACTCCCACGCTGTAAGTTTAACGCCGCATAAGAACTAACGTATCATCGATAATGATCAGATTCGATAAGCATCCAGCATATCGGTCATGTCCTCGGCCAGCGCCACAATCTGCTCATTAGGTACCCGCCGCTCGGCAAAAGCCCGCAAGCCAATCACTTGTGTTTGTAGTAAGCGGGCAAGCCGAGAGCATTCCACATCGCCACTTAACTCCCCTACGGCTTGAGCCTGCTGCAATGCTTCGCACAATCTTTGCTCGATGCTTGCCAGTATCGTGTCAACTTGACTGCGAAGCTCGGCATCTTCGCCATTCACTTCAAGCAAGGTCTTAATGAGCATACAGGCTTGCGCCGGTGGCTCTTCATCGCTCTCGCAAGGCTTGGCAAATGAGCGCAAATAGCACTTTAAGCCATCGACAATGCTTGGAGCTTGCGCAATAATTTGATCAAACTCGTCACCCGCGCGCGCAGCGTAAGCCTCTAACGCCTCAGCAAACAACCCGCCCTTACTGCCAAACGTGGCGTAGAGACTGCCGGGGCGCATATCCAGCGCTTTCTCAATATGCTTCATAGATGAGGCGTAATAACCTCGCGACCAAAATAATTCAACCGCTTTATTTAAGGCGACCTGGCGATCAAAACGAGCTGTGCGTGCCATTGTAAGTTCTCGAATGAAAGGCCTTAGTAACGCCGGCCAAAACTTAATTTGAGTGATCGCTCAATTTTAACTTGACGATGACCTTAGATGCAA
Organism: Gilvimarinus polysaccharolyticus; assembly: GCF_001187555.1. Taxonomy (GTDB): domain Bacteria; phylum Pseudomonadota; class Gammaproteobacteria; order Pseudomonadales; family Cellvibrionaceae; genus Gilvimarinus; species Gilvimarinus polysaccharolyticus. Next base: position 447,148 of record NZ_LFIJ01000001.1, on the reverse strand, counting down.
CTAACATCCACCATTATTGAACGATCACTCAAAAAAGGATAACCCCATGACCACTTTTACTCTGCACGATCAAAACAGCGCACCCGATGCCGCCAAACCTCTGCTCGCAGGATCACAAAAAGCCTTTGGCATGATTCCTGGCTTGCATGCCGTAATGGCCGAATCTCCCGGTCTGCTTGAAGGTTATCAAGTACTGCATAACTTATTTGTTAATAGCAGCTTTAATGCAGACGAGAAAACCGTAGTATGGCAAACCATTAATGTTGAGCATGCGTGCCATTACTGCGTACCCGCACACACCGGTATCGCTAAATCCATGAAAGTATCGGACGAGATCAGTAATGCCTTGCGCGATGAGACAAAATTACCGAGCGCCAAGCTAGAAGCCTTACGCGATTTCACACTGGCGATGGTGCGTCAACGTGGCGAGCTTGAAACTAAGCAATTAGATGATTTTTATGCAGCGGGTTATACCCAGCAAAATGTTTTGGACGTTATTTTAGGTCTCAGCCAAAAAGTAATGAGCAACTACACCAACCACATTGCCAAAACACCTATAGACGATGCATTTAAAGCATTTGCTTGGGATAAAAAGTAATATCTAACCATTCGACAAAACAGCACACTAATAATGCGCTGCCCTGCCACAGGACTTTTAGTCACAAAGTTCTGTGGCAAAAACATAACGCTGAGCACCCTTGGCGGTTTTTAACGCGTAACTATTTTGCCGTTATATTTTTGCCACTAGATGCTTTAAGTCTTGTGAATTCATACACCCAACTGGAGGATGAGAATGGAAAATCAATACACCCCACCCAAAATCTGGACTCACAATGATGACAATGGTGGCGCCTGGGCCAGCGTAAATCGTCCGATTTCTGGGGCAACCCATGAAAAAACGTTACCTATTGGCAAACATGCTTTACAGCTGTATTCAATGGGCACACCAAACGGCCAGAAAATCACCATCATGCTAGAAGAGCTATTAGCATTGGGGAAAAATGCCGAATACGATGCCCACATGATTAACATTGGAAACGGTGACCAATTTTCATCTGGGTTTGTGGCATTAAACCCAAACTCTAAGATTCCAGCACTGGTCGATCACGCAAGCGAAACAGCCGAACCTATTTTTGAATCGGCCTCAATTTTGGTTTATCTTGCCGAGAAATTTGACGCCCTACTCCCAAAAGACGGCGCGAAACGGATACACGTTTTTAATTGGCTTTTTTGGCTGCACGGCTCTGCGCCTTATTTAGGCGGCGGTTTTGGTCATTTTTATGCCTATGCCCCAGAAAAATTTGAATATGCCATTAACCGCTTCACCATGGAAACCAAACGTCAGCTAGATGTTTTGGATAAACAATTGGCCAATCATGAATTTGTAGCCGGCAATGAACTTAGTATTGCCGACATCGCCATTTGGCCTTGGTATGGAAACTTAGCACTTGGTAACCTATACGATGCCAAAGACTTCCTCCAAGTACACGAATACAGTCACGTACAATGTTGGGCTAAAGCAATGTTAGCGCGTACTGCGGTACAACGCGGCAGCATTGTCAATCGCAGTTGGGGCGAACCTTGGGAGCAGCTTGAAAATCGTCACAGCGCAGAAGATATTGATAAGGTGTTAGCATTAAAGCCAGTTTAACCGCCTTAACGTGAATGATTAATAAGGGGGCCGCCACGGCCCACTTATACCAAAGCGACCAGCCTTATTACTTAATCCTTCAGTCGGCATCGGTGCTTTGCGCACCTTACAAGTTAACGCACAAACAATACTATTAAGAGAACCTATGCCAAATAAAAATATTCAGCGAGCACACGTGTTACTGGCCGCTTGTATTATAGGCGCCCTGGTAGGCATTGTGTTTATCATGGTGCAACCATTGTTTGGCATGGACACCCTAACAAGCCGACATGCAGCGGCGTATCAAAAACTTGGCAACTGGAATAGCAGCGCAGCGATAACCATAGCTTGGATTGCACACATGGCTATTTCTGTTTTTTACGGCTTATTGATCGGCATCGTTATGTTGGCTACAACGCGCTTGCGATACATTGCAATGCTTACCTTAATATTTTCATGGCTAACAACCATTATAGCGCCGCCGGCCAATGCCATTATTGTCCAGCTTGTTTCTTGGCAAAAGATTCACACCGATCAACTACCCGATTTAAATTTTAATGTAGACGCTAAATTTGTATTACATCTACTGTTTTTTATGGCCATTGTCGCAGCGCTAAAAATCTACCAAAACCGCGTTACATCATCTAACGGGTAGTTATTGACGTTGCGCTTATCACCCGCCATATACTCGGCCGCTCTTCCACGGCCAACACAATTCTTATTTTGTTAGCTTATAATCACCCATGGTAATGATCGACCCCTGGCATACCCATATACCCAGGCAGAGCCATCAGCCGCTCTATCCATGCTTGAATCGCAGGGTATTGCTCAAGCGTTACACCGCCCTCCCACCCTAATGCTATATATGGGTACACCGCGCAGTCGGCAATAGTTGGGCGACCGAGTGCCAACCAGCTCTGCTTATTCAAGTGTTGCTCGATCAGTGGCAGCAGCTGTGCGCTGATCTCCAACGCACGCTCTTTATTTAGCGGGACGCCAAATTTATCAATCAAGCGGGCAGCATTTGGGCCACTGTGAACCTCACCCGCGGCCGTCGACAGCCATTGCATCACCTCTGCTTGCTGAGCCGCGCCATCTGGCCACCATTGGTTGCCGCCATATTGACGAGCCAAGTAAAGCAAAATCGCCTGAGAATCACGTAAAACAACCTCACCGTCTGTGAGCACCGGAACCTGCCCCCAAGGATTAAGATCAATAAACGGTGGCTGTTTGTGCGCGCCGCTCGGTACGTCTACCAGAACTCGCTGCAACTCAATACCGGCTAAAGCGGCAAACAAACGAACCTTGTAGCAGTTACCGGACAATTCCAAATCATATAGCCTCATAAAAACATTTCCTCAAGTGATCGTTTATTGGCTTTGGGCGGCACTCACCGACTCAGGCATTAACTGATTAAACTCCAGTACATTGCGGTCGGGGTCGCGAATAAACAGAGTGATTCGGCGCGCCCCCAAACGATGAATACCTTCGGTAACGATAATGCCCGCCCGATCAAGCCAGTCCTTTAATTCGTACAGGTCATCGACAACAAATGCCGCGTGGGTCACACCGGGCAGCTTAATGGGTTCGTCCAGCAATACGTTTCGGCCATGGGCTAAACGTGCCGCATTAAAAATCAAATTAATACGCACACCGTCTGCGGTCTCCATCTCATTAGCTTCGTATTGCTCAAAGCGACGCACCTCCCGAAACCCAAGCCGCTCATAGAAAGCCACCGCTTGTTGTCGGTCACTGACCCGAATACCCACATGATCAAATTGACGAATAACTTGGGGTTGTCTCATTACCGACTCCGAATGTCTGATGTGTATAGCAAGTAGACACGCTTAAAAGGATTCAATAAATACTGGTTAGCTGATATCTTTATTCAGCTTTTTACACAAATCCAATCTCACACGCTGTAACAGGGCCTGTTATGGACAAACTCAAAGCCATGAGTGTCTTTGTCGCAATCGTGGACCAAGGTAGCCTGTCTGCCGCCGCCGATAAGCTAGACCGATCTCCAGCGGCTATCGTGCGAACCCTCGCCGCCTTAGAGCAGCACCTTGGTGTTCGCCTACTTAACCGCAGTACTCGACGTATCGCCCTCACCGATGAAGGGCACGAGTATTTGCAACTGTGTCGCCGTATCCTGGCGGATATACAAACCACAGAGCTACAACTCGACAACCGCCGAACAGCTCCGACGGGCAAGCTGTCCATTACCGCGCCGGTGATGTTTGGCCGTTTGTATATCGCACCACTGCTTAACCAGTGGCTAAAAGAAAACCCCAGCATGAATGCAGAGCTGAGCTTGACCGATACCGTCGTGAATGTGCTTGAAGAAGGCTTTGACCTCGCACTGCGTATAGGCCAGCTAGCCGACTCTTCTCTGGTGGCCCGATCCATAGGCAGCACGCCCTACTTACTCTGTGCAAGCCCAGCCCTGATAGCGCAACGCGGTAAACCCAGCCACCCGAAGCAGTTATCAGAATGGCCAACCGTGTGCTTCGCACCTAATGGAGAGGTATGGCAGTTTCAGGTTGAAGGTGAAGTTTGGCAGCAGCGCATTCACCCTGTGGTCAGCGCTAATCAAATCGATACTGGGCTAGCAGCGGCCCGCGACGGACTAGGGATTTGCCGAGTACTGGGCTACCAAGCGCAACAAGATCTAGAAAACGGCACCTTAGTCGCGCTGCTAACCGAATATAATGCCCCAGCACTGCCGGTACAGTTTGTGTTTCCCCATAGCCACTTGTTATCACCGCGAGTGCGACAGTTTTTAGATGCTGTCGTGGGGCCACTGCAACAACGTTTAAATGCCATCCCGATAAGCTAGCTTAACCAATGCTAAACCACGCTATTTTTTATGTGCAGCCTCGGCAAGTTTAATGGTGTGATCGAGAATCCCGGCGCCACCTACTTTTCCATGTCCGGGAACAAGTAGATCAATCGCATACTCCCTCGCTTTAATATTTCGAATCGAGTCGGCCCATACGCTAATGGAAGCCTCTCCCACGTAACCTAGTCCTTCCCATTCGTGGGCTCTTACTAGGCAGCCACCAAACAATAGATTGCTGTTGGGCAGCCAGGCAACGATATTATCCTGGGTATGCCCCGCCCCCGGATAATAGAGTTCGATAAGCCCACCGCCCAGAGTAAATTCATCGCCCGCAAAAGCATGGGTGGGTAACGACCGGTCGTCACGCTCAAGCAGTGTTTGAGTTAACTGCGATGTATAGGTGGGCACCGACATGGCGTTAAGCATCTTAATACCTGCGGTGCGATCTTCATGAGAATGCGTCGAAACACTTGCCATAAGCTTATAGCCTCTATCCGCAAGCCAAGAGAGAAGCTGCTGAGTATCTGCCTCAGACCAGGGGGTGTCTATCAGATAAGCATCCTCCCCATCGATGACGATGAGTCCGTTGGAGTCAACCAAACCATAGCCTTCAATCTGTTTGAAAGAGGTATGTAAGTAAACGTTCGGCGTTAACGGACGAATCTCAAGTGACTTTTCGCTTTGGGCAAACGCGGGCAACACAATAACAATCAATAAAAATACAAATGTCTTTTTCATAGTAACTCGTAATGTAACGCTAACAGATACGGTAGTGTATGCCGACTCAAGGCTGCTTATCGTATACCGCAACGCCTTCGGGAATATCATACCAATCTTGCTTTTCACTCACCCATACATGTGCCGTCGGCTTAATAATACTGGTATCCGACAAATTAGCGGGCTTAAGTTTAATTTTATCGGACTCTTGCGGATTAAAATGATAAATTCGGTTACCGCAGGTGGGGCAAAACATCGCGCCATTGATCTTGCCGCTATCGGCGGTTCTACGCCACTCAGTCATTACCCCGTTAAACTCAACCGACTCCGCCGCGACCACAGCTGTAATGCTAAAGGCACTGGTCGAGAGTTTTTGGCACGCGTTGCAATGACACGCCATAATCATCAACGGCTCGAATAATAATTGATAAGTAACGCCGCCACACTGACATGACCCGTTGATGGGATACGGCATATTTACTCCAGCTTTTTATACGCTAAACAGTCTTCAAACTGACTCATTGTCAGGCCCTACTTTCTATCGCCACACTAGAGCGCATAATAGCCGCGTCTTTGCCCGGCGGCGCACCAAAAAACTTGCGGTAATCGCGGCTAAACTGCGATGGACTTTCGTAACCGACTTTATAGCCAACACCCGCCACCTCATACTCGCTTAACAACAATCGCCGAGCCTCTTGTAGCCGTACTTGCTTTTGAAACTGAACCGGTGTCATTTGCGTAATAGCTTTAAAATGACGGTAAAATGATGCCGGACTCATAGACGTCATATCGGCCAAATCAGCCACTTTAAACGCTTGAGAGTAATTGGCCCGCATCCAAGCGGTAACTTTGCCGATACGAGCAGTTTCGCTGTCCTGCAACCCCACCTGCTGCAATGCCGCGCCCATCGGCGAACACAACAGACGCCAGCAGATTTCACGGCGGATAAGCGGCTCAAGTACAGCTTGATCTTGCGGCCGCTGACAAAGCTCCAACAAGCGTATGAGAGGATCGAGCACCTCAGGCGGAGCCGCACCTTTTACCAAAGCCACTTGCCTTACACGATTATGCGGCACCTCGGGGTGCGCCAACAGCAACTCCGACAGCATCACCGGATCAATCGATAAGCTCAGCGCCACATAAGGTCGCTTGGCACTGGCTTGAACAATACGTGAGTTAACCGGCACATTAACCGAAGCGACTAAGCACTGTCCGGCATAATACTCCAGCGCGGTCTGGCCAATGGCACTGGATTTACCGCCCTGCAACACCAAACAAAAAGAGCTTTGGTAGACGGCGCGAATAGTGCCACTGGGCTCACTTGCCCGCGTCAGGCGCAATCCATCAATAGCGCACTCATGGCCACCGCTCAACCATTGCTGCTCTACCAATGTTTGCAACGTTGCCAATTCCAAGCGCTCGTCGTTTCTCATTAATTCGCTCTACCTCTTATAAATACACGGCGCTATAAGGCCCAACTAACCGTCATACAGTGTACGCCGATGACTCGGGCACAGGAGCCATCAAAACACGATTTGATAGGATTGTGCATAAATGCGAGAGCTTCTGGCTACCGCTTATCGCGCGCCGCTCTTAATATAACGGTGTCACACCCAAAACGGTATTCATCACTATTGCGAGGTAGCCCCAATGGCAACAGCATCACAAAACGCTCTACTCACTATGCGCACCTTAGGTGGCTCGGGCTTGTTTGTATCCGAATTTTGCCTTGGCACTATGACCTTTGGCGGTGGCGATGACATGTGGGGAAAAATCGGCAAGTTGCAACAGCGCGATGCCGACGAGCTGGTCGAGTTAGCCTTGGCACACGGTATTAACTTTATCGACACCGCTAATGTGTATGGCGGTGGCAACAGCGAGAAAATTCTCGGCCAAACCCTAAAAAATCTTAATATCCCGCGCGAGGACATCGTGCTCGCCACCAAAGTGTTAGCCCCAATGGGCCCAGGGCCAAATCATCGCGGAGCATCGCGCGGACATATTATTAACCAGTGCAAAGCTAGCCTTAAACGATTGCAAACCGACTATATCGATCTTTATCAAATACACGGGTTTGACCCTGCAACCCCCATAACCGAAACACTCGAAGCGCTGAACACCTTGGTGCAACAAGGCCACATCCACCATATTGGCCTCTCCAACTGGGCCGCTTGGCAAGTGGTTAAAGCGGTAGGCATTGCAGCGGTTCGCCGGCTTTGCCCTATCGTATCGCTGCAAGCTTATTACACATTAGTAGGGCGCGATCTAGAGCGCGAGGTTATTCCTATGCTGCAGTCCGAAGATATCGGCTTAATGGTTTGGAGCCCGCTGGCGGGAGGGTATTTATCCGGCAAATACGAAGGCCCCGATGCCTCGGCAGAAAACCGCCGTACCCAGTTTGACTTTCCTCCGGTAAATCGCGCACGCGGCAGTCAAGTCATCGCCACCATGCGCGAGATAGCCACGGGTAAAACGCTCGACGGCAAACCCGTAAGCGTCGCCCAAGTGGCCTTAGCCTGGTTGCTACAACAACGCGCCGTCAGCAGCGTGATCATCGGCGCCAAACGGCCAGAACAACTGCTGGATAATATTAACGCCGCGCGTATTCGTCTAACTGAAGATGAGCTAATCGCGCTGGATAAGGTCAGTCGGTTAGCGGCCGAGTACCCTGGCTGGATGATCGAAAGACAAGGTGAGTATCGCGCCCATATGAATCCGTAAAGGCCTTAACTGTCAGGCTGGACTTTCCAGGCTTTGAACCGTTAATTTTTTAGAAGTTGTAGTGAAGAGTGAAAGATTAATGGCTCTGATTTCTTTTAATACTTGGGAGGTTACAACCATCGCTCTCGCCCCCGTTAGAACCAATAAAACGATGAATCTCTTTATTGACCCTCTCAGCATTATCGACATTCACAAAGTGACCTGCATCGGCAACAATAGCGGTTTTAACACAGGGCAAAAGCTGCCTTGCTCGCTCAAGACTGTCCGGTGAATTAATAATATCCTGATCGCCAATCAGCACTAAGGTTGGCATATTCAACTTAGCCAGCGTTTCATCATCAAACGGTTTCATCTCTATCAGTAGTTTTGGTAACGACGTATTACTGGATGAATAGCGATAAAACTGATCGATATACAGCTGGTCAATATTGTCGACATTCACCGACATGGTTTGCAGCATTTCTCTAAGCCCACTTCGTTCCGGGTTAAGCGCAAAGTACATGTTTTTTAGCAGATCCACACTGGGGTCGATCCAACTAAAAGTCTGCGCCGCACTAAGCAACACTAAGTGGCTCACTCTAGATGGCTGATCAAGTGCAATTTGTGTTGCAAACCACCCACCTTGCGAGGCTCCCGCCAAGGCAAATTGATTCAGCTCAAGCTGGTCGAACACCTCACTGTACCAAGCCAACACTTGAGCAACATCATCAACCGTCTCGTTAGGCTCAGATTTTCCAGGCCCTAAGAGGTAATCAATAGCGTAAATTTGGTAATGACGAGCAAGCCCAGCAGCATTGGGGTACCACATGGTGGAGTTGGTATTCATACCATGCAGTAGCACAAGTGGGTAGCCATCGGCGGGGCCAGACACAACCACCTGCGCCACACCGTACGATGTGGGAATACCAAGCTCGGTATAATCTTCGCCCCAAAGTGTCAGGGCGCGATTGTATAACTGCTTAGTATCAAGAGTGTCTGCATCCTTGGTTACTAGCTCGGCGTATTGGCTTGGATGATTTCCTGTAGAGTACTTATCGACCGCCTGTTGCCGGGCAGATGAGGGTTCACAACCAACCAGAAGACATAACACCACCAGCCACAAACAGAGGATACTGGATTTTATTAGGCTTAACGTGCTGGCCGTTTTATTTAATACGCAACCAAACGCTTTCGGCAATCTAACCAATCAAACCTCCTGAGCAAGTCCTTTTAAAGTGGCCGCAATCAATGCTCATTCAATTGCGGCACTGCAACTATACACCTCTAGTTTTGGTAATCACCAGCCATTTATATGACACGCAAAGCACAGGCTCTATCGATAGAGTCCTTATCGACAGAGCCTTTAGCCGTTTTTAAGGTTTAGTATTCTTCCGAGCATATTCAAAAAATTCTTTCGCATCCGACAAGTCATTCAAACCCAGTATCCAGCAAAGCTCCACAGTGTCCGAGAAATCTAAGCCTTGCGCCAACACCGCATCATTTTCATAACGCCCATCCAAGCCGTTGTAATGGTCACCCAGTATTACCGCTCGCTCCCATATCTTGAGCACATTAGGTGCCAAGGCATAACGGCTAAGTGTCAGTATATCAAACGTCTTAAAGCCAGGAGAGCCATTACCTGTAGCATTACCATCGGGAATTCTCTGATAATTTACGGTAGCTTTAACGTAAGCAAGGTCTTTAGGGTTAGTCTGCTGTTCATTCCAATCACTGTGTTGTACCACATGGATACGCTCGGCAAGATCCACGTCAGAGCGAACGTTAGCAACCTCTTTTACCCAGCGCGCGGTAAAGTTTGACTGCCCCGCCTCTACCACCCAAATGTTCGCACCACTGTCCAAATGGCTCACCACCGCAGTAACAACATCACTTAGCGCCGCATCGGGTTGATTGTGATAATCAGACCAATTGTCAGAGAACGCCATATCAAACAACTTGGGAGAAGGCACATAAAGCCCTTCTTGATCGCCATACGTACCTGCTACGGCACGATAACGGATAGACTCAAACGGTTGCAGACTAAAAAGTGTCGCAACCGCTGCTATCGTATGCAGGTCATCCACATCTGTTTTGCTGTCAAATTGCAGCAAGACAAAATCTTTCTCGATATTAAAGTCGCTTTTTTCAGCGGCTAAAATAGAGCATGACATTAACAATAAAACAAAAGCATATACGTATTTCATAAGAGCTACTCGTCAAATTTATTGGGCTAAAGAGAATATTGTTTCAGTCACAGGCTTAAGCACCTGCTTGCGATCTACCAGCAGTGGATAATCGGTGCGCCCCGACATAGGCCAATTATTACGCCAGCTTTGGGCATCATCAACACCCCAGAAAGTCACGCGGCTAATTTTGTCTTTATGATCCAGAAAAATTTTAAACAAAGACACGTAATGATCGTTAAACTTCTTCAGATCTTGCTCCGGCACGCCATCCACATAGGGATTAAGCTGATCCGATAACGCCATATTTAAGCTAATATCAGCGCCTTGCTGCTCCTCATCCGGAAACGGCAGTACAGAAACATCCAGCTCGGTAATTAGAACCTCACCCAGCTCACCAAAAGCAATAATCGAATCTTCTATTTGAGTCAGATCTTCTGGGTAACCAACCCCATAGTGCGCCTGCAAGCCAATTCCGTGAACCGGCGCTCCCGCTTGCTGAATGTCACGCACAAGCTTAACGGCTCCGTTTCGTTTCTCAGGTTTAAACAGGTTGTAATCATTGTAATAAAGCTTTGCCTCAGGATCGGCCTCATGGGCAAATTTAAACGCATGGACTAAATAATCTGGGCCAATAAGCTTGTACCACTGGGATTCACGCATACTCCCATCTTCGTTAAGCGCTTCATTAACCACATCCCACGACGGTATACGCCCTTTGTAGCGCCCAATAACAGAGTGTATGTGCTGGCGCAAGCGATTCAATAACAAGCTACGCGATGCCGGCTCGCCGTCGGCACCTTCAAACACCCATTCAGGCACTTGCTGGTGCCATAAAAGTGTGTGCCCAGTTACGTGTATTCCATGAGCCTCGCTAAACGCCACCAACTCATCCGCTACGCGCCAATTAAACTCCCCTTCTTGCGGCTGTAAACTCTCCCACTTCATCGAATTCTCGGCAGTAAGCGCACTAAACTGCTCGGCAACAAATGCTCGAGTTTTCTCATTAGTCATAACCTGCCGCTCACTAACAGCGGTGCCAATCAAAAAATCATCTGCAAAGGCAGATTTAAAAGTGGTGTTTTGCGTTGATTGATTATCATAAGCCGCACAGCCCCCCAGCAGCAGTACCGATAAAACCAATTTAGTTGTAGCAAGCTGAATTCTCATTACACGCCCCCCTAATGAAGTTAATTTTTAGCAGCTTATATCCGAACCACCATATAGTCAATAAGACCATTAATGGCGATATAGATTTAACTCTCGACAATATTACCCTTAGCTAGCACAGCTTCATTATCTCAACGCCATCTAACCGCGTCTTGCTAAAGCTCACCCTTAATACTCAGGCAACACGCTGCCAAAACATTGCCGGCACGGCAACAAAGCCCAAATATTGGCAATAACGTCCACTCACTATAAAGAATTGTAAGCAATGATAGACAGCCTACTGACCATGAATAATAGACTAAACGTTTCAACAGCCAAAAAGAGATTTAGAGTGTTTATTAAAGCGGGGGAATTAAAATAAGGGCTACTTGAACTTACTGAGGAAACTTTTATAACAACAAATGCGGTGACAGATGCAAAGCCGAGCGTGGCACTATTTACACGATGCACACACTCGACTTTATGACTTTATCAGTCTAAAACAATAGCATCTAAGTGCCTAAAGAGATTTCTTTGATCCAGATGGTCAGATGTTTTAATGTCTTCCAGAACATACATAAAAACTACATTATATTTATGTGAATTCATCATAAATATTTTTACTGTATTTTTCACGCCCACCTTGTTTCCACCCACATTAGAAAACTTAAAACCTTGCCGCTCAAAGTGTGTAGAGAACATATCGGACCATTCACTTAAACTACCAGTACCCGAATCGGGGTGCAGTATTGATATATAGTCCCTATTGGAAACCGACTGGCTGTAATATTTAAAAATTTTACTATTGCTATCATTTGATCTATCAAGTTGTTTTGGGCCATATTCCATTCCATGAAAATATATAGTCTTAGGCGACGACTCATTAAAGAACAAAAAGTACCCTAATGCCAATATGGCTACTGCAGAAATTACTTTAATCATGAATGGATGTACCCTTATTAATATAGTTATTAACCACGAGCTAACATGGTTTATTCAAACACAGCACGGCAACCTATTCTCCAGTAAGAATAAGATTAAGAATCGGTAGAAGTGTTTGACTAAAAATAAAAAAGATTCTCTGACAGATCCATGCCCGAGAAAGATATGCCAAGGCTCATGTGACTCGCCTAAATTATACAACATTGCGACAAACACAGCCATCAGAAATAAGTCAACCGAATCGTTTCAACATTAAATCATTAATGATAACAACCGGTAACGATAACGGGATTGAATGACAAAAAAGGAAACACAGAAAACATCAAAACCATATACTTAAAAACTGATTTATATTATTAAGTGATTATTTCTGAACGGTTAAAACCTCTTAACTGAAAATTTGAATAGAGCCGCCTCTCAGCTCTATATCAATTAATCTAACTATACAGAGTGTCTACTAATTATGGGTAACACGGAAACATAACGTTGAGCGCTGGGGCGCGTTGTAAGTTACGCATGTACGATAAACTTCGCACAGCGATTCGCTAAATGCACGACTTACAATGCGTCCAGAAAACGAAGTTTGCGAGCCTGGCGTGATTTTTTATGGTGTTTTCTATTTAACTGTTTCACTCAAAAAGCCAGTAAAACTATTTCTTATTACGTTTTCTATACATTATTTAGTAGCAATTTATGGACAAAACTACCACGCTTGAGAAAATACATAGAGGAAGCTAAGCAGAAAGCACCGTTAGTCAATGGTGTCCAGTTAATATTTTGAAGGCGTATGGTTTTAACTCCATCAGTGCCTACAGTAACTGACGGCTCAATTGAAAGATAAACCAACAAATATATTGCCAATTGATAAATGAAATATAAGGAAAAAACTATCAGTACTACCCCGATAAATCTAATGAGTAGCCAAGCTAAATTCTCTTTGGTCATCCTATCTCCTTGGGTTTCCATAACGCCTAGCTCACCGGAAAAATGCGAGCGCAGCGAGTATTTTGTCCGGTGGAGCTACTTGTTAGCTGCTGCTTTGATTGAAGCATGTAGCTCACCATATTTCACCTTGCTTGGATTTAAGCTCTCCAAACTATTTAATGTAATGCTTTTCTGCGCTCCGACAGACTGGTTAAGTGTGCCTGTAGGCAAGACATAGAATACCCATTGATCTAGATTTAAGGGGTTGATACTGGTTTGATCCTTATGTTTTAAAAGACAGAAAACGTAGACATCAGCCTGTCTACGGACTTCGATATTTCGTTCGTTTGATTCAGAATCCCAACCCTGAGTTGGGCGGATGCTGAATTGAATGGTTGAGTGTTTTTTCTGCTCCCAGCTTTGAACGTATGCACCAGACTTCACTTCCACCTTAATGCCTTCCGGCGTTTCTATATCAAAAGCATCCCATTCCGTTCTAATGCCAGAATTCATGCCGACAGAAGATGCCACAATATATTCAGCTAAGATGCCTCTCATAGCATTGCCAACAATGTCGGAAGATGACCACTGCCAAAACGACAATAGGTCCATTGGTAATGATGTACCATTAAACTCAAAAGGTTCATCACCATTTTTTCGGGTTGTTTCAATTGCAGAAAGATTATCCATGTTTATTTGCAACTAACAGCTTATTAATGTGCGAGTTGAAAAATGCGCCTGGCAATATATAACACCTAGAATACTTTTAGAAACTCGCCATAATCCACTGTAATTCATATTATTCCCTTAACTTTGACGCATTTTTATAGAAAGGTAAAGAAGCCAACTTGAACAGCAGACGGCAATGTATCATATTTATTAAATAGCGTGGATTTTGACCTTTAAGCCCCTGAAATATTTACCAAATATCAAATTTATTATTGCGGTTTCAGAATCTGAAAGTAAGCCATCTCATGTTCACCGTTGAATTTGATGCAGTTTGAGACTGATGCCAAATAACCTTTATAAAGCCCCCCTCTCCTACCTCATCATTAATTACTTTTTGTCGCCGAGCAAGAAGCGACCAAGAAACGCACCCTGGCATCTCGGTCGTCAGCTACCCTCGCTCCAGCCGCTTACACCTAAAGAATAAATACCCCACAAATGGCAAGCCCCAAAAACCAAAAAGCCCCGCACTGTCACCAGCACGGGGCTTTTAAAAAGGCACACGTAAAAAGCGCGCACCTATAATTTAAAGCAACTTACGCTTTAAATTCTGCGCGACCTTTGTAAGGTGCGGTGCCATTCAATTCGGCTTCGATGCGCAACAGACGGTTGTACTTAGATACACGGTCTGAGCGGCACAGTGAGCCGGTTTTGATTTGACCGGCAGCGGTGGCTACCGCCAAATCGGCGATGGTAGTGTCTTCGGTTTCGCCTGAACGGTGCGAGATAACAGCTGTGTAGCCTGCCTCTTGTGCCATTTTAATCGCGTCCAAAGTTTCAGACAGCGAACCAATTTGGTTGAATTTAATTAGGATCGAGTTGGCGATTTTTTTGTCGATGCCTTCTTTCAAAATTTTGGTGTTGGTAACAAACAAGTCGTCGCCAACCAGTTGGATTTTATCGCCCAAAATTTTGGTTTGGTAGGCCCAGCCGTCCCAATCGCTTTCGTCCAAGCCATCTTCAATGGAGATGATTGGGTATTTTTCGGTCAGCTCAGCCAAGTAATCGCTAAAGCCTTCGGCGTTGAAGGTTTTGCCTTCACCAGACAAGTTGTATACGCCATCTTTGTAGAACTCAGAGGCGGCACAGTCGAGCGCCAAGGTAACGTCTTCACCCAACTTGTAGCCGGCGTTAGCAACAGCAGTGCCGATAACGGCCAAGGCTTCTTCGTTGGATGGCAGGTTAGGCGCAAAGCCACCTTCGTCGCCCACAGCGGTATTCAGGCCTTTTTCGTTTAATACTTTTTTCAGTGCATGAAAAATTTCGGCACCGGTTTGCAACGCCTCGGCAAACGTTTTAGCGCCTACGGGCTGAACCATAAACTCTTGGATATCAACGTTGTTGTCGGCGTGCTCGCCACCGTTGATGATGTTCATCATAGGCACTGGCATGGTGTACTTGCCAGGGGTGCCGTTAATGTCGGCAATGTGGGCGTATAACGGCACGCCTTTAGCAATTGCGGCGGCTTTAGCCGCGGCCAGCGATACCGCCAAAATGGCGTTAGCGCCCAGCTTTGATTTGTTCTCGGTGCCGTCGGCTTCGAGCATGGCGTTATCCAACGCGCGCTGATCGATAGCATCCATACCCACCAATAAAGGCTTGATGGTGTCGTTGATGTTGGCAACGGCTTTTAATACGCCTTTACCTAAGTAACGTGATTTGTCGCCATCACGCAACTCTAGTGCTTCGCGCGAGCCGGTCGAGGCACCCGATGGGGCACAGGCTGAACCTACGGCACCAGACTCAAGAATAACTTCGGCGCTAACGGTTGGGTTGCCGCGGCTGTCTAACACTTCAAAGGCTTTAATATCTACTATCTTGCTCATTGGCAAATGGCTCCAATTGTCATGGTATAAATTAGGTTAACGATCAATAAACTAAGTACTAAAACTGTTACGCAAAAAAGTGTGTGCTGCGTTATTTAATATCCAACACTGGCATCGCTTTCACTAAAGCATCAATTGATTGCATTTGTGCTAAAAACGGCTCTAATTTGTCTAGCGGTAAGGCACTGGGGCCATCGCACTTGGCATTGTCTGGATCTGGGTGAGCTTCTAAAAACAAACCCGCAATACCCAGCGCCATACCGGCGCGACCTAACTCGGCCACTTGTTGACGACGACCACCAGAGGCGGCACCAAACGGATCGCGACATTGCAGCGAGTGGGTTACATCAAAAATAACCGGCGCGCCGCCCGAGGCTTCTTTCATGGTGCTAAAGCCGAGCATATCGACGACAAGGTTGTCGTAGCCAAAGTTGCTGCCACGATCACACAGAATAAGGTTGTCGTTGCCACACTCGCGGAATTTCTCGCAAATGTTTTTCATTTGGCCCGGGCTTAAAAACTGTGGCTTTTTAATGTTGATCACGCTGCCGGTCTCGGCCATCGCCTGCACTAGGTCGGTCTGGCGCGCTAAAAAAGCTGGCAGCTGGATAACGTCGGCAACTTCAGCCACAGGCTTACACTGATAAATTTCGTGCACGTCGGTAATCACTGGGACGTTAAAGGTGCTTTTAATCTCTTGAAAGATTTTTAAGCCCTCTTCCATACCTGGCCCACGAAAGGAGTGGATGGAGGAACGGTTGGCTTTATCGAACGAGGCTTTAAAAACGTAGGGAATGCCCAGTTTTTGTGTGGCCTCAACATAGGCCTCGGCGGTGCGCAGCGCTAAATCGCGCGACTCAAGTACATTCATACCACCAAACAAGACAAACGGCAGCTTGTTGCCAACGCTGACATTGCCGGCCTTATCGCCGCCAATCCGAACAATTTTATCAGTCACAGAGTTTCCTTAAAATAAAATCCCGCAACGCGTATGGCGTGCGGGATTATGTGATCTTGAGGGTTACTTAACCTTTGGTTTTAAGCGCCGCCGCTACAAAACTGGTAAACAACGGGTGGCCATCACGCGGGGTGGAGGTAAACTCTGGGTGGAACTGACAGGCGACAAACCACGGGTGATCGGCAATCTCTACCACTTCAACCAAAGTGTCATCTGACGACCAACCACCAATACGCAAGCCCGCTTGTTGTAGCATATCAACGTAGTTGTTGTTCACCTCATAGCGGTGACGGTGACGCTCGACAATTACGTCATCGCCGTAAATCTCGCGTGCGTTTGAGTCTTTAACCAAACGGCACTCTTGCGCACCAAGACGCATAGTGCCGCCTAAGTCAGATTGCTCATCGCGGGTTTCTACCCGGCCGCTTTCATCTACCCACTCGGTAATCAAGCCGATAACGGGATCTTTACACTGGCGATCAAACTCGGTGCTGTTGGCGCCTTTAAGGCCCAGCACGTTGCGGGCAAACTCGATAACAACCGACTGCATACCCAAACATATACCCAAGTACGGCACTTTGTTTTCACGGGCGTAACGAACGGCGGCAAGCTTGCCCTCGACACCGCGATTACCAAAGCCGCCCGGCACCAAAATGGCATCGGCGGTTTTTAAAATATCAACGCCTTCTTGCTCGATGCGCTCGGCATCGATGTAATTAATTTTAACGCGAGTGCGAGTGTGAATGCCGGCGTGGCTTAATGCTTCGTTAAGCGACTTATAGGCGTCTAGCAATTCCATGTACTTACCCACCATAGCAACGGTAACTTCATGCTCGGGGTTAAGCTTGCCATCGACGACTGCATCCCACTCGGACAAATCGGCCGGGCCGCAATCTAAACCAAACTGGTCAACGACGATTTGGTCAAGGCCAAACTCGTTTAACAAACGCGGAATCGCGTAAATGGTGTTGGCATCGGGTACCGGAACCACGGCGTTCATAGCAACGTTGGTAAACAGTGAGATTTTGCGGCGCGAGTCATCATCGATCGACACCTCAGAGCGACACAGCAACACCTCGGGCTGTAAACCTATAGAGCGCAGCTCTTTTACAGAGTGCTGGGTCGGCTTGGTTTTCGTCTCGCCAGCAGTGGCGATGTAGGGCACCAACGTTAGGTGCACCAGCATCGAGCGCTGCGGCCCTAACTCAACTTTAAGTTGCCGCACGGCCTCAAGGAACGGTTGCGATTCGATGTCACCCACGGTGCCGCCGATCTCGACCAGTGCCACATCCACATCGCGGCCGCCCTCTAAAATACGGCGTTTGATCTCGTCGGTGATATGCGGAATCACCTGCACGGTGCCGCCCAAGTAATCACCACGGCGCTCTTTGCGCAGTACCGTCTCGTACACGCGGCCGGTGGTAAAGTTATTGCGGCGGGTCATACGGGGGCGAATAAAGCGCTCGTAATGGCCTAGATCTAAGTCAGTCTCGGCGCCATCTTCGGTGACAAACACCTCGCCGTGCTGAAACGGGCTCATGGTGCCCGGATCTACGTTAATGTAAGGGTCGAGCTTCATAATGGTAACCGCCAAACCCCGCGATTCCAGAATAGCCGCCAAAGAGGCCGAGGCAATGCCTTTGCCCAGCGAGGAAACAACACCACCGGTAACGAATATATATCGCGTCATGTAAAGCCTTGTAGAGGTTGATCAGTATGCGGTTAACCAGCAAAAAGCCGGCGATGCAGGACCAAAACTGTACGTAACCGGCCAAAAAAGGCCCAGAAAAACCGTATAGAACCGCCCTAGAGATGGGGCGCCAGAGTACCAGAAAGTGTACTTAAGCTCAATTACTAAGCATCAAAAGAAGTTCCAAAAGGTGGGAAATATTGCACCTATGAGCCCTGAACGTCGGGCCACTGCCAACAACAGGCCCAACTCGGCTCACCAACCGCGGCGGTAAAGCCCTGACACACCCAATAATGGCCTACCGCAACTAATTCGCCATCTATATATAAAAGCGGCACTCGTGCGCGCAACCATGGGGGGACTTGGTATTCTTGCAGCAGCTTTTTAAGCGCCTGCGAGTGCCCACGGCCCGCCGGCCGACAGCGCTCACCGCCACGGCGCCAGCGAATCTCAAGCTCGCCTTGCAGCCAGCGCTGGGCAATACCCAAACCCGTTGCCGGCTGTAAAACCAAGTGATCACCACCCGGCAACGCCAATGCTTGGGTTATATCGAGCCAAGTAATGCTCGGCTCGATGTGCCCCGCGGGCCCCTGATTGGGCTGCCACTGCTGGCTGGCACTTAAGGCGTACAACGCTTGCTGAAAGCGCTGCAAGCTAACGCCCCCCACAGCCACCTTGGCGTGGCCAACTGCCGCAGCCCCCAGCAATTGCGTGTCTATCTCGGCCAAAGCGTTGCGGCTGGGCAACTGTAAAAAGCGCTGCTCTAGCCAATAGCGCAATAGGTTGTATCGCCGCGGCACAGACATCGCCGCCAGTGCATCGGCGGGCAGGCAAAAGCCCATTGGCACCGCGCGCTCGGCCAATCGCGCCAGATCTTCTGCCGCGTACTCGGCCAACAGCTGATCGTTACCCCGGCTTAAGGTGGCAGAATCCGCTAACGAGTTCGCCGCCGCCGGCCAACGCTCACGCAGTACGGGTATCACCCGCTGGCGCAAATAGTTTCGATCAAAACGCACATCGCGATTAGATTCGTCATTTACCCAAGCTAAACCGTGCGCGCTCGCATACTGTTCAAGCTCGGCGCGACTCACATCAAGCAGTGGCCGCACCAAGCGCGCCGCGCCCAACCGCCGCTCGTGCGCCATGGCACCTAAACCGCGAGCACCGGCGCCGCGCAACAACCGATACAATAACGTTTCGGCTTGGTCATCTAGGTGATGCGCCAATGCCAAGGTGTCGCCGATGCCCAACACTTGCCGAAAGGCTTTATAGCGCGCGGCGCGGGCGTGGGCTTCAAGGTTGCCCGCCGCCGAGTCTAACTGTACGGTCACCACTTTTAAGGAGATACCCAGCGCACGGCATTGCTGCTCGCACAGGCTTTGCCAAGCATCGGCATTAACCGACAAGCCGTGATTAACATGTACCGCCCGCAACGCCAGCTGCGGACAATGCCGCGCCAGCCAGTGCAACAACACACTAGAGTCCAGCCCGCCACTGTAAGCCACCCAGCAGTGGCCGCCAGCGCTAGGTTGCAGTGCATTAAGATGCGTTGAGTTGAGTGTAAAAGTCATGGGGCTCCTCGTAGCCGTCTATTAAAACGCAAAAGCGACCGTAACAAAACGTCTCTTGCGCAGTGGCGCTACAATGGTTAGTGTTTGCGGGCTATCGCCCACCCCAAAAAACACAGCAACACAGTTAAGGCATTATGAATACAACAATCGCCGCCTACGGCACCTGGAACTCCCCCATCACCCCCGCCACGCTAACCGCCAATGCAGTAAGGTTGGGCGAGGCGCAACTGTGTAACGATGTTGCTTACTGGCTAGAGTCACGCCCCGACGAGGGCGGCCGCAATGTTTTGATGTACCAACAGATAGGCGATACAGCACGCGAGCTACTAGACGCCAATACCAGTGTACGCAGCCGCGCCAACGAGTATGGCGGCGGCGCATACCTTGCCACAACCGATGCCGTATACGCGGTATTTGATGCCGACCAACGCGTCTACCAAATACCGTTAAAGCCGGCAGCTGTAAAACAAGATAACGCCGCCGCGCCAATCGCCCTAACCCCTAAAGGCGACTATCGCTATGCCGATTTTTGCCTAGACGCAAAACGCGCACGGCTTATCGCGGTGCGCGAAGATCACAGCGGTGTTGCCACATCTCATAGCGAACCTAAGTGCGAGCTAGTGGCTATCGATTTAAGCGGCAACTTAAATGTGCAAGTACTGGTAAGTGGCGCCGACTTTTACAGCAATCCACGCCTCAGCCACTCGGGTGAGCAGCTGTTGTGGCTCAGCTGGCAACACCCGAGCATGCCGTGGGATGCCACCACGCTAACCTTAGCCACGCTAAACGCCAAAGGCGCAACGCAAAATCTACGGGTTATTGCCGGCGGTGATGGCGAATCGGTTTTTCAGCCGCAGTGGAGCCCTACCGATCACATTTATTATGTTAGCGACCGCTCTAATTGGTGGAACCTTTACCGGCACGATGACGCCGGTGCCGTGCCGGTTGTTGCAATGGAGGCCGAATTTGCCACACCACAATGGGTGTTTGGTATGTCTACCTACGGCTTTTGCGGCAACCGTAAAATCTTTTGTACCTTTAGCCAAAACGGCGAGTGGCAATTGGGATTAATCAGCATTGATGACACCCACACCGCTTATCATTTTAGCGCACTTAAAAACCCCATGAGCGACATTAGCAGTATTGCCAGCAGTGCTAATCACCTGTTGTTTATTGGCGCCAATGCGCAGCAAGCCCCAGCGCTGTTTCATGTATCAACCCAAGCGGTTGAACACTCAGGCACACCGCCTGTAACGTTAATACGACGCTCGCAAGAGGCCAAAATAGAGCCCGGTTATTTAGCTCGGCCACAGGCTATTAGCTACCCTAGTGGCTCAGGGGTTTGCCACGGTTTTTATTACCCGCCGTGCAACCGCGACTTTAGCGCGCCCGCACATACTCTGCCGCCGCTTATTATTATCTGTCACGGCGGCCCCACCGGCGCCACCAGCAGCGCGCTCAATTACAAATTACAATTTTGGAGCTCGCGTGGTTTTGCCGTACTGGATGTCAACTATCGTGGCAGCACCGGTTACGGCCGTGCGTATCGCGACAGTTTAAAATTTAACTGGGGCATTAAAGATGTCGAAGACGTGGTGGCCGGCGCCAACTTTTTAGTTGCGCAAAAACTCACCCACCCCGAGCAATTAATTATTCGCGGCTCAAGCGCCGGTGGTTACACCGTACTCGCCGCTCTCACCTTTAGCGACACCTTCAGCGCCGGTGCTAGCTTGTACGGTATTGGTGATTTAACCGCGCTGGCCGAAGACACCCACAAATTTGAATCGCGCTATTTAGACTCTTTGGTGGGGCCGTATCCCGCCACCAAACAACGCTACCTAGACCGCTCGCCCATCCAACACATCGAGCAACTCAACTGCCCAGTGATTTTTTTACAGGGCCTAAAAGACAAAATGGTGCCGCCCGCCCAGGCCGAAGCCATGGTAGCCGCACTAACAGATAAAGGCATTGCCAATCAGTACGTCACCTTTGCCAATGAGGGGCACGGCTTTAGAGCAGCCGATAGTATTCAAACGGCCATCAGTAAAGAGTTAGACTTTTATTGTCAGACGCTTCAACTCCATAAGGCCCAACGATAATGGGGCGCTGGAGACCACCTAGACCCAAAAGTTCGGCCTATATTACTGCCGCCGGTGCCCGCGCGTTAACCGCCGAACTACGCGAGCTGTGGAAAGTCGAGCGCCCCAAAGTAACCGAGGTCGTACACGAGGCGGCTAAAAATGGCGACCGGTCAGAAAATGGTGACTATATATACGGCAAAAAACGCCTGCGCGAGATCGACTCTCGGGTGCGTTTTTTAACCAAACGGTTAGAATCTCTTACCATTGTCGACCGCCTACCTAGCGACCAAAGCCGCGTCCTGTTTGGCGCCTGGGTAACTCTTGAAGATGATGACGGCGTAGAGCGATGCTACCAAATTGTCGGGCCTGACGAGTTTAATATTAACGAGGGAAAAATCAGCATGGACTCGCCGTTGGCGCAAGCCATGTTAAAAAAACAAGTGGACGATGAAGTGATGGTGCGCAGCGCCGACAACGAAAAAAACTATTACATCAGCGCGATCGAATACAAACCTTACGATTGATTGGCTAAGCTCGTTAAACGGGCCAGCTCTTCCGCCAAAGTATTGTCTGGCAGAGATTCACCAGCGCGATGATACCAATAGCTGGCATTACTTAAATCGCCCTCCTCGCGGTGTAAGTAAGCATGTAATAAACACGAGATTTCATCTGTGCCATCTTGAACTAAATGGTGCGCAGCGCTCCAGTTACCAGCCCTAATCAGGGCAATGGCATCTTTTGAATTTCTCATATTAACCTCTGGTATACTCGGTGAAACACCGCCGCTATTATAAGCTAATGCTCATACCTATTGTCACCCACCCCGCCTACTCTTTCCCGTTCCCCGGACGTCACCGGTTTCCGATGGAAAAATTTAGCTTATTAAACGCATACTTAACCGAGCAAGGCATACTAGCACCACGCAATACTTTTAGGCCGGGACAAGCAAACTTAACCATTGTCCACAACGCCCACTGTCCCGCTTACATCGAACGATTTTGCCGTAATTCACAATCCAGCCAAGAGTTGCGTAGAATGGGGCTGCCTTGGAGCGAGGGATTAGCCAAGCGTACCTTGATTTCACCCAACGGGACTTTATTAACGGCTCACTTGGCATTGAATCATGGTATCGCGTGTCATTTGGCCGGCGGCACACACCATGCGCATTACGATTTCGCCTCGGGATTTTGTATTATTAATGACCTCGCAGTTACCGCAAAAACTCTATTAGCCCAAGGTAAAATCAACAAGGTTTTAATTTTCGATTGCGACGTTCACCAAGGTGACGGCACAGCGACGATATTAAGCGACGAGCCGCGCGCCATTACTTGTTCAATTCACTGCGAAAGAAACTTTCCTACGCAAAAAGCATACAGTGATTACGACGTGGCATTAGCCCCTAACACCGGCGACGATGAATACTTGACCGTTATTGCAACGACCTTAAAAAAACTCCTTGATACTGAACGCCCAGAACTGGTCATTTACGACGCAGGGGTGGATATTTTTAGCCACGACCCGCTGGGATTGCTAAACATTAGTGAGGCTGGAATTTGTGAGCGCGATAGACTTGTGTTTACCTTGTGCAAAGAAAAAAATATTCCAGTGGCAACTGTTATCGGCGGGGGCTATGACGATGATCGAAAAGCATTGGCCAAACGACATGCATTGGTAGTAATGCAAGCACATGCCTTATGGAACAAATAAAATAATAATCATCAACCAACTCATCTATTCATTCGCCTATAAAACTCACAATATAAAACCAAATACCAAAGTGATTCATATAATTATTGGCGTATAAAAAAGCCGGGCACTAAGGCCCGGCTTTAAGACTAACTAAACAGCTTAGTTCTCACCCCAAAGCTCAAACAACAAATTCCACTTTCGTTGTTCAAAGCCGTTCCAGGTGCCCCACGCGGCGGTGTTAGAGACTGGATCATAGGCATGGTTATATAAACCACCGGTATCACCTGACTCTGGGTTGGTCGACCAGTAACAAGCTTGAATACTCTTCTCAGCCATGTAATCAACCAAAGCCCCTTGCCATTGCTCATCAACACCTGGCTGGATATGTCCCCAGCGATTTTGATCTCGCAATGGTGCGCCGACCGGCCAATCCAAGTGACCACCAAACTCACCCACTATCATGGCATAGCCTTGTTCACGCAGGTAGCCAAAGTGCTCATCCCAACCCGGTACAAGTCGTGCGGGATCAATCACAATATTACAACCTGCATCTCCGGCCGCATCACCATCCAAACCGTCACACTCAGGGTCGGATGGATCTAGGAAATGATTTTGCACAAACACAGATGGGCCATAGGCGTGTGGTGACAAAATCAAACGCTCTTTAGGAATGTTAAGCGGATCATTCTGGAACGGGTAAAGGTTTTCGCCCCAGTTAGGGTTAGTTTCTTCAGAGCCATGTGGCACCTGGGTGCCATCTTTAGTCTGGTTAGAAATACCCTCAACCATGACCAATACATCTTGGTTAACTTCGTTGATAGCCGTGTAAGCATTTTCTGCCAAGGTACTCCACTCGTCCCAAGTGTAATCCCATGGTTCATTAAAGATATCAATGGCCATAATATTATCTACGCCCAACTGGGCCGATAACCCTGCGATTTCACGCAAGTCATCCAGCCACATTTGTTCGTTATATTCATGGACGATAACACCGTTATCATCAACCACGCCGCACGAGTAACCTTCACGGGTATAATCGTAATTTTCACGATCGCGATCAGCATAAGGTGGCGTAGCATCTAAACGGCCCGCACGCCAGCCCACATAATTAGAGCACGAGTGAATGTCGACAATAACTTCGATGTCATTTTGATCAGCTTGCACAATAAAATCTTCTAATGCTTGGCGAGCGTTAAGCTGGCGAACAGATGCTGCATTTTTCAGTACCCCGCCTTGGCGGATATCACCAATACCTTGTGGATCAGTTGGATCCAAGGTTTGCGGTGCAATTGGCAGGCGGATAGTGTTAATGCCTTGAGCGGTAATCTCATCCATAGTTTGCTGAATGTCACGGCCGGAATCCACCCACCACATATTGCCGACGTACAACTCCATGGGGGCGCCATCGGGATTATCTGCCGCTGTTGGTGGCTCATGCTGACCTTCTAAGCCGAACCAAGCAGAACACTTAACGGGAAAGACGCTGCCGTTTTTAGTGATATTACCAGTCTCATCGACACGGAAGGTTCCATCTCCTGCGGGAACACTCGACGATGAGCTAGAGCTCGATGAACTGCTGGAGGAGCTTGAACTTGATGAACTCGTACTCGATGAGCTGCTAGACGAACTGGACGAGGAGGTTGCACCACACACATCACCGGTTACAACCGGAGTTTCGGCCGAACCACCATTGGTATTTCCTTGGAAACCAAAAGTAACGGTTTGACCCGGCTGGATGGTGCTATTCCAACTTAAGTTAGATGCCGTATATGGATTACTGCCACTCATGTTGGCATTCCATGTGTTGGTCAAGGCATTATTATTGTACTGCCAATTCACCTCCCAACCATTAATAGGCGTATTACCATTGTTAGTAATGTTGATGGCGCCAGTAAAACCTGACCCCCAATCATTACTAACTATGTAGCTACAGCTGGCACTTTGGGCAGAAGCACCTTGTGTAATAGCCGCAATCGCAAGGCTCAGAACTGCAGCCGAACCATAACGTTTTTTTGTTTTAAACATTTTATTGCTCTCCTTAGTATTAAAGCTTATCTCTCTGCTTATAAATGGCGTTCCATACGCCAACAAACCACACCGGCACATCCAAGGTCGGTGTTTTTATCGTCACTTTTATCCGTAAAAAACGCGTCATCTAAAGTTAACTTGTTAATAGATGCGACAACACGAAACTCCCTTAAGTGACCATAAATTCTGCGCCAAATGATTATTTTAGAAACATTGAAAACAATGTCAGCGCTGTCAACTTTCTAACAAGAAAAAATAACAAAACGACCAACCAACCAAATAAAATATAAGGTCGTTATTTTTAATTAAAAATATTCACATACACTCTGAAAAACGAATAACGAGTATAACGATGTAAAGAAATGATAAAACAAATTAATGCGCCCACCTTCGAGACTAACCTCACAAAAAATATGACCTCGTATCGCATTAATCATTAATAAAAAAATTCCAACATTAATTCATAAAAAATAAAAACAATAAACACAATAAACATAACTGTAGCTGAAAAATATTCAGCCATAAAAAATGAATACAATAAAATTTTTTATGGCACACAATGCGACATTACGATATAAATTTAAAACCACTAGAGCCATTCTTATTACTAAAAAACACTAAAAACCTTAACAGCGCCGACCTTTAAGTTATTTACCCTGAAACTTCTTACCGAACTTTCCCTCGCGCGAAACGACACGATCAACTGAACATCAAGGTGATTTTAGCTGTGCATTAATACGTGCCAATAGACGCTAGTCCGTAAGCGAATGGGCAACAATTGAGGAGTGTGAACAAATCAAGCGGATGCTTTAACGATAGCGAAGAGGACGACAGAAAGAGGAGAAAAGCGACTATGTTGTTTGCGCTGCCATTTAGCCAGCTACCGGCGTCATGCCTTCCGACAACGCCGACTGTGAATAATTTATTGAGAACAAAGTGAAAAATTTGTCTTAAAAAAGCTTTATATACTTATCTTCGCAGAATGTTTTTAAATAAAAAGGTGTATCTTGGGAAATGTGCACCGACAACAAAGGTCGGCTTATTATGCTGGAAGGGGGGTAACTTCTTAACCTTGAGACGCCTCGAGCTGGCGCGATGGCTATAAGCCCTGCTCTTTGGCCTTATCCCATAACGCATCCATATCTTCTAAGCTCATATCCTCCATGGGTTTGTGGGCGTTATCCTCGATAAAGCGAAAGCGTCGTTCAAATTTTTGGTTGGCGCGTCGCAGTGAGCCTTCTGGGTCTTGTTTTAAGGTGCGGCTAATATTAGTCACAGCAAACATTAGATCGCCCACTTCGGCATCGACCGCATCCATATCACCGCTGGCCAAAGCCTCTTCGACTTCGGCCAGCTCTTCACGTACTTTGGCAATGGGGCCACTGACATCTTTCCAATCGAACCCGGTGCGTGCCGCGCGTTTTTGCAGTTTTTCCGCACGGGTTAAGGCGGGTAAGTTAAGCGGTACATCATCGAAGGTGCCACGCACGCCTTTGGCCTCGCGCTCTTCTTGTTTGATGTCTTCCCAGCGCTGTTTAATGGCGGCTTCGTCTGCGGGTTGATCACCAAAGCGCCCTTGTAAATTGTTATTGGGAAACACGTGCGGGTGACGACGTACAAGTTTAGCCACCAGCATGTCGATCACGGCGTTAAAATCAAAGCGTTGCTGCTCGGCGCCTAGTTGACTGTAAAAAATCACCTGAAATAACAAATCGCCTAACTCTTCTTGCAAGTGATCAAGATCGCCCCGCTCAATAGCATCAGCTACCTCGTAGGCTTCCTCTATGGTAGACGGCACGATGGTTTGGTAGGTTTGCTTCTGATCCCACGGACAACCATCTAGCGGGTCGCGCAAGCGTTGCATTAAGTAAATTAAATCATCGAGGGTATAGGGCGTGCCAGACATGTGGGGTTCTCTTTTAAAAAGCGCACAACACTTTTAACAAAAGTGGGCGATACACTTACCGTGTAAGCGTATCGCCATTTAGGATTAACGCCAATTTTAGCTGGGCCGTTTGCGTCGCGCCGAGGCTACATTGGGCAATTGATTTAACCGTGTCAGCACTCGGCTAAGCTCATCGTAACCGCGTATCTCGGCGGTGATTTGCATATCTACGGTGTTTTTATACTTGTCCGATAACATATTAATGGCGCTAATGTTAATCCGCTCATGATCGAGTAGCGAGGTGATATCGCGTAACAAACCATGACGATCATAAGCTTCGACGATTAAATCAACCGAATAGCTGCTTTGCGGCGTAGCGCCCCAGTCAATTTTCAGAATTCGCTCGGGCTCATCGGCCTGCAATTGTAAAACGTTGCTGCAATCGGCACGATGAATAGAAACTCCACGCCCGATGGTGATATAGCCGGTAATTGCATCGCCCGGAACCGGTGTACAACAATTGGCAATTTGAGTCAGTAAATTACCCACACCTTCGATGTACACATCGGAGTCTTTAACACGTTTAGATGATTTTGCCTTAAACGGAATTACTGGCTCTTTAGGATGCTTGCTATCGATTAAACGCTGCGCGGCACTAATCACTTGGCCAACGCCCATGTCGCTGGCACCTACCGCCGCGTACAAGTCGTCCAACGATTGCATGTTGAGCTTTTTGGCTAAGGCCTCAAACTCTAAATCGAGCAATGCCAAGCGCTTAAACTCGCGATCCAGCAGCGCCTGCCCTTCGGATATATTGTCGTCACGCGCCTGCACTTTAAACCAGTGTTGTACCTTGGCACGAGCGCGGGCGGTATTAACATAACCCAAAGCGGGCGAAAGCCAATCGCGGCTTGGGGCCTCGAGTTTACCGGTTAATATCTCGACTTGATCGGCGGTATTTAAATGATAATTGAGTGGGACAATACGACCATTAACTTTGGCCCCCCGGCAACGGTGGCCCACATCGGTATGAATACGGTAAGCAAAATCTAGCGGCGTGGCAGTTTGCGGCAAATCGACCACGTGCCCCTCGGGCGTAAAAACGTAAATACGATCTTGCTCAAAAGATTTTAAGTCATCTTGCAGTTGCTGACTGCTGCTGCCCAGCTCATCGTGCCACTCTAGCACTTGACGCAACCAAGAGATTTTTTGCTCGTAACCGTCTTCGGTGGTATCGGTATCGGTGCCCTTATAACGCCAGTGGGCGCACACGCCAAGCTCGGCCTCTTCGTGCATGGCAAAGGTTCTAATCTGGATCTCGAGCACTTTGTTCTCGGGGCCAATAACCGCCGTGTGCAACGAGCGATAGCCGTTTTCTTTGGGGGAGGCAATATAGTCGTCAAACTCGTGGGGAATGTTGCGCCACAAGCTGTGTACGATACCCAATACCGAGTAACAATCGCGCACGCTGGGCACCAAAATACGCACCGCACGAATATCGTAAACCTGTGAAAAGCCAATACCTTTGCGCTGCATTTTACGCCAGATACTGTAGATATGTTTCGCTCTGCCGGTCACTTCGGCATCGATGGCGGCACTTTGTAGCTCGCCGCGCAGGCGCGCTAAAATGTCGTCAATAAATTCTTGGCGGGCGATACGCCGCTCATCTAGCAGCGAGGCAATGCGCTTGTAATCGGTAGGTTCTAGGTAGCGAAAAGATAAATCCTCTAACTCCCACTTAAAGTGGCCAATGGCCAACCGATGCGCCAAAGGCGCATAAACATCGGCCACCTCGCGGGCTACTTGCCGGCGCCGAGCCGCTGGTGCGGTTTTAACTGCCCGAATCGCACAGGTGCGTTCGGCCAGCTTAATCAGCGCAACCCGTACGTCATCGACCATAGCCACCAACATTTTGCGGATATTGTCGGCCTGTTCGTCAGACTGCTTACCAAATACACGCTCTTCACTTTCGTTGCGCTGGTAGCTGATCGCCGCCATGCGCAGCACGCCGCTAATAAGCTTGGCAACGGTTTCGCCAAATTGCGCCTCGACATTGGCCAGCGCGAGCTTTTCTTCGCGCACAGCACGGTAAAGCACCGCAGCGACTAACGTTTCGTGATCGAGTTGTAAATCGGCGAGTATTTCGGCCATTTCCATGCCGATACGCAAACAACTGGCACCTTCACCCCAGCTATGAGGCGCAGTGCGAGTGACCGCAGCGTCGGCTTGCTGACACAGCTCGCAGGCGCGTTTCATTTCGTCTAAAGGGAAAGGGCTTTGTTGCTCAATACCGGCAAAGCGTTGCAACCAGGCATCGATATCAACACTGCCATCGGCGGCAATGGGGTGATCTTGACGGACTTTTACCATAATAACTTCACTGTACACAGCTGGCTGTTATGAGTTTGGCAAGCCACATTCCATGTGACGCTTTAATGTTAATTGCCGGAAACAGCCATTGGACGTATAAGGCGCCATAAAGTTGCATATCTATAATATGCGGGCGCTCGGGCGGGCCTATGGTAGTCGAAAAGCCTGCCCGATCAAAATGCAAAAGACCCGCACAGGACGATCACCCCTGTTTGCGGGCCTGCACTCAACTAACCGGCCACCACTGTTATACCTGCCAGCTCAGTCGCTGCGGCCTTTTTAAGCGTGACACGAGAAAAGCTTAAGTCCAGCTCGCCTTCGCTAACCAGCGTGAAGGGCTCTAAAATACGATGGAAAAACTCGCTAGGCGGCAACACTAAGCCAAAGTCCGAGCCCACATCGGGGAACAGCCTAAGCGGCACATGCACTTGCGCCCAGCCGTTACCGGCCAGACCTTGCATTGTGCTGGTGATATCCAAGTCGGAATAGCTGTCTGGGCCACAGCCTAAACGCAGCGTGACATTCTTGCTCGGCGCAACATCCACTTTAATCTCAAACATTAACGCGCCGTCGCTATCGAGGTAATCGACCAGCACCTGGCGGTCGCGAGTGGTAAGCGCTACCAGCCCAACGCCGGTGCCGTTCCACTGTGCGCGGCGTGCGTCTTCTTGTACGTCTCGGTCTACTGCGGTGACACAAATGCTCGACACCTCAACGCGGTTGCCCTGCATCAGCTGTTTATCGTTTTGACGTCCTTGTACCATAATGCCGTAGGGGTCGATGGCACGGCGGTTAAACACCAACAGCTCGTCAAGCGTCTCGGTGCCGGCATCGTAATCTTCGGGTAGATCATCGCTCAAAGAGTCGGCATCGCCGTAAGCCAAACCATAACCGTAGCCAAACAGTGGGTCGTAGTCTTGATCACCGCGATTAAGCGGTACTTGATCGGGGTCGCGCGGCCACGAGAAGGTCAACTTACCCTTCATCGGATGGTTTATCTCACCATCGGCGCGGGTAAAGATGACATCGCCCACACCGGCACCCTCGGTGCCTGGTTGCCAGATAGCCACAAACGCATCAGAGGCATTGATCTCGCGGTTAACCCACATTGGGCGGCCGGTGATAAATAATGAAACCACTGGGATACCGGCGGCCTGGAATTTCTTTAAAAGCTCCCAGTCGCGGCCTGCGCCTTCTTTAAATAGCAAATTTTGCACATCACCCTGCATCTCGGCGTAGGCCGACTCGCCCCACACCACAATGGCAACATCGGGCTTAACGCTGTACTCACCGGTTTCGCTCAATTCGATCTCGCCACCGGCGGCATTAACACTTGCGGCTAAACCATCATAAACGGTGGTGGCGCCGGGAAAGTCGCGGCTATCGGTGCCAGTGCCCTGCCAAGTTACCGACCAACCACCAGCCTGTTTAGATAAATTGTTGGCGCCATCACCGGCCACCAGCACTCGCTGCTTAGGCGACAACGGCAACAGGTTATTTTTGTTTTTCAACATCACCAGCGACTCGCGCACCGCGCGGCGCGCCACGGCGCGGTGTGCGGGGGCACCAATCAGCTCATCGCGTCCAGCGAGGGGGCGGCTAGAGGGTTTGCCGCGCTCAAACAAACCGGCGCGCAACTTAACCCGCAAAATACGGCGCACGGCATCGTCAGCGCGGGCAGCATCAATCACGCCCGATTTAATTTGCTCGACAGTGTTGTTAAACAGCACTTTCCAGTCTGGGTCGGGCACCATAAAAATATCAAGCCCTGCGTTTATCGCCTGCGGGCAATTTAACACCTCGGCGCCTTCGATAAAGCCGTGGCCGTTCCAATCGCCTACCACTAAGCCATCAAAGCCAAGCTTGTCTTTAAGCACCGTGGTTAATAGGTATTGATGGCCGTGCATTTTTTCATCGTGCCAGCTATTAAACGAGGCCATCACGCTTTGCACACCGGCTTCTATCGCACTGAAATAACCCGCGCCATGAATATCGCACAGGGTTTGCTCGTCATCCGCACAATCGCCACGGTCGATACCGTTAAGCGTGCCACCATCGCCAATAAAGTGTTTTGCGGTGGCAATGACGTGCTGCTCGTTTAAGAATTCATTGGTGTTAACAGAGCCTTGCAGCCCAGTGACCATTTCGCCGGCGTAGGCGCGCACAATCTCTGGATCTTCCGAATAGGATTCGTACGTGCGGCCCCAGCGGTCATCGCGGGCCACAGCAACGGTAGGCGAGAAATCCCAATCAATACCAATCGCGGCAATTTCACGCGCAGTGACTTCGCCAATCTCGCGAATTAGCGCTGGGTTATGCGTCGCGCCCAACGCAATATTGTGCGGAAACAAAGTCGCACCCACGACATTGCCCACGCCGTGCACAGCATCGGTGCCCCACATCATAGGAACGTATACTTTGCCATCGCTGCAGTCGGCGGCGGCATCAAAAAAGGTATCGGCCAACGCCACCCAATCGGAGGCCTTCGAATAACGATCGTTATTGGGTACCGAACCACCACCGTTAAGCACAGAGCCCAGATGGTAATCTTTAATATCTTGTGCGGTGACCTGTTTGATCTCGGGCTGAATCATCTGCCCTACTTTTTCCTCAACGCTCATCTGCGCTAAGATTTCATCTATTTTTGCTTCAAGTGAAGTATCAGCGGCAAATGCCGAAGTCAAACGGGGCCAAGGCATGGGGTAATCTCCAAGAGTGTCAGGTATGTCTTTTAGTTATGTGTTGCAAGCTATACAACGCTTAGCTCTATTTGCTCTTCTTACGGTCGCGTAAGGGCGCACGCAACCTGTAAAAAAGCGCCTTAGCTTAACGGAACGCGGGCAAAATTACACCACTATTGACAGCGCTGTCAATCGATCCTACACTTCTCGTCTTTATGTATCGTTAACATGGCATTTTTACGCCAATATCGGCCCGCTTACCTAAGTGGCCAGCCATCGTAAAGACACTAGGTACCTCTAGAGCAAGCTATCAAGCTGGGGGCAAGTAATAGCGCTAAGCAACACCAAAACAGCGCAGGCAAAAACGCCAGGAGCACAACCGCATGAGTAAAATATTAGTCGCCGATATTGGTGGAACCAATGGCCGTTTTGGCTTAGTCGATGCGTGCGAGCACGATACCGGCTACAACGCCGTACAGCAGCTTAGCCTACCCAGTGCCGACCACGATTCACTGGCCGATATGATCCGCGCCTATTGTGATCAAACCGGTATTACTATGCCCAAGTTTGCCTGCTTGGCGATTGCCGGCCCCATCCAAGACGGCCACGTTAAAGTCACCAATCTAAATTGGGAGTTCTCTATAAGCCGCCTGCGCGACGAGCTAAATATGCAGGCGCTAGATGTACTTAACGACTTTTCGGCGCTTGCTTATGCGGCCCCCCACTTACAAAGCACCGACAAAACCACGCTGTACAACGTAAAAGGCAACCCGCACGCACCGATTGGTGTTATGGGCCCTGGCACAGGTTTTGGTGCAGCGATGCTGGCACCGATACGCAGTGGCTGGAAGATTATCCCCACCGAAGGCGGTCACTGCAGTTTTGCCCCCACCACCGATAAAGAAGTCGCGATACTGCAACATATGCGCCGCGAATTTGATCACGTCTCTATCGAGCATTTGCTGTCGGGCGCGGGCTTAGTACGTATTTACCAAGCACTGGCTGCAGTAGGTGGCAAAGCGTCTGAGAATTTAACACCGGCCGATGTCAGCAAGCGCGCACTCGCCCATCAAGACCCGCTGTGCAACGAGGCATTAGAGACTTTTTGCAATATCTTGGGCAGCGTAGCGGGCGATAAAGCCCTTAGCTGGGGAGCCTTGGGCGGTATTTATTTAGGTGGTGGTATTGTGCCTAAAATCGCCAGCTACTTGCCGCAAACCGATTTTGTAAAACGCTATGTGCACAAGGGCGTTATGCGCGGTTATGTAGAAGAGATTCCGGTACACATGGTCACTAACGATAAAGCCGCGTTAATTGGTGCCGCCGCTTGGCTGGTAGATAACACCCAAGCACTGCAAAGCTAAACCCCGGTGGCTCTGGGTAAAAATTGACTCAGAGCCACAACTGCCAACCCAGCGATACACCGCCTTCTTAACTACTCATCCACCAGAACATCGCATTTAAAAAAGCCATCGTCTTCAGCCAGCGCAGCTTGCAACTGCGGCAACAGCTCTTGCATGGTCGCGCGTAGCGTCCAGGGCGGGTTAATCACAAACAATCCCGATGCGGTCATACCGTGACCTTTTTCTTCCGCATCAGCTTCCAGCCCTAGCTCATAACGCTGAATATTTTTAATGCCGCTGCGAACTAATTTCTTCGCCATAAAGTCAATTTGTTCGCGCTCGACCACCGGATACCAAATAGCGTAAACACCCGAGGCAAACTTTTTGTGAGCTTTAATCACCGCATCGATAACTTTAACGTACTCAGATTTCACCTCGTACGACGGATCGATCAGCACCAAGGCGCGGCGCGACTTAGGCGGAATACGAGCAAGTAAACCGTTCAAGCCATCGGCATGCTCAACCTGCACATTGCTAAACGCTTTGGTGTTATCGCTAAGCTTTTTATGGTCGCTGGGGTGTAATTCAAACAGCCAGGCGCGGTCTTGCCTGCGTAAAAACCGCTGGGCAATTAATGGCGAGCCTGGGTAGTAATAAAGTTTATCGGTACGATTAGCCAACTTAACCTGCTCTAAATACGGCGCCAACAAAGGCCAAGGCTTAGTCATTAGTTTGCCAATACCGCCGCGATACTCGCCCAATTTTATGGCGTGTTCAGAGCGCAGGTTATACAAACCCGCACCGGCGTGCGTATCAATATACTCAAACGGCGCAGGCTTTTGACCGAGGTAGGCTAAAATTTCAACCAAAACGATGTGCTTAATAACATCGGCGTGGTTTCCGGCATGGTACGAATGACGATAACTTAACAAAATCAGCTCTCATATAATAATTTAAAGGTGACCGATTGCTAAAGCACGATCTCAGCTCGCTATTATCAGCCCGAGCCACACAAATTGCACCGGTTTTTACACCCACACCTCTTTACTCCACCATTGGCCACTCAAGCCTCGCGGCAAAATAAGCCACACCCGCACAAAGAGACGACCAACCCCAAAACCTGTCGTTAACGCCCACTTTTGCCTCTTTTAATCGCAACACCGACCAAGTTACGCGTAAAAAACCTCAAAAAAGCCTAATTCAAACGCAAAAACTATGATCCTCTTGCATCTACGCCCATAAAAACAACACAATAGCGCCCAGATAAAGTAAGACCTTAAGGTTATAAGCTGCAAAACGATTTAGAGGCCCATGAAAACACCTAAAAGAATACAACCGCTAGTAAATGACGGGCTGGTTGACGAAGTGATAAGTCAGCTAATGAGTGGCAAAGAAGCAACCGTTTATAAAGTGCGCTGTGGCGATGAGATTCGCTGCGCTAAAGTCTATAAAGACGCCGCCAAACGCAGTTTCAAAAAAGCCGTGCAATACCAAGAAGGCCGAAAAGTACGCAATAGCCGTCGCGCCCGCGCGATGGAAAAGGGCTCTAAATTTGGCCGTCAACAACAAGAAGACACCTGGCAAAACGCCGAGGTAGATGCCTTGTATAAAGTCGCGGCAGCAGGTGTTCGCGTGCCGCAACCGTACGGCTGCTTTGACGGCGTATTGCTAATGGAGCTAATCACCGATGAAGAAGGTGATGTTGCACCGCGCCTTAACGACGTCGGCATGTCCGCCGAGCAAGCGCTAGAAGATCACGCCGTGGTTATGCAAGACGTGGTTAAAATGCTTTGCGCCGGTTTAATTCACGGCGATTTATCGGAATTTAACGTGCTGGTAGACGAATACGGCCCGGTAATTATCGACCTACCCCAAGCGGTCGATGCCGCCGCCAACAACAACGCTAAAAGCATGCTTGAGCGCGACGTGCGCAATATGACCGAATACTACGGCCAATTTGCCCCAGAGCTGCTTAGCACCCGCTACGCCGATGAAATATGGGCGCTGTATGAAGAGGGCGAGCTGCACCCCGACACCGCATTAACCGGCGAGTTTGACGACCCAGAAGAAAGCGCCGATGTCGACTCAGTGCTAGACGAAATTAAAGCTGCGTTAGAAGAGGAAGAGGAGCGCTTAGAGCGCATCCGCGTAGCAGACACCGGTGATGATAACGAAGATTAAACCACAGGCGATGCGTTTGCTTTTAATTGCACAACAAGCGCATCGCCCTGTAGCGGGTCCCCCTAAACACCAAACATCGGACATATTTTTGTGAGCACGCCTCGGCCCCCTACCCACGCTAACCGCCAACACGCCAAAAGTTTGCATCGCAGAAACCTGCACAACCAACCCTACGACTTTGCCGCCTTAATTAACAGCCATCCGGCGTTGGCACCTTATGTGGCCGCCAACCAACACGGCAACCCTGCCATTAATTTTGCCGATGCCGCCGCCGTCAAAGCACTAAACGCCGCGCTGCTAAAGCATCATTATCATATCCAAGATTGGGATATTCCTGCCGCAGCCCTTTGCCCGCCGATTCCGGGGCGAGCCGATTACTTACACTACCTAGCTGAGCTATTAAATGTAGCGCCACCAACCTCTGTGCCGGCAACCGAGTCGAGCGACATAACGCTTTTAGACATAGGCACTGGGGCCAGTGGCATATACCCACTGCTGGCCAGCCAGCTGTACGGCTGGACGTGTGTCGCGACTGATATTAATACGCAATCGCTCGACAATGTTGCCGCCATCCTCGAGCACAACCCCACACTAAAGCGCCGCATTGCACTGCGCCCGCAAAGCGATAAAAACTGTATTTTTGCCAATATTATTTTGGCCGGAGAATTTTACGATCTCAGCGTCTGCAATCCGCCCTTTCATGCCTCGGCCGAAGAGGCCTTAAAAAGCAGCCTGCGCAAGCAAGAAAACCTAGCGCGCAACCGCGGCGAGCAAACGAGCAACCCCAGTGGCTTGAACTTTGGTGGCCAGGCCGCCGAGCTATGGTGCAAAGGTGGCGAGCGCTTATTTCTTAAAAAAATGGCCAAGGAAAGCCAAACCTTTGCCCATCAGTGCCGCTGGTTTAGCAGCTTGGTATCTAAAAGCGACAATATAAAACCTTTAATAAAATTATTGCGTAAACTCGGGGCGCTGGAGATAAAAGAAATTCCCATGACGCAGGGCAATAAAATCACGCGTGTGCTCGCCTGGCGGTTTATTGAATACTAGGCTCAAGCTTTGCGATATCGGCGCGATGCCGACGACGGTACTCAGACGGAGTCATTCCCACCAAGCGTTTAAAAAACCTCTGAAATGCCGATTGACTATTAAACCCGGCGGCCAGTGCGGTCTCTAAAATTGTCATCCCATAATCGGTTTCAAGTAAGCGCTTTACTTCCTCAACGCGATAATAATTAACAAACTCAAAAAAATTCTTATGATGATGTGAGTTAACAAGCGAAGAAAGCTCCCTAGGTTTGATGTTGCACAGCTCCGCAAAACGCTCTAAATTAATGTGTGGATCCAGATGCAGCTTGTCAATTGAAATCGCCCGAGCAATGCGCGCTAACTTTTTTTCGACTTGATTAATAGCATCGCCACGCTGTGAGCCTGCATCGGATAACATAAGCGCTTTTCGGCCACTAAACAACGCAAAAACAAATAACGCATTTATCAGCAATACGGTGACATAGTTACTGATTAGACCCATCATATCGTTGACTGTGCCACTCACATAACCCGACAACCAATAAGCGATAAAGACCCACAGCCAATGCAGAGTAAAGCCCCCCAGCAGCAACTCCGCCCAGCGCAACTCTAATAATGGCAAGCTGGCATAGTGCTGACGCAGCTGGCACCGCAACCGGTACTCGGCGGCACAACACAACACCGCATAGATTAAAGGCGAGCATTTAAACGCGGCCCAAATCAATAAAATAATTTGTTGTTTTGACTCGGGTAAGTGCTGCCAATTCCAAGGCAACCAATCGGCGACAGTAACGCCCATCAGGCCAATCAAACTTGCCCCCAACAGCGCTGGGGCTAGATGCAAAGCTACCCGCCACGATGTCAGCATTAAAGGCTGGGTAAACGAGGCCATGACCCCGTAAAGCAATGGCCCTTGCAGCAGCAGGCTAAAAGTCAACAAGGCGGGTATGCTTATAGAATCAGAAAAACGACCAATCTGTAGTGATCTATGCCAAATAATGAGTGTCGCGGCTAAAATGATCGCGACCAGAACAAGCAAGCCGGCCAACAACCAGTGAGACTGTAACCGGTACCGCGGAATAAGCAAAATACCACTAGCTAAAAACAACGCCTCCATCGCAGTAATAAATAAAACGACTTCGTGAATATTAAATAAAAACTGACTCATTATTTTTATAACCCGTAGGCGACTTAATGCCGGGCATCACTTTCTGCTTAACCACAACACTATCGATTATTATATGCCGATCATTTTTAACTGATAAAACCGCAGCGGTGGCAAGCCCGCGAGCGACAAACAATTTATGCCGACTTATTTTACCGCAAAATTATCATTTTAAGATAAGGGATCATTAACGTTAACACTGTTTATAACAATAGTAACCTGCTGCTCTCAAAAATGACGCTTAGCTCACTCGCCCTTTTTAATCCCGAGCGCGTAAGGAAGTGTTACCCCGCTTCACAATGTCGGCACAAGATCACAAAAAAAACACCCAAAATAAGCCATTTCATAAAGTGGGTAGCCTGTAGCTTAGCAATACTTATAAATAACTGGCGCATAAGCCAGCGCCCAACTGACTGGCTTGTGCTTTGTCAGAATGCCCACTGGCAAACAAGGAATGGATAATAATACTCTTAACCAAAGGTACGTCATTATGAAACCACGCTTAACTCAACGGCTACTATTACCTCTATCTATTGCCGCCTTATCATTATCAGCCAACATGGCAAATGCCGATGTGGCGCCAATTTCGACAAGCGGCAATCAGTTACTGTTTGGCGGCACAGCCGACAGCGTAGCCGGACCCAGCCTATTTTGGAGCAATAACGGCTGGGGCGGCGAAAAATTCTACACCGCCGGTGCGATTGCCACCGTTCGCCAAGATTGGAATGCTGAAATTATTCGGGCCGCCATGGGGGTCGATGACCCGGGCGGTTACTTAGACGATCCCGCCTCCAATCTCAGTCGAGTTCGCGCTGTTGTTGATGCTGCAATAGCCAACGACATGTACGTAATTATTGATTGGCACAGCCACCACGCCGAAGATCACCCTCAGGCCGCCGTGAGTTTTTTCCAGCAAATGGCCACTGAATACGGCCAGCACGACAACGTTATTTACGAAATTTATAACGAACCGCTTAGCGTCTCTTGGAGCAGTACGATTAAGCCCTATGCCGAGCAAGTTATTAGCGCCATCCGCGCCATCGACCCTGACAACTTAGTTGTGGTGGGCACCCCTACTTGGTCACAAGATGTTGACGCCGCTGCCAACGACCCAATCACCAACTACAGTAATATCGCCTATACCTTGCACTTTTACGCCGGTACTCACACACAATACTTACGTGATAAAGCCCAGTACGCCCTAGATATGGGGATTCCGTTATTTGTCACCGAATGGGGGACAGTAAATGCCAACGGCGATGGCAGCGTAGCCTATACCGAAACCAATACTTGGATGGATTTTTTACAGGCCAACAATATCAGCCATGCCAACTGGGCATTAAATGACAAGGTTGAGGGTGCATCTGCTTTAGTCAGTGGCGCCAGCGGTGCCGGTAACTGGGCCAACAACCAATACACGGCATCTGGAACTTTTGTGCGCGATATTGTCCGTGATTGGTCCGATGCGGGGCCTGTAGATCCAAACCCAACCTGTACCCGCATAAACTTACCGGGCAGCATCGAAGCTGAATCTTTCTGCACAATGGACGGTATTCAAACCCAAGCCACTAGCGACACCGGCGGCGGTATGAATGTGGGCTGGACCGACGCCGGCGACTGGTTAAGCTATAGCGTTAATATCCCCCAGGCGGCTCGCTACAAAGTCAGCTATCGGGTAGCCGGTGCTAACAATAGTGGCATGCTACAACTAGAGGCCGCGGGAGGGTACCCGAGCTACGGCAGCATCACTACCCCGGTTACCGGTGGTTGGCAAAACTGGCAAACCATCTCTCACGAGGTAGATTTACCCGCAGGCGATCAAGATTTAGCCGTGTCTGTAGTCAGCGGCGGCTGGAATCTTAACTGGCTTAAAATTGAACTGGCTGGGAGCGGCTCCTCGAGCAGTAGTTCTAGCAGCAGCTCTTCCTCCAGCAGCTCATCTAGCAGCTCATCATCCAGTAGTGCCTCAGGCTGCGATACCACCAACGCCACGCCAATGACCGGCAACACCATTGCCACTAGCCAAGGCCAGTGCATTCGCTATCAACATACTTGGGGGGATTTGCGTTTAGGCAGCTGGAGCGCCGCGGCTGGGACAACTTACGACATCATTGATTGCAACAACCAAGTCATTACTAATGTTGCCCAAATGCAAAACGGTTTTAGTATTGTAGCCACTGCAGATAATCACTGCACTCTTTATGTCTATGTTAAACAGGCGCCCAGTAACTTTAACTTGCAGTTAGGCAGTTGGTAACTCGACTGGCACGCTACTTTAAATCTTCAGCTCTCTAGATTTTCAATAGCATCACTGTCCAGCACTCTAGATTGGGCCTGATTTCAGGCCCTTTTTTTGCCGCTCAAGAAACTTACAGATTAGTTTTTTGCACTTTACAGGGGTTGCCATAAGCAACACTGTGGGCGGGAACACTTTTAGTCACCACACTCCCAGCGCCAATCGTTACCCCATCGCCAATGTTTACACCGGGTAAAATAATACAACCGCCGCCGATCCAAACATCGTTGCCAATGGTAATAGGCGCAGCAAAACCAACATGAGCATTGCGCTTATCTAAATCCAGCGGATGGCTTGCAGTATAGATTTGTACATTAGGCGCAATAAATACATTGTTGCCAATAGTCACTGGGCAGCAATCAAGCAGGACAAAATTAAAATTAATAAACACATTGCTGCCAATACGCGTGTTAACACCGTAATCAATCCGTATCGGCTTTTCGATGTGTACGTTATCGCCCACCACAGCAAATATCTGCTGCTGAAGTTCAGATTTTGCCACGCTATCACGAGCTTTTAGTGCGTTAAAATCATCCACTAAATCTCGGGTTTTAAACCGAGTTTCAGTCAGCTCAGGATCGTTAATCCAGTACTCTTGACCTGCGAGCATTTTATTTAACTCACTCATAACAACACCCGCCTTTAACTAAATTAAAATATATCGTCCAGTATCGCTTTGTACCGCTCAAGCGCCTCAAACTGTGGCATATGGCCAATACCGTCTAGCTCGTGCAAGGTGGCATTAGGAATTGTCTCGGCCGCTTGCTTACCTAACAAGTTGTATTGCCCTAACACCCGCTCCACACCGGGCTTTTTCCAGCCGCGGCCGGGGCCGGTGGTATCGCGCGTACCAATAATTAAATGGGTCGGCACCGATATATCTTTAAACTCATTGACTACCGCCCCGGTAAAAATCAAATCGTAGGTAAGCGCGTTATTCCAAGCCACCAAAGGCCAATCCGGGCCGTTCATCCAACCTTTGTGAATAACCGTTAAGGCCTCGTAAGCATCCGACCACTTGCCATCGTAGTAGTTTTTCTGTTGATAGGCGATCACGCCAGAGATGGTTTTATGCAACTCGCTTTGGTAAAAAAACTCAGGGTCTTTATATTCAACATACTGCAAATAATCCTCTAACCCTACAGGGTTAATGAGCACCAACTGTTCTGCATGCTCGGGGTAGCTCAACGCATAACGCGAGGCGAGCATGCCGCCCATAGAGTGTCCTATAACGCTCAAGCGCTTAATACCTAGCTTATCCGCTAGAGCACGGGTATTGGCTGCTAACGCTTCAAACGAAAACTGATAGTGCGCAGGCTTAGATGATTTGCCAAATCCAATTTGATCGGGCATTAACACGCCATAGCCTTTTTGTTGCAGCAACTCGGCGGTGCTTTGCCAGTAATCGGATGCAAAGTTTTTACCGTGCAGCAACAGTACCGTAGCTTTGCCCGGCTGGGCAGGTAAATGCATATAAGCCATAGTGAGCGCTTGGCGCTGTGAGTTAAAATTAAACTCACCCACAGGATACGGATAAGCGTATTCACTCAAACGTGCGTCAAAACTTACAACGTCCTCGGCCCGAGCAAAGCCAAAAAACAAACCTGCAAGTGTCACAGCCAAGATCACACACGATTTTAAACTCTTCATTTTGCCTCCACGTTTAGCGTAACCAAAAATAAAAACGGAGCCTAACTGCAGCTCCGTTTTTGTTTAGAATGTAACCGCCTACTTTTTCGGCTTCACAAACTTCAAGGTCATCCGATCACTCTCACCTATTTTTTGATACTTAGCTCGATCAATGTCACCCAAACGATAAGACGGTGGCAGCGTCCACACGCCTTTTTCATGATTCGCCGTGTCTTTTGGGTTGGCATTAATGTCGCTGCTGGCCACCAGCTCAAAGCCGGCTTGTTTGGCTATATTCTCAATCACACTTTGCTTCATATAACCGCTGGCATCTTGCTCTTTAATATCGCGATCTTCTGGCAGGCGATGATCCACCACCCCCAGTACGCCGCCGGGTTTAAGGCTGCGGTAAAACGCCGAGAAAGCCGCCAGCACACGCTTTTCGCCACCGCCATTCATGTACCAGTTGTGGGCATTACGAAAGGTTAACACCACATCAGCGCTGCCTTCAGGGGCAATATCATATTGCGCGGGAGGGTTAAAAACCGACAGCTTTACTTGATCATAACGCTCTGGGTGCTCGGCCATTTTTTTGCCAAACGCTTCCCGCGAGCGTTTAAAGTAGCCCACCTCACTGTTAGGATCAAAGTGCGCGGCATAATAGGTGCCCGAGTCACGCAAGTAGGCGGCTAGAATATCTGTGTACCAACCACCGCCGGGCCAAATCTCTACCACGGTCATATCGGGCTCAACACCAAAAAAGGTCAAGGTCTCAGCCGGATGCCGATGCTCATCGCGCACAGCCGCATCACTGCGGTAATCGGTGTGCAGTGCGAGGTTAAGCTTTTCGTTGTCGGTATCGTGCGCAACAGCTACGACGCTCAGCGCCAGCAACACAGATGCCGATAAGCATCGAACACTTGTTGGTATTAACATAAGCAACTCTCTTAGGGTTAGTTGTCGTTCAATCAGTATGATCTGCGGGTGTTTTTTGCAGCTCAAAAAAATTAATCGGTATTCGGTCTTCGTGTTTACAAATCGTAAAACCGGCCGCATTAAACAGTGCCGTTTTATCTTCTTTATGCCAAGGCGCAACAAAGGGCTCATAAACAAACCGAGCCAGCGTCTTAAAGTACAAATGACGCCAGCCGGCAGCGCTTAACAACGAACCCCAAGCAATAGGCAACAACTGCGCGGGTGATGGCTCGGCTATTAATAGCTTGCCCCCCGGAGCCAATACGCGATGAAACTCTGCCAGCGCCTGACGCACGTATTTAGGCGGCATTTCATGCAGTAAAAAACACAGCACAATCGCATCAAAACGCTGATCGGCAAAAGGCAAGTTCTCGGCCGGCGCCTGAACAAAACGAATCTCGGGGTAATCGGTTGCGGCGTGTTTTAGCAAATATGGCGATACATCTACGCCCCAGACATCAGCCACGCCGGCACGCTGTACCTCAAAGGCTAGAGTACCACCTGCGGTACCTACATCCAAAACAGCGCGGCAATTAGCCACCTGCGCCGCCATAGCTTGGCGAAAACGGCTCACCACCCCCAGCATAGAGACATCAAAGCCTTTAATGTAGCCCCTAGAAATACGGCTGGAGTAATTGCCATTGGGCAGGTTATGAAACTCTTGCAGCGCATACTTAGGAATGTTCGTAAACAACGCATCGGCACTATCAACCTGCACCCGTTGCGGGGGGCCCTTAATCGCGCGAAACAGCTGCCACCAACCGCTTGGACGCGAAAAGTTAATTTGGTCGGCCCAAGTCTGCGCCAGCTCAAGCTCAGCCCAATTGGGAACCTGCGGGTCTTGAATTCCATCGACATCCGATAAATCCCTGTTTTTTATACTCATATCCCGCTTATCTCTAACCAAATCTACAAATGCGCAGCATAAAAGGCCTCGGGGTAAAAATCCAGATATTCAACACCACCCAGGCCAACCGTCACTGTTTCTTTTACACACTTTTTGA
The DNA here is from genome assembly GCF_001187555.1 of Gilvimarinus polysaccharolyticus. Taxonomy (GTDB): domain Bacteria; phylum Pseudomonadota; class Gammaproteobacteria; order Pseudomonadales; family Cellvibrionaceae; genus Gilvimarinus; species Gilvimarinus polysaccharolyticus. Next base: position 402,937 of record NZ_LFIJ01000001.1, on the reverse strand, counting down.
CCTATTCTTAGCGGCCATTAACTCAAGGACGTTTTATGAAAACAATAAAATACATCAGTATCGCTGCGCTTATGGCGCTACCTGTCACCAGCGCTCTAGCCGCCGACAAAGCTGTCTTTATCAGCGATGACATACCCTTTTCTAGTGATTTAGACGTGCGCAAAGAAATTCGTGACGAGTGCCAGCTGGGCACTAAAATGTCAGGCTTTTTACAAACCTACGTGGGTAAGCGCGGCTATACCGTCACCACCTACACCCAAGGCGAGGCCGCGCCCAAAGGCCTAGTGCTTAATGTCGAGATAGACAACGTCCAAGCCCCCGGCGGCGGCGCCTGGAGCGGCAGTAAATCTGTCGGCGCCTCTGGCACCCTAACCGATAACGGTAAAGAAATTGGCAGCTTTAGAGGCCAACGCACCACCTCGGGCGGCGCGTTTGGAGCATTTAAAGGCACCTGCTCATTTTTGGGCCGCGACGTGAAATCGCTTGCCGCCGATATCAGCAAGTGGATGGTCGACCCTAAACCCAACGCTCGCCTCGGCGAACTGCGTTAAGCCCCGCCGCAACACAGGCCGCCTACTGATAACTAGGTAGGCGGCCTTAGCTTTTACTCTAAGCCGCAATACCTTAAGGCTCCCCCGCACCACCTACATCACCTTATAAACTGACTTTTTGCGCCATTGTTAACACCACCCCACGCTGCATACGTATTCAAAAAAACTGCATACGTATACATCTTGGCCCCCTTCTTAAAGCTACCTATGTTGGTCGACAGTGCCACTTTAAAAAATAACAAGGTGCTGTTTATTTTTGCGACTAACACCAAAGTCACTCAGCCAGCATCCGGCACCGGCAGGCTCGCCTGTCCAACTCCTGAACACCCTAATATTAATAACCAGACTGGGAGTCACACATGAAAACTCGTTTAAAACGCTTCCCCCTAAAGCAGTTAATAGGCAGCGCCGCACTGCTGCTGGCGGCACAATCATCCCACGCAGGCACCGCATTTGTGCATTTATTTGAATGGAGCTGGAACGACATCGCCAATGAGTGCGAAACCTTTTTAGGCCCCAAAGGCTTTGACGCCGTGCAAATATCCCCGCCAACAGAGCACGCCAAGGGCCAGCAGTGGTGGACACGCTACCAACCTATCACCTACCAAAACCTCACCAGCCGCAGTGGCACCGAGGCCGAACTGCAAAGCATGATCAACCGCTGCCACAACGCCGGCGTTAAAATTTATGCTGATATTGTTGTCAACCAGATGGCCAATCATTTAGTCGAGGGCAACTACGGTGTCGGCGGTACTTGGTGGGCACCGCGAGATTATCCCGAATTTAGTACGCAAGACTTTCACCCCGGCTGCGCCACCAACTACAACGATGCAAACTCTGTGTGGAGCTGCGACCTAAGCGGCATGCCCGATTTAGATCACAGCCAAGCCTACGTGCGCGACACCATTGCCAACTACTTAACGCGCTTAAGCAATATGGGGGTTGACGGTTTTCGTATTGATGCCGCGAAACACATGCCGCCATCGGACATTAACGGCTTTTTACAAGCGGCCGGAAACCCCTGGGTATTTTTAGAAGTAATTGGCGCCGGTGGTGAAGCCCCCGAGATTCAGCCTTCCAACTACACTTATTTAGGTGCCGTTACCGAGTTTGGTTACGGCCCGGCACTGGCGGGCAACTTTAACGGCCAAATTAAACACCTGTTAGACCTTGGCCCCAACTGGGGCATGCTGGCCTCATCCGACGCCTTAGTGTTTGTCGATAACCACGACCGCGAGCGCGGCCACGGTGGCGGCGGCAATTTATTTTACAAAGATGGCGCTAAGTACAATTTGGCCAACGTCTTTATGCTCGCCTACCCGTACGGCTACCCCAAAGTCATGTCCGGTTACGAGTTTGATCACACCACCCTTGCCGGCACCGACATGGGCCCACCGGCGCCCGGCGGGTGCGATGCCAACGGCTGGGTATGCCAACACCGCTGGGGCAATATCGCCAACATGGTCGGTTTTAGAAACCACACCGTCGATGCTTGGAGCGTCGACAACAAAGTGGTAATCAATGACAACGCCATTGCTTTTGGTCGCGGCGACAAAGGCTTTGTGGTAATCAACAACGGTAGCTCTAGCGTTAACCAAAGCTTGTACACCGGTATGCCCGCTGGCGACTACTGCGATATTTTGCGTGCCGACGACGAGTGCAGCGGCGTTATTATTAGCGTTGATAGCAATGGCTTTGCCTCGTTTAACGTGGGCCCTCACGCCGCCTCAGCAATTCACGGCGGTGCCATTGCAGGGGTGAGCAACCAACCGCCTGTTGCGGTGATTAACGGCGCGCCCAACACGATAGATACCGGCAGCCAAGTCACCTTAGATGGCAGCAACTCTTACGACAGCGACGGCAGCATTGTCAGCTATTTATGGAGCACCGGTGCCACCACCTCAAGCATTAGCCCAACCCTTAACAACCCCGGCAATGCGACGTTTAGCTTAACCGTTACCGATGACCAAGGCGCCAGCCACAGCAGCCAAGTCAGTATTCAAGTGGGCGGAGCCGAGCTGGTGAGCAACTTTGATGCCCTGTACTTTCGCGGCACCGCCAACGCTTGGGCCGCCAGCCCCATGAGCTTAGTCGACAACCACACCTGGCAATTAGACGTGCAGTTTGATGGCCAAGCGAATCAGCGGTTTAAATTTGACCTAGCCGGTGACTGGAGCCAAAACTACGGCGACAACACAAGCCCCGACGGTGTGCTGGACAGCAGCGGTGATGACATAACCACCAATGTCATAGGCCAATACCGAGTACAAGTGAACGATGCCGATTTAAGCTACAGCATCAGCTCACTGGCCACTGGTTTTAGCAGCAACTGGAACCGTGTGTACCTGCGCGGCACGTTTAACAACTGGACCTGTACGCCCCTAAGCTTAACCGCCGACAACACCTGGAGCGCAGATATCACCCTAGACGGCAGTGCCAACCAACGCTATAAGTTTGACCGCGAGTGCGACTGGAGCAGTAACTATGGTGACACCGACAACAACGGCACCTTAGAGCCGAGCGGCGCCGATATTATCGACAACCGCAGCGGTAGCGTGGCGGTCACCCTCAACGATGCCACCCTCGCCTACAGCGTCAGCGGCGGCAACGGCGCCAATAACTATGCAGCTAACTGGAGCACCCTGTACGTGCGTGGCACTTTTAACAATTGGAGCTGCGACGCCCTGACACTTACCGCCGACAACACCTGGCGCACCACCGTAACCTTAGATGGCAGCGCCAACCAGCGCTATAAGTTTGACCGCGAGTGCGACTGGAGCAGCAACTATGGCGACAACAACGCAGACGGCGTATTGGACAGCAGCGGTAACGACATTAGCGATACTCGCAGCGGCACCATTACCCTAGAGGTAAACGACAACAATCTGCACTACAGTGCGCTGTAATATTTAAAGGTAAATCGTAGCGCTAACATAAAAACGGCCGGCAACCCCGGCCGTTTTTATGGCCCCAACTGACAACCGTAAATCCTTAAGCCACTACACCTTAGCCTGCGAGCGCAGGTAATCCTCATGGCTGGGCAATGAATTTAACGCACGATCATACAGCGTGTCTAAATCGCGCATAAAACCAGCCAACTGTTGCGCGCTTAAACCATCGGCAAGGGTATGGTAACTCTCGGGCATTATCCCCTGCCCCAACATCACCTGTTGCCAAGCCGGCTCGGTAAACAACTCATTGGGCTCTATAAACAATCGGCCACTGGCTTTAAATAAAGCCACCCGCTGGGTTATCCGCTCGGGCACCGCCATCGTTTGGCAAGCTTGCCAAAAGGGCTCGCTGCGGCCATTTAAGTGGTAGTGCAAAATAATAAAATCTCGCACAGATTCAAACTCCGTCTGCGCTTGGCGGTTAAACTCCTGCACATCGCGCGCGTTAATCGTCTGCCGCGGAAACAACTTAACCAAGCGGGTAATAGCGCTTTGCACTAAGTGTAAACTGGTGGATTCTAGCGGTTCTAAAAAGCCGCTGGCCAACCCCAGTGCGACACAGTTTTTATGCCACTGTTGCCGCCGGCGCCCCACCTTAAAACGAATCAGTTTAGCCTCGCCCAGCGCAGGGCCGGTTAGCTGTTGCTGCAATAGCACTAAGGCTTGATCATCGCTGAGGCTGTCGGCGCTATAAACAATGCCATTACCGGTGCGGTGCTGCAGCGGTATTTGCCAACACCAACCGCCAGCATTAGCACTCGACCGGGTAAAAGGTTGCACCTTAGCCAAACGTTCACTGGGCAATGCAATGGCGCGATCGCACGGCAACCACTGGCGATAATCATCAAACCCCACCCCTAACGCATCGCCCAACAACAGCGAGCGAGCACCGCTGCAATCAATAAAAAAATCGCCCGTTAACGTTGCGCCATCGGCCAATTGCAACGCCTGTATATGGCCGTTGTCTGGATCGAGTAATACCTGCTCTATAACACGATCAACATGCCTAACCCCTGCGGCCAAACAATAACCTTGCAGCAATTTGGCATAGCGGCCCGCATCAAAATGGTAGGCGTAATGCAGCCCATCCAAGGGCGTGTTGGCAATATGTGATAACGGCGCAAACTTGCCGGCCCGAGCAGCGCGGGCGTTAAGCGAGTAGTGCCAAAAATCTTCCGCCAGCCCCTCGGCCCGGGCGCGGTGCCAATAGTGATGAAAGCTGGCAAAACCCTGGTCGCGGCCAATGCTGCCAAAGGCGTGTAAGTAGTTGCTGTGCGGCCCGTTCCAATGATTAAACTCAATGCCCAGTTTAATGGTGCCACCGGTTGCGCGTAAAAACTCCGCCTCATCAATACCCAACACTTGGTTAAAGGTCCGAATCGGTGGGATCGTCGCCTCGCCCACCCCCACCGTGGCAATTTCGCTCGACTCTACCAAAGTGATATTAAGCTGCGGCCCCAACAACTTAACCAGCATCGCCGCCGCCATCCAGCCGGCACTACCGCCGCCGGCAATCACAAGATCTAATTTGCTCACGTTGCTCACTCCAGCATTATTGTATTTATTATCACAGCCCATAAAAAAGCCCCTGTTACCAAAGGGTAGCAGGGGCTAAGCAATAGCGGCCAGCTTTTACAAGAGGCCTAACATAAAGCGAGGAGAGCTTTAAAACTTGTAGTTAACACCCAGCATATAGTTAGCACCAAAATGCTGGTATTTGTTCACTTGACGCGGATCATCTTCAGCCGCCGAGATAGTCTCTTCGTCGGTTAAGTTTTGACCCTGCAAGGTGATGCTCAAACCATCCAATGACTCGATACCGGCGGCACCAAAATCAAAACCAATTTGCGCATCAATCAACTCAGCACCTTGGTCGGCGGTTGGCGTTAACGCCAAGCTGGTGCCGTAAAACTCAGTTAGGTACTGGTCGCGTTTGCGGCCGCTAATGCGAATTTCAAAACCGTTTTTCTCGTAGAACGCGGTCAGCTGATAAATCTCATCCGACAAGCCCGGAATATCCGATTCCACACCTTCGTACTCAACCTGACCATCCAAGAAAGTCGCGCTGGCAATGATGCCAAAACCATCCAACCAATCGCTAAAGATATGGAACGGCAAGCTACCTTGCAGCTCTGTGCCTTTAACATAACCGTCACCGGCCTCTACCATAGAATCGGTAAAACCTTGGGTCGATGCTAACGCGGCAATATCTTTATCGTGGTAACCGGGCACTATGTAGGCGCTAAAGTCCGTTAAGGCGCTAGTGCTTAAATGCCAGTTTTGCAGATCTTTATAAAAGTACGCTGCGGCAATATAACCGTCGTCAGCAAAGTAGTACTCGTAAGATAAATCGGCCTGAACCGCCTCAATAGGCTGCAAACCTGGGTTGCCCGACGAACCACTCCAAGCACTAAACTCAGGGTCGTCACTAACGCGGCGAGCCGCATCAAAGTTAAAGCCAATGGTGTTGTTGGGCTTCATGTCGTCCATACGGGCACGAGACATGGTTTTAGCCGCGGCAAAACGCAACACTTGGTTTTCACTCAGTTGGAAATTAGTGTTTAAGCTTGGCAACACTTTAGTGTAATCCGCACCGCCTGTTACTGGAGTCGCAACCACAGTGCCGTCAGCGCCGGTGTAAGTATCAAAACCGGTTGAGCTTTGATCGCTGCTGACCACTTGAATACCTACATTACCGCTCATAATGCCGGCGCTAAAGTTAGCCAAACCGTAAGCAGTAAACACTTCTTCATTGACACTATAAGTATCACCTAAGCGCGCGGTTTCGGCCTGAGTGGCGTCAATCTCGCGGTACAGACCATCGCGGTACATACCAATACCGTCGTAGGCAAGCATGCTGCCCAAGCCGACAAAGTCTAGGTTAGCGCTGCCTTCAATGTATTTCTCAGGTACGGCAATAGCGGTTTGCTGATCGGCCGGTAGTGAGTCGTCATAACCCGGTGCCACCAAAAAGGCGCCGTAGTTTACTTTAGATTTTGTGCGGTCAGAATAAGCCACACCCACTTCAACACTGTCGATGATCGAAATATCAAGATCGCCTTTGGCGCTTAAGCGCAAAGTGTCTAGCTCTTCTTCAAACGATGGGTTGTTAACAAAACCGTCTTGCGCGTTACTGTTGCCACCAACCAGCGGGGCTATCGCACCACCCCACGCTTGTGGGCCGGCCAAACGAATAACATTAGGATCGGTGTAATCGGGCATAACAATAGTGGGGTGCGCGCTATATTGCACACCCGTGGTTGGATCCATCACCCAAGTACGAGCCGCAGCGCTGCCCTGAGTTGGGGTTTGCGCGCGGCCAACACCCGAGTAGCTTTCCATGTTGATCAAGTCTTTGGTCGACTCGCTATGGGCGGCGTCAAAGGTCAACATCCAAGCATCATTCAGCATGTACTCAACATTAAAGCCAAAAGTCGACAAGTCGCCGTCTTTTACTTCGCCATCGTTACGAATCACACTGTGAAAGCCGTCAAACTGACCAGAGGTAACCAAGCCATCTTCAATTGAAGTCGCGTTCCAGTTAGCGCCGCCCCATACTGGGCCGCCCTCTTCCAAACCACGGAACACTTTAGACTCTTCAAAATCGATATAAAGCGCATCAACCGTCAAGGTTAAACGATCATTAGGTGCGTACTGACCAACCGCCGAAATAGTATCGCGTTTCATCAACGCCGAGCGCACAAAAGTATCGTGGCCACCCAACACTTTAGAGCCATCGGGCGCATCGGCATAACCCCACGCACGCACCTGCTCTTCTTGGCTGGGAGACTCCATAGTCGCCACAGTAACCGCTAAACCTAAAGTGTTATCGGCAAAGTTATCAGAATAAGTTAACGCCAAACGGTGACCGGTATCATCGTAGTCAGGGTTGCCCGACTCCAAGTCGTTCATCTCGTAACTGCCGTTAAAGCTAATAATACGATCGCTATCTAGCGGGCGACGGGTGCGCAAATCAACAATACCGCCCAGGCCTTGGTTAACTAGGCTGGCATCGGGAGTTTTGTACACCACCGCACCGGATACGATCTCGGAGGGGTACAAATCGTACTCAACCCCACGGTTGTCACCAATGCCCAACAGCTCGCGGCCGTTCATGGTGGTAGCTACATAGTTTTCATTAAAGCCACGTACCGAAATACCGCTGGTGCGGCCATCGCGACGCTCACCGGCTAAGCCGGGCAAGCGAGCCAAAGACTCAGCAATACTGGTATCAGGTAATTTACCAATGTCTTCCGGCGAGATCGCCTCAACAATTGAACTGGAGTTTTCTTTAATCGCCATCGAGTTAATCAAACTGGCGCGAATACCAGTAACCACAACTTCTTCAAGCATGCCAGACTCGACATTATCTTGAGCAAAAGCAGTCGGAGCAAAACCTGCAATAACGCAGCTAATGGCCGAAGGTAGCAACAACCTTTTAACTTGTTTCATGATGCAATCCTGTATTGGTCTATTATTATCAATTTCAGCACCACCGACATAACCAGCGCGCCAGTGGCTGACAAACCCAGCATTAGGGTGCTGGTGGCTTGTCATGAACCTGTTACTGAGATTAGAGCCACCACCCACCCCACGCAATTGCTTGCATACGTATTCAAAAGCCTGAAATGGCGATAAAACTTATGAATACGTATGTAATTTTTGCAACACCACCCTGACCCACACACCAAAATCAAAAATGACCGTTAATAGAATCCAATTGCACCAAACCAATAGCAGGCCAGCGTGAGCAAAAATCAAGCAACCCCAATCAACCCACACCAACCGGATTGCCGATAGCCGTACCGCGCTCGCAGCGGAATCAAACCGCCCCCTAAAAAACCACCTTAAAAGGCAACCACACCGCCTGCCGGAGCAACCCCCAACGCCGTCCAGCACTTAAGTGAAATTAAGCCCTAAGCATCGTCCGCCCCCTTGTACTTACAGCCCGTGAGCCCTACAATGGCCGGCTGTTGGGAACCAAGCTATTACTCGCTTGTCCCAATGTACGGCTAAGTTAACAAGCCACACCCAGTTTTGGGGGCGACTTGGATTCGACGCCGGTGGCAAAACTCAAGGTGCATGCCGTGATGGTAGCCAATCACGTTAATCCCAAGCTGCAAACTATTAGTTGCCAATGACGACAACTACGGTGCCCAACTAGCCGCGTAAGCGGTTATGAAGCACTTCTAACGGTACGCCGTTAGCGGTCTATGACAAGGTGCCAGTACCGCGTTACAGACTGTCATATAGAACTGGATAGCTGTGTTGTTATGATCGTGGCAACATTGCAAAACTAAAGCGAACTCGCTCGCTGCACCCTGCCCGTTGGGTCGCAGATGAGTTAAATCAATTAACGGAAACTAAGCATGTAGAGCCGCGAGCGGAGTGCCGGCGGACGGGGGTTCAACTCCCCCCGCCTCCACCAAACAAACAAGGTCACCCAACTGGGTGGCCTTTTTTGTTTGTGGGGCGCGTAGAGAGTGTCCCCCGTAGGGGGTTTGACGTGCAGGGATGCACTAATGTCGCGAGCGCAGGACGCGCAAGAGCGACCAACTCCCCCCGCCTCCACCAATAAACAACCCTCAGATCGAGAGATCTGGGGGTTTTTTATTGGCTGTAGGTTGAAAGGGTTGGACTGGTAAAGTCCCGGGGGTTGACGTGCATGGAAGCACTAATGTCGCGAGCGCAAGGATGCGCAAGAGCGACCACAAATCTGACCGGATCAGATTTGCACAGCCGATGAGGGTGCCCGCAGGGTAATGCACACGGACGTGCATTATGAGCTCCCCCGACCCACACAATACCCCTATAAATCAATGACTTACAAGTGTGTCGTGGCGAAATGTGGGGTTAGTTAGGGCTGTTTCAGCCCTGTAATGACAGCATTTTGACAACATCGATAAAGGCCACCTTCGGGTGGCCTTTTTTGTGTCCGGAGTAATAGCGAGCAACTAATCCACAAACGACTTAAGTATTGTGTAATCGATTGTGCCGGCAGTTGCTTTGTGCACGACAAACACAGCGTTTTTATAGCGGTATTCACCATTAGGCTTGTAGTCGTAACTAAACTCTTGAGTGTATGCGTCGCGTACCATAGTGCCGCTAAATTCTTTATATGAAAATTTGAGTTGGCCGCCGGACATGCCGAGGTAGGTGATGGTTTGACTAAAGCCGTCGAATGCTACGGGGGTTCTGATTACCCCTTGATCCGTGTAATGCACAGGCTCTGCCGGTGTTGCTGTTAAGACTCGGCCCGAACCACGTTCTGGGTACCAGTAAACTTTAGCCTCCGGCCCTCCCCCTGTGTGTTTAATTGCTACACCGCCAGAAAAAGAGTAGCGATTGGCATAATCGACTTTCAGCCTATGGTTGCTTTTATAATAATTGTACTGCAGATCAGATTTTTCTAGCAGTGCGGGGCCGGCTTTGACTGTAATCGTATAGGGAATGCTTTTAACATTTACGGCGCCCACGGCTTTGCGAGCGTTTTGACCTGTGATGGATATCGGAACATCAACAGAGATAACTTTTTGCTCTGCTATTTTTACGCCGGAGATAATCATGTCGCCAGTATTGCCATTTTGGCGCTGTGACGGCGGTGCCACCACGATAGGCTTGACGACGGTAAGGCTGCCTTTGGTGCCCTCGCCTTCCCACTGAGTACTACAACCGGCCAAGCTGACCACCAATAACACCATTAAATACGGCTTCATGCGTTTATCCCTGCGCTGTGGTTTAAACCCGCATATTACCATTGCGCTTGGATTGTTCAACGCCGGTACCACCGCGGCAACTACCTCTGTACCGATCTATCTCCTGCGCCCATGCGGTCGCCCAGCAAACAAAAGGTCATAACAATTTGATTTTGCTAGGCTGGATCTGAACCGCGATACCGATTATCGTATACGCCTCATTTACAACCCACCCAAAAGAGTCACAATTATGCCTCAAGCCACAGCACGTCACATCCTGGTCAAAGACGAAGCCACCTGCAACGAACTGAAAGCCAAAATTGAAGCCGGCGAAGATTTCGCCAAATTGGCACAAGATCATTCCAGCTGCCCCTCGGGCCGCAACGGCGGTGATCTAGGCTCCTTCGGCCCCGGCCAAATGGTAACCGAATTCGACAAAGTCGTTTTCAGTGCGCCAATCAACGAAGTGCAAGGCCCGGTTAAAACCCAGTTTGGTTATCACCTGCTGGAAGTAACCCAGCGCCAAGACTAACCAAAACCAAAAACCCCACGCCAATCCGTTATCTGGATCGGGCGTGGGGTTATTCGCGATTTCGTAGTTATTATCAGGTAGTGACTACAAGAGCCCCTAACCCATCGAAGCCAAAAATGACACACTGAAGATTCAGCAAGCGTGCTGATTTGAATTTAGTAAACTGTATTCGGAACTCCCATCCCCATAACTCCTAGCTAGTGAAATTGGCCGCCATAGACAAGGTGAATGCCGAAAATATTTTAAGTGCCATAAGTTTCATCTGACCCCAGTTATTCGTAGCTCATTTTGTAAGCAGTTTCTCTAAGTCGGCCGGAGTCTGTTTTCCAGCACTGCGGTACGCCTCAAGAGATTTGTCGCGTCTTGCTCAGTGCATTCTTTGCTTTGTTGGTTTAGGAGGTTGGGTGGTTTTTACCGGGCGCTACCCGCTGGCGCCAAAAGTACGCGAGGCCACTCTCGCCCCGGCCAGGCAATAGAACGCACGCCGGCAGCCAATTCAATTAGCGATGAAAAAAGAAATATCTAAAATATCAGCTACACACAACCCTCCACCAGCCCAGCAGTTAGCAGTGCAATAAACTGGGCTTGGCCGTAGTTTTTTTACGGCAAGTTAAAAACCTGCTATTCTGCTTATCAATGATTTTGGGGGAAGGCGCTATGCTGCATAAATTTTCCGTAAAAAATTTCCGAAACTTCTCTGACTGGCTGACTTTTGACCTATCCAGCCAGCAATATGAGTTTAACGGTAAGGCTGTGCGCGATGGCATTATAGAGCACGGCATGATTTACGGCCCCAATGGCGGAGGTAAATCTAACCTTGGCCTGGCGATGGTGGACCCAGTGCTCCATTTGGTAGATTCGCCCAGCTACCTCAGCACACTTGATGGTAACTACCTCAACGGTAAATCTGGTGTCGAGCTTGCCGAGTTTGTCTTTGAGTTTCGTATTGATGGTGCCGCCATTGAATATCGTTACGGCAAGAAGTCCGTGGATCAACTCGTGTACGAGACCTTAGTCATTAATGACGCCACAGTACTCAATATTGACCGCCGCATCTCCACAAAAGCCGAAATTCAGCTACCTGGGGCCGAATCTTTAAAGTCGGATGTCGGGGACTCCAACATCTCACTACTAAAATACGTCCATAACAATGCGCTGTTAGACGATACACCAACAAAAAAACAGTTTGAGGCGCTACTCGATTTTATAGAAGGCATGGTTTTTTTCCGCTCCCTCAGCTCCACCCGCACGGGCGAGTATGTCGGAAAGAACATTGGCGTTAAGCGCCTCTCACAAAGCATTATCGACGCGGATGCGGTAAATGACTTTCAAGCTTTCTTGAACAACGCCGGTATAGAGTGCGAGCTTATAGTGGACACCACTACCAATGGCGAAAAAGGCATCTACTTTAATTTTGGCAAGACCAAACTAGAGTTTGGCGTAGCCGCCTCTACCGGTACGTTATCTCTGGGTATTTTCTACTTCTGGTGGCTGCGCTTTCAAAGTAACGACATCACCTTTGCCTACATCGACGAGTTTGACGCTTTCTATCACCACGCTCTGGCATCCAGCATTGTAGAAAAAGTTGCCCACTCTGACTGCCAAACCATTATGACCACCCACAACACCGGCGTAATGAGCAACGACCTACTGCGGCCAGATTGTTACTTTGTACTGGATAAAACCATTCAGGCAATCACCGAACTGACAGGCAAGGAACTGCGCAGAGCTCATAACCTAGAAAAAATCTACAAAGGCATGTCCAGCTAATGGAACGCACGCTGTTTGTTTTTGAAGGCATTAAGCCTGAAAAAGGGATTTTTAAAAGCTTAGAAAAAGCTTTTTTCAGTGGCGATGAAAGCCGAATTTTAATGACCTTTGGACACGATATATACGAGCTTTACAAAAAGTTAGCCCAAGACGACGACCTTGACCCTTTTGCAATTATTAGCGAATTAGTACCAACCATCCCCGGGCAAGAACCCTTAACAGATCTTCGCCGTGATCAAATCGGTCAAATTTACCTATTCTTTGATATGGAGCCCCATGACGATCAGTTCGACGGACAGAATCTGCTTGCCATGCTCTCACATTTCAACAACGAAACCGAACATGGCAAGCTGTTTATCAGCTACCCCATGGCCGAAGCTTTGCGGGATATTAGCGATACTGAAGAATATTTAACCCGCACCGTAAATTTGCCCGATTGCACCGGAAAAAACTATAAAGGGCTACACTCAAAACGGGGCGACTTTGCCTTTCAAGACCTCAGAAAAATCGACAAGTCGCTCTGGCAAACTTTGATTACGGCTAATGTGCAAAAAGCCAACTACCTTATTAGCGGGCAGCCTAGCATGGAGCCCGTAATTGACCAGCCGCCAATTGCCCAAGCGCAGCTCGAAGATTTTCTACCGCAAGGCCGAGTATCAGTATTGAGTGCATTTCCGATATTTTTAGCGGATTATTTTGGACCGAAGGTTTATCAGCTATAAAAATAGCAAAAAATAATCGCTTAGTACTTAAAAGGAAAATTCGCCGAAAATTTCATCTGCCCCCATTAATCGCCGTTAATTCTTTAATCGATAACTCCTAGCTAGTAAAATTGGCCGCCATAGACAAGGTGAATGCCAAGGATATTTTAAGTACCATAAGTTTCATCTGGCCCCGTTAATTCTTAAATTTCATCTGACCCCGTTAATTCTGAATTCACTCACACATACGAATGAGCCTTGACCGTTATCATACTGTAACAATCATCATGGTAGGGTTTAAGCTAGTCTTTTCTTGCAGGTATCGCGTGAGCACCAAAATTCGCTATTTAACCACTTCACTGAAAGTCTTGTTGCCCTTAGCGCCGCTGTCACTGACTATCGGGTATATTCTTTTGGTTATAAACCCAGTGCCGCTGTCCGACGAATGGCACTGGATGGAAGCTCTGCTGATTCCGTACCAGCAGGGCGACATTAGCTTTTGGCAATATATTACGGGAGAGTATTCATTTCTATCACATTCACATTACTTCACCTTGCTTTTTATACTTATTGACTACACATGGTTTGGTCTCGATTTTAGCCATATGGCCTACACGGGTTTAGTCGCTTACGTAATGACATGGTTAATGCTAGTTTGGTATTACCTGTCTCTACACAGCTATCAACTTAAAAAAACGCAGTGCACATGCCTATTAATATTAACGCTCGCCTATGCATCACCGCTGCCCGACTTCCCATGGGTACTCGTCTTATTCGAGTATGTTTATTATTTTTTCGCTTTAGGGCTTCTATGCCTTTTTGATTTGTCTATACGCCAAAAATTACGCTTTGAGATTTTCCTTATCGCGTTCTGTTTTACGGTTATTTTTACCGAGACCATTGGATTAATTTCCGTACTATCCATACTCGGGTGGAGTCTCTTAGCCTGTCTCACCAAGAATTACTCCTGGACCTACTCAGGCGTTTTGTGGCTTAGTTTTTTAATTTTATTGGCCCTACAGTACGCATTGCTAGGTCACGGCATTGGCGGTCGCTCCAACTTAAGTGATTCTGCACTAGCAATAATCCAGCAGCCAGCCTCGGTACTAGAGTCCGTTATCATTACTTTTTCTCAACCTCTAACCGACAGAACTATGCTTTCCGAATCCAGCACGTTCCAAAATAATTTCCGGCTATGGCATGTTGGTGTTGGAGTTATTGGTCTTACCCTATCTTTGATCTGTCTAAGTATTTACATCGCTGGAGCGGGGCATAAAAAAAGCCAGCTCCCATTATTACTATTCTTATTTGGCTTGCTATCTTGGGCGACGATATTGCTAGCGCGCTATTTAGACGTAGGTCACTACATATTTGATGCGCGACGCTTCACTCGGCTATTCACGGTTTACTATATTAGTGCCGGCATTGCATTATCGCTAAGCTCCCACCACCTGTCTCGCCCCATGGCCATAACCACACTCAGTGTACTTTTAATGTTCTTTGCCTATGCTTCAATAGAGCAATACCAGCGTGCAGAACATGTTCAAAACTATTTTTTCAACGCTGAAAAAGAAATAACAAGCACCCCTGCAAACCAAGAAAACCTTGAAAAGTCTATCCCCCGCTGCAAGTCAGAAGAGTGTATCGATACCATTGATTTTCTCAGAAAAAATAACCTAAGCGTATTTAGATAAGCGCTTAGGCATAGCTAAAAGGAAAATCAAAAAATTAACGAGCCATCCAGCCCCCATCAACCAAAAGGACATGGCCGTTAACATAATCCGAGGCTTTACTGCTAAGGTAAATGGCCATGCCCATCAAATCCTCTGGCACGCCCCAGCGCCCGGTAGGAATACGCGCACTAATAGCAGCCAGTCGCTCTGGGTCTTTGCGCAAATTTTTGGTGTTGTCAGTCGCAAAATAACCCGGCGCAATGGCATTAACTTGAATATTATATTTGGCCCACTCGTTGGCGAGCGCTTTGGTAAGTTGCGCCACCCCGCCTTTACTGGCCGCGTAAGCGGGCACGTTAATACCACCTGAAAAACTCAACAGCGAGGCAATATTAATTATTTTACCCGAGCGCTGTTTTAGCATTGTCCGGCCAACGCGCGGCACATTCGAAACACCCCATTTAGGTTAGTCTCTATCATCTCGTTCCAGTCATCACCCGAGAACTCATGGGCCGACAATCGCGCAATGGTGCCGGCGTTATTAATTAAAATATCAATACGGCCAAGCTCTCACGCTTAGAGCCCAAAGCCACCACCGTAGCGCCCGCCTGCGCCAAGCCCAGCGCCATAGCCTGCCCCAAGCCACGGCTCGCACCGGTGACGACGGCCACCTTACCCTCTACCGTAAATAAACCTGTGAGTTCTGCTTGATTCATACTGACTCCTTACCATTCGGTAACAGAATAATAAAAAGCCCAGCAAGTGCTGGGCTTTTTATCTACTGACCGTCTTCCGGTGTTAACGAACGTTCAGCAATAGCCTCGTCCGATTTTTTTCCATGCCTGCCAATACTTTTCGTATTTTTTGTCAATGTTGGAAGAATTTTTAAGTACCACAGCCGCCCTTTCTCAGAGTTATTAACAAGCGTGGTGCCTTTTTGCCACTTATCAAACTCTGGCATCGATGTATTATACTTTGCTGCAGAATCAGCTTTTATGGGCCACATAGAGAACCTAGCTTTCCAGGCGCCCATACGTGGCGTGACAATACTAAGGTAATTTTTACCCGGGGTCAGATCCGCCGCCATAAAATCGGCCGCCTCAGAGACGACCATAAACACACGCTCGGCCGGCCGGCCGATAGATCAATTTTAATTGTCAAGATTGACCCCAGCATTCTTAAGAAAATTCACTATTAAAAACCTGCCCCTTACCGTAAATTTTAAACAGGAGAAACCTTGTAATGACTTAGTCCATTAACTATTTTTTCCGGATCATAAATGCTGTCTACCCAGACATAAAGCTGAGCAATATGATTAAACAATCCTTGAATACTTATAATATTAAGATCAGTTAATTGACCCCCGTGAAATAATGGATTTCGTACTTCTCGATACATTTTTTGAGCCTCCTGATATAAACTCTGGTTTCTTATCAACAAGCTAAAAGAAGGGTCAATATCTCCAGGTGCAGTATCGTATAAGTTTTTTACAATACTTCTACCCCCAAAAGAGAAAGGGTTTTTTAATTTTTCGAGATATTTATCGTCTCGACCTCTCACATCATGCGAAAGAAAAAATAGCGTTCCGGGAACATAACTTTCCAGCCCTAAGATTGCCCGCTGTGATATCAACGTAAAGAAGTCATTAGGCATTCCGTACCAAGTAAAATAATCATATTCAATAGGCTCAAGCCTTGGGGGTGTTAGCGCATCGCCGGCAGCTTTCGAGTATAAAAACTTATAACTTCGATAGAAGTCAATTCTCAAATTGACAAGAGGAACACTGGATAACTGAAGTCCAAAAATACGTTCTCTGGCTGACTCTGGTGACATACTCTAAACACCCCCACCCAACTGCCAAAGCTCACCAGCCTGGCTAGCCTGGCCGAGAACTTCCAGCGCACCAAGCACCTGCACCACAGATTTTTCCGGTTTGCGTTTAAATTGTTCGGCCAGGGCTTGTTGGGTTTGCGGGCCGATGGCGAGCAGCTGTTGTACGGCTTTGACTTGCTCGGGCATGGTTTTGGGCCAGGTTTGTTTGGCGGCGGTTTGCGGTTTGGCGTCGGGTTTTGCGGTTTGCGCGGTGGTGACGCTGGCGGTGGTTTGGGTGGCCTCGGGGGCTTGGTAGTCGGGGCGCAGCCAGCGGATGTGGCCTGCGGCTTCCTCGGCGGCGCGCTCGTGGTTTAGGGCGACTAACCGACGCAGCAGTTCTTCTTCGGTTTCCGCTTGCTCGGCGGGCTTGTCGGGCAGCGGCGTGGTGGCGCCGGGGCGGCCTACCAGCACGTCGCCCAAATCACTCCAGCCGTAGGCCTCGAATACGGCGGTGTCTAGCTCGTCGTGCAGTTCACGCAAGATGGAGACTAACCCCTGCTCGTGGATGGTTTTTTCTTTGTTAGTCAACGGCTGTTCTGACCGGAGCTTTTCCAATACGTTGTACATACCCGTTAGGGTAAGCTTATCGTGCTCGGCTTGTTGGCGTTTGCGGTGGGCGTCGATTTTTTCGGCCAAGGTGCCGATGGTTTTAGCTTGGGTTTCGGTTAGCTCTGGGAAAGGGAAGGTTTCGAAGCAGCGGGTTTTTGCATAAATAGGATCATTGCCTACGCCCAATCGACCCCCAGTGCGAAGAGACCACTCAATATGAATTCTACTACTCAGCACCCCAAGAAAATCAGCTGAAGAAACTGCAAAATTAATCAATCTATTATCTGGTAATATTGAATCGTCTAACTGAGTAAATACACGATGTTTGGTGGTTTCTACGGTAGAAATATAGCTTCTTAAATCAGAATACATAGCTCGCCAATCTTTCCTCGCTTCGCCAAAAATCCACCAATTCCTTTTATAGGTTTCACGTTTATTTTGATCGCGCTCGGGCTTTACTCGTTCTAACACCCTCTGATAAACCGCTGGAAACTCCTGCTGCACCTCCTCCGGTGTATAGCCAAATAAATCAATCACCATTACGCCGCGCGGGGTTTGGGTTAAATCGCGACCATTGCGGTAATGACGAACCACTTTTTCAATATTAGGCGTGTTCGGGTAACCGAGCGCGTGGGCCTCTTCTGGAGTCACAATAAAGCCCGCACCGTGCAACTTCACACCGGGTGAGCTGATCGACTCATTAGCTTTAAGCGATTTCGCGCTGGCCACATCAGCACCAATGGTAACGTCGGCGAAAATTTTACCTTCTCGTCGATCAACTTTTACCGAACGCACCTCATCATTCGCCGCCACCTCAGAAACCACATGCCGCAAAACGCCGGACTGCTCACCGGCCACGCCGACACTCATAGCAATACGCACGGCGGCACCATCGTTACCATCCACCCACGGGTGATCGGGAATAGCAAAGGCGAGGGATAGCGGTTTTTTGGTGTGGTTTAGGTGTGGCTCCATCACGCGGCGGTTAAAGGTTTGGCGCAGGCTGTTGGTGGTAATAAAACCAAATCGGTGGGCGTTACCGGTGCGCACGGTCTCGGCGGCGATGTGCCACCAATACATAACAAAATCGGCGGACTCGGGCACCAAGCCTTTATACGCGGCGCGCACGGCATCGACATAGCCATCGCCCAAGGCGCGGCGCATGGTCGCCGCGCCAATAAACGGCGGGTTGCCGACAATATAGTCCGCCTCGGGCCATTCGGTTTTGTGCGGATTCTTAAAATGGTACACGGGTATGCGCTGGGCATCATCCGGAATTAGCTCGCCGGTAACGGGGCTTTTTTTGTAACTGATGCCGTCCCAAATGGTTTGAGGGGTACCGTCGTCATCGAGCATCTCTTCCCGACTGTCGTATTCGATGAGCGCATCGCGGCATTCGATGTTGTGAAAGTCGCGCAATATTGGCTCGGGTAAATCCAGCTTGCCGTTAATGCGGTAGTGCCATTGCAGGTAGCCAATCCACAAGACGATTTCGGCAATGGCGGCGGCGCGTGGGTTGATCTCTAGCCCCAAAAACTGATGCGGGCTTACGGTTAGACCTTCGGCGTCAAAGCTTTGTTGGCCGTCGGATAAATCGCGAATCAGGTTTAATACCTCACCCTCTAGCCGTTTTAAATGCTCCAGCGCCACGTACAAAAAGTTACCGCTGCCACAGGCTGGGTCCAGCACGCGGGTGTTGCACAGTTTTTGGTGAAAGTTGCGCAGCTCGCTTAGGGCTTTGTCGTGCTTGCTTTGTTGCAGCCAGGCCTCGGTGGCGACTTGTACGGTTTGCCACTCGGCGCGCAGCGGCTCGATTAATGTGGGCATCACCAAGCGCTCGACATAGGCGCGCGGGGTATAGTGGGCGCCCAGCTTGTGGCGCTCGCGCGGGTCGAGCGCGCGCTCAAGCAGGGTGCCGAAAATGGCGGGCTCGACATAGCGCCAATCGGCGCGGGCGGCCTCTAGCAGTAGACCTATTTGCTCGGCGTTTAGGGCGATGGGGTTAATGTCTTTAAACAGGCCGCCGTTAAAGCGCTGCACCTTGGCCATGATTTGCCCTTCAAAGCCGCCGCTGTTCATGGTGTGCCACAGGCTGCGCATAGAATCGGCAAAGTGCTCGGGTGTTTTTTGCAGGCGCTCTAGCAGCGCGGTAAAACAGCCGTAGGGAATGAGGTCGACGTCTTCGCTGAACATGGTAAACAGGCAGCGCTTTAAAAAGTGGGCCACCTGCCCCACTGGGTGGCCGGATTGCTCCAGCGATTTAGCCAGCGCGGCCAGCTTGGCGGATACCTCGCGGGTAACGCGGGCGGCCTGTTTGGATAAGTCCAGCGCGTCTGGGTCTTGCCAGAGGTTGTATAGGCGGTGCTGGATATCGGTGCGGCGTAAATCCTCAACCTTAATGCGGTGGTGACCGGGGTCGGGGAATGGCACATAGGTGCCGCCCGAGCGACTGAACTCGGCGTACAGCTCCAGCGAGCGGCCCACATCGGTGACGACAACAAACGGCGGGCGACCTTCATCGGCCGGTAGTGCGCGTACGTATTGGTCGGCCTGATTTTGCGCGGCCAGCATGGCTTTGTCCCAGCCGGTGGTGCCGAGGGTTTTGCCGGTTTGCTTTGCTTCTAAAACAAAGCTGCCGCGCTTGTATAAATCGATAAAGCCGCGGTTAACACTGCCATCGGGCTTGTTAATGTCGACCCGGCGCTCGAACACATAGGCGTTGTCGGCGTTGTTGTCACCACCGGGTTCGGGCTGGGGCAGGCCCAGCAAGGCGCACAGCTCGGTTAAAAATAACTGGTAATTGGCCCGCTCGGTACCACCGGCGCTGTGCCAGCGGTTAATAAAGGCATCGACGGCCTCGGGCGTGGCGAGGGGTTGGCGTTCCGGCTCGGGGTACATGGCAATCCGTTTGGTTGAGATGATGATTATTGATTGTACTTTTATAGTAATCGATCATAACAAGATGTTGTTTTGGGCGCTATTGTCGAAATCTACCGGTGCGATTGCTAGTGCCAGCCCCAACTGCGGTAGATTCCCGCCTTGCGCGTCGCGGTGTTAGGGCTTACTCACTCACCTGCCCCAGGGCCGGTGTAGCTAAACCCCAACACTATCCCTCTCAGTTGCGTAAACTATAACTCCAAATTCCCAAACCGGAACTAACAATGCGCGGTATGTCCAGTAAATTGCCTCCTGCGGCGCCCGACCCTTCCGTGCCCCGGCTGAACCTGCGGCAGGTGTGGGGCTATATCTGGCCTTATCTGTGGGATTACAAATGGCGGGTTGGGCTTGCCATTGCGGCGCTGCTGGCGGCAAAAGGGGCGACGCTGGCGATGCCCTTGGCACTTAAACATATTGTCGATGGGGTGGACCGAAGCCTGCAGCCGGAGCTGGCGTTGCCTCTGGCCTTTTTATTGTTTTACGGCTTTTTGCGCTTTGCCGGGGTGTTTTTTGGTGAGCTGCGCGATGCCATTTTCAGCCGAGTAACCGAGCGGGCGATGCGCCGCATCGGGCTGCGGGTGTTTCGGCATTTGCATCGGCTGGAGCTGGATTTTCACCTCAGCCGTCAGACCGGGGGCATTAGCCGCGATATAGAGCGCGGCACCACGGCCATCAGTTTTTTGATGCGCTTTTTAATGTTCAATATTGTCCCCACCTTGTTTGAAATTTTTATGGTGGCGGCGATTTTTACCTTTGCTTTTTCTGCCTGGTACGCGCTGATCATCCTGGCGGCGGTGGCGGTTTATATTGGTTTTACGGTGTTTACCACCGAGTGGCGTACCCGGTTTGTGCGCGAGGCCAACCGGGCTGACTCATCCACTAATACCCGGGCCGTGGATAGCCTGCTGAATTACGAGACGGTTAAGTATTTTAATAACGAAGACTTTGAAGCGCAGACGTACGATCGGTTTTTAGCCGAGTGGGAACAGGCCAAGCTAAAAAACCGCATGTCGCTGCTGGCGCTGAACTCGGGCCAAGCGCTAATTATCGCCGCCGCCATTACCGGCATGATGGTTATGGCGGCCCAGTCGGTGATTATAGAGGAGATGACGCTGGGTGATTTGGCTATGGTGAATGCCTATATGATCCAGCTGTTTATTCCGCTGAATTTTCTCGGGTTTGTCTACCGGGAAATGCGCCGGGCCTTGACCGATTTAGAAAATATGCTGGGGCTTTTAAAACGGGCGCCGCGCATTGTGGATGCGCCTAGCGCAAAACCACTGCGGGTAACCGCCGGTGAAGTGACTTTTAAGAATGTGGCGTTTGGCTACCGGCCCGAGCGCGCCACCTTTACGGATTTGTCGTTTCGCGTGGCACCGGGGCAAAGGCTGGCGATTGTCGGCGCCTCGGGCGCAGGCAAGAGCACCATCGCCCGCTTGCTGTATCGCTTTTACGACGTCACTGCAGGGTCCGTCGCCATTGATGGGCAGGACATTCGCGAGGTTACTCTGGACTCACTGCGCCGGGCCATCGCCGTGGTGCCGCAAGACACAGTGCTGTTTAATACCAGCATTCGCGCCAACATTGCCTACGGCAACCCCGATGCGCCGGACGAGGCCATCAACCGGGCGATTAGCATGGCCCATTTGAATGGGTTTATCGCCGCCCTACCCGAGGGCGACCGCACCCTGGTGGGCGAGCGGGGCTTAAAAGTGTCGGGCGGCGAGAAACAACGCATTGCCATTGCCCGAGTGTTACTTAAAGACGCGCCCATTTTGCTGTTTGACGAGGCGACCTCGGCGCTGGATTCCCATGCCGAGGCGGCAATATTAACAGCGATGCGGGAGGTATCCAGCGGCCACACCAGCCTGGTGATTGCTCACCGCCTTTCCACGGTGGTGGATGCGGACCAGATACTGGTACTCGACAACGGCCAACTGGTGGAACAAGGTAACCACCACGAGCTATTGCAACGCGGTGGCCGCTACGCGCAACTGTGGGCTGTGCAGCAGCCAGAGCATGGTTAGGCACGGAAACTCCGAATGACAGCGGGTTTACTAAGCTTATCAAACGAGGTTTCCGGCGCTATTTGATTCGAAAATCTTTATGCAGATGGCTCCAATGAAAAAAATTGAGGACACCGACACACCTGCCCTCTGTTAATAGCGCTTAAAAGCGTGCAAAGAGCCCCAGCCCGCCGCTCATGGCGACTACATCGTCTGGTCTGCGGGTGTAATAATTGTCTTCATAATCGCTGGCGTCGCGAAGGTTAAGCCAAACATCCAGAGTCACAAACCGCCAGTTATAACCCAAGCCACCGCCTAGGGTATAGCCGCTATAGTCTTGCTCGGCCGTTCTGCGATACGCGGTATATTCGTGAGTCTCGTCAAACAAGCCCAGTGCGCCATAGGCCCGAAAGCCCTGTGTCGCAAGGCCTGTGCCCAATAGCATTGCGCCTTCTAATGCGTCTATGTTGTGGCCTGAGTCATCGGTGTTTTCTTGCGCGGCGTAGGTTAACCGAAAGGCAACATGATCGTTAATGGCACCAATGGCAATTAACGCGGGGCCGCCAAAGCCTTCGGTATCATCGCGACCATTGTCGCTATAGCCAACAGCGGTTGCGTAAGAGGCAAGGCCGAGCGAGAAGTGCTTTTGCGGTTGCGCCTCTTGGGCTGAGGCTAACACAGGGGCTAAAAAAATAGCGCTAATCAGTAGGGACTTTGCATTCATGCTATAAACTCCATTTATTGGCCGTGAGGCTTTGCGTAAAACCTGATCGCTATTGCGCCAACTTGATGGCTGCGCGATGGCGCGCAAAACTATCATAAGGGGCCAAGCAGGTCACGATGTTTAACCACTGCTCACCAACCTAAGCGGTTTCGCTTAACTCTGCTTATTAATAATGGCTAGATATTTTGAGTATCTCCGATTGAGCTCGTCCACGACTTATCGTCATTAACTTTAAAATTCTACAACACTGCCCCTATTGATTCTCAACCCTAGACTTGCCCCAGTTTTTTAACTCCAGTTTTTTGAGCCCACTTGCGCGGCTTATTTTTGCGTGCTCTGGTAAGTTTGGATGTGGGGATATTGTGCTTTTGCCTCAAGCGGTCTGGGGCTGGGTCAAACATCATAGAGGCACGGTTGCGACTACCGGTAGAAATGAGACAGTAGGAACCGTATACTTTCCCGCCTCGGCGGAATACTCCGGGTGACAGTGGCTTAGTATCGAAGCCGCAACAGACAATTAGGGATATCTCCAACATGAAAAGAGTTCTCTGGCTTGCCCTCTTGAGTTGCTTGTTCTCAACATCAGCTCTGGCACAAGTGCTGCCTACCTTTAGCAAGACGTTTGCCCCAGAAAAGATAGAACCCGGCGATACCGCAGTGCTAACTTTCACGCTGAATAATTCGGCAAACGTGACGGCCGCTATGACAGTGAGCTTTAGTGATGTTCTGCCGGCTCTGATGGTTGTGGGCACGCCATCGAATGCTAGCACCAACTGTGTTGGCGGCACGCTAAATGCTCCTGATAACGGGGGCAGCATTATTTACATGGGCGGCGAAATTCCCGCAAACTCGTCCTGTCAGATCGTCGTCGATATACTCGCACCCAGCACCGAAGGCTTGTACCTCAACACCACCTCGGATCTAACGTCTTCCTTTGGTAACAGCGGACCTGCCAGCAGCACACTGGAGGTAATCGAAAACGTTTTATTCTTACCTCTGCCGGTCGACCAAGACTTCGAGAGCATCCCCATTCAACAAGTGAGATCCAACGACCCCCTACTGGACATCCCCGGTTTTCGGTATGAACAAAACTCGCCCGCTGGTCGATTCGCTATCCGATCCGATTTCGACCCCGATGGTATGCGCATAGCCTCTATGGATAACCCAGGCGGCGAGAGCATAAACCACATCATTCTGGGGTTTGATGGATCGGCCCATCCTGCCGGCCAAGGACTCTACTTAGATTTCAACTGGTTCGACCACGGTGACGAAGGTGACCCCTTGGACGTCGTTGAAATCCGAGGCACGCCGACTGATGCATGGCTCCAGGTTTACAGTTTTTCCAGTAACTCGGATAATGGCGATTGGACGTCGGTCACTAACCTAGAGCTCACTGCGGTGCTAAACGGCAGCGGCCAGTCTTTAAGCAACCAAAGCCAAATTCGATTTGGCCAAAACGACAACTTTCCGATCAATACCGATGGAATCAGTCTGGACGACATCGAAATCGGCCCGTCCGTCAAATTTGATAAGGCGTTTAGTCCCACGCTGGTTGCACTGGGTGATTCGGCGCGGCTAACGTTCTCCATCGACAACCGCGGAACGCTCGATGCGACTGGCATCAATTTCTCGGATAACTTACCAGCAGGCATGACATTAGCGACACCCGCCAATGTTATCAGCACCTGCAACGGCAGCCTGACAGCCGTCAACGGCACCAGCTTGATCGACTACAGCGGCGGCTCTCTAGTCGCAGGTGCCAGCTGCACGATCGAAGTCGACGTACTCACTTCGGCGCCGGGTGACTTGATCAACACCAGCAGTGCGTTAACCTCTTCGGCGGGTGACAGCGGCTCGGCCAGCGCCACGCTAACCGTCAACGAGGCTCCAAGCTTTGGAATCAGCTTTTCCCCTACGCAAATTACCCCTGGACAGTCAACGACGATAAGCTTCACCATCGACAACAGCAGCTCGTCCGCAGCTGCAACAGGTCTGGGGTTTTCCCTACCGCTGCCGGCGGGAATGGAGGTCGCCTCGCCAATGAACTTAAGCGACGGCTGTGGCGGCGCGCTGATAGTCACCGGTAACACTCTCGATTACAGTGGCGGATCCGTGGCGGCGGGAGCAAGCTGTAACATCAGCCTCGACGTGACGGCGTTCATCGGCAGCAATAGCAGCAGTAGCTTCTCGCCGATGGCCACGCTCTCGTCTAGCCTTGGCAGCTCGCCCAGCGTGTTGCTTCTTGGTGCGCTGGGTGTCGCCAACGCGCACGCCCTTCCCATGCTTTCAAACTGGAGCTTGGGACTTCTGATCATGATGATTATGGCCACCCTGTTCATCCGCAGACGTCAACTCTTCGGTTAATTACGGGTTGATTACACGCATAAATCCCCGCCTGATCGCAGGTGGGGATTTTTTACATGATTGCCAGCCCACCCCACCAGTTCTATATGAAAGACAGGCTCAAGTATTGAGTCAAAAGATGCGTTAGTCGGCTCTTAGTGAATTACCCGACACGCACTAACTATCACGCCCACCCGCAAACAAAACCCGCTCCTTGCGCCGGCCATTAAGCACCGCGCCAACCACGCTAGATCGCACCAACAAATCGTACAGCAACAGCGATAGCGCAACGGTAATGGCAGAGATTAGCGCCAGCTTTAGGCTCCAATGTAACGGCAGCTCGGCAAAGGCAATTTGCAGCCAAATAACCATGGGCAGGTGAATTAGGTAGAGCCAATAAGAGGCGTCGGCGAGGTAGCGTATAATTTTGCTGGGGCGGTTAAAGCAGTGTTTAAACACGCCGATGGTGAGCGCGGTTAACAACCACATCATAACCCCATAACCAAATAAAAAGGCGGCTTTTAGATAGTGGTACTGTGGATGGCCGGTTTGGACTTCAAAGCCAGACAACAATATCGCCACAACAATAGCACTAAGGCACAGCGCAAACTTACCCCAGGTTAACCGACTAAACTGAGCCATTAGTTTAGGCTGGCGCGCAAGCTGCCAACCAAAACAAAAAAAACCAGCGTAAACAAGCAATACCGGCAAGTTGGGCGCGAGGGTTTTGTCGGGTGTCTCCATGCCCCAGTGGCTCATAAACCACAAACATATCGCGCTAAATGTCGCCAATACCACAATGGAAAAACGTGAATAAACCAGCCAGTGCATTAAGCTACAGGCGGTGCGGCTAAGCGTGTTTGCTATTGGCCGGTACCCATGTATTAACTGGCGCAGCAGCAACACGCCGGCGGTTATCAGCAATAGGTAGTACAAAAACCACAAGTGGGTGCCGGTAAAAGGCGCATGCAAAGATTCCAGCAACGATGCGCTACCTTGCTGTAACGCGGGCCAAACACTCACGTCGCCGCGCAGGCTTTGCATCCCCATCACCCAGGCCGAAACCAGCAGCGGTTTCATCATAAACCAGCCAATAATAAACGGTACTGCAAGCCGTACTAAGCGCGATTGGCTAAAACGTTTTACGCCGTGGCGGTGCAACATGATATGGCTAAAAAAACCTGCCACTAAAAAAAACAATGCCATCCGAAACGAGTGACTGATTAACATAAATATAGAAACCGCTGCGCTGGTGGATACATCCATCACCGCCCAGCCAATGTACACGGGTAAAAACGATAAGCTGGCGTGAAAAACAATTCCTAATAACAGGGCAAAGGCTCTAACGGCATCGAGGTAATCGAGCCGGTGATACTCAGGGGTGGTGTTCATGGCGCGTCCCTAATGGCTATAAGAATAAACAGCGTGATTGCGCCACAAGGCAACCGCAGGGCCGCCTTGTGGCATAAATGGTTGAGCATCAAGCATGGGGTTAATAAAAGCGCACTTCATCTAGCTCAAAATCAAACGCTGTTTGCTGCATGCCATAGGCGATAATGCTTAGGCTATTAATGGTGCTGGTGTCGAGTGACGTTTGGGCAGACCAAGCACGCTTAAGGGAGGTAAAAGGCACTTTTACCTCGTGAAACTGACCATCGGCGGTTACCGTAAACGGAGCCGAGTGATAATCAAAATTGCTAATTTCGGTGCTGTTAACCGATAGCGACAAGTTACCCTTAGTCACTTTAACGGTCAGTAGTACGCCAGTAAAAGCCTCGGCACTGTGGGGCAGCCCGTTGGCATCCAGCGGGAGTACGCAGGTGGCCCAGCCTAACTGGCCCCGTGGCGGAGTTATATCGCCGCTAATACGTATAATGCCGTCGGTTACGCTTTGGCTCTGGACGGTGGCGCCGCCGGCAATGGTGTCATTAATAAACTGGCGCGGTAAATCTAGGCTATTGTTGTGACTATGACTAAAGTCATCAACCAAAGGCGCTAGCGGCGCGCCCAAGGCTGTGCCCGAAAAAAGCATCACTAAGACTAACGCCAGTGATTTGTGTAATGGTTTATTGCTTGGTGTTAAATTGCTCATGGTGTGTCCTCTAGGTTAACCATTGGCTAATTGCCTGTGGTGTTATACATAAGTGCCAAGCACGGCTCGATAGGTGACAAGAAAATTGCTAAAAAAATATTTAAAAAACTTGTCACCTTTAGGCCAAAGGTGGGCACTTATGTGTTTTAAGCCCGAGATATCACTATGAGCCTGTTCAAAAAACGCATTCAGCCTAAAGACTTAGCCGATACTGACCTTGTGTTGGCCTCTTTAGGAGGCAACCACGACGCCTTTGGCGAGGTGGTTAGCCGCTATCAAAGTTTGCTCTGCTCGCTGGCTTATGCGGCGGTGGGTGATATCAAACACAGTGAGGATATTGCGCAGGAGGCGTTTGTTGAGGCGTGGCGCAAACTGGATACGCTGCGCGAGCCCGAGAAACTAAAATCTTGGTTGTGTGGCATTTTGCGTTTTAAAGTGAGCCGTTACCGCCGCACAGCGGCCAGCCAACCAACCGAGCAAGCTGGCGAGATAATTGAGCAGACCGCAGAGCAAACCAGTATTGATGACGCGGCCATACAAGAGCAGCAACAAGCGTTGTTATGGCAAACGCTGGAAAAATTACCCGACACTTATCGCGAACCCTTGATTTTATTTTACCGCGAGCAGCGCTCGGTAGAACATGTGGCCTGCGAGTTAGAGTTATCGGAAGACGCCGTTAAACAGCGGTTATCGCGCGGGCGTAAAGTGTTACAACAAGCGATGCTGAGCTTTGTCGAAGACGCGCTGGAAAAAACCAAGCCCGGCGCGGCCTTTACCTTGGCGGTATTGGTATCCATCAGTAGCGTTACGGCCCCCAAAGCAAAGGCGGCGGCCTTTAGTGCGGGCGCGGCACAAACCGGCACCTTATTTAAATGGGCCAGCTTACTCACCGTCGCGGCCTCTTTTTCCGGGGTTATTGGCTCGTTCTTTAGTGTGCGGGCAAGCCTTGCGCTATCGCGTACGCAGCGTGAGCGACGGGCCGTTATCAAAATCGTTGCGCTCTACTTTTTGGCGGCGGCGGTGTATGTTGCCAGTTTATTTTTATTAAAGTATGCGGCACTGGCCAGTGCCACATACCGGGATATTTACGCTTTAGGCTCGCAACTGATTGTGCTGGGGTTTATTGCCGCCTACTTACTGCTATTACGTTATATGCTGACCAGCCAACCTCGGTTACGAGCGCAAGAGCGTCTGCGACTGCCGCAGGCTTTTAACCACCCCCATGACCAAGCAGGCGCGCAACGCCGTGAATACAAAAGCCGGCTCTCACTGTTTGGGGTTCCTTTCATCCACTTTAAGCTGGGTATGCCCGAGATGGGCGACAAACCCGCACTAGGCTGGATTGCCGGTGGCGATAAAGCCTATGGTTTGGTGTTTGCCTGGGGCGGTTTGGCGGTGGCCCCCATTAGCGTGGGGATTGTCTCGATCGGTCTGGTAACTGTTGGCGCACTCGGTTTAGGCCTTATGGCCGCCGGTACTGTAGCAGTGGGTGTTATTGGCTTTGGCGCATCGGCCATTGCTTACAAGGCCTACGGTTCGCTCTCGGCGCTGGGCTGGGAGAGTGCGTTTAGTGGTGGCTTTGCCATTGCCAAAGAGGCCGCGATTGCCCCCCTGCCCTTTGCCAAATTTGTTAACAACGAGCAGGCCAGCCGCATTGTTAACCTTACAGCGTTAGACCAAAACTACCTTTGGGTGTTGGGTGCTATCACGGTATTGGTTATTGTGCCCGCGGTATGGCATTCCAATAAGGTTCGCAGCAGCATGGCCGCTAACATCAAGCCTTAAGCCCATGGCCAGGCCACGCTTGTGCTACCCTTGCGAGACGATACCGGCTACCAGCCCCACAAGGGCAATAGAGCCAACCATTAGAATTAACCGTGGCGTTTATGCAACCTCAGGCCGACCCGTTTATTGCCCCCGTTTGTACCGAATCGATTGAGATTCTGTACCAAGACAATGCTATTTTGCTGATTAACAAACCTTCGGGTTTGTTGAGTTTATCGGGCAAGCATCCGGCCAATAAAGATTCGGTGCACTTTAGGCTGGTACAAGATTTTGCCGATGCGCGTTTGTTACACCGCTTAGATTTAGGCACATCGGGCGTTATGTTGGTGGCGTTAAACAAAATCATTAATGGCGTGCTGACCAAACAGTTTCAAGCGCAAAGCATTAACAAAACCTATACCGCTATTTTACAAGGCCACATAACACCAGCTAATGGCAGCATTAATGCACCGATTGCCAAGGGCGAGTTTCCGTTGCAAGAGATTTGTTACAGCAAAGGTAAGGCCGCTCATACCAAGTACCAATTACTGGGGCATGAATCGGTTACCGCTAACAACGGTATGAGCGCGCCCTGCAGCCGGGTTTTGTACACACCACTCACGGGGCGCACCCACCAATTGCGTATTCACAGCCGCGAGTTAGGCCACCCGATATTGGGCTGCGATTTATACGCTAACGATACCGCTTACTTTATGGCGCGCCGGTTAATGTTACACGCCACCAGCTTAACGTTTGATCACCCGATCACCGGCGAGCGCATTAATGCCACAAGCCGCTGCCCGTTTTAAATTAGCGCGTTACTGTTACAGGCTGCTTGGTTTAAGGGGGGTTAACCGGTACTATTTACAACGCTATTGGCGCTAAACAACAACGCTTAACGGCTACCGCCCATAACACACCATCCCCCATAAGACTTTACTTATGCATGAATTTCGCACGGTTAAATCCTCGCAGATTGTTTTAAAAGAGCTGATGATTCCCTCATACGCTAACTTTGGTGGCAAGGTTCACGGCGGTGTTATTTTATCGCTGATGGATAAAATCGCTTACACCACAGCGGCAAGTCACTCGCGTAATTACTGTGTTACCGCCTCGGTTGATTCGGTGAACTTTGTGAGCCCGGTAGAGGTGGGCGAGCTGGTAACATTAATGGCATCGGTTAACTATGTGGGCCGCTCATCGATGGAGGTGGGTATTAAGGTTTACTCGGAAGATTTTAAAAACGGTATTAATAAGCACACCAATACGTCTTATTTTACGATGGTGGCTATTGATGAGGACACACGCAAGCCGGCACAGGTGCCCGGCTTGATACTGCAAGAGGATATCGAGGTAAAGCGTTTTATCTGGGGCAAGTTTCGCAAACGTTTTAAGGCCGATTTACAGCAACAGTTTAAAACTCTGCACCAAAATTTAGACATCGCCGCCGAGACCCGCGCTCTGGCCGAAGAAAACTGTCAGATAGAGCAATCTTAATCGTTTTAGGCAACACCAACCAAGCCACTTGTTGGCGCCAACATAACACGGTTTTTACCCGCATGTTTAGCTGCATAGAGCGCCTCATCGGCCTGTTTAAATAGGTGGTCAAGATCGTCGCGCGTCATGCTCGCCACGCCAAAACTGGCGGTAATCTTGGGGATACACTCTAAGCCTATATTGGCAATTTTTGCGCACAAGTTCTCGGCAACAATACGTGCTTGGTACAACTCGGTGTTAGGACAAACTATCATAAACTCCTCGCCGCCCCAGCGAGCTGTCACATCAGAACTACGCACATTGCTAATTAGAGTACTCGCCACCTCTTTTAACACTAAGTCTCCAACATCGTGTCCATGTTGGTCATTTAGTTTTTTAAAGTCATCAATATCCAGCAGTATCATCGAGAACGGCTGTTCGTGGCTCTGCCAATTGGCCAGGCCATCGTGAAACGCCTGCCGTATACCTAGCCGATTATTAATACCGGTAAGAGGGTCTGTTTTTGCTAGATCTTCGACCTGTTGGTTTTGTATGTTAAGCAGCTTATTCACGTTCATAAGCTGGCGTTGGTATTTGGCATTGCGCTTAAGGGCTAATTTTAACTGCAGCACACGAAACAATAACAACAACACTATCGCACCAATCCAAAGCGCAATAAGCCCTTGATACATAGTTTTTTGGGGGATGATTGGGCCGCTCAAAGAAATACTGTTTAGCGTGTAAACATACTCACTAGGTAAAACATGATCGCTAGTTTGAATCTCAATATAAAGCACTTCATGAAAATCTGGCCGAGAATAATGCGGAGGAATGCCCTTTTCCTCTACCCACCAATCTGCCACCGAAAAATCTGCCAGACCTACAGCGTAAGGGCCTTTGTTTAAGAGCTTGGCGTTAAGCCCGACATTATTGTATTTAGTCGTACTAAGGTCGCCCACCACATAGTATTCGGGGCTGCGGCTGCGCAAGTACACCCGCACATTACCCGCATTATTTTGATAACCAAGATCAATGGTAAATGTTTTGTATTTAGATAAGTCGACGCCTTTCCCGTCGGCACCGATCAAGCTGATCTGGTAGCTACAAAACGGGTCAGGAGAGCCTTCACGTAACTGACATTGCCATTTATAGGGGTGACCACTTACAGCGTATGCTTGACTATTACCGCCGATAACGCTATCGGCGTATATAGATCTTGTATAGCTTGCCAGATCAAGGGTGACATTCCGTGTAATCCAACTTTGTGGCAATAAAAGAACAACACACGACAACAGCGCAAGAGCACCTAGCAATAGGTCGGTTTTGGCCACCCAACGAACGGACTGATTATCCATAAAGTTTATATGTGCCCTTTAAGCATATCTCTAGTAAAAGTAAGTATAGGTAACACGAGGCAATACGTCACCGTTTAATGGACTCTAAAGGTCACTAAATCATAGCCAACCAAACCACATACAGACTCAAATACTAAAGATTCTCTGAGGCACCCACTAAATTAAAATATCACACCAGCCCCTCTAGCTTTGCGACTTCTTGCGCGGCACCCATAAACACCGGCACGCGCTGGTGCAGAGTGCCTGGCTCTATATCTAAGATGGCTTGCTTGCCGTCACTAGCACGGCCACCGGCCCGCTCTACCAACAGGGCCATAGGGTTGGCCTCGTACAGCAACCGCAACTTGCCATTATGAACCGCGCCTTGGGTGTTGGCGGGGTACAAAAAGATACCGCCACGCATCAAAACGCGGTGTACATCGCCCACCATGGCGCCGTTCCAACGCATATTAAAATCTTTGCTCCGCACCCCGTCTTTACCCGCCTGCAAGCTTTGTATGTAGCCTTGCAGCGCTGGCGACCAATGGCGCAGGTTAGACATATTAACCGAGAACTCTTGGCACTCGGGCGCAATGGCCAGCTCGGCCTGCGTCAGCTGATAAGTATCGTGCGGATCTAGCGTGTACAGCCGCGACGGGCCACCCGTGGTTAGAGCCAGTTGCGTCGATGGGCCATACAATACGTATCCGGCACACACTTGCGCGCGCCCCTGTTGGGCAAATTGTTTGTGGGAGTCGGCGGCAACATCGGGCAAAGCGCGATAGATTGTAAAAATGGTGCCGATTTGACCGTTAATATCGATGTTGGATGAACCATCGAGCGGATCAAACGCCACCACATAGGCGCCGCTAGGGTTGCCCGGCACCACGTTGTCCTCCTCTTCGGAAGCAACAGATTTAACATGGGCCGAGGCCAACAGAGCTTCTTTAAGAATATCGTTGGCGATCACGTCGAGCTTTTTTTGTGTCTCGCCCTGAACATTTTGCTGTGCCGCCGAGCCCAGCACACCGGCCAGCGCACCTTGACGTACCTTGTGGGCGATAGCCGTACTGGCACTTAGCAGCGTCAGTACAAGCTCGGTAAGCGGCGCTGGAGTTTTGTCTTGGTTTAACTGTGACGCTACCGATTGCATATGGTCTTCCTTAATCGATTATTCTGGTGCGACGTCGTTAGCGGCGGCGCAGATTTGAGCAAAATGCTCGGGGTCTAAGCTCGCCCCACCAACCAACAAGCCACCCACATTAGGCAGAGCCAACAGCTCGGCGGCGTTGTCTTTTTTCACGCTACCGCCGTACAGTATTTGTACACTTTGGGCGGTAGTTTCACCCAAAATGGCACACAGCTCTTGGTAGATATACTCGTGTACCTCTTGCACCTGCTGGGCGCTGGCAGCTTTACCTGTGCCAATAGCCCACACCGGCTCATAGGCCACACAAAATCTTTTGCCTTCCAGCTCCAACCCTGGCAGTGCTTGGTGTAACTGACGATAGAGAATGTCTTGGGTTAAGCCCAACTCATGCTGTTGGTTGTTTTCACCCACACATAAAATAGGCATGATGCCAGCGGTTAATGCCCGTTCGATTTTGGTGTGGCACGAGGCATCGTTTTCTAAAAACATTTGGCGCCGTTCAGAGTGGCCAATTAAGCAAAACTTACAGCCAACCTCTTTCAGCATTTGCGCCGAGGTTTCGCCAGTAAAGGCACCCGAGGCAAACTTACTGACGTTTTGGCTGCCCACCAAAATATTGGAGTTACGCAAAAAGTTAACCATATCGCTGATGTAAACATACGGCGGAGCAATGCCTACCTCTGCCTTAAAGTTTTTATTTAACACCGAAGCCACCGAGGTACAGATTAAGTCTGTGCCGCCGTTTAACTTCCAGTTTGCCACCACAAGCGGAGCGCGTTTTTTCATTGATCAAAATCCTCGAACAGGGCTTTGCCTGACCGGTTAACGTTAACGACTGACCAACCATGCTTAACAACAATATATTGGTCTAGCCAAAATGAGGTTATCTACATAAGCTATATTAAGTGAAAATTGGTAAACAATCAGGCATATTTTGCTATTTTATTAAAAAATTCCAGCCATTATTACTGATATTGAATTATTTTTACCACCCAAGAACCGTCTCACCCCTGTACTTATCGAGAACTGGCCTTACCAAAAAATAGCACATAACATAAACAACAGCGTTAACCCCATGGCTCATATCCTTAACTCAGCCGGTGCCGTGTGTAGCCAGCGCAATCGTCATCACCGATAATAACAACACAAGCTAATACCGTACCTAGTGACGGCACATAACAATAAAGAGACCCCTATGAAATTTACCGCCCTACTATTACCACTTTTGTTCTTTGCTGCATTAACATTTGCAGCCGAGCCAGATAACGCCTCGGTCCGCACTAACATAACCCTAACAGCCGATCATTTACCGCAACAAGGCGTGCCCACTGGCGAGTTACAAGGCCCTTTTGAATTTCACAGCCGTATCATCCCAAACACCGTTAGACGCTATTGGATTTTTGTACCCGAGCAATACAACAGCACTACGGCCGCCAGCTTGTTGGTGTTTCAAGATGGGCAGCGAGCAACCAACCCCGATGGGCCAATTAGAATTCAGCAGGTTATGGCGAACTTAATCGCCAAGGGCGAAATGCCCGTCACCATCGGCTTGTTTATCACCCCCGGTAACCTATCCGACCGCTACCCTGACAACCTTGGCATGAGCAACCCAGACCACCGCTGGCAAGAGTACGATGTACTTGGCGACCGCTACGCCCGCTTTTTAATTGATGAGATGCTGCCCCAAATTGCGCAGCGCTACAACCTGACCGATGACCCCGAGCAGCGAGCTATTGGCGGCACCAGCAGCGGTGCCATTGCGGCATTTACCGTCGCCTGGGAGCGGCCCGATTATTTTCGTAAGGTGTACAGCGGTATTGGCAGTTATGTGTCTATTGGCTTTAGGCCCGATGCCCAACCCCCGCTGCTGCAAGGTGGGCAAAACTACCCCGCCCTGATCCGCCGCGAGGCAATACGCCCGATGCGAATTTTTCTACAAGACGGCAGTAATGACTTAGATAACGAGTGGGGCGACTGGTTTTTAGCCAATCAACAAATGCTTAAAGCGCTGGCTTACGCCAACCGTGCTGCCGACGACAGCAACCAAGCAGGGCCACGTTATGAGTTTACCCATGTGTGGACCGATGGCGTCCACAACGATGATCACCCAGGTGCGCTATTGCCCGAAGGCTTACGCTGGCTGTGGGCCAAGCACTAAATAATACACCCGGGCAGATCGGATCTGCCCGGGTGTATTACTTGGAGTTATCGTCGCGCGCTAGCAGCGCATCAATGGTTGTTTGCAAAAGGCTCGCCAGCGGCTCGATATCGGGCACGGTACCGGCGGCGCTTAATTGTTGCTCGGCCTGCTCGGCTAAAGTGAATAGCTCCATTAACCCCATAGTGCCGGTGGTGCCTTTAATGGTATGCAACAACATCGCTAAGTCGTCACCGGAGTCTTGCTGTGCGCGCAACTGACTGGGCCATTCCGGGTGGTGCTTAGCAAAGTTAGCCAACAGAGTAAAAATTAACGTATCGTTATTTTGAAAACGCCGCACCAACTCGGAGCCTTCGGTACCCATTTGCGCAAACAAGTCGGCCAGCTCTGGGCTAACATCTTGCTCGCCCAGAACCTCGGGCATAGCTCTCTCAACCGCTAAAGCGTTACTCAGTGTCCAACGTATTAATACATCTAACAACTCACCTAAATCAAATGGCTTGCCCAGGTGATCATCCATTCCCGCTGCCATCGCTTGTGCGATATCTTCGCTCATCACTGCCGCCGACAGCGCAATAATCGGTGTGGTTTTTGTTGCCGCGTTTTTACGCAGCCGACGGGTCGCTTCAAAGCCGTCGACTTCCGGCATGTGTAAATCCATTAAAATCGCGTCGTAGCGCTTTTGTTCAGCCGCTTTTATCGCCTCCGAGCCGCTCTTGGCAACATCAACGCTAAGCCCGACTTGTGATAACAATGTGGTGGCCACTTCGATATTTAAAAGATTGTCTTCGACCAACAAAATAGCTTTTTCATGCAGCCGATCGGCCTTTTCTTTCCTGCTTTCTTTCTGCGTCGTAGAGCCTTGCGTTACACCTAGCGTCATCGATTTTATATGCTCGGCTTTAACCAAGTTGTAAAGCGTAGATGGTAATACTGGCTTGGATAAAACTGGAGTTTCATCGCGGCCTTGTTGTTTTAATTTTCTAACCAGAGCGTTTTTATCGTAGGCGGTAACCATGATGATCTCGCCCATTTTTTTACGCGGCGCGGGGGTATCTGCGCTGCTCTCCTGCGAGTTATCGATAGACTCCAGCATGTGTAATAGATCCACCCCGTCATCGTCGCCCAAGCGCCAATCGAGCAAAACCAAATCATACGGCTGCTCATTAAGCGCCCGCTGATAATGTGTCAGCGCATCGGCCACGCTTGTGACTGCATCGGCCTGCACACCCCAAGCATCTAAATAAGCTTTTAAGATTTCACTTGACGTATGGCTATCATCTACCAGCAGCACCCGGTTAATACCAACCGGGACAAACTCTTGATCTTGTTCTTTGGCAAGCTGCAACGGCACACTAAAATAAAACTCGCTACCGTGCCCAAGCTTGCTCGTTACGGCAATTGCGCCGCCCATTAACGCCACTAGCTTTTCACAAATGGTGAGACCCAAACCGGTGCCGCCATACTCGCGATCGGTTGCTTCATCGGCCTGACTAAACTGCTTGAAAATATGCCCAGCTTGTTCAGCTTCTATGCCTACTCCGGTATCTTTTATCGAAAAGCGTAATTGCTCATTCGCGTTGCCATCTTGTTCACGACTTACCGTGATAATTATTTGGCCATCATGAGTAAACTTGCTGGCATTACCGACCAAGTTATTCAACACCTGCGCCAACCGATACGGATCGCCTTGCAAGGTAAGCGGTAGCGTTGGATCAATCCAGGTATGCAACTGCACCCCTTTTTTAGCCAAGCCAACATCAAACAGCCCAACCACAGCGCTGATAAGCTGCTCGACTTGAAAAGGGGTATTGATGATTTTTACGTTGCCGGAGTCTAGCTTTGAGATATCTAAAATATCGTTGAGAATGGCGAGCAAGGCTCTTGATGCATCGCCGAGTTTATCGACGTATTCGTGTTGCTCGGAGCCAAGCTCGGTGCCTTTGAGAATATCAACCAGGCCGATAATACCGTTCATGGGCGTC
This sequence comes from Gilvimarinus polysaccharolyticus, assembly GCF_001187555.1. Lineage (GTDB taxonomy): Bacteria > Pseudomonadota > Gammaproteobacteria > Pseudomonadales > Cellvibrionaceae > Gilvimarinus > Gilvimarinus polysaccharolyticus. Next base: position 365,674 of record NZ_LFIJ01000001.1, on the reverse strand, counting down.
CGGATCTCATGGCTCATATTAGCCAAAAATGTACTTTTAGCTTCGGCCGCCGCTTCGGCCTGACGGGTGCGCACCCGCAACGCTTTGTTTAAAGTTTCCACTTGGTCCTTCGCCCGCATCACCTCGGTCAAATCGGTGGCAATAGCAACCACACCGACGACTTTAGGACCAAGCGACTGCGCCTCGTTTTGTTCGATATCTGGCGCTAAATGAATCTGTAAATGTTGCGTGGTGCCCAGAGCCGTTGTTGACGACTGATTAAAAGTAACCGACTCGCCAACTAAACAGCGCTCAAAATAACCTTGCCACTGATAATACTCTTGCGCCGGCATAATGTCGGACAACGCAACACTACCCAATGGCGCTTCGGCCACGTCATAGTATTGTTTGAAGCTGCTATTAGCGTAGCTACAGTGTTGCTCTAGTGTCCAATAAGCAATCATATTAGGCAGAGATTCGGTCACCGTATTAATAAATTCGTTGCGCCGCTGTAAAGCCAAGCTGCGCTGCTGCTCGCGCCGACGCAAGTCAGAGGCGCTGCTAAACAAACGGTAGTAAAACCAACAGCCTAAAAACATCGCCAACAACACCGGCAACAAAAACCAAACGGTACGCCAGCGGGCAGCACTAAAACGCAGCTCTACCTCGGCTGCGGGAATATGTGTTAACAATAATATGGGATTAAAGGTTGCCCGAGCTTGATCGGGTGCGTTTTCAAGCTGCGGCGAAACACTCACCCAGCTCCAATAACCACTGGCCGTTTCCAGTACGCTCAAGGCCGTCGAGGTGTCTTGTATGCCGTGCCATAAATCTGGCTCATCGGTAGCGATGGAGTGTTTGGTGCCTAAAATGTGCCCCCACGTTTTACTGGAGTCCGGGTGGGTTAACCAATTACCTTGGGCGTTGGCTAGGTAAACATCGGTCTCACTTTGCGAGCTGGAAAACAAGCTAGATTTAACATTAAACAACAGGTTGAAGATTAAATAACCGTGATCAAAGTCATTAACCGTCGGCAAGCGCACGCCGTAACGAATGGTAGGGGTTAGCGGTCGCTGTAAACGACCGTTTTCAACGTTCAGATCGGGCTGCGAGACAAATGTCTCGTAGTCATACAAATTCATTATTTTTTTATGGTAAGGCCGCTCTGATTTGTTTTGTAAATCCTGTTCATCAACCTTACGTACAGTTTGGTTATCGACCAAAATTTTGGCCATCTCGCGACCGTCAGCAAGTACCCAGCGCACTTGAAAGTAAGCGCGGTTGCGGTAGGCAAGTGAGTATAACGATTGAATCACTAGATCATGTTTACCGGCCAGATCGGGCTGTTGTAGCGCCGACTGAATCAAAGGCTCTTGCACCATCCCAGCCAAGTGCCTCGCCGGTAGTGACAACACCTCGGTCAACTGCGAGCGGCTTTCGGCTTGTTGAATTTCGACTTCACGAACCAAAGAGTCTCTGGCATCATTTGCGAGAATTTTATACACCAAAAATGAGATGGCCGCGAAAAACAACAGCCCTGTCGCGATCACCCACAAAAACTGCTTATACGACAACCGATCTAACGAGCTTTTAAATGTCATTCTTACAGCCTTTTAGTGACCTTAACGCCTTGACGCTAATTAACGGCTAACGGTTTCTGTCCCTGTTGTGTCAACCTGTTCAGCGGCCAAGATTTGTGCCGCCAGAGTGTCCGCTTTGGTTTGTTCATAACGTGATGCCGCCGAGGCTACCGGCCCACTGTTGCCGGTGGTTAGCCAGCGGCGAATGCGTCCAGCATCGCCCAGCGGTGTGCGTTTGCCAAACGAGTCAAGCATCACCATTACCGTGGGCTCTCCTGCCACATCGACCACCATCACCAAGCAACGTCCGGCGTTGGTTAAATAGCCGGTTTTACTTAACAGTACATCCCAGCGCGAGCTGCGCACTAACGGGTTAGTGTTAGCGTAATACAGCGAATAACCCGGATCGGTAAACCATACGTCATGCTTGGCACTGGTAGTTGCCTCGCGAATAGCGGGGTAGCCATAAGCGGCTTTAAGCATTTTGGCCAAGTCGGCCGCCGTCGAGACATTTTGCTCGGATAAACCGCTGGAGTCGACAAAGTGGGTTTGGCTCATGCCCAGCTCGCGCGCCTTACTATTCATTGCGGCAATAAAAGCATCATAGCCTGCTGGGTGGTGACGCGCGAGTAAATAAGAGGCGTAATTCTCTGAGGACATTAAGGAGATTTTTAACAGATCAGCGCGTTTGGCACGCGAGCCGGGGCGAATACGTGAATAACCATTGGCGGCGGCCGCAACGTGGCGTTTTTCAACCTTAAGCCTTTCGGTTAAGGGGGCACCTGAATCTAACACCACCAACGCCGTCATAACTTTGGTCACCGAGGCGATAGGCATAACCCAGTCGGCGCGCTTAGTGTAGCTAGGCTTACCGGTGGCAAGTGGCGCAACCAAAGCACTGACTGAGGCCAGCTTAAGATTTTGTGGCTGCAGGGTTAAGGTTGCTGGGGATTTTGACGCGGGAACTTGGGCTGCCGAGGGCTCGGCGCCAACAACTGCAGCTGCATAAACACTGACCACTAAAGCCAGAGTCAGAATTTTTATCTGCCGCAGCGACATCTTAACGTTATACTTCATTACTTGGCGTCTCCTAAGGCGCGATTTTATCCGCCACAAGGTTAACACGAATTACTTTAGCGGCGCTGCCCTGCGAGCCACAGTTTGTAGCAACCGCCAGCGGAGTAATCACTGCTTTAATTTTTTAGTGGCTGTGATATAAATACCGATCAACTCCAGCGTGCTCGCCACGAAGACGAACACGCCTAATAGCGCAAGGAACCACCATGAAAAAGCTAATAGCAAGCATCAGCTTGTGCGTTTTAGCCCAGGCCAGCTTGGCCGAAGAGCCAAAATCATTAAACTTAAAAAGCTTAACTGACGCTGTCAGTAGCACCCAAGAAAGCACGGAGCAAGCATCTGGGCTCATGTCGAGCCTAACCGAGCAACTCGGAATCTCGCCAGCGCAAGCCGCCGGTGGTACCTCGGCTCTAATGGCTTTGGCCAGCAGCACGTTATCGGACGATAACAGCGCGTTGCTTAAAGATATTATCCCTACCGGCGACTCTAGCGGTGGACTGGCCTCATCGCTGATGGGCTCAATCAGCAGCATGGATGGCGTAACATCGGCGTTTAGCGCACTGGGCCTAGACCCCGCGCTGGTTAGCCAGTTCACCCCCATTTTGATGAGCTATATAGGCAGCAATGGCGGCGGCGAGCTACTCGGCCAACTGGGCAGTATTTGGGGCAATTAATACCTCCCCAAGCGACAGCCTCAATTTGATGCTCGACAAACCGGCGGACTCGCAAGAGTCCGCCGGTTTACGTTAAGGCAACACTAACGCCTCGGTGTGATTTATGGCTGCGGGGTAGCTGCTTGCTGGATAAACGCATCCAGATAATCTATCCCCCGATCGGCCGCTCGCACTCCCACATAAATATGTTTATGCAGCCCCCGCTCCCCCAAGCTAATCGCCTTGATGGGTAAACTGGCGGCATACTCGGCTACCAGCCAGCGCGGCAACGCGGCAACACCACGACCTACAGCCACCGTATGTAATAAAATATCGGTCGTCTCAATGGTTTTATGGCGGCGCGGCGCCACTCCGGCCGGCAACATAAAGTGGCTGTAAATATCCAATCGCTCTACTGGGACTGGGTATGAAATTAACACCTCGGTAATTAATTGCGCGGGGGTTACAAAACTTACTTGGGCCAGCGGATGGTTAGCCGCCACCACCAACACCTGCTCGTAATCAAATACAGGGGTAAACTCGACCCCTGGCTTATACAGTGGGTCGGGGGTCACGATCAAATCAATATCATGGCCAAACAGCGCCGCCATGCCGCCAAATTGAAACTGTTGCTTTACATCGACATCGACCCCTGGCCAAGCGCTTAAGTAAGGGCCCACTATCTTTAATAACCACTGATAACAGGGGTGGCATTCCATCCCGATTCGCAGTATCCCGCGTTCACCAGCCGCCATACGAGAGATCACACCTTCGGCATGCTCAAACTGCGGTAACAAGCGCCCGGCCAGCCCTAATAAGTATTGCCCGGCCTGGGTGGGGCGTAAGTTGCGCCCTTCACGCTGCCAGATCGGCGTGCCCAATTGTTGCTCTAGCTTTTTTATCGCATGGCTTAACGCCGATTGCGTTAGGTGCAATCGCTGCGCCGCTGCGGTGAGCGATCCGTGTTGCTCTACTGCGCGTAAAATTGCCAAATGGCTGCGCTCGATCATAACTACCCTCTTATATTCGCCCCACAAGACATGAATATAATTCATAGAACAATGAATTAATACCATTTTTAATCATAGGCTGGCCACCCTACACTGGCGCCCTTACTGACTAGGAGGCCAACATGGCAACGACACATAATTTGGGGTTTCCCCGCATAGGCGCCAAGCGCGAATTAAAATTTGCTCAAGAGGGATACTGGAAAGGGCAATTATCTGAACAAGAACTACAACACACAGGAGAAACCCTGCGCGCACGTCACTGGCAAGCTCAAAACCAGCTCGACTGGGTGCCAGTGGGTGATTTTTCGTTTTACGACCAAGTACTAGATACTAGCTTTACTCTGGGACATATCCCCTCACGGGTAAAAGGTTTAACCGGCTCGACGCTAGACAACTACTTTCGTATTGCCCGCGGCCGCTCGGGCAACGATAGCGACTGTCAGTCTGTGCATGCCGGCGAAATGACCAAATGGTTTGACACCAATTACCATTACATCGTCCCTGAATTTAGCACCGATGATAGCTTTACCCTTAACCCCGAACGGCTGCTGGCGCAATTGGCCGAAGCGCGGCAACAAAACATTAATGCCAAGCCGGTTATTGTTGGCCCCATTACCTATCTTTGGCTGGGTAAAAGTAAAGATGACAACGACCGCTTAGCATTGCTGGATAAGTTGCTACCGGTGTATAGCGAGCTGCTGCAAGTATTAGCTGGCGAAGGCATAGAGTGGCTGCAAATAGATGAGCCAGTATTGGTGACAGAGCTAGACAGTCATTGGCAACACGCGCTTAATGTGGCTTATCACACGTTAAAAAGTGCGCCAGTAAAACTACTGTTGGCCACCTACTTTGGCGAGCTTGCCGACAATTTAAAACTCACTTGTGAGCTGCCCGTCGCGGGGATACATGTCGATGCGATCAGCGCACCTGCAGAGGTAGAAAAAATCATTGACTGGCTACCCAGCCATAAAATTTTATCGCTCGGTATTATTAATGGCCGTAACATTTGGAAAACCGACCTCAACGCGACTCTCGATTGGTTAGAACCCTTTGCCGCAAAACTAGGCGAGCGGTTATGGCTGGCGCCGTCATGCTCACTACTGCATGTACCGGTCGACCTAGCGGCCGAGCAAGCACTCGACCCTGAGGTTAAGAATTGGTTGGCATTTGCCACGCAAAAACTCGATGAGTTGCGTATTGTTGCCACCGCCTTAAACGAGGGCCGCAGCGCCGTTGCCGCCGAGCTTGCCGCCAACGCCAAAGCTGTTGCGGCACGTAAACAATCTGATCGCGTTAATAATCAGGCGGTGCGCGCACGAGTCGCTAGCATCAACAAAACCTTGGGCGAGCGGCAAAACTCTTACGCTGTACGGGCGCAAAAACAGCGTTTACGGTTTAACTTGCCAGCTTATCCCACTACCACTATTGGCTCGTTTCCGCAGACACTGGATATTCGTCAAACACGGCGTCAATTTAAAAGTGGCGAGCTGCCTTTAGACGATTATCAAACACGGATAAAAGCGGAGATCAAACGATCAGTGCGCGAACAAGAGGCGTTAGAGTTAGACGTTTTAGTGCACGGCGAAGCCGAACGCAACGATATGGTTGAATACTTTGGCGAGCAATTAGAAGGTTATGTTTTTAGTCAGTACGGTTGGGTACAGTCTTACGGTTCACGCTGCGTAAAACCACCAATCTTATTTGGTGACATCAGTCGTCCCAACGCCATGACTGTCGCCTGGACACAGTACGCTCAGTCACTTACTGACAAACCATTAAAGGGCATGCTCACAGGGCCTGTCACTATTTTAAATTGGTCCTTTGTACGCGATGACCAGCCTCGCGCGGAAACGTGTAAACAACTGGCCCTGGCCATTCGCGATGAAGTGCAAGATTTAGAACACGCTGGAGTGGGCATTATACAAATTGACGAAGCCGCCTTGCGTGAAGGCTTACCGCTGCGTAAAAGCCAATGGCAAGGTTACCTAGACTGGGCGATAGAGTGCTTTAGAATTACCGCCAATGGCGTGAGTGATGAAACACAAATTCACACCCATATGTGTTATTCAGAGTTTAACGATATTATCGAATCCATCGCCCATATGGATGCCGATGTGATCACCATAGAAACATCGCGCTCGAACATGGAGCTATTGGATGCATTTGATCACTTTAATTACCCTAACGATATTGGCCCTGGGGTGTACGACATTCACTCGCCTAATATTCCGAGCCAAGCACATATTATTAATTTAATGAGCAAAGCCGGCGAGCGAATCCCCACCGAGCGGTTGTGGGTAAACCCCGATTGCGGACTAAAAACTCGCCAGTGGAGCGAAGTATTACCGGCACTTAAAAACATGGTGAGCGCCGCTAAAACACTGCGCTTATCGGCGTAGCAAACAGATGCCTAGCGGTTTTGTGTGATACAGAAAATCGCTAGGCTCTGCCAATAGCGTTATGATTTAGTGAAGAAAACACCCAGTAAAGCTGTGCCGAACAGTACGATCAAGCCAACACTTACAGCTACTAACATATGCGTCATGGTGATACCAAACAGTAGCTCGGGAGTTGCCTTACAAAAATCTTGCACCTCAAACATCGAGGGCAACCAAGCGTCCAGCGGAGCCCAACTGGGAAAGTTGGCTTTAAAAGCACAACTACTACCATTACCAATGCCGTATTCGATTTTAACAAGGTTCCAGCTTTCATTGGCCAACCCAAACGCTAGAGCTAAGCCACTCAGCACACACAGTAAACGCCCCCAACAATAACGTTTAAGTAGCAACGCAATAAGTGCAACAAAAAATAGCCCCGCTACCCATACCCGTACATAAATGCACACCTCACAGGGGTAATACTGCCAAACATGCTGAAACAACAGCGCGCCAACCTCTAGCGCCAACATCAGGCCCGCTATGGCCCACCAAAAACAACTCGCATTAGCCAACAACAATACACGAGAACAAAATTTCGACGCCATACACCTTCCCTCTTAAATTGAACCTGACCAAGCCACAATGGCGCATTAATCTCACAAAGAAAAAACAATGACAAACAACTCAACCATATTAATTTTCATAAAAAATAGAACCAATAAAACCATTAACCTAACACTGAAAAAAAGTATTTTATATTTAAATTAAAAATGACATCCATTTTGATTAATTAAAATAATAACTGGCATAAATCATTTTTACTTCTAGGCTATATATGCCTCACATTTATCGCAAGAGCGTGACAACACACTCATTTAATTTCGATTTTTCGTGACGTATGCACAACACGCCTGAATCAAGATTACTCAAACTACGCGGGCGATTGGATAAAAGCCTTGTGTGCGTTTATCACTAAGTGAATCGCAATAATGGTTTAGTACATAACCCCAAGGGTTAAAAACTTTATGTCGTTTTTTACATCATGGACCGTTTACGTAACCACAGTGACATCTTAACACTTGTAATGCGCATTCGGACGACAATCACTAGGAGAGTTATTTTGAAAATTAATAAAATAGCAGCCCATATCGCCTGCACAATATCCTTAGTTGCGGCACAACAAAGCAACGCCCAAACTCAAAATTACGGCGAGGCCTTGCAAAAGTCCTTGTATTTTTACGAAGCCCAACAAGCCGGCCCACTGCCCGAGTGGAACCGTGTCCCTTGGCGCGGAGATTCTACCCCGACTGACGGTGATGATGTTGGCATCGATTTACGCGGCGGTTGGTTTGACGCTGGCGACCACGTAAAGTTCGGCTTCCCAATGGCCGCCACCACCACTTTATTAGCTTGGGGCGCAGTTGACTACCGACAAGCATATCAAGACTCCGGCCAACTGGATCACTTGCTAAACAACCTACGCTTTGTCAACGACTACTTTATTAACGCGCACCCATCGCCCAATGTACTATACGGTCAAGTGGGGGTAGGCTCGGCTGACCATACCTTTTGGGGTCCTGCCGAGGTCGTTCACCACAAAATTCCTGAATCACGGCAATCAATGAAAATTGATTTAAGCTGCCCAGGCCCTGACCTTGCCGCCGAAACCGCTGCGGCCATGGCGTCGTCATCTATGGTGTTTCAAACTACCGACGCCGCATACGCCAGTACCTTGCTAACCCATGCCGAGCAACTGTTTGCCTTTGCCGAACAAACCACCGGCACTGATGGCACCGACAATGCGTACTCCAACTGCATCACCGACGCCAAAGCCTTTTACAACTCTACCTACGGCGTTTACTGGGATGAAATGGCATGGAGCGCACTTTGGTTATGGCGCGCTACCGGCAATAACGACTACCTTACCAAGGCCATAGGCTATTACGACCAAATGGGTAGCGAAACCCAATCCAACACGCCGGTTTATACCTGGTCCTTAGGCTGGAACGATAAAGCTTATGGGGTATATGTAATGATGGCGGCACTGGTGGGCGATCAACGTTATCACGACGACGCGCAACGTTATCTTGACCACTGGAGTATTGGCAACGGTAATCGGACTCCTGGCGGCGTGGTAGTGGTAGACAGTTCTGGCTGGGGCGTAAACCGTTACGCTGCTAACATCGCCTACCTATCGCTGTATTACGCCGACGCCTTGGGCAGCTCTGACCCGCTATACAATCGCTATCAAGATTTTGGTTTATCGCAAATCGATTATATCTTAGGTGATAACCCCGCCAACCGCAGTTACCAAGTAGGTTATGGCAATAACTTCCCAACCAATGTTCACCACCGTGGCTCACACGGCTCGTGGGCTGACAGCCTGCAAGTACCCACGCAACAACGACACATTCTTTATGGTGCGGTAGTCGGCGGTCCCGATGCAGACACCAACTACACAGAAGATCGTGGCGACTACATTATGAATGAGGTAGCCGTAGACTATAACTCAGGCTTTACCAGCGCCGTTGCCGCACTCTACAACGATTACGGTGGTAACCCGTTGCCCGAGTCGCAATTTCCACCGGCAGAGCCACCCCTGGATGATGAATATCTGGTGGGCGCTACCATCAACAGTGCCGGTGATCGCCACGTTGAAATTAGGGCGGTCATTCAAAACCGCAGCACCACACCGGCGCAGGGTCGCGACGATTTGTACTTTCGCTATTTTTACGACTTAAGTGAGGTATACGCCGCTGGCTATAGTGCCAGTGATGTCACTATATCTACCGCTTACTCCCAAGCTAGCAGCGTCACCGGCCCTCACCCTTGGGGCAATCCTGCCGATCATATTTACTACACCGAGGTTAGTTTTAATGGCGATGTAATCTATCCAGGTGGGCAATCGGCACATCGGCGCGAAGTACAATTTCGCGCATCACTCCCCACCAACGTTCCGGCCAACGTATGGGACAACAGTAACGACCCGTCGTGGATGGCAGCTTACAGCAACCCCAGTAATCAGTATGGCTATCCATCCGAGACCATCCCAGTTTATGGCGACGACGGTTTACTGCAAGGTGAAGAGCCCAGTGGCGGCTGTGGTGGTAGCAGTGGCGTGAACTGCCTACCAACGGCAAACGATCTCACCGTAACCACTGCCTTTGAAACCGCCGTAAGCATTCAGCTGGAAGGTTCGGACAGCGACGGTAGCGTGACACAATACAATGTGACTGGCGCACCGAGCAATGGCACCTTAAGCGGTACTGGGGCCACTTTAACCTACACGCCAGATACCGGTTTTAGCGGTAGCGATAGCTTAACCTACACGGTAAGTGACGATGCCGGTGCTGTGTCGGACCCTGCTATGGTGGATATCCAGGTCGAGGCCGAGTTAGTACCTTCAGTGGCTATCAGCTCACCGGCTAATGGCACCGAAGTAGAATTGGGCGCTGACTTTACTGTGCAATTTAACCTAGCCAATGCCGATGGCGTGCGAGTGCGGATTAACAGCATGCTCATCAGCGACGTTACCAGCGGCAACAGTGTGGTACTTACCGCGCCTAACTCAGTGGGCGACTTTAGCGTAAGTTTAACCGCCTTGGATAACACTGGAGCCGAAGTAGGCACTCCCGATGTGATTACCTTGAGCGCCGTCAGCGAACCGGTCAACACCGCACCTGTGGCTTGTCTCACCCCGGCTAACATCACCGTTAATGTTGGGCAAACTGTCAACCTCGACGCCAGCTGCTCGGCCGACCCGGATGGCGACACTCTGAGCTTTAACTGGGACTTAGGCAACGGCCAAAATGCTACGGGCCAAACCACCAGTGCCAGCTATGCCAGCGCCGGAAGCTACACGGTAACCTTAACCGCCAGCGATGGCAGCGACACAGACAGCGCCACTAGCAATGTCACCGTCGAGGCTGCAACCGGTAGTGGTCAATGTGAGTACATTATCAGCAACGAGTGGAACAGCGGCTACACCGGATTAATTCGCATCACCAACAACGGTTCCAGTGCAATTAATGGCTGGAATGTTAACTGGGCTTACAGTGATGGCTCATCATTGGTGAATACTTGGAACGCGAATGTTACCGGCTCTAACCCTCACAGCGCGAGCAACCTCAGCTGGAACGGCTCCATAGCACCGGGGCAGTCTACCGAGTTTGGCTTCCAGGTGAATAAAGGCTCGGCTAACGCCTTAGTGCCTACCGTTAGTGGCAGCGTGTGTGACAATTAAACACCGGCTGTACGACAGTCAAGCAAAAGCCTAACGGCACCTTATATTCGGCACATGGATGTGCCGAATTCCCCTCACAACCAAGCAGGCACTCTATTGGCGGTCGATATCTAGGCGCGATCCTAACTTTTAAACTGCCGTCCCCCAGCATCTGTATTATTTATACTTAATACATCATAGCTGTGATGGCGTTTAATCACCGAGGTAACGCTTAAAAGGCCGAGCCTAAACAAGACTAACTCTTTTTAACGAACTCTGATTTCAACATCATCGGCCCAATTTTGTCCACTCGGCAATCAATATTATGATCCCCATCGACAATTCTGTTTATTTTAATTTTTGTACCGATCTTGATAACACTAGAGCTGCCTTTCACTTTTAAGTCTTTAATTAAAGTGGCGTTATCGCCTTCAAGCAAGTCATTGCCGTTAGCATCTTTGACCGATAGCGCTTGTTCTTCATCTGGCCCCGATGTTTTATCCCATTCATGCCCACACTCAGGACAAACCAGTAGAGCTTGATCTTCATAGGTAAATTCAGACTGACATTTTGGACAAGGAGGTAAAGACATACTAAGTTCTCATTGATTTAAGTGAATATTACTTTGATTTAATGGCTGAAAAACAGGTAAAGACCAGTTGCGGCTTACAGATAAAATCCGCAAACCTAAGGTCGCGATTATCGGCACAGCAAGGGTCACAACCTCGGGCAGATCGTACTGCGACAAACCATAATAAAGTGCAGCGCCTACCCCTGCAGCACTGGCATACACCTCTTTTTGCAAAACCAGCGGCACTTCATTACAAATAATATCGCGCAACATGCCGCCCGCAACACCGGTAACAACTCCCATAATAATGACAATCGATACCGAATGCTGTGCTTGAGCCATAGCAACTTGAGCGCCAATAACAGCAAATACCGCAAGACCAAACGCATCAAAAAACAGCATCGCTTTTAAAAAAGCAGCCGACGACAAATTGCGCACACACAACGCAGCACCGGCGGCTGCGGCAATAACGACAAGGTAAATTGGCTCGCGCACCCAAGTGACTGGGCCAAGTCCCAAGCATAAGTCACGTAAAGTACCGCCACCGACCGCGGTACAAAAAGCCACCACCAAAATACCAAACAAATCCATAGAACGCTTTTGCGCAACTAACGCACCACTTAGGGCAAAGGTAAACGTCCCTAAATAATCGGCCAAGGAAAGGTAGTTTATCTGATACAGAAAAAAATCAAACATAGTCATTGTTAACAGTAGTTGTCTAAAGCTTAGCGCCAAGTACCTCGGCAAAAATCCAGACAGGATAAACACACGCAGGCCTTGTTACGCACCACATCCTTAGGTAAACGCAACCGGCCAAGTTAAATTACAAAAATACGGTAAATTCTTTAATGCTAAGGCTTTTAAATAACTCGCTAAACATATTTAAATCTTCAAATAAAATATGCGACTCATCATCATTAACCAACATGTACTGCTTTTGATTTTTATCGATCAGCATCACAAACCATTGGCTTGGGGTTGATGGATTTTTACGGATTTGTGCACAGCTCCAATTTTTATCATCGCCATGATCTATAGCTTCCGATAATCTCATAAGCGGCTCAGCTTACTTGCTTTTGCCGCCGCCTCGGCATTTTCTAGACTGTCAAAAAATCGCACAATATCACCATCGGGGGTCAGCTTTGCCTTTGCCAAGGTTTTTAATGGCTGAAACTGCCACTCACACATAAATACTTTAACACCAGCGTCACACTGCGCCGTCATTAGTTTTGATAACGCCGAGAGGCCACCCGCATCCAAAATAGGAACCGACTCCATCGTTAAAATAACCCCATCTAATGACTTTACCTGCTCGTTTATCTCGCCAAACACTCTGTCGGCCGCGGCAAAAAATAACGGCCCTTTAATTTTAAACACCTTCCAGCCTTGAGGGACTTCAGTGACAAACTTTTTGTTATCGGTAATATCAACCACTTTTGTCATGCCGGCTATTTGCCGCACAAACAAAACAGAGGCCAACAGCATTCCTGCTGATATGGCGATCACCATGTCAAACCACACCGTTAGGGTTAAACAGGTGGCAAATACGGCAATATCGCTCGCAGGTGCGGCTTTGACGATGCGCACAGATTTGGGGGCCTCGCTCATATTCCAAGCCACTACCAGTAATAGTGCGGCAAGCGCTGGCATAGGTAGGTAACCCAACAACCCCGACAACATTACCAATGCCAGCAACACCACCAACGCGTGCACCATAGCCGCCACAGGTGATACTGCCCCCGCCTTTAGGCTAGCCGCCGAACGAGCAATCGCCGCAGTAGAGGTAATACCGCCAAAAAAGGGGGCCACTATATTGCCAATGCCCTGCCCTAGCAACTCGCTATTGGCGCTGTGCCGCTTGCCCGACATGCCATCTAAAACTACAGCGCAAAGCAGCGACTCAATAGCTCCCAGCATCGCAATCGCAAATGCCGCCGGAATTAAGTCTTTAATCGTGGGCCAGTTCAAAGAGAAGCTCTCGCCACCGGCGCCCGGGCGCAGCCAGGGCCAATCAAATTGCGGCAACACCGAAGGGATGCCATTGCCCACGCTACCGTCGGCTAACAAGTAATGGAATCTAGAGCCAATGGTGGCGACATCGCTACCGTAGTGGTTAAGGATGATGGTCAAAATACTGGCCAAGATAACCGCAGGCAAATGCGCCGGTACCGCGACCTTAAGCTTGGGCCAAAGCAGCATAAACACCAGCGTAAAGCTCGCCACCATCAAACTACTCAGATCAACCGACGGCAGATGTTGGGCAATGGTAATAATTTTTTCGTAGTAATGCTCGGGCAGCGTCGCAACCTGTAAACCCAAAAAATCAGGAATTTGCAATGTCGCGATAACAATACCGATACCACCGGTAAAGCCAAGTGTGACGGTTTCGGGGATGTATTCGATAAAACGTCCAAGCCGCGCATAGGCCATCAGCATCAGAATGACACCGGCCATAATGCTCGCAACCAATAACCCTGCCATACCGTGCTGGGTGACCAGCGGATGTAAAATAACCACAAAGGCAGCGGTGGGTCCACTGACACTAAACCGACTGCCACCGGTTAGCGCCACCAAAAAGCCCGCAATAATCGCGCTATAAAGACCGTACTGCGGCGGCACCCCACTGGCGATAGCAAGTGCCATGGCCAGTGGAATGGCGATGATTCCCACCACACAGCCGGCCAAAATATCTTTTACTAAGGCCGCCCGCGTATAGCCTTCACTGAGCACTGCGCGCATAGCGTGGGCAAGCCTCAACGAAAACAAATGAACACGGTGCGACATAATGCTGGCCCTTAGATTACAATAGGGTTGACATTATATATTCATGCTATTGACAGTCAATGTTAACCTAATTAACATCAGCATCACATTTTAGCTTTGGATTTTGTTATGGAACAGCGTACGGCACGGCTTACACTGCTAATAGACCCCAATAAAAAAGCCATTTTTGACCGGCTGTGCTCCCAAGAGGACGTCACTGCGTCGCAAAAAGTCAGGCAATTTATCCGCGATTATATCGAGCAAAAACTGGGGGAAAACTGGCAAGAAGATGCGCAGGGGGACAAGTAAACACAGAGCCGCGACAATTAGATCAGCTCAATCTCACAACAATCAACACCGGCCAGGGCTAGGTACGAGTGCCGCAGTTCGACGCGAGCTAAAACTCATTCGGGGTTTTAATCAGGCGCAATGCCGAACTCATTAGCTTATCTTTGGGCACAGAACTATCGGCTTTTGGGCGCTTTTTCAGGTGAGCGACTTCACTGCAGTAAAAAATAACTAGGGCTGCTTAAAGCATGTAACGAAAACTCACTCAGGCTGTAACTTACTGGAAAGGCTACTTCTTTTTGATAGGAGTTCTTTGCTCTGTGAGTGTAACCTTTTCATACACACCATTTGCTTTGACCCTCAGCACCCTATCGCGTCTAGGCGCTCGGTAAACTGAACTAATGGACACTAAAGCATCTGATTTTCTGAATGTCTTGGGTGGAATTACCAATGGCTCGCTAAGTAACGAGCGTTCTGTCTGAAAGTAAGACAAATAAACCTCACTCACCGTCACTTCTTTATCGGAAAGGTTGGTAAAATAAATTTCTTCTACCTCTTCAATATGATCCTGATACTTTCTATCAGACCAAGACAACACTTTCTCATACCCTTCGGGCAGGCGTTCATCCCCCAGAGTTACAACAACATGCGCTACTAGCGAGTCGTCGAACATGGTGGCCATACTTTCAAAGTACTCAGACAAAACTATGGAATTAAAGCCGCCTTTACCATCAGGCACTGAATTCACAATACGAGGAGATTGATGGGCCGAACAAGCCGAAAGCAACAAACATACTACAACCGCAAAAACTCTCATGGTTAGTCCCTTTATTTATACATTAAATGCTTAAAACAAAAACCTTTGCAAAAATTAAAATAGCATCAATAATATTTTTTAGAGGAAAATCGAACTTTAGAGTATCACTCCAGTATTCCACCATTAAGCGATCTATCCGCCCATCTCTCGCACCACACTGGCTCTCACACAGCGCAACACACAATATTCATACGCGCCGCCTAGGGCGTCAAACACGGGTTTTAGCTTAAAAGGTTGGTCGTCGTGGGCGAGCATCACATCAACAATATTGTCTAGCTCTTGCTGCGGCAGCTCGACCACCTCGGCCACGCTTAGCTGACCTTGTTCAATTAACCCCGCCAAATGAGTAAACACAGTGGTCTCAGTTAGATCCCGTTGGCGGGCAATACCCGCAATGTCCATCCCAGCCTTAAACAGCGCAAAGGTTTCATGTTCGGTGGCGCGAACGTTCTCTGCGCTGCCGGCGTAATCGGCCAAGCTCTCGACATGGGCAGTCACGGCGGCGACAAAATCTTCACCATAGTGCTCCAGCTTGCTCGCCCCGACACCCGAGATACGTCCCAAAGCATCCAAGCTTTGCGGCTGGTGACTCACCACCTCCATTAGGGTGGCATCGTGGAAAATCATATAGGGTGGAATATCTTGCTCGGCAGCCAAGCGTTTGCGCAACTCGCGCAAAGATTCCCACAAGACTTTATCGGGCCCCATTAACGAGCCGCCGGTATTGCTGCGAGCTTTTTTACCAGGCACGGTAGTTTTAATGTCTTTTCTCAGCTCGATCTCTTCTTGGCCTTTTAGCAGTGCGCGGCACTTTTCGGTGAGCAATAGCCCGCCATAACCGGCTACATCCACCTCCATAATGCCCCGCGCCGCCAGCTGCCTAAATACCGAGCGCCACTGATTAGCGTCCAGCTCGGCCCCAATCCCAAAAGTGCTGAGCTTATCGTGACCGAATTGTTCAACTTTGCTATTGGTTTTGCCCAGCAGTACGTCAATCAAATGGTTTACCCCAAAACGCTGGCCGGTACGGTAACAACAACTCAGTGCTTTTTGCGCCACCACGGTGCCGTCAAACGTTTGCGGCGGGGTTAAACAGGTATCGCAATTATCGCAAGGGGCGTGATCGCGCTCACCAAAATACGCCAACAATGCCTGGCGCCGACAAGTGGTAATTTCACACAAACCAAGCATGGCATCCAACTTGTGATTTTCGGTACGCTTATGATCATCCGAACCCTGCGATTGGCTCATCATTTTTTTCAGTTTTAAAACGTCTTGCACACCATAAGCCATCCACGCAGTGGCGCTTTGGCCATCGCGCCCAGCCCGTCCTGTTTCTTGGTAGTAGGCCTCGATGCTTTTGGGCAAATCCAAGTGCGCAACAAAACGTACGTCGGGTTTATCGATCCCCATACCAAAGGCAATGGTGGCAACGATAATGACGCCGTCTTCGCGCAGGAAACGCTCTTGATTCGTTTTGCGAGTGGTCGCAGGCAAACCTGCATGGTATGCCAGTGCGTTAAAGCCTTGCTTAGTCAGCCACTCGGCGGTCTCGTCTACTTTGCGACGCGATAAACAATAAACGATGCCGGCATCACCGGGGTGCTCGTTGTGTAAAAAGCGCAGTAACTGCTGGCGCGCATCTTGTTTTTGCTCGATACGGTACTGGATATTAGGCCGATCGAAACCACTAATAAACTGCGCCGCATCTTCCAGCTGTAGGCGAGTAATAATCTCGGCACGGGTGCGATCATCGGCCGTAGCCGTCAAAGCCACCCGTGGCACGCGTGGAAACTGTTGGTGCAGTAAACTTAGCTGCAAGTAATCTGAGCGAAAGTCGTGCCCCCACTGAGACACACAGTGAGCCTCATCTATCGCAAACAGCGACACCGGTAGTTGGTGCAACATATCGAGGGTGCGCTGTTGGATTAAACGCTCCGGCGCCACATACAAGATTTTGATCTCCCCCTGACGCAAGCCCTGTTCGATGGCTCGCACCTCATCAAACGCAAGGCTCGAATTTAGGTAAGCCGCGCTAATACCCAGTTGCGCCAGTGCGCTCACCTGGTCTTGCATCAAAGCAATCAACGGCGAGACGATAATCGCCACACCTTCGCGCACCAGCGCAGGAATCTGATAACAGAGCGACTTGCCGCCGCCGGTGGGCATCAGTACCAAGGCGTCTTGCCCTGCTATCACGGTATCGATAATGTCGGCCTGCGGACCTCTAAAGGCATCGTAACCGAAAGTGTTTTTGAGTGTTTGTAAGGCAGCTTGATTCATGCGAGGAGTTTAGCAGTTTTCACCGGCCCGCTGCGCAAGATCGGTAAAACACCAGCTTGATAATATCTTCATCACACCACCAAACGCTATTGATAATTATTATCATTTATATTAATGTACCAAAACATTCAATGGCAGCGGAGGTCTCCCCTATGAAAGATTTAACCCACGCCCACACTGGGCTGATTTATGGCACCGATACCGGCAATACCGAAGAGGTAGGCGACAAGATAGCCTCCGCCCTCGCCGCCCATGGCGTGGTGGTTGAGATGCTTAACGTCAGTGATGCTTCGCCCGAGCAAATTGAGCAGTTCGACTTTATTATTATGGGAATTCCCACATGGGACTTTGGCGGTATTCAGGAAGACTGGGAGAACTTTGAAGAGCAGATTCTGGCGACCAAACTGACCGACAAAACCGTCGCGCTATACGGCTTAGGCGATCAGCTCGGCTATGGCTATTACTTTGTTGATGCCATGGGTTGGCTAAACGAGCGAGTATTAAAAGCCGGGGCGACGGTGATTGGTCACTGGCCCTGTGAGGGCTATACCTATGACGAGTCTCTAGCGGTAAACGCTGAGAAAACCGAGTTTTGCGGGCTTGCCATCGATGACGAACAACAGTTTGAACTTACCGACGAACGCATTGAACGCTGGGTTTGGCAAATTACGCAGGAATACTTGCACACTTGCGCCGCCTAACTTAAACGCCTAACTCAGGCCCGCGATCTTGAGAGTACAGTATGATTAAGCCCACCTATAAGAATCAATTCTTGTGCAGTAAGCACCGAGCCTTAGTTTTGCACAACCCAGCACAAAGCCGGCAGTTGTGCCTTAAGTTACGCGCTATGGGGCGCGGTTACATTACCGAGCGGCGCTGGGACGATGCGGTATCTGCGTACGGTGCCGCGCTCGAAACTGCCGACATTTTGCTGTCGCATGACGACTATAACAAGCAGGCTACCGAGCGGTATCTACGCTGCGCCATTGAGCTGAGTTACACACTGCGCAAAAGTCGTCACAACCCAGATATGAATGCCATAATCCACTTAGTGCAACAGCGTTTAACGCCTTACTACGCTCCCGCACCGCTACAAACCATGCTCGTGCCGTTAATCGATATCGCCTTTTCACCGTTGGCCGAAGTCGATGACTGGATCGAGATGCTGTTTATCTTAGACAACACGGCCCCACACACTCATCACTACTCCAATACAGCCGGCCATTGCCTAAATGATGGGGTGACCGCTATAGTGGCGCATTAAATCCACCGGCAGCGACACCTGCCGTCGCACAAGTAATGAGGTGATAGGTTGGAGGCAGCAACAACGGCGGCAGTCATTGCCAATACGCAACAATGGTTTGAGACAGTCGTACTGGGACTTAACTTGTGCCCATTTGCCCACCAGCCCGCTAAACACAACCGCATTCGTTTTACGGTATTTGATGAGTCCCGTGGTTTAGGCTTACTTGAAGTACTCGACGAAGAGATCGCGCGGCTAGAAAACACTCCCATTACCGAGCTTGAAACCACGCTGCTGATACTGCCCGAAGGCTTTGAAGACTTTTACTTTTACACCATCACTGCGCAACAAGCCGAGAGCAGGCTAAACAAACAAGGCTTGCAGGGGACGTATCAAATAGCAAGTTTTCATCCCGACTATCAATTTTCTGATACAGATTTCACTGACCGCAGCAATTTAACTAATCGTTCGCCCTACCCTATTTTGCATCTGCTGCGTGAACAAAGTCTAAGCGCAGCCATTGATAATGGTGCCGATACCGAGTCGATTCCTGAGCGTAATATTGAACGAATGGAGAGTTTAAGCGAGCAGCAAGTGATCGCTTTATTCCACTATTTGCCCAACCAATAGCCGCCAAGGCTACAGGGATTATTCCATACTGGTGGCTAATGAATCGGGGGTTGTCTCGTCAATTTTACGCAGCCGCTCGGAGTAATGCTTTAACTGGCTAACATCGATAAATGTGCCCAAAAGCTGCGTCGGCCTGCCTCGCTCATCGCGTGCGTAGACTGAATCAAACGCGTAACACCAAATCCAGTAACCGTCCTTATGCCAAAAACGATACTCTATTTCTAAAAAAGTAGCGCTGTCTAAGGTCATTGCTTTATCAACTTGCTTGGCAATATCGTCGATTTCATCTGGATGAAACAGCACCGACAAATCATCCACATTGTTTAAATCGTCTTTGGTATATCCGGTTAAACGAGTGTATTGCTGATTAACAAATATATTGCTTTCGGTGGGCAAATCGTAAATGTATAAGCCGCAGATGGCCAAATCTACAACGTTTTGCAAAAACTGTTCACTTTTGGCCAGTTTATTCTCGGTGGTTTTTAAATCGGTTACATCGGCTGACGAACCAATAATACGGTAAATATCCCCCGCGTCGTCCATCAGTGGATACAGCGAGGTCTGCCACCATACGGGCTGACCACGCAGCGGAAAACTCTCGATATAGGTTATCGGTTTACCGGTTTGGCGACAGCGGCGATAACGCGAGTCAATTTGCTCGGCCATTACATGCGGCATAATCTCAGGGGCAAGCGCCTGCGTTGACTGATCGAGCAGTTGCTCTGCTTGAATACCCAGTGCTTTTGTTATTGCCGGATTAACGGCCTTATAAACGATCTGTCCATTACTCAGACAATCAAGCACAAACACACCGTATCGGGTGCCGGTATAGATAGATTCGAGCAGTTGATTTTTTTCTGATAACTTTAGCTCTAAATCTTTACGTTGTTGGATATCCTCTAAAGTGCCACACATTAAACGCTTATGATCGGAGCTGCCACCAACACAATTACCACGCACACGAAACCAACGTGACTCACGATTAACCGTAACGCCTAGAAACTCAATATCAAATGATCCGCCATCAATAAGGTTACGATCTAATTCGTTAAAAAATTTGGCCTGATGCTCTGGAACAATGTGCGCCTCCCATAAATACATAGTGACATCGGTCGGTTTATGCTGATAACCCAGCAGCTGCCACAATGCCGGCGACCACCACAACAAACCCGATTCAATTTCCCACTCCCACAGCCCCTCACGGCTTGCCGAGGTGATACGTTCTAAGCGATTACTGATGGCCTCTACTTGCTGTTGTTGCGCTAAGCGCTCAGAAATATCAACAACTGAGACAAATGTTTTCATGTCATCAAGGTGATCGCGTTTCACCAGCTTAAGTTCAACAGGGACATAGCTGCCGTCGCTACGAATACCCTGTACTACACATTCTAAATGTTGCCCAGATGAAACGTTTGAAGAGAAAAATTCTGTAAGAGGATGTTGATTTTCATCCACCGCGGCGAGGTCAAGTAGCGAGGCGATGTCTCTTTGTAACAGCTCGCTATTAGCATAACCAAACAAATGGCAAGAAGCGGTATTGGCCATTTTTATCTGACCATGTTCTCCTACTACTATTAGGCCCATTGGCGAGGCATTGGCCGCTTCACGTAAACTATATTCGGCATCGTAACGTGCTTTAAGTGCAAGCCGTTCGAGCTTTTCGTTATTAGCCTCTGCCATGGCCTGTTGCAGTTGCTCTGCACTGGGGCCGCCAAACACTTTAGGAATAATCCACAACAATCCCAAGGCGGTAATAACAGCGACAATAGCGGTTAGTGCAGAAAGCACCGCCTGGCCATTAGGACTGCCGCCCAACAGAGTGTAAATACGAAAGGCATGATCCAAACCACACAGCAAAAGAAATACTGAAAACAATGTTACTAAGCGTGGGTACTCTAAGTCTTGACGCTTGCGACGAAAAGCTAACAGCCCCGCTGCAATCACAAAAAAAACCAACGCTATAAGTACATCAGACATAACTTGTACTAAATTTATGGTCGGCTGCCATTCCAAATCATGGGTTAATGGCGACAAACCAAACAAAAATAACTCTATCATTTAACCGCCACCATTGTGCCCTCTACTACAACTAAAAATCTAATCACTATTAATCTCGCGTTGCTGTGTTACTCGGTTACCCCGCCCCACGAAGCACAAATAATCAAACTTAACCAAAGTGGCGCTCGGCTCAGTGCCGTTCTCGCCAATATGGGCGCCGAACAACGTTATCGGCCAACACAACAAACAGGGGGAAGAACCTCAACACGCCTTGAGAAACACCTTCCTGGTCTGCGGCATTGTTATTATCACTAATAACGTAATGTTCATATAATTTAACTAAGTATAACCTAAAGAGCTTTTACGCTTAACGATTAAAGCCATCACGGTTAACTTTTACGGGCGCGGCGGCGCCATAACCAAATATAAAGCCCGCTGATAAACAACAACAGGGCCATCCCGGAGGCAATGGTTAACGCCACCCAATACAACGGCCCACCTACCGCCGCCGAATGCAACGGATAAACTTTCTCCATTAACGCCACCCCCAAGCCCGCCTCCCGGGCATCTTTTTGAGCGTAAGCCTCGGCGGTGTAGGGGTTGATATAAACAAAGCTACGACCGTGCTGGTGCCACTCACCTGGCATCCGTTTGCGCACGCTAATCGCTCGGCCGGGCTCGGCCGAGAAACTCACCGAGCGCAGCTGACCCTCGGGTAAAGTATCGCGCATCACCTGATATAACACTGGCCACGGCTGGGGCTTATCCGTTACCTCCACAGTTCGCTCTATTGGTTTGATATCGCCGCCCAGACTGGCCACTAAGGCGGTGCCTACCTCGGCGTAAAACACCATAATTACCCCTGTAGCAACCGAGACAATCAACACCAATGAGCTAAGCGCGCCTAATGTACGATGCCAACTGTAGGCCACTTTAATAACACTTCCGCTTAAAGCCAGGGTTAACGCCTTGCGCCAACGACGCGGCCACCAAGCGTAAATACCCGTTGCCAGCAGCAACAACACAGCAATATGCACATAACCACTAATACGCTCACCGGTATGGCCGGCAAGCCAGTGGATGTGCAGATCCATTAGAAAAGCCAGCGGATCAAACTGCTGCTCAGAACTCACCAGCAGCTCACCTTGGGTACTTAAATACTGGTACGAACCATCGCGATAACTCACCGTAAAAAAAGGCCAGTCTGCGGTGGGCATACGCACTCGGCGTGCAGCAGGCGCTTGCTGCGCATCCAGTTGTTGCAGCAGCGCGACGGTATCGGCGGTGATCGCAGGCGAGGCGCTTTGCTCGGCGGCCAGAGCAGGATAATAAGCCAACAAGAGTGGCTGTTTATAAATCAACAGGGCTCCGGTCAGCGCGGTAATTACAAAAAAAATGCCGGCCAGCAAACCAATATAACGGTGAACGGCCAATAGGATTGGGCTTTTCATCAATGAGTATCTTCTAGAAATTTTTAGCGTAAAGAGTGAATAACGTAAATAAGTTGCAACATTCTAGTTGTTAACTGTAATGATAACTACTATCATCCGCACCCTTATTTCTACTCACTAATCGAGGTTTTTAATGATACACGTCCGCCGCCAACTCGTCCCTCTTCTAACGCTTGCCAGCCTTAACGCACTCGCTTTGGCGCAACCGGTAGATAACGAGCCGCAAATGGAAGAGATGATCGTTACTGCCTCACGTACGGCCAAGCCTATTAGCTCGATCCCCAATACCGTTACGGTAATCAACAAAATCGAGTTAGACCAACAGTTGGCGGTAAGCTACGACTTATCGACCGTACTGGGTAACTTAGTGCCAGGCTTTACCCCCAGCCGCCAAAAAATGACTGGCGCGGGCGAAACCTTACGCGGCCGTAGCCCACTGTATTTAATTGACGGAGTGCCGCAATCTAACCCGCTGCGCGATGGCTCACGCGATGGCCTAACGTTAGATCCGTCCATGATCGAACGTATTGAAGTGATTCACGGCGCCAACGCGGTACACGGCATGGGCGCTTCGGGCGGCATTATTAACTTAATCACTAAAAAGCCCGTTACCAGCCGTGAGCAATCTTTTCACGTAGACATCAACGCCCCTACCGATTATGACTCGGACGCCCTAAGCACCGGCGTGGGTTACAGCTTTGCCGATGCCATTGGCCGCTGGGACATCGCCTTTAGTGCTAGTGTGCGCAACAGCGGTATTTTTACCGATGCCAACGGCGAAGTGATTGGCGTTGACACCACCCAGGGCGACACCATGGACAGCGACAGCCGCGACTTCTTTTTGAAGACTGGTTATCGCGGCGATGGCCAGTCGCTGCATCTGATGGTGAACAACTTTAACGTAGCCGGCAACGGTGGTTGGGTGACAGTACCCGGGGATATTGCCAACGGTATTGCCACCTCATCCGAACCCGGCACCGTACCAGGCAAGACGCCGACCAACGATGTCACCACGGTCAGTTTGGATTATCGTAAAGACGAACTGTGGGGCCACAGCGTACACGCCCAATTATTTTATCAAGACTTTGCCGCTACCTTTGGCGGCGGTACGTTTGGCACCTTTTATGACCCCGCGTACGGCGAAGGTTTTTATGACCAATCGCAAAATGAATCGGAAAAAATGGGCTTTAAGCTCACCATGGCGCGCGACAAAATCGCCGGCGCACCCGTTAACATAGTGTGGGGCTTTGATGCACTGCAAGATGAAACACAGCAAGTGCTGGTACAAACCGGCCGCGCCTGGGTACCACCTACCAACTACAACAATATTGCGCCCTACGCCCAGTTAGAGTTCACCGGCGTGGACGCCTTAGTCGTTACCGCTGGCTTGCGCCACGAAAGTTCTAAACTTGATGTCGACGATTTTACCACTCTGTACACCTACGGCAGTCAATTTGTCGAAGGCGGCTCCCCTTCGTTTAACGAGACCCTATACAACATCGGCGCCACCTACGAGATCACCGATGCCTTGCGCGTATTTGCTAATGCCTCCGAGGGTTCATCGATGCCCGACGTGGGCCGAGTATTGCGTGGCATTAACGAGCCAGGCCAATCGATTGACTCTTTCTTAAATCTTGTACCCATCGTGACCGATAATCGCGAGATCGGTATTGAATACGACGCCGGCGGTTTAAATCTAGCGTTCAGCTATTACCAATCGGATTCAGACTACGGCTCACGCCTAGCCGTAAATGCCGATGGTATTTACGATGTGAAACGTGAAAAAACCGAGATCGATGGTATCGAAGCCAGCGCCACTTGGTTTTTTACCAACGACTCAAGTGTCGGCATTGCCTACTCTAACCCCACCGGCGAGTACGACTCAGACGCCGATGGTTCTGTGGATACCGACTTAGACGCCAGCAATATTTCCCCCGAGCGTATTAATCTGTTTTGGTCACAGCAATGGACCTCGGATTTTGATACCCGTGTGCAAGCCAGCAACATGTTCGATCGCGATTACCAAAACGCCGCGGGCGAAAGTTACGCCGACTTTGATGGTTACACATTGCTCGATTTAACCGCCACTTGGATGGTGGGAGACGGACAACTGCAAGCCAGCGTGCAAAACCTCACCAACAAAGAGTACATCACCTACTACTCGCAAGCGCAAACCAACAACGAGCGCTATTTTGCCGGCCGTGGTCGCACTGTTAGCGTCGGTTATACCTACCGGTTTTAACGCAAAAGGCCTCCCATTGCGGGAGGCCTTTTTGTTTACGCGGTAACATCACTTAGGTGTCTGAATTACTTTCTAATTGAATCGCCACCTCATGAGTCTGTACGTGACACGCGTCTTCCGTGACCTCTACACCAGTGATGGTTTCCGACATATAACCACTTAAGTCGGCTGTAATCGTGTAGCTACCTGCACGTTCTTCAGCCCCAACAAAATAACAATTCGGGCCATTTTCCCTAAGTAGCGGTGTTAATATTTGGGAAAAATCTCCATCTACGGCGACAACCCTTGCATCGCAGTTCTCAAGCGGGATCATATACTCACCAACTATCTGCACTTTTAAACCATTACGAAGCTCCTCGGTACAAACAATATCATCATTACCGATAGGCCCCATAGCAGCGTCTACCTTGCCCCACTCGCCCACCCAAATATTATTGTTTTGGGTATAGAAAACCGCATCATCATGCAGCAGCCCCCGTCGAATAGGGCTATATCTTTGGCTGGTGTCGGTGTCGGCAATCAGCACGCCCTTATCCTGCATAGTGCCATTAGCCGACAGTAAATCATTTAACTCAAGCGTTTGCAGGCCGCTGTATTGCCATTTTGACTGATTCTGTTGATTTTGCTCGTACACAACAACAGGAAACGCAATACGCACTTTGCCTGCGCCGTCATCGAGCACATTAAGGGCTCGCAAATCGCTGAGCGCCTCGCTATAACTGTATCGATCACCAATCAATAGCTCGCCGGTGAGTATCGGCACACCGGCGTTAATTTTTATCAACTGTGCCTTTATCCCTTTATTCCAGCCGGTTTGTGCATCGGCGTCTTGCCCTAGGGTAAATAGGTATTGATCGTTAATGGGATGGATATAGGTTGCAAAACCCGGCACTTCTAACTCGCCGGTGATTTTTGGGTCAAGCTCGTCACTTAAATCAATCACGTATAAAGGGTCGGTAAGCTGAAAGGTCACAACGTAGGCTTTATCGCCGGCAAAGCGCACCGCAAAGATATCCTCACCTGGCTTGCCTAATCGCTCAGGTCGTGCGTCATTGGGCAATTGGGCAATCACCTCTAACGACTGATCAAACTGTGTCAGCACAAACAAACGATGAACAATATCCCAGTTTTCCGTTAGGTTTGTAGTCACAACTCTTAAGTGATCATCGTGCTCACTGATACGAAATGGCGCATCATCACTAACGGAGCCTTGCACGCTGCCAGTCGCCGCGTAAATGGCGCCACTATCCGATAAGTTAAATTTGTGAATCACGGTTTTACGCGAGCCATTGCCCCAAATAGTACCCGTTAGATACAGGTTGTCGGGGCTCATAGTCATTGACGACACACCAGCACTCACACATTCGCTGGCAACCAGTGATCGCGTACGAATATTAATGGCGGTTGTGTGTACTAACGAGTGAAAGCCTTGACTGGAATCGATATCACTTTGGGCAAGGCACGTGTCACTTAGCGGCTGTGAGGTACCGTTTTGTTCATAATGTGGCAATAGCTGTGTAAGCGTTGCCTGCTGTAACAACGACTCATTATGATCGCGCGCATCTTCTTTACGGGTTTCAAATCCTAGGTCAGTAACCCAAGGGTCATAGCGCGAAATGATATATAAAATATCCCCAACTCGACGACTATCGATTAGCGTACCGTCTAAGGTAAGCTCGGCCGCCAGATTCGGCGTGCTGGGTGTCGAGACATCAATAAAATCTACCTGAATACGACCATTAGCCGGTGTAAACCAAGGGTCTGAGATACAGGTCGGGGTCGCCGTAGGCATTATCGCATCAAGGTTTCCCAGCTTTCTTTTTAAAGTAACCAGTTGGGTCGCGGCACTGGCGTTTTTTTCCATATACATTTGACTGACCATGCCCCACCAAGCATCTTCGTAGAGGTACTGCCCAACAATATGTGCATCCGGAACATCTGGCTCAGTGGCAACAACCTGAATACCCGGTATATTGCCATTACTCTCGGTGCCGATGTGCGCCACAAACCAATGCTTCCCGTCGTACTTAACAACGTCAGATTCATCAACACCGTCCACGTGTACGTTGGTGTCTGAGTATGATGGCTCGCCGCTAGATACTGACGCAGGGGGTCTCGGCGAAAAATCAGCGTCGCTAACATCAATATCCTCTAGCTCTCGATTAACCGGGTAGCCATAGCTTGAAAGTTGAAGCCTAAGCCCATTTTTTATCAAACGCTCCAACTGAAGACTACTGAGTCTGGCCAGAGGCACCTCGGTCGGCTGGCTCGGCTTTAAGCTACTATAGTCAACCGCAGGTAAGGACGAGCTGGAAGAGGATACGACAGAACTGCTAACCGAAGAAGCAACCGAAGACGAAGAACTACTTGAGAGCGAGCTAGAAGAACTACTTGAAAGTGAGCTAGACGACACACTCGATGCCAGCGACGAGGCAACAGTGCCATCACTTGACGAGCTATTAGACCCGCCACAGCCCACTAAACCCACGACTAACAAAAACCATCCGGCAAAACGCATTACTCTCTCCTTGATTGACGACTAAGTTCAACTTTATAGTCGACTAGCATAACCAATCATTAGAAGATATCTGTATGAATTTGTAACTAACAATCACACCCAACGATGTTTGAACCGCCTTGCGAAGTGTTTCGATTAAGACGATTAATGCCAATCATCTTATATCACCACAATGGTTGGCAAGGCATAGTTATACCGTCCTTGGCGACAGGTTTTAACAATTGCTCAGCGGCTTTTTACCGCGCTTGCGGCGCTTTTTTGCGGTCCAGTAGAGACGAATCCCCAGCAACAACGCGGTTATAACACCGTATAAAACCGCATCAAAATAACTCGAACGCACCTGCCATAACACGTGAATCCAGCCTAAAAACAAGGCCACATAAACAAGCTTATGTAGCCGCTGCCAATTTTTACCCAAGCGGCGCATCATGCCTTGGGTAGAGGTCACCCCTAAGGCAATTAGAATTAAAATAGCCGGGGCACCTGCGGTAATGTAAGGGCGTTTGGCCAGCTCGGATAAAAAGCGTGACATATCGAGCCCCAAGATAAACACCATATAGCTAAGTAAATGGCACAGGGCGTAAAACAAGGCAAACAAGCCCAGCATACGCCGGTGCGGCATCAGCCAACGCCACTTTAAAAAACGTACTAAGGGCGAAACCGACAAGGTGAAAAACAAGCTGTAAATAGTCCACTCGCCGGTAAATAAAACAATGGTTTTGGCCGGGTCGGCACCCAGCTGTTGCGTCACCGCTGCATAGCTAATCCACGCAAAAGGCGCCAGCATTAGCACAGCTAAAATAACGCGCCGCCATAAAGTAGATGGCATATATTGTCCCTAATTAAAAGTTTTTGCGTAAGTCTACATTTTTATACAGCGAAGCCACTTCATCGTAACCATTAAACATTTGAGTATCGATAATGTTGGGGCTAAACAATCCGCTGGGCAGGCGTCGCTCTGTGGCTTGCGACCAACGTGGATGATCCACTTCTGGGTTCACATTGGCATAAAAACCGTACTCATTAGGCGCCAAGATATTCCAGCTGGTCGGTGGTTGCTTCTGGGTAAACTCAATCTTCACAATGGATTTAATACTTTTAAAGCCGTACTTCCAAGGCACCACCAAACGCAGTGGCGCGCCGTTTTGATTGGGCAATGCTTTGCCGTATAAGCCCACCGCCAATAAAGTAAGCGGATGCATCGCTTCGGCCATGGTTAGGCCCTCCACGTAAGGCCAATCGATGGTGCTAAAGGCGTTGCCTTGGGCCGGCATCTGCAGTGCATCTTCTAGTGTGGTAAAAGCCACATAGTTAGCGCGACTGGTGGGATTAAATTGTTTTAATAAACTGCCCAGCTCAAAACCAATCCAAGGTATCACCATAGACCACGCCTCGACGCAGCGCAGCCGATACACCCGCTCCTGCAGCTCGACTTTACTAAGAATATCTTCAAGATTGAACGAACCAGTTTTTTCCGCTTCGCCAGCAATCTCAACGTTCCACGGATGCGGTTTTAAGGTATCGCTGTGCTTGGCCGGATCGTCTTTGTTATAACCAAATTCATAGAAATTATTGTAGCTGGTGACATGTTCATAAGGCGTGAGTTTATCGTCCAGCGTAGCGGTATCGGCGCTAGCCTCGGCGAGCTTTTGACTCAACCAACTGGGACTTGATACATCCGCATCGGCCACAAAAGAAGGTTTGGCCGTCGCGGTTGCCACACCACCAACAGCAACCGCGGCTGTGCCAAGAGCTAAGCTCTGCTGCATAAATTGTCGCCGCGCTCGGTAAATAGGCTCGGGG
>NZ_LFIJ01000001.1:176306-336158 GCF_001187555.1 Gilvimarinus polysaccharolyticus | reverse complement strand
GCTCTGCTGCATAAATTGGCGCCGCGCTCGGTAAATAGGCTCGGGGGTGATCTCACTGGTCGCTATACGAGGCGGGCGTTTAATCAACATAACGGCTATATCCTGTGGTGTGTGCTCATTAAAATAGGGATTAATGAATAAGACGTCAAAATACGGTATTTGTTACAGTTACGGCCACATTGGTTTATTGGATGCATCTGATGTGCGCTAATTAAATAAACGGCCCTAATCCGCAAGTAAGGTCTACGGCCATAATGAGCTTATCGAGCACGATATTCAAAGCTTTTACTGGGACACTTTAACTGTTTAACGAAGTACTATGAGGTAATTGTGGCGACGCAGGGTTAACCGGCACCGCTCCAGTAGCAGCCGATGTCAGAGGGTACTGGGCAAGCACTGCTAACGCTGCTTGTTGAATTTTCTCGATCAACTCCGGCGGCCCCAGCACCTGCGCTTTGGGGGCAAAGCTCATCACTCGGCAGCGAGCCATATCCAAATCAGCGGTGCTGTATTCGGCCAACCAACTGCCATCTTCGCGCTCTTCAAGCGTATCCCAGCAACAGGCGTAATCCCGAGCTAAATCGGCGTGCTCTGCGGCAAACAACAAGCTCACGCGGGTCATCGGCCGGTCATCGGTTGCTTGATTTAAATACTTACTCGGATCAAAGTCGGTGGGCTTATCAAAGTGCGATTCAAGAGTTTGCAGCGACAGTATTCGATCGATCCGAAACGAGCGCATGGCACCGCGCAAATGGCAATAAGCAACACAGTACTGCTGCCCCCAGCTGTAGATCAACGCGTAGGGATCGATACGCCGCGACTGTGCCTGAACGCGCCCTCGCCCTTGATAGACAATATCCAGCTGCTGATGGCGGCGACTGGCCTGATAAAGTGTTTCTAGTGATGGCTCATTAACGCTGGGATTAGCGCGAGGCAAGCCGCGAGTTAACAGACTGTCTTGCGCCCAGCGAACCTCGCGCAATTGTTCTTCGGGCAGCACATTGGCGATCTTGGTCATGGCGCTTTGGGCCGAGGTACGAAACAGATTGCCCCACAGCCCCGAGATCACCGAGGTGCCCAGCGAGACCGCTACCGCCTCTTCGGGCGATAGCACCAGCGGCGGCATACGATAACCACGCACCAGTGAGTACCCCCCCTGAGAACCTCGCTCGGCATACACCGGCACCCCCATTTCCTCCAGCATAGTGATATAGCGTTGTACCGTGCGCACCGATACATCCAGCGCCTCGGCTAAGCGCGATGCCGGGGTATTGGGCTCGCGCTGCAACAGCATGATCAGATTTAACAAGCGCGTTGCAGTATTGGCCATAGCGTCTCCTTGAGTTTTGTCACATGGCCGTGCAAAACCAACGGCGATTACCGTAAAGAATAATAAATAGAATGATTGAGGGACATGCTAGCCGAGTTATACGTCATAAACTGTCGTATATGCTCGGTAGCATGCAATTTTTATCCACTGATGTCGAACGCGGCAACCTCTGTTCGACTAACCCATAAATATTGCATTGCAGGTTGCGGGCTTAAATCTCGCGACAGATCCGTATCACAGGGAGGATTTATGATGTTTGTATGCCGCCAGCACTCTCGCCCACCGCTAGGGGCCAATCGCACGATAACCACGGAGCCAATCACCACTTATTTAAGACAACTGAGCGAGCTACTAAACGAGGCGAGCGCGCTGGATGCTCAGCGAGTACAAACGGGGGTTAACGTCTGCGTCTGGCAACTGCGCCAATTTGCCGATCGCCAAGACCAAGCCTACTACCCGTTTTTACAAGAGTATGACCCAGTTTTGGCCAATCGCTTGGAAGATCGTCAACTAAAGTTCGCCGTCGCGCTCGATCGCTTAGAGTGTGTTGCCCACCGCAAGGCCAACAGCCAAGCCCGCAGCAGTATGCCCACCCCATCGGTGAAACAGCTATGGCGCGGTTTTTGTCGCGACTACCGAGCACACCTTAACGAGCAAGCCAACACTTTACTGCCGGTGCTTAGGCGTCACCGTATTGAGCCGGTCACAGGTACCCCCACGGCCATAAACTCTATATTCTAGAGCCTATGGCAATACCGCTAAATACAAGGAGATCACGTGTCAGATATTCTCACTCTAGAGGGCGTCGACAAAACCTACGACACTGGGTTTAACGCTCTTAGTAATATCAATTTATCCATCCGCCGCGGCGAGATCTTTGCGCTGCTTGGCCCCAACGGCGCAGGCAAGACCACCCTTATCGGGATTATTTGTGGCATCGTTAACGCCACCGCTGGCCGCATCGTGGTCGACTCCCACGATACGCAAAACGATTTTCGCCAAGCGCGTAAACAAATCGGCTTGGTGCCGCAAGAGCTGTCCATCAATATTTTTGACAGTGTCTGGAACACGGTTCACTTTAGTCGTGGTTTGTTTGGCTGCCCACCGGACGATGCCTACCTTGAGCAGTTGCTGAAAAACCTGTCGCTGTGGGAGAAAAAAGATTCGCGCATTATGGCACTCTCGGGCGGCATGAAGCGTCGAGTGTTAATCGCCAAAGCGCTGGCGCACCAACCCACAATTTTATTTTTAGACGAACCCACCGCTGGTGTGGATGTAGAGCTAAGACGCGAGATGTGGGCCATGATCCGACGCCTGCGGGGCGAGGGTGTTACGATTATTTTAACCACCCATTACATCGAAGAAGCTGAAGACATGGCCGACCGCATCGGCGTGATCAACAAAGGTAAATTAATGCTGGTCGAAGACAAACACGCTTTGATGCGCGAACTGGGCCGAAAAAGTTTAACCGTGCTGCTCAGCAAGCCTATTACCCAGTTACCCACCGAGCTGATGCGTGACGATTTACAGTTGGCCGACGACGGTGCCAGCTTAATTTATCACTACAGTACCGCTGAGACTGACTCGGGCGTATCTGAGTTATTAGCGCAGCTGCAAAGCGCCGGCATCCATTACCAAGATCTACAAACCCGCCAGAGTTCTCTGGAAGAAATCTTTGTCTCACTGGTGGAGGAAAAAGCATGAACCATTACGGTATTAAAGCCATTTACTGTTACGAACTCGCCCGGGCTTGGCGCACCATAATGCAGTCGATTGCGTCACCGGTGCTGTCAACCTCGCTGTACTTTATAGTGTTTGGCTCGGCCATTGGTTCGCGCATTGTCGAGATCGATGGCATTAGCTACGGCGCGTTTATTGTACCGGGTTTATTAATGCTCACCATTTTAACCGAGAGCACATCGAATGCCTCGTTTGGAATTTACATGCCCAAATTTACCGGTAGTATTTACGAGATATTATCGGCACCGGTATCGGGCGCCGAGATCGTCATAGGTTATGTTGGTGCGGCGGCCACTAAATCGGTTATTTTAGGGCTTATTATTTTGCTCACCGCTCGCTTGTTTGTCGACTACTCAATTATGCATCCGCTGTGGATGCTGATGTTTTTAATATTAACGGCCTTAACATTTAGCTTGCTGGGGTTTTTAATCGGCCTGTGGGCAAATAGCTTTGAGCAGCTGCAAATTATTCCAATGATGGTAATTGCACCACTAACATTTTTAGGCGGTACTTTTTATTCAATTACAATGCTGCCCGAGTTTTGGCAAAAAGTAACTTTATTAAACCCTGTGGTGTATTTAGTCAGTGGCTTTCGCTGGAGCTTTTACGGCAGCGCCGATGTCCATGTAGGCGTTAGCTTAGGCATGATCGCGCTATTTATGGCCATCTGTATTGCCGCCATCACCTGGGTATTTAGCACCGGTTACAAACTTAAACCTTAAATGTCCAGCAAGTAAAAATATTGCATACGTATTCATCCCCTATGTATACGTATGCAGTTTCTCCCCCCTCTCCCGCTATCGTACTCTCCTGCTGATAACAAACGTTTGGCCTGCCGTTCTTTAGTCAGTCGCCAACAGGCCTACCAATAATCATAATATCAGCAAGAGGTTAACCATGCGTCGCCTAACCCTATCGTGTTTATTAAGTTCTGCCGTTCTCGTCGCCTGTGGCGGCGGTGGTGGCTCAGATACCCCACCGGCAACCTCCAGCTCAGCCTCCAGTTCATCGGTCGGCTCCAGCAGCAGTCAATCTAGCTCCAGCAGCCTGCCCAGTTTTGCCCTACCCGTTACCCTAAAAGATGATCAAGCCATTGTCTTTTATCGCCGCGACGACGGTGCGTACGACGGCTGGGGGCTGCACCTATGGAACAATGACAGCTGTGGCGCCTTAGCCGATGCCAGCACCGCTGCCATTACTTGGGATGCCCCCTTGCCCGCCGACGGTATCGATGACACTTATGGCGCTTACTACCTGCTGGATTTAAACGCTCCAGCCGCTGACGGTGGCTGCATTAATTTTATTGTCCATAAAGGCGACGACAAAGCCTTGGGCGATGCCGACGCCATGTTTGATTTAAGCCGTGGCGCTATTGCCCTAACACAACACGGCGCGGCCAATATTGAATATCCTTTAGATCCCAGCAATGAAACTCCGCTGCCATTTACCCTAAGCGATAGCCAAGCCGCTATTTTTTATAAGCGCAGCGATACCGAGTACGACGGCTGGGGCTTACACCTCTGGAACGGCGGCGACTGCAACGCACTGGCGGATAACAGTTTTAACGGCGTGACCTGGGATGCCCCCAAACAACCCGACGGAATCGACTCAGAGCGCGGGGCATTTTACATTCTCGATTTAAATCAGCCTGGCGGCTGCTTTAATTTTATTGTGCACAACGCCGACGACAAAGCCCTTGGCGATGCCGATGCGGTGATGGATTTAACCCAAGGCAATATTGCCTTTACCCAACACGGCAGCAGTGCCATTACCTACAGCGGTGAAGCCGGCCCCGCCCAAGCCACCCTAAGTGGCTACGCCGCCCATTGGGTAGATAGCAACACCTTACTGTGGGACACACCTGAAGATACCGCTCAGGTGCAATTGTTCAGTGACCCCAGCGGCGCCATTAGCTTAACCGATGGCGCTATTAGCGGAGGCTCCGCCATTTCCTTAACCAGCGCGACCATCAGCAGCGCCAGCGCCGAGAAGTTTCCACACTTGGCCAATTGGAGCGCTTGGCAAATCCCCACCGCCGAGCTCGCCATAGACACTGTTCTTGCGGGCGAGTTAGTCGCCGCTGCGTTAGATGCAGATGGCACATTAATTAAAGCGACCAGCGTACAGATCCAAGGGGCGCTGGATGCATACTACGCCACCGATGATGCATTAGGTGCACACACTATTAACGGCAAAACTCACTTTGCGGTTTGGGCACCCACCGCGCAAGCGGTCACCCTGCAAACCTTTGCCACCGCCAACACGACAACCCCCACCAGTGAGTTTGCGTTAACTCGCAGCGCTAAAGGCGTTTGGAGCACCGTAGTCAATCGCGATATGCACGGCGAGTACTACCGCTACCAAGCCGATGTGTACCACTATTTAAGCGATCAAATCGAGCGTGTTACCACTACCGATCCTTACGCACTTAATCTGTCGCAAAACGGCAGCCTCACTCAAGTGGTTGATTTAAATCGCGCCGATACTTACTCAGCCAGCTGGAGTGGCCACACGGTACCGGCGTTAGCCGCCCCAGAAGACAGCGTGATTTACGAAGTGCATATTCGTGACTTTTCGGCGTTAGATACCAGTACCCCAGCAGCCCATAGAGGTAAATATTTAGCCTTTACCGACACCGACAGCGCACCGGTTAAACATTTAACCGAGCTGCAACAGGCAGGCCTTAACACGATTCATTTACTGCCAACCTTTGATATCGCCACCGTCAATGAAGACCCAAGCAAGCGCGTTGATATTAGCGATACAGTAGCCGATTTATGTGCCCTAAACGCCAGTGCCAGCGTCTGCGGCAACGCCGATAACAGTAAAACGTTAGCGGCTGTATTGGCCGAATTTGACCCAGCCAGTACCGCTGCCCAAGCGTTAGTGGGTGAGCTGCGCGGCCTTGATTCATTCAACTGGGGGTACGACCCTTACCACTACACCGCCCCCGAGGGCAGCTACGCCACCAGCAACGACGATTTTACGGCCATCCGCGAGTTTCGCGCCATGGTTCAAGCCCTGCACGAGCTAAACCTACGGGTGGTGATGGATGTGGTGTACAACCACACCAACTCCTCGGGCCTATGGGACAAATCAGTGCTGGATAAACTGGTGCCCGGTTACTACCATCGCCGCAATGAACTGTCCGGCGCGGTAGAAACTTCTAGCTGTTGCGACAACACTGCCAGCGAACACGACATGATGGAAAAACTCATGATCGACTCACTGGTGGTATGGGCGCGTGATTATAAAATCGATGGTTTCCGGTTTGATTTAATGGGCCACCATATGCGTCGCAATATTATCGCCGCACAAGATGCCGTTAAAGCCGTTGACCCCGACTCTTATTTTTACGGCGAAGGCTGGAACTTTGGCGAAGTCATCAGCAATCGCCGCGGTGTCAACGCCATTCAAGTGAATATGGCCGGCACCGGCGTGGGCAGTTTTAATGATCGCATCCGCGATGCCGTGCGCGGTGGTGCGCCCTTTGATGGTGGCGATAGCTTGCGTGCCAACCAAGGTTACGGCAGCGGTTTGTACTACTACCCCAACAACTTCAACTCAGGCGCGGATAGCGAAGCGGACAACTTAATAGGCTTAACCGATCGCCTGCGCGTAAACTTAGCCGGCAGCCTTAGCAGTTACCCGCTAACCGATCGCAACGGCAATCAAGTGACCGGTGGCGAAGTCCCCTACTTTGATTTAAAAGCCGGCTACACCGCCGACCCACAAGAAAGCATTAATTACATCTCTAAGCACGACAATCAAACCCTGTGGGATAACTTAATGTACAAAGCCGCCAGCGATATGAGCAGCACCGAGCGCGCGCGGATGCATAACTTCTCGCTCAGTGTGCCGATGCTGGCGCAGGGTATTCCGTTTATTCATATGGGGGTTGATTTGCTGCGCTCTAAATCGATGGAGCGCGACAGCTACGACTCGGGCGATTGGTTTAATCGCGTCGACTTTACCGGCCAGAGTAACAACTGGAATGTTGGCTTGCCACGGGAGGACAAAGACAGCGCCAACTATAACCTGATTGGTCAGATTATTGCCGATGCCAACGCCAACCCAGATGCCGCTGATATTGCCCTAGCCCAATCAGTGTTTAAAGAGTGGTTAGCCATTCGTCACAGCTCACCGCTGTTTCGTCTAACCACGGCCGCACAAGTCGAGTCGAACTTAGCGTTTCACAACACCGGCCCCAACCAAGTGCCGGGCCTTATCGTCATGAGCCTAAGTGACCACCAAGAACTGGACAACCAATACGCCAACGTAGTGGTAGTGTTTAACCCCAGCAATACCGAGCAAGTTATTGCCAGCCCCATCGACGGCGACTGGCAATTGCACCCTATCCAACAAAACTCCGCCGATGCCGTTACCGCCAGTGCCAGCGTTACGGCGAATCAATTAACCGTACCGGCATTAACTACCGCCGTGTTTGTACTGGCAGATTAATTGGCTTTATAAGCTTTAACCTCTCCGGCCGGCCGCTTTGCGACCGGCCTTTTTTATGGGCCATAAGCCCATTGATATAACAAACTGGCCGCTAAGCCATCCAATCATATCCCACTAAAACCACCACTGCCGGTTAACAGGTATTTCCGTTATAGTTGCTGTAAGCTTAAAGCTTAGGCCGAGTTACGGAGAACACATGCACCAGGCGCAGACCAAAAGTACAGCTTTTCAGCCAGAATTACGCGGATTGCATCTTCGAGGGCAAATTCCCTATCTATTGGCTACGCTCGTTATTATCGCCTCTATTGCGACGGGCGGTTATTACGTTGGCAATCTCAACAACCAAAATTACATTCTGCAGCAGCGCGACCAAGTACAAGACGCTTTAGGTTTAGTAAGAGCCAAGCTAGAAGGCAACCTAACCGGCAACCTCCTTGCGGCTCAGGGACTCATCCCCACCCTACAAATTAACCCCGATATCGACCAAGACACGTACGCGCAATACGCCAAACACTTATTTTCTGGGCAGACTCTACTGCGTAATATTGGCGCAGCTCCCAACCTTGTGATTAAACTTATCTACCCTCTCGAAGACAATCGCGCGGCTCTAGGGCTAAATTACCGCACCCAAAAAGGACAGACAAAAGCCGCGCTACAGGCGCTCGAAACTGGCCGTATGACAGTTGCTGGGCCAATAGATCTAATGCAAGGCGGACAGGGCTTAATCGGCCGAATTCCGGTTATTATTGATACCCCCGCTGGAGATAAAAGACTTTGGGGATTAATTTCCGCGGTCATTGATCTAGACAAATACTACCAAGCCAGTGGTCTACTACAAGCGAGTGAGACACTGGATATTGCTATTCGTGGCAAAGACGGTCTTGGCAGTAAAGGTGATGTATTTTACGGTAACCCGGCACTGTTTAACCAAACCGCTGCATCAGTAATAACCAAAGTCGAGCTGCCCGGAGGTTATTGGGAAATAGCCGCAAAACCCAAAGCCGGCTGGCCTAAAAACGCCGATAACGCCCCACTAATACGCTACGCTACGGCGTTACTTATTATTATTACTCTACTGCCAACCCTATGGATTATCTACTTACAACAAAAGCGCCGTGAGCAACAACAACAACTACAAGCGCTGTTTGATTTATCGCCATTAGGCATCTCGTTAATCGATGCCCAAACTGGGCTGTGCCTAAAAGCCAACTCCGCGATGCTCGCG
Source organism: Gilvimarinus polysaccharolyticus (assembly GCF_001187555.1). Classification (GTDB taxonomy): domain Bacteria; phylum Pseudomonadota; class Gammaproteobacteria; order Pseudomonadales; family Cellvibrionaceae; genus Gilvimarinus; species Gilvimarinus polysaccharolyticus. The sequence goes on along the minus strand of NZ_LFIJ01000001.1, from coordinate 327,402 downwards.
TTAAACGGTTGTAAAGCACAAAATATAAAAACCTTGCCAACTAAACCTCTAACGCCCCCAAGCCAGGCAAATAGCGATCAAAAACAACAAACACTGCTTAAAACTGGCCGTTACGGCCCCTACAAAACAGAGTTCATTCGCCCTGACGGCAGCCAGGTTCCGGTACGCTTAAATGGTATGTTTATACGCGACAATCAAGGCCGGCAATATATCTGGTCGATAGCCGAAAACATCACCGAACAACAAGCCTACGAAGATCGGCTGTTACGCCAACAGCAAATGCTAGAATCTATGAGCGAGCAAGCAAATATTGGCGCATGGGAAGTAGACACAGTACTGCAAACGATTTACTGGTCAAAAATAACCAGAAGCATTCATGAGGTGGAGGACGATTACACCCCGCTGATGACTGAAGGTATCAACTTTTATAAAGAAGGACGAAGCCGCACACTCATACAAAAACGCATTGAAAAAGCTATAAATGACGGCGAATCATGGAGCGATGAATTACAAATAATTACCGCCAAAGGCAATGAGCGCTGGGTATGCACAACCGGAACAGCAAAACTTGTTGACGGTAAATGCATCCGCTTGTACGGGTCATTCCAAGACATTCATGAGCGTAAAATTAACGAAGAGTCACTGAGAAAAGCTAAAAATAGTGCCGTTGCTGCTGCCGCGGCTAAAAGTGAATTTCTCGCCATGATGAGCCACGAGATACGCACCCCCATGAACGGTGTACTAGGCATGTTAAACATGCTTAAAAGGTCTAACATTAATGAGGAAGATCAGCATAAAATTAACATTGCAAAAATAAGCGCCGAATCGCTCTTAAGTCTTATCAATGACATTTTAGATTTTTCAAAAGTCGAGGCCGGTAAATTTTTATTAGAATCAACCGACTTTAATTTACGCGAAGTCATCGATGGCTTTAGCCATATTTTTGCTTTGCGTGCGCAAGAGAAAGGACTCGAATTTATTATCGATCTAACCGACGTCAACGTCAGTGACGTCAAAGGTGACGCCGGCCGGCTAAAACAAGTTCTAACCAACCTGCTAAGTAATGCCATTAAGTTTACCCCTAGCGGCAACATCATTCTTCAGTGCGCCACGAAAAAAACCAATACCGGCATTAAATTCAGCGCCAGCGTTTGCGATAGCGGCATTGGTATTTCAGAGAGCAAAATAAATTCTCTGTTTGAGCCTTTTGTTCAAGAGGATGCCTCCACCACCCGGCAGTATGGAGGCACCGGCTTAGGACTTGCCATCTGTAAAAAGCTCTGCACTCTTATGGGGGGCGAGATCAATGCTAGCAGCACCCCCAACAAAGGCAGTTGCTTTAGCTTCTCGGTACAATTACAAACCGGCACAATCTCTACTTACAACGCCCCTTCGCTTGCTAAAAGCAATACCCAGATTGTTTTAGTCAGTGAAAATCTCGATATGATCAACGCACTAACTCGGCAGCTTACTGACTGGGGCGCAAAGTTTTATGCAGAGCCAACTCAGTCAGCTGCATTGCACCTGTGTCAGCAGCAACACCTAAAAAACAACAAGCCGATCGATCTGCTCATTATCGATCGGACATTCAATGAGCATACCTTACCAACCCTACCGCAAGATTCTAAGCCAAAGCCGTTCCGTCAAACTGTACTTATGTGTGGTATAGATCAAGAGCCAGAGAAGCACGACTTCGATCAAATTCTGTATAAACCAACCACTACCAGAGGGTTATTGCAACTACTAACAACAGTAAACGATCACGGCGGAGCGCTCACGACCTCCAATTCAAATAGTGGCAACACTCAGGCCGCACTGGTTAAAGAAAATCACACTTGGCCTGAACACACCCGTATTTTATTAGTAGAGGACAACCTTATTAACCAAGAGGTTGCCCTATTGATGCTACAAGAGTTAAAGCTTGAGGCTGATCACGCCAGCAACGGCTTAGAGGCTATTAATGCGTTAAAGAACACTCAAAAAGATCGCGATTACAACTTAGTTTTAATGGATTGTCAGATGCCCGAGATGGATGGTTTTGAAGCAACGCGGCGTATCCGCGCCGGCGAAGCGGGCAAGAAAAATCAGGGAATCCCTATTATCGCTTTAACCGCAAATGCCATAGAAGGGGATCGCGAACACTGTTTACGCGAGGGTATGAATGACTACTTAAGTAAACCTATCGAGACCCAATTATTATGGCTGGCAATCGACCGCTGGATTACTCCCGAGCGAACTCACACCGAACAATCTCTGCCGCAGGCTCTCACCCAAACCACCGCACCGGTTATCTGGGATCAAGCTAAAGCCTTAACCAGTTTATTTAATCGGGATGACATTCTGAAAAATGTTCTTAATTTATTTTGTCAGCAACTACCCAACCATTTAGCATCGGCTCAACATGCGTACCAACAACAAGACTCAGAACAGCTAGTGCTTATTGCACACTCAATTAAGGGCAGTGCCGGCCAGCTGCATGGCGCTGTTTTACAGGCTTGTGCCGCCAAGCTTGAGCGCAGTGCAAAAGAAAAGAGCTGGGATAATATTCCTAGCGAGTTTGCAGAATTCACTCAAGCCTATAAAAATTTAGCGGCTCAGTTCCAACAGTATTTAAATATTAATAGCTAATCGTACAAGGCAACACCAATTGCCAGACATAAAAAAACGGCGACACAAATGTCGCCGTTTTTATTTTCTGCAACAGAGCTTTACGACTCTGCTTTTACTTCTGATTTATTGCCCGTCAAGCGGTGAGCAAATTTAAACACTACCACAAAAAACAAAGGCACAAAGAATATAGCTAGGAAGGTAGCAAACACGATACCACCTAATACCGCCGTACCAATGGCATTCTGTGCACCAGAGCCTGCGCCCGACGCCAAAAACAGCGGAGTAACGCCCAAGCCAAATGCCAGAGAGGTCATAATAATCGGGCGTAAGCGCATTCTTACCGCTTCAATAGTCGCCTCAATCAAACCCAGTCCATCTTCATACAGTGACTTAGCAAACTCCACAATAAGGATGGCATTTTTTGCCGACAAGCCGACCGTCGTCAACAATCCCACCTGAAAGTAAACATCGTTAGACAAGCCTCGACTCATGGCAAACAACACGGCCCCGAGTACCCCCAACGGAATCACCAGCAGTACAGAGATAGGCACTGACCAACTCTCGTACAACGCTGCCAGACATAAGAACACCACCAATATAGAAAGAGCATAAAGCGCTGGCGCTTGGTCGCCCGATTCACGTTCTTGCAGTGACATACCGGTCCACTCAAAGCCGATACCCGGAGGCAACTTGGCGGCGAGCTGTTCCATCAAGTCCATCGCATCACCCGAACTAACGCCTGGAGCGCCCTGCCCTTGAATGTTAACCGACGACACACCGTTATAACGCTCAAGTCGTGGCGATCCATATACCCAACGTCCAGTCGAGAAAGCAGAGAACGGCACCATCTCGCCACTGGCATTACGCACATACCAACTACCTACGTCATCTGGCATCATCCGAAACTCGGCGTCACCTTGTACGTATACCCGCTTAATACGACTTTGATCGATAAAATCATTAACGTAAGACGCGGCCCACGCGGTAGAGAACACACTGTTAATTTCGCTAATCGGCACTCCAAGCGCCGACGCTTTTTCCATATCAATATCGAGTTTAAATTGCGGTGTATCTTCTTGACCATTGGGGCGCACACCCATCAATGATTGTTCTTGTCCAGCCATACCCAGCAATTGATTTCGGGCATCCATTAAGGCTTCGTGGCCTACCCCGCCAAGATCTTTCAGCTGTAAGTTAAAACCTGTAGCCGTACCTAACTGAATAATAGAGGGCGGTACAAAGGCGAAAACCATCGCCTCTTTTATCGTCATAAAATAGCCCATAGCACGTCCGGCCACAGACTGAACATCTTGACCTTCCTCCGTGCGTTCAGACCAATCTTTCATTTTTACAAACGCGATACCATTATTTTGGCCTCGACCGCTAAAACTAAAACCAATCACTGAGAATACAGATTCAACCGTATCGGTCTGACTTAAGTAATACTCCTCTACATCGTTCATAACTTCTATCGAACGCTCTTTAGTAGAGCCAACCGGCAAGGTCATTTGGGTAAACATAATACCCTGATCTTCATCCGGCAAGAACGAGCCAGGCAAGCGACCAAACAACAACACCAACACCACCACAATGGCCACATAAATCGCCATGTAACGACCGGTACGCTTAACAATATGGCTAACGCTGCGCTGATAACCATCGGCCGAACGATCAAATGAACGGTTAAACCAACCAAAAAAACCACGCTTTTGGTGATGATCAGGGTCAACAGGCTTAAGCAATGTCGCGCACAATGCGGGCGTCAGTGTTAAGGCAACAATCACCGACAGTGTCATCGCCGATACCACGGTAATGGAAAACTGACGATAGATAACACCGGTGGAGCCGCCAAAGAAAGCCATCGGTACAAATACCGCGGACAACACCAAGGCGATACCCACCAATGCCCCGGTAATTTGCCCCATAGACTTACGGGTTGCCTCGCGCGGAGAGAGTTTGTCTTCGTGCATAACTCGCTCGACATTCTCGACCACTACAATGGCATCATCCACCAACAACCCGATAGCCAATACCATGCCGAACATAGTTAAGGTATTGATGCTATAGCCAAACGCCTCCAAGATGGCAAATGTTCCCAGTAGCACCACAGGTACCGCAATGGTTGGAATCAAGGTGGCGCGAAAGTTCTGCAAGAACAAATACATCACCAAAAACACCAACACAATGGCTTCTATTAGGGTATGTACCACGCCCTCGATCGACAACTTAACGAACGGTGTCGTATCAAAAGGGTAAGCCACTTCTAAACTGGCAGGAAAAAAGGGTTTTAGTTCGGCAATGCGCTCGCGTACGCTCTCGGCTGTTTCTAGCGCGTTAGCACCAGAGGCCAGAGTGATCGCTAAACCGGTAGCGGACTTGCCATTATATTCGGTTTGAAATTGATAATTTTCACCCCCAAGCTCAACCCGTGCCAAATCCCCCAATCGTACCTGCGAGCCATCTTCATTGACTCGCAATAAAATACGGCGAAACTCATCAGGTGTTTCAAGGCGAGTTTGCACCACAATACTGGCGTTAATATCTTGTCCTGGTAATGCCGGCGCGCCGCCAAGTTCACCGGCGGCAATTTGCACGTTTTGCGCACGAATCGCCGAAACCACATCGGTAGTTGTCATTTTGTAGGTGGCAAGTTTATCGGCGTTAAGCCAAATGCGCATCGCGTACTGCGAACCAAAAATTTGGATACTACCCACACCATTGACACGGCTGAGAGGCTCACTCACATTCGCAGCCACATAGTCGGCAATGTCATACTTATCTAAACTACTATCGCTAGAGACAAAGCCCAATACCATTAAGAAGCCAGCCGAGGATTTAGTAACGCGAATCCCCTGCTGCTGCACTTCTTGCGGTAACAAAGGCATAGCCCCTTGCAATTTATTTTGTACTTGCACTTGAGCAATATCAGGGTCGGTACCGGCATCAAAGGTTACGGTAATCTCACCCGTTCCCGATGAATCGCTGGTCGATGACAAATACTGAACGTTATCAATACCCGTTAGGTTTTGCTCAATAATCTGTACCACTGAATCCTCGACCACCTTGGCCGATGCGCCAGGGTAAGAAGTGCGAATGGATACCGCCGGTGGCGCAACATCAGGGTATTGAGAGATCGGCAAGGTTTCGATAGCCAAAACACCCGCCAACATAATAATAATTGAGATCACCCAGGCAAAAACGGGGCGATCAATAAAGAATCTTGCCATGGTATTACTCTCCCTCAGCGCTACCCGCTTCAACGGCTTTAACCGGCGCACCGGGGCGAACTTTTTGCAAACCTGTCACTATCACTTGATCGCCTGCGGCCAGACCACTCTCAACCAGCCAATCACTACCAACCGCGCGGCTTGCATTTATTTCGCGCACTTCCACTTTGCTCTCGGCATTCACAACCAAAGCGGTAGCATTGCCTTCGCGATCACGTGTTACACCACGCTGAGGAACCAATACCGTACTGTCACGCTTGCCTTCATCAACGGTAGCTCGCACAAACATGCCGGGCAGAAGCAATGCGTCGGGGTTAGGAAACAAGGCACGCAACACAATCGTACCGGTGGTTTCGTTAACACTTACGTCGGAAAACTGCAACTCACCTTCATGCTCGTACTGGTTGCCACCTTCAAGGTTTAAGACGACTTTAGGCTGCTGCTCCTGAGAAACACGCCCGCTCATCAACTGCCGGCGCATCTCTAACACGCGGGCGGCTGATTCCGACATATCCACATAAATGGGGTCGAGTTGCTGGATGGTCGCCAAAACAGTTGCCTGCCCTGCAGACACCAAAGCACCTTCGGTAACCGCCGACGTACCAATACGCCCACTAATAGGCGCCATTACTTTGGTGTAACGCAAATCAATCTCAGCCGTTTGTACCGAAGCTTCGCTCACAGCCACATCGGCCTTAGCCTGCTCAAAAGCCGATAAAGCATCGTCGTATTCTTGTTGACTAACAGCCTTGTCGGCGAGCAAATTTTTATAACGCTTTTCCCTTGCCTGAGTCGTGGTCAGGTTGGCTTTAGCTCGGGCCAATCCTGCTTTGGCATTGGCTAAAGCAGCTTCATAACGCGCCGCATCTATTTGATACAACTGCTGCCCCTCTGCAACAAGGGCACCTTCAGTAAATAATCGTTTTTGTAAAATACCCGTAACCTGTGGACGTACCTCAGCCTTACGATAGGCAACTGTGCGGCCAGGCAAAGTATTGCTTAACGCAACCGTTTGCTCTTGCAGCGTCACCACAGTTACTTCGGTAGCAGGTGGTGCACCCGCACTGGCCGCACCATCAGGTGATTTAGACTCGCAGGCCGCAAGGCCAACCAGCGTGACCAACATTACCCACAAAGGGAATTTTTTCGGTAAAAAGGACGACATCTACAACTCCTTAAATGGCGTGAAACGAGGCATATCGCCCAGATAGCACGCAGTTAACATGGCGGCAATTAAATATGAATAAACGTTCATTTACAAGCGACTTACGCCCTCAAGGCGTAAGCTTGACGTTTCTTTGCAGCGCTAGCTGGAAATCGCATCCCAGGTAGCATCGAGTATTCGCTCAAGCTCGGCGTCGGTAATACGGATAAGGTTTAAATGATGCTGACTAATCATAGAGCACAGCGGGTCGAAGCACAGAGCGACTAACACCTCATCAGGTAAGTCTTTAATCTGACCACTTGTGCGGCCACTATTAAGCAGCGTTAGAAACGGTAGAAATACTTCATGGGCAGCATCGCGGCGGCTGCGCAAGATATCTGGCGGCAAGTGATCAAACTGACCCTTAGTAAGCATGGCGTTGGGACGTACCATGCCAAAACGCCAAACATTCCGTAAAATTAACCGTAACTGATCGGCCAATGGTTCACTAGTATCATGCTCTGCAAATGCATTGGCCGCGATCTCGCGGATCACATCGTCATGCAACTTACCAATTAGGTCATCGCGATCTTTAAAGTAAAGATAGATAGTCCCTGCCGCAACACCTGCGCGCTCAGCTAGTTGCTTTATAGAAAACCCATGAAAGCCACGCTCCGACAACAGACTTAAAGTCGCATCAAGAATGGCGCGACGCTTATCGACGGCTTTACCGGTTAAATCACATTGAGACATACAACCCAACCCTGAACAGGTATAAAATGAACAAACGTTCACTTTATACCTGTTGCGACATAAGGTAAATAGCGCTTTAGCTTAAACTCCCCCGATTCACGTCTACGGCAGCCGATTACGCATCTGGTAAAGCTTATTATTAGAAATAGCCGCAATTTTTTTGTGATGCATACCACAAAAAGCGAGTAAACTGCACACCATTCAAACAAAAATTAACTCTTGGGGCTTCATCATGAATCGTTCACTCTTATTACTCGCATCTGCCATGTTATTCAGTACCACCGTATACGCCGATCAAGTCACGCTCGATGACGCGATCATCGATGGCAGCCTCTGTGTCGGGGTAGACTGTGTAAACGGGGAAGCCTTTAATTTTGACACAGTAAGAATTAAAGAAAACAACCTGCGAATTTTGTTTAACGATACAAGTGCCAGCGCCAGTTTCCCGTCGACCGATTGGCGCCTAATAGCCAACGACACCACCAACGGTGGTCGCAACCACTTCACCATTGAGAACGCCACCACATCCCAAGAAGTTTTTACCGTTATGGGCGGGGCTCCCGAATCATCGCTATTTATCGATAATTCCGGCGCCGTAGGTATCGGTACCAATGCGCCAGAGCAAACGCTTCATATAACCAGCGGTAACTCCCCCGCCATTCGACTTGAACAATCGACCGAACAAGGCTTCCCAGCCACCGTATGGGATATCATCGTCAACGAAGACGGCTTAAAGATTGCCATCGATAATACCGAAGTCGCCAGCATTGCCGCTAATGGCGATCTGACCGTCGCCGGTAGCGTTACCGCCAGCACCCCAGGCTCCACGTTTCCAGATTACGTGTTTGCCAGTGATTACCCGCTGATGCCATTAGCGCAATTGCAGCAATATTTGCATACCGAGCGCCATCTACCCGGCATACCCTCCGCTTCAGAAGTTGGCGCTAACGGCTTAAACATGACCGAATTTCAAGTCCAATTACTGCAAAAAGTAGAAGAGTTAACCCTCTACACTTTGCAGCAACAATCTCAAATCGACGCGCTAAAAGTGCAACTAGAAACGGCTAATTAATTAGCGTAGCTACACGCACCTCTATGTGTTCCGATCAATTTGAGATGAGCCACACTATGAAATTTTTTCACCGATTATTAGGCTTAGCCTTGGTCTGTGCGATGCCAAACGCCATTGCCGCCAATTTTAACCAAGATTTTTCCCCCGCGACTATTGGCCAGGGAGGTCTTAGCCGTCTAACCTTTACTGTTGAAAATACTGGTTTGACGCCCGAAACCAACTTAAACGTTACCAACACTCTGCCCGCCGGTATTTCAGTCGCCAATGTCAGCGATCTGCAAAACAGCTGTATGGGTCAAGCAAGCGCACCCAACGGAGGCAACACCATTAGCTTGAGCGGCGGTCGTTTAGGCGCTGGTAAGAGTTGTACTTTTAGCGCATTAGTTACTGGCTCGACCATTGGGAGTTTCACCAACACCAGCGGCGACTTAACCAGTAGCAGCGGTAACTCAGGCACGAGCAGTGACGATTTAACGATAGCAGCACAAGCCATTGTCTCGCTCACCGCCTCACCTAACACCCTCATCGCCGGCAGTCAGGCAACGCTCACCTATACGGTTGACAACAGTGCCGGCAGCAGCGCATTAGTGGGCCTAGACTTCTCGCATACACTACCTAAAGGGATAACGTTTGCCGCTAGTAATGAGTCCACAACTACCTGTGGCTACACTACAAAAACCCTTACCGCAGAGAAAGACGACTTCATCGTTAGACTAAACGGAATCGCAAACCCAGGTTTTGAAGTCGCAGCAGCGGGTGCGAGCTGTACCATCACCACCAAAGTGCAAGTGAATCAGCCAGGCACCTTTACACTAGTCAGCGCTCTAGCCAGCAACAACAACTATCCTTCTATCGAATTAGGATTTTCCGCAACGGGAATTACAAGCACCGCATCAAGTTTACACGCCCGACCAGCATTAATGCCCGACACTGTAACGCCCAGTAGCACCACAACCTTAGAATTATTACTGAGCAATACAAACCGTGAGTTTGCTGCCAACAATTTAACCTTAACTGTAGACTTGGAGTCGAGCCTTACCGGACTTATTGCAAATAACTTAGATGCCTCTGACTGTGGAGGATCGTTTACCGGCACACAAAGCCTCAACCTAAGCGGCGCGCAGTTAGCACCAGGAGGCAGCTGTACGCTAACAGCAACACTTAACACACCGGCCAATGCAACTGCAGGTGACTATCCACTGGTCATCAGCTCGCCGAGCGCCACGATCAACAGTGTAGTAAGTACGGCAACAGTAGCCTCTCGAAGCCTTACGATCAGTGATCGCTTGACGCTTAGCAAAACCTTCTCACCCACCACCACCGGCAGTGGAGGTTCGACAACTCTCACATTCACACTCACAAACCCAAGTCCGTCAGCAGGAGCTACGAACATCGAGTTTGACGAGTTTCTACCACAAGCCGTTTTTAGCTATCCCATCAACCTGCCAGCCAATGGCACGTGTGGCGGAGCATCGACATTCTCTTCACAGGTAGATAGCTATGGTAACAATTACTTACGTGCCACCAATTTGATTGTGGCCCCAAATTCTTCCTGTAGCTTTGATGTCGACATGGATATTTTACCTAATGTCGGTGATAACCACCTTTCAACTGGAAGCGATAACGCTACCTTTTCCCGTGATGGCGTGGACGGTCAAGCAATACGAATCGAGCCTAACACTCTCAATATTATCAGTGGTGTACATGCATCGATTACGCCCTCTAGCGATGTCGTCGCCCCCGGCGATAGCATTCAACTAACGTTTGATTTAGGCTCTGGAGCAGAGACCAGCCTTCCCGACCAAGACGTGCAGCATGCTTATAGCAATATTGGCTTTTCTCTAAGTCTTGATGCTGTCATGCCAGGCTTAACAGCTATCAATGTGCCATCCAGTGCGTGTAACGGATCGCTAACAGGTAGCAGTGTATTAATGTTGAGTGGTGCAACATTAGCTGGCAATGAAAGCTGCCGCTTTACTGTGGATGCCATTATCCCCAGCAACTCGCCCCCCGGAACCTATGCTTTTGGAGAAACCATAGTAACGGCCACATCGGCAAGTTATGCCACCGAAAGTCTGTTAACAGCCAGTGCTATAACGCTTCCGGGAATCAACACCGAGATCACCTTTCTCGATATGCCTTATGTAGCAAGCGACACCGCCACAGTGCAATTTACTCTGACGAATCCGAGCGGCAGCGAACCGCTGAGCAATATCAGCCTTTCACTGGATCTAAACACGTTACTACCGGGAATGACCGCCAGCCTCCCCGTCACGCCAGATCCAGCCTGCGGCATCGGCTCCAGCGTAAATATCATTAGTGGTAACCGCACAGTACAGTTAAGTAATGCGAGTCTTGCAGCAAACACCAGTTGCAGCTTTACCGTAAATACGACAGTTCCAGCATCCGCCACAGCACAGCTATACCACACCGCAAGTACCCCCGTGCAATACACTCTCACTGGAAGCACTTACTCAGACACTGGCGCACAAGTCTTGCTAAGCGTGTATCAACCTGGAATTGCGCGCGATCTAACCTTATCTAATGCTATCGAAACCGATCCCGATGGAGATGGACTCTTAACGGCCGATGAAGGGCCTCTTGGCGACGTCAACCAAGATGGAATTCTCGATGCAATCCAAGCCAATGTGGCGAGCATTATCAGCCCCGTTACTGGATTACCTGTCTCGCTGGTATTTGATGCTGGATGCACCCTTGATCGATTTACCATGGTCAGCGCCTCGAGCCTAGGTGGAAGCGATGCCCTCTATCCTGACGGTTTAGCAGACTTTGCGATAACTTGCGCAAGCTCTTCGATTGAGTTGCACCTACCCGGCGGACACATAAACCAAGCTACCCTTGTCAGTAAATACGGGCCTCAAGCGCCTAATTTTGCCGGCCCTGCAACTTGGTATACCCCTCCCGGCGTTACTATTAATAAGGCGGATGAATATATTCATTTTGCGTTGGTCGATGGTAGCCTAGGCGATAGCACTGATGTCGATGGCATGCTGGTCGACCCTATTGGCGTTGGTGGCGCAGCCGCTGGCGGCACGTCACTACCGATCAACAATCCTTGGGCACTTTTGTTAACCGCATTAGGCCTGTGCCTTATGACACTGCGCTACCGAGCACGCTTAGCCGTTAAAAAACGAAGACCTAATCGCGCCAATTAGTACCGACAAATAAAAAAGGCCGCATTTGCGGCCTTTTTTATTTGTCTTTAAAACAGCTATAAAGATTACTGTATCGGTTCATACGTGAATTTTTGACCAGCCAACGCCGCCTCAAACATAAAACCGCCCTTCGCATGAGTGAATACAGCTGTACCGGCATTGTATGTTGCCATTTGTTTGCCTGCCTTATCGGACACGCCTGACGCACCAGCGGCCATACCTGTAGTGCCTACTTTTGCATTGGCACTGGCCGTTATGGCAACGGCACTGGCTTGCGCGCCAAATTCGAATTCACCCTGAACAAAATGATCGTAACTGGATTTATTTTCAAAAAAGATAATCTCACTAAACACTTGACCACCCAACAAAAAACCAATCGTTAGCTGAGTCATACTAGTGCTTCCAGTCATTTGCCCATTACGAAACACTCGACCTTTACCGTGCGCTCCGCCTATGCCGATACCGCCTTTACCTATCGAGGGGAAAATAGCATAACCGTATGCTGTTTGAAAAAACTCCGCCACTTGCGGCGAAGACTTAAAAGTATCAACCGTTTCTTGGTACGGATTGGCATGCGTGGTTAAGCAAGTGAAAACAACACCTAACAACCCCAAGCGCAACAATAATTTCATGGTGGATCTCCAGATTAAAAAACAGACACAATACATAAATAAACTGTAAGCCACGTGCTCTTATTCACAGCTTTTGGTGTCGCACAAAGACAAGCGCCTTTAGCACAATGAGCTATACACGACGTAATGTACTTGATTGCCAATACCTATACGCTAAATAAAACACCGCTTTTGGTAAAATGACTTAAAACCTATACGACTTGTAGCAGGGTGAACGGGCTTCGACACCCGCTCCATATCTAAGCGACTTGGCTCGGCTAAGAGTCTGTCAACCAAACAAGGCTTGCCATACGGCCACTGGCTTGACCGTCACGGCGATACGAGTAAAAGCGAGTATTGGCATAAGTACACATACTGTCATTACTCACTCCCATGTTACCCGCTGCGCCACAATAAACAGAAGTCACGCCATTTTCAGATAATGCGGCACGCGCCAATTGTGGTAAATCTGCATAGAAGTGCATCGGCCGACTCCCCGGACGCATAGCGGCGGCAATCGCATCACTGTGCGCAACACTGCCGGCGGTATCAAAGAATGCCTCTAATACATCAACCCCCACCTCAAAGTGCTGGGCTGATATAGCAGGCCCCAACCACGCCATCAGCTGCTCTGGTGGGGCGTTAAAGCGCGCCAATGCACGCGGTACGATACCAGCGGCTAACGAGCGCCAGCCGGCGTGTACTGCCGCCACTTGGGTGCCTGCGCGATCACACAGTAAAATTGGCAAGCAATCGGCGGTTAACACGGCACACGGTAAGCCACGCTGTGTGGTAGTGGCGCCATCGGCGGTGCGCATCAGTCCATCAGCGACGGCGTCAACAACCTTAATGCCGTGCACTTGCTCTAGCCATTGGGGCTCTGCGCTTAATGCCAACTCGGTTTTTAATCTCTGCCGGTTAGTTGCCACAGCATTAGGGTTGTCGCCAACATGGGTGGCAAGGTTGAAGCTGGCGTAACCATCGCCGTTAGCCCCTCCTTCACTAACGCCACTTAGACGCGTTGTGGCGACGGCTCGCACGTTGGCTGGAGCGGGCCAATCGGGAACAATATAATGATTAGGTAGCAAATTACTCATCTCGATGATGCAGTGCGTACAGTAGTTGTGCCATATCATCCGGCAATGGTGCTTGCCACTGCATATATTCACCAGTGGCGGGATGATCCAACCCTAATTGAGCGGCATGCAATGCTTGCCGCGGAAAATCCTTAATGGTTGTGGCAAGTTCACGCGCTAACGTGTGCAGCTTACTAGGACGTTTACCATAAACCGGATCACCTAGTAACGGGTGACGGATATGCGCCATATGCACTCGAATCTGGTGAGTGCGGCCGGTTTCTAGTTTTAGCCGTAGATGCGTGTAGCCGCCCAAACGCGCCACTAGCCGATAATGAGTTACAGCCTCTTTACCGCCGTGGGCTACTACTGCCATTTGCTTGCGTAAACGTGGGTGCCTATTGATCGGCGCGTCGACTTTACCACCGCCGGTCATGTCACCACAGGCTAGCGCTTCATACTCGCGACTGACTGTGCGCGCCTGTAACTGCATCACTAGGTTGGCGTGGGCAGCAAGCGTTTTTGCCACTACCATTAACCCACTGGTGTCCTTATCCAGCCGGTGCACAATCCCCGCTCGGGGCAAGTTTGCTTGGGCTGGGCAGTAATGCAACAGTGCATTAACCAAGGTGCCGGTATAATTACCTGCAGCGGGGTGTACCACCATACCCGCAGCTTTATTCACCACCATCAGGCTCTCGTCCTCAAAGACGATATCAATCGGTATATTCTCAGGGCCCCACTCACCCTCGGGGGTAAGCTCAGCTTTAAGCTTAAGTTGCTCGCCACCTATTAACTTGTGACGCGGACGCACTTGGCGATCATCTAACGTCAATTGCCCCGCGATAATCCAACTTTGCAGACGTGCCCTCGAATAATCAGGGAACAAGGCTGCAGCTGCTTGGTCTAAGCGCAGCCCCTGCATTTGTACAGAGATAGTGGCGCTGTGTTCTATGGTTTCGGTCATTCCCAACCTGGCTCCCAGTTTTACGGATTTTGTCGTACCCTGCCCACTTTGGCTTGGCGCTCGACTGTGTTTAAATAGCGGGCTTGGCGACTGTATAAAAACGATCAGCTTAACCCAAGAACAACGAACTTGGCCAAAGTGCGTACTTATTTACTATGAATTGCGCTTTTTCGCTCACTTTGTTCTATTTGGCTTTTGCTTAGAATGTTTTAAAACAACCCTTTTGCGCCCAATGACGCTGCGATGATAACGAATTATGAGTTGTAACCCTATGCGAGCCCTAGTTTTTTTAATCACCGGTCTTTTTTTGGTCCTGCTTAGCGCGTGTTCTACTACCGAGCAACAGCAAGATGTTACCTCAGAGTCCGAACTGCATGAATCGGCTCAAACACATCTCGATCGCTCTCGCTGGGAGAACGCTATTCGTTCTTTACAACTGCTAGAAGAGCACTTCCCTTTTGGCAAATATGCCGAGCAAGCTCAACTTGAGCTTATTTATGCCTATTACAGCTCCGGCGATCCTGACGCGGCAACAGCATCCGCAGATCGGTTTATTCGCCTGCACCCGCAACACCGCAATGTCGACTACGCCTACTATATGAAAGGCCTAGCAGCGTACAGTAAAGATGAAAGCTTTTTGGCCAAAATCATCCCGTTAGATCAGACCCAGCGCGACCCTGGCGCCGCCCGTGAATCGTTGGATTACTTCACCCAACTGCTTAATCGTTACCCCGACAGCTCTTACGCCACCGACGCCAAAAAGCGTATGCTGTATTTACGCAACCGATTAGCGCGCTACGAGATTCATGTCGCCAACTACTACTTTAAACGCGGCGCTTATCTTGCATCAGTAAACCGCGGTAAATACGTCTTAGAAAACTTCCAAGAAACACCGGCTGTGCCTGATGCGCTGGCAGTAATGGTACAAGGTTACCACCTATTAGAGATGGACGAGCTGGCCGATCGCACACTGGCAGTTTTACGCTTAAACTACGCCGATCACCCAGCTTTTAATAAGCAAGGTGAGTTTGATTTTCAGCACGGCGATGTCAGCGGCGAGCGCTCTTGGCTCAGCACCATCACCTTTGGTTTATTTGATAAGCGGGACCCACGTGGCTTTGACTCGCGCCGAGTATACGACGCCCAATACCAAGACGCCCCTCGCGCCATTCAATAACACCTAGAAAACACTATTAAAAAGGCGCTGCAGTAGCAGCGCCTTTTTTATATAAGCCTTGGGAGTGCTTAATTAGGTTACTCTCCAGCTTGCCAGCCCGAGGTAATCGGGTAACGCCTGTCTCGACCAAAGCCACGCTGACTAATACGCACACCGATAGGGGCTTGACGTCGTTTGTGCTCATTAATATCTACCAACCGCACTACTCGCATCACATCCTCACGACTAAAACCTTCACGAATGATTTGTTCGGCGCTGTAATCTAACTCGACATATAAGGCCAGAATCGGATCTAACACTTCGTAGGGTGGCAGCGAATCTTGATCTGTTTGATCGGGTGCAAGCTCCGCCGAGGGCGGCCGGACAATCACCGAGTTTGGAATCACTTCTTCGATACGATTACGATACTTAGCCAAGCTGAACACTAAGGTTTTGGGTACATCTTTTAGTACGTCAAAACCACCGGCCATATCACCATACAGCGTTGAATAACCCACCGCCAGCTCACTTTTATTGCCTGTGGTTAATACCAAACTGCCTTTTTTGTTGGATATAGCCATAAGCACAACGCCACGACAGCGGGCCTGTAAGTTCTGCTCGGTAGTGTCAACAGAAGTGCCGGCAAACTCATCGGCGAGCGCTGTCATAAAAGCTTCGTACATCGGCTCGATACTTATGGATTGGTAGCGCACTCCCATGCGCTCAGCTTGGTCAGCTGCATCAGTTTTACTTAACTCCGACGTGTAACGGAACGGCATCATTACCGCCTCGACGTTTGCAGCGCCCAAAGCATCGGCCGCAATCGCCAGAGTCAGTGCAGAATCGATACCGCCAGACAACCCGAGCAGTACACCTTTAAAGTGATTTTTTTGGACGTAATCGCGCAGCCCAGTCACCAAAGCCTGATACACAGAGGCCAATTCTAGCGGCTCAGGGGCAAGAGATTGCGGCACGAGCTGTAAACCATTAGCCTCGCGTACGATACTTACGGGCAACAATGCGGGCTCAAAGACCAACGCCTTAGCGCACACTTCCCCAGCTTGATTGACGGCTAACGAGCCGCCATCAAACACAAGCTCATCTTGGCCGCCCACCATATTGGTGTAAATAATAGGCATCTGGCCATCGCGACTACGGTTTGCCAGCAGTTGTTCACGCTCGCTCGCTTTGCCTTTATGAAAGGGCGAGGCATTAAGATTCAGCATCAGTGCCGCACCTGCGTCTCGCGCCTGAATCATTGGCTCGCTTTGCCAAATATCTTCACAAATTGTCAGTGCCGTGGGGATCCCTTTCAGGTCAAAAACACACGCTTTGTCGCCCGGCACAAAATAACGTACCTCATCAAACACTTGATAGTTAGGTAAGTGCTGCTTAGCATATTCAGCTACTAACTGGCCATTCGCTATAACCCCTGCCATATTAAGCAGCTCCCCAGCCACCTTGCGCGGGTAACCCACAATAAGAGTGATTGGCAGCGCAGCCTCTATTAATACTTTAAGCGCGTGCTCAATACGCACTTGCAGCGACGGGCGCAACAATAGATCTTCGGGCGGGTAACCCGTTAGGGTTAACTCAGGAAACAATATGGCGTCTGCGTCATATTGTGTGAGTGCGCGTCGCGCTTCGCTTAACACCAAATTAGTGTTGCCGGGGATATCACCGACCAGCGTATTGATTTGCGCCATACACACGACGACTTTGCTCATGCTCTTTCCTCTTTACAACGCCCCTACATTGGGTTTCATATTGTCCAATAAAGGCCGCCATTAAGCAAAGAGCAGGCAATGCTGTACAATAGCTGATTCGGTATTTGCGATATCAAAACCATTATGTTTAGCCAAAAATGATGCCCATGAAAGCCACTGATAAAATCATAGAGCCAAGCTACGACCCAAGTTACGACCCATACCAGCTATTACGGGTATATACCTATTACCGAGTATTGTTAGGCAGCTTATTATTATTAATTTACAAAAGTAACCTAGTAAGTAATGTACTGGGAATCGATAGCGCTCCTTTGTTTGTATATACAACTTGGGCGTACACCACGATTAGCCTAACCACATTAATTTTCTTATGGTGTAACAAAAGCGCCCCCACCTTACAACAACGATTATTTGCCATTGTTAGCGATATTGTCGGCATCACACTTATTATGTTTGCCAGTGGTGGCGCCACCAGCGGTTTAGGATACTTATTAATTGTGAGCGTTGCTGCTGCAGGTATGTTAATGCCAGCACAACTTGCTGTTTTTATCGCAGCGTTAGCCACCATTGCACTTATTGGCGAGAGTATTGTTCATCACTCAGTTTCGGGAATAGACTCAAAAGCACTGTTTATAGCCGGCTCGCTTGGTGCTATGATTTTTATCACAGCACTACTATTTCAATATTTAACCCGTAAAATTAAAGCCAGTACCGAGGAGTTAGCTGCTCACAGCAAACATATTGCTCACCTGCAAAAACTGGCCCGACTGATTGTCGAAAGAATGCGCACAGGCATTGTCGTGTTAAACAAAAACGACGACATTGAGCTTATTAATGATGCAGCGCAAAGACTTTTAAGTTTAAAAAAATCAGACGATTTGAGCTTATCACTAACGCAAATGCCCACACTAAAACATCAACTAGACCAGTGGCGTAAAGGTCAAGCTCAAGGCTCAGAAGTCGTTAAAAACAATACCGACCCAGGCAGTGAATTACGCATTAGCCTAGCCAACCTAGAACTTGGAAAGACTGAAGAGACACTAGCCTTTATCGAAGACAATCGTGCCATTGTACAACAAGCTCAACAACTTAAACTGGCATCACTTGGGCGACTTACTGCCAGTATCGCTCATGAAATACGCAACCCTTTAGGTGCCATTAGTCATGCCAGTCAATTACTTAGCGAGTCACCCAACATAGCCGATGCCGACCAACGTTTACTTGAGATTATCAGCAATCACACCAAACGTGTAAACCAAATTATCGAAAACATACTGCACGTTTCACGGCGTAATATGGCGACCCCTTCCATGCTTGAACTTGGCACTTGGGCCAGAAAATTCATCGATGAATACACCCGGTCCAACGACAGTGATATTGCTTTAAAACTTAATTCAGAACCTGTATATGCAACCTTCGACTCATGTCATTTACATCAAATCCTGACCAACCTAGTTGATAATGCATTACGCTATACACCGACCGACTGTGCCGAGCCCGTTATTTTAGAAATAGGGGTAGAGAGCGGACGACAAACCCCTTATATTAAGATTATAGACAAAGGTCCGGGCATCGCCCCAGCCAACCAAAAACATGTATTTGAGCCTTTTTTTACCACTGAAAATACCGGATCAGGCCTAGGGTTATTTATTTGCCAAGAACTTTGCGAAGCCAACCAAGCTATTCTTTTTTATCAGTGTAACGATAATGAGCCAAGTTGTTTTACTCTGCAAATGGCACATCCAGATAAGGCGCAGCAATGAGTGTAAAAACCGCATTAGTCATCGACGACGAACCTGACATTCGTGAACTGCTAGAAATCACTCTAGGGCGAATGCAAATCAACACTCGCAGCGTCGCCACTATCCGTGAAGCAAAGGCTTTATTAACCAAACACGAATTTTCATTTTGTTTGACCGACATGAGGCTGCCCGACGGTAACGGCTTAGAGATTGTCGAGTATATTCAACAACACCAACCGCGGATGCCAGTTGCCGTAATTACTGCCCACGGCAACATCGATATTGCAATTGAATCGATGAAAGCTGGCGCCTTTGATTTTATTTCTAAACCGGTAGATCTCGCCATTTTACGAAAACTGGTAAACACCGCAATTAAATCCGGCAACTTACCCAGCAACACCAATAACAAAAGCACTTTACTTACTGGAGAATCACCGTCAATTACTCGTCTAAGCGCTAGCATTCAAAAACTAGCGCGTTCACAAGCACCTGTGTACATTAGCGGCGAATCTGGCTCAGGAAAAGAATTAACAGCACGCTCAATTCATAATTTAGGACCGCGTGCAAGCGCGCCTTTTATCGCAGTGAACTGCGGCGCCATTCCGCGCGAATTACTCGAAAGTGAATTGTTTGGTCATATTAAAGGTAGCTTTACTGGCGCCAACCAAGACAAACTTGGTTTATTTCAAGCAGCTGAAGGCGGAACTTTATTTTTTGACGAGGTGGCCGACTTGCCGCTAGATATGCAAGTAAAGTTACTGCGCGCAATCCAAGAAAAAGTGGTGCGTCCGGTGGGTGCAACTGGTGAGATTAAAACCGATGTACGTATTCTTTGCGCCACCCATAAGAATCTTGAACAAGAGGTTATACAAGGCAACTTTCGCCAAGATTTATTTTATCGACTTAACGTTATTCAGCTGGCCGTTCCTGCTCTACGCGAGCGTCAAGAAGACATTCCCGCACTTGCAGAACGCTTACTTAAAAAAATCGCTCACTCCGTAGGCCAAGAGCCTCTCGCTCTATCCAGCAAGGCATTAACCACCCTTACAGCTTACTCGTTTCCAGGTAATGTTCGCGAACTAGAAAATATTTTAGAGCGTGCCTTTACTTTATGTGAAAATGACCTCATTGATGAGCCTGACTTACAATTACCGATTACAATATCAAAAGTTACCGGCAACCAAAGTTCTTCAACAGTCAAAAACGGCCCAACCCTCAATCACTTTCAACGGTGTTTAGAGCACGATTCCCTAGATGAATATCTAGAAGAAATTGAAAAAGAAGTGTTATGTAGCGCCCTAGAATCCAGCCGCTGGAACAAAACCCAAGCGGCAAAAAAATTAGGAGTAAGTTTTAGGTCATTGCGATACCGACTACAAAAACTGGGACTGGATGAATAACAAAGCCCGTACATGACGGGCTTTGTTATTAAGCTGTGTTATTACTGAAAAAGCTTTACCTTACCAGCAACGCCCCTCCGAATCAGGTGAAGCACTTTTTTGCCCCAAATTATTCAAAGTCAAACTAGCACAGTCGGAATCACCAGTTTGCGGGGTCTTAGCCGGTGTTGCCGTTGCAGTATAACCCGCACCCGCATCAGTCAGAGCCACCACAATAGTATAAAAGTCTTCATCTGAAGTTCGAGTACCAATAGACGGGCAGCCGGTATAACTGTTATTCAACGTATAGCAACGCTGCATTTGATGCGCCACATTAGTTAGTGAGGTCGTAGCGTCAGCACGGTTAGCCCTACGAATATTATCCAAATAAGAGGGCACAGCGATAACAGCGATAATACCTATAATTGCCACTACAATCATCACTTCAATTAATGTAAAACCTTTTTCTTTTTTCATATTACAATCCTGTGCTATTGAATTTGTCGCCAAGACTGACGGCCTTCAACTACATCTGGCTCGCCGGTGCATATATAGCCTACGGAACCGTCACTGTTTTGCTGAATAATAAATGCACCACCGCCACAGGGTAGTCCTTTATCTTTTGGTGGAGTCAATTTAACCAGCGTGTCTGTTTCACAACCATCCCCAGTGCAAACACCTGGCTCATGTGGTTCACTAGGATCACTTGGAGGTTCAGCGAAAGGCGAATACCCTGGGTACAACTGACCAACACCAATAAGTGCCATAATCCAACTGTTACCACCATAATCACAAGGGTTTTCCGTGGGAACCGTTGTAGGAAAGATTAGCCTATCAAAAGACAATATGGGCTTATCAACCACACGCTCACCGATGACGGTATCAAAATCCAAAACCCAGCCAGCGTGTGTATCCCAGTCAATTTCATCTCCGAACTGCCCATCACCTTGATAAACGGTACGACTCCCTCCGCTTTGAGACGTAATCTCCTTTTCAAACAAATCACCTCGACTTACCGCTGCACCGGTATCAGCGACGCCGTAAAAGCTTTGCAGTTTAGTGTTATTCAAATCTCCGACTGTAAGATAACTGCCAGTACCGAAATATACCATCGTACCTACTTGTCCATTGCTGGACTTACGGTAAGGATTAATGCCCAATACTGGCGCTGCGGTAATTGGCTGTGCATTTCCACTATTATCGCGAGCTTCAAACAAGGTGTAATCAAGCGTTTTACTCTGCAAATCAAATTTATACATATTTCCTTGCAAGTCACCGGCATAAGCGTAACGAGACAAGAAGCCACCACCGACAGAGATTGACGGCTCACTCAAGCCATTATCTCCGACATTACCTGTTGGAATATAAGTAGGCACATAATTGCCGTCCAGTGGAATAACAACCAATTGGGCCTCTCCTCCTTGACTGTTATAACCATTGCCTAGAATGATCGCCCAACTACCGTCCGGCATTGGCGCGATAATCGGCGTACCAGTCACATTACCAATATTCGGCGCATTGCTTTCATTGTACTCAAACAACACTTTGGTCGCATCCAAACCGCTCTCTGGGTTAGTGACATCCAGCGCAAACACTCCCTTGCCACCTGCCCCCAGAGTCCCCACAAGTATTGTCTTCCAGCTACCGTTAATATAAGCATCACCGACAAATACTTGTCCATCAACCGAAAACTGATGTGGATTAAATACCGAACCATAATCACTACCTGTGCGCGCAACTAGCTGCTCGTAAACAGTCGATGGTATATAAGCAAACCTCTCCACACCTGTTTCAGCATTAAAGGCATGTAACATACCATCATTGGCACCAACGTAAATCATTTTATCTCGACTTGCTTTAGTGCCCTCAACAAACGTGGAATAATGATCTGCGCCACTGGCCTGTGAGCGATCGAACCCATAATTCTCGGCGCCAGCGAACGCAGGGTTAGAGCTTACAATGTCACCGAGCACTTCATCCGCGTCACGATCTTTAAGCCCCACGACCTCGACGCCACGCACCCACTGTAATCGCTCTTGCCCTTGACCGTCGTCACTATTTAAAATGCTACGTTGCGCGCCAGAGAGATTACTCCAAACAAATTCAACAGCTGAGTTACCGTCATGCGTCCAAATTTCACGAGCATTAGCAGCCGGCATACTGTTGGCCGCCGACCATATAGATGAACCTAACGCCACCTCACCGATATTGGCTGCGATTAAATCGCCACTCCAGCTTTCAGTGTTAAAAGTTGCCTGGTAGGCAACCGCATCAGAACCTAAGCGCGTCGAATTAGTCGCTACGGCACTAGCCGAACCGGCCCCTTCCGCGATAGTGTCAAAAGCATCCTTTAACGCTTCCTCTAACTTACGCGGATTGGTCGCAAAAAAGTAGGTTGAGGGGTCACCTGTCGGCGTATCAACCACATTACCCGCTTCATCTTCCGTTTCAAAGCCACCCCATTTAGCCGCATAATAAAGCGGTTGCTCTAATGCAGAGGCCGACGTAGCACCAATCTCAAAAGTTTGCTCTGAGGCATCATTATCCCTCACGCAATTGTTACAAGCCAAAGCAGCGGTGTACTCATTAGAGAAAGAAAAGTTATTAATACCACTGTGCACATGGAATCCATCCATTGTAGTGCCGCCGATCACATACCCAAACCCCATTGAGTTAGGTGTTGATTGAGCGATAACATCAGTCGTCACCTTTACTTCAGTTGAGCTTACTTCGTATGACAATATACCCCACATATCTTGGTCAAAATCACCACCTTGTTCACTATCTTCCCAGTTAACATAAAGTTTACCGGTATGGGTGGTTCCGACATGATTTTGCTCTACAATTTTAAAATCAACAATCGCACAATTACCATCCGGGTTTGGCTGTCTATTACGACAGGCAGGCTGTATTGAGATTGTGTTTGCAGCGCTACCAGGAACAGGGATCTTAACCAAGGGCACCGCGGGCGCTAATGCCACACCAAAAGTCTGTACTGTCTCACGATTATCGGCGATGCCGTTAAGGTTCGCGTGATAGGCCAAACCAGCAATCTGATAACTCCCCTCTAATCGTGGAGCATCAGGGCAAGTTCCCAAAACAGCTGATAATTTGCTAACAGTTTTAGCCGTACAAAGCTGATTAGTGTCTGAGGCCGTTTCACCAACATAGCGACTGGTGCTGTGTATCCCTTCTGCGGCACCAACTATATCAGTTAAGGCATTTAACGATTTACCTCCAGCAATACCTGTAAAGCCACCGAGCTCATCGCCATCGTAAGAGCTGGTCGATGCGTTAAATTGAATGACACTTAGCGGCGCGCAGTAATTGTTATTACCAATAGGATCATCCCACCCCGCCGTCTTTAATCCGCTAATAATAGTGCTATCATCCGCCGAGAAATTTGGCGTCAAACCAGCTAAGTAACGCAATGACTCAAGGTACATCTCTGACTGAGGGTTTCCCCAGTTAGTACAATTTCCGTTACTGAAGGATGACAAACCAAAAGCACAGGAATCCGCACTATTATAAAGACCTTGATTATAATCATAACGTGCAATACGAAGCTTATCGAGTGTTTCAATAATACTTTCGCCATTTGCAGGAGTAAGAAATCGTCCGTTCGCGTCTACTTCATCAGACATAGAGCCGACATTTTTACGCAGGACTCCGCCAGATTTATTTTGCTTATATGAGCCGGTTAACAACCCAAACAAAATAGAATCATCCTCGCCATAGGTTTGCAGCAAGCCCGCTGGCTTCAAGCTAGCGCCGGCATACGCTTTACAATTTTCGTTATTATCTATATCAACGTGT
This sequence comes from Gilvimarinus polysaccharolyticus, assembly GCF_001187555.1. Lineage (GTDB taxonomy): Bacteria > Pseudomonadota > Gammaproteobacteria > Pseudomonadales > Cellvibrionaceae > Gilvimarinus > Gilvimarinus polysaccharolyticus. The sequence continues at coordinate 302,946 of NZ_LFIJ01000001.1, read as the reverse complement.
GCGGCATTACAGACCTCGACACGGACAACATAATCAGCCGCCGCCGCTGGAGAGCTCGAATATGCATAAATTCCAGACTTGCTGGAGTCATTATCGTTCTTCCCGTTTGAGCCACTTACATCACCAGATAAACGGCACTGCCAACGCTCATTACTTGCCCACAACGAATAATTACCCGAGGCCACACGCATAATAGGCGGTGCGGTTACATTCTGGGAATGGACGTTACGATTTGATGGGTTAGTGGTATTACAAATTGTCACACCACTTGCCTTTGAGTTAGCTGGACCATGCGTAGCACCGGGGACTAATTTAAATACATCAGATCCGTTATAATATTTCGCAAATGAGTGCGCATCCTGCGGCAAAAATGCTCGTTCTAGTATAGTCTCGTTCACTTTATCAGTAGAGCGCATACCGCCGTACAAAATCTTCCGCACAGTATCGATCCGAGTCATAGTCGCCCAGTTTAAAAAATTACCACTCCACTCACCAGAGCAATAATGGTTGCTGGCCGCACTGCTAGGCCGAAACGCCCCGCCGCTATGCTTATAACATTTATTACTATCAAAATAGCCGTAGTAATCGTAGCTATTTTTATAAGTTGTTTCGGGGGCCGGATCACCACCCACATCTTCTGAGTCTAAATCCGAATAATCATCATAAGCCTTAAAGTACAGCTGATGATCGTTGGACATATTCAGCATAACAATAGGGGCAACCGGACGCGCCAAAAATAACGGCGATTGCGCTAGATTTATAGCGTGTACAGAGTGGACACTTCCAAGCGTTAGCACTATCGTTGCGATTGCAGCAACCACACGCACTGGCTGCCTAAGAAAAATAGTCAATTTTGTTCTGTTCATGGTTTTACTCCGTGTTGCTCATGCAAACAGATTGCTTAATTGCGGTAAGAAGACTGCAAAATTACATTCGCATCAGTTGAACCACCAGTGGAACGTGCGGTAACTCGATAACGCACTTCCATACCCTTATTGAGCATACTTGACAAATCAACAGGGTTGCCATCAAGGCCACTCGAGTAGAACCTGACCTCCTCCACCAAGTATTTTGGCCGTTCTTTAACGTGGTCGATATGGTTAGAATAATCTGCGGCTAACGCCGACCAATTGTTCTCATAATCCAACCAAAAAGCTGTGCTTGATTGATTAAGCGATTCTTTAAATCCCTGACTACTACCAATGGGCGGGGCTGGCACTTCAAGTTGAACCTCTGCCTCACGTAAAGCCGCCTCGGATGCTTGGAATGCTAATTGACGGTCGCGCATATTACCGGCCATTTGCTCTTGTAATCCGCTTCCACGAATAGCCGAAAGACCAAGGACAGTCATGACAAGCACCATTATCAAACCTACAATTAAAGTGACCCCTGCCTGGCCTGCCCGATTAATGACTTGGCAATTCATAATTTCTCCTTTTAAGGCAACTTACTTCTGATGCCTACCGTGGTAGTAAACACTTTGCGAATTCGATTATCCGCAGCGGTAATTTCTGCGCCTCCGAACTCGTACGTCTGCTCTTCGCTGGCGACCCCATCATTTGGAGTCTGAACCAACACCTCAATTTGCGCGGCCACAGCATCCATCCAATTAGCAACGGCCCCATGTGCTACATAGTTATCGGCTGCTCGATCCGCATTGCCATCCACACCAATCAACACATTAAAATCTTCTACTCCACGCAACAGCTCAAAAGCCGGATTACTGCCTATTTTTTGATATAACCCAACTTCACCATCTGCGTCTTCTGCAACGTAGTACACCACAGTATTAATTTTGAAGACCTCAGCCCCCACATCAAAGGTTTCAACCAAATTATCTGGATTCCCACCCCAATTGGTACGAGCGTTGCCAGGGTCAGCCCCTGCCGCATGCCCAAGCTCCACCTGCACACCTTGCTCACTCACACTGGTAGCCTGAAACACCATTGCTTTATCGCAGTCAGCTACGACCACAATGTCATTTTCACAAATACCACTAGGACAACTTTGGTTGGCAGGAGGTATCAAGTCCACGAATACACTACTAGATGTATTTGCTTGACTGACTGACGCCGAGGCTTCGTTAGCCGTATAAGCTACCAGCACCTGGGTACCAGCTTTGGGCCCAGGAACAAGAGGAATTGTTGCTGGCGGAGCAGAAGCATCATATACCTGTAAAGGAGTACCAAATTCAAAATTATTACTGAATGCATGGCCATTATTTAATGTTGAGTTGATATTCCAATCAGTCAGGTACGCACACCCCATGTAACCCGCTTGACGTAAATCTCTACTCATAAATTCGACCGCTAGACGACCGGTCTCCTGCAGCCGAGACATCCCCTGCTGGGTGTTAAATACCTCTTTACTAGAAAGAAACAACTGCACGATACCCGTCATCAACATTAAACCAATAGCGATGGATATCATTAATTCGACCAGCGATAAACCCTTTTGGCGATTCATATTCACCTCTTAAATCCTCGAAGCATAAGCGAATGTTGTGTTTTCCATATTGTCGCCTGCCTGGCTTTGCGTGGGCTCGCTCCACGTCAAAGTTACAGTACATACCCGCGCAGCGCATACAACATTACCCGTCCCAGCAGGCAACTGGGCAGCTAGAGCATCAACATCAGGCATTACCACAGCAGCCCCAGTTACTACCGCATTAGCAGTAGAGGATGCGCGCATTTGTTCAAAAATATCGTAAGCGATAATGTTAGCTTGAGACCGTAAATAGGCACTACTATTGTACTGCAATGCGCGTGTTTGCAAGGAAGCAAGGGCCATTAGTGCAGTAGAAATAATTAATACCGTTACCAATACCTCAATTAGGGTAACGCCAGCCTGTTTATTTGCATAACGATTGCTTTTATTCATCACGGACACCTTACTTCGTTTACATTCATCATGCCTGCAACACCAATTGTGATGTTGCTCTGCTTATCCCCCTCACACCCATCTACATACGCGCTCAAGACTACAGGTGTGGTATTGGCAGTACCTCCGATACGAGCCAACTGCCCAGTGCTGGTATAGCGAACAAAATCAGCATTACCAGTAATCACTGCCGCATCATCTAAATTATTGATATGTCGTAAAATATCAGTTGTCGCCCCCACCACAGGCGTAGCAGCTTCATCAGAAGCGGCACCATCAACAAACATCAGCCACCCGTTGGCCCAATCGCCAGCACACCCAGAGCCATCGCCATTACTGGCACAAAGGCTGACTCTTCGACCTCGTTTAACAGCTTCAGCCTTCGTTGCCTGCAAAGCCGACACTAGCTCTTCACCTAGACCATCAGAGCGACTATTAAAAATCATAGTTCTAAAATTGGGCAAGGCGACAGTTGCAAGAACCGCAGCTACTACCAACGTGACCATCAACTCTATGAGAGTGAAGCCTTTGTTTTTACTAGAGTTTAGGTGTTTCAATGAGCTACTCCCCTCTGCTGCAAAATTTGACGCACTTATTTTCATCTACTATATTTCCAAAACTATCACAGCACTTCAGCATTTGCTTGGCACTGTCGACATACGGTCATCATGGAAGATCAAACGGATACATTCGACCAAGAGCATGGACGCAACCTATGAAAACATCAGGATTTAGCTTAATTGAAATGATAATCACACTGGCTATTGGCGCTCTTCTTTTTACCATAGCAATACCTGCTTTTGATCACTTAATTCGCAGCTCACGCATCGAAACTGCCACATGGGCGTTATTCGATGCGACTCAAACGGCAAGATCCCACGCAGTCAAAGCCAATAGCCGAGTTACGATGCAAGCTAATTCAACTTGGCAACAAGGCTGGCGCATATTTCACGATGACAACCACAACGGGCTCTATGACGAAGACGAGCTTCTACTACAAACTCATCACGAGCTACATGAATCCATTAAGGTAAAAGGTAATCGACCACTACAGGATTACATTTCATACTTGGGAACTGGCGAAAGCCATTGGGCGAGCGGAAAGCGCAAAAGCGCCTTCCAAGCCGGAACCATCACTATTTGTTCAGACAACGCAGAACACGGCGGATATTCTCTAGTACTATCTAGAGGTGGCAGGATCCGTAAAGAGCGAATAGGTGAATCCGAATGTGCAACCTCAACGTAATTCTTTAGGCAGAGAAAAACTAATAGTCTCCGGTGTCCCAGCGATCTCTTGCGGAAAATCAGCCCCCATTACAGCCAGATGCTCCACCACTTGCCGCACTAAAGTTTCTGGCGCTGATGCACCTGCAGTAATACCAATTTGATTCTTACCGGTTAACCAAGCGTTGTTAATATCCGCGGGAGAATCTATTAAATAGGCCTCGGTACCACAGCGCTCGGCCAGCTCGCGCAAACGGTTGGAGTTTGAGCTATTAGGGGAGCCAACCACCAAAACCAAATCACACTCTAGTGCCAGCTGACGCACTGCATCTTGGCGATTGGTAGTAGCATAACAAATGTCGTCTTTGCGCGGCCCTTGGATATCACTAAACTTTGCCCGCAAAGCGGCGATGATCTCAGCCGTGTCATCCATCGATAACGTAGTTTGGGTAACGTAAGCTAAACGCGACGGGTCTACCACGCTAAGACTGGCAACATCGGCAACACATTCAACCAAATACATCTTGCCACCGTTACCGGCGTCATACTGTCCCATAGTGCCTTCTACCTCGGGGTGACCTGCGTGGCCAATTAAGATGCATTCACTGCCATCTCGACTGTACCGAGCCACTTCCATATGCACCTTGGTCACCAGCGGACAGGTGGCGTCAAACACTTGTAGAGCGCGTTTTGCCGCTTCGTCACGCACCGCTTGCGACACACCGTGCGCACTAAAAATTACAATGACGTCATCAGGTACTTCTTCTAACTCATCGACAAACACTGCTCCGCGCTCGCGCAGCGTATCGACCACAAATTTATTGTGGACCACTTCATGACGCACATAGATAGGTGCACCAAACACATCTAGCGCCCGGTTGACGATATCAATCGCGCGATCGACCCCCGCACAAAAGCCGCGGGGGTTGGCCAATTTGATTTGCATTAGTAAAACCTGTCGATGTTAGTGTACTTGCACGGGCTCTATTTGCAGGATCGCCACTTTAAAGGTGATATCACGCCCCGCCAGCGGGTGATTAAAATCCACTGTTACCTCTTCGTCATTGTACTCTACGACGACACCAGGTAATTCGGTATTCTGCGCATCGGAAAACGACAACATTAACCCCTGGCTCAATTCCAGATCTGCCTCAAAGTCGGAGCGTGGAATCGTTTGCAGATTATTAGGGTTATGGGCGCCAAAACCGGCCTCTGGCTTAATGGTTAACTCTTCTTGTGCGCCCTCGCGTAAACCAAACAGCGCCTGCTCAAAGCCTTTTAAAAGTTTTCCATCGCCCACTGTAAAAGTGGCCGGCGAACCTTCAAAATTAGAATCGATTAACTGGCCATCCGGCAAGGCTAATGAAAAGTGCAAAGTTACGCGGGTACCAGGCCCAACCGTCAAATCACGCATTAGAGTCACCGTTACGAGCGGTCTCGGCGACGGCCACTTTAGAACCGAACAACATATCCACAATCAACCAGAAGGCGCCAAAACAAATCGCGGCATCGGCAAGATTAAACGCTGGAAAATAACTATCTTGATAATGCACAACGATAAAATCTACAACGTGGCCAAGCATCACTCGATCGTACAAGTTGCCTAGCGCACCGCCTAAAACAAACCCTAACGCCATCGCCTCTAGCCAGCGGACTTTGGGCAAACGCGCCAACCAAACCACAATCACAACGCTAAATACCGCCGCTATCGCGGTAAAAAACCAGCGTTGCCAGCCACCGGCGTCACTTAAAAAGCTAAAGGCCGCGCCGGGGTTATATAGCAAGGTAAAATTAAAGTACGCATTCAGCACAAGTGGTGAATTGTAATCTAAACTTGCCACTATCGCCGTTTTACTCCACTGATCCAAAACAAACACCACCAGTGCCAGCATATACCAGCACCACGGGTGCGCTATTTTTTTAAACATGGCCATCACCTTAGGCATAGTGTCGGACTTCGCCGGCACCCTCAATATTATCAGCACAGCGCTGGCAAATTTCTGGGTGTGCGGCAACAGAGCCAACATCGGCACGAAAGTGCCAACAGCGGGCGCACTTAGGTTGCTCAGATTTTTGTACGGCAATACTCAAACCATTAACATCCGTACTCACAGCATCATCACCAGCACTACTTAATGGCGCCAAGGTGGCGGCCGAGCTAATTAAAATAAACCGCAACTCATCCCCTACCCGCGCCAACTGGCTCAGCAGGCTCTCGTCGCAATATAGGGTGAGCTCAGCAGACAATGAACCACCTATGGCACCCTCACCGCGCTTGGCCTCCAAGACTTTATTCGTGGCATTTTTAACATCCGCTACTTGCCGCCAAAAGTCATCACCCAACCGAGCATCAACACATTTTGGCAATACAAACCATTCGGCCGTAAACACGCTGCCGCTGGGCTTACCTGGTAATTGCTGCCACATTTCATGGGCGGTAAAGCTTAGTATCGGTGCAATCCAGCGTGTAAACGCCTCGGCCAAATAATACAGCGCCGTTTGCGCCGAGCGGCGCGGACGTGAATCCGCTTTAGTGGTGTACTGCCGATCTTTAATAATATCCAGATAAAAACCACCAAGCTCAACCACACAAAAATTATGCAGCTTTTGGTATACCTGATGCAGCTGAAAGTTGTCGTAGCACTGAATCAACTCTTCCTGCAATTGAGCCGCACGCCCAACAACCCAACGATCCAGCGCCAGCAGTTCATCTTCGGGCACCAAATCAGTCGCCGGATCAAAACCGTTGAGGTTGGATAAAATAAAACGTGCGGTATTGCGAATGCGACGGTATGAGTCAGCGGTACGTTTTAGAATTTCATCGGACACGCTCATCTCAGAGCTGAAATCGGTAGCCGACACCCAAAGACGCAACACATCGGCACCCAGCTCATTAATCACTTTTTGCGGTGCCACCGTATTGCCGATAGATTTAGACATTTTACGTCCGTCAGCATCTACCACAAAGCCGTGGGTCAAAACCGTTTTGTAAGGTGCGGTGCCGTTCATTGCCATTGCGGTTTTAAGCGACGACTGAAACCAACCGCGGTGCTGGTCTGAACCCTCTAAATACAAGTCGGCCGGGTAGTGCAAACCTTCACGCTGCTGCAGCACGGCGTGATGCGTAACACCAGAATCGAACCAAACATCTAACGTGTCGGTCACCTTATCGTATTCAGCAGCCTCGGCCCCCAACAAACTGCTAGCATCTAAGTCGTACCAAGCGTCCATGCCAGTTTTTTCAACCTGCAGCGCCACTTGCTCAATTAGCTCGGCGGTGCGGGGATGCAGCGCGCCGGTTTCTTTGTGCACAAACAACGCAATGGGGACACCCCATGTGCGCTGTCGAGAAATGCACCAATCGGGGCTAGACTCCAGCATCGAGTCGATACGCGCACGTCCCCAGCTGGGCACCCACTGCACACCTTCAACCGATTTTGCTACTTGGCCACGCAAATCGTTTTTAGTCATACTGACAAACCACTGCGGCGTCGCGCGAAAAATCAGCGGTGTTTTGGTGCGCCAGCAGTGTGGGAAACTGTGAGTGATTTTACTCTCAAAAAACAGTGCGCTTTTTTCTTTTAATAAGTCGATAACTTTTTCATCAACTTTATACACATGCTCGCCGGCAAACATTGGCACATGATCACGGTATAAGCCGTTATCATCGATGTAATTAAGCGTACCTATATCGTATTTACGCCCTACCACAAAGTCATCTATGCCGTGATCAGGCGCGGTGTGCACACAACCCGTACCAGCATCTAAGGTGACATGATCACCCAACACAACCGGCACCTGACGCTCATAAAACGGATGCTGTAGGTTCTGCCCTTCGAGAGCGGAGCCTTTAACACGGCCTACCACGGTAAAGTTTTCGATGCCCGCGCGCGCCATAACCGACTCGTACAAGCCTTCGGCCATAACTAAGCGCTCACCCGCCACTGCAACTACAACATAATCCAACTCGGGGTTAACACTCACCGCTTGGTTGGCCGGCAAAGTCCATGGCGTGGTGGTCCAAATAACCACGGACAGCGGGCCATTACCGGCTAAGTCACCAAACACGCCAGCGGCGGCATCTTGATCGGCAAAAGCAAACTTTACATCGATACTGAATGAGGTTTTATCTTGATACTCCACCTCGGCCTCAGCCAATGCTGAGCCACCGACCACTGACCAGTAGACGGGCTTAAAACCGCGCTGCAAATGGCCATTTTCGACGATCTTACCTAACGCGCGAATAATATCGGCCTCGAAGGTAAAGTCCATCGTGAGGTAAGGGTTGTGCCAGTCACCTAACACCCCCAAACGGATAAAATCCTTCCGCTGACCATCGACCTGACGCGTAGCGTATTCGCGGCATTTTTGTCGAAACGCTTTTACGTCTAACTTAACCCCCGCCTTGCCGTGTTTCTTCTCGACATTGTGCTCAATCGGCAAACCATGGCAATCCCAGCCGGGGACGTAAGGCGCGTCAAAACCACTTAAGGTTTTGCTCTTAACGATAATATCTTTAAGAATTTTATTAACGGCATGACCAATGTGAATATCGCCATTTGCATAGGGGGGGCCATCATGCAAAATATACGACTCGCAGCCCTTACGTGCGGCACGAATTTGTTGGTATAGATCATCGTTCGCCCACGCTTTGAGCATCTCCGGCTCGCGCTGGGCCAAGTTAGCCTTCATGGCAAACGATGTATGGGGCAAATTCAACGTTGCTTTGTAATCGGTCATGGTCTTTTCAAAGTCAGTTAAGAATGTGTGGTTGGATAGATGCCGGTGACACGACGGCAAAATACGCCCGCGCGCCTCGAATATCATCCTGCAATTGTGCGGTGAGTGCCGCGAGCGATGCAAACTTTTGCTCAGCTCGCAACCGCTGGTGAAACATCACCGTTACCGGTTGGCTATAAATATCTCGATCAAAATCCAGTAAGTGCACTTCTAATAACGGCTCAATATCACCGCCTATCGTAGGCTTTACTCCAACGTTAGCAACGCCTGGGTAGCACTTGCCATCGGCCAATAAAGCGCTGATCACAAAAACCCCCGAGAGCGGCGCTCGATAACGCTGCAAGCGCACATTAGCGGTGGGCACACCTAACTCACGCCCCAGCTTTTTACCGTGCCCTACTCGTCCACTAATCGCATAGGGCCGCCCTAGGCAGGCCTCAGCTTGGGCAAATTCACCGGCCTGCAAATGTTCGCGAATACGAGTGCTGCTCACCCGCTCACCCGCGAGCGTTAAAGTACAAGTGTCGGTCACGCCAAAATCCAGCTCGGCGCCCGCCTCTTGCAATAATTGATAGTTGCCAGCGCGATCACAGCCAAAGCGAAAATCATCACCCACCACCAAGTGGCGAATACCTAAACCACCCACCAGCACCTGAGCAATAAATTGATGCGCCGTTAGGCTGCGAAACGCCTCATTAAACTGCAGACATAATACTTTGTTTACACCAGCGGCAAACAGCGCTTCGAGCTTTTCACGCAGCCGCATTAACCGTGCCGGTGCCCGCTCGCGTGCAAAATACTCGTGAGGCTGAGGCTCAAATAAGATCACCACAGAGGGCAACTGCAGACGCTCAGACACATCTTTGAGTTGTCGCAGTATCGCCTGATGCCCTAAATGCACACCATCGAACGTGCCAATGGTGGCCACAGACCCTCGATGGCGCTCGCGCAAGTTGTATAAACCGCGAATGAATTCTGGAGTCTGATTGTTCACACTGAACCTGTTGACGGCGGAAAATCTGACGCGTGAGTATACAACAGCAACCCTAATGGCGCGAGACGTGGCGCAAATTGGCGAGTTTAAATCCCGTTAACAACAAACCTACAGCGTAGATCAGCGCCCCCGCCACGCAAACTAACGCTAAGCGCCAAATACGCTGCCCCGCTGACCAGTCTACCCAATTGGGCCAAACCATCATCAGCGCCACCAACATCAGCGCCATAGCGATATTGGCACACAGCATTTGCAGCCCAAATACTGGCCAACCGCGATGCGGCCAATAGACCCCCAAGCGGCGCAAGCCGCGATACAACAAAAAACTGTTAACGTAAGCCGCAAGCGACGTAGCCAAGGCTAACCCGACATGACCAACCTGCCAGTAATAATGTAATGGCACTACAAACGCAATATTAAGCACCATGTTAACCACCATAGCGATAACGCCAATACGCACGGGTGTTTTCATGTCTTGGCGCGCAAAAAAACCAGGCGCCAGCACTTTAATTAGCATAAAGGCCAACAGCCCCAAAGCGTAGGCCCGCAAACTGAGCGCCGCCATCGCGGTATCAGCGGCGCCAGTGGCACCGTACTGAAACAAGGTCACCAGTATTGGTTCGGCTAAAATCACCAACGCAACAATGGCCGGCAGAGCAATTAAGCAAATTAACCGCAACGCCCAATCGAGCGTATGGGCAAAACTGTCTGGGTCGCGGGCGGCATGCTGGCGCGACAAGTTGGGTAAGATTACGGTAGCAATGGCGATCGCAAACACCCCAAGAGGCAAATCAGCCAAGCGTTCGGAGTAGTACAGCCAAGAAATACTGCCGCTGGGCAACAAAGACGCAATAATGGTATCGAGCATTAAATTGATCTGACTTACCGACACACCAAACAGTGCCGGCAACATAAGCGCCAAAATACGCTTTACGCCCGGGTCGGCCCAATCCACTTTGGGTGAGGGCAACAATTGCAGGCGCATCAAAAACGGCAATTGAAACACAAACTGCACAACCCCCGCCGCCAACACGCCCCACGCCAACCCTAAGGCGGGCGGATCAAACTGGGGCGCCGCCAATAATGCCGCGCCAATCAGGCACACATTCAACAGTACGGGGGTAAATGCGGGTATTGCAAAATGGTCGTAGCTGTTAAGAATCGCACCGGTTAGCCCTGTTAGGGAGATCAGCATTAGGTACGGAAACGTGATTCGAATCATGTCGGTGACCAAGGCAAACTGCTCTGGATCGGCATGAAAGCCTGGAGCAAACACAGCAGCAACCAATGGCGCACCCAGCACCGCCAACGCGGTGACCAGCAACAAAACTAACCCTAAACCACCAGCCACGCGATCCACCAACGCCTTTACCGCAGCCAAGGTGCCCTGTGCGCGATACTCGGACAACACCGGCACAAACGCCTGCGCAAAGGCACCCTCGGCAAATAATCGGCGCATAAAGTTGGGAATTTTGAAAGCGACAAAAAACGCATCGGCGCCGCCACCGGCACCAATGGTGTGGGCAAACACCACATCACGCAGCAGCCCTAGTACTCGCGAGGTCATGGTCATCAGCCCCACCTTACTGCTAGAGCGCAGCAGTCCGGGGCGGTTAACCGCTTGTTGCTCTGTTTTGGGCTCGGGGGGCGTTTTAGTCACATACAGTCCCATAACGGCTTAAATGTGCCTTATTATCCCTAGCTCATCCGTAAAAGAACAGGAAAAATAAACTCCGCCCCATGCATTTGCTTGACACCAACACCACAATAAAATACTGTACATGCAAACAGTGTCGCAATGGAGGTTAATCATGGCTGTAGTCGCCGTTTGGAAATGTGATCGGGATGGAAAGATGTTTGATGATAAAAAAGCTGCCGAAGCTCACGATAAAATGCTGGAATTGGCTGCCAATATTACCGAACTGATTGAAACATCGATTAAAGGTATTAGTGAAGAACACAGCGAGGCCATCGGTCTATTGCTGGCAGGTAAAAGTGATGAATTGGCACGAGCCTGCAAAGGTAAGCCCGAGCTGCTATTAGAGGTGTCGCCTGCCAGCAGCGTGACCCCACTGGTGGCAAACCAATAGCAGCAACCACGCTAAACACAAAGTACATTAAACCACTGCGCCGGATGGCCTTCACCAGCCATCACTCCACACGGCGCGGATCCTGTACCACAACAGGAACTTCGCGGCAGGACACAGCTTCCACACCGTACTGCCGCTTGCTTAACCGTCGTATCCCCTCAACGGTGCGACGGCCTTTTTATAGCCACCCCCACCATTCGACGCCCACAATTCTTTAGGCTCTGCGCGCTCGGTTATTTTGCGCTATTATCCACGCCAGATATTTTTGCCGCCGCGGTATTTTACGGCCATACGTATTGCCTACCTACTCAGGAGCCCCTATGTTCACCAAGCTGCCACTATTGCCTGCCGACCCTATTTTAGGCTTGAGCGCCGCCTACCACGCCGATAACAACCCAGATAAAGTCGATTTAGGCGTTGGTGTGTACAAAACCGAGCAAGGTAATACGCCAATTTTAGCCTGCGTGAAACAAGCTGAGGCCGAGCTCTACCAAAGCGAGTCGAGCAAGGTGTATACACCACCTGCGGGTGTGCCTGGTGCCAACCAAGCCGCAGCGGCGCTGGCCTTTGGCGAGCAACATGCAGTGATTCGTGAACAAAGGGTAGCCACCATACAAACCCCCGGCGGCTGCGGTGCACTGCGCACTGCCGCCGAGCTAATTGCCAAAGCCAACCCCAATGCCACCATCTGGGTAAGCAACCCAACCTGGGGCAACCATGTGCCGCTGCTTAGCAGTGCCGGCATCACATTAAAGCAATACCCCTATTACGACTTTAACCGACATGCGATTGATTTTGAGGCCATGCTTACCACCTTAAGCCAAGCCGGAAAAGATGATTTAGTTCTATTGCACGCTTGCTGCCACAACCCCAGCGGCGCCGATTTAACCCCAACCCAATGGCAGAAACTAACCGAGCTTGCCGCCGAGCGCGGCTTTACACCATTTATTGATATGGCCTATCAGGGCTTTGGCGATGGTATTGCCGAAGATGCCTACGGAGTAAGGCTTATGGCCGATAAACTACCCGAGCTGATTCTCGCTACATCGTTTTCAAAAAACTTGGGGTTATACCGCGAACGTACCGGCAGCCTTAGTATTGTCGCGCCGTCGGCCACTGCAGCTAGCGCCAGCTTAAGCCAAGTATTAAGTATTACCCGAGGCCTATACTCCATGCCGCCCGCACACGGCAGCTCGCTGGTAGACATTATTTATCACAGCGAAAGTTTGCACGCACTATGGCTGCAAGAACTGACCGACATGCGCGAGCGCATCAGTGGTTTACGCGAGCAACTGGTCAGTGCACTTAATAGTACGCAACAACAAATCGATTTTAGTTTTATCGCCCAACAGCGCGGCATGTTCAGCTTTTTAGGCTTAAGTACGGCGCAAGTTACACAATTGAAAAGTGAGTTTAGCGTGTATATGACCGATAACAGCCGAGTCAATATTGCTGGCGTTAGCAATGCCAATCTTGATTATTTAAGCCAAGCAATTGGTAAAGTACTGAGTTAAAGCAATCTTTTATAGCGCGACCGGCTAAGCAGGGACAATTACTTGGCCCAAAGCTGGACGTATTGATAAACGCCTAAAGTTGTAATCACGATCAATAACAGCTAAAGACGTTACAGGGCGCAAGGGAGTGCGCCCAAGCGGGTAGAAACCTAATAAATTAGCTTTCGTCGGGCGACAGTAATTGCGTATTGCTGCTAACTTTCAATACCGCTCGCTGTAACATCATCGAGTTGGGATAAGTCACAGTATTGCCATCATCGAGCCGGACGATAACATGAAACATCGTAATCTCACTGATGACCCCGATCATTTCAAAATCGGGGTCGAGCACCTGAATACGATCTCCCACTCGATAAGGAAAACCGAAGAATATAATCACACTGGCGGTGATATTGCTTAATATCGACCACTGAGCAAACAACGCAATACCCACCACGGCAAAGATTGACGACAAAAATAGGGTGACATCACCGTAGCCCAGCCCCAGCACTAAGCAGATAGCCACCACCGTGCAAAATAACAAGGCAAAATGCGTAACTTTATTAATGTACTCAACCCGATATAGACTGACTGAGCGCTTGATTGCCAGATCTCGGACTACTTTGTCCATCAATCGCGCCAACAACAAAGACACCACAATACAACCGCTGAGCAGTAACATCTTTAACACATTAAAATTCCTTTCCAGCAAGCGTAATTTTAAATAGAGTGATACTCAATAACGACCTTACCGAGCCCGCGTCATTATCACTCACGTAACGATAGGATTAAACACTTATGACTATGCAGTGCATCGCTCATCGCGGCGGCCCCGGCCATGACTTACCCGAAAACTCGCTCGCGGCGATAACGCGGGCTTTAACCCTCGGCTGTGCCGGCATCGAGATAGATGTATGGCAGCTGCACGGCGAACTGTACATTATTCACGACCACCGCTTGGGCCGGGTCACCAACGGCAACGGCGCGCTGTGGACTTGCAGCCGCGAACAATTAGATGCGGCGCGGCTTGAAAATGGCGAACCGATTCTCACCTTACAACAGGTATTAGAATTAGTCGGGGAGCAGTGCTTACTGAATATCGAGATTAAAAATGCCGGCGCCACCGACAACGTCATCCAAGCGCTGCAAGCGCAGCGCGCAGCCCTCGGTGGTAACTTAGAGCACATATTACTATCGAGTTTTAACCACCACGAGCTGTTTCGCGCCAAACAATTATTGCCACAACTCAAGCGCGGTGTTTTGCTCGCCAGTGATCCGCTGGACTACGCTGCCTGCGCAGAGCAGCTAGCGGCATACTCATGCAATACCGCACTGGTTACCACCAGCGCTGAGCTTAGCAGTGATATTCAGCGCCGAGGCTTAAAACACTGGGTGTATACCGCCAATTACTCGGACGAGTGGCAATACTTAAATAAATTAGGCGTCGATGCGGTGTTTACCGATCAAGTCGAGAGTTTTATGGCGCATCAACAAGACTATGACTCATAACACTCACCCAGCGACCACCCAACTTAGCTTGGCGCACTAAGCGCCAACCACGTCGGCTATAAAAATCCGACTGGTCCGTCGCAGTTAGCCACAACTCGGGCATAGATAGCTCGCGAGCAAACTGCTTAACTCCGGTAATCAAACCGCTGGCAACGCCCTGCTGGCGCCATTCGGGGGCAACATAAAGGTTGCTTAACCACAGTGGTGTATCGGCTTGGGGCGTGCCGGGCTGAGCACCAAGATGATAACTTACAACACTGACGCAGCCGATTAGCTCAGCGCTGCTTGGCTTTAGCGCCAACCATGTTTGTGGTACTGAAGTAAGGTGATTTAAATGCTTGAGCAAACGCTCGCGTCGCGTCTGCTGACGGCTTTGCAGCCCTTGACGCAAACACTCACGGTGATGCCAGATTGCAACCTGATCAAGATAACGCGGATGATCGGCAAGACGAACCCGACGCCATGCGGGCTCGCACATTGTTAACACTCTCAATTAACGCTCAACACCCGACCATTGCTGTACGTCATCTCCCTGCACTTGCTTGTCGGCGTGGTAGCTCGAACGCACCAGCGGGCCACATGCAGCACGGCTAAAACCTAGCTCTTTAGCCAGTGCGGTGTACTCGGCAAATTCATCGGGGTGTACATAACGCTCGACCGGCAAATGATCTTTTGACGGCTGTAGGTATTGGCCGATGGTCAGCATATCAATGTTATGCTCGCGCATATCGCGCATCACCTGGAATATTTCTTCTTTGGTCTCCCCCAAACCCACCATCAAACCCGATTTAGTTAACACATCGGGGCGACGCTTTTTAAACTCAGACAACAGCGTTAGGCTCCATTCGTAGTTAGCGCCTGGGCGTGACTGACGATACAAACGCGGCACAGTTTCGAGATTGTGGTTAAACACGTCGGGGGCTTCACGCTCTAAAATATCCAGCGCCGGCTCCATACGCCCACGGAAATCGGGGGTGAGAATTTCAACCTGTAAATTCGGCAAACGCGCACGAGACTCGCGAATACAATCGGCAAAGTGGCCAGCACCGCCATCGCGCAAATCATCCCGATCAACAGAGGTGATAACCACATACTTCAAGCGCAACTCAGCAATGGCTTCTGCCAATTTAATAGGCTCTTGCTCATCCAATGCATTGGGTTTGCCATGGCCCACATCGCAAAATGGGCAACGACGGGTACAGATATCACCCATAATCATAAAAGTGGCGGTGCCACCGCTAAAGCACTCACCCAAGTTGGGGCAATTTGCCTCTTCGCACACAGACGACAAGTTATTTTTACGCAATAGCTTTTTAATTCTATCCACCTCGGGCGAGGCAGGTACTCGAACCCGAATCCAATCAGGCTTACGGGGCACCTCGACCGCATCGGTGGCAATGACTTTTACCGGAATTCGCTCAACCTTATCCGCATCGCGCAGTTTTTCACCTTGCTTATGACGGCGCGTGCGTTTTACGGGCTGGATATCGGGTATTTCAATCGTCATAGTCAAACTCATTCGGGCCCGAGGCCATTAATACAAAAATTTGAGAGTGGGTACGCATCAAGTAAAGCGCGCCAGTCATTAAGCGGCGGATATTATAGCGGTTTTGTAGTCCAACTTCTGTACAAACTGATCGATCAATGCGTTTTTGACCGCACTCATAGCCACGGGAACAGCCCTTAAACGCGCCATATCGGTCATTTTTAAGCCCGCATAACCGCAGGGGTTAATCTGCTCAAATGGCGATAGATCCATATCGACGTTTAATGCCAAACCGTGAAAACTGCAGCCGCGTCGCACCCGTAAGCCCAGCGAGGCGATCTTATCTCCCGCCACATACACACCGGGAGCGTCTGGGCGGGCATACGCGTCAATATCATAACCGTGCAATACCGCAATAATAACCTGTTCGATAAGACTAACAAGCTGACGCACGCCTAACTTACGGCGACGTAGATCCAATAATGGATAAGCCACTAACTGACCGGGCCCGTGATAGGTCACCTGCCCGCCACGGTCGCTTTGCACCAGCTCGATACCCTCAACCGCTAACAAGTGCTCGGGCTTGCCCGCTTGGCCCTGAGTAAACACCGCAGGATGCTCCACTAACCAAAGCTGATCGGCCGCGTCAGAAGCGCGTGCGCTGGTAAAAGCCGACATTGCCTGCCAGGTACTCAGGTAATCGCGCGTGCCCAAATCGTGAACATCTAGCTGATCGAGCGGCATGATCAAAAAACGACTTTAGTTACCGGGCTTGCCCGCAGCGCCTGATGAATCGTTTCGAGCTGCTCTATGCCAGTCGCTGTAATAAAAACTGTTACCGACTGAAAGCGGCCTTTGCCGCTATCTCTGACAGTGGTGCGCTCGCGATCAAAACCCGGCGCGTGCTCATCCATTACCGTCATTACAAGCGAATAGAGTGTTTCACCGGCATCGCCCAATACTTTGATGGGGTAGTCAGGACAGGGAAATTCAATTTTTGGGGGTTCTTGCACAGGCTCACCTCGCTATAGCATAGCGGGCGATTGTAGCAAAAAATGCGGGTGCTGGCAGGACAATCAATCCCAGCCAACACGCGCGATCATCATAACAATTCAGCTAGCTCAACAAACCGGTAACAAACAGCTTGATCGCATCCATAATGCGGGCAAAAAATCCCGCCTTAGGGACGGCGGCTTGTGCTACGGCAGGCACTTCGGCGATGGTTTCACCGTTAAGTGTCAACGTTAAAGTGCCGACTTGCTGGCCTTTTTCAATGGGGGCTTTAATAATATCAGGAATCTGTAATTCAACTTTAATATCATCACGGCTACCACGAGGGATGGTTTCTACCACATCGGCGGCCACCGTCAGCGTCAGGCGATCAGTTTCGCCGTACCAAATTCGCGTACTTTCCAGTGTTTCACCCGCGCGATAGAGGGTTTGATTTTCAAAATAACGAAAACCATAAGCCAGTAGCTTTTGCGTCTCGACGGCGCGGGCTTCCTCTGTATTGGTCCCCATAACCACAGACACCAAACGCATATCACCCCGTTTCGCCGAAGCTACCAAGCAGTAACCTGCCGCCTCAGTATGACCCGTTTTTAAGCCATCAACCGAATTATCACGAAACAACAAACGGTTACGGTTTGGCTGATTAATGCCGTTGTAAGAAAAATACTTCTCTTTATAAAGGTCGTAGTATTCTGGGTGATCATTAATAATGGCCCGTGCCAACAGCGATAAATCGCGCGCGGTGGTTAGGTGCCCTTCGGCCGGCCAGCCGGTGGCGTTAACAAAATGACTGCCAGTCATCCCCAGTAAACTAGCCGTTTGATTCATAACATCGGCAAATGCACCTTCACCGCCGGCAATATGCTCCGCCAAAGCCACACTTGCATCGTTGCCCGACTGAACAATAATACCGCGCAGCAAATCGATGACCGACACCTCGGTACCCTCGCGGACAAACATTTTCGAACCGCCCATTTTCCAGGCCGCAACGCTAATGTTGACCATGTCGTTTTCGTTTAATCGGTTGTCTTCCAGTTCCGACGTCACAATGTAGCTCGTCATCATTTTGGTTAAACTCGCCGGCGGTAATTGTTCATCGGCGTTTTCTTCAACGATAACTTTACCGGTGTCGGCATCAAGCAAAATGTAGGCCGATGAGGCCAGTTGCGGCGCGGCGGGAATCAATACCTGTTGCGCATTAGCTACCAAAGTAAGGGTCAATAGGCCGCAAGCGGCTAAGGTTTTAACAAACATGAATATCCAGTCTTTTTAAGTCAGTGAATCAATATGGTCGCAAAGTTTAATCTGTAAAGTGTAACGTAAAGCCGTAAAGATTTTCTTAATCTTTCACTAGATGGCTATTATAAACACCCACAGCCGGCAGTTGTTCTCGCACCCGCGCAACCTCTTGCTGATCGGCCAACGGACCTATCTTGACACGGTAGAGCGGCTGAGCGGCGTTAATCTCACTAATAAACACCCGCGCCTCAGTAGCCGCAGCTGTTTTATCACGCAGACGGTTTGCCGCCGCAGCGCTAGCAAAAGCTCCCACCTGCAGGTAAAAGCCACCTGCATGGCTGGCGGGGCGATCATCGGGTTTTAATGGCGGCGGCGGTGTATCGCCCGGCACGATAATCTCAACTTCGACTGGGCCAGTGCCCGTTTTAGAAATACCCAATCGCTGCGCAGCAGCGTAGCTTAAATCAATAATACGGCCTTGATGAAACGGCCCACGATCGTTCACCCTAACAACCACACTACGGCCATTGTTTAAATGTGTTACTCGAACATAAGAGGGAATTGGCAGGGTTTTATGAGCCGCCGTCATAGCGTACATATCATAAATCTCACCGTTAGAAGTTTTATGCCCATGAAACTTTTTGCCGTACCAAGAGGCGTTGCCGCGCTCTTTATAGCTCGTTTCATCCTCAATAAGGTAATAGGTTTTACCCAACACGGTATAAGGGTTTTTATTGCCAGCACGAGTACGCGGCTCGGTTTTGGGTATCGCATCTGGCACATGAGATAAATCGATCTCGCCGCTCGGGCCAACATCTTGATCGATATGATAGCGGCTAGGCGGTTTACTGCTCTGACTAGAACAGCCGGCAACCGACACTACGGCACATAAGATCAACCACCCTATTTTATTCATGGTCGCGTCCATCGGCTTGATACCCAAGAACAATCGCTTGCGCTAACTGATGTACCGCCATGGCGTACATATGGCTGCGATTGTAACGTGTAATGACATAAAAGTTGTTAAAGCCTAACCAGTATTCGTCTCCCAGTGCGCCATCAAGTTTAATTGCCAGCGCAAGAGTCTCAGATGGAACAGCGCTGATAGGCTTTAAGCCTGCTTTCATCCACCCGCCAATACTGTGTTCCGGCGGCACTATTTGATTATAAACAATAGTACTATCTAGGGTATCCTCAGGCCGCGCGCGTAGCACCACTTGTTTACCGGGCTGCCAACCATGGCTTTTAAAGTAATTTGCCACACTGCCAATGGCATCGGGTAAATTATTCCAAATATCGGGCAAATCATCTCCATCAAAATCTACCGCATAATGGCGGTAACTAGAAGGCATAAACTGACCGTAACCCATTGCCCCGGCGTAAGAGCCTTTATGGCTCAGAGGGTCTTGTTGATGCTCGCGGGTCAACAATAAATATTGCTCAAGCTCGCGGGTAAAAAAATCACTGCGCGGCGGATAATCAAACGCCAAAGTGCTCAAGGCATCAATCACCCGATAACTACCTGTAACACGCCCGTAAAGTGTCTCGACACCAATAATGGCAACAATATATTCGGCCGGCACGCCAAACTCTTGTTCGGCGCGCGCCAGCGCATCGGCATTATCCAGCCAAAACTTTACGCCACTTTTAATGCGTGCGTCTTTTATAAAAATATTACGGTAATCAGCCCAGCTTTTGGTTTTTTCGGCTGGGCGAGAGATCGCATCGAGAATCGTCTGACGCTTGTTAGCGTGATAAAATAACGCTTGTAATGATTCGCGCGAAAATTGATGCTCAGTCACCATGCGATCAATGAACACTTGCGCCTTTGGGCTCGAGGTATAATCAGCTCGTACTGTGCTCGTTAAAAGCAATAATAGTATTGGCAGCCTGCGACACGTCACACCCACAACCGACTTACGACAACTCAAAAACAAAGTGCCTCCCGAAAACTCATGTAATCAACAAAAGAATTAGACAACATCATTACCGAATCACCTTGCGCGGCTCGGTAGCAATTGCCATTAAAATACCGAAACCCGCCAATAAGGTAACGATTGATGTGCCGCCCTGACTCACTAGCGGCAAAGGCACCCCCACCACTGGCAGCAGTCCTGAAACCATGCCGATATTAACAAACACATAAACAAAAAACGTTAAAGTAATGCTCGCGGCCAGCAAACGTCCAAAGCTATCTTGCGCACGTACGGCTATCGTCATACCTCGCAACACCACCAACATATAAAGACTCAGCAAAATTAACACCCCAATCAAGCCAAACTCTTCGGCCAACACAGCAATGATAAAATCGGTATGCCCTTCAGGTAAAAAATTTAGATGTGATTGAGTGCCATGTAACCAGCCCTTACCCGGCACCCCGCCAGAGCCAATAGCCGTTTTGGATTGAATAATATTCCAACCCGCACCTAACCGATCATCCTCAGGATTAAGGAGTGTTAACACGCGCTTTTTTTGATAATCATGCAATACAAAGTGCCACAGTGGCCACAAGCTCGCCATTAATAGCGTTACTGCGGCCAAGATATAGCGCCATGATAGTCCAGCAAAAAATAACACCATCAACCCCGAGGCGGCCACCAAAATAGAGGTTCCTAGATCCGGTTGTTTAATAATAAGTACTGTCGGAACCGCCACCAATGCAAGCGTCCAAAATACATGTTTAAACACTGGGGGCAAGTGCCGCTGGCCAAGATAAGCGGCAATCGTCACAGGCATTGCCAACTTCATCACCTCTGAGGGCTGAAAACGAAAACCGCCTAGACTTAACCAGCGCTGCGCGCCTTTAGCACCCACCCCATGCAGCACCACCAGCACCAGTAACACCACCCCCAAAGCGTAAGCCCAGGGCGCCATACGCCGCATAAAATGCACAGGTACTTGAGCGGTTACCAGCATGGCGAAATAGGCCAATAAAAAATACACCCCCTGACGCTTTATGGTCGCCAAAGATTGATCGCTAGCGCTAAACAGCACCACCAACCCGCCGCTAGAAATAATAATCAGCAGCAGCAGCAACCAAAAATCAACATGCAAGCGCTGCTGCAATCGGTCACGTTTTCTCAGGGTGCGATCCGACTCGGGAAGACGACGTAAAAAATCTTGGCTGGGCACTGTGTGGGTTACTCCCGTAACTCGCCGTGCTCGTTTAAGAGCCACGCATCAAATACACGCCGGGCAATAGGTGCTGCGGCCCCCGAACCGGACTCGGCATTTTCGAGCAACACGGCTACTGCAATTTTAGGGTTATCCAGTGGTGCAAAACCTACAAATAACGCGTGATCTCGGTTGCGCTCACTCAGTGCATCCGAGTCATACTCAGCGTTTTGTGCAATCGCCACCACTTGTGCGGTACCGGTTTTGCCTGCCATTTTATACTTAGCGCCCTGGGCAATACGTTGCGCGGTGCCGTGTTTACCATGCACCACCTCAGCCATCGCCTCGATACCAAGTGCCATAATTGACTCTTCGACATCGACATTCTGATCGACGATAGGCGGGCGCGGCTCGCCAGCTATTGATGCTACTATTTGCGGTCTCAAACGCACCCCATGATGAGCGATGGTCGACACCATCGAAGCCAACTGCAACGGCGTTGCTAAGACATCTCCCTGACCGATAGAGACATTCAAGCTGTCACCCGGATACCAAGACTCTCCGCGAGCACCGCGCTTCCAATCCCGAGAAGGCCACAACCCTCGGCGCTCGCTGGGCAAATCAATATTGGTTTTTTCACCCAAACCAAACTGATCGCCAAAGCTATGCATTTTATCAATCCCCAGATTAAAACCGAGATCGTAAAAATAGACATCACAAGACTCGGCTATCGCCTGTTTTAAATCTACGTTGGGGCCATGCCCCCAACGCTTCCAATCACGATAGAGACGGCTACTGTCTTTAAGTTTGTAAAAACCTGGATCGTGTACCGTTGTCTCGGAGGTGATGACTTTATAATGTAGGCCCGCCATAGCGACCACCGGCTTTATCGTCGAACCCGGTGGATACTGGCCCTGCAAGAAACGATTAAACAAGGGCAAATCTTTAGATTGGTTGAGCTGGCGATAGTCTTTAAAACTGATACCGGTAACAAATAAATTAGCGTCAAAGCTTGGTGCACTGACCGCCGCCAACACACCGCCGGTTGCTACATCGATGGCCACCACCGCCCCGCGATGCCCATCAAGAGCAGCCATCGCCTCTTTTTGCAGCTCAATATCAGCGTGCAGAATAAGATCACTGCCGGGCTTAGGGTCGCCGCTGTCTAAAACACGCAATACTCGGCCGCGAGCATTGGTTTCTACGTTTTGGTAGCCCACCTCACCTAATAATTCAGGCTCATAAAAGCGCTCTAGACCTATCTTGCCAATCGAGTGTGTACCGCTATAACGCTGGTATTCATCGGGGTCAAATTCCGATAGCTCTTGTTCATTAATACGGCCAACATAACCTATTGAATGAGCAAACAAATCGCCCTCTGGATAGTGACGTACCAGCTGTGCGTGCACCTCAACACCATCTAGACGGAACTCATTAACCGCCAGCCGCGCAAGCTCGACCTCGGTCAAACCAAAACGCAATGGAACGGCATCAAATGGGCGGCGACGCTGACGCAGTTGGTCGTTAAACTTTTCAATATCGTTAGCAGAAATATCAACCAACGTAGCAAGAAATTCTAGCGTTTCGGCTAAATCAGACACTCGCTCGTGAACAATTGATAATGTGTAACTGGCACGATTTTCGGCCAACAGCTTACCGTTGCGGTCGTAAATTAAGCCGCGAGTAGGCGGGATGGGTAATACATGCACGCGATTGCGATCTGACTGAGTAACATAATCTTCGTGATGATCTACCTGCAACGAAAAAAAACGCAGCACCAAAATGCCCGTTAACAGCACAATTACGCCACCGGCAACCAGCGCGCGCGAAAAAAACAAACGCGCCTCACGGTGGTGATCTTTAAAGTGGCTTGCTTCGGACATAGATGGGTCAGATCCTACTCAGCACTCTCGGCGCCTTGGTATTATTTGTGATAAGGATGGTTATGCAAAATAGTCCACGCTCGATACAACTGCTCGGCAAGTACAATCCGCACCAGTGGGTGTGGCAAGGTTAGCGCCGACAGCGACCAACGCTGTTCGGCCAGTGCCAGCGCAGTGGGTGCCAATCCGTCTGGCCCACCAATCAGCAAGCTGACATGCCGGCCATCCATACGCCAACCCGCCAATTGCTCGGCCAACTGCTCAGTGCTCCAACTTTTACCTAATACATCCAGCGCAACGACTCGGTCGCCCTTGCCAATGGCGGCCCGAATCGCTTCAGATTCACGCTCCATGGCGCGCTGAATATCGCTATTTTTACCTCGCGGCGCTAACGGCAATTCAACCAACTCTAATTCAAGGTCGCCACGGGGCAAGCGCTTAACGTATTCGTTATAGCCATCTTGCACCCAACTGGGCATTTTACTGCCCACCGCAATTAATCTAACCCGCACCGCGAGACTAATCTTCTGTACGATTAGCCGGTGATACCGACCACAGCTTTTCTAAATCGTAAAACTCGCGCGCCTCTGGCAGCATAACGTGCAGCACGGTATCGCCGTAATCCACCAGTACCCAATCGCTCCCCTCTAAGCCTTCCGCGCCTAACGGTGCTTTATTGGCCTTTTTCGACTCTTCGATTACATGCACGGCCATCGAGCGAATATGACGGCTTGAGGTGCCGGTAGCGATAATCATGGTGTCCATCACATCGCTCTTACCACGCACATCGACTTCTGTAACATCGCGTGCTTTTAAATCGTCTAACGCTTCAAGGATAAGCGCATGGATTGAATCTGACATTGGTTACCTATTTATGTTTCGTAAATTACGTGTTGTAAAAACCCAAAAAAAGCGCGCGACCTAACGATCAATCTCGCGCTCTGTATAGTTGCTGTTCAGCAATATAACGGCGCACCGACTCTGGCAATAAATAGCGGGTAGACTGCCCCGCCGCCGTCAGCGCGCGAATTTCTGTGGCGCTAATATCGAGCGCCCGAATATTAAGGTGTGTCACCGCGCCCGCAGGTGCCAAAGCCAAAACCTCGACATCAGCTCGGTGCCGAGCATCAAACTCGGCCAGCTCGCCGACTGCTGGCAATTGATAACCAGGTCGGTCGATCACCAACAAATGCGCCAACTGTAAAAGCTCGCGCCAGCGGTGCCAACGGGTTAACCCGAGATAGGCATCTAACCCCATCACCAAACTCAGTGAGCAGTCAGCGCCATATTCATCGCGCAACTGAATCAAAGTGTCGACCGAGTAAGATGTACTGCCGCGCACCAACTCGCGATCATCCATTTGTAAGCTGGGGTTGCCGGCAATTCCCAACTCGACCATTTTCGCCCGACACACACTATCCACATCAGGTGTGGCGCGGTGCGTGGGGATATGACACGGCACCAGCCGCATTTCATCAAACCCGACCTGCTGCACTAAATCCAGCGCCAAACGCAAATGACCGTTATGCACCGGATTAAAGGTGCCGCCCAAAATGGCGATTTTTTTTCTCACAAGAAGCTATTCCGCCGCCAAAGCCCAAACATTACGCTCACGCTAGTGACGAATCTGGCCATCGCCAAATACAATCCATTTTTGCGAAGTTAACCCTTCCAACCCAACCGGACCTCGGGCGTGAATTTTATCGGTCGAAATACCAATTTCGGCACCCAAGCCATATTCAAACCCATCGGCAAAGCGGGTCGAGGCATTAATCATTACAGAGCTGGAATCCACCTCGGTAATAAAACGACGACCGCGGCTGTAATCTTCGGTAACGATAGCCTCTGTGTGCTGCGAGCTATAGCGGGCAATATGATCCATCGCCTCCTCCAGTGACTCGACCACTTTAATAGACAGCACTGGTGCCAGATACTCAGTCGCCCAGTCCTCGTCGCTGGCAGCTGTAGCACTAATAATCGCACAGGTTTTGTCGCAGCCGCGCAATTCCACGCCCTCGGCGCTAAAAGCGTCAGCTAAGCGCGGTAAGATGGCCTTGGCTACTGCGGCATCTACCAGCAAGGTCTCCATGGCATTACACACACCATAGCGATGAGTCTTGGCGTTTAATGCAATCGCGAAAGCTTTATCGAGATCGGCCTTGGCATCGATGTAGACGTGGCAAATACCATCTAAGTGTTTAATAACCGGCACCGAAGCTTCACTTGAGATACGTTCGATCAAGCCTTTGCCGCCACGCGGTACAATCACATCGACAAACTCAGGCATAGTAATCAGTGCGCCTACCGCCGCACGATCGGTGGTTTGCACCACTTGCACACAAGTTTCAGGCAAACCAACAGCGCTTAAACCACGAGCAATACAATCAGCAATAGCCCGATTAGAGTGAATCGCCTCGCTGCCGCCTCGCAAAATAGCAGCGTTGCCAGATTTGAGACACAGGCTTGCCGCATCGATGGTGACATTGGGGCGCGACTCGTAAATAATACCGACCACGCCCAATGGCATACGCATTTTACCCACTTGTATGCCACTCGGGCGGTAGCTCATATCGGTGATCTCACCGCAAGGATCTGGCAATGCCGCCACCTGCTGCAAGCCTTCGATCATGCCATCTATGGTGGCCGGCTTAAGCGCCAAACGATCGAGCAGTGCGGCATCTAGACCATTGGCACGACCGGCCGCTAAATCTTTAGCATTTTCAGCCGCCAGGGCCTCACGAGCAGTGTCTAGCTCATGCGCCATTGCGTGCAATGCGTCATTTTTAACCTTGGTACTCGCGGCGACCAACACTCTCGAGGCGGCGCGCGCTTGGCGTCCAACCTGGACCATATACTCTGCTACCGAAACCGTATCCACCATGGCGTAAACCTATCTCTTTAAATATGCTGCAAAATAGCGGCGATTATACCTGTTTACACACGGGTTTTGCGGGTTTTGCTGCAAACCAAGCATAATTACATACACCTTTTACACCGCCGAGTGATCTGTCGCCGCATAATTGCCACATTAGACACACCAGTGGTGTTATTTTCAGCACGGGTTCAGACTCGCCAAGTTATGCTTACACCTGATTCTTAACGGTCAGCCCCTAGCTTGACCGCCACAACACAGTCGAAAGCTGGCATCATTTTGCGAGCTTTCGGTGTAAGGGTAATGCACAGTACAATAGCTCCTCAAACTCACGGCTTTGACCTCAAATTATGACACGACTCTACTGCATCATCGCCGGCTTATTACTCGGCACCGCATTACCGGCCGCCGCCGCACATAAGCCCTACGCACACGGTGCCACAGTAGTAAGCGGCTCACAGTGCGCCATTGCCGCAGCCAAAGCGGGCCAGATCGCAAGCCGCTTGTACGGCGGTAAAGTGATTGGTGTAAAACAGGTAATCGCTCGAGGACGCACAGCGTTTCGGGTCAAGCTCCTACAGCCCAACGGCCGTATTCACTCAGTACTTATAGATGCCAACAGCGGCCAACCGCTCAAGTAGTCGCCAATCTAGCCACACAAGTAGGTAAAGAGAATTTATGCGCTTATTGATCGTCGAGGATGACACCGCACTGCGCACCGAACTGGTCCGCCAACTAACCGCCGAAGGTTACGCGGTAGACAGTGCAGCGGATGGCCGCGATGGCTTATTTATGGCAAACGAGTACGCCTACGATCTCGCGATTATCGATCTCGGCCTACCTCAAATTGACGGCATAAGCTTAATTACCCAACTGCGTAAAAGCGGCCGTGACGCGCCTATTTTAGTGTTAACCGCTCGCGACGCATGGCAAGACAAAGTCAAAGGCTTAGAGGCCGGCGCCGATGACTATCTCACCAAACCGTTTCACCCCCAAGAGTTACGCGCACGCATCCAAGCACTGCTACGCCGCGCCCACGGCGCCGCTCAAAACCGACTAGAATTTGCCCCCTTAGTCATCGATACCGACGCCAAAACGGTGACCCTTAAAGAGCAGCCTATCGAGCTCACCAGCTACGAATACAATACGCTGCTGTACTTAGCGCTCAACGCCGGTAAAACATTATCCAAAACCGAGCTAACCGAGCATCTATACGCTCAAGATTACGATCGCGACAGCAATGTGATCGAGGTATTTATCGGCCGGCTGCGCAAAAAACTCGACCCTGACGGCAGTCTCGCCCCCATCAGCACCCTGCGTGGTCTGGGGTATCGCTTTAACCTCCCCCCCAGCCCTGCTCAGCCTCAATAACATGGCGCGTGCCACACTTAAGTCGCGCTTATTGATCGGCTCACTGCTGGTGTTGCCGATCGTGCTTATGATTGCCGGAGCCGCACTCGACCGCGCCTACCGCCACAGCCTAGAAGCCTCCGAGCAAGTGCGGCTAGAGCGTTACTTTTATTTACTGTTTAGCCTTGCCGAGCTCAGCTCCAACCCTACCGGTGCACGCCTGCAACTGCCTGGCACCCTAATAGAGCCCGACCTTGAACAAAACACCTCGGGCATTGCCGCGTTTGTGTACAACACCCAAGGCAGCTTAGTCTGGCGCTCTAACTCCAGCCAGCTACTCAGCCCCGCACCAAGCTTTGCAGATTTCTCACCCCAGTGGCGCCCTGGGCAAATGCACTTTCAGCGCAGTAAAATCGGCAATGAGCACTACTTTTTCGCACAATTTGACACGTTATGGGAGGACGAGCACAGCGCCACGCACCCGTTTCGATTTGCCCTACTGCACGACACTAAAAGTTTTCAGCTAGCGCTAGTTGCTTATCGCACTCAGCTTTGGCAAGGTTTAGGGTTGGTCGCGCTGGTATTGCTGGCCACTCAAATATTACTCACCGGCTGGGCACTTGCACCTTTAGCGCGCTTAGCGCAGTCTTTAGGACTGATGCGCAGCGGCGTTAGTCAAACCTTGATTGGCAACTACCCACATGAAATCCAACAAGTAATAGACCGACTTAACGAAGTATTAATGCGTGAAACTCAACTGCGTAGCCGCTATCGCAACCGAGTTAACGATTTAGCACACAGTCTTAAAACCCCACTGGCGGTCCTAAAAGCCACCAGCGATAGAGAAGACTACCAACAACACATCAACGAGCAGGTAGAACGCATGGAAAAAGTCGTCCGATACCAACTGCAAAAGGCAGTTAGCGAACATGCCGGTAGCGGTACACAAATACCACTGCGTCACACGCTAGAGCGGTTAACCGAGTCGCTCAAAAAAATCTATCGAGATAAAGGCCTAAGCATAAATCTCGACGTACCTGAGAATATTGCGTTTGTGGGAGATGAAGAAGACTTAATGGAGCTAGCAGGCAACTTATTAGACAACGCCTGCAAATACGGCAAAGGCACCGTTACCGTTACCGCGCGTTTAAACCAGCAGCTACTCACCATGCAAGTAGACGATAATGGCCCCGGCATTGCCGCCACCGCACGCAGCAGTTCACTCGAGCGCGGCCAACGGCTCGACACTGCAATGCCAGGCCAAGGGATTGGTTTAGCCGTATGCGCTGACATTGCCTGCAATTATGGCGGCAAGCTCACTATTGACCACTCGCCGCTGGGCGGCGCGCGCTTTGAGCTAGCACTGCCCGGCGCCGTCATCGTATAACCACACTACAGATACCCATCGGGATTATTGCTCTGCCAGCGCCAACTATCTTGCATCATTTGCGTTAAATCGCGCTTGGCCTGCCACCCTAGCGCCACGCTCGCGTAGCTCGAGTCAGCAAAGCAAATAGCAATATCACCCGGTCGGCGGGGCATCAGCTTGTAGGCAAGGGGTTTACCGCAGGCCTGCTCAAACGCCCGCAGTACATCCAGCACCGAATAACCAATACCCGTACCTAAGTTGTAAGCGCGACAGCCCGCCGCCTGTGGCAAAGAGGTGGTCAGCGCCGCCACATGGCCTGCGGCCAGATCTACCACATGAATATAATCCCGCACGCCAGTGCCGTCTGGCGTGGGGTAATCGTCGCCAAACACCTGTAAAAATGGCCGTTTACCCACCGCCACCTGCGCCACGTAAGGTACTAAATTATTCGGTATCCCCGCCGGGTCTTCCCCAATGCGACCACTCTCATGCGCTCCCACAGGGTTAAAGTAACGCAACAACGAAACCTTCCAGCGTGACTCGGGCGCAGCGCACGCGTCCTCCAACATTTGCTCAATCATTAATTTGCTACGCCCGTAAGGGTTGGTCGCACTGCGCGGAAAACGCTCATTGATAGGCACGCTAGCAGGATCGCCATACACAGTGGCCGATGAGCTAAAAATTAAATTCCATACCTCAGCCGCCGCCATCGCCTCGCATAAAGTTAAGGCGCCAGCTACGTTGTCTCGGTAGTAGCTCAGAGGGATTTGAGTAGACTCACCCACCGCTTTTAACCCAGCAAAATGCATCACTGCTTGGATTTTATGTCGGCCAAATACATCCGCCAATCCTGCTCGGTCATTTATATCCAGTTGATACAGCGCGGGGCGCGTACCGGCCAACTCAGCGATCCGATCCACAACCTACGGTTTACTGTTGCAAAAATTATCGACAATAATCGGGGACAATCCCGCCTCGATCAGCGCCACACACACATGGCTACCAATATAACCGGCGCCGCCGGTCACTAAAATCTCCGCCCCCACATAAGACATGCCCACACTCCGTAGCCAGACCAAATGAAAGGGATTATGGCATATTGACCGCAAAGAAAAGCAGAAAGTAACAGACGAAAAAAAGGGGCAAACCGAAGTTTGCCCCTACAGCATCATATCGCTGTCATACCTGTTAGCGAAACAGATTCTTTTTTCTGGCCGCCTTAGAACTCAATAGGCAGGCTCAGAGAAACTATAAATTTCACGTCGTCATCGTACGAGCCATCTACATCGTCAACTACTTTACCAATGGTAAAGCTCAAGTTGTCGTTAAAAGCATAGCCCAAATCAACGTGAGACAAATCATCTTCATGCAAACCGTAAGTCACACTAAACTTATCAAAAGTTGCGCCAACAGTGGTGTACCAGTAATCATCCAGATCTTCCAGACCGTGATAATAAGTCACTGCAACCGGACCATAACCAAGCGAGACAACCGCCTCGGTTAAGTCACCCAGATCAGGTGAACCATCAGAGCCGTCAACATTGTTAGGAGCGCTAGGATAGTTGTAGTTCCACAAGCTTACGTCATAAGTAAAGCTACCGGCCTCACCACCATAGCCTACAAACAAATCGTACTCAGTTCCCGCAGACGCATCACCAGATGATCCCCAAACACCGCCGTAGAATCCACCGCTGCTAACACTAATGTCGCCAGAAATGGCCGGATCGCCATTGCCCAAATCAAGACCGCGCCAGTAGTACATGTTTGCAGCACCTACTGATGCCGATACTTCAGCATTGGCAACCGGTGCAAATGCGCTCAACGCGATAGCTGACGCTGCGACAGCACTAGCCAGTAATTTTTTGTTAATCATTTTCATGGAATCTTCCTCTAGTTTCTAATGGCAACTGTTTTTAAGGTGGCTCCCGATTCTTGTGTTGGAGTCCCGTAGCTGTCGATGGCTTACCGAACAAGCTTATCGGACTAATAGCGAAGACCGAGCCAACTTGTAAATACCATTAAAAAACAATAGGTTAAGATAAAATGAAGAAGAAAAAGCAAAATCAAAATAAACTCAAGAGCACCACGCTTGTGCAGTGATTAGAGCCTTGCAAGCACTTAGCACCAATCTAGCGCAGTAACCTCAAGTCAGTTTTGGGCGGCGCAAAAATGCAACCACATCGAGATACATGATCAGCGCTAAAAACACCAAAACAGTGCCAACTGCAGCCTCTACACTCAAACGCTCCCCCGCCAATAAAGCACCACTACCAAGCGCGAGTATCGGTGTCATTAACGTAATCAAAGACACCACCGAGGGCGATAACCGCGACAACACAAAGAAGAACAATGTAAACCCTAATAACGAGCCGCACAGCGCCAAATAAACCACCGCCGCCACCGCCTGAGTGGGCAGCTGCGGCATGGGGGCGCCGGCCAGCCACCAAAACGTTATAAGCCCAGGCATCGCAAACAACAACGCACCGGTGGTTTGATTAAACGCATCCACACTCGTGCGCCGCGCTTTAAGCAATACACTACTGCTGGAAAACAATACGCAAGAGCCTAAGATTCCCACAATGCCAATAGCCGCATCACTGTCTAACGCCAATTGGCTACGGAAAATCACCGCCAAACCCAACACCGCCAACACCAAGGCACATAAACGCCGCCGATTAAATGGGTTATCTTTAAGAATAATCATCGACAACACCCCAGTCACAAAAGGCGACAGCGCAAACAGCACGGCTATCAAACCCGAGGGAATAAACTGCGCCGAGTAATACACCAGTGGCATATTGGGAAATAGCCCGATCGAGGCGATAAAATAAACGTGGCTGGCTCCAGGCCGATCAAACAAACGCCGCCCTAAAACCGCGTTAATCATTAATGCGACAAGCAGCGCCAACAACATGCGTGACAATACCGCCACCGTAAAATGGCCTGTACCATTACTCCAAACGATCGCGAGTGGTGTAGTACCCCAAATAAGCACGACAAAAACATAAGCAATTAACACCGGCATGGATTTTTCCTCATAGCAGCCAGTCGCCCCATACGTAGGAGCGATTCGCCGCTGCACTGCCACCAAAAGCCTTAAACAAAAAAGGCCGCAGTGAAATGCTGCGGCCTTTAAGAGTCAGTGTGTTATTAATGAATCAATTTAACACTTAGCTACCCGCTTCTTAGCGCAACAAACTGCCGCCACCGCCAGCCAAACTCGGCGCGGTGCAGTGCGGACAAACATTGCGATTAACAGAAGTAACATAAAAAGTTTCATCAATAGATTAAGTGCTTAACTCTACCCTTAAGGCGTATGGCAAACAAGCATAATACGCGCATTTAATAAAGAAATTGTCTAACATGGAGCCTCTATAAAAAAACAATGGGCACGTAATCTCATGCAAGTGTATTTAGTGGGCGGCGCGGTACGCGATAAACTGTTGGGTTATCCCTATCACGAGCGCGACTGGGTGGTGGTAGGTGCCACCCCCGAGGCGCTGCTGGCCAAAGGATTTACCCCGGTAGGCAAAGACTTTCCGGTATTTTTACACCCCACCACAAAAGAGGAATACGCCCTCGCCCGCACCGAGCGCAAAACCGCTCCGGGCTATACCGGCTTTGCGTTTCATGCCAGCCCCGATGTCAGCCTCGAAGAGGACCTAATCCGTCGCGACCTGACTATCAACGCTATCGCCGAGGACGAACAAGGCCAGTTGTTTGACCCCTTTAATGGCGCACAGGATATTCGCGATAAAAAACTGCGCCATGTCTCCGACGCTTTTAGCGAAGATCCTGTGCGCATCTTGCGCATCGCTCGGTTTGCCGCACGCTACCATCACTTAGGGTTTACCGTTGCCAAAACTACCACCGATTTAATGCGCTCGATGGTCGAGGCCGGTGAAGCCGATCATTTAGTCGCCGAGCGCGCATGGAAAGAAATGTCTCGCGCGTTAGGCGAGCGCAACCCCGAGGTGTTTTTTCAGGTGTTGCGAGCTTGCGGCGCTTTAGCAAAAATTTTACCCGAACTCGATCAGTTATTTGGCATTCCGCAACCGCCCCAACATCACCCTGAAATCGACACGGGCGTACACAGTTTAATGGTGCTGCAACAAGCTTGCTTATTATCAGACGACACCTGCGTACGCTTTGCCGCTCTGGTGCACGACCTAGGCAAAGGCAAAACCCCAGCTGACAACTGGCCTCGCCATATCAATCACGAGCAGTTAGGTTTGCCAGTAATTAAAGCCTTGTGCAAAAGACTCGCGGTACCCAATGAGTGTCGCGACCTCGGCCTGCTGGCAGCGCAATTCCACACCCATGTCCATCGCGCTTTTGAGTTGCGCCCAGACACCCTACTCAAACTCATCAAACAAACCGATGCCCTGCGCCGCCCCGAGCGGTTTGCACAATTGCTGCTAGCCTGCGAAGCGGACTCTCGTGGGCGCACCGGCTTTGAGCAGTGTGACTATTCGCAACCACAATACCTACTGCGCGCCCTTGAGCTGTGCCAACAGGTAGATGTTAAAACGTTAGTTGCCAGCGGCTTACAGGGGCTTGAGTTGGGCGCAGCGATAGATGCCGAACGCCTGCAACGACTTAAAGAGCTACAGCAACAACAGCGTAAGGATCAAACCCAATGAGCGCACCCGTAGTATTGATTACCGGCGGAGCCCGCCGTATAGGCGCCGCAACCGCACGTCGCTTACACGCTAAAGGTTGGCGAGTGCTGGTGCATTACCGCTCATCCAGCGCAGAGGCCAAACAACTGGCCGCCGAGCTTAATGCGCTGCGAGCCGAATCGGCCTTAACGTTAGCGGCCGATTTAACCCAACCCAGCGAGCTCGAGGCGTTAGCGCACTCGGCAAGTCATCACTGGGGGCGCCTAGATGCCCTAATCAACAACGCCTCTACCTTTTATCCAACGCCCATCGGCAGCGCTACCGAGCAACAATGGGACGACCTTATGGGCAGCAATTTAAAAGCGCCGTTCTTTTTGGCGCAGCACTTAGCCTACGCACTCAAAAAAACCTCTGGAGCGATTATCAACATAGCCGACATTCATGCCGACCGCCCGCTTAAGCAACACACTTTGTACTGCCTTGCCAAAGCCGGCAACGTCATGCTGACTAAATCGTTAGCCCGCGAGCTGGCCCCAGATGTACGCGTCAACGGCGTCGCACCAGGGGCTATTTTATGGCCTGAAGATAACGCAACACTAGATGCCGACGCCAAAGCCGCTATTGTCGATAAAATTGCCCTAAAACGCGCCGGCGCAGCCGATGATATCGCCCGCACCATTGATTTTTTATTAACCGATGCGCCCTACATTACCGGCCAAATTCTCGCCGTAGACGGCGGCCGCACTCTCAGTAACTAACGCGCCCTCAGCTACGCAAAGGAAATCAGCATGATAAAAACACTTTTATTAACAGACGATGGACAAGTGCAGCGCGGCGGTATCGAGCAAATAGACCTGTGGCGCAAGGACGACAACACTTATTTGTGGATTGATATCGAAAGCGAAGATGTCGACGATGAGAAAGACCTGCTACTGGAGCAAGGCTGCCACCCACTGGCTATTGAGGACGCGCAGCGTAAACGTCACCCACCTAAGACCGAAACCTTCGACAACCATGTGCTGATTCGCTACAGCGGCATTACCGATTTTGACGAAGACCTGAACATCAACCAAGTCCCTATTGCGCTTTTTGTTGAGCCGCGCTGTTTAATTAGCATTCACCAAGGACGCTCTGTCAGTGTCGAAAAAAACTGGGCCAATCCCGAGATAGCACTACTGCGTAAACCGGCAATGCTGGCGGTACGTGTTATGCATTACTCGGTGGGGCGCTACCTAGATGTTGTACTCACCTTTGAAGCGCGCATTAATGACCTAGAAGACTTAATGCAAGAGCGCCCTAACGACGAGCTAATGCGCACCTTAATCGCCTTTAAATCGCGCTTGCGTAAACTAAAACGTACCTTCAATTACCACGAGCGAGTAGCTGCAAGTTTGCTGCACGAGACCCCAGATATATTTATTCAGCAATCACCCGACACCGGACACGCGCTGCAAGACTTGTTTGACCGCAGCGAGCGAGTCAACAGCTTAACCGCAATGTACTACGAAATTTGTGGCGACTTAATCGAAGGTTATTTATCTCTTTCATCGCATACCCTAAATAACACCATGCGAGTATTAACGGTTATTACCGCGATATTTGTGCCGTTAACGTTTATTGCCGGCATTTACGGCATGAACTTCGAGTACATTCCCGAACTGCAGTTTCGCTACGGTTATTTTATTGCGATGGGGTTAATGGCAACGATGGGCGCAGTATTGCTTGGGGTATTTAGAAAGCTGCGCTGGCTATAAACGCAGGTTTTGAGCGTATTTGGTAGGGGCACACAGCTCTAAGACTGACCACAAGCCTTAGAGCCAAAGTTATGCCATCAATAACTGCAAGGCAGCGCCATATCACGCCAGTTAAAATCAACTGGCCACAGTTTTTGTCGTGTTTTATCGTAAGCGTGCCACAGCTCGGCATAGGTTTTGCCAAGTTGTGGGTGTTTCAGCTCAGGGGCAAGCTCAGCCAAAGGCTGTAACACAAAGGCGTTTTTGTTAATTTCGTCTCGCGGCAGCTCTATACCCGCCGTGGTGCCAACAAAATCACCGTAAAGCAAAATATCAATATCTAAGGTACGCGGACTAAATTTAGGACCGTCGCGGTTGCGATCATTGTCGTCCTCAATTTGCTTGAGCCGCGCAGACAACTCGGTAATATTTAACCCGCTGTAAACTCCCACCACTAAATTTAAAAAGTGACTGCCTTCAAAGCCCACCGATTCACTCTCATAAACAGTAGACACATCCAACCCACCAAACTCATCGGCCAACGCTTCCAGCGCCGCGGTAATGTGTCGATAACGCTCGATATTACTGCCCAAACTTAAGTACACAGGCTTCATGCCGGCTTATCTCCACGCTCAATAATCAAGCCCACATCCCGTGCGCCGCGCAATGCACCCGGCTTACTCAAGCGCAAACGCAACCAAGGCACAGCAAACTCTTCCTGCACTAACGCGGCAATCTCTTCGGCAAGCGACTCCACCAATAGTGCATCGCGTTGCTCAACGTAAGCGATAATCCGCTTTGAAACCGCTTTATAATTTAGCGCGTAGGCAATGTCATCGGTTTTGGCTGCTCGGCGGATATCGCTCGCCATCTCAATATCAAGACTCACGGTTTGACGCACTTGGCGCTCCCAGTCGTAAATCCCAATAATGGTTTGAATCTCAAGGTCGCGAATATAAACAATGTCCATGGTGGCCTCTTTATTAGCGGTTGTCTGCGGCGGGGGCATCAAGTGGCGGCAAGGTGTCCAGCGGCCAGCGCGGACGCACATTCACCGCCAACGGCTCACACTGCCCAGCAGCCAAACGTTGGGCACCGGCGTAGGCAATCATCGCGCCATTGTCGGTACAGAATTCGTGACGCGCATAAAACACTTCGGCGCTCATTTTGGCTAACGCCGCTTCCAGCTCGACGCGCAACTGAGTATTGGCCGACACGCCGCCGGCGATCACCAAACGCTTTAAATTGTGCGCCTGTAACGCGCGACGACATTTAATAACCAAGGTTGAGACAACGGCCTCTTGAAACGCATAGGCAATATCCGCCGAGGTTTGGTCATCCGGCAAACCATCGGCAGTGGCGTGCGCGGCCACGGTATTTAAAGTGTAGGTTTTTAAGCCACTAAAACTAAAATCAAGCCCGGGGCGATCGACCATCGGGCGCGGAAAAGTAAAGCGGCCAGCAGTGCCACGCTCGGCCAAGCGCGCAATTTGCGGCCCACCGGGGTAATCTAAATCGAGCATTTTAGCGGCTTTATCAAATGCTTCGCCGGCGGCATCATCGAGCGACTCGCCCAATAATTGGTAGTGGCCGATGCCTTCGACTTTGACCAGTTGCGTATGGCCACCAGAGACCAGCAACGCCACAAACGGAAACTCCGGTGGATTATCCTCTAGCATAGGCGCCAACAGGTGGCCCTCCATATGATGCACACCCACCGCCGGCACATCCCAAGCAAAGGCCAACGCACGGCCAACGCTAGCACCCACCATTAACGCCCCCACCAAGCCTGGGCCGGTGGTGTAAGCAATACCATCGATCTCCTCGGCAGCACAATCGGCATCGGCCAGCACTTGGCGAATCAGAGGCAGTATTTTACGCACGTGATCGCGCGAGGCGAGTTCCGGCACTACACCACCGTATTCGGCGTGCACAGCCACCTGCGAGTATAAATCGTGGGCCAAAAGCCCGCGCTCGGTGTGGTAAAGGGCTAAGCCCGTTTCATCGCAAGAGGTTTCTATGCCCAAAACCAACATGGGTTTGCTCACAACAGATTCTCAGTAGTCGTCAATAAATTAGTGTCGCACAGGACATTTGGGTCGCTATCATATAGACCGCGCGCAACTGGGGCCAGCAAGCGACACAAAAACTCACGCAATTAAACAAAAAATCGCGTCGGGCGCTTGCAGGCCGATAGATTAGTCGTTAGAATCTGCGCCCCTTAGAACTCGAGTCATTTATAGGGCCGCGGGCCTTTATTAACCAAAGGTAAAGACATGCCTTCAGTAAAACTTAAAGAAAACGAGCCGTTTGACGTTGCTCTACGTCGCTTCAAGCGTTCTTGCGAAAAAGCAGGTGTTTTGGCAGAAGTTCGCAGCCGCGAATTTTACGAGAAGCCCACAGCTGTTCGTAAGCGCAACATGGCCGCTGCCGTTAAACGTCACGCCAAAAAAGTACAGCGCGAATCACGTAAGTTTCAGCGCCTGTATTAATGGCGCCTATTGCTAAGCCGTAACCGGCTTAGCAATAGCCAGCTTCGGCTGCAAGCTCACTAAAAGATAGGGTCTATTTATGGCAGCATCTGCAATGAAAACCCGCATCAATGACGAGCTGAAAACCGCCATGCGAGCCAAAGAAAAGGCGCGCGTGGCTGTTTTGCGTCTGGTGATGTCAGAATTCAAACGAATCGAGGTCGATGAACGCGTCGAGCTTGATGACGCTCGCATACTTGTCGTTTTAGATAAAATGCTAAAACAGCGTCGCGACTCTATTGCTCAGTTTGACGACGCCGGACGCACTGAGCTGGCCGACCAAGAACGCTCCGAGATTGTAATCATCCAAGAGTTTATGCCTCAGCCTTTAAGTGCCGCCGAACTCGACGACATTATTACCAAAGCCGTTAGCCAATCTGGCGCCAGTGAAATGCGCGATATGGGTAAAGTTATGGGCCTGATCAAGCCGCAGGTGCAAGGTCGTGCCGACATGGGCGATGTCAGCCGCCGAATTAAAGCGAGCCTAGGCTAATAAGGCTATCGCCGCCGATCATAAAGCGGCTAAAATCCCTCTATGAGCCGCATCCCCCAGTCTTTTATTGACGAACTGTTAGACCGCGTCGACATCGTCGAGGTGGTAGATC
This sequence comes from Gilvimarinus polysaccharolyticus, assembly GCF_001187555.1. Taxonomy (GTDB): domain Bacteria; phylum Pseudomonadota; class Gammaproteobacteria; order Pseudomonadales; family Cellvibrionaceae; genus Gilvimarinus; species Gilvimarinus polysaccharolyticus. The sequence goes on along the minus strand of NZ_LFIJ01000001.1, from coordinate 264,201 downwards.
ACCGCGTCAAACTAAGAAAGACCGGCAAAAACTACAGCGCCTGCTGCCCATTTCACGACGAAAAAAACCCCTCGTTTACCGTAAGCCCCGACAAACAGTTTTTTTACTGTTTTGGCTGCGGCGCCAGCGGTAATGCGGTGGGCTTTTTAATGGATTATGAGCGCACCGGGTTTCCCGAGGCGGTTGAACAACTCGCCCACCTGTGCGGCATGGAAGTTCCCCGCGAAGAGCAAAAGCCCGAGGCCACGCGTCAAGAACGACTGCGCAAGCGACTCTACGAGCTGCTAGAGAAATCCAACGATTTCTACCAAGAGCAACTGCGCCAACACCCCGGCAAAAGCAAAGCCATCGACTACCTCAAAGGTCGCGGCCTAGACGGTCAAATCGCCCGCGACTACGGTGTCGGCTATGCCCCACCCGGCTGGGACAACCTACTCAAAGCTCTGGGCACCAATGGCGATAATCGCGACGGCTTACTAACGGCCGGAATGCTGATTCAACCCGAAGACTCTGACCGACTATACGATCGATTCCGCCATCGTATTATGTTCCCAATTCGCGACACTCGCGGACGAGTCATCGGCTTTGGCGGGCGAGTACTGGACGACAGCAAACCCAAATACCTCAACTCGCCCGAAACCCCAGTGTTTCATAAAGGCCGTGAGCTTTACGGACTACACGAAGCACGCCAAGCCTACCGCAACCTGCCCCGCCTACTGGTAGTCGAAGGCTATATGGACGTGGTCGCACTGGCGCAATTTGGCATTCGCTACGGCGTCGCGACACTTGGCACCGCTTGCGGAGAAGAACACCTAGAGCGAGCGTTTCGCTACACCAGCGAAGTCGTTTTTTGTTTTGACGGCGATAACGCCGGCCGTCGAGCGGCCACCCGAGCCCTTGAAGCATCACTGCCGGCCATGACCGACGGACGCCAGGTGAAGTTTTTGTTTTTGCCCGACGGCGAAGATCCAGACACCCTAGTGCGTCAAATCGGCCCAGAGAAATTTGAAAACCTGATCGACATGGGCGTGCCCCTAGAAGATTACTTATTTGACGCCGCCGCCGAAGGCATCAATATTCGCACCATGGAGGGCCGCGCTCACTTAAGTAAACGCGCCGCGCCACTACTGGCCAAGCTACCTAAAGGCGTGTTTCGCGAATTAATGTTTGAGGCGCTGGCCACACGCACCGGCTTAAACCGCACCACCCTCGAGGAGCTAGTAGACACCCCCGAGCCGCTGCCATCACAACAAGAGCCCGAGCCACAAAGCCACCCCGCCCGGCAAGAACCCAGTATCCAGCCCGAGCGTTTAACCCGCGAATCACCAACGCACGATGCCGCCCCAGAATACTGGCCTGACGACACCCAAAGTGAGCCGCCCAGCTATCACGAACATGACATCCCCGTCGACTACGACGATTTTGAATCACTGCCGGCTAGCGCTTACGACGATATACCCGAGCCTAAACTCGATAACGAGCCAACCAGCAGTGTTAGCGCCAAACGCAGCAGTCAATATTTGATGCAAGCCCACACAAAAGCCATCGCTTTATTACTGGCCCACCCTACACTGGCAGCCGAGGCCCCCGACCACGATGCATGGCTAAGCCAAAACAACGGCGAACTACGCCAACTAGGTCGCCTACTTAAATTGCTGCACGAGCGCAGCCATTATCAGCTGTCTCATATTCTGGGGCACTGGCGCGCCAACTACGGGCCGGACGAGACTGAAAAGCTCGCCGCCATTGCCGGACACGACATGCTGCGCGCCGCAGCGCACCTAAGCCGGCCAAAGGATGAGCGCAGCGAAGTCATCGAATACGACCTAAGCGCCGCCTTTTCCCACTGTCTAGAAAAAGCCCGCAACTTACTGCACGAACCCAGTCGCGAACGCGCCCTAGCCAAATTACGCAGCAGCGACTGCCGCAAACTGAGTCGCGCCGAAAAAGAGGCACTGGTCGCCGAAGCGCTCGGACAAAAACTACACTAAACTCACCAAGCCTAAACCTACGCACCATTACCGCACCAAATCGCGTTAATATCCGCGCATTTTCACCGTTCACCTAGCATCTAACTCATGCTTTACGGTATAATCCCGCGCTTGCTTTTTTAACCGCTACGTTTTACAGGGTCCATAATGGCTGACGACGCTAAACAGCAACAGTCTCGAATCAAAGAGCTTATCGCCCGAGGTAAGGAACAAGGTTATTTAACCTATTCCGAGGTGAACGATCACCTACCAGAGGACATCTCCGATCCAGATCAGGTCGAAGACATCATTCAAATGATCAACGACATGGGTATTCGGGTGTTTGAACAAGCCCCCAATGCCGATGACCTGTTGATGGCGGATGGCGATTCCTCTGCCGATGAAATCGCTGCGGCAGAAGCTGCGGCAGCACTCGCCGCGGTTGAAACCGAAGCCGGTCGCACCACCGACCCAGTGCGCATGTATATGCGCGAAATGGGCACCGTTGAGCTGCTAACCCGGGAAGGCGAAATTGCCATTGCCAAACGTATCGAAGAGGGTGTGCGCGAGCTGATGCACGCCATCGCCTACTGGCCAGGATCTGTTCAGGCCATTTTAACCGAATACGAAATGGTCGAAAAAGAAGAGCGCCGCCTGGCTGACGTCATCATCGGTTGGCTCGACCCCTCGGACGAGATCCCCACCGCCGGCGCACCCGCCGCGGCAAAAAAAGAGGATGGCGACGAAGAGGACGAAACACCTACGGGCGTTGATCCCGATGAGGCAAAAGAGCGTTTTGGCGCACTGAAAAAACAGTTGGCCAAAGCCGAAAAGGTTATCGAGAAAAATGGTCGTGACAGCAAACAAGCCGATAAAGAACTCGACGCCCTAGGCGAAATCTTCAAGTTCTTTAAGCTTCCGCCACGCCAGTTTGAACCCGTTTACGTTAACGTGCGCAACATTCTTGACCGCGCTCGCCGCGAAGAACGCGCTATTATGGAACTGTGTATTCGCAGAGCCAAAATGCCGCGTAAAACCTTTATTAAAGAGTTTCCTGGCAACGAGTCTAACGACCAGTGGATCAGCGAAATTATTGCCAAAAAGCGCGATTACTCTGAGGCCTTAAAAACCTACGAGCCAGAAATCGCTCGCGCCCAACGCAAATTAAATCAAGTAGAAGTCGAAAGCGGCTTACCGCTTAGCACCATTAAAGAAATTAACCGTCGCATGTCCATCGGCGAAGCCCGGGCACGTCGCGCCAAGAAAGAAATGGTTGAAGCCAACCTGCGCTTGGTAATTTCTATTGCGAAAAAGTACACCAACCGCGGCCTGCAGTTCTTGGATCTAATCCAAGAAGGCAACATCGGCCTAATGAAAGCCGTTGATAAGTTTGAATACCGTCGTGGTTACAAATTCTCGACCTACGCCACCTGGTGGATTCGTCAGGCCATCACCCGCTCGATTGCGGATCAGGCTCGCACCATTCGTATCCCCGTGCACATGATCGAGACTATCAACAAACTCAATCGTGTATCGCGCCAGATGCTTCAGGAAATGGGCCGCGAACCCACCCCCGAAGAGTTGGGCGAGCGCATGGAAATGCCAGAAGATAAAGTTCGCAAGGTGCTGAAAATCGCCAAAGAACCTATATCGATGGAAACACCTATCGGTGACGATGAAGACTCGCACTTGGGCGACTTTATTGAAGACAGCACCATCGTCTCACCAGTAGAGTCTGCCACCAGTGTTGGCTTAACCGAGTCTACTCGTGAAGTGCTCTCGGGCCTTACCGCTCGCGAAGCAAAAGTACTGCGCATGCGCTTTGGTATCGACATGAACACCGACCACACCCTTGAGGAAGTGGGCAAACAGTTCGACGTTACTCGTGAGCGTATCCGTCAGATCGAAGCCAAAGCCTTACGCAAATTGCGTCATCCTTCGCGCTCCGATCACCTGCGCAGCTTTTTAGACGAATAGGGTTTTAATTTAGTTGCGGCCCGCACTATAATGCGGGCCGCAAAAGATCGACTAGATGTACTGCACCGAGTACTGCAGAAATCAAGACAACTCTGCTTAACGCAGGGTTTTTGCTTTCTGGGTAGAAGCACCGGAGCTGAAGAAGGGAGCGTACATTAAGTACGTGACCGCCTGAAGCGAGGACGCGACGCCCCCAGAGAGTAAAAAGACAAGTTAAGGGCCTTTAGCTCAGTTGGTTAGAGCATCCGACTCATAATCGGCAGGTCCCCAGTTCGAGTCTGGGAAGGCCCACCATATAAAAAGCCGCTATCTTTTTAGGTAGCGGCTTTTTTATTAGCTTTTAGCTCAGTTGATTAGAGCATCCGACTCACTTTTTCATTAACGTCGGGGCAAGTCCCCAGTTCGAGTCTGGGAAGGCCCACCATACAAAAAGCCGCTATCTTTTTAGGTAGCGGCTTTTTTATTGGACTTTAGTCTCGCAGGTTAGAGCATCAACCAAACCTACCAATCCAAATCATTTTCCAGCTTTTGGGCCAACGCTTCACCCAACCGCTGTTGAGTTATTACATTAGGATGATAATCACAGCCGTAACCATCTGCCGGCTCAATTTTGCCCAAATCAATCACCTCAACCAGACCTGAAGCAATCGCATCAAGGTCAGCTTGCTGCGCCGCGCGAGCGTCGCCCGTAAGCATCGGACTGACCATTAAATAGATGGGCCGCTGGGGGTAATCGGTTTGCAGTTGTGATACTAATTGCGTCATGGCCGCGCGATACCCTGCGGCACTGCCCTGCCAAAAATCGTTGGTGCCAATGGCGATAACCACCGCATCAGGGCGGTAGCGTGTTACCGCCCAAGGACTGTTAAAGTCATCGCCAAGCGTTAATTGACGCCGCTCGCCTATCGTCGGGTTTGCAGGCTCCTGCTCGCCGTAAGAGCGCCACACACCAATGCCAGACCACGCAATGCTGTGCAGATCGGCGTTTAGTTGTCGGGCCGCCACACCAGCGTAAGCTAGTACCGGTGAGCTGGTGGCCTGTGAGTAGCTACAACTTTTACTTGCTCCCTCGACGCCGTAACCGGCTGTAATTGAGTCACCTAAAACCAGCAAGCGACGTTTAGGGGCGGCAGGTGGCGGCAGCAATTTCCCATCAGTCACGGGGTTAGAGACGATACGAGTCACCCCCGAGAACGATTCGGCCAAGCGCGTCAGCCGTACGCTGTGTGTGGCATTTGCCAAACCAGAAGCCAGCGAGTAATCCGCTTCGCCGGCCTTAACCCATAACTCTGATGGCTGACCGTCAACTTCCAGTAAAAAACGAATATCGGCGCTGCTGGCCAATCGAATAGTCGCCGTTGAGCCGGCAAAGCGAAACTCGACTGCCGAACCAGGCCAGGTAAAGGCGGCCTGACCGGACACGCGGGTATCGAATCGCCCGATCAAGCGTACGGAATCAGCGCTCAACACGGTGTTGGTATTTAACACCCGGGGCTGCAATTGCTCAGAAGGCGCCGCTGCGCAAGCGGTTGCTAACCATAGCGTCAAAGCCGCTATTAAAGATTTCATTATCATCACATCACTCCACTCTATGCTTTATTGTCTGCTTACTATATCGCGGACTTAACAGGTAACCTACTGCCGCGTTAAATCACTTTAAATATAATAAACAAAAAAAGTGGGAGCCGGTTTCCCGACTCCCACAAAGCTATGCACTTGCCCTACAAGTTTTGGGGTAGGAGAGCTTACAAACGCGCGCGGATACCCAGTGCCACACGACGCTCTTGCACATTCAAAGATCGGAACTGACCTTCAAACTGCGCATAGTTGCGATAATCGGTCTCGGTCAGGTTAGTGCCTTGTAAGTAGACCGCGATATTATCGTTGATGTCGTAGTTAATCGAGGCATCCAAGTAACCGGCCGACTCAGACCAGTTGCCCAAACTGATAGGTGCCTCGTTGGTGTTTAAACCTACCTGTCCCTGAAAAATTTCACTGCGCCAGTTGTAGGCGATCCGCGAACTTAACTTGTCACCCTGATACCACAACACCAAGTTGGCTTGATGCTCTGAGTTGGAGTTAAGCGGAAAGCTGTTACCCTCAAGGTCAACACTGCCAGAGTCGTTATCTGAATAGGTATAGTTGGCCTCGATACCGGTATCAGACAAAATACCAGGCAAGAAAGTCAGCGCTTGCTTATACCCCACTTCGAAACCTTTAAGGTCGGAGGCAGGAACGTTTTGTGTCGTCCAGATGTTGGCAGAACGGCGAATTACACCGTCTGAATCTGGGTATTGACGCTGTTCTTGCAGTGTTTGCGCCGCGCTTTCAACCTCAATCAAGAACACGCCCGCGCCCAAAATACCACCTTCACCAAAATACCACTCGGTTGAAAGGTTGTAATTGTTGGCACGCCAAGGATCGATATACGGGTTGCCTTGATCGTTACCGCCGCCTGGGCTGGTGACCACTTTGTAAGCTTCGCCGTTCTCGTCCAATTGATTGCCATCTGGCGTGTACACGCGATACTCCTGATACCACAGCGACTCACCCTCACCCACATTCATCAGGTCGTTGCGTGACATCGTCTCGCTATAACCCAAGCGCACAATTAAATCTTCGCGCGGATAAAAGTTAATATTGGCTGAGGGCAGCACATCGGTAAATGATGTCTCGGTGGTTTCGGTGCCCAAGGTTTTGTACATTACCTGCCAACCTTGCGGCTGACCGTACGTGGCAGAGTAACCGCCACCATAGTAAGTACCTTCTGTCGGTACCGCGCCTTGGTCGTAAACACTGTTTACAACTTCACGATTGGTTTCAACGACGCGCACACCAATATTGCCGTCAAACGGCACACCAAACAGACCATCTAGGTTTTCAAAATTAAGCTGTACATAACCCGACGTCTCTTCCTCCACCACCGAGTACGCGCGCGATGGATCGGCAAACTCTTGTGCGCCGGGGTAGACGAAGTTCATAAAACCGCTCAGATCGTCCAGACTTTTGGGATCTAGTGCGGCGACCCCGCTGCCCCAGCCTTCAAAAGGACCGAAATCATTGTAAGAGATCAACTGATCACGCAACTCTTCATAGGGGGCGAGGCCTAAATCAGCATTGCCTTTAAAGTCGTTCCAATCTGGGTATTGCTGCCAAATAAAATCACCCGGCAACGGCTCATACCACAACTCTTCGGGCACATTTGAATCGGCCCATGTAGAGTAATAACCCGTTGGAGTCATGTAAATAAATCGAGTGTGATCAACGTCGCGACGACCGTAACGAACCCCGAAATCTATCGATGTAAAACCCGAGAACTCGAAGTCGTAAGAGCCGTCAGCACGTAAAGCGTCAAGTGTCGCATCATCATGGGTACCATCGGCAAACGCTTGAAACAGGTTTAAACGATCGGTGCTGGATAAGTCATCTTCAAACTGGAAGGTTGGATACTCTTCGGTGTAATCCACCGTAACCCAAAACGGCTCGACCGGATCATCCTGACCATCCTCATCTTCATCGACCCAGTACCATTCGGGGGTGCCCTGCTGAAAACTGGCGTTGGCATAATCTTTTTCAGCTTCGGCGTGAATATAGCGAACCGAACCGGTAAACGGACCGCCGTTGTCAAAGCTTAACTCTACGTTAGCATTAAGGGCGTCTGTGTGATTTTGTCTACTCTGCGTGGTGGCTTGAAAATCAGGCGCTTCGACCACTGCCACTTGCAACGAGTTGATCACACGCTCAGGGGTATCGCCCTCTGCCGGGACAACTGTTGCAAACTGAGTTTGCGTACCTGGACGCAATACGTCGTAGTTATCGCTGTTACTGCCGTTAAACTGCGTGCGCACGCCACGGTCATACTGATCCATCTTGGTGTAGAACACATCCGCAGTTAGCTGCAACGCATCGGTAATATCAAACTGCAAGGAGCCGGCAAAACCTTCGCGCTCGCGCTCCATAACAAAGGCACTAACACCGTACCCACCGGGCACCAAATAACGATCACTTAAATCGCCATTACCGTTCAGATCCAGGGGATCACCGCCGGCATTAACAAACCCTAAACGGACGTCTTCCCAAATCTGGTAGTTGGCTGCGTTAGAGTTAGATTTAAAAGCACCAAGAGTAAAACCGAAGCGGTCGCCGTTATAACCCACAAACGCATTAGTGTTGTAATTGTCGTCTTCGGTAATCGAGCCTTGTGATACTTCTGCACTACCAACAGCCGTCCAGCCTTGCTCTAAGTCACGCGGACGACGAGTTTTTAAATTAATAACACCAGAAATACCGCCTGCCGAGAGGCTCGCGCTTTGCGATTTATACACATCCACACCCGCGATCATCGAGGCGGGGATATCGCCATAATTGGCACCTACATCGGTGATAGACCAAGGGCTTAAGAATTGCTCGCCGTTCAAGGTGGTCAGCACCTGTGGCATACCGCGCACGTTTAAACTGGTACCTTCGCCTGCAGTGCGCTGAATTTGCACACCCGTTACACGCTGAAGAGAGTCGGCAATAGTGACATCCGGCAGCTTGCCGATATCATCTGCCACAATCGAGTCTACGATGACTTTAGAGTCGCGCTTTACATCCACAGCGGCCTGCTGAGAGCTGCGAATGCCACGCACCACAACCTCTTCGAGCAGTTCCTCATCATATGAGCCTTGCTGAGCCTGGACTGCACTGGCTGTCGCCGCGAGGGACAACGCTGAAATCCAAGTGGACAGAATTCGTTTTTGGGGGAGTGTTCTTATCATGGACTAGCCTCATTTATTTTTGGCCTTGTCTCTACGTGCGCGTGGCAAGAAAGTTAGCAGCTACATATGGAGCCTGGCCTTTATCTGTTTTATACGACACCAGCTGTATCGTCACGCAATTCTTCCCTATAATGTAACCGATTACAAGTGTATTTTTAAAAAAACAACCAATTTCACTGATAAAACCTCAAATGAATGGTCATTCCCCAATAAAGGTAAGCTATAGATTATTGCTAGTCAGATATAACAATGAGATAAGAAACTGGCGTCGATTAGCGCCAAGAATACCGTCCACCCCCAGCAAAAAAAGGAAGAGTACTGGTAAGCAGCGCTGAAACTAGATGGTACCTAACGGTCAAGAAGAATTGCAGGTACTTTACATCGCTCCCTGAAAAGCCTCACTACAATTCTGAGCGACACTTTATTTCTAGTAAATTAGCTCAGCTATTCTGAGCCCAACTCAAACACACCGTGTACCGCACGATTGATCGTCGGGCCATGAATATTACTGACCGAGAATATAACAGTTGATGGCTCGGTAGCGCTCACCGCCGACTCGCTGCCCCGCACCGTGACACCCGCTAGATCCAACTGACTGGCACTGACAACAATACCCTTGCGACCGATCAATTCGCCGTTAGTCATAGTAACTTGCGATTGATTTACCGTTAAAGCCACTTGTTGCGATAGCACTTTTACATTGCGCAGCTCGACATCGGAATCGGCAATATAAATTGAGGTGGCCTGAACCGTATCAAGCACCGCGCCGTTGCAGCCACGTAAATCTATCGCATTAAAAACCCCAGTGTAATGTTGATCGCGCAAGTTATGGCAGGTTAAGTCACCACTCGACAAAGGTCGTTTATCTTGTTGGGTAGGTTCGATAGGGGCGGTTAAAAAGTCGAGCAGCAATGTATTAAATTTATCGGCCTGCGACATAGGTACATGTCCAGTGTTGTTAAACACTACACGCTTAGCATTTGGCAGCTGGCCTTCCAGCAGTACTCCTGTGCGCGGCGGTGCTATAGGGTCTTGATCACCCCAAACAATCAATGCGGGCATAGCAACTTGATCAAAGGCCTGGGTGAAATCTTCTCCGACTAAGGCCAACGCTGCATTGGCATTGGGCTGATCCCCCAACAATCCCGACCAAGCCGTATCGCTGGCGTGCAACACGGCCATAGGGTCAGGCAAACGTTCGGCATAGCTTAATAACCGGCTACCCCAGTCTCGCAACTGCTCGCCGGCCATATCCTTTATTGGAGTGGGTAGCTTATTGATGTACGGAACCCCGTCGCTTACTATCGGCAGCGCGCTTGAATGGCTTAAAAAGGCAGCGCGCTGTAACACCCCCGCTACGCTAACCAGTACAACCCGATGTAACGTCTCGGGGAAACTCGCGGCGTAACGCAAGCTTACCGCGCCTCCCATAGAATGCCCCACTAAGTAGACACGCTCTTGCCCGGTTTGACTGACCAACCACTGTATAACTCGCGCGTATTGAGTAGGTGAATACCGGCCACTGGGCTTTTGAGACAAACCAAAACCCGGTAAATCCATCGCTAACACATGATAACGCTGTGCCAACGCGGGAATAACCGCACGCCAATCTCGGTAGCCGTTTTCACCCAAGCCATGCACTAAAATAACCGTTTCGCTGTGACCTACTCCGGCCTCAACGAGGTACATCCTGCTGTTAAATACCGGCTCATAGACAAAACCTGCTTGCGCCACCGAGGTAAGAGCAGGAAGTATCGCCGGTACTTGAACATTTTTTTCAGCTAAGCGTACCAACACTTGCGCCTGAGCCGTAATGGCAGCAAACAAAAACAAAGTGACACACAAACGCAATACTGCTTTGACATAACGTTTAAAACTGCATATAAACGACAAGTAACTCTCCAAAATTTATCTAAAACTGATCTAACGCAATACAGCAGTACAACACAGCGTCACAATACCAATCGTATAGCGGCTGAAAAAGCGGATTATTGTGAGTCCATAATATACGCCCTCTTTAATTTTAACCCAGCTCTCAAGCTTATGGCCTAGCTAAGACTCTGTACGAGCACCGTCAGAATCAACCACATCATTCGATGAATGTTGTTGCGCGCCTTGCGCGGTGACTGATGATTTGGCCTGGGTGGTGGCGGACGTTTTAGCCTGCCGATCGTCTGAATCACCCTCGGCCTTAGCATTTAGCTCGGCTCCGGCCTCGTCATCTGCGGCGGTCATACGCTCGACCATAATTCGCGCAGCGGGTGCGTGGCCATTTTTATCTTCACCAAAATACAGCGTTTGATGTGGAAAGGGAATCTCAATATTATGCGCATCAAAAGCATATTTCATTCGCCGGTTAAACTCTCGCCCTACCTTCCACTGCTGAATCGGCAGTGTTTTGATTCTAGCTTTGATCATAATGGCGCTATCGGCAAACGCATCAACCCCCAGCACCTCTAGTGGCTCTAAGATAAGATCTTTAAAAGCCTCATCTGCTTGCAGCTCAGCGCCTACAGCGGTCAACACGTCTATCACCTCATCAGGGCTTTCGCGATAGGCAATGCCAACACTGAACAAATAGTAACTAAAGTGTTTGGTGTAGTTTTCAATAACAGTAATCTCACTAAAAGGCACGGTATAGACGCGGCCATCTAAATCTCGAAGCTGGACTTTACGTAGCGTTATCTTTTCGACCAAACCTGTTCGCTCACCCACACAGGCAATATCGCCTACTTGAATTAAGTCCTCTAAAATAACAATAAAGCCATTCAAAACGTCTTTAATTAATGCTTGAGCACCAAACCCTACTGCGATACCTATAACCCCTGCACCGGCCAAAATGGGGGTTACATCAATGCCTAACTCGGAGATAACCGTAATGCCAAATATGACTAACACAACACCATAAAGTGTATTACGTGCAATTGGCACAAGAGTATTAACCCGAGAGCTGCCTCGCTTTTCTAATCGATAAAAATAATGCTCTACCGCAGCCGATAGCAACTCAAATAAAATAACGGCAATAATAAGTGCAATTAAAAAACTAAACAGGCTTTCAAACCATGCCATAACCGCGTCATTAACGGTTAACTCTGCAACACCGCCCCAGCCCACCACCAATATCGCCATACCCGCAAACAAAAAAACAAACAAAATAACGATAATATTTATTAGACCCTGGTAAAACTTTAAACGCCGGTGATTAAAACGAAAACGCTTGCGGGCTGCACGCAAGCGAGAAAATATATTCCTTAACACCCAGCGACAAAAAACAACAACAGCCACAGCAATTAAAACGATTACCCCTGTGGCTAAACCCCGCCCAGACACCGTCGATTCAAAACCCAATCGCTTAAGTGCCGACTCGACACTACCCTCCCAACTGTCGGTTACCTTATCAACATCAATAACGTTATTAATATCGACCGACAGTGAGTGGGGAGACTCTGATTTGTCTTCACAGGAACCATCATCACAAGCGCCGGATTTAGAGCTCGCGCTTGACGACTGCATACTTGAGGCAGCAGAGCTGTCGCCAAAGCCAACATTTAGACTCGGCACAGCCATTACGGCTGAACTGAATGAAAGCCCACACAAAAATACCAACATCAAACGGCCGATCACGTAACGACGAGGTGTCATAAAATTAACTCTTTTGGAATCGGTCAAAATCAATAGATTAAGACATAAAAAAACGGTGATGCACTATAGAGTACACCACCGTTTATACTGCGCCACACTATTTTGGTATTATTTATTACATACCAAATTGTGCAGAATTAGCAGTTTTCGCCCGATACTTCTTCACAAGCATCTTCAACGCCATCACCAACTTTATCAGCGGTATCTTGCACCGCATCTTTCGTGCTTTCTGCGGCGTTATCTAGCTTTTCACCCAATTTTTCAGCACCACCATCGTTTGTGTCGCAAGCCATCAATGGGGCGGAAATCAACATCATTAACAACAAATTTTTAATTACTTTCATTTTTTGCTCCTAGGTATTGGCAGTTCGCTTTTCGTTCTAACTACACGGCGCGGTGCCTATCAGCCCCATAGCTAGCGTTACGTGTTTTACTATATGCGCGAAGCGTGCCAACTATTATTTAACCGTATTAAGCGGGTTAAACGCATCATTTCATGCTTGTTAAGCGGTATTTTTGCAACTTTTACACGGCTAAAACGACGGCTTACAAATAACCATAGTCACACCCAAAAAAACATACGGTTAATTAAGCACCTGCTCCAGCGCTGCCAATGACAATGGCTTTAACAGGCCAAACTCTATTCCCGATTGTTTCGCTCGCACCTCGTCTAACGGCTCGCCACTGGCTAAAATCAAGCGCGCGGATGGAGCCCGTAACTGGCAAGATTGCGCCAATTGATAACCGTCCATATCCGGTAGATTAGCGTCCAGTAAGATAATACTGGGCAATTCATTCTCCAATAATGCCAGCGCTTCTTCGCCGCACCCAGCACCCAATACTCGCCAATGCAGTAGCTCCAGCAAACCGGTGGTTGCCAGTAATGCATCGGGATTGTCTTCGACCACCATAATAACTGGCTGATTTTTCCCCTTAGAGGTAGCGCTTGCGGGCTCCGCATCGGCCGCAGGTAAAGCCACCGCCATCTTCAGGTAACGCTGCAATAAACCATGCAGCTGGGTTTGATCAACAGGCTTGCTTAAGTAGCCATTAAAACCGGACTCTAAGCAAGCGTCCATATCGCCTTTCATATGCGCAGCAGTTAGGGCTACAAGCGGTGTAGTTTGATCGCTCAAACGCAAATTTTGCGCCGCTTCATGCCCCCCCATAACCGGCATATGAATATCCATTAACACTAAATCGTAGGGGGCCGCTTGCATTTTGCTCGATTTAATTCGGTCCAGCGCCTCTACACCATTGTGTGCAAAACTAACCTCTGCGCCGGTTATTTTTACGAAGTGACCAATCAACATCCGCAAATCACGCAAATCATCGACCACTAAAACTCGCCCACTTAAACTGGGCGCTTCACTTAACGGGCCGCGCTCAATATCAAATTCGAGGGTAAACATTTCACGATCAGCAAGAGGCACCTCACCCGTCGCAATATAAAAACTAAAAGTACTCCCCGTGCCTGGCTCACTGGTTACCTCAATAGCCCCACCCAAACGCTCGACCAGTTGACGACTAATGGCCAACCCCAACCCAGTACCGGCTTGAGATGGTGCATAAGAATCTTTTGCCTGAACAAACGGTTGAAATATTGCCATTTGAGATTTGGGCGTAATCCCCACACCGGAGTCAATGACCCAAAAGTGCAATTGCTCCACGTCATCGTTAGTGGCCATTTCGACTCTGACAATGACCTGTCCATGATTGGTGAATTTAATCGCGTTGCCAATTAAATTTAACAACACTTGGCGCAAGCGCGTAGGATCTGTGACAATTCGGCGTGGCAGCGGTGATGGGGTTTCCATAAACAAATCGAGATTTTTATCGATGGCCGCGCCGCGCATTAAGAAATAAATATCAGTTAAAAAAGACGACAGATAAACCTGCTGAGGCTCCAACTCAAGCTTACCAGCCTCAATTTTTGATAAATCGAGTATATCGTTTAACAATCCGAGTAGATGTTGACCATTGCGGTGCACTACTCGCAAGTGGCCGGCCGATTCGACGTCTTTATTAGTATTTAACAACAGCTCGGTAAAACCAAGTATCGCCGAGAGCGGTGTGCGAAGTTCATGACTTAGATGGGCTAAAAATTCACTTTTTGAACGATTCTCCGACTCCGCCTTTAATCGCTCTACTCGTTCACGCTCCATCTCCCGGCGTGCCAACGCATAGCGGATGGCTCGAGCCAGCTGCTCGGCACTAAGGCTGGCCTTCACCAGATAATCTACCGCGCCCGCTTGCAGCGCTTGCATATCGACTTCGCCCTGATGCATCCCTGTGAGCAAAATGATCGGGCCAGTAAAGCCCAACGATTGCGCCTCGCCCAACAGCTCGATGCCGTCTCGAGCACCAAGTTTATAATCCATCAAGCATAAATCATGAACATTACTACGCAGGTGCTCGCGGCCCTCTTCGTAGCTTGAGGCCCAATCAAGAAAATAAGGCCCCGTTGTTATTTCATCTAGCAAGTCACGGGCGAGTAAAAAATCATCTTCATCATCATCGACAATAAGCAGCTTTACGTCTTTCATAAAAACTATGCAAGGCCTCTATGGTAGCTCGACAAATTCCACCCAGTATTTACCTAGGGTGCGCATCAAATCGACCAGTGCGTCAAACGTTACCGGCTTAGAAATATAAGACGCTGCGCCCAAATCGTAGCCTTTTATCATGTCTTCTTCGGCCTTAGATGTTGTCAAAATAACGACCGGAATACGCCGTAGAGCTGGGTCACCTTTAATCTCGGCCAACGCTTCTCGGCCATCTTTTTTCGGCATATTTAAATCGAGCAAAATCAAGCCCGGCATAGGGTATTTACTGCGATCGGAGAATTCACCCTCACCTTTTAGATACTCAATAAGCTGAACGCCATCTTCGGCAAAATGCAACTCATTAAGCACACGACTTTCTACCAATGCTTCTTCGGTTAATAATCGGTCATCAGCATCGTCGTCAGCCATCAAAATAACTAACGGTTTCTTTTCTATATTCATGAAAGGTCTTCCCCTACGGCTATCAGTTCATATTGACTGGTTGGCATTGTAATAATAAATTGGGTCCCTACCCCCACCTCACTTTCGGCGACAATAGTGCCGCCATGGCGCTCAACAATCTTACGGCACAATGCCAAGCCAATACCCGTGCCACTGTATTGATCACGGCCATGCAGCCGCTGAAACAAGCTAAAAACCCGATCATTATATTGCGTGTCAAAGCCTATGCCATTATCACTAACCACTAAACGAATCCAATCGCGAGGCTCAGATCCATCTTCATCCGGCACACTCTCTGCATCCAGAGCTTCACAATACACATTAACAATGGGTGCAACATCAGGACGGCGAAACTTAAGACTATTGCCCAGCAAATTCAAAAAAACTTGGCTTATCTGAGTTTTATCGGCGTCTATTTCGGGTAAATCGCCCACCTCAACTACAGCCTCAGTATCATCAATCGCGTACTCAAGATCGTCCAGCACACTCTTTAAGATTGAATTTAAAGCAACCGGCTCAAACGGTTTTTGTTGCGTGGTTACCCGAGAGAAACTAAGCAAGTCATCAATCAGATGGGACATACGTTCAGACGCGGCATGCATCCTGGCAATATAATCAGCCCCAGAATCACCCAATTCACTGCTGTACTTTTTAAGCAACCTATCACCAAAAGCACGAATTTTACGCAAAGGCTCCTGCAAGTCGTGCGATGCCACAAACGCAAACTCCTCTAGCTCGCGATTACTGCGTTGCAGCTCGTCAGAGTATTGCTGTAGAGCAAAGGTACGCTCCTCAACCTTATCCTCTAACCGGCTATTGGCTTGTTCAATCTGTGCATAAAGGGTGCTGACTCGTCGTGAGCTGCGATAAACTGCTAAAAAAATCACGAGCGATAATACTAGCCCTAAAATATTAGTCGCAAACAACGATTGTAAAATAAATTGACGATCCTGCTGAGACTCACCGCGATGTTTATATAGCAGCAACAGCTCATCGGCCTCCATTGCATCTATTAACTCACTAAGTTCGCGCATTAAGCCCACGCCCACATCGGAGCGAATTCGATCTACCGCCTGCTGGCGCTCGCCGGCGTGAACCAAAGATACCGTTTCCTGCATATGATCAATTTTTTTATTGATCATAGAGAACACGTTTTTAAAGCGAGTTTGCTGCACCGGAAGTTCCGTCGTCGCAGCAGACAACGATGCGAGTAATTCATCCGTTTTACCCAAAGCATCATGGTAGGGTTTAAGATACTGGCCATCACTGGTCAACAAATACCCACGCTGACCGCTCTCGGCATTGATCAACTCAACTTTTAATTCTTTAATCAGCGCTAACACTTCTAGGGTATTAGTAACACTTTTATTGTTTTCATGCATCACACCTATCGAGCGATAAGCCGTGCTCATACTAACAATAAAAAATATCACCAATGCGAGCAATACCAGCAACCACGATCGACCAGAGAGTTTCTGGCCTTCATGAAAAAAACCGATCAAGTGTCATCTCCAGGATGAGTGCTGGATACCGCAGATGGTTGCTCGCCGGATACTAATTGATCACGAAGCTCAGTAAGAACCTCGTCGCAACGGCGACACTCTTGCAATATACGCTCGAAAATAACAACGGCTTTTTCAGTATCATTTGTACGCTCTAGCGTTAATTTTCCAAGCTCGGCATTAACCGAAATATTATTGAGCGGGTTTCGCACATCGTGGAATAAACGCTGTGTGTCACTACTCATAAGAGTCCTCGCCATGGTTATATTGTATTTTGTATTATTCTTCAGCGTAGCTATTTAAACGGTTGTAGAGCGTTTTTAAACTTACGCCCAGCATTTCAGCGGCCTTTTTCTTGTCACCGTCTAAATGCTCTAAAGTTGATTCGATCAGCTCTCGCTCTACGTCTTCAACTGTTTTCCCCACAGTGATCCCGGCATGTTTTTGATCACCCACCTTAGAAAAAGGCGACGACAAATCATCGGGTAACACCAACAGCTGGGTGTCGGGGTCAGCCATAATAAATGCGCGGTGTACTGCGTGACGCAATTCTCGGATATTACCGGGCCAATCGTATGCCTGTAAACGCGCCATATCCTTAGGGTCTATTTTAGCGCTAGCCTTATACTGACGATTAAACGCCGCCAAAAAATACTCAATCAAGAGTGGAATATCGTCGACACGTTGGCGTAATGGCGGAATATGTACTGGGAACACCGCCAACCGAAAATACAAATCTTCGCGTAAACAGCCCTGCTCAGCGATATCCATTTCGCTACGGTTAGTAGCCGAGACAACTCGACAATCAACGTCAATCGAGCTGGTAGCCCCTAAGCGCGTCACTTTATGAGTTTCTAGCACCCGCAATAAATTGGGCTGCTGATCAATCGGCATCTCGGTGATCTCATCCAAAAACAAGGTGCCTTTATCGGCCAGCTCAAACAAGCCCGCTTTGCGGTGAGTGGCTCCGGTAAATGCGCCTTTTTCATGACCAAACAGCTCACTGCTAATCAGGTCTCGAGTAAACGCACCACAGTTAGCAGGCACAAAGCCGCCTTTAGGATTAGTCGCGGCATGAATGGCCGAGGCTACCACCTCTTTACCGACACCGCTTTCACCCATTAACAAGACATTAGCTTGGGTTTTTGAGACTCGCTCGATCATCTGATACAGTTTTTGCATCGGAGCGGATTCACCCACTAAGTGACCAAAATGCAATGCTGTGTCTAACTCATGATCACTATCATCAGTGGCAAATAACGATTGCAGCTGCGCCAGATCTATGGGCTTGATTAAATACGATATATTCGGGCCATAAAGGTCTTTGACAATAGACTTTACCGATGGATGACCAGTCACTAATGTCACACTGGTTTGATCACGATTCTTTATAGAGTCCAGAACATGCAAACCACTGCCATCAGGCATAATCAAATCGAGTATGACGTGGTCAAAAGAGCGCCCCGCTGCGGCTTGCTGCGCTTGGGCGACGGTACTGGCCGATACCACAGTATGCTCAAGAAGCTCCAAAAGCTCAGTAGTCGCCTCTAAAAAGCCTAAATCATCGTCAACCAGTAAAATTTGCGCCACACTGTCATCCTCGTAATTTTTAATCCAGCGTCTAAGCTCGCTGCTCCAACGGCTAATGCTACACCTTTTCTCTTTCCTTGCGCAGACATTTGCATCTATAAACTCTGATTAGATACTTTATCTTGGTCTTGCTTCACAGAGCGAAACCCTCACAGGTCAATTACTCGCCTCTGGCACAGTCGCGCTGGACTATTGACGATACACAGTGCAACTGCACTGTACCGCTTAGACCGCGTATAAACTGGCTGGGCTAAGCTTAAGTGGGTAGACTAACGAGACCTAACGCAAGCTAACCTAACCAATGCCAGGGGCTTAAACTCAAACCGCTATAACGTAAAAGTGTGCGGGGTAGGTTTTTGCTAGGCGCTAGACGCTCGGCAAGAAAACCGGCCACTACCGCCCCACCTACGGCACCCCAAAATAATGAACGGCGATCAACATCGCCATACTCAACACTGATCATCTCAGCCAATTTAGCTTTCCGGTGGTTGAGCTCTAGACTTTTGCTCTGGATTCGATTGACTAAACTCATGGCGCACTCCCTGAATAAAGGTTTTTAACTGCTGCCGAGACTCAGGCAAGCTCAGGCGTCGACGATAACGTTTTACACAAAACCACAATACCAACAGCGAAAGCAGCTGCATAACAAAAAATACACCAAAGCCAACAACCGGAATCCCGCTAACACTGAAACCTACCCAAGCCAATAAGGCGGAAAAAGACAACCAAGTTAACAGCATTGCAGGCAACAACAATAACCAACTGGCCAACAAGGCAGGAATACTCTTAAACGCCAACAAAGCTTCTAGGCCAAGTAACTCAGTGTAGGCTTTTAAGCTTCCTATCAGCTCATCACCTATAGCGATCGCCTGCTGAAACTCTTGCGCTATACGATTACCGGCTGCATCACTGGACGGTTCTGTAGGCTTCGAGCACGATTCAGAATCAACTGAGCGGGGCTTACTGGCCCCGCTCTTATCATTAACGCTTTGATGTGCCATAAGGCACTACTCTTTACTGGAGGATTTTAATAAACGAGACACCAACCAACCTGCGGCAAAGGCAACACCGACGGTTACCAAAGGACTCTCACGGACAAAGTCTTCGGCGCGATCACCGTATTCACGCGCCCGTACTTTACCCTCTTCGACCTTGACTCGAGCACCGGCAGCGCCGGCCGACCCGATTGAACCTACCGCGTCGTAAACACTTGATGTCGCATCTTTAATTTGATCAATTGCTTCAGACATAGTGACCTCCTCTGCGTGGCTGTTACTAGATTTTCTCGACTTACTGGTTTGTGTAGCCATTTCAAATTCCTCTTGATCTTGCGAACTTTACGGCAGCGGGATCATTACTGATTGGGCAACGCCCCTCACTGCCAATAACTCACTACGCCGTCATAGATTAAAATACTAAAGCTTGCGACGGCGACCGAAAATAAGTGACAGAATAAACAGCACTAAAAAGATGACAAATAATATTTGTGCAATACCGGTAGCGGCACCGGCTATGCCACCAAAGCCAAACACCGCGGCCACAAGTGCGATAACAAAAAATAAAATTGCGTAACCTAACATAGCTATTCTCCTTTACGGTTAATGCTGCGTTACCAAAGATCGTTTTTAGCAGCTTACAGTGTTTATAACTCAAACAACGTGCCAACTTGTAAACCCCTTGATTACATTGGCCTGCAGAGAGAACACTGGAAATTAAAAGGCCTCCGCTTTGATCGCAGGCTAAATTACTTGCAACATCTGCACATAACGCAGCAGTTTTTACACATAAATATTCACGCAACCCCACGACCAGCATTACGACTCTACCGGCTCACTTTCTGCAGTGCTGGACACAGCCGGTGCGCATGCAGAGGTACTCTGCCCATTACTAGAGGGCTCATCATAACCGCCATCAAGCACCCCAACCCACGCGCCCATCAAGTCGAGGTGAGAGGCTAGAATACGGCTAAAAACCAGTAGCGGAATGGCAATTAACATTCCCACAGCACCCCACAACCAACCCCAAGCAAACATCCAAAGTACAACCAAAAGCGGGTTCATATTAAAACGACGCCCTAATAGAGTAGGCGTTACCAACTGACACTCTATAAAATTAAGCAATAAAAAAGCACCTGGAACCAATACCACACTCGTCCAGTTTGTGAACTCCATAAAGCCCACCCCCGTTAAAATAATTACCAGCAACATTGGCCCGACATAAGGGGCAAAGTTTAGTAGCGTCGC
Organism: Gilvimarinus polysaccharolyticus; assembly: GCF_001187555.1. GTDB lineage: Bacteria > Pseudomonadota > Gammaproteobacteria > Pseudomonadales > Cellvibrionaceae > Gilvimarinus > Gilvimarinus polysaccharolyticus. The sequence goes on along the minus strand of NZ_LFIJ01000001.1, from coordinate 243,509 downwards.
CAGCGCCCCCCACAGCAGCGCATCTTCTACCCCCAACAGATACATAGCACCTGCTGTCGCCAAGCCTAAACCAACATTAATAAGAGAAATCACCAGAACATAGTGAGAGATATCGGTTTGTACCGCCTGAAACACCACGACCGTTGATTTTTTAGCACTGAATGTTCGGCGAGCTTTGACGACATGACGCATAAGCTCCTCACCAAACACCAGAAAGAAATAAGTAATCACCACCACCGCCCCCACCTGGACAGCAAACGCAGCGGTAGTCTCAGCCAGCACCGAGACCACTGAATGCAGAGTCGAGTCGACAGCCTTTTCGATTGAATCGCCATCGTTAGTCGACCCTGACATCACGCTTTTTTTAATTGCCGAGAAGGACTCCCCCATCTCGCCCATTTCATTAGCAATTTTGTCCGCCAATGTTGGCAGCACTTGCAGCCAACGTGTGGCAGGCGCGACCAGCAAGCTAAACAGATAACCAAGACCGCCAATTAAAGCACCTATCACCAGCAATGCAGCTGCAGGTTTGGGAATGTATATAGCACCCAACAACCTAACTATTGGGCTTGAGAAAAGTGCTATAAATGCCGCTACAAAAATAGGAATCAATAATGTCTGGGAAAAATACAAGGTGTAGAGTATCGCCAAAACCGATAACGACTTAAGCGCTAACCGGACGCTATTGGCCACAACACTCGTATTAAACTCTTCTGTAGCTGCGGGAAGCTTGCTTGATGTAGACATACTGTTTGTGCCTCAGGTGTTTGCCATTATGGCTATCTCGGAAAAATAGCCACTAACTACAGGGTGGCCAGACAAAGGGCACTCTGTTGCGAAAACCGTACCAGCTCAAAAATACGTAAATAACACCAAAGCAAAAGACTGTTCATTAAATAACAGCTAGGCGCAACGCTCTATTTCTGTATATTTTTCACAAAATTGCACATAACGCCTTACCTCGGTAAAAACGTAAGACAAGAATAAATTCAACAGCCGAGCTAAATAGCACCGCCATGACTACAGCCACATCGCTTCAGCCGGCGTAGAGACTGCACCTCCCTGGCCAGCACACGACTGGAAATAAACACTGGGAGGTCGCTGGCACGATTTACGCATAACAGGTCACCAACTTATTTTGAACTTTGTCTTACGACAAACCATAGACTTCACCGTGGAGCAAATCTCATGCACAGCCCTAATACCAATTCATTTATTCAAATGATCGTGCCCGTAACCTCTGCCGCGTTAGTCACAGCATTTTCGGTATCAACGGCTATCGGCGCCAACACTAAAAGCCCTTACGCCGACAAACCCAGCCCCGCTGAGTTTTGGCAAGCCTTCAGCCAAGATCAAGGACAGAGCTGGGAGTCCGATCAAGCAGCGTATCGTGATGGCTGGTTAGAGGGACGCTTAAGCGCTGTACTGGCATTAAACGAGCACCTAAACCCGTTCAACATTAGCGCCACAGTATCCTCGTCAACCGCAACATTAACAGGTGCTGTCGCCCATCAAATTGACAAGGAACTGGCAACAAACATTGTTATGGGGATTGATGGTATTGCCGAGGTCGACAATAAAATTACTATTGATGAAGAGCAGGTGGATAACGAGAACCGAGAGCCAGGTCGGAATTTTGTGGAATATATTTCCGACATGTCGACCACCGCCGCGATCAAAACCGAGCTGCTTTCATCGTCTAACATTGACGCCATTGGCATCAATGTAGACACCCATCTTAATGAAGTCACGCTGTCGGGCTCAGTAGTCCACGAAGCTCAGAGCAAACTGGCTGAAGCAATAGTCACTAAGCACCCCGATATCGCTAGAGTTCATAACCACTTAACCATTGAACATTAATGCCCGGAAAATCTTTCATCAATCAATTAGCGAGAGGTAATCACATGACACACAGCGCATTTATCAAAGACTTGGATAACCGCCGCGCGCTAGCACGTAAACATATGATGAACGGCGCCGTCACCGAAGATTTCACGCAAGACAAAGATCAAATCATCGAGCTTTTAAACGAGGCCTTAGCCACCGAATTAATCTGTGTATTGCGCTACAAAGCGCATTACTACACAGCCCATGGACGCGGTGCTAAAGTGGCATCGGCCGAATTTTGGGAGCATGCGCAAGAGGAGCAGCAACACGCCGATAAATTGGCCGAACGTATTGCTCAGCTCGGCGGTGTACCCAAAATGAATCCAGATGAATTATCAAACCGCTCTCACAGCGATTATCACTCGGGGGGAACCACCCTAGAAATGCTACAAGAAGATCTGGTGGCCGAGCGAATCGCGATAAGCAGTTATCGTGAGATGATTAACTTTGTTGCTGAAAAAGATCCTACTACACGACGAATTTTAGAGGATTTATTAGCGCAAGAAGAAGAGCACGCCGATGATTTAGTCGAATTAATTGAGCATATCGGCACGTAAAAATGAGCGGTGATGCACCGTTGATTACCGCTCACAGATTACAGGTTTCAAGTGTATCCTACTGCCGAGATTTTTTTACCATATCGTACGCCACCTGAATCTCTTGCGAGCGCTCGGTGGCCGCCCTAATTGCGTCTTCGGGCAAGCCTTGACCTGCAAGTTTATCGGGGTGATTTTGGCTCATTAATTTACGGTAAGCTTTTTTTAACTCGGAGTCTGACGCGCTTGCATCAACCCCGAGGGCCGCATAGGCATTCGCCAAATCGCCGCCACGGGGCTGGCCACCACCGGCCGACTGATAGCCACCACCGGCCGAAAACGAATGCTGCGCTTTAATCATGCGCAACATCTGCTCAAAGGCAAAGCCGTTAATACCCAATGCTGCCGCAACTTCTCGCAAAACTCGCTCTTCGGCGGCATCAAACTGGCCATCGGCTAGCGCCAAGTTCACCAAATACGACAGCAGCGCATTCACCAAATTGCGATTATTGCCACAGCGCGTGCGAAACGCCGACAAAACTGCCTCTGGGCTAAACGCGGCATCTGAGCCCTCTTTAAAGAGGTTAATTGCCACACGGCGCTGCTCGGGAGGCAAGCCCATTTGCGTCATCAATTGCTCGGTTTTCTCGACTTCGGCCTCACTCACTCGCCCGTCGGCTTTAGCGAGATACCCTAGCAGCGTAAAAGTCGTCTCAAAGAAACACTGGCGGATGATCGCCTGCTGTTCAGGGGAAGCCATTTGAGCTTGATTGCGGTAGCCTTTATCAAACATATGGCCAATAAACACACCCAGCATAGCCAGTAACGGCCCGCCAACCACAAAACCCAATATGCCACCCATTATCTTACCGATCATGCAGTCCTCGACTATAAGATTGCTAATAAAGCGCAAGCTTACCATTATTAAGCAAACACCGATGAACTCCGTGACGTTAACATCTGAGCCACATATCTTTACAGTGCAGGCTCCGTTACCACATACAGAACATGCATTTGCTCGCGTAGCTCGATAACCCTCGGGCGATTACGTATAATCGACGCTTCACCAAAGTAGCGAAATTCTATGACCGATCAAACAATAATACTACTTGCGCAATTACTAGAACCACGGCTTAGCGACGCGGCCCTCGATTTTTGGCAAAAGTCACAACGCGAGATAGCCGCCGGCGCCGAACACTCGCGCTTTAGCGCGCTTATCTCCATGGCTAGCCGCCACGCCAAACGAGTACCACTTACGCTTAGCGAGCCCGAGCTGGCAGCCTGCAAAAACGCCGCCCCCGATTGGGCGCCACAGCATTGGAATTTGCTGGAGCTGCTACGGGTGGCACTGATCTGTGCCCGCAACGATTTAACCGAGCCGAGCTTCACAGAGAGCTTTGAGTCTTTATTTGTGTATGCCGACGAGGGCGAAACCTGTGCGCTGTATCGTGCGTTAGCGCTACTGCCGGCTGCCGAACGATTTGTTTGGCGCGCGGGTGAAGGCTGCCGCAGCAATATGGTGAGCGTATTTAGCGCGATGGCGTTGGATAACCCCTACCCTGTTAAACATTTTGACGCCACCGGCTGGAACCAGCTGGTCATTAAGGCACTTTTCTTAGAGCTGCCACTGCATCGCGTTATCGGGTTAGACGAGCGCCGTAGCGCCGAACTAACCCGTATTGCACTTGATCTAGCCGATGAGCGAGCCAGTGCTGGCCGCGTGATTAGCCACGATTTATGGTTATGCCTTGAATCCAGCCACGCCGAGCGCAGCCGTGCCTTAGCTGAGTGTCTATGGCCTACCGCCGATGCCAGCAGCCGCTCCGCGATCGTGCTCGGCTTAGCCCGCGCCGAGCAGTACACGGCGGTACAACAGCTAGCCGAAACCGAGTCAGACATTCAAGTCGCACACGCTATTGATGCGGCTTTGGGTGGTCAACTTAATCAAACTCAATTTGCCCATTTAGTAACCGACAACAGCGAGAGTGAGCTATGAAATTCTTTGACCCGCATATTCATATGGTCAGCCGCACCACTGATGACTACCAAAACATGGCCGCCGCGGGTATTCGCGCCGTCATCGAGCCCGCGTTTTGGCTGGGCCAGCCGCGCACTAACGTGGGTAGTTTTGTCGATTATTTTTCAAGCCTAGTCGGCTGGGAGCGTTTTCGCGCGTCGCAGTTTGGCATTGCCCACTATTGCGCCATTGGCATTAACTCTAAAGAGGCCAATAACGAAGGGCTTGCCCGCGAGGTTTTAGAGATTTTACCCAACTTTGCACTGAAAGAAGGCGTTGTTGCCATCGGCGAGATTGGCTACGACGAAATCACGCCAGCCGAAGAATTTATCTACCAAGCACAGCTTAAATTTGCCGTCGAGCACGATATGGTGGTGATGGTACACTCACCTCACCGTGACAAAAAGAACGGCGTTATTCGCAGTATTGATGTCGCCCTCGAAATGGGTGTTCCGCCCCACAAGTTGGTAATCGACCACAATAACGAAGAAACCGTGCAAAGCGTGTTAGATGCCGGTGCTTGGGCCGCTTTTACTATTTATCCCAACACCAAAATGGGCTCCGAGCGCATGACCGAAATCGTTCGCCAGTACGGCCCCGAGCGCATTATTGTCGACAGCTCGGCCGATTGGGGCGTAAGCGATCCGCTGTCGGTCCCCAAAACCGCCCACTTAATGAAAGAGCGCGGCATCGACCCCGCCGCCATTGAGCTAACCTGCTGGGGTAACGCACTTGCGGCTTATGCGCAATCGGGGCAAATCGATGTCGAGGCACTTATGCAAGATGCCGTCATCGACCAATCACAATCCTACAGCGACAACTCCGTACTGCGTGGCCAACAGCCGCGTGTCGATGAGCCTGTTAAAAATTAATGACAAGAGCGTGTTCCGTGTTGCAGATTGATCAAAGCTTTGCCATGACGTATCAGTTTCCGGTCTGTTTTGACCGGAATACACTCGCCCCCGAAAACCCATTGCTTCGGGACATTTTGCAGCGCGCCGGCGACGGCCCGCATCGGGTACTGCCGGTTATTGACCAAAACGTGTTGACGGCACACCCCGATATCATCGACCGCTTACAGCTGTATGCTAACTCCCACGGTGCAACAGTGGAGTTGATCGAGCCCCCTCTGATTGTGCGCGGTGGCGAAATCAGCAAATCGGATCCGGTCGAGGTGGACGAGTTTTATCAACGCACCCAAAGCCAAAATATCGATCGGCACAGTTTTGCCTTGGTGATTGGCGGCGGCGCCGTAGTCGACGCCATCGGTTATGCCGCGGCCACCGCCCATCGCGGTATTCGCCTAATTCGTATGCCCACCACGGTACTGGCACAAAACGATGCCGGTATTGGGGTAAAAAACGCCATCAACTATCGCGGCCGAAAAAACTATTTAGGCACCTTTGCCGCACCTTTTGCCGTCATTAACGATTTTGATTTTTTAACCACGCTGCCGCCGCGCGATCGAGTATCAGGTATTGCCGAGGCCATTAAAGTCGCACTAATACGCGACGGCGAGTTTTTTAGCTGGCTGCACGACAATCGCCAAGGTTTGGCCGCATTTAACCCCAAACCCACCGAATACATGATTACCCGCTGCGCCGAGTTACACTTAAACCATATTCGCACCAGCGGCGATCCGTTTGAACAAGGCAGCGCCCGGCCATTGGATTTTGGCCACTGGTGCGCGCACCGGCTAGAGGAAATCTCGGCCAGTGAATTGCGTCACGGCGAGGCCGTCGCCATCGGCATTGCGCTCGACTCGCTCTATTCGTACCTCAACGGCATGATCGAACTCGACAGCCTCAATCGTATTCGCACCACCCTAGAGGGCGTTGGTTTTACCTTAACCCATAGCGCACTTGAATCGCTGGACATTAACAAAGCTCTGCAAGATTTTCGTGAGCACTTAGGTGGCCGATTGTGCATTACCTTGCTCACCCGCGAAGGCGCAGCGCAAGAGGTCGATACTATTGATCACAAGCTTATGGAGCGTTGCCGCCAATACTTGCTGGGGGGCACATGGCCGAGCTGACCTACTGCAGCAACATTCACCCCGGTGAGCACTGGCTTGATGTCATGCACAACTTGGACAGCCACGCCCTAGAGGTAAAACAACGTCTTAACTCCAACGCCCCATTCCCACTGGGGCTACGCATTGCCCAGCAAGCGGCACTAGAGGCTGACGACAACGCCATTGCCGAATTTCGCGCTTGGTGCGAACAACACAATTGTTACCTGCTGACCATCAATGGGTTTCCCTACGGCACGTTTCACAATAGTCGAGTAAAAGAACAAGTCTATTTGCCCGACTGGCGCACCCGCGAACGAGTCGATTACAGCAAACGTTTGGGGGATCTGGCGGTAAAACTTGAGCCGAGCACTAAACGTATTTCTATTTCGACGGTTCCTATTGCGTTTAAGCCCGCCTTTAATAGCGCCATCGATGAGGAGTGGGACGTCGTCTGCACAAACATCCGCGAGGTTGCCGAGCACTATTACCAACTGCAGCAACAAACCGGTATTTTACTTGTGCTCGCACTTGAGCCCGAGCCTATGTGCGTGCTTGAAACCACTGATGAAGCCATCAGCTTTTTTAAACGCCTGGGCTTACCCGAGCGACTACACAAACATGTTGGACTATGCTTTGACTGCTGTCATCAGGCGGTAGAGTTTGAAGATGCTCAAGATTGCTTACAGCGATTAACCGACGCCAATATCCCTATCGGGAAAGTCCAAGTATCTAGTGCACTTAAAGCAAGCGGCAGTGAAATGTATAACCTGCTTAATTTTGATGAGCCCGTATACTTACATCAAGCCGTTGCGCAGTGCCAACACACTAATAGTTTATACCGCTTTACTGACCTATCCGATTTTAAAACAGCACTGCAACAAGGCCAGTACTTTGATGAGTGTCGAGTGCATTTTCATGTGCCTATTTTTCTCGAGCATCTCGGCGAGTGTGGCACTACACAGGATTTTTTACGTGACTTGTTACCGCGGCTAAACCAAGATATCCCTCTAGAAGTTGAAACATACAGCTTCGCGGCTATCCCTAAACATCTACGTACCGACAGGGTCAGTGAAAGTATTGCGCGCGAACTATCATGGGTTAAAGCACTACTAAATAACTAAGGCGCACCACTCGATTAACTCGCCACCATTTAACATCCAACCGTCATACCCATTGTCCATACGAGGCCTAAAATGCAAAGAACCGTCGTGCTCAATGTGGTCGGCCTGACCCGCGCGCTGCTGGGTGAACACACCCCCAATATCAATGCGCTTGCAGGCCGCAGCACCACCATTAAACCTGTTACCCCCGCCGTCACCTGCTCGGCCCAAGCAACTTATTTAACCGGCAAGCTACCCAGCGAGCACGGCATTGTCGCTAACGGCTGGTACTTTCGCGAACAAAACGAAGTGTGGCTTTGGCGTCAAAGCAATAAACTGATTCAAGCCCCAAAGATTTGGCATATGGCACGGGCGCGCAATAAAGATTTTACCTGCAGCAACACTTTTTGGTGGTACGCCATGGCTACCGATGCTGACTACACCTTAACGCCACGGCCATTGTATTGCGCCGACGGCCGCAAACTGCCCGACTGCTACACCTATCCGTTAGAGCTGCGCGACACCCTCAGTGAAAAGTTTGGCAACTTTCCGCTATTTAATTTTTGGGGGCCGGCAACTAGTATTAAATCCACCCGCTGGATTGCCGATGCCGCCATGCACATAGAGGCCGAGCACCAACCCACCCTGCAATTGGTGTACTTGCCACACTTAGATTATTGCTTACAAAAAGTTGGGCCCGATGGCGACATTGCCAAAGACTTAACCGAGATCGACGATTTAGTAGGCGAACTACTGGATTACTTTACCGCCCGCGACTGTCAGGTCATGCTGTTATCCGAATACGGCATTGTCCCCGTCTCGCGCCCCGTGCACCCCAATCGCATTTTACGCGATGCAGGTAAGCTCTCGATTAAAGTCGACCTAGGCCGCGAGTATTTAGACTACGACACCTGCCGCGCCTTTGCCCTGAGCGATCACCAAATTGCCCATATTTACGTCCAGGCCAGCGAGGATATTGCCGAGCTTAAAGCACTCTTTAGCAACACCGCTGGCGTGGCGAAAGTGCTGGTAGGGGCCGAGCGAGCCGAGTACGGGCTGGATCACGAGCGCTCCGGCGAGCTGATACTACTCGCCGAACCTGACAGTTGGTTTACCTACTATTATTGGCGTGACGAAGCCCGCGCGCCGGACTTTGCCCACCAAGTCGAGATTCATCGCAAACCGGGCTTTGACCCCTGCGAGCTGTTTCTTGACCCTCGCTTAAAATTCCCCATGCTCAAAGTTGCCCGTCGCTTAGCACAAAAGAAAATGGGAATGCGCTATGTGTTAGATGTCATCTCCACCGATCCGACCCAAGTAAAAGGCTCCCACGGTATTTACGATGGTAGCGATTACTCCACCCCGGTACTTATGAGTACCGCGCCGCAGCTATTGCCCGAGCATCAGGTATCGGCCACCGATGTCTGCGATTTAATTTTGCAGCATATTTTTAACGATCCGCAACCGACTGCTTGCGATCCACAGCACGAGGAGCCGCAGCATGCCCCTGAAGCTTAGCCCCGGTATAAACACAGCCCTTAAACTGGGGCGGGTAAGCAACTTACCTACTGTATGGATGAATGTCATAGCCAGCCTGGCGTTAACCAGCGCGGCTTTAGGTTTAGGATTTCCGTTAGCCACAAGCTTACTGATCATTATTGCGCTGTCGTGCTTTTACGCCGGCGGCATGTGTTTTAACGATTACTGCGACCGCCACTGGGACGCAGAGCGACAACCTTTTAGGCCTATTCCCGCAGGTGCGATTAACGCCCGAGCGGTATTAACCTTAAGCTTGGCGTTGTTTGCCAGCGGTTTGGTGGTGTTATGGTTGGCGCCCAACAGCCGTGGGGTGCTGGGCGCCACCGGCTTACTGGCCTTAATCATCGCCTACGATTTATGGCATAAGCGCCACTGGGCAACTGTACTGCTAATGGCCTCCACCCGTTTAGGGGTTTATATCGTTGCGGCGCTTGCTCTTACTGGCAGCGCAAGCCAAACGGTTATCCTGCTGGGACTGATTCAGTGTGGTTATACCTTGCTGGTCACCGTGGTTGCACGACTCGAGAGCCGCTACCCCAAAGGTTACGGGTTTGCCGTGATTCCATGGATGATTGCAGGGATGGGGCTTATAGATGGAGTTGCCTTGGCTGTTTTGCTCTCGCCAATGTGGTTGTTGGCGGGAATCGCCACTGTGGTATTAACTCGCTGGGGCCAGCGGTACGTACGAGGGGATTAAAGATACAAACCCATGCAGCTAGACAACCATAAAGTTGCCGCCCTGCATGGGTTTTATTGGGTTAAAATAACCCTTTTAACAACGAGCCGGCACCCGAAGACATCACACTGCCCAGCAAATTGCCACCTTCACTGCTTTTATCAAGCAGCTTAGGTAACATACCTGCCAAACCTTCCGCAGCGGTATCCGTATCGACACCTACCTGATCACTAAACTCAGAGACTTGATCGGTGCCAAACAGGCTTTTAATATCCAAGCCACTGAGCGATTTATTCTCGCCATCACCCAACCAAGATTGCGCCATCGCGGCTATACCGCCACCATTTTGAGTCACCATTTTAAGCAGTGACTGGACGTCCAGTTCGCCGCCTTCGGTAGGTAATAACGACTTTAGTCCGCCCATTACCTGTTGCAGACCAACGCCATTACCCTTACTTCCTAACTGGCTTAAAAACAGCTCGGCTGCCATATTTAATAAGCTCATGTACTTTATTTCTCCGTTTTTTAAAGATTTGCAATTTCTTGTTCAAATAAAGCCGCAGCAGCATCCGTAAACGGAAAATTAGCTCGGATATAATGCAGTGTTCTTAACTCAGTTTCGGTCACACCCGGACCGTCTTTGGCCGACTTGACTAAATCCAACACCTCATCTTTAGAGATATTGCCTTCACCACGACCAGTGGTGTGTTTTTTAGCCAATTCCAACAGTTCTTTCTCGTAAGTTTCACCATCAATTGTGACGTACGCCATGTAGCTATCCTCAATTTAACTTTGCGTTGTGCACCCATTAGCCGGGGCAGTTAAGCGGCAAATGGTGATGTGCCGCTATTTAAAGTACCACTTTTAAAGATAGAGCACTATCGGCCAGATAGCCACTTATAAGCGCCCGTTAAGGCGCCATTGGCAACGTAAACACCGACTCACCATCGGGCAACAACTCAATCATATGAACGGTTTCGCTCCCAGCCGAACTGACAGTGACTTGATACTTGCCATAAAAACCACGATTGGCGTACTCACCCTGCTCATTAGAAATACCCGAGAAATCATTCCACCAAGTGTCATAAACAGCTTTTTTCCAAGCTACGGCATTGGGCTTCTCTTGCCAGTCGCGAGTAAACATAGCGGCGTCAGGATTCCAGTGAGCACCGGCCCAAAAGCCCCAATTTTGCACGCCTACTGTGGCGGGGTGACTAAAGAATATGGTTAAAAAGTCACGAGTGAAATCAGCCTGCAGCGCTTCATCTTTGGTGTTTACATCAAACTCAGTAGCACGAATCTTTAACTCAGGAAACGCCTGATGATAGCGATCAATAATATCGTAAATACGCGCTATCGAGGTCGGTGAAGTGCCAAAATGGCTCTGCAAACCAATGCCATCAATCGGCGCACCACTGTCTTTTAAGTATTGAATCGTTTGCTGGTAATGATCTTGGTGAGAAAAATTGCGCCCACCACCAGACAATATTGAGTAATCGTTGATATACAACAAATGAGTCGGCAAGTTGGCCCGTGCTTGGTTAAACCAATCCACCATAACCTCATCACCAAAAGCATCCATTAAATAGTGATTGTCATACGGCTCGTTCAGCACATCCCACTCGTCTAATACACCGGCGGTGGCACTGGTAATGTCATCAATATGCTCCAGTATCACCTGCTTGGCAGCGGGGTCTGCCGCAGCTGGGTTATCCTCGGGCAAATAGCTTTGCATTAACTCTGGCAGGTTACGCTTTGAGGGCCAAACTAAAACGTGACCACGGGTATAAAAATCGTGATCTTTAAGCCACTGTAAGCCCGCAATGGTAGTAGCTTGATTAAAGCTCGAATCCCACTCGCCCTCCCACGGACCCCACTTTAAATCGTTTTCGGGGCCGCTTTGATTAAATAGCTCAAGTACTTTTTCACGGTACTTATCGTTATCTGCACCTTCGCCCACTAACCGGCTACCCACTGTCACTGAGCCAAAGTGATAGGCATGTTGCACAAACTCAACATTAACCTCAGCATCACTGACGGCTAGGCCATCGGCATCAACTACTTTTACGGTAAAATCACCTTTGCGATTCTGCTCGATACGCGCTTCTGCGCCTGCTCGCCAACTCGCATCTAAAGCGCGGCCCTCATAGGTTAGCTGGGTAATGGGAAGATCGTCATAAGTTAAAGAGTTGCCATAGTTAAGCAGCTGAACACCACCCACTTCAAACACTTGAGCGCGATCTCCATCGCCAAAACCAACTTTAATTATTGCTTCACCTGCGGCTTCAGAGCGCGGCATTTGCAATGGTATAAAATACTCGTTCCATTCACCGGTGCTGCTCAGCGGATGCTGTACATACTTACTAAAGTCTGGCGTCTCCATAAATACAGTTGCAAAACCGGCACCGGTTTCGTAAGTGTTTTCTACTGAGCGAAAGTACAAATGCAGCAACAGTACATCGCCATTGTTTAATGCCACATTGGTGGGAAACTGCAGCTGACCATTGTAAAACTCACCCGATGGATTACTAACCGATACACGTACCGCCTGAGAAAACTGCTCGTGCTCGACATCAACAGTCGCCGCCGAGCCCACAGGACCTTGGTTGTTACCTTCCCAAAAAACATAATCAACGGCGGGAGTTTGACTTATCACCGAGACACCACCGGCCGGTATATCTGTTACCGGGCCAGGTTCAGGTTCGGGCCCTGGTTCAGGCTCTGGTTCGGGCTCTGGTTCAGGCTCGGGTTGCGGTTCAGGTTGTGGTTGCGGCGTTACCGTCGAGCCGCCACCGTTACTACTACCGCCGCCACCGCCACAGGCCGTTGATGTTAATGCAAAAAATACAATAAATAACAAACCCCAGAGTGAGGCACGAGTGTGACCGGTGCGCATGGCGACCTCCTAATTTCATTATAGTTAAAAGCACTATAAGCTAGGTTGCCGCTCTGGTAAATAGGCTCACGTTTTAACTTAACTTTTGCATACAAAGCATAGCGATCCACCAAAGGACCACTTAACTCGGGCTACGGGATGCATTATTCAGAGCACAATACAAAAACTCACAGATACGCAATTTACTGCTAAATAAGCATACGGAAATACTCAAAAATAACTCAATACCAGCGGTTTGTAATCTGTACTTACTGATCGGCCGAGGTGACAGCTGAATCATTCGAATATCGTAATACCGCTGCACCCAACTTTGCGCTCTATTTGATACCTAAATACTCTAAGACATGCATAGTTTTTTACCACAATCACTGGCATAGTAAAAAGTAAACAAGGCGATGACACAAAAATGTTAATTAAAAGTTTTAACCTTGCAACAGTACGGCGTTACATTCGGCCATCTTCGCCGGCTCTTATATCTGTATTAATACTGGCACTAATAAGTTGTGGCGGGGGCTCTGGCAGCTCTAACGCAGGTCCTAGCGATACCCCTCCACCAAGCACCGAGCCTACCCCAGCCCCTGTTCCCGAACCGGAACCCACCCCAGAACCCGAGCCAAGCCTCATCACCGAGCTGCCCGCTTATAACACCCAATTGTGGCCCGATGCCGTTAAAGCTGCACGCTTTTTACAACAAACAACTTTTGGCCCCACCCAAACATCGGTACTTGAGGTATTAAACAAAGGCGAAACCGCGTGGCTGCAAGAACAACTTAACATGCCCCCGACATTGCATTTGCCCTTATTGGACGAGCGGTTTTTATCACTGGGCTGGCAAGCGACACCCGATCCAGAGGCCGAGGGCGCGGAGGGTTATTATCGTGATTTACAACGCAGTGATATCTGGTGGGAGGTAGTGTTACGCAGTGAAGACCAATTACGTCAACGAGTGGCTTTTGCACTAAGCCAAATATTTGTCATCTCCAATGTATCCGATGTGCTTTATAACGATACTCGCGGCATCGCCAGCTATCAGGACATGCTGCTGCACAATGCTTTTGGTAACTACCGTGAATTGTTAGAGTCTGTCACCCTGCATCCAATGATGGGGGAGTATCTAAGCATGGTACGTAACGAAAAAGCCAACCCAGAAAAAAACATAAGGCCGGACGAGAATTACGCTCGCGAGGTCATGCAATTATTTAGTATCGGTCTGGTTGAGCTAAACATTGACGGCACTGTAAAAAAAGATACACAAGAAAAACCGATACCCACCTACAATCAAGACATCATCAAAGCATTTGCTCGAATCTTTACCGGCTGGAACTTTGCCACAACCAATCAGTGGTGGCAGTGGACCAGCGATGCCATTGGCGAAACACTGCCGATGAAAGCTTATCAACAGATACACGATAGCGACGCTAAAACTTTATTAAACAACACCACCTTACCCGCAGGCCAAACGGCCGAGCAAGATATGTCGATGGCACTGGACAATCTTTTTAACCATCCAAACGTCGGCCCATTTATCAGTAAGCAGTTAATCCAAAGGCTTGTTACCAGCAACCCAAGCGCAGCCTACGTAGAGCGCGCCGCACGCGTATTTAATGACAACGGACTAGGCGTACGCGGTGATATGCAAGCGCTTGTGCGTAGTATTTTAACCGATACCGAAGCACAAAACGGTCATACCCAAAAAACCGATACCTTTGGCAAATTGCGCGAGCCCATTTTACAACTGGCTAACATCTGGCGAACTTTTAACGCACAAGGAATAGCCGTGCTAAATGCAGCCGGAACCCAAACCACTGGCAAACGTATTCGCTACTTAAGCTCTGACCGGAAATTAGGACAACGCCCGTTTGGTTCATTCTCAGTGTTTAATTTTTACCGCCCCGATTACTCACACTCGGGCAATATAAAAACATCTGAGTTACTCGCGCCAGAATTTCAAATACACACAGAGAGTGTGATGATCGCCAAAACCAACTCGTTAACTGAAGCCATTTTTTGGCGCGATATCGATGAAACTTGGGTGCAGAACCAACAGGCTGGATACGATTGGGACATCGCCGTACCCGCTATTGATATTACCACTGAAAAAAATATCTCGTCTGATGCCAGCGCACTGATCGACCGCCTCGACTTATTACTGACAGCCGGTCAGATTGACTCTGCGGCTCGCGATTTACTGATCGAGCATATTGACAACATGGCCTACAGCGCCACTGACGAGTACTCCAAGCGTCTACGCGTCTTTGATGCGGCAAGCTTAATCGTCGCCTCCCCCTACTACGCCATACAGCGATAAGAGTTACCTATGAAATACGATTCACTATCACGTCGTCGATTTTTAAGAAAAAGCGTTGCGGCCTGTTTAGGCAGTGCAAGCTTTGCCGCGTTAAGCTCACGCATGCAACTTGCCATGGCACAAACCGCTGGCGACAACGACTATAAAGCTCTAGTGTGTATTTTTCTATTTGGCGGCAACGACTCCTACAATATGATCGTGCCAACCTCAGCCTCTGAATACAGTCGTTACGCTAACGTCAGACAAAACCTCGCCATTGCTCAGGGAGATCTGTTGCCGATGAGTGCGGGCAGCCACGATTATGGCTTTCACCCATCAATGAGCGCTCTGCAACAACTATACAATTCTGGTCAACTGGCAGTATTAGCCAATTGCGGTTCGCTCATTGAGCCTGTCAGCAAGCAGCGCTACAACAATCACCAAGCGTTACTGCCACCCCAACTTTTTTCTCACAATGATCAACAAACATTTGTCCAATCACTCGCTCGCGATACTGCGACTACCGGCTGGGCGGGTCGCGCGGCAGATATCTTGCAGTCTATGAACATCAATCAGCAGCTCTCCATGAATATCTCATTGAGTGGCAACAATATATTTCAAAGTGGTTCTAAAGTTTTCCCTTATGCCATAAACGGTTTTGGGGTCGAACTACTCAATCATTTTGACGCCCACAGCGACGACCCTCAAGAGGTGTCACGGGCACAAGTGTTCAGAGCACTTATGCAAGGCGCTGATAATCATATATTTCAACGGGAGTACGCCAATGTGCAAGAACGCGCATGGACACTGGCAGGAGATGTGAAATCCGCCTTGGATACGCAGACGCCACTCAATACACAGTTTCCAGAGGGCAAGCTGGCGACAGATTTAGCGATGGTGGCACGATTAATTTCAGCCCGCGACGCACTCGACGTAAAGCGCCAAATTTATTTTGTGGGAATGGGCGATTACGACACTCACGGCGATCAGGCCAATAGGCAACCGGTATTGTTTAATGAATTATCTCAGGGGATCAGCGCCTTTAACAATGCTATCGCTGAGCAAGGTTTAGCCAATCAAGTCACTACTTTTACGATGTCCGATTTTGGCAGAACACTCACTAGCAACGGCGATGGCACCGACCACGCCTGGGGCGGTCATCATTTGATTACTGGGGGCGCCGTCAACGGTGGCCATATATACGGCACGCTGCCATCGCTTGAGCTGAACAGTGACGATGATATTGGCGAGGGGCGTATTATCCCTACCACGGCTATAGATCAGTATGGCGCGACACTTGCCAGTTGGTTTGGCTTGCCAGCGGCCGACTTTGCCAATACGTTCCCTAACTTAGTCAAGTTTGATCGCGCGGATTTAGGCTTTATGACTTAAATTCAAATTTACTTGAAAAACTAACCGCCGATCCAAGTCAGTAGCGATTCGCCCACCAACTTTATACCGGCGACGCCCAGCAATACATAACACACACCATAAAACCATTTGTCGCTTACTCGGCGGTGTAAAAACACCCCCAAGCAGACTCCAATAGGCGCTAACGGCAACAGCACCAAAGAGGTCACAAGGGCACTCATATCCAATTGCCCCATCGCCACATAAGGCACTAATTTAATAAAATTAACCACGCTAAAAAACAATACCGTGGTGCCGACAAATACAGTGCGAGGCAAGTGTTGCGGCAACAAATAAATAGAAATAGGCGGGCCGCCGGCATGGGCGATATAACTGACAAAACCGGCAATGGCACTCCAAAAACTGCCGCGCACCACACTGGCAGATTGCACCGCAACGCGCTGCAAAACATGCCGCCCCCATAAGTAGTGGCCAACAAAATACAACGCCATAAGCCCCACCAACAGGCGGATCATATTGGCATCCATGTAAGTAAACATGGCCGCACCAAAAGCAAGACCGAGTATCACGCCTGGAAACATAATCTTAAGATTACGTTTGTCCCACTGACCGCGAAAGCTCCATAGACTCACAAGGTCCATACTGCATAAGATAGGTAGTAACACCGCCGCGGCTAAACGCGGATCGACAGCCAGCGATAGCACTGGCACCGCGAGCGAGCCCAAACCGCCACCAAAGCCGCCTTTCGATAACCCCACAAGTAACACTACCGGTATTGCCAGTAGGTAAAACAGCCACTGATCGATCATGCCATACCCATAACGCCTAAACGTTTAATCGCCGTTAGGCGCCATTTATAGAAGTTACTGCACCAATAAAGGTGCACGTTAACGGTGTCAAAGAGTATTCACTCGAAAAATTAGCGAAGTGTTAATGCCGCCAAAAGCAAAGCTATTGCTCATAAGCGTGTCGCCATTGGTGGCGCGAGGTGACTGGGTAATATAATCAAGCTTGGCGCACTCTGGGTCTAACTGCGATAAATTTAAGGTGGGCATTAGCCAATGCTCACGCATCATGGCAATACTTGCCCATGCCTCAATCGCGCCACTTGCACCTAATGTGTGGCCAATATGCCCTTTGATACTGCTTACCGGGACAGTATCGCCAAAAATTTCCGCCGTCGCTACACTCTCGGCAACATCGCCCCAGGGCGTAGCGGTACCGTGCACATTGATATAGTCGATCGCTTGAGGCGTGCAACCGGCGTCTTTTAATGCCAACTGCATTGCAGCTTGCATGCTGTCGGCATCAGGCTGGGTAATATGGGCGCCGTCGGCGTTGGTGCCAAAACCAATCACCTCGGCATAAATAGTAGCGCCACGGGCGCGAGCATGCTCGAGCGACTCGAGTATTAAGGTACCGGCACCCTCGCCAATCACTAAACCATCACGATTAATATCAAATGGGCTGGGGGTCGTATTCGGCGCGTTATTTTTAGTACTGGCCGCACCAAAAGTATCAAACACGGCCGCCTCAGAGGGGCAAAGCTCTTCCGCACCGCCGGCAATCATTACCGATTGGTAACCGTTTTTAATCGCCTCGTAAGCGTAACCAATGCCTTGACTGCCCGAGGTACAGGCCGATGAGGTGGTGTAAACCCGCCCTTTTACGCCAAAAAATATACTTAAATTAACCGCCGTGGTGTGGCTCATCATTTGTACATAATTGGTGGCCGTTACCCGCGTTAAATCTTGGCTGCTAAGTAATTTCGCAAACTGTTGCGTGGCTGGGGTACTGCCGGTTGATGAGCCATAGGAAATTCCGCACTGACCACTAACCAGTACTGGGTCGTTCTCCAAACCCGCCTCAATAAGCGCCAGCTCGGTCGCGCGGGTTGCCATTTGTGCCACCCGCCCCATGCTGCGAACTTTTTTACGCGGGTAACTGCTAGGTTTGACAAAATCGTCCACTGGACCGGCCACTTGGGTATCCAAACCTTTAAACACGCCCCACTCAGGCATCGCGCGAATACCGCTGCGACCATTTTTTAAGGCGCTAGAAAGGCTCGCCCAATCACTTCCCAGCGAGGTGATACCGGCCATACCGGTAACCACAACACGATTCATGATGGACCACGCTTAATAATTAAAGACGTATTAACACCACCAAAGGCAAAATTGTTGCTCATCACATAGTCGCACTCGATAGCACGCCCAGTGTGTTGAATATAATCTAATTCAGCACATGCAGGATCGACCTGTTCAAGATTAATGGTCGGGGCAAACCAGCCACTGTTCATCATCTCGAGACTCATCCACGCCTCTAACGCACCACAAGCACCTAACGTATGGCCGATATAACTTTTAAGCGAGCTAATAGGTTTACCGGCACCCAATGCCGCCACAGTTGCGTGGCTCTCGGCAATATCGCCTTTAGCGGTGGCTGTACCGTGGGCATTTACATAACCAATTTGCTCCGGGCTAAGCTTGGCATCGGCTAACGCCAACTGCATAGCTCGGCTCATAGTTGCGGCGCTAGGCTCAGTCACATGAGCGCCATCAGAGTTGGTGCCGTAACCGACTATCTCACCTAAAATATTGGCGCCACGAGCACGAGCGTGTTCATATTCTTCTAAAATTAACGAGCAGGCGCCCTCACCAATCACCAAGCCATCGCGGCCGGTATCAAACGGGCGCGGCGTTAAGGTCGGCTCATTATTGCGAGTGCTGGTGGCAAACAAGGTATCAAACACTGCCACCGGCGTTACATGGAACTCTTCGGCGCCGCCCGCCACCATAAGATCTTGCATGCCATATTTAATAGCCTCGTAAGCGTAACCAATGCCTTGGCTACCCGAGGTGCAAGCCGATGCGGTTGGAATAATGCGTCCGGTCATATTGAAAAACAAACCAATATTAACCGTAGCCGTATGAGTCATCGTGCGTAAATAAGTGGAGGCCGTTAAATCAATGGTGGTGCGATCGGTGACGACGCGAGTCAACGCGGGGACATCACTTGGGGTCCCAATACACGAGCCGTAAGAAACACCGGTACTGCCATTGGTTAAACACGGATCACCCACTAAGCCGGCCTGAGCCAAGGCTTGCTCGGTGGCGCTAACCGCCATTACCGACACCCGTCCCATACTGCGCAGCTTTTTACGCGGATAATGCGCCGGCGTTGTAAAGTCGACTGGCGCACCCAAGCGAGTATTTAACCCGGCTATATCATCCCAGTCATCAATGCGCTGAATTTTATTATGCCCAGCCGCCAGCGCCGCTTGCACCTCATGCCAGTTATTGCCCAGCGCACTTACGGCACCCACACCGGTTATCACCACCCTGCGCATTAGAGCATCCCGCCGTTTACAGAAATAACTTGGCGGGTAATGTAACTGGCCGAATCACTCATTAGGTAGCCCACTAAACTTGCCACCTCGCAAGCGGTACCAAAGCGTTTAAGCGGAATCATTTTTTTCGCTTCCTCGGCAAATACGGCATCGGTCATATCGGTTTCGATAATACCTGGCGCGACACAATTAACCGTAATTTTGCGTTTGCCCAACTCTAACGCCAAGGCTTTGGTGGCGCCAATCAAACCGGCTTTGGTGGCGCTATAATTTACCTGACCCCGGTTGCCAGCAAGTCCCGCAATTGACGACAAGGTCACAATCCGGCCGCCTGCGCGCGCCTGCACCATAGGCATCACTAATGGCTGCACAACATTGTAAAAACCATCTAAATTTGTGTGAATTACGCTATCCCAATCGTCTTCGGACATTGCCGGAAACGCATTGTCACGAGTAATACCCGCGTTGCAAACAATACCGTAAAAAGCCCCGTGCTCGGCGATTACAGTCTCGAGTACAGCGCGTACCTCGGAGCGATTAGCCACATCAAAACACACCAGCTCGGCAGTGCCGCCAAGTGCACGGATATCCTCTACCACCGCCTCACCTTGCGCACGGTTGGTGCGACAATGAACGGTAATAGCAAACCCTTGGCGGGCTAGCTCTAAAGCAATCTCGCGACCGATGCCACGGCTCGATCCGGTAACCAATACCCGGCGACTCATGGTATTACTCCTTGCGTAAGTTCAGGTTCTGCTGCCGCTAAATAAGCGGCTACGTCATCGGGCCGATACGCGGTAAAAACCGCCTCGGCCAGTAATCTATTGTCAGCGTTGTGAGCGCTGTAAATGGCTCCGTTAAAAGCGACCAAAGAGCCATCGATCAAATTCACATGGACACAAACTCGCAGCGATTCACCCAACTCAAACTGCGGACAATGAGCCGTATACTGGCGAGTACTGATTAGAAAAGCCGGTTCAATTTTTTTACCCGCGCGCGAATCCTCTAACCCCACCCACACGGCAGCAGTTTGTGCCATATACTCAATGCCCGTCCAAGCGGGTACACCACCTTTCGCGGCATCGTAAAAAACGTTGTCTGCGCGCACCTCAGCCGCGACTTCGACATCGAGTTGCGAACTGCTCAGCAGTTTATCAATCAGGCGCATGGGCGCTTGATGTGGAATTAAATCAGCCAAGTTCACGCGCGCGAATCCCCCAATATAACGGCCGCATTATTGCCACCAAAGGCAAACGAATTGCTGAGTAAGACCCGTGGCGCAGTAGGAAAGAGAGTGCTATTTAACGGCGCAAATTGCAGCTCAGGCAGCGCCGGGTCTGGGTTGTTATCCCACATATGGGGCGGTACGCGGTTTGCCTGTAAGCCAAGCCAACAAAGCGCCACCTCGGTTGCACCTGCCGCACCCAGCGTATGCCCCAACTGGCTTTTACTGCTACTGCACAGTGGTTGGTGGCCAAATAAACGGGCTACCACCTCAGACTCCATTGCATCGTTTAGCGGAGTACCAGTACCGTGCAAGTTGATATAATTTACCTCGCGCAACTCGCAGCGCGCCGATGTTAACGCGGCTCTAATGGCTAATTCAGCGCCGGCACCAGATGGATCCGGTGCCGATATATGATGCGCATCGGATGAAGCCCCCACCCCTAGCAACTCTATATCGTAAAGCAGCGGTTCACGGGTGACCAAAAAAAAGGCCGCGGCCTCGCCAATATTAATGCCCGCGCGATTAACACTAAAAGGCACGCACGGCTCAGAGCTCACCGAATCGAGTGCGGCAAAACCATTGACGGTTAATCGGCTCAGACAATCGGCACCGCCCACAATCACAGCATCCGCCAAGCCGACGTCCAGCAGTCGTTTCGCTGAACCCAGCGCATGGGCACTGGAGGAACACGCGGTAGACAGCGTGTAAGCCGGCCCAGTAGCCCCAGTAAACCGTGCCACCAGCTCCGACAAATTGCCAATCTCTTGCTGACGATAATGGTAGTGAGAGGGAATCTGGCCGGTCTGCAGTTGCGCTTTAATGGCCGTTTCGCCCTCGGCAATACCTGACGTACTGGTACCTGCGATCACGGCAACACGCTGGCTACCGTAACGCTCCAAGGCCTGCTTAACCGTGGTATTGATCTGATGGAGTGCGGTGATTGCCAATTGGGCATTACGACTAGCAAACAGCCCTAAAGAGTCAGGCACGGGGGCCAAGTTTGCGCTGACCGCAGCCGTATATGTTGTCCGGCCCGGCACCCAGTCGCAAACCGATAGCGCCTGCTCTCCAGAAAACAATGCTTGGCTTACGGCTTGTTGCCCAGCCCCCAATGCATTCACTAGCCCTAAATCTGTTAGATATGTCGCCATGATTATTTCTCAAGGGGGATCACACTGACGCGAGCCCCCAGCTGTGGCAAATCAAATTGCATAGGCTGCGCCGAACTCCAATGCCAGCTCGGCTGCCCATTTTGCGTCAAGCTTAACGTGCTTGTTGTTTGATGCAACTGTAAACCGACACTCTCGGCACAAATAGCACGTGGCTCTGTGCGCAACTGCCACCAATTATACCCCCA
This sequence comes from Gilvimarinus polysaccharolyticus, assembly GCF_001187555.1. Taxonomy (GTDB): domain Bacteria; phylum Pseudomonadota; class Gammaproteobacteria; order Pseudomonadales; family Cellvibrionaceae; genus Gilvimarinus; species Gilvimarinus polysaccharolyticus. The sequence goes on along the minus strand of NZ_LFIJ01000001.1, from coordinate 221,252 downwards.
TAACAATACCGCAGGCTCGAGACCACGGTATAGCGGCGAGCGCTCAAGCGCCAATTGGCCATTATTGAGGTTAGCGCTAAATTGCGGCGAGCCAATAGTATCCAGCGCGACAAAAACAACGCCTCCCGCATTCTGCTCGGTGCGTAGCAATAGGTACTCGGTGTGCCCGTCATACTGCACTTTTAAGCGAGCAGTGCTATCTAGCAGCGGCAGACAAGCCTTGCCAGCGCTAAATGGCAGCACTGTCGAACACGCAGTCGCCCACAAGCTCATTAACAACACTACACTCCGTGCCATCAGGCGCATTGTTTATACGCCCTCCGCTCGGCAAAATTTAGCCAAGGTGTTCATACGGCGAACCGGATCGGCCACAAATGGATTCTCCATATCCCAAGCATAACCGGCCAAAATTGACGAGATCATATCCCGCACACTGGAGCCACGCTGATCAAAAAAGATAATGTCTTGAAACAAACCCTCGTACCATGCCTCAACAAACACCCTAAAAGTATCGACCCCTTGACGCAGCGGCAGATCATAATCCTTGTGCCAATCTACTGTTTCGCCCTCTAGCTGACGTGTTAAAGTTGCCACCGCAGTACTGGCCGAGCGCATAGCTATGGTGATGCCAGAGGAAAATATTGGATCGAGAAATTCACCCGCATTACCCAACAATGCGTAACGGTCAGTGGCCAGCTGCTTTACATTACGCGAGCTTCCACCGTATTGTTTAACCTCCATGGGCCACTCAGCATTGGCAAATAATTTTTGGTACTCGGGTGCCTCAGCAATAAGCTCTAGCAGCAGCTCTTTTGGATTTTCACCTTTACGTAAGTCGAGTTTTTCTTGGCTAATAATGACACCGGTAGAACATTTCTTGTCCGTAAGCGGAATCAGCCAGTACCAAATATCTCGCTCTTTAGGGTGGACAGTAATTAAGATTTTATCGCGATCTAACGCTTCACCATCAATGCCATCTAACACGTGAGTAAACAACGCTTGTCGCACTGGGAAATTTGACGGTGTTTCTAAATCCAGCAAACTGGGCAACACTCGCCCAAAACCACTGGCATCTAGTACAAAACGGCAATCCAGTTGTGTCACGCTGCCATCATCAGCTCGCGCGGTCACACGTGAGCCAGTCTCGGTTTGTTCGTAAGCGGTAATGGTTTGACCAAAGCGAATATCAACGCCGTTGCGGATCGCTTCATCGGCCAGCAATTTATCAAACGTTGCACGCTCGACCTGAAACGTGGTGCCTGGCCCCTGAGTGAACTTTTCTTCAAAATTAAACCAGGTATAGCGCTCGCCCCAACCAAATGCCGCACCATTTTTTAAACGAAACCCAGCGTTATTGACAACATCGGCCAGGCCCGCCTCCTCCAGATAAACCATACATTGCGGCAACAAGCTTTCGCCGATCGAAAAACGCGGAAAGTGTTGCCGCTCGAGCACTCGGATACGATACCCTTTTTGCCACAACAACATCGCCGCGACGACTCCTGACGGACCCGCACCAATAATAACGACATCTAGATTTTCTATTGGCTCTGCCATAGTGACTCCATTACGTGATTTTTGTCGCCTTTGCCAACACCGCTAGTGGCGCCAGAAAATACGCTAATATAATCCCAACTAAAACTGTTAAACCAAAACTGTGAATCGCTGCAGTGGCCGACAACGCTAACAAACCAAACGATAATACGGTGGTCAGTGTCGACAAGCCAATGGCCAAGCGCGTCCCCAATTGCTCTGTACGTGCCTCGCGTAAGAATAATGTGTAATCAATACCAATACCCAGTACCAACAACAGTGCCATCATATGAAACACATTTAACGCCTGGCCTAATACGCTGATAAGCGTTAAAGCAAACACACTGGCAAGAGCTGGAGGTAAAACCACCATCAACGCCCCAAGCCCGCCATAACGTCGCGTCAAAAATAAAGCGATAAAAGCATAGGCAAACAACAACAAGCCAGCGGCGCTGCGTCGGTAGTGTTTAAGCAGCTGATCGGTGCGCGCCACAGGGTCAACCAAGCTCACCCCCTCGAGCCCTATTAACGCTTGTGTTATTGCCTCGAGATTGAGTGGTGCAGTTAAACTTATAGCACTGTAATGCCCGTCATTGTCTGCAAGATACAAGGGCAGATCCGGCCGCTCAGTTAACGTCGACTGCAGTTCAGGCAATGACACAGCTACAGGATTCCCGGTGGCCTTTAGCATTTTTTGGTACGCCGCAGCGGTAAGCTGTAAGCGCTCGGCCAGCTGTTTAAGTACGCCGGCGTCGACTACCGCCGCCTGCCAACTCGCACGATTGGCCTGCTGCTGCATAGGCGATGGCAACACTCGTGTTAATGCATCAAAACCCGCTAACGCCGATGTTGCTTGTAAGCTATGCAAGCGCTCAGCAGCTTGTTCGATTCGTTGCAGTAACACCGCATCACTTGGAGCCTGCACCAACACATACTGCAGTGAAGCACCAGCGCCTAAACTATTGCGCACTTGAGCTTCCATTTCTACCAGCGTAGGACTCGGCTGCTGCATTTGTCGAATACTGTCGCTGCTGGGCGCAAACGTTAACAGCACCGTCAGTATCAATAAAATTAAAAACAACCAAACAGGTCGCGCAACGGGTCGCAACAAGCGTTCGTGTGAGCGTCCCGCTGCCATCACCAAGCGCTGTAAATAAACCGGCACCGAGCGCTTCGGAGCCTTTGCCAGCAGACGCGGATACAACAGTAAAACCGTGGCTAATGCCGTGATTAAGCCCGTACTCGACAACACCGCTATTTGCGTAAAGCCAGGGAAACCTGCGGCAATAAAGCTTAAGTAGCCCACCACGCTGGTGGCCAATCCCAATGCTAGCGGCGGCAGTAGATGCCGCGTCCCGTCGCCCGCAAGCCACTGCGGCCCCAGCGCCATACGCGCCGAAAAATAATGCAAGCCGTAATCAATCGCCACCCCCACCAGTGCCGCACCAAACACCAACGCCACCACATGCACGGCACCAAACATAAGTGAGCTAGTGGCCAACCCCGCCAACACTCCGGCAGCTAGCGGCACAAAAGCCAACAGCAATAACGCTGGCGAGCGAAAGACCAACAGCAATAAAACAATAATACCGAGCAGCGAACCTAACCCGACGGTGGACATCTCTTGCTGTGCTTGCTCGGTGCCTGCAAGGGTGTAAAACAGCGCGCCAGTTTTAAGTACTTTAGCGCCGCTTAAATCACGCCAAATACCTTCGGCGCGCTGCAGTGCATCGTGCGCTTGATTTTGCAGCGCAACATTAAAAGGCGAGCCACTTAAGGTAAGCGGAACAACATAAAAACGTCGCTCATTGATAACCACATAAGGGTTGCTTGAGGCATCGATTCGGATATTGGTTGCAGGCTTAGTGGCGCGGTTAAAATCGGCTAAAGTTCCCAGCGGGTCATGAATAAGCGAGGCGGCACTCATGCCGCCGGGGCGTGTCAGTAAGCGCCGCTGCGCCTGATCAAGCAATTGTTCGGGGGTTAATGTCGCGAGCTTCTCTTGCCACTGCGGAGTCAATAACGCCGACGTATGGCCACGATATAACGTCTCCAGTGCAGCACCAGACAAATCCGTTTGAGTTAATTCAAAGCAACTGCATTGCTGTAATGAGTCCATCACTACTGGCAATAGTTGACGTGCTTGTGCATCGTCATCGGCACCTAACAGCAATACCACACTGCGCTCGAAGCGCTTAGAGAGTGTCTGTTCGACACGCGCCTCTGCCGTGCGTGAATCGGCATCGGGGAACAGCGCTAAAATATTGCTATCTAGGGCTAGCTTGGGCAGCTGCCATATTGCCAACAGCAACATAACCAACAGCCAACATCCGCTCAAGCCTCGCGCCACCGACAAACCATTCACAACAGTTATTTAACCTTGTCAGCTGGGATGTTGGAAAACTTCAATAGAGTGTAATCATCGCCGGGTTCGGTGAGCGTGACTTGCTCAATCGCGCCATCTTTACCCTGTACAATAATGTGCGCTAAAACTTTTTTTAACCGGGTATCCTCAGGCGTGAGACCAATCACCCAGCGCTCATCAGTATCGGCTTGCGGCAACAAATACACGGCAAAGTAATTGTTTAACTCTTGCAAACTCAACTCAAACAAACGGCTAAACAACTGAAAAAAACCATACAGCGCAGGCTCGGCCGAGGCACTGATGATCTCGACAGCCCCATCCATGGTTCGCGTTAGCTCGCCAGCGGTCATTGAATAACTTACGGCAAAAGGCTCGGCAATACGCCAATGCAAATCGCCATCAGCGGTTAAATTAAGCGCGCCAGTAGAGATCATCGGCTCGCGTAAAACAGCCAAATACTTTTGTTGTTCGACGGCAGCATTGAGCGGTAAGTTTTGGCGCAGCTCAGCAGCAATAGACTCTAGCGTTTGCGCTTCGGCGCTGCCCGTCTTAATCGGATAATCAAATACACCTTGCGCAACACTTATGCTCGAACAAACACACAGCCATAAACCCAAAACTTTTAACGCCTGCTTGGCATTCGCTTTCAGACAAGTTGACATACCGGCGTTACCGCCAGCTAAAGTTCTAATGGTCACTGAGTCTCCCCGCGCCAATAGCGCTCAAGTTTATGACCTACAATATCGGGCAACGCAAAGCCCATCTCGCCCGTGTCAAGCGCAACGGCCACTTGCACGCTGTAACCTTTGGTGAGTACTGTATCGGTTGCAACATCAACAATGCGGTAATCAATTTTTAACCGCACATCCGATTCCGTTAAAGTGGCATCGACCCGAATGATGCGATTAAACGTCGCCGGTTTTACGTACTTTAACCGGACATCGACCACCGGAAAGCCATAACCCGAGTCGCGCATGGTTTGGTAGTTGTAATCAATTTTATCCAGCAGCGCGCAGCGGGCGTCTTCAAAATACTTTAAATAATGGCCATGCCAAACGATATCCATACTATCGACATCATAAAAAGGCACTCGCAGTTCAACACTGGCTTGCACTAAAGTGCTGCTATCACTCATTCGGGTACAGCTCCCAGCGCTGCGCGCGTATATCCGCTACCGTTTGACGCAAAATACTTTCCAGTGGTCGATCTTCGGAGACAATCTCAAAATCTTTGCGCACCTCGGCCATCATGGCCGCTAGCGGCGCGGTAATGGCGGCCTGATCAAAGTCGGACTGTTGTTGACGCAAGTGCAAGGCTTGGGTTGCGGCCAAAACACCGGCCGCTACCACTTGCTCGGTAAGCTCCAAGATACGCTCACAATCGCGGGCAGCAATGGTGCCCATACTGACTTTATCTTGGTTGTGACACTCCGTCGAACGAGAAAAAACACTGGCCGGCATGGTATGTTTTAACGCCTCGGCGGTCCACGCAGAGGTGCCAATTTGCACCGCTTTAAAACCGTGGTTAATCATCGCCCGCTCGGCACTAGCGCCAGACAAATTAGGCGGCAAGCCATTATTGAATTTCACATCCATAAGCAGTGCCATCTGCCTATCGATTAAGTCGGCTAAGTTGGCCACGGCCACTTTTAATGAATCCATGGCAAAGGCAATGTGGCCGCCATAAAAATGCCCACCGTGTAAGACGTGCTCGCCTTCACCATCAATAATCGGATTATCGTTAGCACTATTAAGCTCAATCTCGATAAACTGACGCAACCACGGTAAAGAATCTTGCAGCACCCCAATAATATGCGGCGCACAACGCACCGAGTATCTATCTTGCAGTCGATCTGAGTTACGCTCGATTTTAGCGGCATTTAAGTCAGAATGAATCCAAGCCGCTATTTGCCCTTGTCCAGGATGCGGCTTTACCGCGAACAAGCGCGCGTCAAAGTGATTGGTGTTGCCTTTTAGCGCCACACTCACCATAGCAGTAACACGAGTCGCTAGGCGGGCTAAATACTGAGCCCGTTCAAACGCTAAACAAGCTACCGCCGTCATTACTGCGGTGCCGTTCATAATAGCTAGGCCTTCTTTAGGCATAAGCTTTATGGGTGTTAAATTATTCTCGCGCAGTACTTCAGCAGTGGGGCGCTTGGTGCCATCAATGTACACCTCACGCTCGCCAATTAAGGCAGCAGCAACATACGATAAGGGCGTTAAATCGCCGCTGGCACCTACCGAGCCCTCTTCGGGCACAACCGGCACAATACCTTTGTTGATGTAGCTTACCAATTGCTCAAGCAGCTCTTCACGCACCCCCGAATAACCTTTGCACAAGGATGCCAGTCTTGCGGCTAAGATCGCACGACCATGTGTCGGATCGAATTCACGGCCCATTCCGCAGCCGTGAAAGCGCGTTAAATGCAGCGGTAGCTCTTCGACTAAATGCGGTGGAATAGACACGGTGCAAGAATCACCATAACCGGTGGTTACGCCGTAAATGACACCTTCTTCGCGCCACAAATCATGTACAAAACGCGCGCTGGCATTAATACGTTCACGAGTAGCGGGATCGTCGGTTAAGCTCGCGCCGCGGCCTTGGGCAATAGCGACAATATCTTCGATGGTGATGTGTCGAGCGCCAAATTCGACGGACTGTTTATTGCTCATTGGGTACATCACTCCTAGAGTTGTTATCAGTGGAGCGTTCATCGCCCCAGTAATCAAAAAAGTTAAACCATTGTAACGGGTGAGTTTGGCACAGCGGCTCTAGCTCTTTTATATAATCTGTCAGCATCGCTTGGCATACGTCATCGCGCTCGGTCCGAGGTACACGGCCCGCATCGCGCAGCGGTGCAATTCGAATGTTATAGCCATTACCGGTATCGTACCCGGCAATAAAAAATACCGGTGCATCCAACATTAACGCCAGCCAAAAAGGCCCTGTAGGAAAACGTGCCTCAGTGCCCAAAAACGGCGCTGTATAATAACGCTGTGCATTGCCTGGCGGCAGTCGATCAGCCAATAAAATTAAAAATTCGCCATCATCCAGCTTGTTTTTTAGCATAATCGCGGTAGCGGGGGTAATGTCTGCCACCTGAATTAAACGCACACTAGACAGCTCACTTGCACTCGCCAGTAGAGCGTTATAATTTTCGGTATTACCCGTATGCAAAATAACATTCAAGGTTAGCTTGTTATCATTTTCTTCTAGCGCGCGACACATTTCTAAATTACCAAAATGAGTGCCGAGCAGGATGCAACCACGCCCTTTGGCCTGTAAATCGATCATGGTCTGACGATCGGGAAAGCTCACCTGATCGATATTAATGCGTCCCATCCAAGCCCCCAAACGATCCAACAATGCCCGGGCAAATGCCATATGGTGACGCCAAATAAGCCACAAACTGGGCTTAGCGCCTGTCGCACGCTGTAAATAATAACGCGAATGCCGCCGCGTACTAGCGCGACGGATAAAGAAGTAAAATACTGTGCAATAAACAATAGGCAGCGCCAAATAACAGCCACCCCAACGGTATATGGTAAATAATATTTTCATGGCCCATAAACTGCCGCGCTCGCGCACGTCGGTCCAGCCGTCTTCTACTTGCGCTTTAGGTTCGCTCATCAGGCCGCTCCGGGGATTTTTTACAACGCCGAGCCAGTAAAATCGGCAGCCGTAGCAACATACCCGCGACTAAGCAGGTATGCATTTTAATAATGGCTAGGTTGTCACGCCATAATCTAAAATTTGAAACTCCGTGCTCGGGATAAATAACCCGAGTGGGTAGCGAGACAATCGCTAATCCACGCCAAGATAAACGTACTAAAATTTCAATATCAAAATCCATATGAGCACCAATGCGCACATCGCGGGCCAAAGCTAAAGTTGGCGCCAGCGGATACACTCGAAACCCACACATAGAGTCTTTTATCTCCAGTGACAGGGTTTCTATCCAAACCCAGACATGGGTAAGGTAACGACTATAGTAGCGGTGCTTAGGCACTGATTCGTCATACTCGGGAACACCGGTGATCACCGCCTGCGGATACTGAGCGGCCAGCGCTATTAAGCTAGGCGCATCGGCCACGTTATGCTGGCCGTCGGCATCGATCTGTAACACGTGGGTAAAACCTAAGCGTGCCGCGTGCTGCATACCAAGCAGTACCGCACTGCCTTTACCGCCGTTAGGAAATTGCTCACACAATTCGCTGCCAGTCTCATCACACAGCTGCCGCAAAATATTACCCGCGGCCGCATCGCCGCCATCGTTGACTAACACACAGGTTAATCCCTGCGCCTGTAACTGACGGACACAAGAACCTACCAGATGTGCATGATTGTACACGGGAATAACCGCACAACATTTAATAGTCAGCTCGCTCACGACATTTCCTCTACATTGATGGCGCCGCGAGAACACACGCCATTGGGCAGACTATAAGCAAATTTTAAGCGCTGATGCTCGGGCTCGTATTGCACACTCAATTGCAGTGTTACAGGTGGTCGCACTAACTGTAAAAACTTATTGGACGTTAACCCCAAGAATTTATAGCGGCGGCCCAAAAGGCGCTCGGCATATGCGACAACCCAGCCGAGCTGAACCACGCCCGCCAATACCGGCAAACCGTCGAAGTGGCCGCTAAAATATGGATCTTGTGCTTGCAGTGCTAGCGTTAAAGTAAATTGATTAGCACTTTGCTGAGTCACTATAGGCTCTGGAGGCTGCATTACGAATGGCGCTCCTCTAAACAGCCGATAATCTCGCTCATTAATATTTTCCCTTGTGCATTGCGTGGCATTTGCTCAAGGTAGCGCCAACGTCGTGGTATCACCGGGCGGTCAAAAAAATCAGAGAGGAAATGTCGCAGCTGAATATTCATTTTATGCTTACCTGCGCGCTCAAGCTCTTGGCTGCCCGCAGCAGTTAACGTGGCCACAATACCCACCTCATCGCGCCGACCTCGAATCACCGCCGCACGACACTCTTGAACCCAAGGGGATTCGCTAAGTCGCGCCTCCAGCTCAGTGAGCGATAGACGCTTACCCTCGACTTTAACCACACTATCGACCCGACCTAAAAGCTCAAAGCCATTAGCGTCAAACGCACCGACCTTGTCACCCATTTCAAACGCATGTGGTAAGTCTAAATGGCCACTGCAGACCAGCAAGCAACCGCGCGCCGATTGCGTTAATTTAACACCCGATAAAGCACGCCAGCGTCGCGAATCGTTTTGTCTACGCCATGCAACACCACCAGTTTCGGTACTGCCCAGTACTTCGATGGGTGAGAAGCCAAGTGTTTGGACGAGCTTTGACGATGCCGCCTCAGTCAGTAATCCGCCCGATGAAAAAAACTCTACTAATTGTCTATTTGCTTGAGAGAATAATTCAGAGTCAGGCATGCGTGTTAGGTGTGTCGGACTTGCCACCCACACAGCAGGACCATATTGCGCTAATTGCTCGATCAGTACCTCGGGGTATTGAGCCGGCTCGGTGACAAAAGCCGCACCTCGCACCAGCGGCCACAACAGCACATGTAACAGCCCATAGATGTGATGATGCGATACGCTAGCAATGACCGCAGCCGTGCCAACACTAGGAAAATCCTGCGCCAACACCGCCACTTCGGCCTCAAGCTCACGCAAGGTTTTACGCACCGGCTGGGGCAAACCTGTCGAGCCCGAGGTAAACAGCGTAATGTCTATTGGCGTATCGTAACAATATTCGCCATTTAGCTCGGTGCGACCTAGCTCACTGCTAGTACGCGCGATTAACTCGGCCGGAGAATACTGTGGGCAACTAAGCACCGGCAGCGGCGTATCGACCACCAAAGCATCAAAGTGCTCAGCCATTTGCACACTGGCCCCAGCTTGTAGGGTATGTGGCAAAACAATACGTTTACCCGCTAGCGCGAGGGCCAAAAAAGCGACTAGAAACTCGATGCTATCGGGCAACCATAAAGCCACGCTTTGAGCATCTAGCTGATTCCATGCGCGCGCTTGAGTTAACACCCGCGCGCGCAGATCATCGGCACTGACTGCACCCTGGGGCGTCCATGCTACTGTTTGCGAACCACCAGCTAAGCCGGCCGCTCTAAAATTAACCGAGGTGCTCATAACGCGTGCTTTTTGTGAAAAATCAATATCCGATAACCGTACTCGAGCGCAAACAATAAACCTATGGCAATGTAGGCTATTAAACCATTGTAAAGCGCCCATACATCACGGCTAAAAAACAGTGCGGTGACCAAGGCAATGCTGCCATTAACAATAAAAAAACCACACCATAGGCGGGTAACAGCAACGGTGTAACCGCGAACTACCGCCGGTAGATCACCGTGGTATTCTAGAGTTGCCATGCGGGTAGGTACGCTGGGAGGACACCACAATGTGTAGCCAAAATAGCTCGCCAAACCTGCGTTAATAAAAACGGGGACAAGCTTAAGCAGTGTCTCACTGTTAACCCACCAGAAGACAAAAGCACCGAGCGACATAACTGCCAGCAACAGTAAGCGCTGCCACCAATGACGCACGACAAAAACCAAGCGAAGCAAATAAACGCCGGCAAAAATCACACCCAGCCAGCGCGGCTCAAGTTTCTGGGCACCAAAGTAAACCAGAAACGGGTATAACAGTAAGAGCAATGCGGCCAGTAGGCCCAACCAGCGCATCAACCGTTTCTCATAAGCTCATCGACAACATTAACAGCATCGCCAATGGTACGAACTTCTTTAAACTGCTCGGGCTTTAGCTGCTTACCGGTTACGCTGTGAATTTTGGCCGCCAAGTCGATGGCATCAATACTGTCAAAGTCCAAATCGGTATACAGACCGGCGTCCAGCGAAATAGCGCTTTCGTCGACCATAAAAGATTTGACTAAAACATTTTTTAGTTCTGAATATATTTCGTCTTTAGTCATGACACTCTCTATTAGCTTTGTTGCGCCAAAACAAAATCGCGCAACGAGGCGACACTGCGATAGTGCTCTTTGTTTTGCTCTGAATTTGCATCCACTTTTACATTAAAGCGCTTTTGCAGGGCCAAACCTAACTCCAACGCATCAATAGAGTCCAACCCTAAACCCTCGCCAAACAGCGGGGCATCGGTATCGATATCGGCAACGCTGATATCTTCCAGCTCCAACTCCTCGATGATCATTTGCTTAATTTCTTCAGCTATATCAGCCATAACGCTTTAACCCTTCCTCAAAATAATTTTCTAAATAGCTTGTTAACAAACGCGCCGCACGAGGTTTATCCTCAAAATCGTCAATCAGGGTCGCGGGCTGTAAAACTTCGGCAAAATATACATTAACCTCAGCGCACTTTGGAGGTATTCGGTACCAAGGCTCTCCTTTCGTTAACGTCAAAGGGTTGCAGGTTATAAACGCTGTCAGTATGGGAGCTCCTGTGCGTACCGCAACATTGGCAAAACCACGCTTAAAACACAGCCCCTGCCCAGGCAAATTACGCGAGCCCTCTGGAAATATCAGTACCGCCTCATTAGCATTTAAAGCTTTTTGACAACCTCGCAAAAGGTGTTCGGCGCTTTCATTGCTGATAAACCCTGCCGCTCGCATCACGCCCTTTAGATAGCGGTTGCGCCACAACTCACCTTTCACCACGCAATTAGCTTGAGGTAGATGGGCAAACAAAATAACCACATCAACCAGCGTTAAATGGTTGGCAATAACAATACAGCCCGGCGATTTTGCTAATAGCTCGGTATTATGCAATTTTGCTCGCACAACACCTAAAACATCCATTAGCCAGACAAAACCGGCAAAAGTGCGCTGCTGTAAAGCCCGTATCCGGTGGGCCTTATGCTCGCGATTGCCCGGCAGCGCGTAGATAATGGGAAACACTAATAATGACTGTAATAACCCGCCCAACGAAAAGACACTAAAGCAAAAACCCGTGGCGGCGACACGCCAGAGTCTATCGGCGCGGTATTTAACCCAATTGTACATCGCGCGTCCAGTGCCAAACATGTTGATCAGTCATCACTTTTAAGCTCGGCTCCTGCCCATACCACCAAGCTAAAAATCGTATCATAAGCGCCGACTCAGTCGTCTTGGGCTCAGCGGCAGAATCATCGAGCCCCTGAATGGCAAGGCTGACAGCCACCGCACCAGGCTCTGGGCGAGAGGTTAGCATTAGCGCCAATGCGGCCGGCATTTCATGCACATCGGCATAATCAGCATAAAACTCACCCAGCGGTTCGTCGGTATGTACCAGCAAAACTCGCTCGGCACCATCGGCCAGCCAACTCTCGGCCTCAAGCCAAGCCGCAGCCAAGGTGTCCTGCCCTGCCGCCAGCGCCAATGAGGGAGCTTTGAGTTTTTTTAAGATGGTAAACAGCCCCAGCGCCGAGTTATGTACCGACAAACTAAAACTATTAGGTGACAACGGTTCATCTGTGGCTAGGGTTTGTAGCAACTTGAGCGTACGGCGGGTATCGCCATGACGAGAGCTAAATATAATGGGGACGTTATCGTCGATGTCTGCGGCTAATGGTTCGGCCACCTCTAACGCCTGCCGCCCCCAACGAGTTAAGCGGCGGCGAGTCATAGCCGGCACGGCTGCCGCCTGAGGAGGCTCATCTGACTGCACAAGCTGTGGATTGGCAGCCCACAGCTGCCAGTCGGCAATGGATTCAATACCCGGCGCCCAAGCGGCGCTGCGAGAGACATACACAGCCATAGCATCATCCGTTGGTTAGGGCGGCCGCGCCGCAAATACATTTATTATCCGTTGGCACCACAGCTGTAACAAATTAACGGTTACCAATCGGCCGTGCCAGTTAACGCGGCCACATTTTACACCACAAGAGTCGCTAGGCCCACTCTAATGCGTAAACTGTATTAAATAGCCTATCACTGTTCTGCATTACGCCGGCAAGCCAGATGACAACCACATTAATTAAGCATGGCGGGAACCGAGCGCTATAGCAGTATCAACTTAAGTGGCTGCATTAACCTCGCAACATCTTCCCTCCTCCTAGGCTCCACTAACCTTAACCCCAAAAGCAAACGAACAGCATTGCTTTGAGCCCTCGGATATTTATCTTAAAAGCGGTATAGTTGCGCCTTTATATGAATGAGGACAGGGACATTGTTGTGCGTTAACCAGCTGGCATTTTCTTACCGAAAGCCGCAGAAACAATTAGTCGACGTCTCACTTAATATCGCTGAAGGCGAGATTTTAGGGTTGTTAGGCCCCAATGGCGCCGGCAAAACAACCCTTGTGGGGCTAATTACCGGCCAGCTAACCCCGACCTCTGGCAGCGTACACTTTAATACCAAGCCCGTTTACCTAGGCCACCCCGACATTGCCTTAGTGCCCCAAGAATACGCGTTTTACCCACGCCTGAGCGTACGTGAAAACCTTGCGTATTTTGCCGGAGTACTCAAGCTAGCCACACCACAAAAGCGTCAACGCATCATCCATGCCCTGGCCCGCTGCGAGCTGTCTGAGGTAGAGCACCGCCGCGCCGGACAACTCTCGGGCGGCTTTAAACGACGCCTCAACTTTGCCATAGCTTTACTGCAATCACCCAAGCTACTCATTTTGGATGAGCCGACCGCCAACGTCGATCCGCACTCTAGGGCTTTTTTATTAAACACCCTGCGCGAACTTAACGCCGAAGGCAGCGCCATCATTTACACCTCACATTTGCTTAGCGAAGTAGAGACGTTAGCGCATAAGGTGGCGGTGATGAACGAGGGCCGCATCCAGCTACAAGGGCAGCTCACCGACCTATTAAGCGAACAGCTGCAATCCATTAGCCTAAAGTTAAACACCAATCCCAGTGCCGCACTCATCTCCGAGCTTGCCGCACAACAACAAGCCGGCGACTGGTGGGAGCTAAACTTAGCCGCCAGCCAGCTGAGCCCCGCCACGGCACTCTCCCGCCTAGAGGCGGCTGGCATTACTGTGCAGCAGATTCGCTACGGGCAACGGCGTCTAGAAGAGGTATACCTAAATTGCATTAGTGGCCTTAAGGAGCACCCATGAGCGCATTAATAGCTTCTATTCGCAAAGAAACTCTACTGCTAATTCGCGATTGGCACGCACTATTAGTACTGTTTTTAATGCCCAGCTTATTTATTGTAATTATGTCGCTTGCCCTACAAGAACAGCTAGGGGAGCAGCCCGCACTACAGCTGTCCGGCTGGCTGCAAGATAACAACAACAGCCGTGCAAGCGATAAATTTATCGCCGAATTAGACCGACAACAACACCTAAGCTTTACCAAAACTAACAGCGGTCAAATGGAATTAAGCACAAAAGAACAGCTGTTTGCGCTAACCCTTACGGCCGACTTTGACGCTGCTCTCGAAGACCCCAGCCGCACCCCAGGAATGACACTGCGTTTTGCCCCCGAGCTTGCACAACACGACCGCCTACTAATTAATGCGGTGGTACAGGATGCATTTGCCCACTTTAACACCACCGAGATTGCCGAATCATTAGGCTACGACCGCGCCTATGCCGAACAACAATTAATGCATGTGGGTTTTATTCAAGCAGAAGCCGCTGCCGACGGCCAAGACGAGCACCCTAACGCGGTGCAACAAAGCGTGCCCGCTTGGTTAATTTTCGCCATGTTTTTTATTGCCATTCCAATTTCTACCACGGTGATTCAAGAGCGCCAACAACGCACACTTACCCGTTTGCGCACCTTTGGCGTAAGCATGGGAATCATTTACAGCGCCAAACTAGTGCCCTACTTTTTAATCAATCAGCTCCAACTTATTCTTATGCTAGCTTTAGGTGCGTTTTTGCTACCGCTGCTGGGAGCCGATGGTTTATCGCTGCGCGTTCAACTACCCGCACTGTTTGCCATAGGCTGCGCCACCAGCGCCATGGCACTAGCACTGGCAAGTTTAATTGCCGCGCTGGCACGCACCCTTGAGCAGGCCACCGCCATTAGCGGCGCAATCAATATTTTATTGGCCGCCATTGGCGGCATTATGATCCCCACTTTTGTAATGCCACCGCTGATGCAAACACTAGCCCAAATGTCGCCAATGAACTGGGCGTTAGAGGGGTTTTTAGCTGTACTGGTGCGCGGTGGCAGTTGGGCCGACATTGCCGGCCCCTGCACCCGCTTATTGGTAGGTGCGCTTATTCTTTGGTTAATATCTACCGCGCTAATTACACGAGGCAAGCACGATGTTTGACACGGCCACCGACACTCTCAAGCTGACTCTTAAAGAGCTTATTATTGAAGAGTGCGACAAAGAAGATTTAACCCCGGCAGATATCGACGACGAGCAGCCCTTGCTAGGCGAGCAACTCGACCTAGACTCACTGGATGTTTTACAAATTTGTATGGCGATAAAAAAACAATACGGCGTGCGTATCGAGGGCAACACCGCCGCTCACCGAGCCCTTAAAAATATTAATACGCTAGCCCAAACCATTGTTGATAACGCGCCGTAGATGCCTACATATATTCGTCAACTAGACGCTCAGTGTAGCCTTGGGGAAAATCTTGCCAGTTGCGTTACAGCGCTACTGGCCGAGCAAAAGTCTCTGTCGCCGCAAGCGTTCGAGCAACTGCACGATCCTCTGCAGCTGCCCTATTTTTCCAGCAAGCAAGATCCTGCGGCGCAAGATTTTTATCAACGCCTCAATGTTTTTTTAGAAAACTTATTGTTAGCGTGTGGCCTCGATGGCACCGCACGTCAACGCACGGCATTGCTAATAGGCTCATCGTCGTTTGATGTGCACATCTCTGAGCAGCGCTACCGCGAGGATTTACAACAACGCGGAGCCGCCGCAATGCCTATGCCCATTGTTGGTTACGGCAAATTAGCTGCCCGACTCGCCAGCGAGCTGGGGTTGTCGGCTCACCACCACACCTACTCCACAGCCTGCACCTCAAGCTCCAATGCCCTGCTGTACGGTCACCGCCTGTTGCAGGCAGGCTTAGTGGATCACGCTTTAGTATTGGGCAGCGAGCAAGCCAATCACACCAGTCAGTTAGGGTTTTACGGCTTAGGGCTGATCTCGCCGGGGCAGAGCATGCAACCGTTTGGCGCCGAACGTGACGGCTTAATATTGGGCGATAGCTTAGCCGCTTTACTTTTAAGTCGTGGCTCTAACACACCGCCACACGAGCAGCGCTGGCAATTACTGGGGGGCGCCATTGGTACTGATAATCACAGCCTGACCGCCGCCCATGTCGATGGTCAAGAACTCAGTAAAACCATTCGCCAAGCACTGAGCGATAGCAATATAGAAGCCCGCGACATCTGCGCAATTAAAGTCCACGGCACCGCCTCACTGAAAAACGACGAGGCCGAAGCCGCCGCGTTACTCGATGTGTTTGCGCACCAGATGCCCCCGGCATTTGCCCTAAAGCCTTTCTGTGGTCACACCTTAGGCGCCTCGGGTGCACTCGAAGTCGCTCTCAGCCTAGGCGCGCTACAACAAGGTCGCTTACCCGCTAACACTCACGCCATAAATGACGGCCACTTAGGGGTTGCGTTGATTCGTCAAACGCAAACTGCCCCCAGCGGCAATTATTTATTTAACTGCTTTGCTTTTGGCGGCAACAACAATGCGCTGATTATTCGCGACTGCGGAGCTAATGCATGATTCGTATCGCCAGCAGCTACTCAATTTTTAATGCTCTTACCGCAGAGCAAGGTCCGCGACCCGACTTGCAAGCCATTATCTCGCGCTGGACACCGCAGCGTATTCGCCGCATCGATCGTTACATTCAATTGTGTTTAGCCGGCGGCCTAAGCTGCGTAGCTGGGCGCGAACTGCCAACAGAGACCGGCCTGTATCTCGCAACCCGCTACGGCGCAGTTGCCACCTCGGCCCAAGTTATTAGTACCATCGAGCAAGAGGGACAGCTACCTAAACCGGTGCACTTTGTTAACTCCTTAGGAAATTCCGCTGGGTTTTACCTCACCCAACTCTTACAAATTACGGGTAATACTTTGGTGGTATCGCAAGAGGAGTTTTCTTTTGAAGCGGCGTTATTACACGCATGTCTCGATCTTAATAGTGGCCGAATAAGCACAGCTTTGATAGGTGGATTTGACGAGGTGACGCTGCCTTTTGCTCAGCAGCTAGAGCGATTAGGGCTAGCCGCTAACACGGCAGTACTTCATGAGGGCAGCCACTGGTTGCTCCTCGAACAATCTAACGATGCCTCTAGCGTATTGCAGACGCCGGTATACTTTAACAACCTAGCGGCCCTTAGCGATTGGTTGCAACAACAGTCGGCCGCCGCCATTCAATTAAGCTTTGCCCCTAACGCAGACGAGCAAACGCTCTTAGCGCCTTACCCGTGGCAAGAGTTTTCTCGCGCTGCCGTGATTCAAGGGGTTTACTCTGGCGCAGCCCTAACCGCGCTAGCGGCACAAGCCGGACGCGCGATCCACCTTAATCGCAATAGCCTTGGTGAATACTGCGCGGTAATAATCGAGGGCTAACCGGCCTTACACCAAGCCTTTAAGCTCTGCCAGACAACCGCTTCGCGATCGGCGCAGCCGCGCAAAGCATCGGCCAGTAGCGCGCGGTTAATACTGTCGCCGCGCTTACACTCGCGAGCAACCAGCAAGGCAAACTCTCGCCAGTAATCGCCGGCATCGGTCATAGCGGCAGATGCTTGGGCAAGCGTGTCGTCCTGCAGCAGCTCAGCGGCCTCTTGTAAAAAAGACGCATAAATAAACCGAAAGCCAGCACCACCGGTGCCGATCTCTTCTTGCATACGAACAATGTGCCCCAGGTACAAGCGCTGCTGTTTTACCGAACCGCTCAGCTTATCGATCTTGCCGGCCAGATAACGCACCCCTTTTATACCAATAACCGGCAGCGGTGCGCCGGTCATCACCTTAACGTTTTTGCTAATCGCGGCGCGAATTGCCTTGGGGTAATCTATCGTCTCTGGCACCGACTCAATACGATACAGCAATCCCTTGGGCGCTAAGGGGCCGCGAACAAAGCGCGCTTTGTTAAGATCCCGCGAGGCAACCTCCACCGGCTGCTCAAAAATCGGGTCACTGACCTGATAGCCTCGCTCACCTTTACCGTAAATCAATAAGTTGTGAGCATTAAAATGAAAGCGCATTTGCTCGGGAAAATAAGGCAAGTAATACACTGAAGTTTGCAGCCCGACTAAAGTGCCGCGCTCGACCAAATCATCCAACACTTGAGCACCGCGAATAGGGTCGTTAAATTTTTGAAACTTAACCGTCACCCCTAAACGCTTACAAACATTTTTAATAATCGCTTTGGGTGGCAAGCGGTAAGCAATAAGCGGCTGCCCACCGATTTTAATAATAGGAATGTAAGCAAACGCCAAAGCGTTGGCCAAACCAAACGCCATTGGTTCAGAAATCGCTAAACCGTGCTGGCTTAACAGCGCCGAAATAACGCCACTTTCGCAGTGGGCCGCTTGTTGGTGGGTAAAAGTCATTAAGAGTTATCCGGCAAAGTTTGCAGCTCAATGGGAGTTTTATCCATCGCCACGGCATAGCGCATTAACACGCCGTTATTAAGTGATGCGAAGATTTGGGGTTTAAAATGCCGCCGAATACGCCAGCGCCACAAACCGGTTAGTTGCGACAACAGCAGCAGATCCATTCGGCAGTTATACATATGAAAATAAAGCGGCGACTTCACTCCCTGCTCCACAGCTAAGCGCGCTTCGCGCGCCTGGGACTCGTACAGGGCCACAGCATCTTGTGTGGCGCAGGCCTCGGGCTCCCAGCCAGAAGACTGTATCGGCGTATAATGGCCATCGACATCGCGCGCGTACAGCAGCTTTTTATGGCCGGCATAAGTACTGCTGTTATCTTGGGGCACCTCGTCTACGCGCACAATTTATCCTTTGCTATAACTGGGTTTATCTAGATCAACGACAGCAACCTAAGCGATTACACAACCTCAAGCAGCATATAAGCCACAGAGAACCGACCGCTTTCGGGAACATAACACAGTATTTTTTCACCGCGCTTAAGTTTGCCCGAGGCCATCAACTCATCGAGCATAATATACATAGAGGCCGCACCGGTGTTGCCCTTGTTGGACAAGTTGGTAAACCAACGCGAAAAGTCTATGGCAAAACCCGCACGCTCCAACCCTTCAGCCAAGCGCTCTCGAAAATAACCCGATGAGTAGTGCGGTAAAAAGTGGTCGACTTGAGCGGCACTTAAAGCGTATTTCTGTTTGATTATGGGCAGCGGTTTTTCTGTGGTGTAGGCGGTAATGTTGGCATTAAGCTGTTTCACATCTTGCGTAATAGCCATAAAGCTCTGAGCGCCGCGAGTAGTACAATCAACCGCTTGCCAACCAGTTAACGAGCCATCCTCTTCTTTGCGGCCGCCAGCGTACATACAAGTGCTCATCTCACTGGCGTACGAAAATATTTCTAGCCACTCGACGCGCAACGCCAAGCCCTCTGGCTTTTGCTGATCCAACAACACGGCACCGGCGCCATCGGATAACATCCAACGCAAAAAGTCTTTCTCAAAGGCGATCTCTGGATGCGCCTCTAGCTCGGCAACTTTATGAGCCACCTCGGGAGTAAAATTCTCGGCCTTCATGGCGTACGACGGAGCCTCTGAGGCTGCCGCGACGGCGCGATCATGCTGCCCTGCGGCGACATTAAGCCATGCGTACTTAAGCGCTGACATACCGCTGGCACACACACCTGAGGTGCTAATAACTTCACAGGCTGGGGCATCCAACTCGCCGTGCACCATCGATCCATGCCCCGGCATAATTTGATCGGGAAAGCTCGTCGCTGCCGCAAGACAAGTTAACTCAGACAAACTAAAACTGTCCCCTTCAAGGCGACGCACCGCCTCGGCACACAACTGGGCATTAGTGTAATTATGCAATCCAGTGGCAGGGTCGATTGCGTAGTAGCGGGTGTGTATTTTATTGCTGCGCAAGATCATTTTACGCGAGCGTGAAGGTCGTTCTCCCACTTGCCCCAACAAAGCTTCCATTTGCTCATTGGCAACTGGGGCGTTGGGTAAAAAACTAGCGGTACGAGTAATATAAACAGGTTTCACAGACATGATAATTGTGACAAATCCATTAGCTAATGTTGTTACTCACCAGATGGTTCGGCGTAGTAGCGCTTTTGTTTAGTAATACGACCACGCATAAGCGGCGCTGTCAGTTTTTTTAACACCGCGGTAATAGGCACAACCGTTACAATCATGGCGATCAAAAATACCGCATACAACAAGGCCAAAGGTTTACGCAGCCAAGCGCTGGGCTTACCACACGCTAAAAACAATTTACCCCACAAATAAAAACTGCGGGTGCCTATTTTTTCACTGGCAATAAGTTTGTCATTAATGCGTACCGCACCCAGCCCTTGTAAAACGGTACTATCCATTGGCTGCTTGGCACTAAACCTTGCGACTAAGGCCTCACCAAATCGCGCCGCAGCCGTTATTTGCGCATCGGCAACTCCAGCCCGAGGGATACCAAACCAAAATGGTCCACGCCGGCCAGTTAGCACCCACAGCGGGGTGGCAAAAAAACTTAAGATACTGCCGGCCTCATCCACCAAGGCAATATTGCCCACCAGTTTTGCACCGATAGTGGCCAACTGGGCTTTCACTTTCTCTTGCGCTTGCAGCCACATGTTACGACAGGCAATCACCGTCACTACAGGAGTATCGGCCAATAACTTATGGGCAACCGGTGAATTTAAAAAAGATGAGACCGGAATAGAAGGCGCCAAGAACCACACCTGATACCCTAAAATAACCAAGTCGTAACGCTCGTACAACTGCGTGATGTCCAGCTGTAACGGGCAATCTATTTGGTGCGCAGCCTCAGGGAAAGTATTAATAAACTGTATAAAAGGCCACGGGAACGGGTACGGCACCTGCGGTTTTATGGTCAGGTAATCTACGGTTATTGCGGCATCATTTTGCAATGGCCCGACCACAGACTGAACCACTCGATCCAGCTGACCAGTTTGCGAGTAATGTACCACCAAAACACGCTTTTTATTATCGGTGTTTTCCAAGCCCCACTCCATTACTGTAGGTTTGCCGCATAGGGGCTATGTTAAGTATGATGCAGTTAAAGCCCGCACCCAAACAGGGCGCTAGTTTACCACAGCCTAAAGGGCACCTCTAATAATCCAGAGTCATCCTAGATTACTAGAACCACCCTTTTAAGCAATCGATTACAGGTACCCCATGGGTAAAATTCAACAGTTAACACTTCTCGCTCTTAGCCTAAGCTGCGGTGCAGCCCTAGCGGACGAGTTTAGCGTGCGACTAGAGAACAACTTATCACCGGGAGCAACCCTATATTTAGCGGTTTATCGCGCCGCCCAAGGCAGCTGGGAGACAACCGCCACCCATCAATCCAAGCACCTTTTACCTCTGGCCTCAGACTTGATGCTGCCACTGGAGATCCCCGCCGGGCAATACGCCATGCGCGCGTTTATCGATATCAATGGCGATCAAACGCTAAACACTCGCTCACTAAACCGACCAACCGAACCCTTTGCCAGCACTATTGGCCAGGGACGATCGCAACCGTCGGTCCACTTTGAGCGTTCGATTTTAAAGCTTGACGCCGCTCACCCCGTGGCAACGCTAACCCTGCGCTACCCCAAGGGCTCGCCTTCAGTCGAGGCTCCCGCCGCCGAGGAGCCGGAGGCAAACATTGTCCCCGAGGCCTCCAGCAGCCGTTGATCGGCGCAACTAATACGCAACTTGACGCGAGGCCAAGCGTTATCATCTACGCTTATCTGCGCGTTTGCCCCCGGCAATAACGGCATTAAGAACTTTACTTTTTTCAACTCAATCAAAGCCCAGCCGGGATAGCGCTGCAGCAAACATTCATGCAGCTTAGCCAGTAAAAAAGCACCCGGCACTACCGGCATCCCCGGGAAATGCCCCTGTACACAGGGGGCTGTGTCGGTCACACTAAATTGCGTTAACATGTACTTAACCGCTCCGTAAAAGAGTCACCATTAACATTTGTTTAACGACCTTAAATGACTTCAACACCGATCAGCAAACAGCAACTTGCCGCACTACTGCCTCATGCCGAGCCAATGATACTGCTCGATTGTATCACCGGCTGGGATGCCGATAATATTCAATGTACCGCTACGCGTCACACCCAAAGCGACAACCCGCTGCGCATTGAGGGGGTATTATCGGTGTTTGCCGGCGTCGAATATGCCGCGCAAGCGATGGCTGCCCACGCTAGGCTTTGCGCGCCGCAACAAAACGCCCCAGCCCGAGGGTTTATCGCCGTAGCGTCTAAACTTAAAGCCTTGGCCCAACAGCTTGATGAAAGCCCCGGTGAGTTGCACATTAATGCGCGTAAATTGGTGCAGAACAACGATAGCTCGCTGTACGAGTTTTGCCTTAGCGGCCCTCAAGGCACCATTCTTAGCGGCCAAATCACCGCCGTTATCAACCACGATGAGCCCGCCTTATGAGCCAGCAACCGGCGGCCATTTACCTTCTGCATAGCGTCGACATTCCACCCCTGAGCCCTGTACTACAAACAGCCAAAGCTTGGCTAAGCCCGGCCGAACACGAACGCCTGCAACGCTTTCAATCACCGCAAGCCCAGCACAACTACCTGCTCGGTCGAGCACTAATGCGCCGGCAGCTTTCCCAGCACTGTCAGCTAGCCCCTAAGCAATTACAGTTTAGTATCGCCGCGGGCGGTAAGCCCCAACTGAACGATACCAACTGTAACTTGCACTTCAATCTAACCCACAGCAACCAATGGCTTGCACTTGCAGTGAGTGATCACTCCCCTGTGGGACTTGATATAGAGCAGCCGCACAAACCGCGAGACGCTATCAACATCGCTCGTCACTACTTTCACCGCAGCGAATATCATCACTTAAAAAACCTGCAAGGCCAGGCCCTGCAAGATCAATTTTATAAACTCTGGACCCTTAAAGAGGCTTTTTTTAAAGCCCGAGGAACAGGAATTTCTGAAGGCTTAGCGCGAGTGCGCTTTAATCAGCTCATAGACCCCATCACCGCCATTATTGAGCCGGAGTTATTAACTGCCGATGATCAGTGGCAATTTCATTATTGGAACCTCACGCCCCAGTTGGGTTCTAGTTGCCACCTAGCGTTTGCTTGCCCCACCAGCAGCCCCCAACCTCCTACAATCAAGCGTTTAAGCAACCTAAATTAAAGCGCTAGGCTAAAAAACCTATTGGCTCGAGTATTCCCTCACGCAAGGCTTTGAGACAAATAAAAAAAGCCCTTCACTTACGTGAAGAGCTTTTTTTATTTGGTGCCAAGGCCTCACTAGATAAACGCCGTGCAGGCCAGAAACCGCAACCACTCAACAAAAATAAATTATTTTATGCCCCCAAAAATGCCCCCACCAACTCAGTGATACCCCCTATATATGGTCGTGCCCCAAACCTGCCAGCCGCCCACTTAACCAAACCACTTAACAGAATTCGTTAAAGGGTAAATTTTCTGTAAGTGAGATTGGGCGCGGTCTAGGTTGCTAACGCCTGCTAGATTAACAACTACCCCCCTCCGGTGGCCTTCAGGTGGTGAATTCCTTTTCAATTACTCACACATAAAAATTACCCTGAAGTGGGGGGTGTCCACCTGAAGGGCTCCAAGGTTTTGGGTATACCCCCCCTATAAAATTTGAGCCTCGCATAAAGTTCATTTAGGGTGCGGTGTCCGGCACCAGCCCCCCAAACTTTTAACCACCCCCACGGGGTACCAGTACACCCACCGGCAAGCCAAATACAAGCCGTGACACCACTCACCAGAGCACCACACACAAAGCCCACGCAACGCCAGCAGGTACAGCCAACACACCAAAAGCAAAAGCCCTTACCCTTACACCTGAAAGCAACTACAGACCAGCACAAGCCGCCGCTTGTGGCGCGGGTTAATGGTGTATTAAAGGGGGTGGGAGCCAGACGCGGAAAATAGTAACGTTACATACGTTACACCCGTTACAACAAATATATACCCTATAAATATCAATAGGTTACGAGCTTACCGAGGTGTAACGGGTACAGATTGGCCACCCGTTACCTACGTTACATTTAAGCTAAGATCGTACACAAAACCACCAAGCACTGCGTTTATACGAACAAAACACCGTGTATTGATAATGCGCCACCGCCTAAGCTGGATAGCTCACACGGTAACGGCAGGTGGGAAAGGTGGAAGGTTTAGGCAATACAGCAGGCAGGTTAGGCAGGCCACACGGAGCAATTACTCAGGGGTAACCGTTACGCAGTGCTCACCGTCAAAGGTCACACGACCGGTATTTAATAGCGCCTGCCTTAGCTTATCCACCGTAGTGGTAAGGGCCGCGCCGCCTTTTTCAAACGCGCTTATTGTCGCTGTACGCACCCCCGCCGCCTCGCATAAATCTTTACCCGACCAGCCAAGCCCAGCGCGAGCCATCCTACATTGTGCACTTGTCATAACTTCACCGTAATTTATTTACGCTTTAGCGTAATTATATATTGATACTTACGCTACACCGTATTATTATTACGCTTAATGGTTACAAAAACAAGGCGTGCACAACATGAGCACAACACAAAACGATTATCTGAAGCAGCTACAAGCCCACGACTGGACGTATGAATACAGCAGCGGCCCCAGCTACTACAAAGGCCGTGACAACGCCACACGCCTGCAAGCCATTGCAGCTACCGCGCCCGAGCTTGCCGCCCTGTATAAAGCCTATAGCGCTTTTGTTTGGTCAGGCGGTAAAGAGCCTACCGTAACCGAGCCAGCCCGCACCAACGCCACCGCCCGCGCTGTAATGGCAGACGCATGGACAACCGCCCGCCGCGCCGCCAAGCGTTATGGTTACTCAGCTAAGGCTTTTATTGCGCAAGCAATGCGCCAAGCATGGGCCAAAGTGAAGGCTGCCAGGTTAATCAACGCCACCAATAACCGCACCGCCCGTGTTGTGTACACCGTGCGCATAGACGAACGCCTTACCAGCAACACCAAGTTACGCGATCAATTAGCGGTAGAGGCTTACTTTACCGACTACAACACCGCACAAGCCGCCCGTGAACTATTGGCCGGCGCATTCACTAAACCGTTTATTAAAACCAGCAAGGCATGCTTTGCCTAACCACAGGAGCACGACACTATGAAAACAGAAGCCAACACACCAGAGGAACTACTACCGCCCGCTGGCGACATTCACCGGCGCTTTACACCCGACAGCGTAAGCAACGCCCATTGCTGTGTTACCGAGCGCCTAACCGCCTTGGTGGGATTACTTAACGACTGTCTGACACTAGAGCAAGACAGCCAGACGGAAGGCGGCAACACACCGGAATACCTGAACATTCACACCCGCAACTATTTGGGGCTTGCCTCCACATTGCGCGGGCTTACCGATCAACTGAATTATTTACAGAGTATCGAGGCCACAACCCAGCAACTACCCGAGGTAACACCATGAGCCAATGCAGCGAGAAAAACTATTCAATACGAGAAATTATTACACCTAAGCACCGGCGAGCTTTAAAAAAGGAAAAGACAAAACTATACGACCAAAACCGCCACAGTATGCAAGCGCCTATTGCACCTGAAGGCCACCTCTTTACCGTCCTATGGCACCCAGGTAGCTACCGACTGAAGCAGCGAAGCTCGCCTTATTTTTTTCGCGAGTATCATGCAATGCGGTTATTAAATTTATTAAAGAAAAAGTACGGCAATAAAATGGCAATAATTTACGTGCACTGACTACCGCAAGCTAGGGCAGGCACTTACCTGCCCTTTTTTAAAAACTAGCGCTAACATCTTGCGCCGGTTCTTCTGGTGACGCTTCGCTTTCATCGTCACACATCAACATAGAGTTACGGATTTTATACACTCGCACCCGCTTTTTACCGCTGTTAGGTAATGGCGACGGTACCGAGAATTCCCCCTTTTTAACGGCAGTATCAGACAGAATAAGCGCGCCACGATCACGCAACAGCCGTGCAATACGCTTGTGATCCCAACCCTTGCACACACTACGCCGGAAGTGCTCAGGGTAAATATAAAACACCACATCGGCGGTATCCCCCTCTAGCGGGTCGGTGTCGATTTCCTCACGGCGATAACCCCACATCTCAGCGGTAGTTGGCACGTGACTATCAATAATCCGCTTACTTTCATCGGTGGGCGAATCCCAGCGTTTAAAGCGGCTTTCACCGTACTTGCTAAGAGTCTCGCGCACATGCTCTAGCATTTGCTTATCTTCAAGGTTGCCTTCACCCCCACGGGTTTCAATCCACGATGTAAAACACGCATCAGCGGCGCGTAAGGCTTCGCCTTTTTGCCAGCCCGTAACACCAAAGTGTGTGGCCAGCTCACCTGCCACACCTACTAGCGCAAACTTGGTCGCCGCTCGAGTCACTTGTCCACCCGCCTTAGCGGTTAAGTGGCCTTGCTTAAACCGGCTTACTTTCGCCACCAAGCGCTCACAAAATGCCGCCCGTTTATCACCCTCAACCGCAGACAATAACGCCTCCAGGTAAGCAGGGAAGGCCGTGCCGTAATACTTGGCCATAGCCTCGCGTAAATACTCAGACAACGCCGCGCCGCCGTCAAAGTCGTGTGCAGTATTAAACACCCCATAACGGTTACTATCAGATGTATTTTGGTGGAAGCTGGCTTTAATTCCGAGAAAGCGCATCTCTTGGCCACCTGTTACAGACTTGCCGCTCTCGGTTAGGTATTGCTCCAGTGTTTTTTCTCCATTGCTTAAAAAAGTAAAGCGCCAACGGTGTTGGTTGCCGCCCGCTTGGCCGCGATCATTGGCCCGATACTTACCCTCACCATTACCGAGCATATACACCACTTCACCAACAATGCGCGGGTCAACTTGGTTGATTTCGTCCAGAGCTAGCAATAGGTCAGAGTGCGCCGCCGCCAAACCCTCTAGCGCGTTATCAGTGGCGCGCCACGTCTTTTTATAATCATCAGGTTTGCCATAGATAGAACTCGCAACATTTAGCAGCGTAGACTTACCCCAAGAAGACGGCCCGTGAAAGTGAAAGCCCATTATTTCGTAACCCAATAGCTCTACCAATGGCGAAGAAAACGCAGCCGATACCGCAAACACCGCCAACGGATTACCCGCGCAATACTTGGCCACATTATCGCGCCATTGCTCTAGCGTCCCACCTTCTGAAAGCTTACACAGCGGCTCACCTTCCGAGTAATACATTACTGGCTCTTTGCTATCGCCTACGGTGCGAGCGGGTAATACAAAGCTGCCACGGTGCCAGCCCATTTTATAAGCCAAAGACACACGGCTTTTAATATCACCGCCCTGTAAATACTCTAATACTTTGCGCTTGGCTTCGCGGTGGCTGTCAATATCAAGCCCGCGATCAAGCAAACCCCGCACAACCTCAGAGCCGCCTTCAGCCGCAAACAAACGCGCCGGTATATTCCATAACTTTTCAACGCCGTCATAGTCACAAAAGCGCACCAACTTACCCCAGTTACGGCCCGAGCCTAACCCATCACGCGACAACGCCAGCACATCAAGGCGCGAGCATATACGGCGCTTTTTTTCGGCTTTAGCGTCATAAAAATACACGCCGCCATCGTCAACGGTATAACCAAACGGCGCGGCACTATCTGGCCCCTCACTATCGGCCTTATTATGCGATTTTGGCGCGGTAGGGGTGGCACTAGCGGCCTTACCCTCACTTGTTACTAATAGCTTGTTATCAGCAATCAGGGTGTTCAGTTGCTCAGGGGTAAAGCCTAACTCTAGTGCGTCAGCCGCATCAGCTTTATCAGGCCAATCACCCCCAAAGCTTGCCAGGTCTATCACTTCAAAACCTGCCACACCCACGGCATTAAGCGCCGCTTGTAATGTGCCAATACTTGCCGCGCCCGCATCATCGTTATCAGGCCAATACCACACCACCCGACCGGCAAGCGGTTTAAAATCGGTTTTACTTATGGCCTTACTCCCACCACTCCACGTTATACAAAGCCGCTCAGGAAACAACAAACGGGCGGCATCAGCGGCTTTTTCACCCTCGACAACCACCACGGGTAACGCCGTATCAAATTGCGCGAATTTCTCTAGCCCATAAAGCGGGCGATTGTCTGGCAGTTGCAACCAATGCCATTTGGTGTAACCGTTTTTAATACCGTAATTGGTGGGCCGGTATTCTTTTTTACGCTCGCCATTGGTACCGGTACGATCAAACCGCGCCACACGCATTAGCAGCGCACCCGCTACACTTAAATAATCCCAATAGTGCGAGGCATCACCTAGCTGATAATGCTTTTTAGGGCAGCTTTTGGCGGCGCTTGCCGGTGGTGGATAGACCGGCTCAAAGGCTGGCTTTTTCGGTTTACTTTTTACTGGTGGGGGTGCTGTAGTGTCGCTGGCATCCATACCTAAAAACGCCGCCAATCGTTTACACGCTTCGCCTTGTTCTAGGCGCTCTAGGTACGCCACCAAGGCGATTAAATCACCGCCCTTATCATCTGTAGCAAAGTCACACCAAACCCCTGTATTGACGTTAATGCTAAAGCTACGGGCGCTGTTATCGGCGCGCACCGGATTACGGGCCACCCATTCATGGCCCTGTTTTTTACCGTCCGGTGCCCAGTGACTACACACCGCCTCAGCACAATTAAGCGCAGCATCAGCCACGGCTTTAAAGTTTAATTTATTACCCATTATTCAACCCTTGGTTATTCGCCAAACCCCGCCCCAGTGGTTCACCAACAGGGCGCGGAAATACACGCTTAAAGCCTTGTTATTTACCGGCAAGAAGCAAGCGAGCGGCCATCGGTAAGCCATTCATTACCCGACGGGTGCAAACCCCACACCGGCCATGCGCGAAGGTCACGACAGGCAAAGTACTCAAGCAAGTTTTCTATAATTATTGGGCCTAAATCGGTGGGCCTGAACATGTAAAAATGACCACAGCCAGGTGCAGCAATGGAGCTACTAGAGCTATCACGGTGGCGCTTTAGCTCGGCATTGGTTACGCCTAAAAAAGCAAGCTCACCAGTAGACGGCAAAACGAATAAAAGTAAATGGCGTAAACCTGTATCATCATCGGCGGGTAGCTTAAGCGGATGCCGGTTTGTTGCCCGCTCTGCTACGCTAAATTTTTGTAAAATAAGCCGCCGCATAATGGCACGTGTAGCGCCCTTCTCAAACGATTCAAGTACTCGGTCAAAAAGCGCGGGGTTTTTAACTAGCGTACCGCATTCGTAAGATTCCACCGCATAAAAACGGTCGGCATCAGAGGCGTTATCACCTAGCGACTCAATTTCCGCTACGGCGGTTAGGCGCTTCATGGCCACGTGCCGTGCCCAATTATCTAACGGCGCTATAAGGTTTTTGGTTTCGTTATTGTTCAACATTACGCGGCCCCCTGCTCAATCAATCGGGCGATAAAGTCATCAATAACAGACTTAGGCCATACAGTAATGCCAGGCGATAATTTAACACCAGCCGGTGCTATGCCTTGCTGTACCCAAGAGTACCAAGTGGTTTTTGAAACACCTACGCGGCCACATACGCGAGCAATGCGCCATAGCTCTTCCGTTGCGGGGTCTAACTTGGCCTTTTGCTTGGCCTCAAGTAATGGATTTATACTGGGGTTAGCGGTGGCTTTACTTTCTGGTGGGGTTGGCTTTTTCGATGCGCTCATATTTGAGCCTCCTATACTGTTAAATACTCAACTTTCTACACAATGTGGAAAGGAACAGTTAGGAGAATGCCGGATTTTTATATTGCTTGTTTCCCTAAGAAATACGTTTAGGGGCCTACTTGTATTTCTTATTCTAAACTTATGGTGTTTATTCCATTTTGTACGTTTTCTTTAATTACAGAACCTATGTTTTCTTCGAGCCAACGGCGGGTGAGACCTCTATCAGATGCCTCAATTTCTATATCGTTAATAAACCCCTTATTTGTGCCTTCAATTTTGTAACCCTTAGTAGTTTTTTTTACCTGCTGATCTGCAACACGACCTGACAACCATTTTTTATTCTTATTTTCCTTTTTCTTCTTTTTTTTCTGCATATCAGCAGCCGCGTTCGAACTGGCCACAATACCAGCAGTAATTCGATGCTCTGCATATCTAAAATCAATGGCACCGGCCAGGTAACCGACTTGGGCAACCAAAACTAGGAGATCGCTTAACGCTGCTGGGGCTGCATTCAGATGCTCCAGCCCGCGATCAATGCTGGCCAGTAATTCACTTAGCTCCTGAAAGCGACCATCATTCCTTGCACGGTCGCCTAGCTTCTCAGAGGCCAACCAGTCGGGCCGATCTCGCTCAAACTCTCGCAACCGAGAAAGCACCAGGTCAAAATTTAATAAATCGGCTTCTCGGTATGACCACGCACAGGTATACGGATAGGGCTCACCCTCCACCGTCGCAGGCTTTCCGCCCAACGCACAGTGCAGCTTCAAAATATGGTCATAGGTTTCATTCTCGCCAAGAACACGAGGGGCAAACAAATCTTTTAGCGGGCGATTTCTTTCTATCTCGCCTCGCGCTTTATCCCGCTCTCTAGATGTATTTGACTGCCCTTTTTCCTTCGCCATACCGTACCCCTACGGAACCCAAAAATAGATTACCAAGGCAGCGCACTGGGTTTGCGCGCTTTCGGGAGCTACCCTAGCCTTGGTAAAACTTCAGCGGGGCGAATTAGTGTAAATACTTATCATTCGCCCAAAATATCCCGCTTTTGTAACGGGTGGTAACGGGTACACCACTGGCACCCGTTACCAAAAAAAACCACTTAACCTATTGAACATAAAAGACTTTTACAAAATGTAACGTAAGTAACGGGTGTAACGTGCCATAAACCCTTGGCCGATAATACAGGCGCATCAATTAGCCCTACGAAAATCACCAGCAACCACGGTAGGCGTTAATACTTCAGCTTTCAGGGTGTCCAAGTAATCAGCCCAGCCTTGCATCATGGCTTTACGCTCGGGTAGGTATTTTGTGCGGTTGTATGCCCTGCCGTTGGCATCTTTAACGGCGTGGGCTAGCTGCTGCTCGATATAGTCAACCCGAAAGCCCAACACCTCATCAAGCAAGGTGCGAGCGGTTGCCCTGAAGCCGTGCGGGGTTACTTTGTCTTTGTCATAGCCAAGGGTGCGCAGCGCCGCCAATACGCCAGCCTCAGACAATGGCCTGCCACCACGGCGGGCACTAGGGAACACATAACGGCCCGAGCCGGTAAGCGGGTGTATGGCTTTCAGTAGCGCTAAGGCTTGATCAGGTAGCGGGACAACGTGCGGTTGCCGCATTTTCATTTTATCGGCGGGTATTTCCCAGCGCTCTAGCTCAAGGTCTAATTCTGACCACTCCATATGGCGTAGCTCGCCAGGTCTTTGAAATAATATGGGGGTGAGCTTTAGGGCGGTGGCCACCTCCATAGTGCCCGAGTAAGAGTCGATCGCTATCAACAACGGGCCAAGCTCTTTAGGGTCGGTTATAGCGGCGCGGTGTGTTGCCTTAACCGCTACCAATGCCCCTTTTAAATCCTGAGAGATGTCACGATCACACCGACCGGTCACCACGGCATAACGTAACACCTGCCCCGCTACCCGTTTGGCACGGTGGGCGGTTTCGTTTAAGCCATCGGCCTCAATACGGCGTAATGCCCCCAGTAACATAGCAGGCGTTATTTCCATTACTGGGGTGCCCCCAATGTGGGGGCATAATTTCTTATTAACTATCCATTGCAGCTTTTCGATAGTGACCGCCGCCGCGCCTTCTGTACGGCGTTTCTCGACATACTCAGCACCAATAGAGGTAAAGGTATTGGCCACCGCCTCACGGCGCTGAAGCTTGGCTTGTTTCTTAGCTTCGCTGGGGTCGATACCTTCCTGCAAAAGGTCTTTAGCATCCCGCGCCTTCTCTCGGGCGGTGGCTAACGTCACGTTAGGGTATACACCAAGAGCTAAGCGCTTCTCTTTGCCGCCATGCCTATACTTTAAGCGCCAATAGCGTGAGCCAGTGGGGGTGACCTCCAAATACATACCAGCGCCATCGGCTAGCCTGTAGGCCTTTGCTTTAGGCTTTGCCTGCCGTACCGCCGCTTCACTGAGCTTGTTAATACTGGCCATTTTTAAAAATGCCCCCACCGCTTTTGAATGTGCCCCTAATTATGCCCCCACTCGATACCGGATACAATGGGGGCATATAGGACGGATACGGATAGGCCAGACACAAAAAAGCCCCGACTGGCGGGGCTTTTGAGACGATATAGGAGTATATCGGTTTGCTAAATGGTGCCCAAGGCCGGACTTGAACCGGCACGGCTTGCGCCACTACCCCCTCAAGATAGCGTGTCTACCAATTCCACCACTTGGGCATATAAGGGGTTAATCTAAACTTTTTACTACTGCGCTACAGGCTCCTGCCTAACGCGATATAAGTGCATCCTGCACATCATCCACCAAGTTGTCGGCAACGCCTCACTGGCTGCTCTTGCTTTTGCATCCTTGCAGTACCGCTTGAGCTAATCTATTACTGCGCGTCAGCTGGTACTGCGGGAACTTCGTCAACAGAGCTTGACTCATCGCCCATGCTCGGAACTTCTGAAGCAGCAGGAACATCCGACTCAGTGTCTGGAACCTCAAAACCACCAGACATAGGGACGTCACTGTCAGCGGGGGCGGATTCTAGCACAGCAGGAATTGTATCGTCAGCTATTGAGAGACTGTTTTTAGCAATAATAGCCAAACCAAAACTGGTGCAAAAGAAAACAACCGCAAAGATAGAAGTGGCGCGAGTAAAGAAGTTACCACTGCCCTCACTACCAAAAACGGTTTGTGATGCGCCAGCACCAAACGAGGCACCAGCAGAAGCACCTTTGCCTTGTTGCATTAAGATCAATGCAATAATGGCCAGCGCCGTTAAAATATGAACAATCAGTACTATTTTTTCCATGACTCCGCTCTCTTTGCGAGCTTACTGTGTTACGCCAGTAGCAACCTGTTCGGCACTCTGACATATCGCTATAAAATCTTCTGCGTTAAGTGATGCTCCCCCTAACAGGGCTCCATCAATATCCGATTCGGCAAATAAACTCACCGCATTACTGGCTTTAACGCTACCACCGTACAATATAACTAGGTTTTTACCCAAGGCACCAAACTGGCCACGAATAAAAGTATGCATTTCTTGTGCTTGATCAGGTGTGGCCGTCTTGCCCGTACCCACAGCCCAAATTGGCTCATAAGCTACAACGGCGTGACTAAATGCTTCTAAACCCGCTGCATCGATAACAACTTTAAGCTGTTTGGCGATCGCATCAAATGCTTGTCCTGCCTCGCGCGCCTGCTCAGATTCGCCAACACATAAGATGGGGATTAAACCGTTCTTTTGTGCCGCTAAAAACTGCTCGGCCACGTACAGATCCGTCTCAGCCTGCATACGA
This sequence comes from Gilvimarinus polysaccharolyticus, assembly GCF_001187555.1. Lineage (GTDB taxonomy): Bacteria > Pseudomonadota > Gammaproteobacteria > Pseudomonadales > Cellvibrionaceae > Gilvimarinus > Gilvimarinus polysaccharolyticus. The sequence continues at coordinate 187,921 of NZ_LFIJ01000001.1, read as the reverse complement.
CGCCGCTCATTGTGACCAACAATCACATAACGACAGCCGCAATCAAGTAGCATCTCACCAGAAACTTCTCCGGTAAAAGCACCATTAACTCGCGGATTAAGACTTTGTCCGCCGACATTAATCGGGCCTTCGCTGAGCATCTCAACCACTTGAGGTAGATACACAAACGGAGGGCAAATAGCGACATCAACACATCGCAACGGACTCCAATCAGCCAAAATGGCTTGAAGCAGCTGGTTGTTAACGGCAGCTGTGCCGTTCATTTTCCAGTTGCCGACGACCAACATTCGTCGATCTCCCTTGGACTGCAATGCCACTTTGTTGTCCTCCGTAAAACGGCCGCCAATGGTATCCGAACAAACATCAAGATACAACGATAAATTGCCTTAAAAACCGTAGGTTACACGGCTAATTAAGAGCTAGCTTAACCTCCTCGGCCAACTGCTTTGCCAAGCTCTTTACCTCGGCACGATCTTCGCCCTCCACCATAACTCGCACTACCGGCTCGGTGCCGGATGGACGCAACAAAACGCGCCCGCGGCCACCTAACTGTTGTTCGGCGGCGGTAACGGCGGCTTGCACAAGTGGGTCGTGATCTAAATCAACATCTTTTAGTCGGTGCACATTGATCATGGTTTGCGGCAGCTTGCTCATACCTTGTTTGGCGCTGTGCAGGCTTTGCCCCATAGTGCTAATAGCAAGCAACACCTGTAACGCCGCAATAATACCATCGCCGGTGGTGGTGACATTGCCGCAAACAATGTGGCCTGATGCCTCCCCACCCAGCGACCAGCCATTATTACGCATAGCCTCAATCACGTAGCGATCACCCACCTTGGCACGGGTAAAAGGCACGCCAAGCCCCTTAAGTCCAAGCTCAAAGCCGAAGTTACTCATCACTGTACCCACCACGCCACTGCAACCTCCGGCATGTTTGTGCTGATACGCCGCAATAATGTAGAGCAGCTCATCGCCATCTACGATCTCACCTTTATGATCGACAAAGACCAGTCGGTCACCATCGCCGTCAAATGCGATACCTAAATCGGCCCCCACTTCTAAAACTTTTTCTTTTAGAGCTTCGGGGCTGGTGGAGCCACAGCTGCGATTGATGTTAGTGCCATTAGGCTCGCAGGCAAATGGAATCACCTTAGCGCCCAGTTCGCTAAACACACTGGGGGCAATGTGATAAGTGGCACCATGCGCACAGTCGACCACGATTTGCATACCAGAGAGCTTAAACCCCCAGGGCATTGTGCCTTTGCAAAACTCAATATAACGGCCTGCGGCATCGTTGATACGACGCGCTTTGCCCAAGCACTCGGCCGTCATCATGGGCCGCTCTAGCTGGGCTTCGATCTCTTGCTCTATATCATCTGGCAGCTTAGTGCCTTCGGCGCTAAAAAACTTAATACCATTATCAAAATAACTATTGTGCGAAGCGCTAATCACAATACCGGCTTGCGCCTGAAAGGTTCGAGTTAAATAAGCAATACCAGGGGTAGGCATGGGACCCAGCAAACCAACATCGACCCCCGCATTTATCAATCCTGCCTGCAGTGCCGATTCGAACATATAGCCCGAAATACGCGTATCTTTGCCAATTAAAATTAAACCTGCGCCATCGTAGCGATCCACCAAAACTCGGCCAGCGGCCCAACCCAGCTTGAGCATAAAATCTGGGGTAATGGGGGTATCCCCCACTCGCCCGCGGATACCATCGGTACCAAAGTATGTACGACTCATTGTTATTTACCCTCGTTCTCAAACCAGCCGTCTTGTAAGGCTAGATGGACATTAATCATATCAGCAGTGGCGCCCACATCGTGCACGCGAATAATATTAGCGCCGCGCAACACGCTCTCGTGCGCTAAAGCCAGCGAACCCGGCAAGCGGTCACCGACATCGCGCCCAAGCAGCTTGCCCAACAAAGATTTTCGCGACAAACCCACCAACATTGGCAGTTGATAGCGCTGCAACTGCGCCAAGTTGCGTAATAACGTTAGGTTTTGCGCAAGCGATTTCCCAAATCCAAAGCCTGGGTCTACTATTATTTTGTCTCGCGCTATTCCGGCGGCCTGACAGTCGCTTAGGCGCCGGGTAAAAAAATCATGCACTTCAAGCATCACATCGGCATAGGTTTGCGCTCCAGCCATCGTGTCTGGCTCGCCGCGCATATGCATAAGACACACAGGCAAGCCCGTTTCTGCCGCTGCCGCCAAAGCGCCTTCGCGCCGCAAGGCGCGAACATCATTAATCAATCCAGCGCCGGCCGATGCTGCCTCACGCATAACAGTGGGGTTACTGGTATCGACCGACACCAAAGCTCCCAGCTCACCCGTAATCGCCGCAACAACTGGCACAACGCGCTCAAGCTCTTGGCTCTCAGATACTGGAGTGGCTCCGGGACGGGTAGATTCACCGCCAACATCGATAATAGTGGCGCCCTCGGCCAGCATTTGACTTGCCCGCTTTAGCACCAAGGTAAGATCAAGGCCTGCACCGCTAAAGTAACGACCACCATCAGAAAAAGAATCCGGGGTGGCGTTAAGCACGCCCATAATTTGTGGCCGCTCGAACGCCAACCGATGAGCGGCGCATTGAATAGGGGGAAGCACACTGGAGACAGACGAAAGCGGTGGTTTTGTGATCATTATTAGGCCGTGAAAAACAACGGGGAAACGTGTGACACTGAGTTGCTGTCGCGCATAGATCTACCGGCGACGGCCGTCATAATGTAACAGATCGCAACAACGAACAGATGCTAACAACCCCACGCATATGAGGTTGTTAGCATCTGAATTAAGCTTAATGATCTTCAGCAGGGCCGCCAATGGGGCCAGCTTTATCTTCTTTGCTTGCGCCTTTAGGAGCGTCGTCTGCACTTTCGCTCGCGCCGCCACCCCCCATATGGCTATTAAAGTCACCGTCATGCCAATCACGTGGCGGACGCACTTTGCGTCGAGCCATTAAATCATCAACTTGTTCAGCATCGATGGTTTCGTACTCCATCAGTGCATCTTTCATCGACTCGAGAATATCGCGATTGTCATGCAACAATTGCTCGGCGCGCTTATAGCAGGTATCAATTATCTGACGCACTTCCTGATCAATCAGCTTAGAAGTATCACCCGAGTAATTAATTTGCCCCGTACCCGGCATCATGCCTTCGTCTTCACCATAATGCAGCGGCCCTAACTTTTGCGACAAGCCCCACTTAGTCACCATATTGCGTGACAGCTCGGTGGCTCGCTCAATATCGTTGGAAGCACCCGTAGTAATACCGTCATCACCGAGGGTCATCTGCTCGGCGATACGACCACCAAATAAAGTGCAGATACTCGACTCAATCGCACGACGGCTCATACTGTACTTATCGCCTTCGGGCAAAAACTGAGTGACACCCAGTGCTCGGCCACGGGGGATAATAGTCACTTTATGGATCGGGTCGTGCTCTGGTACCAAGCGACCAACAATCGCGTGGCCGGCTTCATGGTACGCGGTATTTTCTTTTTCTTTTTCACTCATCACCATAGATCGACGCTCGGCGCCCATCATGATTTTATCCCGTGCCTTTTCAAACTCCTCCATCGACACCAAACGCTTATTACCCCGAGCCGCAAATAAGGCGGCCTCGTTAACTAGGTTGGCGAGGTCGGCGCCCGAAAAGCCCGGTGTGCCACGGGCAATAACAGAGGCCTCAACTGATTCAGAGATTGGTACTTTGCGCATATGCACCTTAAGCACTTGTTCACGACCGCGAATATCCGGCAAACCAACAACCACTTGACGGTCAAATCGACCAGGGCGCAACAATGCTTTATCGAGCACATCAGGACGGTTAGTGGCGGCGATAACAATAACGCCTTCGCTGCCTTCAAAACCATCCATTTCAACCAACAGTTGGTTTAGCGTTTGTTCGCGCTCATCATGACCTCCGCCGTGACCACCGCCACGATGACGACCGACAGCATCGATCTCATCAATAAAAATAATACACGGCGCCTGCTTTTTGGCCTGCTCAAACATGTCGCGTACACGCGAAGCACCTACACCGACAAACATTTCGACAAAATCAGAACCCGAGATGGAAAAGAAAGGCACCTTAGCTTCGCCGGCAATAGCTTTTGCCAATAGGGTTTTACCCGTTCCCGGAGGCCCAGCCATTAATACACCACGGGGAATACGGCCACCCAAGCGCTGGAACTTGCTAGGGTCACGCAGGTACTCGACCAACTCTTGCACTTCTTCTTTAGCTTCATCTACCCCTGCCACGTCGGCAAAGGTGGTTTTGATCTGATCTTCACCCAACAAACGCGCCTTAGATTTACCAAAGCTCATCGGGCCGCCTTTGCCGCCGGCACCACCACCTTGCATTTGGCGCATAAAAAACAAAAATACGGCGATAATAATTAAAATGGGGAAGCTGGCAATCAGCAACTGATACAACAAACCGGGTTTTTCTGGCGCAAGAGCGGTGATTTTAACGTTTTTATCACGTAGCTCGGTCATCAAACCGGCATCGGGTATCGACGGCAACTTGGTTTTAAAAGCCTTATTATCCGTCATCACACCACGAATATCTGACTCTTGGATGATAACCTCACGCACACGATCATCTTCAACCGCTGTGGCAAATTCGGAATAGCTCATCGGCTCGCTTTGCGAGGGCTGCTGAAAACCCTGAAACACACTAAACAGGACAGCGGCGATGATCAGCCATAAAATCAAATTTTTCGTCATATCGTTCAAGGTATATAACCCTCAATTTACATCAAGTCGGGCGCTTAACGCCGCTGTATGGTCATCTGCTTAAAATAAACACACCAGATAACTCAAATAATGATCTTAGGTTCACAGTATAGCCCTGTAGGTTTCACATAGGCCGTAATTAGCACTTTGACTGAACAGGATACCCCATTCGGCATCCGAGATTCAGTATTAAAAGCCTTTATCGCACTAAACAGCCCACCGTAGCGAGGCCCAAACTTGCATGGGCGCCTTAGCAAAAATGGCCCGCACCTTGGCGAGCCAAAACCTTAACACTAAACGCTATTGCAACTCTGAGACGAGCGACAAAACACTCGATAAAGTTCGATGCCGTATACTGATGAGCTGCTTTGACGGCACATTCCAGTTTATACGCAGCCATACCATCAATACTGGGGGCCATATCAGAAATTACAAGACCAACAAATGCACTACTGGTAGTGATTCTGTCCAAGCAACCTAATCACTGAGCCGTAAAATACACTTAAAGTTAGCGCTTGCTACTTTTTGATCTAGCCCTAGTAAATTAAATTTAGGGTACAATAGCCGCCCGCTAATGGGTGGCACCAAGTTTCTACGACGTTTCGCACAAGGTAACCTACACTATGTCCTCAAACTCCGAACGCAAAAAGCAATTTCGCTCGCTCGGCCACAATTTAAAACCGATTGTCACTATTGGCGATAACGGTCTCAGCGAAGGCGTTCTTTTGGAGCTGAATCGCGCACTGGATGACCATGAGCTAATCAAGGTGAAACTGGCTTTAGCTGAGCGTGAAGATCGCCAGCAGGTGACTGATGAAGTGCGTAAACTGCCAAAAACTGAAGTGATACAGCAAATCGGTAAAGTGCTGCTGCTGTTCCGTGCGGCCAAAAAGCCCAACCCTAAACTGTCAAACCTGCTGCGTTAGCAACAAAGATTTACAAGATGCGGCCAGCGCATCTTGTATGCCCACCCAGCAAAACTGCCAAGGTGGGCCCCACCTTTACCAGTCGCTTTATAAGTGCTCAACCTTGTCGATTTCGTATTCGACTTCGCCACCTGGGGTTCTAACCACAACCACATCACCTTCCTCTTTGGCGATTAACGCACGGGCAATCGGCGAGCTGATCGAGATCTTGTTAAGCTTCACGTCCGCCTCATCGTCGCCGACAATGCGATAGGTTTTTTGCTCTTCAGTCTCGACATTAATAATAGTAACTGTTGTACCAAAAATCACCTTGCCAGTAGCCGGTATAGACTTAACGTCAATTACTTGAGAGTCGGCCAACTTGCCTTCAATTTCCTGAATCCGTCCCTCACAAAAGCTCTGTTGCTCGCGCGCAGCGTGGTACTCAGCATTCTCTTTTAGGTCGCCGTGCTCACGGGCATCGGCAATATCTTGAATGATACGTGGCCGCTGAACTTTTTTAAGCTCTTCAAGCTCTGCACGCAAAGCCTTATCGCCCTCGACCGTCATAGGTACTTTTTTCATTGTGCAGCTTCCTTGTGAAGGTCTTGTAAGCGCCGAACCTGAATCTCACCGCCCGAACGCAGTGCCATAGCTACCGCTTCGCCACCGGCCAGCGTGGTGGTGTAATATACCCGACGCGCTTCGGCACTGCGGCGTATAGATGCCGAATCCCGTGTCGTTTGACGACCTTCAGTGGTGTTAATAATCATGGTGATTTCATCATTTTTAATCATATCAACGATGTGCGGACGCCCTTCAACCACCTTATTAACCACATCAACCTCAAGCCCTGCCGCGCTCAACACTTTCGCGGTACCGCGCGTTGCCACCAGTAAAAAGCCCAGCATTTTAAGATCTTTGGCAACCGCTACAACGCCGCTTTTATCGACGTCACGGACACTGATAAACACACGCCCACCCTCTGGTAATTTACTGCCGGCACCTAATTGGCTTTTGGCAAAAGCCTCGCCAAACGTTGCACCAACACCCATCACCTCACCGGTAGATTTCATCTCGGGCCCCAAGATAGGATCTACCGCCGGAAACTTATTAAACGGAAACACGGCTTCTTTTACATGGAAGTATTCAGGCACAATTTCTTTGGTAAAGCCTTGCTCCGCCAAGCTAATACCCGCCTGGCAACGCGCCGCAATTTTGGCCAAAGACACACCGATGCACTTAGATACATAAGGCACCGTACGCGATGCGCGAGGATTCACCTCAATCACGTAAATTTTGCCGTCTTGGTAAGCCAGCTGAGTGTTCATCAAGCCCACCACACCTAACTCAACCGCCATAGCTTTAACTTGCTCGCGCATCTCATTTTGTACATCTGCAGGTAGCGAGTATGGCGGCAATGAACAAGCCGAATCACCAGAGTGAACGCCGCATTGCTCGATGTGCTGCATAAAACCACCGATCACGACCTGCTGGCCATCGGAGACTGCATCAATATCAACCTCAATGGCAGCACTTAAAAAGCGATCGAGTAACACCGGTGAGTCTTCCGAGACCTTAACCGCCGAGTGCATGTAAGTACGCAACTCTTCTTCTTTATAAACAATTTCCATCGCTCGGCCGCCAAGCACATAAGACGGACGCACCACCAGCGGGTAGCCGACTTTCTCGGCACTGATCAACGCCTCTTCAAGCGAACGCACAATCGCATTCGGCGGCTGCAACAAACCTAAATTCTCGATCAGTTGCTGAAAACGCTCACGGTCTTCGGCGCGATCGATAGCATCGGGACTGGTACCAATGATGGGTACGCCTTCGGCTTCGAGGGCACGGGCAAGCTTAAGCGGCGTTTGACCACCAAACTGCACAATCACGCCTTTGGGCTGCTCTTTGTGAACAATCTCTAACACATCCTCTAGTGTTACCGGCTCAAAATACAAGCGATCCGATGTGTCGTAATCGGTTGAAACGGTCTCGGGGTTACAGTTGACCATGATGGCTTCGTAACCGTCTTCACACATCGCAAGCGCCGCATGGACACAGCAGTAATCAAACTCGATGCCTTGCCCAATACGGTTGGGGCCGCCACCCAGCACTAAAATTTTAGGCTTATTCGATGGGTTAGACTCGCACTCTTCGTCATAGCTTGAGTACATGTAAGCTGTCGACGTAGAGAATTCCGCCGCACAGGTGTCAACCCGCTTATACACCGGACGAATACCTTCGGCGTGACGAGCAGCGCGCACTTTGGCCTCTTTAACACCCAGCAATAAAGCCAAACGCTTATCAGAAAAACCTTTGCGCTTTAACAAACGCATGTCATCGGCGGTTAAGTCAGCCAACTTAGCTGCGCGTACTTTTTGCTCCAACTCAATCAGCTCGCGGATCTGCTCTAAGAACCAACGATCAATTTTTGAGGCATCAAACACTTCGTCTACAGACATTCCCGAACGAAACGCATCGCCCACATACCAAATACGATCGGCACCTGGCGTAGTCAGCTCGCGGCGCAGCCGCGAAGGGGTCTCTTCGGCGGACAAGTCCAACTTCGACTCAAACCCAGCAGAACCAACCTCTAACCCGCGCAAAGCTTTTTGCAGTGACTCTTGGAAAGTGCGACCAATGGCCATCACCTCACCCACAGACTTCATCTGGGTGGTTAAACGAGCATCGGCATCGCCAAACTTCTCAAAGGTGAAGCGCGGGATTTTAGTGACTACATAGTCGATAGAGGGCTCAAACGAAGCTGGCGTGGCGCCGCCTGTGATTTCGTTTTGCAGCTCGTCTAACGTATAACCAATAGCCAATTTAGCGGCGATTTTGGCAATAGGAAAGCCCGTCGCTTTAGAGGCCAAAGCCGACGAGCGCGACACCCGAGGGTTCATTTCGATAACAACCAAGCGACCATCTACGGGGTTCACGGCAAACTGCACATTAGAACCCCCAGTTTCTACACCGATCTCACGCAGCACCGCCAGCGAGGCGTTACGCATAATTTGCAATTCTTTGTCGGTCAGAGTTTGCGCCGGGGCCACGGTGATCGAGTCACCGGTGTGCACACCCATCGGGTCGAAGTTTTCAATCGAGCAGACGATGATGCAGTTGTCGTTTTTGTCGCGCACAACCTCCATCTCGTACTCTTTCCAACCAAGCAGCGATTCATCGATCAGCAACTCATTGGTGGGCGACAAATCTAGGCCGCGGGCACAAATTTCCTCAAACTCATCCCAGTTGTAAGCAATACCGCCACCGGAGCCGCCCATGGTAAAAGATGGGCGAATGATGCAAGGAAAACCAAACTCTTTCGGGACTTCTTTGGCCTCGTCCATCGAGTGGACGATTTTGGCGCGGGCGCACTCAAGACCAATGCGCTTCATTGCCTGATCAAACAGGTTGCGGTCTTCGGCCATATTAATGGCGTCTTCGTTAGCGCCAATCAGCTCTACACCGAATTTTTTTAATACACCATGCTTGGCTAAGTCCAACGCGCAGTTAAGCGCTGTTTGACCGCCCATAGTAGGCAGCACCACATCTGGGCGCTCTTTTTCGATAATTTTAGCAACGGTTTGCCACTCCACCGGCTCGATGTAAGTGGCATCGGCCATAGACGGGTCAGTCATAATGGTGGCCGGATTCGAGTTCACCAGAATGACCCGGTAGCCCTCTTCGCGCAGCGCTTTACACGCCTGGGCGCCGGAGTAGTCAAACTCGCAGGCTTGGCCGATGACAATCGGGCCTGCGCCAAGGATCAATACACTGCTTATGTCGGTACGCTTTGGCATTTTCGCTCCAAAATCTGTTGCCGATCCCGAGGGATCACTGGGCCGCTTTGTGCGTCTCAATCAATTCAATAAAGTGGTCAAACAAACCGTCGGCATCGTGCGGACCGGGGCTCGCCTCAGGGTGTCCCTGAAAACTAAACGCGGGCTTGTCCGTCAGATGTATGCCCTGCAAAGAGCCATCGAATAACGATTTGTGAGTCGTTTTAACATTGGCCGGCAAAGTAGCTTCATCCACCGCAAAACCGTGGTTTTGGGCGGTAATCATTACCAAGCCTGTCGCAACATCTTGTACTGGGTGGTTACCACCGTGATGGCCAAACTTCATTTTAAGAGTTTTAGCACCAGCGGCCAGCGCCAGTAGTTGGTGGCCAAGGCAAATACCAAAAATAGGAATACCCGTGGCTAAAATCTCTTTAATCGCCGCGATGGCGTAATCGCAGGGTTCAGGATCGCCTGGGCCATTAGCCAAGAATATGCCATCGGGATTCATCGCCAGCACTTCGGCCGCCGGGGTAGTAGCCGGTACAACGGTAATATCACAACCGCGATCAGCCAACATGCGTAGAATATTGCGCTTTACGCCGTAATCGTAAGCCACTACTTTAAAGCTGGTTTCAACGATAGCCGAGTGACCAGCACCCAGCGTCCAACTGCCTTCAGTCCACTTATAAGGAGCTGCGCAGCTGACCACTTTGGCCAGATCCATGCCTTTAATACCAGGGAAGGCTTTGGCCGCCTCAAGAGCTGTCGCCTCGTCGATTTCGCCAGCCACGATACAGCCATTTTGCGCACCTTTATCGCGCAGCAAGCGTGTCAAGCGGCGAGTATCGATATCAGCAATACCAACAACGCCTTTTTGAGTAAGGTAATCACCAAGGCTTTGAGTTTGACGGAAGTTGCTTGATAGCCGCGGTAAGTCGCGCACCACTAAGCCCGCTGACCAAATGGTCGCGCTCTCTTCGTCTTCCTCGTTAGTACCTGTGTTGCCTATATGAGGGTACGTTAAAGTGACAATCTGACGCGCGTACGAGGGATCTGTAAGAATCTCCTGATAACCCGTCATAGAAGTGTTAAACACCACCTCACCCACCGACAGACCGTCGGCACCAATAGCTGTACCGCGAAAGACACTGCCGTCCTCAAGCACCAGTAGTGCGGGTCTCTGAGCCCCAGTTATCAAGTCAACCTCCTCAAAAATTTACTTTCTTCATGCCGAGCGAAACGACCACACAAACCGAGGTGCGTCGCTGATTAAGATATATTTGCTCGGAAGTAAAAGCCCGGTCGTATGTTGCAAAAAAGCGAGACAAAGCAAAGTAGCTCCATCTCGCTTATCGTTCAGTATTCTGACGACCACTGGCGCGGCTTAAGTTACAGCCAATCTGAGGGCAAATTTTAGGCGAAATACGGCAAATTGTCCAATGCTAAATCAATGAGATCACCCGCCCAAAGGCATAATCCGCCCAAGTCATACTACCTACCTCCAGGCACCACCTAAAACTAAGGGCGCACATCCCCAAAAGTGGCGCAAGATAAATACGCATTAGGCCCGACGGAACAACACACTCAGGCAAATCCCCTTCCTCTGGTTGAGTTGCGCGCCACAGTAGTCGCAGTCAAAAATTATCACTACTCTTTGAGCCGAGAGTTAACCTCGGCACATCTCAGTGCCGGCCATTATGCTATCATTCGCCACTTTATTTCATTGTGATGACACGCCTAAAAAATGGCGCCCATATCAACATTACTTTCTTAGCTCTCGTACATTAGGCGCCACTCTATGCCCAGCCCCAGCAGCCAAAAGCGCTTTTTCTTATTGCTTCTACTTACCAGCCTGATTGCCACACCAATACTTTACGCCGCGGCGCTAATGCAACAGCTAAATGTTTATAGCACGCTCAGTATTAGCATGGGCGCCGGCGGTATTACCTTGCTACTTTATGGGCTGCGCGCTTTACCACGTCATATCGGCAACATCATCACCCTCACTGTACTTAGCGCAGCCCTACTCACTCGCCTAGCCTATCTCGGTCTGATCCAGTTCAGCGGCGCAGGCTTTAATGCCGAATTTTTTCTGCACTTGGGCGGTGAGTCCGCCGTTGCCGCATGGCGCTTATTCGGTTTGTGGCTTGCCGCCGGCATGATCGCGGCGTTA
>NZ_LFIJ01000001.1:0-176296 GCF_001187555.1 Gilvimarinus polysaccharolyticus | reverse complement strand
TTTTTCCTTTATCGCGCACGCCCCGCCCCAAACCGTTATTGGCTGTAATTGTTGCGCTTTCAGCAATTTTTATTCTTTTACTTAACCGCTCGCAACTGCCCGAAGCGCAACTACTGAGTGCCAGCCATACTTTAATGGCCCCAACCGACATTCCGGGTTATGCCGAATTAAAAAAACGCTGGCAAAACAACTCTTTAGTTGAAACCCAGATCACACCTAAAGCCGAGCTACAAACCGAATTACCGGCTAAACCACGCAACTTAATTTTGGTTTATCTTGAATCAGTAGGCACTCCCGTTATTAATCACCCCGACTGGCCGGGGCTAATGCCGCATTTAAACGAACTCGTTGCACATCACTCAATTGCCGACGACATCTATGCCAGTTCATTTATTACCATTGAGGGTATTGTTAACACCCAATGCGGTACATTATTTCCATTTGATCGCGGCAGCGACAGCTTAGCCAATGGACACAATTTGGGTGGAAATTTACCGTGTCTGGCCGATGTCTTAGAGCATGCTGGCTACCAAAACCGCTACCTCGGGGGGGCAGAACTGGCATTCGCCGGCAAGGGAAAATTCTTACAAGCACACGGCTTTCAAAACCCCATGGGACTGAGCCACTGGCGTCAACAAGGCATTAAACAACGTCCAGGTACATGGGGCATTAGTGATCCCGACATTTTTGCGCAAGCACTAACCCAATACCAAGAGCTTAGCGCCAACGATCAGCCGTTTAACATCACGTTACTAACTATTGGCACTCATATACCCGGGTTTCTTTACGAAGAATGCGAGAACTATAGCGCGAGCGACGATCCATTTTTAAATAGCCTACACTGCACCGACCAGCTACTGCACAAATGGCTACAACAACTCAAAGCATTAAATGTCTTTGACGATACGACGGTGGTCATTACTGCCGACCATAGTGTTTTTAGCAGCCCAGCAATGAATCGTTTATTTGGCGATGTTATTGAAAATCGGCGGGTGCCGCTGGTAGTGCTGGGGGCGGAACCCCCTCGCGCGGCAGTAACAGGGGCCGGCTACGATTTAGCACCCACCGTGCTCGATTTGCTCGACATTAAACACAACGCCACTTTTGCACTGGGCCGTTCGCTGCTTAAACCTAGTACGAGACCAGATTATCTATTGAATCGCTATACTGAAGTATACGATGATCAAATTCATGCTAACGCTAATCGCCAATGTAACAACCCTACTCCTGTGCCGTTTAGCACTGGCATACCAAATGCCTGCCAACGTAACGATTTATTCAATCTATTACGTCGCCAAGTTGAAAGTCTTTCTCCAGTTGCCGCAAATATAAATTGTGACAACCCAGAGCCAATAGCAATATCATTCCCTGACAGCAATAAAGACTCTCTGAGCATTTCATTACAAGAGCGAGAGATCAGCCGTTATTTCTCACAAGAGGGACGCGCGATTAAGCGTTCATCAGGGCTGTACCTAATATGGTTTGATGCCAATGGTCGATTAGAAAGTACCGAGTATGCACGCGCCGAGCGCGCTGCCAATGAGCTTCGTACATTACCGCAAAGCGACATCACTCGCAGCTGGGTGGCCATCTGGGTCGCCCCTACGGACACCAACAACATCACGCTGCCAACATGGCTGGACGCCGATCCCGCGAGCAATGGGGTCTACCTAGGGTACAAAAAATCACAAAAAATTATCTGGACCGCACATATAATGCAACCCAAAACAAAGCACTGGGAATTGGACACTGAAGCTTGCCTGTCAGCGCTTACGACGCCATAACACTCACAAACACATCAAGCTAAAGGTATTTACGTCACGATGGATCTGTCATGGAAGGTATTAGCAACGCCATTAAAGAGTGCAGCAGTAAAAGCTATTTTAACCACCGCAGGGCTCGTTACACTCGTCCTCCTCTTGGACAACAACCTCGATAACACGAGTTCTAAACAGAAAATCTTAGCGAATTTGTTACCTGCAATACTGCTATGGCTCGGCTTGCTCGCCATAACTCGACGATTCATCATTAGCGCTCTTGTGAGTGGGTTAGTAACCTTTGCATTATTTGCAATCAGTGCCGCCAAATACGATCATATTGGCCAACACCTAGGTTTTCAGGATGTATTTCTCGGACCTCAAATCATTCAAGGCTGGGATCTTTTTTCACAATATACCAACCCATGGCTGCTAGCCGTTACCGCAGCGGGCTTGCCTGTCATTTTTATTCTTGGCTGGCGCGAGCGCCCACTTCCCATAGTCGTCGCAACATTGTGTTTTATAGTTTGCTTTGGTGGTTTTTACAGTATTAGTTCTGACAAAATAGTACCTGACACTTTTTACGGCTCACGAGCCTACGGGGCACGCCCTTGGAATGCTAATTCTACCGCCGAAGATCAAGGGTTACTCGCGGCCATAGTGACTGGAGCACGTGTCGCTCAGTTTTCACCCCCTCCGTACGATCAAACATTGATTCAAAGTTTCACCCAACAACACCCTTTAATATCGAGTCAGAACAAAGTTAAACCCGACATTATTCTGTGGCTCGGCGAGAGTTTTTTTGATCCCGGCATTTTTGCGCATGTCGACACCTGCGACCCACTACCCACTTTTTGCAATCTACTTAACGCCAGCTTAAGCGGCAGCATTAAAGTGCCAACATTCGGCGGCAACACCACCCGCACAGAATTTGAGGTTTTGACCGCGGTACCTTTTAAACTATTAGGCAGCAAGGATTACCCTTACTCGACAACTGTACATAATCAGTTTGACTCAATAGCGTGGTCACTAAAAGCTGAAAATTATCACAACGTAGCCATTCATCCGCATGACAAAACCTTTTGGCAGAGAGACCGCGCACTTCCTCTTCTTGGATTCGATGAATATCTAGGGAGGAAAGATTTCAACAACAACAACAAAGCAGGTTACTGGATATCAGACGCCAGCCTCGCGCAAGAGGTAATAGACAAACTCGACGCAAGCCAACCACCGACCCTACTTTTTGCTATTTCAATGGAAGGGCACGGACCTTACGGTAGCCAAAAAAATCTTGACGAAAAAAGATTAAATACAATTCCAGCTCCCGAGCACCTAGATGCAACAGAGGCAAGGATGTGGCGAGAATACATATATCATGCACAAAACACGGCGCACTCACTGACAACTCTTAAAAATTATATCGATCAGCGTAAACGCCCAACATTACTCGTTTTTTTTGGTGATCACCTGCCAGGAATGAAGCCTTTATTTAAGCAAATGGATTTTGATAACCTTGCCAACGCACACCAACAAAGCACTCCAGTACTTGCACTGGCCAACTACCCAATTGCCAGTAATTGGCTGCCACAGTTTAGTTACGAGGTAGGATTATGGACGTTAGAACTAGCAGGAAATAACACTCCATCGCAATTGCAAGAGCTCGGGCAAGCGACCTCGATGGCCTATAGTGATAACGACAACCTGGTGTTTAAAGACGTAGTAAAAGCCATGCAAGCCAGACAAATCAGCTCGCCTGCACCATGACATCTAGTCCCTCAAAATTTATTTTAAACCCAACACATCTTGCATATCGTAAAGACCAGGCTCTTGGCTTAAAAGCCAACCGGCTGCGCGTACCGCGCCATTACCAAAGGCTAACCGACTAGAGGCTTTATGAGTAATCTCGACGCGTTCACCATCGGCTAAAAACATAACGGTGTGCTCGCCCACAACATCGCCGCCGCGCACGGTGGCAAAGCCAATAGTGTCGTGATCGCGAGCACCTGTTTGGCCCTCACGGCCGTATACTGCCACTTTGTTTAAATCGCGACCGGTACTATCGGCAATCACCTCCCCCATACGTAAGGCAGTGCCTGAGGGGGCGTCTACTTTATGGCGGTGATGGGCTTCCACGATCTCAATATCCGATTCGGCGGCCATTACTCGGGCAGCGGTTTCCAGTAATTTGAAACACAAGTTTACGCCGGTACTGAAATTAGCCGCTAGGCATAAAGGAATTTGGCTTTGGTAATCTAGCAACTGTTGTTTTTCTGTGTCACTAAAACCAGTCGTACCAATCACCATAGCTTTGCCGTGCTTGGCACACAACTCTGCGTTAGCGAGAGTTGTGGCGGGCGAAGTAAAGTCGATCAGTGCATCAAAGCTATCGATGACGTCAGCTAGATCCGTTACTAATGCAACGTCTTGCTTGCCAATACCGGCCAATTCACCGGCATCGGCTCCAACTAACGAGCTGCCTGGGCGGACAATGGCGGCTGTCAATTCAGCACCGGCGGCAGCAACGGCCGCCTCAATTAAAATCTTTCCCATGCGCCCTGCGGCACCGGTTATGGCAATACGTACTGTCATGAATTAACCTATTACAAATTAAATTTCGTTATTGGCATCGTCAAACAAATGCCCAAGCTTACCTTTTTTAGTTTCAAGGTATTTAGCATTGTGCGGGTTACGCCCCGTCTGATGAGGAATACGCTCAGTTACAGTAATCCCCATATCCTCTAGCGCTTTTATTTTGCGCGGGTTATTGGTCATTAATTTTAAGGAATGAATATTTAAATGATCCATCATCGGCTTTAAGATACTGTAATCGCGCATATCGGCACCAAAGCCCAATTGCTCATTGGCCTCAACCGTATCGGCTCCACAATCTTGCAAATGGTAGGCTTTAATTTTGTTCAGCAAACCAATGCCGCGCCCCTCTTGGCGCAAGTAAAAAATGGCACCCCGACCGACAATAGAGATTTTATGCATCGCCGCTTGCAGTTGCGGACCACAATCACAACGCATACTAAATAGCGCGTCACCGGTTAAACATTCAGAATGCACACGGGTCAGTACCGCTTCCGGATCGGACATATCGCCCATAGTCAGCACTAAGTGCTCTTTGTCCATGCCGTCATCGGCAAAACCGTGCATGACGAACATTCCCCATGGGGTTGGCAGTTTGGATGACTCAACAAATCGTATGGTCACTGATGTCTCTCTATAAAGTGCTAAATACAGTTACAGCAATAGTGTCTAAAAATACAACGGAGTGGCCAGCGCAGCGTGACTATTGCGCAACACGCAGCACTAACACGCCATTATCGGTAGACATATCGACGTTACTCAGAAAACTGTTACCCAATAAAATATCTTGGCTGCCAAAATTAGCAATCACCACAGCTTGGACATTACTGAGAGTAATACCACCTACCGCAACACTGCGCAGCCAAACCGCGTAAGCGTGAGTCTGGCCATTGGCGGTAGTCACCACACCTTGATCACCGTTTTTATAATCCAGACCTAAGCGCTCGGCATGACCAACGCCCATGGCAACCGAAGTTGCACCGGTATCGACCAAAAACTTAACGCTTTGACCATTGATCATTCCCGATGAACGGTAGTGTCCGCCGCTAGATTGATTAAGCCGAACCTCTATCGACTCGGCCTGTACAAAGCTAGTGGCAATACGGCTCGACAGCGTTAAGCTATATTGCACTCCGTCGTATTCCACCTCGGCACCAGTGCGTGATGAGCTAATCAGTGTCACGCCCTCGGGGCTAGTTTGGCCCGCTCGTAACATCCGTTGCTTGCCATCGAGACTGATTAACGCCGTATCCTTTGCCAACATTTTTGCCGACAGATCGGCTGCAGCAACTGTGCCACTTAGCATCCAAGCAGTGGCAATTATTACCAATCTAAGCAGCCACATAGTTGCCTCCTAGGGGTTTCTTTTAAGTGAGTGGTTTACACCAACCACCAAATTAAGAATTGCATAACAAACCAGGCATACACCGCCGCTAAAACATCATCAATCATAATGCCAAACCCGCCCGATATTTTTCGGTCGGCCAGCGACACCGGCCAAGGCTTGGCGATATCAAATATCCGAAACAACACAAAACCGGCTAACATCCAATACCAATCGGGCGGTGCCAGCAGCATGGTGATCCAGTAGCCCACCATTTCATCCCAAACAATACCGGGGTGATCGTGCACGCCCAACGCACGCGAGCTTTTCTCGCACCAGTAAACCCCAAGGGCAAAGGTCACCAACAACCAGAGCAAGTACAAAGATAAACTTAAATCGCTGATCAGCCAGTACGCCGGAATCGCGGCCAAAGTACCAGCCGTGCCCGGTGCTTTAGGCGCAAAGCCCGAGCCAAAACCAAAGGCAAATAAATGGTTGCTGTTGCTAAACAGTTCACGTCGGCTAGGCATAGGTAAAGAGTTTGATTGGCTCATATTAGAAATGTCGGTAACCTGTCTGGTCGACGCTGTAGATCGCGCCATCGAGTTCACAGTGCACCCCAGCGCCGCTGACAATACGGCCGATGACGCTCGCCTGTATATTGCCTTGCGCTTGCGCCATTGCCAGCAGCGGCATATTTTGCTCCGACACGGTAAACACTAATTCGTAATCGTCACCACCGGTTAATGCCCAATGGCGAACTTGTTCTGGATCAGATTTTTGCAGTGCCTCACTGAACGGTAATTGCGCGACATCAATTTCGGCCGCCACATCGCTCGCCTCGCACAAGTGTCCGAGATCGGCCAACAAGCCATCGGAGATATCCTGCGCACTACTGGCAATATCACGCAATAATATCCCCTCTTTAATACGCGGCTCTGGGCGGTAGAAGCGCGCTTGCAAATACGCGCGATCTGCCGCAGTGCAATGCATTAAGGCACTGCCCGCTGCGACATCTTTATTCATCAACCCGAGCGCCGCGGCACTGTCGCCCAAGGTATGAGTCACCAACACAAAATCATCAAGATTTGCACCATCGCGTCGCAACGCGCGAGCAGCCGGCACTTGGCCAAGCATCTGTATACTGATCGTGAGCGGGCCGCTGGTGGTATCGCCGCCAATTAAATTGCAATCGTACTGATCGGCGCAGGCCTTTAAGCCACGACTAAAATCGGCCACCCATCCGCTTCGCGCTGCTTCACTCCAATGCTGGGGTAGTGTTAACGCCAGCGTAAACCAATGCGGCTCGGCGCCCATCGCGGCCATATCGCTTAGATTAACCCGCAATGCACGCTGACCGATTTCTTCAGCTGGAGCATCGGCAAAAAAGTGCACGCCACTGACCAAAGTATCAGCCGCCACGACCAAAGCTTGGTTCGCATCGGTTTTTACCAGCGCCGCGTCGTCACCAATACCCAGCAACACTGATGCCGGGCTTAGCGCATCGGGGGCCGCTTTAAAATAGTGATTGATTAGCTCAAACTCGCCAGCACTCACGATTACTTCCTTAAAACAAAGCGTTAGCGGTTCTGCGCTTTAACTTCCAACGCGCGTACTTCAAGCGCAGCTCGGTCGAGCACACCGTTAACAAACTTGTGGCTATCCGTTGCGCCAAACTTTTTAGCCAAGCCAACCGCTTCGTTGATCACTACCTTATAAGGTACATCAACACGAAACTTCAACTCGTAGCCAGACAGACGTAACAGCGCTTCAGTGACCGGATCTAACTCGGTGATTGAGCGGCCCTGCAAGTGCGGTTCAATTATCGCCTGCACTTCGTCTAGGCGTGCCGGCACTTCGTGTAATATTTCGTGAAAGTAAGCTACGTCGACGTTTTTCATGTCGTACTCAGCACGAAAAGATGCCTCAATGATGTTGACGCTATTGCCAGACATCTTCCACTGATACAAACCTTGCAGTGCATAGTGTCGTGCCTTACGGCGCGCCGATGGCGACGGGCCTTGCTTATCGGTTGTGCTCATTAAATCTTACCTAGCAATGAAACCATTTCGAGTGCAGTTGCTGCCGCCTCGACACCTTTGTTACCGGCTTTAGTGCCCGAGCGCTCAATCGCTTGCTCGATAGAATCCACTGTAAGCACACCAAAAGTGATGGGGACACCGGCATTCAAAGACACCTGTGACAAGCCTTTAGTACACTCGCCAGCCACATATTCAAAATGTGGCGTACCACCACGAATCACCGCGCCTAACGCAATAATTGCATCGAACTCACCTTTGGCGGCAATTTTTTGCGCAACCAACGGAAACTCAAATGCACCCGGCGCGTAATAAACAGTGACGTTCTCGTCACTAATGCCATGGCGACGCAAGGTATCCAACGCTCCGTCTTTTAAGCTTTCAACCACAAAGCTGTTCCAACGGCTAACAATCAGGGCGTATTTGCCTCTTGCCGCAGAAAAATCACCTTCCACAATTGTGTTGTTCATAATGACTATCTCTTACTGTGTAATATTTGTTTAATCGGCATCAGGGCCGACATAACCTACCACTTCCAAATCAAAACCCGACAGCGCCGAAAAACGCATAGGAACCGACATAACGCGCATTTTGCGCACGCCTAAATCACGTAAAATTTGCGAGCCGGTGCCAACTTGTTTGTACACCACATCGGCACTGCGCCGCTGTGGCCGGCCAGATAACAACCAGTCAATGGACTCTTCCATATCGGTGGTGGTTTCATCGTGACAAATCAGCACCAATACCCCACGGCCTTCATGCTCAATCCGCTTGAGCGCTTCGGCGTAAGTCCAAGAGCCCACACCATCAACTAACGGACGTTTTACCCCCAATAAGTCGCGAGCGGTATCCATCACATGAACCCGCACTAAGGTTTCGTCGTCGGCCGCTAACTCGCCTTTCACCATTGCAAAGTGCAAATCGCCACGAGCTAAATCACGATAGGTATGCAGCTCAAAGTTACCGTACTCAGTAGCCACAGCGCGCTTATTAATGCATTCAACCGTTTGCTCTTTGGTCGCACGGTAATGAATTAAATCGGCAATAGTGCCTATTTTTAAATTGTGGGTTTTGGCAAACTCTTCCAGCTCGGCTCGACGCGCCATAGAGCCGTCGGGATTCATCACCTCAACAATGACTGCGGATGGATCAAAGCCTGCCATGCGCGCCATATCACAACCGGCTTCGGTGTGGCCGGCGCGACTCATTACGCCGCCTGGCTGGGCAATAATCGGAAAAATATGCCCTGGCTGCACAATGTCTCGCGGCTTAGCATCGGCGGCAACGGCAACGCGTACGGTGCGCGCACGATCGGCGGCCGATATACCCGTGGTAACGCCTTCAGCCGCTTCAATAGAGGCGGTAAAGTTGGTCGAGTGCTTAGCTTTGTTGTCTTGCACCATCAGTGGCAGGCCCAACTGCTGGCCTCGCTCGGGGGTGATAGTGAGACAGATTAAACCGCGTGCATGGCTCGCCATAAAGTTAATGTCTTCGGCGCGCACTTGTTCGGCAACCATAATGAGGTCGCCCTCATTTTCACGATCTTCGTCATCCATCAGGATAATCATTTTGCCCTGACGCAAGTCGTCAATCAGCTCTTCAACTGTATTTAATTCCATCATCGGTTAAAACCGTTCTCTGTCAAAAATTCCAGCGTAATATTATCGCTATCGGGGGTTGCGGCTTTATCGCCTTGCAACAGGCGCTCTAAGTAACGGGCCAAGACATCAACCTCTAAGTTGAGTTTAGTACCCGCGCCATAGCCATCCATAATAGTTTCGGCCAAGGTGTGCGGCACGATATTTAATTCAAACTCTGCGCCCTCCACTTTGTTCACCGTTAGGCTCGTGCCATCAACCGTAATCGACCCTTTGTGAGCAATATAACGCGCCAATGCTTGGGGCGCGCGCAAACGAAATCGCTCTGAACGTGCATCGGCGGTACGGCTAACCACCTCACCCACACCATCGACGTGGCCGCTGACAATATGCCCGCCCAAACGAGTGGTCGGCGTTAAGGCCTTTTCTAAATTCACTTTTTGTCCGCAGCGCCAGTGCCCAATGGTGGTTAGCGCTAAGCTTTCACGCGACACATCAGCCCGAAAGCCATCACCGGGCAAATCCACCACGGTTAAACACACGCCGTTAGTGGCAATCGAATCACCCAATGCAACATCGGTTAGATCTAATTTGTTCGTGCGAATACGCAAACTAATATCGCCGTTGCGCGGGGTCAACTCTACTACATCGCCGATAGCAGCTATGATTCCGGTAAACATCGCAGCCTCTTGTTAACTGTCTAAATCGGGTACGGCAGTGATACGCCAGTCATGCCCTACCGCGCGAATATCATTAATGTGTAATGGCAGTTGGCCCGACATTTTATCCACGGGCAAATCAAACAAACCACGCGCATTATTACCCAACAGCTTGGGAGCCATATAAATAATGATTTCATCTAACAGGGCGCGACGTAAAAAACCACCAGCCAAAGTCGCGCCGGTCTCGACTAATACAGTATTACAACCGCGCCGGCCCAACTCATCAAGCAGTGCCTCTAATCGAACCCGGCCTTTAAGCGCCGGCAGTGCGAGATGTTCGACATGATCGGGCCAGTTATGTTGCAGCTCGCCGCCAATGTGAACCACCAATATTGGCGAACGGCTTTTGACCAACTCGCAATCGGGGTGCAGGCGCTGGTTAGAATCTAATATCACCCGTAACGGCTGGCGTAATTCACCATCGACAGGAGCTTCGGGCCAGTCTTCTCGCCGCACTGTTAAGGTGGCGTTATCGATCAAAACTGTATCGACACCGGTAATTAAGGCGCAGCTGGCAGCGCGCAAACGCTGTACGTCTTCGCGCGCGCGGCGACTGGTCACCCAACGGCTCTCGCCGCTTTGCATGGCGGTACGGCCATCCAAACTCATGGCTAATTTGCAGCGCACCCAAGGGCGGCCACGGGTCATGCGGCGAATAAAGCCTGCGTTTAACTCTAACGCATCTTCCTCTAGCAGCGGCCCGGACACTTCGATGCCAGCGTCGCGCAAATGCATAATGCCGCCACCGGCGACTGCTGGATTAGGGTCTTCCATCGCGTACACAACCCGCGCAACTCCAGCTTCCACTAAGGCCTGGGCGCAAGGACCGGTGCGACCAGTGTGGCTACAGGGCTCGAGCGTGACATAGCAAGTTGCACCCGTTACGGCGCGGCGCCACGCAGCGGTATCATCAGCCGATTCGCCAATGCGTTCTGCCGCATCTCGCAGCGCGCAGATCTCGGCATGCGGGCCACCAGCGCGCTGGTGCCAACCGCGTCCGATTACGTTACCGTCGCGTACTAGCACACAGCCAACCATCGGGTTAGGCGTTGTTGTGGTAAGGCCACGGCGCGCAAGGCCGAGCGCCTCAGCCATAAAGGCGCGATCAGAGATAGTCATATTCAACATCGTTAAAACGGGCCCGAATAGGGCAAAAACGGCTACTGCTCCGCCGCATGATCACCCTCGTGGGCTTCTAGACGGTCGATTTCTTGACGAAATTCATGCAGATCTTTAAAACTACGATACACCGAAGCGAAGCGTACATACGCCACCTCGTCTAGCTTCTGCAACTCATCCATCACTTTTTCACCCAAACGACGCGAGCCAACTTCGCGCTCACCGGTAGCTTGTAAAAAGTGTTTGATATTGTTGATCGAGCTCTCGATGGACTCTACCGATACTGGACGTTTTTCAAGCGCACGCTGTAAACCGGCTCGCAACTTGGCCTCGTCAAAGGGCTCGCGGGTGCCATCTTGCTTAATAATACGTGGCATCACCAGCTCAGACACCTCATAAGTGGTAAAACGCTCGTGGCACGCTAGGCACTCACGGCGCCGACGCACTTGGTTGCCCTCGGCGACCAAGCGCGAATCAATCACCTTGGTATCATCGGCACTGCAAAAGGGACAATGCATGGCTGTTAGCCTCGCTTGGCGTAATTTGCGCGCATATTAGCACAAAAAGGCGACACAAAGGACGCCTGCTTAGCGCTTGCCGGCACGCTGACGTACGGCCTCAAACAGACAGATACCAGTGGCCACCGATACATTCAAACTGCTAACACTGCCGGCCATTGGAATTTTAATCAGCTCGTCACAGGTTTCTCGCGTCAGGCGCCGTAAACCGGTGCCCTCGGCCCCCATCACCAACACCATAGGACCAGTCAGGTCAGATTGATACACCGTCAGACTGGCCTCGCCCGCAGCACCGCGCAACCACATGCCACGCTCTTGCAGCTGGGTTAAGGTCCGAGCAAGGTTAGTCACCGGAATAAACGGCACTGACTCAGCCGCGCCACAAGCCACTTTGCGCACTGTGGGATTAAGCCCAGCGGCGTTATCTTTAGGGGCAATAACCGCATGTACACCTGCCGCATCAGCCGAGCGCAAACAGGCACCCAAATTATGCGGGTCGGTTACCCCATCCAGCACCAACAAAAACGGCGCTTCATCGAGGGCATCCAGCAAATGGTACAAATAGTTTTCATCGTGAACCTGACCCGGTCGGCAGTGAGCAACAATGCCCTGATGATTACCATCGCCTACCAACGCATCCAGTTTTTTACGCGCCACCTGCTCTACAGCTATGCCATTTTGCGCAGCCAGCTGCAGCACTTTTTGCACTCGCTGATCTTGGCGCCCTTGCAGTGCCATTAAACTCAGCACCCGCTCGGGGGCGCTTTTTAGTACCGTAGTGACTGCATGCAGCCCGTATAGGGTTTCTGTTTTACTCACGAATCTTCGCTCTCCAATGGAGGCGCGCCGCCGCTGTACTTATCACACCAGAACAGCATGGCATTGGTGCGCCTAAGACTTCTTTTTAAACTTCGCCAGCGTCTTCTTAAATCCAGCTGCTGCCTTCGCAAATATAGATTCGCTCTTTTTTGCTGGACTACTTTGCGACGATCGAACTGCTGAAGCCTTCGACGATTTACGAACCGACGAGTCGGATTGAGAGCCATTAGAGCGCTTCCTCTTACGTGGTTTACGATTACCTTCGGAGCCCGAGTAAGACTTTTGACCGCCCCCACCGCCGCGCTTACCTTGGCGCTCATCGGTTTTGCCGCCATTACGCGAGCCCGATTTTTGGCCCGGCTTGTTAGAGGTTTTTTTGCCTTTGCCGCCAGCTTTACCAGCGCCCTTGCCCGAGCCACGACTGTCTTTAGCGGCTGCTCGGCGGCCGGATTTTACCGAGTCGAGCTCAAAATCAATTTTGCGTTCCTCCAAGCTTACGCGCACAACTTTAACCGTAAGCTCGTCACCCAAACCAAATACTTGGCGAGTGCGATCACCAACCAAACGGTGCTTAGCCGGATCAAAGCGATAGTAGTCTTGAGGCAAGGCCGTTATGTGCACCAAGCCATCGACGTAAATATCTTTTAACTCGACAAACACCCCAAAGCCGGTGACAGCACTAATAATGCCTTCAAACACGTCACCGACTTTGTCTTCTAGGTACTCACACTTCAGCCAACTCACCACATCGCGCGTGGCTTCATCGGCACGGCGCTCGGCCAGTGAGCAATGCTCCCCTAGGGCAACCACATCGGCGACTTCGTAGGGATAAATTTTACCGCGTGGAATATCATCAACACCGTCAACCCGAGTGACGTGCGATGACACTTGCGATGAGCGCACTACCGAGCGAATAGCACGGTGGACTAATAAATCGGGATAGCGACGAATGGGTGAGGTGAAATGCGCGTAGGCGTCATAGCCCAAGCCAAAATGACCTTCGTTTTCAGCCTGATACACGGCTTGACGCAAGCTGCGTAGCATAACGGTCTGGATCATGTTGGCATCGGCGCGGCCTTTAATCGCCTCCATCAACACCTGATAATCAGCTGAAGTAGGCTCGTCTCCACCACCTAAACCTAGGCCTAACTCACCTAAAAACTCACGCAAGTTTTCTAGTTTTTCAGCCGTTGGGCCCTGGTGGACACGGTACAGGCAGGCAAGGTTATGCTGCTCTAAAAAGCGCGCAGCACAAACGTTAGCACACAGCATGCACTCTTCTATAAGCTTGTGCGCATCGTTACGTTTAACCGGTACGATGTCTTCGATTTTACGCTCATCGTTAAACAAAATTCGAGTTTCAACGGTTTCGAAATCAATCGCACCACGCTCGCTGCGTGATTCGCGCAACACTTTATACAAATTATGCAACGCCTCGATGTCGCCCAAGCGATCGGCATACTCGGCTCGCATAGCTTCATCGCCGGCAATAATAGCGCCCACTTGGTTGTAGGTCATACGCGCATGTGAATTAATAATGCCTTCGTAAAATTTATAACCGGTGACTTTACCGTGAGTGTTAAGTGTCATATCGCACACCATCACCAAACGGTCGACGTGCGGATTAAGCGAGCACAAGCCGTTAGAGATTTTCTCCGGCAGCATAGGAACTACATGATCTGGAAAGTAAACGCTAGTGGCACGGCGCTTGGCGTCTTCGTCCAAACCGCTATTGGGGCGCACATAATGCGAAACATCGGCGATCGCAACCAGCAAGCGCCAACCACCTTTGCGAGGCTGGCATAAAACGGCATCATCAAAATCGCGCGCATCTTCACCATCAATAGTAACGAACGGCAAATCACGTAAATCGATACGCCCGCCCTTATCATTATCATCAACCTCAACAGGTAACGCTTCGGCCTCGGCAAGCGCCTCGTAACTCCACTGATTGGGAATCGAATGCGCCTCGATGGAAAGCTCGATCTCCATACCCGGCGCCATATGATCACCCAACACTTGAATGACTTTACCCTGCGGGGGACGCTGCTTATCGGGCTGGCGGGTAATTTCTACCACAACAATCTGACCCGAGCTTGCGCCCATTTCGGCGCCTTGAGCGACCATGACATCTTGCGTTACGCGGCGGTTCTCGGGGCGCAAAAATTGCACCCCATCTTCTTTAATAAAGCGGCCAGCCAACGAGGTGGTGTTGTGTGATAGCACCTCGACAATAGCACCCTCTTCACGGCCACGGTAATTCTCGCCCTGCAACCTAACCAACACTTCATCGCCATCAAACACTTTACGCATTTGGCGGTTGTGCAGGTAAATATCTTCACCTCCTTCGGCGGGTACAGCAAAGCCGTAACCATCGCGATGGCCTTGTACGCGGGCGCGTACCATATCCATGCGGTCGACCCGTGCAAATGCACCGCGGCGGTTACTGATTAGCTGACCATCACGGGCCATAGCGATAAGCCGACGACGCAGCGCCTCGATATCGTCTTCAGTGACCATGCCTAATAAGTCACAAACCTCGGGGTGAGTGGCGGGTCCATCCTGTCGATCCAACAACTCTAGGATGACTTCACGGCTAGGGATAGGGTTATCGTACTTCTGCGCCTCTCGCTCGGCGAAAGGGTCCACGGGTGGACCTTGGCGTTTACTCAAATGACGTGCCTCATAAATTAACAAAAACAAAACAGCCACCCGCTGCGGATGGCCTGATATAGGACATTATAGGGTATATAGAAGGTTAAACCTATGCGCCAGGGGTTTTACCCCAAATCAAGTCTCATCTACAGCACCCAACATCGCCATATTTAAGCAGAGCGGCCCCTTTGTGCTACACCAATTTAATCGCCAATAGACTCCCGAAACGCCAACAAGGCATAATCGGTCGTTAATACATTTAATAAAACCTCGGAGGCCATCATGGCAAACCACATTCTGGCGATCGATCAGGGCACTACCAGCAGTCGCGCCATTATTTTTTCGGCCGAGGGCCACGCACTCGCCAGCGCCCAATGTGAATTCGAGCAACATTTTCCCAACGATGGCTGGGTAGAGCATAATGCCGACGAGATTTGGCAGGTCACCGCCAAAGTCTGCCGCGAAGCGCTAGCCAAACTCGATGATCCGCGCAGCGTTATCGGCATTGGCATCACCAACCAACGCGAAACCACCGTTGTCTGGGATCGCGCCACCGGCAAACCCATCCACCACGCCATTGTCTGGCAAGACCGGCGCACTGCCGAAGCCTGCCGAACCCTTAAAGCCGCAGGCCACGAAGACCTCCTGCGCCAGCGCACCGGCCTGCTGCTCGACCCCTACTTTTCGGCCAGCAAAATTGCTTGGATTTTGGATAACGTACAAGGTGCGCGACAGCGCGCCGAGCAAGGCGAACTCGCCTTTGGCACTATCGATAGCTGGCTAATCTGGAACTTTACCGGCGGCAAAGTTCACGCCACCGACGCCACCAATGCCGCTCGCACCTCGCTGTTTAATATTCACCAGCAGTGTTGGGACGACGATTTGCTCGAACTGTTTAAGATCCCTAAAACCATGCTGCCCGAGGTGCTCGATTGCGCCGCCGACTTTGGCACCGCGACTGAGGGCTTCGACGGTGTCACGCTACCCATTGCCGGTGTCGCAGGCGATCAACACGCCGCCATGATCGGCCAAGCCTGTTTTAGCGCCGGTATGATCAAAAGCACTTACGGCACCGGTTGCTTTGCCTTACTACACACCGGCGACACACCTATCACCTCCAACAACCGATTGCTCACCACCCTCGCCTACCGCTTAAACGGCAAGCCACAGTACGCACTAGAAGGCTCGATTTTTATTGCCGGCGCCGCCGTGCAATGGTTGCGCGATAAACTCGGTATTATTCAGCACGCCGACGAAACCGAAGCACTCGCCCAATCGCTAAAAGGCAATAACGGTGTTTATTTGGTGCCAGCCTTTACCGGCTTAGGAGCACCCCACTGGGAGCCAGATGCTCGGGCGTTAATTTGCGGTATGACGCGCGACACTGGCCGCGCCGAAATCGCACGAGCAGCACTAGAAGCTGTGTGTTATCAAACTCGCGACCTGCTCGCCGCAATGAGTATGGACGCCGGCCAACACCCTGCGACGCTCAGGGTTGACGGTGGCATGATCGCCAACAACTGGCTCTTGCAGATGCTTGCCGACATTACCGAAGTCCCCACCGAGCGCCCCGAGATGATCGAAACCACCGCGCTAGGTGCAGCTCGGCTGGCAGGGTTACAACTGGGTATTTTTAAAAGCCTAGACGAAGTAGCCGCCAACTGGGTGCTAGAAAAACGCAGCGAGCCGACGATAGAAAACAACAAACGCCAACAAATGCTTATCGGCTGGCAGGCTGCATTAAAGAAAAGCCTGTCAGCCGATTAAGCCCTGCGAGCTAACTACGGATGACTAATGACCATCCGCAACGAGGAGATGGATGCCTGCAACTCATGTTTATGGGGAAACTCGTTTCGAGCTTGCACCAGCGTATCTAGTGCCTGCTGATAATCATGCCGCCCTAACAACAGCTGAGCCTTGCCCAGCAGCGCCCCTAAGCGACTGCTGGGCAAGGTCACCGCGCGCTCATATAACAGCTCGGCACGGGTATAATCACCCGCTTTGCGTTCGCACTCGGCCAGCAGCAACAAGGCGCGACCATTGGTAGGATCACTTGCAACGGCATCACGCAATAACGGTGTCGCGTGCTTGAGATTGTCCACTCGGTAATAAAGCTCCGCGCGGTGCAACGCCAACTGGCTTTTCTCGCTATCGGTTTTAGCCCATTGCTGCAACTGCTTTAACAAAGCTTCAGCTTTTTCGATGTCACCTGATTGAATCAACCAATTGACCATTTGACTGGCCGTGCCGACATCGGCGCCGCCTTCTTGAACTGCCATAAGAGCCAGCTCACTGGCGCGACGTGCCTGCCCCTGTTTAAAATGCAACTGCGCAGCGGCATTTAGATTCTGCGGCGCACGATCCCCCAAACGGATGGCCACCTCTAAAGCCGCCAGCGCCACGGTATTATCTTTAGCTCGTAACCCCACATTAGCCCGCTGCAACCACAAGCTACGATCTTCAGGTTCTTGTATTAACAAATAATCCAGCGCCGCCAGTGCCGGCTGAAACTGTCGTGTTTCAATCAGTGCGTTTAATAACCCCTGACGCCAAGCGCGCGCATTACCATCTAGCGCAATGGCCTGCCCAAAAGCCGAAACCGCAGCCCACGCGTCGCCGCTCTGCAACTTTAAAAAACCTAACTGCCCATATGTTTGTGCATCAGCCCCACCCAGCAGCACCACGCGGGTAAGATGAGACTCGGCTTTTTCAGCCTCGTCTTGCTGCAAATATATCAGTGCCAAATAATAATGTGCACGCACCAAATCTGGCATTTCCTGCAGCGCCTTTTGCAGTAATGCTTGCGCCGGCCCGAGCTGTTCTTGTTGCAAATAAATTTGTCCGCTCAACAACAAAAGTGCCGGACCTGGCTCATCAACATCGCTCACCAACTTCAATGCCTGTTGATAATTACCGGCCTCTAACAGTGGCCGCAACTGCTGCGCCAACACCGCCTCTTCCGGCTTTAATTTTGCCTCGCGACTGTACAGCACCTGGGCATTGGGGACCTGCACAGAAATTGGAGCCAGCTCTATGTACAGTTCAAGCTCTGAAGCCATAGCGGAGGCACTCAAAAAAAGCGTAAACATAAATAATTTTTTCATGATTGACTCAACTCTATCGGCCAGTTAAAGGTCGCGCGCACGGCCGCCCCGGATTTTTGTGGCGCGCTAAAACGCGCCTGTTTAACCAGCTGATGAATCACCGGACGCAATTCTGGGTAAGGGTTATTAACTATCGAACGTAATGTCACCCGGCCATTTTCGTTGATCATGACATCCAACTCGACATTTACGCGCTTAACCCCACGCTGACGTAAAGACGCAGGGAAATCTACATCTAAGTCTGTCAATAAACGTGGAACTTCATCTAAATCGGAGAGGCCATAAGCTTGCCAATCTACATCTAGAGTTTGGTTCCAGCTCGGCCCATCAAATTGCACCGGTGGCGCTTCTAACATCAGAGGCTCGGCGCTTACCAAAGACTGGCTAATCTCTAACGGCATTTGCACCACTGAATCAAGCGCTGATAACTGCAGCGTTTGAGGTGTACTGGCCTGGGCCTGGTTTACAACCTGCGGGGGTGGCGGGGGTGGTGGCAAAGCAACCACTTGAGCTTTACGCAGGATGATCTTATCCGCCGCCTGCATAGGCGGCGCGCCGGATAAATGCAACAACACCAACAGCATCGCACCCAGTAACAAGGCGTAACCGATCGCTTGATACCAGCGTTGATTAATAGGTCGATTAAGGTTCACTGGCAATACTGACATTACTGGCACCGGCAAGCTTGGCTTCATCCAACACCTGCAACAAACGTTCGGCGCTGACGGATTTATCGGTTTGAATCACCACGGGTTTTTCAGAATTTTTAAGCAGCGGGCTGAGCGTGGGACGAATACCGGTCACACCGATATTACTGCTATCGTAGTAGACTGAACCATCGGCGGTAATCGCCAACAGTATAAGATTCTTGTCCAGCTGCGAGGCACTAACCGCTTGAGGCTTATCCACTTCCACTCCGGTTTCCCGCACAAAAACGGTAGTAACAATAAAGAAAATCAACAAAATAAACACCACATCAATCAGTGGCGACAAATCAATATGCTGATCTTGTTCGGCCTCTATACGCTGGCGCAGACTGGGATTCATACGGCAGCCCAAGCCTCAGCACGATTTACCTGCGAACGCAGCGCGCCCAGCAACAGCCAACCGGGGATCACCGCTAGCAAACCGGTTTTGGTGGTCAACATAGCATCGGCAATACCGCCGCTTAACAAGCTTTGAGTATCGTGCACACTGCTTGCCATAGAAGAAAAAACATCCAGCAAACCAACAATAGTGCCCAACAAACCCAACAGAGGTAATGCCGCAAGTAATGCCGCAAATGTGGACAACCACTGCCGCACTGAGTCTTGCCAGACGATGTCACGCTCAGCCAACATACGCTCAAACATCATGGCGTAAAGACACAGCGCCATGACAATAATTATCCACACTAATACGTTCGCAAAGGGATTCATGCGGCTACCTCCAGTTTACTCAGTTCAATAGCGCACTTTTCTAGCTCGGCTTCATAATGACGAGCACGGCGGCTAAGCAAGGCATGCAGCACCAGCGCAGGGATGGCGACAATTAAGCCCAGCTCGGTCGTTACCAGCGCCTCAGAAATACCACCAGATACCGCGGCCGGATCGCCTGCGCCAAAGATAGTCATTAACTTAAAGGTTTCAATCATTCCCGACACTGTGCCCAACAAACCGAGCAACGGCGCCACCGCTGCAGTAATGGCAATAGCACCCAAAAAACGCTCCAAATACTGTCGGCTTTGTAACAAACGAGCAAACAAACGATCATCACGATACTGCGAGACTGGCGTCGTCAGCGCGATATCGAGCATTTCGGCGGCCGCGCCTCGCACCTTGCTGCGTAATTCCGTCAAGGCTTCGCCTGGGGCTTTTTTAGCTTGATGGCACTTTTGCAAATACAACATTAAACGACTAACAGAGATCGCGCTCATTTTGGGTAGCCGCACAAACTGCACTGTTTTAAATATCGCGATAGTCAGCGATAGCAAACCAAAAAATAAAATTGGCAACGCCCAAATACCGCCTTTAGCAATATGTTGCCATGGGCTTTCTTCAACGCTGGCCATAAGTGCCGCACGATCTAAGCTCGGATCAAATGCAACCTGCGCACTACCATCGCGATATAAACTCGCAACACTATCAGCCCGATCACCCTTAAAAGCCAACGCGACTGTCGCAGCATTTTTCTCAACCCCGTCACTCTGGATCTTTGCCAAACCAGCAGCTTCGCTGTGCTCCTGCCAATACCAAGTAATTGGCCCTAGGGTGAGTAGTTTTGTCGATTCGACATACCCAGAGTCACGGGTTAGCGTACCGTCGCGCCACTGCGGCTGCAGCACATTATTAAGCGACTCAACTCGACCAGCTAATACATCGAGCTGCTGCGAAATGCTGGAGTGATCGGCGTCATTAACCAACCTACTGCGACGAAAATAATCCATCAGAAGGTTCTGCTGATAATTAGCCTGATCGTTCCAACGCTGCAAGCGAGTGCGCAACGTATCTAAACTTAAGGTCTGCTCATCGGCAGCACGCTGAATCGCGGCCGCCTCGCGGCGCAACTGCTGCACCTCTGCTTGTCGCTCTGTGAGCGCGCGCGTTAAACGGGCCGACTGCGAAGCAATATTTTCTTCCGTCTGCCCCAAGCGCCGTTCTGACGCCTGAATATCGTTAATCAATTGCTGTTCGATATCAGCGGCCACCACCGCAATTGGCAAGGTCAACAACAAAAACGAAAAAGTAAAAACCACAGATAAACGTTTTAATAATGCACACATTAATGAGCACCTTCTGACGGCTTAACGCTCAGCGCAATCGACACCATTTGGTACTCGGCCGTTTTTTCTAGCTGCGCTAATACTGCCAATAACCGCTGAGGATTGAGCTCGGGCTCCGTACCTGTAAGCTCGGCTTCATCTTGCCAAACCCAGCCTTGGGCACCAGAATAACCGGCGCCATAATGACGGCCATCACCGCTTACATACCAGCCACGAGCCAGCCCCATATAAAATTCGCGCACAGCCACACGCTGACCATTCACCTCAATGGTCGCGTGGTTTACCGCAATACGCTGATCAAACTCATCCAACTGCTTTAACTTACCCAGCACGCACCCCAGCACCTCACTGTTGTCAGCGCTATCGCAAGCACCTTGCTTTTCCCAGTCGCGCGCTAGCGGTGGCGGCAAACGCTGCTGATAAGCCTGCAACTGTCGCGGCAAACGATCGAGGCTTTCACTGGTTTTTTGCTGGTCTTGCTCTAACAGGTTTTGGCGTTGTAAGAGCTCTTCGCGCTCAGCTACGGCACTACCGACCTCGCCCTCGGCACGGCCGAGCAATGCTTTTAAGCTCTGGCGCTCTTCGTTGAGTAGCGCCAGTTGCAACTTTATAAGGGGCTCGCGTTCGCGCCACTGGCTTTTCAAGTGCTCACCCTGACGCTCAATTTGAGTCCATTGCGCCACTAACTTTTCGATACTTTCTGCCGCTGTGGCAACGGCCGAAGAACAGCCGAAGAAAAACGCAATAGTGGCAAGGCAAAGCTTATGACACCGCTGTAAATTCATCCCCATAGCACATTTCCATCAACTCCGAATAAGTCGCCATAGTAACACCCACGCTTGATAATGCAAATGATAACGATTACCATAACCATTCGTGAGTGATAGGCAGATTCTCACCCTACTTAATTTTCGACCGTTTCGGAGCAATTTATCCCATGCGACACCTGTACCGTTTATTAGCTGTCACCGGCTTGGCTTTCGGCCTCAACGTTCAAGCCCATACCCCCTACTTAAATCCATTTAATTTTGAACCTGTGCGCGGCGATATGGTTACCCTGGACGCCTCTTTCACAGAAAAATTTCTCTTGCCTGAAGCGGCGTTTAACAACGACTCTTTTGCCGTCATGACTCCGGCAGGTGAGTGGCAAAAACCAGATCAGCAAGTTGAGCTGAAAACCCGCACAGTAATAGAACACCAATTGTTGGAAGAAGGTACTTATCGCTTTAGCACTGGTCGTCGCTTTGGCCGTGTATTCAAAATGTACGAGCTGGAAGGCGAACGCCACACTTTAGAAGACCCTAAAGAACCTGTACCCGAAGGCGGTAAGCTACTGTCTTTTTTTCAATCCGTGACCTTAGCAGAAACCTACGTCAGTAAAGGCGAGCCAAGTAATACCGCACTGACATCACGCGACGAAGGCATAGAATTTATCGCCAAAACACACCCCAACGAACTGTTCACCGGCGACGCATTTACTTTTAACGTGCAATTCGATGGCAGCCCTCTGGCAAAACAAGTAGTCGATGTTTTCTATTCTCGCTATCAACAATCAAGCGAAAGTGCCGACCAAACGATCATCACAGACGCCGAAGGCAAAGCGGTAGTAACGCTAGACAAGCCCGGCACTTACTTGCTGCGTGCTCGCCACCGCGCCGATGCCCCATCCAACGCCAAGGCCCCTAGTTATAGTCACACCTATACCTTGGTGCTAGAAGCTTTTGAATAACCCACTAACCCCGCAAGGACAGTAACAATGAAACGACTAAAAACGAACATTCTTATCACCAGCAGTGCCCTATTGCTGGTTAGCAGCTTGGCAAGCGCTGCGTCTCATCATAAAGCAGAGTACATACGTCAATATGATTTGAACGAAAACGGCTCCTTAGAAAAAAAAGAGTTCGATCAAGCCCGCCGCGCACGATTTGATGCGACTGACAGCAACAACAACGGTGTAGTGGATGTAGAAGAGTACACCTACGAATACGAAAATCGCCTAGATAAAAAAATCGCCGACGAGCGAGAATCTCATATTAAACAAACTGGAATTCGCTTTAGCTCGCTGGATAAAAACGAAGATAAAAAGATGGCGTGGGACGAATACGCCGCGTCGGGAAGCCGGATTTTTTCTCGCTATGACACCAACAAAGACGGCCAGATAGATTCTAGCGACCCCAAGCCCAAAGCCTACCAAGCCGAGCAAGAGTTGAGTGACGAAGAAAAACAAAAACGCGAAGACATGAAACAAAAATGGCAGAATCGCGTCATTAAAATGAGCTCTACACATGGCATCGAAGGTATTTATGAGCGTTATGATGTTGGCAGTGATGAGGTTGTGACACGCAAAGAGTTTGACCTTCAGCGTCGGGCCACATTCCGCCTAAGCGACGAGAATCACGACGGCTGGGTCAGTGAGGATGAGTACACTTTAGAGTATGAAGATCGACTGGATGCAGAAATTTCCAGCACTCGTCGTGCCCAAATAAAGCAAACCTATGTGCGCTTTGGTGTACTAGATCAAGACGAGAATGGCGAAATGACTTTCGACGAATTTCAGGCGTCGGGACATCGTAGCTTTACGCGCTGGGACACCAACCAAGACGACGTCGTCAACATGAACGATGCAGCGCCAAAACCGCACAAGAAAAAAAACACCGATAGCGAAAAAAACACTAAAGAAGACACCGCTTACTAATGCATCCTACTCTACCGTCTCGTAACAGCGCAGCCCCTAGGGGCCGCGCCCTGTGGTGCAGCACACGCATGCACTTTGCAACCATATTGCTAGCAGTTACCTGCAGCGCCGCCAGCCGAGCGGAGTTGATCACAATGCACCGTGACAACGTGTTGGGCACAAGTTTAGATGTGACGATCAACCACCCCTCGGAGCAACTCGCACACACAGCATTGGAATCAATGCTTGAGCACGTTAGTAGTATGGAGTCTGTATTATCGACGTATCAAGCAAACAGCGCTATCAGCCAGTTAAATCGGGACAACTACATACTCCAAGCTCCGCGTGAGTTACGCGAGGTTACGCAACTGTGCGAACAATGGTTTGTGCGCTCGGGCAAAACCTTCAGCTGTCGTATGGGTCAGGTAATCCGACACTGGGACAATGCAGAAGAACATAACCGCCGCCCCGAACGCCCCGCAGTACGTATCGTCGCCCGCAAGGCCATGCTGGCCGAGCCAAACATTCATACCGACGGCAGTATCCACCTGGGCGAAGACATTGATCTGGATATCGGCGGCATCGGCAAAGGTTATATTATCGACCAAGCGATGGCCTACCTGCGTCAAGCCTTACCTGCAGCTCAAGGCATTAAAGTCGATATTGGTGGGGATGCCCGTTACTGGGGTAAGCCTACCAAAGGTAAACATTGGCAGGTAGCAGTAAGCGACCCTAATCGTACAGACGACAATGCAGCAGCGCTGCTGCATTTAATATTGGGCGAAAAAGCCGTCACTATGAGTGGCCACAAACATCGTCAACGCAACATCGACAGACACCACTACAGCCACATTTTGGCCCCGCGCGATGGCTGGCCGGTAGAGATTGCCGCATCAAGCGTGGTGATTGCTAACACCGCAACCGATGCCGATGCCGCAGCCACCGCCCTGGCCGCGCAAGCACCAGCGGATGCAATCGATTGGATAAACACCCAAGAAGACCTTGAAGCGCTTCTGATTTTATCCGATGGCCGCCAACTCACCTCAGAAAAATTTGCGCAGTACCGCAGCCAATCAAACGACGACAATATGGCTCGAAACTTTGACTTTCAACTGCAATATCAAATCCCTGACATCAACGCTGTCGATTATCAAAACCCTTATGTGGCGGTTTGGATTTCAGACAAGAAACGCAAAACTCTACGCACATTACTCCTTTTAGGAGAATCCGAGCGTTGGGCAACAGAACTATCACGCTGGTGGCGTCTAAGCGGCCGCAAGCAAGACAACCCTATAGACGGTTACGCTCGCCCTACTCGCCGCCCAGGGAGCTACTACCTAAGCTGGGATGGGCGTGATGACTTTGGTAATTTTTTATCGCCTGGCGACTATATTCTGCACCTAGAGGCGGCGCGTGAACACGCTGGACGAAACTACCAAACAATTCCTTTTAGCCTGCCTTTAGTAACGCAAAAGAAAACCTTTTTAGCACAAGAAGAGCTAGGGGAAATTATTTTAAAAATAACAGGTGAGAATAAACTCGCTGAAATCCGCAACCATTAATATTAACAATTATGACAGTGACGGAGTATTAATGAAAAAATCTAAGCCCCTACTGCTTGCAGTTGCCATTTGTGCGGCAATGCAGGCTCAGGCTCAGCAAGCAAGCTTGCAAGAAACTAAAATTGAATCCAGTGACAAAAGTACCGATTTACTTGATGTATTCTCGTTGGATGCCAACACTATTGACACCCAAATGGTTCAAGACATACAAGACACCGTACGCTATGTACCAGGGGTTCAAGTCAGTGATACTGGCAATCGTTTTGGCGATAACGGCTTTAACATTCGTGGCATGGATGGTGACTCGGTTGCCATTACTATCGACGGCTTATCTCAGGGTGAATCTCTTAACCCGCTGTCTTTTTCACGCTACGGAATGTACAGCTCAACTCGTAACTCTATAGAAGTGGAGAGCGTAAAGTCGGTGCAGGTTTTTAAAGGCGCCAACTCTGTACTGGCTGGTAGTGGTGCACTGGGCGGGGCTGTAGTGTACACCACAAAAGATGCTGATGATTACTTAAAGCCCGAGGGCAATGATACCGGAGGAGCCATAAAAACTGGTTACGACGGTCGCTCCGACGAGTGGCTGGTTAATGCCGCATTGGCAAATCGCAGCGGTAACTTTGAAAGCTTGGTCGTGATAACCCATCGAGACGGATCAGAAACCAAAGCCTACCCTGATGGCGCCGACATTAATGGTCCAACTCGCGGCCAAGCAGACTCTCAAAATCGTGAGCAAAATAATCTTCTAGTAAAACTAGGCTACCAGAGCGGTGCGCATAACTTTGGTGTAGTCTTTGAGGATTACACCAAAGAAGCGCAAGGCACTCCAGAATCACGCGATAGTTCAACCTATCACGACTTCATCACAGATGATGAAAGTGCTCGTGAACGTATTGGTATTTCTTATGAGTGGCAAGCTGACACCGCCTTATTCGACTCGCTAAGCGCGAGCTTGGACACACAAGAAATTTACACCAAGGGTGTCACTCAGTTTTTGTACACCAGCAACGGCGCTACCATTATGCGTGAAGAAAATCGCGACTACACACAAGATCTCACTAAATTCTCGATTGATTTTGATAAAGAGATAAAAGGTGATAACACAACACATAACCTTGTGTACGGCCTCGCCATTGAAGAGCGTGAAGTAAAAAATACGCTTTTCGATATTCGCTACGACGGCACTAATGATAGCGCCCCGTTATTGGACGGCTACCCCATTCGTGATGCCAACTGGGTTCCGGTTACAGAGACCACCCAATTAACCGCTTATGTAGCAGACCGCATCTCGCTAGGAAAACGGTTTGATATTTTGCTAGGACTACGCTACGACGACACCGAGTACTCGCCCAAGGTCGATGAAAACTTTACCGACTCTGCCGGCGTGGTTGGAGACTCAGAGTTCAGCGCCTTTGCGAGTAATATCGCGGTGGAATATGAATTTATTGACAACCATTCATTGATCGCTAGCGTGGGCCAAGGCTATAAAGCACCGACCACCCAACAGCTATATTTAGGCACTAATGAGAGCGGAGAGTTTACCGATTCAGTGCGAGTTGAAGATTCAATTACCGGTGGAGTCACCTACGCTGGAACTGGGGTTACAGCGCCCGACTGGGATACAGTCAGCAGCTCTGACCTGAAGGCAGAAAAAGCTATCAACTACGAGCTGGCCTATCGTTTTGAGGGTGCCCGAGGCTACGTTGAAGTACGCGGATTTCTCTCTGACTTCAGTGATTTTATCGTCAACGAAGTGCGCAACCGCCCACTCGATACAGCGTTATTATCAGCTTCGCGTGTTAGCTCATTTGTCAACCCCGCTTGCTCGGCAGCAGTTGTCGGGGATGACTGCTGGAATGTCACCACGATTACCTCTGATGAGTACTACGTGCCAACCAATGCTGGCGAAGTCTCCGTTAGCGGGATTGAACTGGAGGCGGCTTATCGTGCTACCGACAACCTAACATTAACTTTTGCCTACTCGCATGCTGATGGTGAATATGAAAACACCATCACTGCACTTGCAGAGGATGGCTCGGTTGTAGAGGAGATTCAAACCGCCGGCGACCCGCTGGAAAGCGTTGCTCCAGATTCCGCTGTATTTGGTGTGAACTACCATGGCGGTGACCGCTGGGGGCTGAATGCCTATGCTCGGTGGATTGACGCAAAAGCAGAGGAAGAAAGCTTCAACGCAATCTACTACAGCAACAAAGTAACTCTGGTTGATTTACAGTCTTACTTTAACATCACTAAAGATTTGACCGTGCGCGCTGGCATTACCAACCTGTTTGACGAGGAGTACTTTCCATGGGAGCGCGTACGTAATGTACGCGAAGGGGGCGGCGGATTCTTCGGCGGCGTTAGCGAGGATGGCATCGACCGTTTTACCGTTAGCGGGCGTGAATTTCAGGTCAGTTTAAATTATCAATTTTAATTTTCAAGCTTCAAGGACACTTAAATAATTTAAGTTTAATCAAGGATGATTTTCACACTGGACTTACTATGAAATATATCTTCAGCGCTTTTTTTATTTTTAATCTAAGTGCCTACATTGCAGAAGCCTCAAGCGCATCAGACTCGGAGCAAAAAAGTTCGAGCATGTACAGATCAACACCTCAAATTTCCAAAGAGCAAGTCAATTGTAAATCTCTTAACCAATGGACCTTTAGTTGGCCCGTAAATGAAGGTTGCAACCCCACCCGAGGAGGCACAACTCAGGGGCCACAGGTAGTAAAAACCACGTCACCAGATCCGCGTTGGCGAGAACTGCAAAAGCCTGGACTATCCAGTATAGAACGCGACCGTCGTGCCATATTAGCAATGGCTGGTGATTTTAAAACAACCTTTGAATTTATCGAGGTACTAGGCTTTACCCCCGGCTACAAACCCGCAAAGCCCTATCAAAGCTGGGCCACCGAGTATGTGTATGTGATTACTGACGAACCAAAATTTATTAGCCTGCAGCATATTATGGTCATGTACTTTGTTAATAATACAGGCGAAATTCAAGGCCCAATGGTGATGAAGCACTGGCGCCAAGACTGGCAATACGAACAAACGTCACTATTGGAGTATCAAGGCGACCGGCACTGGAAGTTAGTAGATTACCCCGCCAACACGGTTCAAGGACAATGGGCGCAAACAGTCTATCAAGTAGACGACACACCCCGCTACGCATCATTCGGTAACTGGCAACACAGCGAAGATTTTTCTCGCTGGCAAGGCGGTACCGCATGGCGACCACTGCCCCGTCGCGAGCACAGTGTACGTGATGACTACCAAATACTGGAAGGCAGCAATACACAAACTATCACCGCTACTGGCTGGGTGCATGAACAAGAAAACCAAAAACGTATTTCTTCAGACCAAACAACATCGGCTCACTACCAAGCCAAAGAACTTGGATTTAATCGCTATCGACGAATCAAGGATTTTGATTTTTCCGCAGGCGACGACTATTGGAAGAATACGGCAGATTACTGGGCGCTGGTGCGCAATACATTAAACGAGATGGTTAAAATTAACGGTGGAATTAAACTCAAATCGCACATTGATGGACAACCCCTGTTTATGCCGCTATTTGACTACGCACAAACACTAAACAAAGGCGATGTACTCATAAAAGAGAAAGCCCAAGACTTTGCCCGCGAAACCCTAGAAAAATACAGCCATAATTAAATATATTCTATCTTCTGACACAGAAAACTATGTGTCAGAAGATAGAAATCATGCCGAACATGCGCAATCTAACGAACATAAGCCACAATCGACACAAAGTGGCAAAAAGAACCGGCCAATACAAACAAATGCCAAATACCGTGGGCGTGACGCAACTTATTTAAACCGTCGAGCACGTAAAAAACCACCCCCACAGTGTAAGCAATACCGCCCGCCACCAACCAATAAAGCCCTGTAGTGGGAAAGCCTTCGGCAAGGTCTTGGTAGACCACCATACACACCCAGCCCATCACCAAATAAATAACAACTTGCAGCCACTCGATACGTTTTTTAGGCAAGATATCGATCAACAAACCAGCCACCGCGAGCCCCCAAATAACCGCCAGCATAATCCAGCCGGTTTTACCGCCAATAGTCACCAACATAAACGGTGTGTAAGTGCCGGCAATTAATAAATAAATACACACATGGTCAAGCTTTTGGAACACTGCCTTTAACCGCGGTGAGCGAAAGCTGTGATAAAGGGTAGACATGGTGTACAGCAAAACCAAAGTCACCCCAAATACAATAAAACTAACGATGATCGCCGCATCTAGCTGCTGAATACCAATGGTTAACAGCGCCCCAAACCCGACCAGTGCCAACACCGCGCCTACTAGATGGGTAATACTATTAATTCGCTCGCCGTCGTACATAACTAACCCTTATCCTTAACTTCACAGTACAAAAGCTGTGTTTTACAGCCACCAAGATACGCGATTTTAACAATTAGTAGAGAGCGCGAGCAGATACTAACCTGACTCAGGCGCACATTGCGACCAGAGGCCGAGCAACCAACAATGTCGACATAACGTGAAGTACAGGTAAAACCTGCACATAGGGTGTGATCCAAATACTTTGCATTAAAAGCATTTTTAATAATGAGCCTCGGGCTTAATCTCTGGCGACCCGATGCTATAGATATGGGCACAAAGAGACTAGTGCTTTGAATGACCGCGAGGGTACGCGCAATCCGCCAACACTAACCTCCTCGCAACAAAACCTTCCATTTATGGCATCCATTTCAACACCACCTGCGTATACAGGCTATGAACTCGCCTAAGACGGCGATTAACTGACCAGGTAAATGCCCAATGCTAAACCGAGCCCTCAAAAGACAACTGCAAGAAACCCAGCATAATGCCGAGCAAGCCCAAGCAGTGGTGAACGCGTTAAAGAGCCATATGGCTTACATCGAATTCACGCCTGACGGCACCATTATTGATGCTAACGAGCTG
Organism: Gilvimarinus polysaccharolyticus; assembly: GCF_001187555.1. Classification (GTDB taxonomy): domain Bacteria; phylum Pseudomonadota; class Gammaproteobacteria; order Pseudomonadales; family Cellvibrionaceae; genus Gilvimarinus; species Gilvimarinus polysaccharolyticus. Next base: position 146,097 of record NZ_LFIJ01000001.1, on the reverse strand, counting down.
TTTCTTAAGACAATCGGCTACTCACATGCCCGTATCGTAGGTAAGCACCACAGCCTTTTTTGCGGTAAAAATTACGCGAGTAGCGCCTCCTACCGAGAGTTTTGGCGCAATCGGGCCTCGGGTGAAAGTACCAGTGGTACCTTCGAACGCTTTACCGCAAGCGGCGAACAAATATGGCTTGAGGCCACCTACTTTCCCATCGTGCACGACGGCAAAGTCACTAAGGTGGCCAAAATTGCCGCCGACGTTACCCGCGAGCACTTGCGTCTAAGCGCCCAAGCCGACATCACCACTGCCCTGAATCGATCATCGGCGGTGATTGAGTTTAGCCCAGACGGCACCATTCTCACCGCTAACGATAATTTTTTACACACATTGGGTTTCCGCTTGGTCGACATTCAAGGCAAACACCACGAGCTATTCTGTACACCAGAGTTTTATCGCCAACAACCCAACTTTTGGCGTGAGCTGGCGCAAGGTGAGTTCAAGACAGGCCGGTTTGAGCGGCGCAGCGCTAGCGGCGAGACCCTATGGCTTGAGGCCACCTATAACCCAATCGTCGACGGCGAAGGTAAAGTGTATAAAGTCGTTAAGTTTGCCACGGATATTAGCGAGCGAGTCGAGCACGCCCGTCAGGTATCGCAAGCTGCTCACATCGCCCACGACAGCGCCTTACAAACCACCCACAATGCGGCCAACGGAGCAAAAATCCTAGAACAGGCTGTAGGCAACTTCGGCGCAATCAATCAGCATGTAGCCGATGCGGTTAACTTAATCGATAAACTCAACGAGCAGTCGTCTCATATTACGGCGATTGTCTCGACCATCAGCGCTATTGCTGAGCAAACCAACTTACTCGCACTTAACGCCGCGATCGAAGCCGCCCGTGCCGGTGACTCGGGCAGAGGTTTCGCGGTCGTCGCGGACGAAGTACGGCAACTTGCAGCAAGGACATCGCAGTCGACACAAGAAATTGAAAACGTGGTAAAACAAAATCAGGGCTTAACGGCGACTATCACCAACCAAATCGACGCAGTTTCAAGCTCTGTCTCCGCCGGTGGTGAGCTAAACCTGCAAGTCGCAGAAGCGATTAATAACATCACTATCAGCGCCGAGCAGGTATCGCAAACCGTCGCTGGACTTTCTTTAGAGAATCGTTAACAGCGCTACACGCGACAATAACAAACGCTTGCTTATTGCGCTCTCGCGTGTGCGCCGCTATCAGCCCTAAGTTTGTGTGGCTTTTATTTATTAATTTTTTACACCACTAAAACCGTTACTGCTATTGATCAGCTGCGCCCTCAAAGCCCGTGTACAACGTTAGCTCACCAACCTCGGTGGCCGGCCCCTCACCGTTTATCACATGGTTAATGCCGCCATTTAATCCAGCAAAGTTAGCAACATGTCGAATTGCAATACCCGATTTATTAGGCGTCTCCATAGAGTTTTCTAACCGTACATTATTGCTAACGGTAGGTTCACCACGAAAAAAGCTGTAAATGCCAAAGCCCCAGCCATTGTGTGTTTGCACATGATCGGCCACTTTGTACGAGGCAAAACCGGCTTTGCCGTTATCATTCCAGGCTGCGATACTCGGTGGCGTGTAGGGAATCTCGGATTGATAAAAATAAGTGCGCCCACGTTCACCATTCCACAAGGTTTGGTAACCCTGAAAGTGCTCATTAAATAAGCCATAAATAGTGACATCATCGCCGTTCACTACTAACCCATTGCGGCTTTTGTTCACATTCCAGTCGGCACCGGCACCGTGATCAGCACGCCACAACCACACATGGTCTACCAATACATGATGGCTATTAATGCGCAGACAGATTTCGGCCAAACCAGAAATTGCCCCTCCTACTCGGCAATAAACATCATGCAAACTACTGGGGTTTTTATGATGATCGGCGCCCGATTTTATCGTTGCAGCCGGCTTGCCCACATCAATTAAAACCTTGGAATTTACCGGCCCTGCATCGACCATTACACCTGCTAGCTTCACGCCATCAACGTCCGCTACCGTAATTGCAGCGGTTCCTTGTTGTGGCACCAGTGTTGGCAACCCCAAGCCCAGCACCAAAGTATTGGCATGTGTTATTTCAAGCGTATCATCAAGCGAATAAATCCCGGGAGTCAGCAGCAAGTGTTTACCGGCCGCCAATGCTTGATTTAAGTTCACTGCGGTATCATGAGGCGATGCCAGATAAAAATCGCTAAGGCCAATCAGTTCGCCGGCCTCGGGATCACCCTGCCAACTCACACCTGTGGAGCTGTACCTTAGCGCAGGCACAAATACGGCGTAAGAGCCGTTATCATCCAAGGTTAAAAAGGGCTTTTCACGCACCACCGGGGTTTGCTCTATGATGGTGGTGGGCTCTACCGGCCACTGATCGACAGGCGCACCTTTTACGCCAACAAATACACGATTCCAGTTACCCCCAGCCCAGCGACCGATCTCGGAGTTACGGGTAAACCACTGCTGACCGGTCGTTAGACCCGCGCGCCCCTCGACAATAGAATTTGCCAACACGCCGCCACTGGCCCAGCCGCCTTTATCAAAATTAATACTGCCCTCGACGTGCATTCGGCGATAGGGAGCCGCCTGAGATACAGCCCATAACAGGGTGTTGCCATGGTGCGGCTTAACTTTAAAATTCTCAGCGCCACGCCAAAACATGGTGGTCACTTTATTGTCTTCGGTGGCGGCTACCGATTGCACGGTACCATTAATACTTACGTCACCAGGAACTCGACCCAGCCCCAACGCTTGTACGTAATAATCCACCGTAACATTAAGGCCATAAGTGCCAGGTTTAAACAGAAGCGCATAACGCTCCAAGCCAAACTCATTGTGCTTTTGCTGATGGTGTAAGGCGTCTAAAGTATTTTGGATAGCGCGTTGATCCATGGTGTCATCAAACACCAAAACATGATCACCAAATACCGAGGTATAGGGGGAGGCATCTAGATGGGGAACGGTATTATCGTGATAACAGCTTATAAAAAACGCCGCTAATATGGTAATAGCCAGTATTTTCACCCCCGCTGCAGGGGTAAATAAAAATTTCCGAAGCATAAAACACTACTCACTTGTTTATTTGAGTTTGAGTATGCTTCATGTGATTAAACCGACAGGGCAGTCAGTATTATTGTTATTAAGTTATATATTTGTATCTGGCGACAATCTTAGTAAACGCCTTATCTATAGCCGCAGTATACGCATAACAACGAGCCTTTTACACTATTTGTCCAGCACTGACCAAAAATTAGGTATGCTGTAGCCCCTGCCATAATCCGCGTTACTTTATGACTCTGCACCTTGCCAGCCATCAAGCCCAACACGCCACTCGGGCCGCCTTTTTTATCGCTGGATGCTCACTGGCCGCTTGGGCACCACTAGTGCCCTATGTTCAAGCGAGGGCTTCATTAAACGAGGCACAACTGGGGCTGTTGTTGCTCTGCCTTGGCATCGGCTCACTGTGTGCCATGCCACTATCGGGCCTTTTAGCGACGCGCTTTGGCTGTCGACGTGTGTTTACTTGGGCTACTATTATTTTATGTCTGGTACTACCAGTACTTGCCAGCAGCCAATCCAGCGGCTTGCTGGCACTTGCACTGTTTGTATTTGGCGCGGCTCTTGGCAGCGCTGATTGCATCGCCAACATACAGGCCGTTAGTGTCGAGAAAGCCAGTAACCGACCGCTCATGTCTGGGTTTCATGGCTTGTTCAGTTTAGGCGGTATCATCGGCGCTATTGGTGTTAGCGCGCTATTAAGTATGGGACTGGCACCTTTGTACGCCACCTTAATTATCGCCGGGCTTATCTTACTAACGCTAAGTATCACTTGGCGCCACCTGTTAAACCCCAGCAATAACCCACCAAGAGGTCCGTTATTCGCCTTCCCCAACGGTATCGTACTAACGTTGGGAGCTTTATGTTTTATCGCTTTTTTAGCCGAGGGCGCTATGCTTGACTGGAGCGCCGTTTACCTAACCCACATGCAGGATATGGCAACCGCCCAGTCGGGCTTAGGCTACGGCGTATTTGCATTCACCATGACCATTGGCAGGCTCACCGGTGACTGGCTAATTTATCGTGCGGGATTAATTCGGGTACTGGTAAGTGGCGCGACACTCGCCGCCGCTGGAGTCACTTTGACCGCCCTAGCACCCAACTGGCCATTCGCACTAATAGGCTATGCGCTGGTAGGGATAGGCGCTGCCAATATCGCTCCCATTATGTACTCTTTGGTAGGCAAACAAACGGCGATGCCTGAAGCGCTGGCAGTACCCGCACTTACCACTTTGGGTTACGCTGGCATTTTAGTGGGGCCGGCGATGATTGGCTTTGTCGCCTATGTGACGGGGCTTACCGCCGCGTTTTTAATTATCGCGGCACTTTTGCTCACTGTTGCGCTAACCGGGCCTGGACTAAAACGAGCACTGCCTAACGCGGAGTGACGCTTGAAATGTTAATCCAAGTGCCCAGCTCGCAGCAATATGTAGTAGACGTATTCGCCAGCAAAAGCGATACCGACCAACACCAGCAACATCACCGCAGTGTTCGATATAAACGCCACCACCGCGGCTATTGATACCAGTGAGACCACAGCCATCAATGCCAACACCGGCAATAATTTAACCGGCATACGCGCCTTGCAATTAGAGCATGTAAGGCGAACCGGATTTACCGATTTAAGCACATCGCTATAAGCTATTGATGCGTGACAATTATTGCAGTTTTTCACCTTAATCCCCCTCAAATTTAGCTTTCAATAAGACCATTTAGCGAATGGCGGGTCAAGACACATTTTTATCTAGGCTTTTGGCTTGCATGGTTGTCTGTGCAAGCGTGCCCACCTCACTTAAAAATAACTTTTAGCGCCAACCACTCCAACCAAACGACACAGCCATCGCAGTATTACAAAGTAAAAATAATATTCCGTTCGCCCATCACGTTTTAATTACGTGATGATTCTGAAGTCAAATTTCGTCGTTGGCGTGCGGGGGTTCTCGTTTCAAGCGAACGTCGTTTGAATTTTATCTAAAACAAAACTAATCAGTGGTACGGATTAAAAATGGCGAGCTAAAAATAGATATTTTAGAGCTTCGTGCACACCAAAAAACAAATTATAACGACAATTTAAAAACTACCGCCAACCGTAAACCAAGAAAGTAAGGAGAGCCAAACCACATCAATAACACAGAAAGAAAAAAACCTGATATCCACAAGTGTGGCAGCCCATGTCGTTAACAACCTCATTATTAACGGCTAAACATAAATACTAGAAGGATTTTTTATGCGTAACAACAAACTGCTTCTCAGCTCACTGATTTTACTTATTAGCAGCGGTGCTGCAGGTCACGGCTTAATGTCTGACCCGCCAGCACGCAACTGGTTATGCGGCGCCAGCACAAAACCCGACACAGCCGAACCCGGTAGTGCCTGCGCTCAGGCATTTGCCGACGACTTTACCGGCGGCTATTCATTTATGAGTGTCCTCACTCACGATGTGGGTCGCGCGGGCGTAACGCCGCTACCCAACAACGTTTGCGGCTTTGACAGCGAAACCTGGCAAGGTGGCGCCACACCTTGGGACAAAGCCGTCGATTGGCCCACTAACCCCATGAGTGCTGGAGAACAAACCATTACTTGGGACATCTCCTGGGGGCCGCACTTTGATGACACCGAAGAATTTCGATACTGGATCACCAAACCCGGCTTTGATTTTCAGGTAGGCCAGCCGCTTACATGGAACGATTTTGAAACCGATGCATTTTGTGTGCTTGAGTACGATGACAGCAACCCTAACGCCAATCCCAACATTGTGCCCGATAAAGGCAATGCCTTGTTTCACACCAGTTGCGACGTCCCCGAGCGCACTGGTCGACACGTAATCTATGGCGAATGGGGCCGCAATGAATACACCTACGAGCGTTTTCACGGCTGTGTCGATGTCAGCTTTGATGGCGACAGCGGCAATATACCCGTAGTGGCTGATATTCAAACCACCCCCGCCAGTGGCACCTTTGCCGGTGCCGGCAGCATTAGTCTAGACGGCTCAAGCTCACAGGGTGACAACCTAAGCTATAGCTGGAGCCTAAGTGCCGACAATGACTCACTGTATAGCTTAAGTAACACTAGCAGCAGCAATACCGTACTCACGTTATCGGAGCCCGACGCGCAACAAACTGTGACGGTTAACTTACAGGTAAGCAATGCCGACGCCACCAGTACCACCTCGGTGGATATTGTTCACGTACCGGCCGCTGGCGCCAACTGGGAGGACTTTGGTCCACTGAGCGAAACCGCACAAAACCTAGCAGCAGGCGATCAGGTAAGTTTACGTCTGGTCGAAACTAACGGCACCGATATTTATTTGCCCGAGCAAGCACTGGTACTGAACACCAATAACGCCGCCGCCAATGCCTGGCCATATGCTTTAGCACAGGCGATCAACGGCCAAAACACTGATGTTCAAGTGGGAGTGCTAAACAGTGAAGGCGACATTGTGGCGGCGCAAAGCGCAACGGCAAACCGCGTTTATGCACAAGCACCCGCCAACTACACCAGTGCGTTCTTACAAGTCGTCAGCGCCAGCAGTTCATCCAGCTCGTCGTCCAGTAGCTCCTCCTCTAGCAGCTCAGACAGCTCTGTGCCCGCGGGCAGCCAATGCAATTGGTACGGCACCACCACACCTGTGTGCAACAACAGCAACGATGGCTGGGGCTATGAGGATAACCAAAGCTGTGTCGGTGCCGACACCTGTGCCGCGCAACCGGCACCTTACGGCATTATCGGCGGCTCATCTTCGAGCGATTCATCCAGTTCATCCAGCACACCAGCAGGGTCGGGGGATGTAAGCTGTGAGTACGAGACCGAAAACGCGTGGGGGTCGGGCTTTACCGCGAGCATCACACTAACCAACGAGGGCAATACTACCGTTAACGGTTGGGAGGTGCAGTGGCAATACAGCAACCCCGTAAGCATCGTGAACAGCTGGGAGGCCGATGTGACAGGCAACAACCCTTTTAGCGCCAGCGATATTGGTCGTAACAGCGCAATAAACCCAGGGCAGTCAGTAAGCTTTGGATTTCAGGGTTCAGGCAGCGCCGAGACCGCGAATGTAACCGGGGATATTTGTCAGTAGAAAAAGTGTAACCCGTACCCAACAAGGTTAGATGCGGGTAACAAGTTAAGCCCATCGGTGATAAACCGGTGGGCTTACTTTATAACTCATTTGAATGCAAAATCGGCTTGGGGATCACCCAACGGTTTTGCTCCGGCTCGCTCGCCATCAGCTCCCTCACTGTACGATCAACAATACTTACTCCCACCTGCGCCATGGCGTTAAAGTTATCGATGCCGTCAGCGGGAAAGTTTCGACGAGTTCTGTGGATATTAAAACGTTCCGAAAAAGTGCGCCCAAAGGTTTTTTCAATCCCCTCGCGACCCAACATAAAACCTAACAGCCCGCCCCAAGTCGCGGCGGGGTTATCAGAGTCCCAACCGCTAAGTGCGGCAATTTTAAGTGTATTTTTAAAGTCGCCCTCACCGTAAAACCAGCTGATTAAACTCGCCGCAAAGTTAATGCCGGCGGCGAAGCAACCGTTACAGTACAGCTCGCGCGAGGTGATATCGTAGCCATCGGCCTGATCTACTTGATAGCGTTGATAAACCGCATCGCGCGCCGCCTCCCAACTCGCACCACTTTGATACTGGCGCCAGACAAAATCATACATGGCGGCAGGGTATTCGCCGTCAGTTAACCCAGCTCGCGCCTGCTGCGCCAACCACCAAGTGGCTTCAGCCGAAGGTTGTCCCGCTGCAAATCCAGCGCCCAACGAATACATAGTTACGTAAAACTCTGCAATCTCGGCCGCAGCACCACTGGCCGTCGTGCGTATGGGCAAATACGCCATAGCGAGAGCAATATCCGGCCGCGCCGGCGCAAACAAACCAAAGATCTCTGTGGTTAGTTGCGCATCAATCATGTCGAAGTGTTCGTTGTTATCGGGCGAGCTGGTCTCTGGCGGCAGCATGCCTTGCGCCATTAAATCGTAGGCGCGCTGATTAGACACCCACAGATAGTTTTCATAATTGTCGTCGGGGTCTTTTCCAAATGGGGTTTTCTCGGCGCTGGAATAAATATGCGTAAGCCAGCCACGACGTATCTGCTCGGCGGTTAATACACTGTTTTTTTCGGTTGCCAATAAATACTGGTAGATATATTCGATATCCGTATCATCATCCGAGCCCCAAATGCCCTCTGGCGCCTCAAATACAAAATTAATAGTTGCCGACAAATCACTGGGAACGCCCTGCCCCCAAATACTGGGTTGATCGAGCCTACCCCAGTCATTGCGAGTATAAAAAGCGCCGGTTTTAATCTCACCTATATTGCCTATTTTGTCCATCTCGGTTACCAGCCCAGTCCAATTGGCAATGCACTGACCCAACCAAAATCCGTACAACTGTTGCTGGTAATTAACCTTAGAAATAGTGGCAACGGCCGCCCTCTGCTCGCTTGATTTTGCTCCGTAGGCTGGGTTTAAACAGATAAATAACACCCCCCAAAATGCAATTAATTTTACCGTGATTAGGGTGATCCTCATAATTCCGCTAGCCTCGTACAAGGTAAAAATAATTGCACATAAAAAGTTTATCTGTATCGATTTTATCAACCTTAAAAGCGCTACAGTTCTTGCCTATAAACCCAACCGATCGCATCATACATTTTCCAATCGATTGCGCCCCCCGCACAACCAAACTCTGTACGGGGGTTTACGTCTACTAATACAACAAACTTATTTTAACTCCACCACCACGACTGATTTTGCTGGGATCGTCAGATCGTCTAAGTCAGATGAAAACGCTGTTGGTGTAATTGCTTCTGGGTTATCAAAAGTGTTGCGCGCATCCATCGCTTTCGCCGTCAGTATCTGACCAATCGCCCGGCTCACCTTAGCGCCAGTTACGTTCAAATCAATTGCCGCATCATTCAGTGGGTCTAAATTAACCAAGGCTAAATACAGCTTGCCGTCTTTTCCTCGTGCTACTGAGGCCGTAACACTGGGAACGGTTTTTCCATCTTTTTTATACTTATCGGTTTTCAGACTAAACTTAACACTGGTAGAGTCCTGAAACACTTTGTACATACCGTAAGTGTGATAGGTGGGCGTGAGTACCATTTTTTCTTTGTCGGTTAAAATCATCGCCTGTAACACGTTAACCATTTGCGCGATATTGGTCATAGTGACCCGCTCGGCATGCTGGTGAAAAATATTAAAATTCACCGCCGTTACCACCGCATCACGCAAGGTGTTTTGCTGATACAAAAAACCAGGATCACGCTCAGGTTCTGGGTCGTACCAAGTGCCCCACTCATCGACATACAGCCCGATATTACCTTCGGGATCGTTCTCTTCCAGCTTAGCAACGTTAGCGCGAATGTACTTTTCCATCCTGTAAGTACGTTCCATGGTGTTAAACCACTCTTGCTCACTGAACTTAATCGCCCTGCCTTTATTATCCCAATCACTGTTGGGCAAAGTGTAAAAATGATAACTAATTCCATCGATATTGGACTCAATGTTTTTGCTCAACACATCAGTCCAGCGGGTATCTTCAGTATGGCCACCACTAGCCACAAATTTGGGGCGTTTACCATGTGGTGTTTTTAAGAAAGTGGCATATTGACGGTACAAGTCGGCGTAGTACTCAGGACGCATATTGCCGCCGCAACCCCAGGCTTCGTTACCAATCCCAAAATAGGCGATATCAAAGGGCTCTTCACGGCCATTAGCACGTCGCTCGCTGGCAAGTGTCGAGCCTTTATCGCCAGTCATATACTCCATCCACTCGGCCATTTCTTTGACCGTTCCACTTCCCAAATTGCCATTAACGTAGGCATCCGCACCTAGCAGTTCGACAAATTCAAAAAATTCATGGGTACCAAATGAATTGGGCTCTTCGACGCCGCCCCAATGAGTATTAACTTTAGTCGGACGATCTTCACGGCGGCCAATGCCCTCACGCCAGTGATACTCATCGGCAAAACAGCCCCCGGGCCAACGCACCAATGGTACTTTAATCGCACGCAACGCCTCTAACACATCGGTACGAAAACCACGGGTATTAGCGATACTGGAATCCTCGCCCACCCACACGCCCTCGTAAATACCGCGACCTAAATGCTCGGCAAACTGACCGTAGATATCTTTGTTGATTATCGGCCCGGCTTGATCGGCACGAATGTCGATATCGACATTTAAGGTTTTTGCGCCCAACTGAGTGCCTGTGCACAGCAAACCTATTGCTATTAGGGTTTTTAACTTCATTGTTTTCTCCTTATTTTTTTAATTATGGCGCTTTTTAAAGGTGCTTTTGTCGCTCTATAGCAATACACAACATAGTGAATACTTGTAAAATATTAGCTCTCTTGTTCAGCTCGCAGCTATAAGCACTTAAACACGACGCTTCAACCTAGAGAATGCACTAAGCACTGCCCAAATCGTCGTTCCCCCCTCACTGGCGACCGTCAACACCAGAGACAAGCCGTTTTCCAGCCTACCGCCAAGAAATACAGATTATCGACGTGAGAGTGTAACCGATAACACCCCTCACCAACACGACTAAACAGTCAGCACGAGACAGCTTAAGGAATTCAAGCTTGCATCAAGCTGCCACCCCGAATAGCGCTACCAGCCCGCTCTACCCGCTAGTGTAAGCTCAGTAAACCCGAGTATTTACTACAGCCTTTGAGCAGACGCATTTTTCACAGTCCATTCACATAACACAAGGTAACTTATGGGTATGAGCAGACTGACTTAGTCCATTATTTTTCTACGATTTCAGCGAGAATTGCCAAGAGTTTACTACTGGACTATATCGACAGCAGCTTTAGATCTGCCACGGTTATTTCATTTACCAAGGTAAGGTTTGGACTGCTATTAAGTTTGACGGATTGCTTAGGGGGAATCTTTCATTACGATACCTGAGCGAACATTAAAGACGCAATTCACGTATTCTTGAAGATAACGGTGGTTATCGCTATACACGCCTAAGTATGCCAGCCATAACCGTGAGAAAACTAACGAGGTGTTTGGTATTTTTCTTTCCATTGCTCGTGTGGCATTTTGTACACAACTTCACGCGCGCTCTCTTTGTCTACGGTTACACCACGCGCTTCGGCAGCCTCTTGATACCAGCGACTCAAACAGTTACGACAAAAACCGGCTAAATCCATTAAATCAATATTTTGGACGTCTTTACGGCTATCCAAGTGATCGACTAAGCGGCGAAAGGCCGCAGCTTCTATTTCAGTTTGCGTCTGTTGGTTCATTACAACTCCAATACAATGCTTATTTAAACTGCTTATTCTATTCGCCGTACAACAAATAGTGAAGCACTGCTATAAACCCACAAACTCTTATCTGGCGAACCGTTATTTAAGGTACACCGTGTCGCCAACATTAATCTCACCTTGCTCACGAACCGCGCCATAAACCCCTAAGTTTTGCTCGGCCTCGCTCACAACACTGCGTAGCATAGATTTATCAAAGATAAGCCCTTGTTGTTTTCGAGTAATCGCGCCGCAACGAGGAGCCGCAGCGGCACAATCGATAGGTACGTCTGCAATCATCAGCTGCCGCTCAAGCCAGCTCTGCTCCAGTAAGCTTGCCTCACCCTCCGCGGCCTGAATAACAATATTGGGACGAAAACGACGCACGTCCCAGTCTGCTGTGGGTAGCTTGCTCTTTAAATAGCGCAACGAAGCCGTCGTAATAAGATGAAACGGTGAAACTAAAAAGAAAGTACCCGGTACAGTGACAAAATCCTGCATTTGTTGCGGCATTTGACTGAAATCTGGCAGCGGCTCGCCCGATTCACGACTAAATGTATCTTTTAGCTCCTCAAGCCAACTATGATTATTGGGCTTATAACGACGATAATAATCCAGATCTTCAGGCGCTTTACTCAAAGGCCTGAGTGTTTCAAGTGTAGATTCGTGCCCCACTAAATCTGACAATATCGAAGCAACGTGCAAATGATCACTCGTCACAACATCGCCATTGGGAAATGCCATACTCACACTACCGTCTTGCAAAAGCTTTGCTGTGCACTGTAGTAATTCAGGCCTAAATTTACAGCTTTGTATCTCTTGACGCTTTGTATCACGCAACGCCCACACTCGATCACCCACAATACCATTGGGGCCAATTTCGCACTGAGCAAGTAATTCACCAGCCATACCTTTTACAGGGTAACGCCAAATTTCTTTAACTGTTCCTACTTTCTGCACAGCTTGCTCCCAATATGTAGGTAACTTGTACTCCTATTCAAGCGTGTTACGTCAAAAAAGAAAATAGGTTAAATACCCCATATAAGTCCTGAATTTGCTTAATGACGATAAACTTATCGCAGCCAAACCATTAACGATGATTTTTCCGTGTTAGCCTTAACAAAATGGAGCGTCTTGACGCATTAATAACAACAGGAGGGGGCATAAGGTCACTGCAGATTAGCTGAAAGGTGAGGCATCCAAGCTGGCTCAAGAATAATTCTTCAGTAGACGCAACAACCACACCGGTTTTTTGAATATTTAACTTAAGCGCCCTGCACTCATCAGAAACTATAAAAAATAGTCGTTCTCAATTCCGAACACATCCAGCACATCGACCACAGCCATACCCGCATGGCGTGCGGCTTCAAATCCTAATTTCGCATCTTCAAATACTACGCAGTGCTCTGGAGCAACGTCCATTAATTCAGCACACAGTAAAAACGTATCTGGTGCGGGTTTAGGGGCCGACACTAAATCTGCGCCCACCACATGATCGATTAAATAACTTATTTGACACTGTTCGATAATACTTTTAGCTTCATCTGTGCCAGAACCCGTACCGATGCACATCGGCTTTTTGCCATAGTAGTGCTCGGCCAATTGGACCAAAGCCGTAGGCTTAACGTACTGATTGACTTTATCTCGTACTATCACCTCTTTAAAATCACTGATCGCATCTACCGATGCCATGGTCAAGCAATCAAACTGCTTAAGTAAGATCTCAACCGTCCCTTTTGTTGGTACACCGGCAAGCGAGCGCATGAAAGGCCGATCAATAGGAATAGAAAACTTGTTAAGTGTCTCTATCCATGCCACTTCGTGCAACTGGCCACTATCGATTAAGGTGCCATCCATATCAAATATGATAGCCTGATACTGATCGTACAATGGGTTACCTACTTAGCTCGAAGGTGAATCGTAGATACTAAAAAATTGCCTCTGCGCTCTTTGAAATTATATCTAAACACACTACAGGCATTACATTAAGGTGGTGCAATCCATAATTCTTTTCGTTCGAGCGGCGTATCGTGGGATAATAGTGGGTTATTTAAGGTAAAAACTCTCCGGCTGGACAATTGTGCCCGTGTAATCGAGTCGCCATAAAAACGTTCAAACAAATCATCAAAGTCCCCATTAACGATCGCAGACTCAAGCCCAGCAGTCAGAACGTCAGCCAAATGTTGATTATTAGGTGCAACAAAAAAATAATACGCCGTTGGATACATCAATGCCAAACTCTTTTCGACCCTAATATTTTCATACTGATACATGTCGAGCTCTTCAAATGCTTCGGTCACCGAACGCGGAAAATAATCAACCCGCTGCGCAGCCAACATATTCATTAAACTGTCACGACTGACCGATGTTTGTATCGTAAAACCATATGATGCCATTAACGATGTATCGGGCCAGTCGTGCCCTAAACCCGCCTTTAATGCCTTCAGCTGTGTCACATCATCAACGGCCGAAAAACGTGCCTGATCATCACCGTCAATCAAAAAAATACGCCAACCCGTTATCCCCTTAAACAATGGAATCCGAATAGGCAATAAATCTTGTTCACGCGATATATTGGTATGCAGCCAATTCACATCGTAATAGCCCGATAGTAAATTACGGCCATTGCGTGTCCCTGTTAACGTTTGAATCGTCACAGGCTCTAACTCATAGCGCTGGCCGGAATGTACAAGCGCCAACTCCAGCAGCGCCACTAAATAAGCATGCCGATGAGCGTAAACCGCATCCGCAGCTTTATTGTGAGGATGACGTATACGCAACACATCGGCAGCTGGCGCCAATGATGACGTAGAGGCGGAAGCAACTTCAACGGCTTGAACCCCCTCCAGCCATACAGCGACAAAAGCTAACACAGCAAAAATATATTTTCGGCGGTCAACATATGGGATACTAACTTTAAATATACTCTTTATCACTACAAGGCCAGCATGAAGCTTCATTAGAGACGTACCCTAGCTTATGTAAAGCGCAAACAGACTTTTATCAAGCAACGGGGCGCCAACCAAGACATCTTTCGGCAGTCTGCGTATTTCCCCCTCTAACATCAATAATAGACCAAAGCCCTACCTGAGCAAGCTTTATACAATTTAAGGATTTTCTTCGCCCCAGCATTGACAAGCCAACAACCGCCTACTAATATGCGCGTCCTTAGCTTTTGACCTAGGTCATAAAGCTCTGCCCAGATGGTGAAATTGGTAGACACGCTAGCTTCAGGTGCTAGTGCTCGCAAGGGCGTGGAGGTTCAAGTCCTCTTCTGGGCACCAAATATAAGTTATTGTTTTTATTGACAATAACTTTATTAAAAGGTGAAATACTTATAGCAAGTATTTCACCTTTTTTGTGCCGACACCCAACTTACTCCCAAACGGCGCCCACTTTCATTAGTCTATCGATGAGACTCAGACACGACGTAAAAATGTACAAATATCTGCCCCTATAACTGCCACACATAACCGCAAACTCTTGCAGCGTTTTAACTTCCCCAGCCCCAATAAACCAGCTACATCACAATCAAATAAATCGCAAAGCTTATCGGTCGCGTCCAACTCAATACGCTGAGCCGTTTCTTTATAGAACAAAGCTATTACGTTGCGATTAAAACCAATCTCACTGCATCATTGGCACAAGTGATTTCAGATAAAAAAACGAAGATGTTCCTCACTGGCTTTTTAGCAGCACTTGAGCTCTATAAACCGAAAGTTGCCACCACCTTTGGTCGTTTAATTTCCAGCCGACAAAGACCAGACATATTTGCTTTTGGCGCTGCCAAAGACGCATACACCAACACCTCATCCTTCTAGCTAGCCTACAAAACTTATAGATACCTCTTCATTTACGAGGTTGGTGATCAACCACATCGCATAGACACAGGCTTTACGTTTAATTTTGAGTATCAGAGCACAAAACGACCAACCTCCCTCATATTGCATACAATCTATGATATACAATTCGAGAGACGGTAAATTCCTGTCCCCCATAAAAATAATCTAACTTGAGGCACGATATGAAACACTCCATCAGTACTCTAGCCGCCCTGTTGCTAAGCAGCTCATCGTTAGCGGCCGATTGGGACGACTTGCCTGTCCCCGCCAATGCCGGCAGCGGGAACACGTGGCAGCTGCAAAGCAACGTATCTGACGATTTTAACTATTCGGCCCCGGCAAATGGTAAAAGCTCAGCGTTTTACGATCGCTGGTCAGAGGGCTTTATTAATGCGTGGCAAGGCCCTGGTCTTACCGACTACCACAACCCCAACTCACGGGTTGAAAATGGCGAACTGGTGATTCAAGCCACTCGTAAACCCGGCACCAACCAGGTGTACACCGGTGCCGTGCACACCAACGACAGTATCCAATACCCTGTGTACATCGAAACCAGCAGTAAAATTATGGATCAGGTGTTGGCTAACGCTGTATGGATGCTGAGCAGCGACTCTACCGAAGAGATCGACATAGTCGAGGCTTACGGCAGCAGTCGCCCCGATCAAACCTGGTTTGCCGAGCGCATGCACTTGGCCCATCACGTGTTTATTCGCGACCCCTTTCAAGATTACCAACCCAAGGACGTGGGTGCCTGGTACGCCGATGGCCGCCTGTGGCGAGATCAGTACAGTCGGGTTGGGGTTTACTGGCGCGATCCGTGGCACTTGGAGTACTACATCGATGGCGAATTGGTACGCACTGTTACTGGTGTAGACATGATTGACCCCTACGGTTACACCAACGGCAACGGCTTAAGTAAACCCATGCAAATTATTGTGGACGCCGAAGATCAGGACTGGCGCTCGGATAACGGTATTGTCGCAACCGATACCGAGCTGGCCGACAACAGCAAAAACCAGTTTTATGTGGATTGGATTCGCGTTTATAAGCCGGTGCCAAACAGCAATGGTGGCGGCGGTAACGACATTACCAGTAGTGTCGACTTTGATAACTTTTTTGCCACCGGCAAAGACGGCAGCGCTGTCGCCGGCGACAGCTTTAATGGCTTTAACCCGTCGGGTAACGGCAACATCAACTACAACACCGTAGGCGATTGGGCCGAGTACAGCATTAATCTGCCCGAAGACGGTGAGTACCGCCTGGAGCTGGACACTGCCTCCACCGTGAGCTCAGGCCTCGGGGCCGACATCAGCATCGATGGTGTGTTTGTCGGCACGGTTGCTATCTCGCAAACTGGCGGTTGGGAGAGCTATCAAACCTTTAGCCTTGCCAATACCATCAACATAGGTGCCGGCACCCACACTCTGCGCGTGCAAAGCGCAGGCAGCTCGCAGTGGCAATGGAACGGCGAGGCAATCCGCATGGTTAAAATGGGCGAAGGCTCAAGTAACAATCAAACAACCGCGCCTACTCCCACCGAAGCGATCAGCCTGGAAGCCGAAAGCTTTAACAACACTGGCGGCCCATACGGCGGTTTTCAAACCTATACCCAAAGTGGTATCACGGCTACCAACTACAACCAGCGTGGGGATTACGCCGAGTATTCTCTGTCGGTGCCTGTGGCAGGCAACTACAACGTAAGCGCCTTTGTCGCCACCCCCGAAAGTGGTGCAGCTATGACGCTAACGCTAAACGGCAGCGCGTTGGTAAGCTTAGACGTACCCTCAACCGGTGGCTGGAACACTTTTGCCGAAGTGAGCGCTAGCGGCGGTGTGGTCTTACCCGCAGGAACTCACACCCTAAGAGTAACCAGCTCCGGCAACACCTCCAACACTTGGGAGTGGAACGCCGACCGCTTTGCCTTTACACCGCAATAGTTAACCAATCGATGCGACCGATAAGGTCGCATCGATTCTAAATTCAGCAAGCGGACACCGAAATCCATTTAAGCCCCGGAGTTTTGCTGTGCGAAAGATACGCGGCACCAAAAAGAACATTGATCAATATTCGGTTTTTAAATGAATCGTCCTGAGCTAATCGTAGGTAGCCTTATCTAACCTATGCGGCTCTACTGAACTCGGACGGTTGATAATGCATCAATTTATGCTCTGTTGAAGGCCAATCATCAATGGGATAAGCAATCGCTTCCTATTGAACCATGTCATTCAGCTTAATACGACCTTCTCAATGTGATCAAGCCCACGCCAAAGTCCTTTTGGGGATAGCACATCTTTTATTTTTCCTCGCCTAATGCCCTCAACGCCTGGCGTTTTTATCAATCGCTCAACGATACAGCGTACCACTGTCAATAATACTAACGTTTTTTATTTCCAGCTCTCGAGGGCGCCATAGTTGCGATCGCTTTATTTCCATTCGTGTTTAATGCCATACCAAAATTGTTCGCCATATAAGGCACGAGTAATGCGTTCCGCGGGTACCTACCCAAAGAATGTGTAGCGGTAGTCAGTAGACAGAAGGTTCATTGCAGATAGGCTAACACAACAGTCTTATTGAGAGCCGCTTTAAACCCTAGCAAGCTGTTGAAAATTTCCATACGTACTCAGGCTTTCAGGCTGGCCCCGCAGGGCATGGCGCCCTTTTCTTGGTATCTTTTTACTTGTGTGTACTAAAAAAGAGTGTGCCTATTCACTGAGTTGAAGAAACCGAATAACGTCGCCATTCCATTGCCAAGTAGCGATCCCGGCGCTCTGAACCCTGAGAGTGTGGGTGCCTGCGGTGAGTGTGACTGGAGTATCAAGGCTGAAGGTATCGTAGACCTCCCAGCTTCCAGTGGTGCTGATGGCAATCTGTCCGACATCGGTATCGTCGATCATAATATTCGCCGCCAGACCCGATTCGGTGGGGGATGCCACATCAATCTCTAACCGATAGTCGCCGTCTTCGGGAATGTTGATGGTGTATTCCCCCCAATCACCCAGAGTGTTATGGGTGATATTACCATCGGCGGCATTAAAACCGTCGACAGTGTCCTCGACGACAGTGTCGCCCTCTTTGCCTGTAGCAAAAAAGGCACCGAAATCGGTAGTCACACTTATACCCGTTTCTGAGGCGGTGTTATCACTATCACCGGGGGTCGTCGAGGCTGGCTTGTAAACCCGAATCCAGTCAACATAAAACCGGTTTTTATCGGGATCTGAAAGCTCTTCATCAGAGGCTTTGATGCCGTTATCAGAGCGCCAGCCCTGGTCTTCGGCGTCCACAATAATCTGCATATCTTTACTCAAGCCCGCGCCGTTGGTGTAGCCTTTCGGATCGATAATTTCCTCACCAGAGACGGTGCGAACCAACTCCCCGTCAATGTAGTATTCTAGGTGCCATGGGTCGCGCCAGTAAATGCCAACCCGGCTAAATTGATCGCGCCACAAGCGGCCATCCACATACCAAGACGCGTCGTCTTTGGGTTGGTAGTCCTGAAACGGATCGCGAATAAACACATGATGCGATAAGTGCATACGCTCGGCAAACCAAGCTTGGTCTGATCGACTACTGCCGTAAGCTTCGACAATATCAATCTCCTCAGTGGAGTCGCTGCTCAGCATCCATACGGCGTTAGCCAGTACCTGATCCATAATTTTAACCCGAGTTTCGACATACACTGGATACCGAACGCTCGCTTTAGAGTGGATTGCACCGGTGTAAACCTCATCGGAGTTGGGCTTACGAGTGGCCTCGATAACGAGATTGCCATCGACCACTGACGAATTCGGATCGTGATAATCCGTCAGTCCTGGCCCTTGCCACGCATTAATAAAGCCCTCTGACCAGCGCTCGTAAAAAACTTGGCTTTTACCATCGCCAGGGGCACTGTAGTTAAAATCGTCCGACAAGGCGTCAACCAACTCCCAGGTGTTGCCGGCACCGGCATCGGCCGGCACTGGCAGATCGGCCCAATCAACACCAGTAGCATCGCTGCTGCTGGAGGACTGGCGGCTAGAAGAGGAGCTAAACGAAGATGCCACCCCTTCGCTACTGGATGAGGAAGCACTGCTAACCGTTAAGCTTGAGCTACTGCTTTGCTGAGATTGGACACTGGAGGAGGAGCCCCCAGAGGTGCCACTTCCTCCGCAACCGTAAAGCCCCGCACTCAAAAGCGCGACAAGAAACAGCGAGTGTGGTTGTCGTATCGGGCGAAAATAAGTACGGAGCATTATAGAACCTCTTGCATTGTTGTCTTTAGAGCCTTGATTGTCAGGCTCCTTATCACTCTCAATAATTCCCGAAACCCCGCCGATTGTCAACAATCTTCAATGCCTGAGAGCATTTACGCACTTAACCAAGATCGGACGCAAGTAATCTGAACCCAACCAAGACGCTCAATAAGCTTTAGCCTTTCCTAAAAACGCTCTACGATCTTACCCACAAAGCAGCAAACCCAACATTGCCAAAAGACGCTACGCTCTGTGCGGGTACAGGGGCAACCATGACTGAAACAGGCCTGATGACCGGAGCCTTGCACTCACCTCAACAAATCGTATATTGTATACAATGCAAGATAGTAGAGCTTTAGAGTAACGACCAACAAGTCTCAATCGATCGTCGATAAAGGAAATAAAAATGACCTTAAAACCATTAGCGCTGGCGGTTGCCATAAGCGCAGCGCTCGGTAGCGCCTGTACTAGCAACAACAGCGTCAGCTTATCCGATGCTGATCGCTTGATAAATGAGCAACTCGAACCACAACAATTACCGACAACCTTGGTCGATTTTTCCAGTGCTCAACAGCAAGGTTGGCTTACCGCTCAACAGGCTGAACTAAAGCCAACCGCCAGCATCTCTACCACAGCGCTCAATATACGCTTTCCCTCCTCAGTCCATATGCCAAAACTTAATATTGAGCCGAACACCCCCTGGGACTTATCTGGGCTCGATAATTACAATCTGGCCTTTGAGGTTAACAACCTGTCGCCGGTATCCACGCACTTTTACGTCGAACTGTTCGACGCAAACGGCACCAGTCAGTCGCGCGAATTAAGCATTCCCAAAGGTTATCAAGGCAAGGTGTTTTTCCCGCTGACGGGGGAAAAAGCCGCCACTGATAAAGGTATGTGGGCCAACCCCATGCCCTGGCCTACCGACGAAATGAAGATGGTGTGGCGCTCCTGGCACCAAACTCTGGACATGAGCCAAATCACCAAGATCTCTTTTTACACCATTGGCGTATTGCAAGACCGTACGCTGGAAATCGGCGATATTGTTCTGCGCCCCAACCCGGATGCCGGCGCCGAGTGGGCGAGCAATCTGGTGGATCGCTTCGGCCAGGCGGCCAAAAAGAACTCACCGTTAAAAGTATTATCCGAGGCCGAATTAAAAGCGATTGCCGAACGCGAATTACAACAGCTGACCGAGCAGCCGGGGCCCAGCGATCGATCGCGCTTTGGCGGTTACAAAGACGGCCCCAAACTTGAGGCCACCGGTTATTTCCGCACCGAAAAAGTCGACGGAAAATGGTGGATGGTAGACCCAGAAGGTTATTTATTTTTCTCCCATGGCCCGGCCAATGTGCGCATGTCTAACCTCACGACTCTCACCGGGGTGGATTTTAAAGACCCATCCGTGCGTGTGGTTCAGGCCGATGAAGTCACGCCGGAAGACTCTATGGGCATTGTTACAGTTTCGGATGAGGTACGCGAGACCCGCTACGTGATTAACGAAACCCGCCACGATATGTTTGAATGGCTACCCAGCTACGACGACTCGCTGGCCGATCACTACAGCTACCGCCGCTCGACCCATAAAGGGCCTGTGCCTCACGGTGAAACCTACAGCTTTTACCGTGCCAACCTAGAGCGCCGCTATGGCGAAACCGAGCCCGAGTCTTATGTTCGCAAGTGGGAAGAAGTCACACTGGACCGCATGAATAGCTGGGGCTTTACTTCTTTTGGCAACTGGGTGGACCCGGCGTTTTACCCCAACCAACAGGTGCCCTACTTTGCCAACGGCTGGATTATTGGCGACTACCAGACACTGTCGGGCCATACCAACCACTGGGGCTTAATGCCCGACTTTTTTGACCCTGTCTTTGCCGAGCGCGCCCGTGCCACTATAGAAGTGATCGCCAAAGACGTACAGGCATCGCCCTGGTGTGTGGGTATTTTTATCGACAATGAAAAAAGCTGGGGCGAGCGCGAAGGCAGCGTCGAGCAGCGCTATGGGGTGATTCTCAATGCTCTGAGTAAAAATGCAAACCAAAGCCCAGCCAAGCAAGCGTTTACCGAGCGTTTACAAGCGCAATACTCCAGCATTAAAGCGTTAAACCGCGCCTGGAATACCGACTTTAGTAGCTGGAGCGAGTTTGCCGAAAATGCCAGCACAGAGCAGCACTCGGATGCGCAAGTGGTCGACTTATCAAAGTTGTTAGAGGCGCTCGGTGAGCAGTACTTTAAAGTGGTGCACGGAACCCTTAAAGAATACTTACCGCATCACCTGTACATGGGCGCACGTATGGCCAACTGGGGGATGCCCGACGAGATAATTAAAGCATCCGTTAAATACAGTGACGTACTCAGCTTTAATATTTACGAAGAGGGTATGCAAACTCACCAGTGGGACTTTTTAACCGAAGTCGATTTGCCGGTAGTGATTGGTGAGTTTCATATTGGCGCCACCACCGACTCCGACAATTATCACCCGGGAATCGTCAGCGCCGCCAGTCAAAAAGATCGCGCTAGGATGTACAAAGATTATATGCAAAGCGTTTTAGAGAAAGACTATATGGTGGGAGCACATTGGTTTCAGTACGTAGACGAGCCAGTGACCGGACGCGCCTTTGATGGCGAAAATGCCAACATTGGTTTTGTCACGGTAACCGACATCCCCTACCCCGAGATGATTAAAGCCGCCAAAGAGGTGAACTACAACCTTTATCCGCAGCGCTACGGCCAGTAACTATAAGCAGCCTTTACCCCGCCTTCGAGCGGGGTCTTTTTATCTCTTATTCAAAATTTTCTGCTTTATACGGAGTAGCCCGTCCTGCAGTTTTTGCCCGAATTTTAGCAAACTCTTCTTCGGTGTAAGCTCCTTCGGAGTCGAGAGTATTACCCCAACTGTTGCGAATATAGGTGGCGACCGCTGCCAAATCCTTATCGCTAATATCCGCGCGGGCAGCAAAGCCCGGCATTACTGCCTGAGTATTCCAATAATGCGGCCCAACCCAAATTGATCCACTTAGACCATGTAGCAATACTTTGGCCAAAGTCTCTTTGTTATTTAGCCACTGACTATCCCAAAAAGTGGGCCCAAGACCAGGTACGCCATTGCCGTGTTCACCGTGGCAGCCGGCACAGGCGGTACGGCCATTGTAAAGTTTTTTGCCAATGCTATACAAAGCTTTACCCGTCTCTGAGAGCTGCTCAAAGTTAGTAGCATCTTGACGCTTTTTCCCCAAATTATTTAAAGCATACATCACATCGGCATCTGGGTAATCACCATTAATCCGCGCTATAAATTCATTCGCATCGCGCCCCAAGCCACTGATCACAGCTTCGCGGATATAGGGTTTGTCGAGGTAGGTTTCTAGTACAAACTTAGATACATCTGTACCGCCCTCAATGGCCGACACCGAAATAGCCGCCTGCAATGCACGGGGATACCCAGATTGCGCTAGCTGCATCAATAGTCCATGGTAAGCCTTATGATCTTTTTCCGGCAAAACCTCACCAACAGCGGCAGCCGCCATAGCGACCTGGTCATTACTATCAGGAATGAACGCTTTCACTGTAGCCAAATCCACTTGGCCCAAACCATACAGTGTCCATAATCCATTAATTATCGCTACCGGGTTTTTCGACTGCTTAATGAGAGAGCGAATATCCGGGGCACTGGATTGCGCACCGCGCTCAATGAGTAATCGGCGTGCAGTATCGCGCTGCCAAGCATTAGGGTGAGCAAGCAGCGGTAGTAAATCAGCATTTGTTAAACCGTTTAAATCCGGCACTTTAGCCGCCGCATTTTCTTGCCAGCGCAAGCGATAAATACGGCCCATCGTATTGTTGTTTTTATCTAGCTCACGATCTTTAATCTGCGAGGCCAAATAACTGGTTAAAAAATCTTTATGCTGCAAAATACCGTGATACATATCCAATAGATATACGGTGCCATCGGGAGCATTGTACAAATTAACAGGACGAAAACGCTCATCTTGCGAAGTCAACAATTCTTGCTGGGGATATACCGGCTTTCCAGTTAACTCACCCTCACCTTCCACAATGTAACGCGCACTAATTAAGTTAGCCGCAGGCTCGGGCGTTAGCCCCATACCGTAAAACTTTTGAGGAAAATTACTCCCGCGATACACCAAACTACCACTGGCGGCAGTAAAACCCACCAACTTGCCACGATTCGGCCCATCCGCTACCAGCATTCCGTCCATATAGCCGCGGTTTACACCAGGATTCATGCGGCTTGGGTAGACATAAATATCACCTATAGAGTGAGCCGGCATATTGGGCCAGAAGCCCGGGTTTTTAAGTAATGATCCGGGCAATAGGTACTCACCGTGAATGGGTGAGCTATTTCCGTTGTGATACAGCCGCCCATAATCGTCCATGCTCAGCCCCCACTGACCGCGATAGTCAGTAATGGCGCGCACTAACTTCCAGTATCGATTGCGGTAAATCTCTTCACTACCGAGCGGAAGCTTCGCCGCTAGCGCTAAGATTTGGTATTTACGGTTACTCTTAGCGTTGTAGTACCAGCCATCCATGCCATAAAGCATAGTGTTCGGCTTGTGTTCTACGTTTCCGCCTTCAGCGTAATCAGCGTCCACAACTTCGCGGGTACCAGGTGTCAGCTCACCATCGCGCTCTAACACTTCGGTAAAATAAAGCGAGTTTTGATCGGCGTAAAAAATTCCACCTTTAACTTGGGATATCGTACGCGGCAAGATGATATCGCTTAGAAAAATCGTGCGTTTATCTACCGCGCCATCGCCATCGGCATCTTCCAACACAACAATATTGCCTTCGGGTTTTAGCTCTCCATTACCGTGCACATCGGGCATGTAAGTGGTCATCTCCGCTACCCACATGCGGCCTTTGGCATCAAAGCTCATGGCAACAGGGTTAAACACGTTAGGCTCGACCACTACCGGCTCGACCACAAAGCCGGGCTGCACACTAAAACCTTTTAAAGCTTGCTTAACCGTTAGAATCGGTGCTTCGGGGATCTCGTGTTTGGGAATCACATCTCGCATTTCATGGCCATCACGATCGCCACTAAAACTTGCATCGGTGTCTTCGGCCCACGCGGGTAAAGCCCCCAACCACGCTAAGCTCAATGCGAACACATATACCTTGCTCATATTACTGCTCATCGATGGTAATATTGCGAAATTTAACCGTGTAGGCCGTATCACCGGATTGCTCGAAGCCTTTACTACCATGGTGCTGGATACCGATAAAACCCTCACTAAGGTGCGTATCTTTCACGTGGGTAGTTAACACCTCGTTAACCCATATTTTTATCTCTGAACCATGAGCGCTAATTTTGTAGTGGTTCCATTGCCCTGCCTTAAAAGCCGCAGCTTTTTCTTCGCTCCACTCGGGGGAGTAGTTTTCTTTTAAGTGTTCGCCGGGAGCCGATCGCTCTGGATGCACCGGAAACAACCACTGTCTGGGCGTGGCCTGTTCATACAGCCCGCCGCTCCAGCGGCGTTCCGAGGGGTCTACCTCGGCCTGATAACCATAGGCAAATTGACTGTCAATATCGGCCAAATACTCGGTTTGTGCACGAAAGATAATACCCGAGTTAATAAACTCGCCATCGACCTCTGGCACGATAACCTCCAGCTCCAGAGAGAAATCTCCATAGCGTTTTTTGGTTAACAAAAACCAATTGTCCGAAGATAACAAATGGATTTCATTGCCCAGCCAGTGAGCCTCACCAAAAGACGAAACATTCATCCAGAGGTTTTGATCGTGCGTGATATCGATAGGTTCTGCCGATACAGGTAGGCTTACAGCCACCCCCATCAGTGCGGTGGCGAGTAGCGTGTAGCGCATAGTTGACCCTTATTATTGTGCTTGCCGATTTAGTTACAAGTAACCTGCTCGGGAGGAAAAACGGCAAGTCTAGCGCCGGATATTTCCAACTCAAGATTACCGTCTGTATGCAACAACATCATAGAGGTCAAACGGGTGAAGTCAATATCCCCATCTTTAAAGCATTGTAAAGGTAGAGGTAGGCTCACCCATTGTTTTTTAGGGAGTTTACGCAAAACATTTTTTAACGCTATAGAAGCCCGGCTTTCCCAATCCCAGTTGCTTTCCAGCGACAGCGTTACATGGTCCTTGGGACGCTTAAGTACCCTTAAGTCAACAACCAGTGCAACCTGATTTTTAACATCGGACAAATCAATGGCACCCGCCTTATTAATCACAGTGACGGTAGACACCGCTTCATTCTGGCTGCCCCACTCCGTTAGCACCTTTTTCTTATTCCAAGTAAAGCGTACGGCATCACCTTCTTTATCCCGCGTGGCAGGCTCCGCCACCAAACTATTTTTAACCGTTGCGCCGGCTTTGTTTTCAAGCACCACCTGACCATACTGTAAGCTCAATTCCCAGGGAGCAACGCCCTCCCCCCTGATCGACATAAAAAATATTAGGGCTAAGCGGCTCATTGCCAGAAGCGTTTAGCGCAAAACAGAGCACCCCCAGTGCAATCATCCGTAGCTTTATGTTTTTCATGGTGCACCCCCTGTTAGTTAATGACCTACCGTCTTTGCTTGTCCTTTTTGACTCGCCAAAAACTCGACGATATCCCTAACATTCTCTTTCTCTAACATTAGCCCCATGGGCGGCATGCCAGAGCCAGAAAAGCTTTGCGTTGCAATATCCTCGCGTGGAATAATTTTCTTTTGGCCGGTATCGGTAGTCACACTTACAGTGGCGTGAGCCTCGGCACTAAAGTGCCCTTCAATTACCGCACCATTTTTGAGTGTGACGGTAGTACGACCAAAGCCTGGGGCAACCCGAGCCCCTGGAGCTACCATTGCCTCTAGTAATTGGTAACGGGTTAAACGACTGCCGATATCGGTTAACTCGGGGCCCACCGGCGAACCAGATTCACCCAACACATGGCAGCGAACACACTGAGCTGTGGTGTTATAAAAGAAAAACAGTCGGCCCATATGAGCATCGCCGCCTTTTAGGGTTTCAATATACTGCGCCGTTGTATCACCAGCGGGTTTACTTTGCTGATACGTTTGCAACAGTGTTTGCACCTGCGCGCTTTGACTAATACTTGCCGCTTGTACCAACTCTAACTGCACTTCTGGATCAATATCCCCTGCCAGCAACAACTGCAATCGTTGCACAATCAACTCATCAGCCTCGGGGGCCTGTATTTTGGCCAACGAGCTATAAGTTTCTTGTCGCTCACCAAAGGTGCCTTTTTGCAGTAGCATTTTGTACATTTGTACCTTCTCGGATACTGCAATTGTCAGCTCGGGAATCAACCCTAATGCCGCGCGTCGCACGATCTCCGCATCATCCTTTAACGCTAAAAATACCGCAGCCGTTAACTTTTCGAACGTTAAACGGTGTAAGCTTTCAAGTGCCGCGCGACGCACACTGGCCTGACTGTCTGACTGCATCAATACGCTCAATGCTTGACCTGCATCGCGGATCCCTAAGCGGCCCACAGCGTTGGCGGCTGCCTCACGAACTTGGGGCTCTTGTGCCGCAAGCAGCGCGGCATATTCCGGTCGCAGTGCCTGTATCGCCTCGGCCGTATCTGAGCTGCGCTCGCCCCGATAAATACCACTGACCCGATCGTACACCGAGGGTGCTTGCCAAACGCTTAACGCATTGAGTGCTTCGGCGCGTACAACC
Organism: Gilvimarinus polysaccharolyticus; assembly: GCF_001187555.1. Taxonomy (GTDB): domain Bacteria; phylum Pseudomonadota; class Gammaproteobacteria; order Pseudomonadales; family Cellvibrionaceae; genus Gilvimarinus; species Gilvimarinus polysaccharolyticus. The sequence goes on along the minus strand of NZ_LFIJ01000001.1, from coordinate 118,995 downwards.
GCGGGGTAACTGACATCGGCCGCAAACGCCACCAGACGCTGGGCACTTTGCGTATCGGCCATAAACGCATTAGCGTTTATGGCTCTGCGCAGTAATGGCTCGTTAGTAAATGGCGGGCTAGACAGTAAGCCGGCTAAAGCGGGCAACGCTGGCAGGATCAGCGCATCGTCATTAATAGCACGAGCTGCGTTGGTTACCACGTACTCATTGTTATCTTGCAAAAATGTCGCAAGGCCAGGGCTTGCCAACCGATTTAATGCAATAACGGCGGCTACTCGGACCGCCACCGACGGATGACCGGCCAGCTCGATCAATTTTTGCTCTTGCCCTAAACGCGCCAGAGCTATGGCTCCAGCCTGACGCAGATATACATCCCTATCATTATTTTCCTGCAGCATCGCCACGATCGCACTAAACGATTCAACTGCGCCAATACGCCCTAACGCCTGCGCGGCAAACATCTGCACTCGCGCATTGGGATGCTTTAGGTTACTGCGTAGGGCACGCTCTGCTGCTGGGTATGGAGTATCACCCAGCACTTTAGCGGCCTGCACCCGAACCTCTGCATCAACGTCTTGCAGCAAAGGCAATAAATGCTCCGCAACCTCCGGCCGCTGTCGAGCCAATTGTCCCAGCCCCCAAACCCCGTGGATGCGGCCCAACTGATGCTTGCTGCTCAGCGCGGTTATTAAGCTTTGGCTGTCGCCTTGCGCTACCAGCTCAAACTGCGCCTTTGTGCGCACGCGCTGATCGGCATGAGATAAAAAGGTAAGCAATTGTTCGGCCGACAAACGATTAAATGATTGCTGCAATAACTGTTGGGTTTCCGCTCGCTTGGCATGAGGCGAGTCAGTATCCAGCCTCCAGATACGCCCCGTATCGTTAATTTGCCAACCATCAACCCAATCGGCGGTATAGAGCGCACCATCTGGGCCCACATCCAGCCCCGTACCTTGAATGCCACGCATAAAGGGTTTGTCCTGCCCCAGCTTAAAGCCGGCACCATCTGGCTCAAGAGTAAATGCGTTAATGCCCGAGTTACCTGGCGTACCGGTAAACTGCACGAGAAAGAAATAATCCTGCCAGGCTTCATTGAGGGCCGTGCCGGGGTTGTAGACCATACCGGTAGGGCCACTATAAAAGGGTTTGATCGGCGGCAATATCAGCGCCGATTGCTCGGCAAAACGAGCTTTATGATAGCCCTCGTCCGTCCAAACTTTGTAAGTGTTATTTTGCGGATCGGTGTATTTGCCAAACTGCCAGTGGGTTCGCCAGCCGGTATCTGAACCATCAATCAAATACACCAAGCGCTCAAACTCACCGGCGTGGTCACCGTCGTTATCCGAGCTAATCAAGTTGCCGTACTTATCAAAAGTAAACTCGTGGGTATTGCGCAGACCGGTCGCAAATATCTCAAAATTACTGCCGTCTGGCTCGCTGCGCACAATCACGCCTTCATGAGCATGATTGTATTGCTTGCCGGCCGCGTCGGTAATGGTTGCTCCTATATCGCCAACACCGTAATAAAGACGCCCATCTGGACCTTTGGTCACGCCAGACATATTGTGGCCGCTAAAGCCGATATGCACCCCAAAGCCTTCTGCTAACGAGGTTTTTTCATCTAGGTAGCCATCGCCACTGGTATCTTGGGCATGCCAAGCGTTCGGGGCCACCGTTAAGTACACGGAGTCGCTGGTATTATCGTAATAAACGCCACCTAGGACATCACTGACAAGGGATGAGAAATCTTCTAGCACTACCTGTGAAGTATCCGCCAGCCCATCGCCGTCGCCATCAAAGACTTTAAATATCGCCTCTTTGGCAACCGTCAGGTCGCGCCAGTCATGCTTGCCATCACCATTCCGGTCCGGCATCGACTCCGCATCAAGATTTTTCTCGGTGGCAAAATAATCCCGCAAAAAAGTGCGTCGATCATCTACACTGGTAAAAGACAACGTGTCGCTATGCCAATGTGGCCAACCGCGAATATCAAACTCAGAGTTATTACTTCGATTGGTAACGGCCACCCATGCATTACCCTGATTATCCATACTGAGCGCCACCGGGTCTTCTAACAAGGCCTCACTTGCCCACAGGCGAATGCCAATACCATCGGCCAACTTAGGCGCAAGGTCACGCTCCAGCTGGCTAGCCCGCGCATCAGCTTGAGCTGAACTTACCACCAATTGTTTAACTTCGGGCTGAACCGCTGGCAATACGACTGCACTAGGCTCTGAGCTTAACGGCTCATCATCAGCGCAACCGGCTAAAGCGCCAATAACCAGCAATGATAATAGCGACGGGGGGATCCGCACTAAGGGTAAATTCATAATACTTATCTCTTTATTATTCTCGATTTAGTGCAAGTGCTTATATAGTTATATTTTTAATCAAGGATTGAATAGTCGACAGGACTTTATGGGTAAGCTCAAGCCCAGCAACACCAGACCGTTTTTAAGCGACAACTCTCTCCCATCCACATTTGCACACAGCCACACAATTGTCAACAATCATCAATTTAAGAAAAGAAAATCATATCCAAGCATATTCTTATTTGGCTTTGTAATTGACCGATCTATTGGCAAAAAACAAGGGTTTCGACCCCCTGTATTGTATACAATTTTCTATTGACAATGAATGATGTTTGCACGAATATTAGGCTAAGAGGATATTGAAGTAGGGCCTTCGCTCAGTTTCGACCTTCTTGTTTCAAGCAGCCGGTCGCCGCTCTAGCGCCGGAAGAGATAAAAATAATATTTACAAATACGGAGAAGTTCACAATGTCGAGAACCAATACTCGCTTTAAGTTAACTGCCTTAACCGCCGCGATACTCGCGACGCAGGGCATGAGCTCATTTGCGCAGCAATCAACCGATGTCGATCCAGATTCAGTTAGCCCCGACATGCTAGAAGAGATTGTTGTAACCGGTATTCGCGGGGCACTACAAAGGTCGCTAGAGAACAAACGTGATTCCCAGCAAATCATGGACACCATCAACGCGGAGGATATGGGTAAAAACACCGATCAGAATATCGCGGATGCTCTGGGTCGAGTTACTGGCGTATCGGTAGTCAGTCGAGATGGTGAAGGCTCTACAATCACCGTACGTGGTGCCGGCGCAAACCAAAACAACATCACTTTAAACGGTCAGCAGCTCACCTCTACTGACTTCAGCCAAGCCGTTGACTTGAGCGCTTATTCATCGGACATATTATCGAAACTGGAAGTTATTAAAACGCCTAGCGCCGATCAAGACGAAGGCTCTTTGGGTGCCACCATTAATCTGGTAACTGTGCGCCCCTTAGATAAACCCACTGATGAGTTCAGCGCGACCATCCAAGGTCGCTACAATGACTTCAGCGAAAAAGACAACTACAAGCTACAACTTGCGGGCACCAAAAAGTTTCTAGACGACACCTTAGGGCTAGCATTAACGGCTTACACCGAGACTAACGACTACCGTAAAGATCAATATCGAGTACAAAACTTCGAGGCAAAAGATGTCAATATTGCACGTGATCAAAACGGCAATATCATCTCTGGTATTCGAGCCATCGAACAAGCGGGTATCAACTACGAACTGTTTGACAACTCAAGCGAGCGATATGGTGCAACACTTGGCTTACAATGGGCACCGACCGATTCTACCGAATTAATGTTTGATGCCACTTACGCAAATCAAACCACAGAAACCAGTCGAGACAGCTTCCTAATCCGAAACTCAGATTTCCCGAACCTGATAGAAGGGGAGACTTGGAATAATGATTACGCTGATCAAGTCGCCTCATTCACTGACCCTCAAGAAGACTGGTGGACTGTTGATACAAACAACCTAACCTTCACAAAACAACTGGGTCGCTTTAACGTAGGTGATATTAGTCGTTCTGTGGGCGGAAATGAACAAGAAAACGCCAGCGCAACGTTAAAGTTAGAGCAAGATATTAGTGATAACTTCCGCATGAGCGCTATGGCTGGCTACTCATCTAGTACATCTGAAAGCCTTCCCAGCCGCTACACCAATATGCAAAACTGGCGTCAAGTACCTACTCACTTACTGTTTAATACAGGTGCTGACATTGAGCCCGTAGGCTTTGACTGTAATGGCGATTTGTGTGCTCCCATTTATGGTGGCAGCTATGTTGATCTAGGTGATAACCTATTCAACTATACTGACCCCGAAACCGGAGACCCGATGAACGGCGGTGAGGACAACATTGTTTACACCGGCTTCAATCCCACCGATTTAAACAGCTTTCATTTAGGTAATATCTCAGAAGCCGATGTTAGTGTTGAAGATACCATTAGCAACTTTCAGTTAGACTTTGACTACGACCTAGACTTTGCGGGCATCACCACTATTGAATTTGGTGGAAAGATTAGCCAGCGTAAGAAGCTAGTTGATCAGCAAAATTATACCTACAACTCCAACACCACCTCTGAAATTATTTACGATTCAGAAGGTAATCCAGTCGCTATACCTGGCGGGCCTTTATCTGACATTCGCGCTGTGGATATTCAGCGTGGTGAGTCTTTGGCCTACGACGACTTCTTAAGCTCCCTTGGACTTGCCAGTTTAAACTGGGCGACGATAGATGTTGAGCAAGCCTACAACATGGTTGTCTCGGATCCAGAGCTATATCGCACGGTTGATCCAAGCAATACCCGGGAAACCACTCTTGATTCATCGGCCGCCTATTTGAAATTTAACTTCTCTTATCTTGATGACCGCTTAACAGGTGACATTGGGGTTCGATATGTCAAAACAAAAGTTGAGGCGATTGGAGCTTCGGGCGCGGTCTATCACGACTTCCCTGATAACGCTGACGAATCAGAGTTTTCATCTCTGACCTTAAGACAGTTACGTGACACATCGCTACCCGAATGCCCCACCCCATCAAACTGGAGCAATGATCCAGCAGAACGCTTTGACCAGATCCCCGCATATGAGAACAAATTTTCTCGTATTGACGGTACAGGTTGGGATACATCCGCTGGCCCAGACCCAAGCACCTGGACTCGCATGCCAATGTTTGACCCAAATGGTGATGGGGTACAAGACGCCTGTCACGATCCAGTCTACGCCCAGTGGTCGATTGATTCGCAGCAACCAGGGTTTGATCAAAACACATACCCTTACCGCCCCACTTGGAACAACCTGTGGCGTTATGCCGACGTAAGCACGAGTCGCAACAACGGCTGGGATTCATCACTGACCTCTCCCAATATCGAGTGGAATGGCACCATTGATGCATCTAGTATCGACCAATACACCGTACTTAATCAGCAAAATAAATCTATTGGTTCGTTTGCCACCGAGAACAGCCACAGCTATGAAAACATACTGCCTAGCTTAAATCTTAACTACGCGTTTACCGATGATATTATCGGTCGTATGGCCGTATCTAAAACCATGACGCGTCCAGAGATCGATGAGTTACGTCCGGGCTTTCGCATCAACGAACTTTGGGCTACTTATTGGGGTACATTACCGTCCAATCCAGGTAACGTGACGATGTACAACACCAAACTAGAGCCGTTGGAGTCTCAGAACCTAGATTTATCTTTAGAGTGGTACTTTAATGATACCTCTATGGTTAGCATGGCTTTGTTCTACAAAGACATGAAAAACTTCACCGACACGGAAACCGCACAAACCTATATAACCGATGTCCGCGAGGTTGAAGGCACCTTCAATGCAGACGATCTCGTTTTATTAGCAGATGAATCACAAGCTAACAGTGGCTTAGATAGCTGTATGCCAATCCGCTTTACCACTCAGTCTGGTTTTGGCGGTCCGCTGGCACACTCCGACGACTATGAGCAGCTGTGCAACACTTACAACATCAATAAAATCATCAATGGTAAAGGCGCAGAGATCCGCGGGATAGAATTAGGTTACTCACAAACCTACGATTTCTTACCCGGTTACTTTTTGAGTGGTTTAGGGGTTCAAGCTAACTACACTTATCAAGACAGTGAATACGAAGCTGACTTCTCCTCTATCGACCCAGATCGTCTACTGCCTACTTACCCAGTCGCAGATACACCAGAGCACACTTACAACCTGACTGCATTCTGGGAGCAAGATGGTCACCAAGTACGTTTGAGCTATCGCGGCTCATCGGACTCGCTGGTCGGCAACGATTGGAATACCGGACAAAGCGGCCGGACTTGGTATCAGGGCTCTCTATGGAATGAAGGCCGAGACACCGTGGACCTATCTGCGACCTACGCAATTAACGACAGTATGGACCTAACCTTTCAAGCGATTAACTTGACCGATGCGTTGTATCGGACCTACTACACCAACCGCGAATTGCCAGTACAACAGCAGGTGGGTGAAGATGGCAGTATTAGCTATGTAGCTATGGAAGAAGGCAACCCGCTGGACGGCGATGCGCCAACCGACCGTACCGTAAGCGCATACAAAGTGGGCGCTACTTTCCGCCTTGGCCTGCGCATGGTCTTCTAACAATAACTAAAACAATAGAGAACGATGCAGGCTCTGCCTGCATCTACATCTTTAAAAAATACGGTGTAAAACTATGAAACTAATTAATAAAAAAACGTTACTCACCACTGCTATTGTCGCTGTCATAAGTGGTTGCGGCAGTGACGATTACAACCGCAATGCCGATAAAGGCTCCAACACAGCCCCCGTGGCCGGCGGCGACATCGTGCTTAATTTTCACGAAAAAAACGCCTTTTTTACCCAATACTTATTGCAAGGCGCCTACGATCCCGACGGCGATATTCTATACGTACAAAACGTAACTCCCGATACCGAAAACTTAACCGGTTTTGAATTTAACGAAGCCCGTGTTGGCATTCGCCCAGCTGATTTAGCATTAGAGCTGGACAACGGCGAAACCAAAACCGTTAGTTTTACCTACACGATATCCGACGGGCAAGCCAGTGTAGATCGCAAACTCACAGTAACCGTCGAGGGTGAAGACTTTGCACCAGAGTTCGAAGATTTATTTACTCTGATCGACGACAAGAACCCAACTAACGAAGTGGATTTGGTTGAAGGCGTAAATGACCCCGACAACGAACCACTACAGATATCTAGCTTTGTTGCCTCACCAGACTTGGATGCCAGCCTCTACACCCTAGATGCTGAAAACGCCATGCTGACTCTGGACACTCAAGCCATTTTGGATACGCTAACCCCCGGTGAAGTAGCGATCTTCCGCGATAACAGCTACAACGTAGAAGACCACAACCACAGCATGTCACGTATGGCGACTATCGTAGTGGCCAAAACCAGCGAAGAGCCAGCACCACCTGTAGTGCTGGGCTCCGCCATGACCGATGTAAGCACCAATGGCGCGCTTAAAATGGTTAACCTTGCAAGCCCGGGCGCGGTACTCGAGCCCAACGGCGATGCCATCGAGATCGACTGGAGTAGCCTAGCACCGGTTGACGGCGGCCCAGCACTACACTTTAACCGCTCAGAGGGCACCATGCTGGCGGTGGACGGTATCGACTTTGGCGCCTTTGTCGCCGAGGGCGAAAGTAAAACCTTTACCTACTCGTACGATTTAAGCGACGGCACCGCCGATCACACTGTGACTAACACCGTCGAAATTACCGTCATGGGCGAAGCCATTACTCAGAAGCTACCAAACGGCAGTTTTGAGAATGATCTGGAAGGCTGGAATGCCACCGAGGGCGTAATGGCCGCAACGGCTTCGGCGCTTGGGTTAAATATAGACGGCAGCGCTTTTGCCTCGATGCTAGCCGGCGACGAACTGAGCCCTGTCTTACCGGGCAACGCCCTGGAAGAAGGAGCCGGTTATATCGTTGAGACCCGCGGCGCTCACGGTAACTCTTGGGGTGTTTACCCTATGTGGGTTACCGGTGACATAGGCGAAGAAGTTGGCCAAGTCATCAACTCACAAGCTTGGTTTGCCCACGGAGCCAACCCGCGTACATTTGCCACGCGCTTCGAAGGAGCCGCAAACACTAAGATCACGGTCACCGCACCCGCTGATGTCGGGGCCGCTGAGTACGACGCCTTTATGCTGTACAAGTACTCAACTGACCCGGGCAACAACCTGATTAGCCAAGACAACGCCACCTTTGAAAATGGTGCCGGCGATTGGACGATTCAGGCAGGAGGCAGTATCTCAACCGACGGGGCTATTTCTGGTAACGCCAGCTTAAACACTGGAACAGCACAAGATTTAGTTAGCACATTGTCTTTGCCCGCTGGCACTATAAAAAATGGGCATCGATATTTACTTACCTACGATATCATTGCCGATGGCCTACCGGCCGCTGGCGTTAAAAAGATCCGAGCGTCTATTCTCGATCCTCTCACCAGCGATACCGTACAAGGTGGCGCGTATCAGGGGGTTTACGAAGTACGTCAAAACATGAACAAAATGGCCATGATCTTTGACCCAGACCTCTACTCCAATGTTACCGACTGGGGATCCCGTGAATTACAGCTTCAATTAGGCGTTAATGTCTGGAGCGGCGGGATGAACTTCCGTATCGATAACGTTCGCTTAATTCAGCTACCGTAAGTTCTCCATGAGCAAGTCCTTAGCCCGCCTTAGTGCGGGCTTTTTTGTACTCGATAAACTCTTACAAGAGAGTTGACTTTATCTCCCCCCTAAGCAATAGTTGATTGTATACAATAATAAGTTGGACGTCTGATGAGTGAAATGATTAAGCATATTGCGATTCTAGGCGGTGGCACCGCCGGTTGGTTAACCGCCGGAATTATTGCCAGCCGGCATCAGGCACGACTGCGTAAAGGCAGTTTACGCATTACCCTATACGAGTCAGACAAGATACCCACTATTGGTGTAGGCGAAGGTACTTGGCCTACCATGCGCCAAACATTGCAAACCTTGGGGATTAGCGAGTCAAAATTCTTAACCGAGTGCGATGCCTCATTCAAACAGGGTTCTAAATTTATTAATTGGCGGTTTGACCAACACCCTCATAGTTACCATCATCCCTTTTCGGTCCCCGCAGGCTACCAACACCAATTAAACATGGCCGAACACTGGCTTAGCCAACATCAACACACCGCTAGTTTCTCACGTTGTTACAGCCCTCAAGAGGCCGTATGTGAAGCTTTTTTGGCACCCAAAACTATGCAACAGGGAGAGCAGCAATCGCTATTAAACTACGGCTACCACCTAGACGCGGGTAAGTTTACCCAACTGCTGCAAACACACTGCACAGAAGCACTGCAAGTAGAACACCAGCAGTGCGAAGTTTCCGGTGTGCAACTGGATGATGACGGAGCAATTGCCAAGCTGCACACCACCACTGGTGATTCATTAACTGCCGACTTGTATATCGACTGCACTGGCCTTAAAGCAACCCTGCTAGGCACAGCTCTTGGCATTCCGTTTAAACCTTTAAATTCAGTGTTATTTTGTGATCGCGCGCTGGCAACACGTCAAGCCTACCCAGAACACTCTACGGCCATTGCTTCGTGTACATTATCTACCGCGCAGCAGGCCGGCTGGATTTGGGACATAGGATTACAAAGCCGGCGAGGTATTGGCTATGTATACTCCAGCCAACACGCCACAGAAGATCAAGCGCTACAGACACTGGCGGCTTACACCCAAAGCTCCAGTGACTTGCTAGAGGTTAAATCTATTGCGTTTACCCCAGGGCACCGAGAAAAATTTTGGCATAAAAACTGTATTGCCATCGGCTTATCTGCGGGTTTTGTCGAACCCTTAGAGGCATCGGCGCTATTAATGGTTGAGTTATCGGCCCAGTTTATTGCCGAAAAACTGCCTCAAACATATTCTCAGATCGCACCTTTAAGCAATATTTTTAACGAGCGCTTTTTATATCGCTGGGGGCGGCTAGTCGATTTTTTAAAGCTTCACTACATTTTATCTGACCGGCAACAAGATGCTTTCTGGCGCGACAATAAAGTATCAAACTCAATTCCGGATTCTCTTACTGAGCTGTTACAGCTTTGGCAGCATACACCTCCCTGGCCTCACGACTTTGATCGTACCGGAGAGATATTTCAGGCGTTAAGCTACCAATATGTACTTTATGGCATGGGCTTCGAGACCAAGATGCCCATACCTCCAGAGAAAGCCAAACAACAATTAGCTGATACTGCCCTGCGGAAAAATATTGAAGCGAGCCGACAATTAACCCAACAACTGTCCAGCAATAGAGAATACTTAAACCATCTGCGCGTTTAACGCTAAAGATCCCATCTATTTATCGAGTAGTACCATGCGTTTTATAATTTTATTACTACTTTTCGTACTTAGTCCGGCCTCTTTGGCAGAAATCCAAAAGCCCAACATTTTATTTATTTTGTCCGATGATGCCGGTTATGCTGACTTTGGCTTTCAAGGCAGTAAAGTCATGCAAACACCAAATATCGATCAACTCGCAAGTGAAGGCATGGTGTTTAACCAAGCCTACGTCAGCGCTGCCACCTGCGGCCCTTCTCGCGCAGGTATTTTAACTGGGCGATATCAGCAAAAAAATTGGTTATGAAGAAAATAACGTGCCCGGTTATATGGCCAAAGGCAGCTTAGCCGATGATGAAATGGGGCTACCTTTAAGCGAAAGAACTGTAGGTAATTACCTACAAGAGCAAGGCTACACTACGGGCATTATCGGAAAATGGCACCAGGGCAACGCAGATCAATACCATCCCACCAAACGCGGCTTTGATTATTTTTACGGTTTTCGCGGAGGTGCTCGAAGTTACTTTGCATTTTCAGATGAAAACCCCAATTATCGACCCGAAGATAATTTAGAGCGCGGTTTTGGAAAATTTGAAGAATCACCTTTGTACCTAACCGATGCCCTTGCTAACGACGCAATTGATTTCATTCATCGCGAGAACAAAGCACCGTTTTTTCTTTTTCTATCATTTAATGCGGTACACTCGCCGATGGAGGCACGCAAAGAAGATCTCGCCGCGCTCCCAAACCTACAAGGTAAACGCCGTACCCTAGCAGCCATGAACCTAGCTATGGACCGAGCCATTGGCCGCGTACTCAGCGCTCTGGATAATACCGGCTTAAGCGATTCAACACGGGTTATTTACAGCAACGATAATGGCGGCCCCAGCGACGATAACGGCTCGGGCAACACGCCGCTTGCGCGGCACCAAAGCCAACCATCTAGAGGGAGGTATTCGCGTACCTTTTATCGCTCGCTGGCCAGGTATTATTAAAGCTGGCAGCCATTATCCCCACCCCATTAGCACACTCGATTTACTGCCCACCTTTTATCAAGTAGCCGGCGGCAATATCGAGACAGTCAACCACATCGATGGCGTGAGCTTGCTGCCCTACATCAAAGGCGACAACAATGATCGCCCTCACCAGACTCTTTGTTGGAAAAAAGAAAATCGCGCAGCTATCCGAGATGGCGACTGGAAGTTATTGCGCTTTCCCGACCGACCAGCAGAGCTTTATTTATTAAACAACGACATTAGTGAGCAAAATAATCTTGCGTATAAAAAACCCGAAAAAGTTCGAGAGTTGCTCCAAAAACTGTTTGCTTGGGAGCCAACCTTAGATCGTCCGCTCTGGCAATTAAAAAGACAGTACGAAGGCGACGCCATGAAACGAATGGACACCTATCGCAAGCCAATAGATTAAGTGACCTCAACGCCAAAAAGTACAATATTTTTTGGCGTAACTCAGCCCGAACTCATCGCTATATCCAACACGTTTAGTCCCATCAGCGACTAGAGTATTGACCTTAAAAACCAAACTCCTCACCACTTAGACGAAGAGTCATCCGCCCATTTGTTTATTATTGCGTCAAACTTTTATCAATACTTGTCAATTGTGAACAATTAGACAGCTAGGTAATACGGTTAAAACTACTATGCTCATGTTTGGCGCTTCCTGCCAAGCAAACACATATTAGCAACATCAAATCATTTGAATGTTTTAACGGAGCCACTTATGACGATGACAGGTTATCTAACTCGGGCGGCAGCTATCGCCACGCTATGCAGCAGTTTTAGCACCAGTGTCTTGGCAGAAGACCAATGTAACTACACCGCCCAATGTAAAAATGATTTTGGCCCAGAGGCAACTGACTGCGCCAACAGCCAATCGCTGTTTAGTGTTTGCATGTGCGGCAATCAACCCTGCGGCCAAGACACCCCTATCGACCCGACACCCGATAACAGCCAACCGGTACCGGGTATTATTCAAGCGCAAGATTACCAGCGTTACTCAGACACCACCGCGCAAAACTTAGGTGGCCAATACCGTAACGATGGCGTTGATATTCAAATTACATCGGATAACGGCGGACAATACAACGTTGGCTGGACTGCCGCCAACGAGTGGCTCGAGTACGATATTAATGTACAAAATGCAGGGAGTTACATTGCTAAAGTTCGTGTCGCGTCTCAATCTGGAGGCGGTTTATATACGCTAGAGATCGATGCTCAACAACGCAGCAATGGGACAACTGTTGCCTCCACCGGCGGCTGGCAGAACTGGCAAACCCAAGAAGTCGCGCTGGGTACATTAACGGCTGGGGCACACACGTTACGTATCCAAATTCAGGCAGGCAACTTCAACATCAACTGGATTGAATTAGCTACAGAGGAAGATTCTACTGCAACGCCCATGATCGGCCGTTTTAACCCAGCCAAGGATTTACTGTTAGCAAACTTTGACAGCCGCCCAGACCCAGATGACATTCACACTGTCGCAGCTGTGGGCACCATCTTAAGCGACTCACGCTTTAGTGGCGTCAATTATCACGCTGTCGCAGGTGCTTATGGCATTCAAGGTGGTACATTTATCGAAGCAGACCACCTCTTTAATATTACCTTTGGTTCAGACCGTTGGTCTGATGCACACACCAACTACTCGGGCGCATTAAACACTACCTATGACAAAGTGGCTACGGTCTTAAACAGCGGTGGCGACATCTGGATTCAGGAAGCTGGACAGTCCGACTTTAGTGCTGATTTAGTACGCCGAGTAAAACAAAACATGGGTGGAATTAATACCAATACCCGCATTCATATTATCCAGCACAGCGAGTGGAACCAGGATCAAACCACCCCCGCCGATTTGACCTACGTGCGCAACAATACCGATTACCAAAAAATCAGCGATGGCAACTCGCGCGGCAACGGTACCCCTGGCTTTAATAGCTCGGACACCAGCCAGTGGAGCCGGGTGTTAAACCACTCTCGCGTAGGTGCCATTTGGACCGAGGCTAAGCGTGTGGCCGATTACAGTATCGAGCACCATCCGGGATGGAAAAACCCCCAAATTCAAAGTGGTGGTATGGACTTTTCAGATACCGTTGAAGGCACTTGGATTTTTGGCTTTAATCACTTAAACAATCACGTCGATTTTTTTGACGAGTTTTTATAAGAAAGTGACTCCGCGGTGTTCCGCGGAGTCTTTCGTGCTGCTACATTCAACCCACACAATCTAAAAATAATAACATTCTTAGCCTAGAGCCTACTTACCGTGACCGACCCTAACGCCCATTAACAACAACTGGAGGCGATCAGCCGCATTACAGATTATTCAGCGCCCTTAACCTCACCAAAGGCCTTGCATTCAGAGGTAAACCTCATTTAGCATTGCATACAATTCACAATAAGGCTGGCGGTAATTTTATGACTCTGCGTGACTGCAATACCAAACCGTGGAAAAAGGCTGGCATCTTTGCGTTATCGGTCTGCTTTTTGACCGTTTGCAGCGATTTGGCTATGGCATCACCAACCGCCTTTGAGGTTCACCCATCAACGCCTTATCAATTAACGCGCAACATTAGCGACAATGTTCTCCAGCGCTTAACCTTACAATTGAATAATCCCGCCAATTACGCCAGCATTAGCATCTATGCCAACAACCAACAGATAGCAAATAGCTTAGATATCCCCACTGCCGGCGAGCAAACGCTACGCACATTGGTAGAGTTTGAAACGTTAGGGACTGCAAAGATAACTGTAAAAGCCAACCATGCTGCATTGACTATCAATAGTCTCACCCTTGAACCGGTCAAAGATTTAACGATACCTAGATTTAACGACATAACTGCGAAATCGGGAATGGACCAGGTAAACTCGCTCAAATATGGCGGCCCCACCATTGCCGATATGGATACCGATGGCGATTACGATTTTATTGTGAACAATCACAATGATGCGTCCAGCAAGTTGTACTGGAACAACGGCGACGGCACCGTGACCAAACACGATACAAATTTAGCCCGCTGGTTTATGCACGATTTACACGGCACCTCACCTGGCGACTACGACAACGATGGCGATTTAGACATAATCGTCACCCAAGGCGGGGGTAATGGCATTAATCCCTCTAAGGCGAATTTTTATCGCAACAACAGCGGGAATTTAGTGCTATACACCGGAGATGTAGGTATAGACAAAGGCGGCCGCGGCCGCGGCGCCCGCTGGTCCGATATGGATTTAGACGGCGACCTGGACTTACTGCTGTTTAACGAGACCAGCTTATACGGCGATAAACCCCAACATTTCTTTTACGAGAATTTGGGTAATGGTCGCTTTGAACGAAAAACCGTTCCCGGCATTCAAAATGTGCATCAATCGCGGGTACTGTTAACCGACTTTAATAACGATGGCATTGACGATTTTGTATTCTACGGGCCGCTAAGCCTGTGGCAAGGCAATGGCGATTTTACTTTTACCGATGTCACTGCTAAAGCCCCTGAGGCAGTCGCTAACTTAACGGGCATTATGGCCGTAACCGATGTTGATATAGATAACGACGGGGACCTGGACCTATACCTGGCGCGCGGCAAAGCATTTGAAGGAGGTAGAGGTGAATCACCCTCCGTTGACTTTGACCCCGCGCAAAAAGTGTTTGCCATTAAGCCGCGCGGATTTAAAGGCGTAGACACATTTTCCTTTTCAGCGGATGGTCCGATAGAGCTATCCGACTACTACTTTTTAGCGCAAGGTCTACAGCGCGGTAAAGACTACCCCATGTTCCTGGGGCGTGACAAACAATCCACTGTACTGAAAATAGGACAAAATTGGACACTAAACCCAAATCAAGCCGAAGGCTGGCCCGGTGATATTTCAGAAAACGGCATGTACTTTGGCTATATGGGCAATGGCCAATGGAAAGCCGCACTGGTCCGCAATAGGGATGATTTTTGGGGGTTTAAATTTACCCTTACGGGCGTAACGGACGTAGCGACCGACTTTACCCCGCAAAACCGTAACGAGGCCGATATTTTACTGCGCAACGATGGCGACCGTTTTGTGAATGTTTCCACCGAATGGAAAATCCCGCCGGGCACCAATTCTTTAGGCGTAACCCGGGGTGACTTTAACAACGACGGCCACCAGGATATTTTTGTGAGTCGCTGGGGCAAAGTCTATGGAAAAACCTCCGACTACCTATTGTTGAACACAGGCCAAGGCAGCTTCGACACCGTGACTATGCACGGCGCTAACGATATTGGCGGGCCCGGCAATGGCGACATGGGCCAGGCATTTGACTTTAACCTAGACGGCAGCCTGGACCTTTTACTCGGTAATGAAGGCGGACAGTGGTACCTATACCAAAACACGGCCACAAACGCCGGCAACTACAGCTTAGTTGAGGTAGGTTACTCCCCCGAGCATCACATCGATCCGATGGGCGCCTATGTAACCCTGCACACGAAAGATCACCGTTATCGTCAACGGGTCGGCTCGGCCGGAGAAATTTTCTCGCAAAGCTTGCTTAATATTGTGCATTTTGGTCTGGGCTCACAGAGCACCATAGAGAAAGTAACCATTGCATGGCGCAACGGCGAGACCGTCGAATTTTCGACCCCCAAAATTAACACACGTCTTTCTTCTAATCGACTTCCACCCACCGATATTAATCTGGGGCACGAAACGCTACAACTTAGAACACAAACCAGCTACCCGCTACAGGCAAGCTTTTCACCTGAACACGCCGATACCCGCTTAAAATGGCACTCAGATAACCCCGCTAATGTCAGTGTAAACCAACAAGGGGTGATCAAAGCCGTCGGCGACGCAGGCGAGTATGCCACCATTACTGCCCAAAGCCCGGCTAACAACCTGAACGACTCGGTAGACATTACCATTGTCGATTGGTACCCCGTGGCGGTAGAGTCGGTCACTATTGGCAACAATCCTGCCCCACTCTACACCGGACAGAAACGCCACTTAAAGGCCATAGTGCAACCGCCCCATGCCGATAACCCGCGCGTGCAATGGGCCAGCACCAATCCACAAGTGGCGAGCGTTAACCCACAAGGCGTAGTGACCGCACTCAAGTCTGGGCGCACCACAATCATCGCCAAAGCCGAACAATCTGACACAGTGAATAACAGCTTTTCGCTGCAAGTGGATGACTATCACGAAGGTCACCTAACCATTCAAAACCGCGAACGCTGGGCCAGTCAGCCCATTGTCATCGGGCAGCCGATTGAACTACAAGTAAGCTACGATGCCGGTTCGGGCAATCAGGTTATTGCCTCTGATGAAGGCGGCCTGCGCTTTTGGCTGCGTCACTTTAAATCCCGCTGGATTCCAGTCAAAGACATCACCAAGATCGACACTAACGTCTTACAGACCCAGTCTGGCGTATCGAAAGCGAGCTTCAACACCGATGTATTAACACCAACCTCCGACCTCCCAGCCGGTCACTTTTACCAACTTAGAGTGTCATTTACTGCTAGCGATGGTCAAAACTATGATGCGACGATAGATGAAATAACATTAGTACCTAAAAAAGAATGAGTCTAGATAACTATCTAACAACCATTGAAAATGGTTATTCATCGGCCATAAAGATTGAGCACTCATTCTGGTAAGAGCCGTGAAAAAGTATATTCCGCGCACTGTGATAAACATCATCAAAATATTCGATATACCACATAAGCCTCATATTTTTGCAAGGTTTTATTATAGTTTTACACCTCTATAGTGCCTAGTATCACAGTGCGCCTTAGGCGTAACTCACAGATAATAACCATAGAGAGGCACCAACATGAGAGCATTACTTGCGGCCGTTCTCGGTCTAAGCTTCACCCATGCCCTTGCTGCCGACTGGGATAACCCCCCGGTACCCGCCAATGCCGGCAACGGCAAAGTGTGGGAGCTGCAAACGGTTTCCGATGATTTTAATTACTCCTCGTCACTCAACAACTACCATAACGAATTTACCAACCGCTGGCATGAGGGTTTTATTAACCCTTGGACTGGCCCCGGGCTGACCGAGTGGACCGACGGCCACGCCTACGTAACCGGTGGCAATTTAGGTATTGCTGCCACCCGCAAGCAAGGCACCAATAAAGTTCGCGCGGGCTCTATCACCTCCCACGATACTTTTACCTACCCTCTGTACGTAGAAACCAAGGCCAAAATCAGCAAGTTGGTGCTGGCCTCAGATGTATGGCTGTTAAGCGCCGACTCCACTCAAGAGATTGATATTCTTGAAGCCTATGGCAGCGACCGAGCAGGCGAGGAATGGTTCGCTGAGCGCATTCATCTGAGTCACCACGTATTTGTGCGCGACCCCTTTCAGGATTACCAACCCACCGACGCGGGCAGCTGGTATAGCGATGGGCAAGGCACCGTCTGGAGCGATGACTTTCACCGTATTGGCGTGCACTGGAAAGACCCGTGGAATCTCGATTACTACATCGATGGACAGTTAGTACGGAGTGTGTCCGGGCCTAATATTATCGATCCCAACGGTTTTACCAACGGCACTGGGTTAAGTAAGCCTATGCACCTGATTATTAATACCGAAGATCAAAATTGGCGCTCCGACAACGGCACTACTCCAACCGACGCGGAACTGGCCGACACTAATAAAAGCGTTTACTGGGTCGACTGGGTCCGCGTGTACAAACCTGTCGATGGCAATAATAGCGGCGCAAATACCAATGTACCCTCAAGCGCAATCGCTATCGAAGGTCGCCAAAGTGGTAAGTGTATTGATTTAGCATCGGGCTCGTTCGCCAATGGCGCCAACATCCAGCAATGGACTTGTGGTGCCAACAACGCCAACCAAACATTCACATTCGTGCCGGTAGACAGCGGTTGGTACGAGTTGCGCACGAAGCACAACAAGTGTGTCGGTGTGGGTGGCAACTCGACCGTCAACGGCGCGGTGGTGATTCAATGGGATTGCTTTAACGGCCAAAATCTACACTTTAAGCCCGTGGACCTAGGGAATGGCTATGTCGAAATGCGGGCTCGCCATAGCGATAAGTGCCTGGATGTTGCCAACGCCTCCATCGCCAACGGCGCCGACATCCGCCAATGGCAGTGTAACGGCAATACTAACCAGCAGTTTAGTTTTAATTAATTAACCTTCTTTTTTGCACATAGATGAAACAATGCACTGCGCGGCGACATACTCTAGTATGACCGCCGCGAGAGTGCGATGACTATGCCTCTTCATAACCGATTTTCCTATCTTATCGACACCTATCGCTCAAGGGTGCTTGCGTATACCTGCAGTTTAGGGGCCGATCGCTCACTCGCTGAGGATATCGCTCAAGACGCCTTTGTTGTAGCACTAGATAAGATCGGCCAACTTGAGCATGAATCGGAATTTTTGCCTTGGGTGTGTGCCATTGCTAAAAACCTAGTACGCAACGAGACACGTAAACGATGGCGCCGGACCAAACTGATGGAGCGTGAGCTTCATTGGCTGATTGATCAGCACAGCCCTCCGCCCGAGTTGAGCTTACAACGCCTTAGCGAGGAAGAGCAGGCATTGCAGCAATGTATGCATAACCTTCCCTCTAAAAGCCGCCAATTATTAAAGCTCTATTACTTGGATAACAACAACTCACAAACGGTAGCTCAAGCAATGGGGCTTAGCGCCAATGCCGTACGAATTGCTTTAAGTCGAATACGGAAAACCTTGAAAGAATGTATTACCAAAGAGGTGTCTGATGAGTGACTCAAACGTGGACAATACACTAGAGCGAATAGCTGCGAAAATCGCGCAAGGAGAAGCTTCCGCGGAAGATCATCGCACCATCAAGTTACTATTAAAGCGCTACCCCGATCTTAGTGATCAGTTTTCGAGCACTCTTCGACGCTACGCGTTAATTGAAACACAACTTGTCTCTGAAAAACAAAAGCGCACGTTTCGTCTTTCCATTCTAAACCGGCTGTCGTCCAAGAAAAGGACGAACAACACCCGGCGTTATTGGCTTAGCTGGGGCAGCACCTTAGCCGCGCTACTATTGCTTGCTGTGTTTATCAGTGACGACTTGGGCACAGATAGTTCCCCACTCCTAGTCGACCGAGGGGTCGCCATCGTTAGCCGTGTCGCGCTGAATAGTTCATCTCAGCCCTGGCAGACTGGAGAATCAATCCAACCCGGCCGCTACGAGCTAACAACAGGATTTGTTGAGCTTGAGTTCTACCAAGGCGCCAAACTTACACTACAGGGGCCGGCTCGCTTTGACATTTTTGATGCACAAAATGTGACATTGCATCAGGGCAAAGCGAAAACCGATGTTCCTGAAGTCGCTATAGGATTTACGGTTAACACGCCCAGTTCGCGGGTAATAGATTTGGGCACCTCTGTCGGCATACACGTCAACGCACAAGGCGATGCCAATATTCAGGTCTTCGAGGGCGAGGTGGAAATGGTAGGAAACAATGGCAGCAGCCAAAAATTTGTTAAAAACACCGCGGGTCAATCAACAACCTTAAAAGGCGAGGTCACACGTAAACAAACCTCTAATGCAGCTACTTTTAAAGAGTTTGATAAGCTGGATACCTTAATTCAAAAAGCGGATGAAGAGCGTCATCGGCGCTGGGAAAAAGATCGCGACTTCTGGATAAATGACCCCTCCCTACTCGCTTACTACGATTTCCAACCGACAGCGGATAATAGTAGGGTCTTGCCAAACATCGCCAAAACGCAATCCAGTGATGGGGCGGTTGTGGGCGCCCGCTGGGTAGATGGCCCCTGGCCCGGCAAACACGCCTTGAGCTTTAAACGCCCCGGAGATAGAGTTCGGATAGACATACCCGAGAAACTACAAAGCTTTAGTCTGGTCACCTGGGTCACAATAGACAGCTTGGACCGAATGTTTAGCGCATTACTGTTAACCGACGGTTATAAGCCCAGCGATATTCACTGGCAGCTAGGACAACTGAGCCTAGACCACGGCGCTATCATCGTGGGACTTAAATCTTTATCTGGCGACGAAAAAGATTATAACTATCAGCCTTTCTTAAGTAAACGCGATTCGGGACGGTGGTTTCACCTAGCCGTCAGCTTAGACCAGAAAACTCAAACGCTCCGATTCTACGTAAACGGTACAAAACTTAGCGAACAGAATCTTAAGCATTCCTCAAGCTACTGGAGTATTGGCAAGGCCACAATCGGTAACTGGAGTAGCCAGCGCGAAATGAATCCGCTGCGAGTAATGAATGGGGCCATGGCCGAGATGATGATCTTTTCCCGAGTGCTGAATGATGTGGAAATTGAAAAAATTTCTCAAGTTACTAAATATCGATGAAACATATACTGGTGCCGCGACATAACCTGACAGGCTAGGTTTATTCTTCTTTGAAGAAGAGCTAGCTTAAAAAATAATTAGCCAAAGAAAATATGAGGTTAACGTGAAGAACAATATTATTAAAATAGCATCTTTATCGGCAGTAAGCCTACTCCTAAGTACTAACCTGGCAATTGCCAATGGCGAGCCAAGTTATACAGCGGACGAAAAGTCTCTGGCGCAACACTATGCAGCCCCGGATTGGTTCCGCGATGCAAAACTTGGCATCTATTTCACATGGGGGCCGTATACCGTCGCTGCGCACGCCAACGAATGGTATCCGCGCTGGATGCATTTTGATTTCTCTGATGCAGACTGGAAAGGCCGCGAAAAGGGCTACCACATAGACGCCCTGCCCTGGCACACGGAGAACTTCGGCCATCCGTCCGAATTTGGTTACCACGACATGATTTCCCAATTCACCGCCGAGAATTTTGACGCCGCCGAGTGGGCCGAGCTATTTGAACAAACCGGGGCTAAGTTCGCCGGACCAGTTGCCATGCATCACGACGGCTATGCGCTGTGGGACAGTAATGTCACTCCATGGAACAGCGCAGACATCGGGCCTAAACGCGATATTATGGGTGAGTTGTTCTCGGAGCTGCGCAAGCGCGATATGAAAACCATCGCCACCTTCCACCACGCGCGCCACCTACAACGCTACAAAGGCCAGAACATTCAGCAAGCCATGCAACGCTATGGTCACCTAGAGCCCTATCATGCGTACTGGAACTCTCATTATCCCTGGATTGAGGGACTACCCACTACCTCTGAAAATCCAAAGCTCAAACTATTATACGGTAACCTCCCGGAGGATCAGTGGCTGGAAGAATTTTGGCTCGGTGCGCTACAAGAAGTCACCGATAAGTACCAACCCGATATCGTTTGGTTTGATACTTGGTTAGATCAAATTCCTGAAAGTACCCGCTATGAGTTTGCCGCTTACTACTTAAACGCCGGCACCCAGTGGGGCAAACCGGTTATGATGACTCATAAAGACCGCGACATGCCCGAGACTTTTTCGGTGGAAGATTTTGAGCAGGGCCGACGCGATAAGCTCACCGGCGCCCCCTGGCTTACCGATGACACCCTTTCCAAATGGAGCTGGTCGTATATCGAAGGGCTGGAAATTAAGCCCGCACGCTGGGTAATTCACGACTTTATTGACATAGTTTCTAAAAACGGGCAGTTGCTACTGAATATTTCGCCTAAAGCAGACGGCAGTATTCCAGAGGATCAACGCACAGTGTTGAAAGCACTTGGCGATTGGCTAAAAGTTAACGGTGAAGCAATCTATAACACTCGCCCCTGGAAAATCTACGGCGAGGGCCCAACCCAAATGACCGGCGATGGGCATTTCTCAGAACATGTAGACTACACTCCAGAGGACATACGCTTTACCCAGAACGGCGATAACCTTTACGCCATCACCTTGGGGACACCCGATAAAGCTGTCAATATTGCCGTCTTGGCAAAAAACAACAGCATAGGTGTTAAAACGTTCCGGACAGTGACCGCGCTGAACGGAGACTACATCGAATCTTGGAGCCAGGATTCCGACGGACTGAAAATCACACTAAAGAAAGACGCCCCCCAACAAATCGCTTACGCCTTTAAACTCAACTAATCTCACGCCCCGGATGACCTCCGGGGCTATTCTCACCAAGCCAGCTCCCACGGCACCAGAAAAAAACCGCCACCGAGTAACAACACCCACAACACACCTGCCAACAAAAAGGGTTTACAGCCGCCATTTAACAACAGCTCCCAGCGAGTTTTTAAGCCGAGCGCCACCATGGCCAGCGCCAGAGTAACTTGCGAGAGATAACCCAAAACCGTTAGCAGCGTATCTGGCATAGCAATAAAGCTGCGGGCGCAAGCGGCGGCGACAAAACCCAGCGCAAACACCACCGGCGCCAGCAACATCACACGGGCAAGCTTGGCCACTAGTGCCCCTTGCAATGCCTGAGGGTCAATAGACTGGCCAGCCGCCACGGCCTGCGCCACCTCATGTACGGTGGCGCCAATATAAATACCGTAACTTACGCTGTCGGTCTCGATAAACTGAAACAGTGCCGGGTAGGCAAACATGGCCAAAGTACCAAAGGTGACTACGGTAGCCACTGCCAAACTAATATCCCGCTCGCGTGCCTTTACGACGGGTTCTACCGCCATAATGGCTGAGGCGCCACAAACTGCACTGCCGACACTGGTCAAAAGCGCCAACGGCGCCGACATCCACCAATGGCAGTGTAACGGCAATACAAATCAACAGTTTGACTTTCACTAACGCTTACAACTCTGCGGCTCATTACAATGGACCTCAGGATTGTCGACACTAGACAATGAGCAAGCCAGGCACTAAAATCGCCATATTATCAAAAAGACTATAAGATATGGAGAGGATTTATGTTTATACGCGCAATGACTACCACGCGGCACACCTTAATACTAACGGCGTTAGGACTGATTACTCCAGCCGCATTTTCAGGCTCCCCGACACCAGCGTTCCCCGACATCATCCAGCACAAAAACGTTTCCCAGCCCGTGCAAATCCTAAATGTGTTCCCTGAACACGGTTTAACCGATCCTCATGTAATGCAAGTCAATGGCCGGCTTTATATGGGTATGGGCCACGATAAAACCTGGGATACCGAAACCGACTGGACCATGGACCGCTGGGAAATTTGGTCAACCAACGATTTAACGACCTGGCGCAAAGAAACTACCATGTATCCCGCCGATACGTATATTGGGCAGCAACCCAATGCTTGGGCCGGCGATTTTGCGCAAAAAGATGGAAAGTACTACTGGTACTTCTCCAACCGTAATATCGACACGGGCGTCATGGTAGCCACTCATCCCGGTGGTCCATACAAAGACGCACTGGGTAAACCTTTACTGCCAGAAGGCATTGCTCCAACCCACCCATATGACCCAGAGGTTTTTGAAGAAAACGGAGTCTATACAATTATCTTTGGTGCCGGAGCTTACTATGCTGCCACGCTAGCCGAGGATATGATCTCACTCGCTAGCGAACCGGTCCCAATCATCATTAAAACTAAAGATGGAAAAGTAAAACCGACTGATGATAAACCCACCGTGTTTAAGCGCGAGGATATTTATTATTTAGTATGGGGTGCCGATTACGCCATGTCAGATAAATTATTGGGCCCCTACCAATACGCCGGCGATTTTATGGGCGGCGGTCACGGCAGTATTTTTAACTGGCAAAAACAATGGTACGTAGTACACGAGCACCACGACATTAGCATGTACTACCGCGGCATTATGATTAAACCATTAATTTTTAACGACGATGGTACAGTTAACCTTGTAAATGACACCTCCTACCCCGAAGGTGGTGGGCGAGTATGGGAGTTCGAGAAATCGGTAATGGGCTGGCGCGCCGTAGCCAACACCTCGGTAAATTGGAATTCAACAGGCACCATCAGCGGTGATCATAAGGGCTCCGCCATTATCGAGAGCGCCAATTGGGCCTCGGCCTCCCTCGAGGGCACGGACTTAAGTATCACGTTAAAAAATCAAAGCGATGCCAAAAGCCTCAGGATTTACCTTGCCGAATTTGCCACTAATCGTCCTGAATTTTGGAAATATTCCGACATCAATTGGAGCAATAGCGCGCAGGCAGAACTCGCTATCAAACCCAACGACCAAAGCTTTAGCACCTACACACTAGACTTATCCACCGTCGACAAACTACCGAATAAACTTAAGCGGCTGCGTTTAGAGTTCCCAAAAAATGTCAACTCCGGAAAATGGGAGATTGAGAGTATTTATATCCAATAAGCCCACGCGGAGTCTTCTAACCGAAAGCTCTGCTAGCAGAGAAGAGCCCAAAGTACCAAAAAGAAGCCATCATTCACGAAGCTGCCGAGAGATAACTCAAAAACATCAAAGGCATTTCAAAATAACGATAAAGCGACGACCACAAAGCACAGCACAGATCAAGGTATGATCAGGGTTTTACTCCCTCGAGCCACCCCATCCTGCCCCGCTCATTCACCTCGTTGCCAATACAAACCTGCGAAAAACCACAGATGCCAACTATATATCGGGCATACTTAGTTCCTAGCGAGTATTTAAATACAAAACGCTCTTTTGATGATAGAAGTGCTAGTGGCCATCAAAAAAGTGTTTGGTCACAAGTTAAAGGCATAGATTTTTCGGCAGCCGACCCTTTACAAGGCTTGCAGGCAGCCATGGCGCTAATACTACTTGCTCAAGTTCTAACAGGGTCTTTAACGTTGCGCGTTTACTGATGCCAGCGTGGTATCACTGCGATTTTTTCATGACAATACCCGTTGATCATTATCGATCTCTGTAATTGGTTACAACATTCATAAGAGAAGCTTGGCACTAGCTTTATAGCACTTAACACTCCTTAGCACTGACAAACCTACAGCTAGTATGAACTAGTAAATATTTTAATTTCCGTAACGGCGCGGGTATAAGGCTCTATTTACAGAGCGTGCGGAATCAACTAATGGCTTGTATGGGATATCGGTAACACTTACAAAGCCAACATTATAGTTTTCACCATCATAAGCACGCCCCGTTAACGGCGAGTCGATGTATTGAAACCAGTGCACACCGACAAAATAGGGGTTGTCGATCACGCTGTTAACGTACTCTTGGTACTTAACTCCACGATCCTGTTGTGATTCGGCGTGAATTAAACCGGGGTTTAACAGCCCAGAATCAAGCGCGCCATTGTGAAACTCTCCGATAATACTGGGTTTATCGATATCGGCTAAAAAGTCCCAAAATACATCGCTGACAGCTTCTCGGTAATAATTATAGCTCATCACATCAACATATCTGGCCGCCGCTGTTCGAACTTCCGGCGTCATCGCCCAATCGGCAAAACGTGCTCCCATATACAAATGATTGGGCATCAATTCGTCCATAGTACTATCAACAATGCGGAAGTATTCGGCCGAATACAACTCCAGCATAGCGGCTAAATCCTTTAACGCAGCACCAGTATAATTCGTCAACGCTAAGCCATTCTCTAACATCTCCCAATCGCGTAAAGAAGTCCCCCATGCACTATTAAAAGCGTTTATCGATGAATATGTCTTTTTTAAGTAATCCACAAAAGCCGCTTTACTAGGGCTGTCGTCGACAGATCGTGTAAGTGTATTTATAACAATTCCATATTGAGATTCCACAGAGCCCATTATTCCCCAGCTTTTTTCATTATCGATAAAAACACCGACACACCATGGGCTATTAGCTACTTCATCACTAATTTTTTTTACTGTTACAAAAGCTCTCTCGCGAAATTTTGGATCAAATGGATCAGGCAACGCGCCCCAATAATCATTGCCACTCGAAACTGTCTTAAAGTCACCAATTATCCACCCATTCGCAAAATAAGGGTAATTCTTCATCTCATAAAACTCTGGATCAACCCAGTTTCCAAATGATGTAAAACCCCAATCGATCATGCGTTTCACAGTCGTTTCTCGCCAAGCTTGCATAAGTTTTTGATTGTCATCCGTACGGTATTTCCTAGCGAGGTTAGCGCGATAAAAGCTATAAGTTTCCCCGCGATTTAATGCACCTGAATGAACCTCACGGCGATAACCAAAGTGTTCACCTAAGGGCTCATCGTAACTAGGCAACCAGTTGAACATGCCTGCCCGCAAAGGCGAACTTATTTGCCGACTAGACAATGCCTGATTAGGTGCTGGATTTAAGCCCAAAGAATCTTCAGGAGTAAAACCACCAAGGTTTCGGGCAGGGATAAGAGTATGATCAAAATCGTAGCCTGTCATGGTGGAGGTATTAGCCATGCGTACATTGGCAATTCCATTGGAAAAAAATAAATATCCTTCAGGATCTACCAACGTCCACTTCCCCTTGTATTGATCAGCGCGATAAAATCCAGTCGCGGCCAACTTAGGTCCATTTCTCCAGCCATGAAAAGAGGATCGGTCGGTTATAGTGTTGTGTTGTAATTGTTTTTGCTCTGCATCGGACACGTTACGAAGCTCATCCACAGAGTCGATTTTATGAGAGAATTCTACTTTCGCACTTTGCCCAAATGTATCTACCAACCCCTTTAAGTAATCAGGATTAAACTCTAGCGGCTCTACAGCTCTCACATTGTCCACAATTAACGTTTTATCACTTAGCGCACCACGCACATCAAAACGAACTCCAGCAATAGCCGAGGTATCTATCTGTTTTTTTCCTCCACGCCAAATCAACGCCTGATAGGGGTTATTCCAACTCTCCGGGTTTGAACGTATTCCGGTTTCTTGGCTAAGCTCTGGAACAACTATATCTATAGAGTAAGTTTGACTGGATTGTGCGGGGACGACAAAACTACGCATCTGAAAATCGTTATGAATGTCGGTGGTACTAACATACATACTTACAGACTCATCCGTAGGGTTAGCAATATCAAAAACTAAAGCTAGATTGTTAAAATCACTTAAATCCCAAGGAACACTAGGTTTAATGGTAAATCCCGATATATGATGACTTGCAGCATGCATATCAACACGTGCCGCACCGCCATCAAGGCTAGAATAGCTGATGCTTGCTTGCTGTGGCTCTATCTGGTCAATACTATCAGGATCAGAAAAAGTCATTAGTGATCTTTCTCGTGGTAAATCTTTTTTTACCTGTCCACAGCTGAGCATTAAGCTACTGAGCAATAAAAGACACAGAGAAACTGTTAATTTCATACTTACCTCACAGAGTGCGCAATGGAGTTATAACGCATCAATTTATGAATATCTTGCTGTGTTAAAGCGGTATCAAAGATGTATACCTCATCAACACCACCTCGAAAAAAACGATTCACTTTACGCTCGTTATCTAAGTCGCTAAATGCGATATTACGTCCCATCATCAACGGTTTTGATTGCGGATGATGCAATTCGGTAAAAACTCGAGCAATGGATTTTCCGTAACTTCGCTCTAAGCTGCCATCGATATACATTAATACATGGGTAGACAAATCGGCTTTATCGCCACCAAACAGTACAACCGCAACATGGTGCCATTGGTTGTCCCGTAAATCTGTGGTGCCGACTATCTCGGCCTCATTGGTGCCCACACGGATACGTCCTAAGGGGCCGCTAACATCTAATGGGTTAATTGAAATCTGCCAAGCTGAAAGCTTGTCCGGCAACCCCCAGCTTAAAATCCCAAATCCTTGGTGGGGATCAAAGTTTTGTGGCACTTTTACCCAAAAAGCGACTGTACGCGGCCGATTACCGCCAATGCCTAAAAACTCAGTTTCTAACCATTGGCTGATCCCATCAAAGCTAACGGCTTGACCAAAAACCCCTTTTATCCTCTCTGGAGCTTTAGTGTCGCCCTCTAAAGTGCGAGATTTCGCCGGAAAACATTGCTGTTTAATCCCTGAGCCATCACATTTAAACTCTTCATTAAAATAATCAAACGACCAGTGTAAATACTGCGGTTGCTGATAACGACGCCCAGGCAACGTACGCATAAAACGATTCGGTTGACTCTGAATAACAGCCACTTGCTGATTGAGATCAAAGCTTCGGGCATCGTTCTGATACAAGTTTTCGTATTCTTTTGCTTGAGGTGTTTTAACCTTCACCTCACCATCTAGCACATGTACCTGAGAACTTCCGGCTGTATCAACCGTCACACCAAACTCCGTGCCAAGATCGACGATATTAGCGCTTGGGGTATCCACTGCAAAACCTATTGCCTCTGGGGGAACTTTCGCCACTAAAGCACCTTTACTTAACACAAGGCGGTCAACATTTTTAAAGTCCAGTATCGCCGGAGACTCTAACAGCAGCACCACGCCGTTGGTTAAGGTTATTTCAGCATAGCCTGCATCAAGAGAGAACTCTCCAGCGGTAACACTTTGCCCGAGAACAAAACTAGACCCAACTCCGGCAAGCTTACTGATGCTGCCCACACTGACCGGAGTTTGAAGCCAATAAAAGTTTGTAATAAAAAAAATAAATAAAGAAAAACACGCTGCAGCTAATACTGAAATACGTTTTTTATTACTTTTTACAGATTTTTTTTCATTTTGTAATTTATTAATAATAGCTGATGATAAATCTTCACTCGATTTTGAATAAACCGAATACTTTAGCAATCTATGCATTTGTCGCTGCTTTTTTAGCTCGGCCTTAAATTCATCATCGCTTACGATTCGCTCAAGCAGCTCTCGCTCTGAATTCTTATCACCGACAAGATAACGCTCTATTAGTTGGACGTCATGGGGATTCATAGTCGTATCATTAACCTCGATTAATACAATCGCGTAGCTTTGTTCGGTAGCGGCTTAGGCGCATAGTTAAGGTCGAGTGCGCCACGCCAGTCGTTTCACGTAACTCCTGCAAGCTGTAACCCTCGTGATAATATAGCCTAAGTGTTTGTTGAGCCTGATGATCTAGCTTTAACAAACATTGTCGCAACAGTGTTAATTCAGCGCTTTCTTCTCGATCATCCATTTCTGATGAAACTTGATCAAGTAATTGCGTCACTAAATCTGGTTCGGTGGGTGATAGTCTCGCCAACTTACGATGATGGTTACGCAATAGATTTTTCGCAATTGCAAACAACCAGCCATTAAAAGCATCAACCTCTTCTAACTCTGCTAACTTTTGCCATGCCAAAACGAACGTCTCTTGCGTAAGATCATCGACATCACGACTGTAATCGGTCCGTTTTGCAAGATAAGTACGAACACTGTTCTGCTGATGCTTCACTACCCACTCAAAAGCCTTAATTTCACCCGAACGAGCTAGCTCCACCCAATGTTTCAAATGTTGTGAATCTGAATTAACCGTAACATTAGCAAGCTTCATCGATACGACCTATTAAATATGCTTACCCTGAATATGTACTTCAAATAATCCAGCTGGCACTTGTTGCGAAGGGTGCTCCATCTGAACAATCAACTTTTCGGTATCCACAAACTGAGAGAAATTAATCACATTAACACTTTGATGGTTATCTTCGCTCTCATACACTACACGCCCCTGATCATCCAAAAGTCGATAGCGACGAATACAGAATGGCATTATATTTTCTGGGTGTTCCATAAGTACGGTTTCTAACGCATGATCGTAATCACAATCAAAAAAAATCCGTACAGATTCAATCCGAACTGGAGAGTCCCATAAAAACTTAACCTCTGGAGCTGGGTCTTCAGAAGAGCAAACCCACGCATTACTACCCAACCAAGGACGAGTAAATCCATTGGTTAAGTTAGCTGGCGTATAAAAAGAAACTGGCAGAGAAAAACTTAAGGCTAAGTTATGCCCATCTGGACGACGCTCAGGGGTCCAGATCTCAAACTCATCAATTCCACTGTCAGGTGGTGCAATCTGCTTACCCGTATTGGAAACTGCTTTATGTTCTTTATGCCGCACTGTGGCAATAGCGCTTAAACGACGCTCTGTCGTTGCCAACAGAATCGCATCATTAGCCATGAAGCACAAAAAAGCATATTGGGCAGTTTCGAGCTCACCGGGTAAATCAAGAACTATATCCTGCTCACCCTCGATCAGTGACAATGTTTTAAAGGCCAGTATTGCCTCAGGTGTAAAGTTTTGTGCTTTTTCACTGATCCGATACTGAACTGTCAGAGTTGTAGCTCGAAGTGCTTTTACTTTAATCTGCGCCACAGGAAGCTTACCTTTGGCTAAAGGCAGCATTTGCGCCAACGACTGAGTAAGCTCGGTCCAACCAGTTACCGCACCCAAGCTGTTACCGCTATAGGTGCTACTGGCAACAATCTTGGCGCTTTGACTTAAACACTCTTGCTTATTTAAAGCAATCCCAGGCAAGCCATGCCCGGTAAGATTTAAGCTTTGTTGTAATTGAGCCATAGCCGGCGGCTCTAATAATGATTTAGGCTCGCAGTCCTTAATCACACACATAGCAGCAGCTTGGCCCATAGCCTGCCCACCGTGGGCGCAGGTAAGCATGACTCGAGTTGAGCCAAACGCTATATGACTCGCACTGATAATACGACCCGACAGTAAAAGGTTATCAATATCACGGCTTAAAAAGCTGCGGAAAGGGATTTGATATACACCTTTCGCATGATATTGAGAGCAAGCAGGCTTATCGCTATAAACCCCCTCAGCCGGATGCAGATCAATTGCCCAGCCGCCATAAGATACCACGTCAGAGAATTCACGCTGCTCGACAATATCCTGCTGTTTAAGCATATACTCACCCTCAAAGCGTCGACTTTCACGCTTACCGGGAATAGTACCTACCCATTCGAGGGTTAAATTTTCTACGTCGCTATAACGACCACTATTTTTAATATAATCCCAAACGCCATAAACGATTTTCCAAAGCTCCCACTTAATGTCTTCCGTATCGTAAACAGTATCGTGAATGCCACCGTACTCGAGCCACCAAAACTTACAGCCAGAATCGCCACTCTTAATATCTTTACTGCGTGGTAAAGATCCAATTTCCTCTTGTGTGTAAGCAAAATCAGGGGCTTGATAGGCAACCGGGTAATTCATTCGCTTACTGTAAAAAAATAACGAGTGACCCAATAGATCACTGTTTGGCTTAGCCGGTGCCATACCTTCAGAAAACTCATCTCGTCCTTCAGCTCCAATACGAAAGCTCGCTCCAGCATTAAAAGCCAGCAAGCCATCGCCCGTAGCATCGATAAACACTTTTCCATTTAAACGATAATGAATACTATTTTGGCTGCAAAAAGCATCACAGGACTCTATTTTAGAAGGCGTGCTTTTATTCACCTGATAAACAGCAGTATTTAATAGCAGTGTTATATTTTTTTCGGCCACTACTTTATCTAACAACACCGCGTCAAAAATCAGAGGGTTACCCATAGGATTACGATAGGTATTTTCTAACATGATCTCATCAATAACCCCCCCTTCTCTAGAATAGCGATTATTGTTCCCCATATGAGAAGTCGCACCTAATGCCCAAAGACGAACCTCGCTAGAGGCATTACCTCCCAGCACCGGCCTATCTTGTACCAAGATGACTTCAACACCAGAGCGAGCGGCACTGATGGCCGCACAAACACCAGATAGACCACCGCCTGCCACAACTAGATCAACATTGATATCACAGCAACGGTTTGAACGGGACGACTTACTAAACTCGGTACGAATCATTACGTTAAACTCTTAATCGGCTAATAATCATTAGGCTTTTAATACAATATTAAGAGATGCAGCTGCAATCTCCCGCGCCTCTTGTTCTCTTTCAGCTCTTACATCATCAGTTAACCCTTGGGAAAAACATACATCGGGATGCCATTTAACCTCGGTATTATTAGCCACTTTTGAACGCGGCATTTTATTGCGTAAATCACAATCAAAACGCCCCAAAAAACTAAACTTGGTGTCGGGTTTATCGTGATCGCAAAAATGTGACAAGCCCCAAGTAAACCCCTGCCCCTCGCCTTTACTCGTAAATACATCTGCTATATAAGGCCCTGCTCCCACCGGCATAAGAGCCGTTACTGCGGCAATATCAAAATTAATACCATCAGTTGAATACTGAATCGTGTTACTTTCTATGCCATTTCGAATCGCAAAGGCAGCTACCCCTTTGCCAAAACGAAACACGGTTGTCTCATGACCAGAATTGAGTACAGGATTAAGCGGATGCTTAACAAAAGGGCCCAGTGGATCGTCGGCAATGGCCACCCCATTGCCAACCAAATAATCCGGTCGGTCGCCAAATGCGGCTTTATAGTAGATATAAATTTTTTCATTGATAACGATGGGGTAAGGCCCATGAATAGAGTATTGATCCCACTCGCCTGGTGCGCCATTGGGAATTACTGAATCACCGCAAGGCGTCCACGGACCATCAGGAGAGTCGGCTACCGACACGCTCACTGGGCAGTGATCCCCTTTTAATCCACTGGGTTCATCAAACGCCTGATAATACAAATAATATTTTCCTTTCCAGACTAAAATGTCGGGAGTACAAACGGCACGCCAACCTAGCTTAGGTTTTTCCGCTCTAGCTACCGCCAAACCTTGCTCCTGCCAATGAAAACCATCTTCTGACGTTGCATACCATATATCGCTTAAATCCCA
Organism: Gilvimarinus polysaccharolyticus; assembly: GCF_001187555.1. Lineage (GTDB taxonomy): Bacteria > Pseudomonadota > Gammaproteobacteria > Pseudomonadales > Cellvibrionaceae > Gilvimarinus > Gilvimarinus polysaccharolyticus. The sequence continues at coordinate 86,355 of NZ_LFIJ01000001.1, read as the reverse complement.
ATCCATCGAGGGAATTTCATCTGTACACTCGGCGGCACCACGTGGCGCCGAGACAGTATCGCGCTTGGTGTACCAAATATAAAAAGTGCCATTTTCACAAATTATTTTAGATGGATCTCGACGGGAGATTCGACCATCTTCCGCGCCGTAATCAAAACCAGTAATACGTGTATATTTAAAGCTGGTAAACAATGGATTATCTTCAGGCCTTGGAGTGGGATAATTTTCATACAATCTAGCCATCGCCTTACTCAACTCACGATCAGGACGTGATAGTGGGATATCCCATGGAAAGGCTTCAGTTTTATTGTCATTACCTGTTGTCATTCTTCACTCCAAAACTCATATAATCGTTAGATAAATTCGTACGTAAGCTCTACATTAATTCCGCGAGAGAAGCGTTTCCGATTGTCGCGATTGCCTTACATAGACAGTTACACCGACCAACAGCATGGCCACGCCCATTAGTGCGACCAATAACTGACTTGATTCGGCTACCAACGAAAGCGCCAACATGATGCTACCTATTGCGGCTACACCCACTGCGATGACTAATTGCCCATGTTTATTCTCGCTGTCGTGTTGCGCTTGAGAAATAGACTTTGCTGCCTCCACCTTAGCCACTTCGAGCACTTTATAACGATCATACTGTGACGTATCTGCGCGTCTTAATCGGGCAACAATCTCTGATAGAGTCAAAAGCACAATCGGCAAACCGATCCCCAGAACCGTCTCGGCCTCTCGATCGAGACTAACCCCCCATAAACTTGGCACAAAGAATTTAAACAGTAGATTTACAGCTAAGGTTATAAGAGAGATTCCAAGTAAAATGGAACCCGTTTGGTATTTAGAAAATAGCGCCCATACTGGAGGCAAAAACAACGCACCTCCGGTCATTGCGGCAATAGTAAACACAAAAGAAACTATTCCACCCATTTTCGGAATCAGTAGTGCAACGAAAATCGTGATTAGACCTAAAGCAACCGTTGCTATACGCCCGACACGAACTAAATCTCGATCCGACGCACTCGGTTTCATGTTTTTATAAACATCATTTGCTATAACCCCCGAGAACAAATTAATAGCAGTATTAACTGAACTGGAGGTGGCAAAGATCATCGCTCCAAGCATTAAGCCCAACATGCCTACTGGGAGTATTTCTTTGCAGATCAAGAGGTAGGCTCCTTCATCAGCCAATCCCGTCAAGTCTGGGTTTAGCACTCGATAAATCATCGGTGGCAACATCCAAATGACCGGACTAATAAAGTACAAAGCCCCAAATAACAATCCGACTTTTTTGGCATCCGTAGGGGTTGCCACTGAAGTATAGCGTTGAATATAGGGCCAATTTCCTGCGATGAAAAACAAGTTGTACAAGCCAAATACCACAATGAATGTCCAGGTGTAATCACCACTGACCGGCTCAAACAGCTCCGCGGGTGCCTGCGCCATAAAGCCGGACAAGCCCCCAACTCTATCCAGCGCTAGTGGTACCACTATAATCACGGCAGCGGTTAACACCACGAACTGCAAAATATCGGTCACGATTACCGCCCACAGGCCGCCAACCGCGGTGTAAGCCAAAATAACGGCACCCAAAATAAAAATGCTAAGATGCAAAGGAATCCCAGTACTTACTTCAACAATTTTAGCTACTGGATATAAAAAAGCACCGGTAGAAAAACTACCTATCAACAACAATATATAAGTGTAGGTTTTCTGAACACCAACACCTAAACGATCACGAATATATTCAGAGGCGGTCAACGCTTTAGTGCGGTTCCAGCGCGGCGCAATATACAAACCAATTAATATCCCGGATATGGCCATAGTCCATTGAATGGTAATGGCGACAAACCCCTGGCTATAAGCAATAGCCCCCCAAGTGACAAATGTGCCCGAAGAGAAAAAACTCATAAACAGCGACAATCCACTCATCCACCAAGGCAATGCACCTCCGGCAGCGTAAAAGCTGTTCATACTTTTACCCGAGCGAGAAAAACTCATGCCGCAAACCAGCACCAATAGAGTAAAAACAGCGATAACACCAACATCAATAATATTCATATAGTCATGCTTCTATTATTATAAATGACTCAAAAAACGCCGCTTGGACAGGAACCTCGCCCAAGCGGCGTTACAATTATTTTTTGGTGTAATAACGAACCCAATCCACCTTCATACTAGTTCCATCGATAGCGTCCGTGACAGGTCCAGAAATATCCGCTTTCAATATCGCCAAACTAAACAGCATTGTTGTTTCACTAAAGCAAACTTCGTTGCGCATTTCGTGGTACAGCTCGCCGTCAAGATAAAAACGAAAATAGCCCTCATCCCATTCAAGACCATAGGTATGCCATTGCTCTGAGTAATCTGCCACTGTTGCAGCATCATACTGAGCCACAGAAAGCCAATCACTGCCGTCAAAATACTCGATAACGTAATCGCTGATTAGATTTCGATACCTTCCCTCAGAAGCTCCAACCTCCTGCAGCCAGCCATTAATCAATTCGATTGCTGTCACTTGTTGCGGCTTCTTCCAAGTCAGTTCTAACCACTTTTCTCCATGTTTTTCTGACACCCAACGAGTATCTTCACGCTCATCTATCGCAAAAATATCTTTTGAAGGTAATTTAGTGAAGGTTCCATTGGTGGCAATATTGGCCTCGCTCACAATGTTTTCACCTTTAGCATTCAACACCTTAAACTCTGAGATATGAATAGAGGCGGGATTATTTGATCGCAACCGAATTTTGGTTGCGTTTATCTGTGGATCAACAACAACATTATGGTCCGATGAGCCATGCAAGGTATGGTGCAGCTGATTATCCGAGTGCGACACACGACCATCTGGCAAGGTATATTTATCAGTCCAATTGTGAATGTTGGTATTAATAATGTTGGGGTAATGCCCTTCATTAATATCAATTTCACACGCCTTATCACCTTCAGCTACTCCCTGTTTGGGCCAAAGCCAAAATGAATTATTAGTCCCGTAGGCGCCGGCATACTTCATTTTCGCTTCGTAGTAACCGTAACCAAATGTACGTTTGCTCCAGATATTACCTGTCGTCCAGTCTTGGCCGCCACGGCTCTCTTTGCGACTTTCTAAATAAAGCACCCCGTCCCTTACCACGGCGTTATCACGCCATCGACTGCTTAACACCCACTCGTTCTCGGTGGGACCGTTCTGGCTAATCCACATCTCGTCTAATTGTTTATCGGGATAGTTAAATTCGTCCGACCAGTCCAGTTGGTAGTCAGTCAGATCAATGCTCTGTGAATTCTCAGAGGCCAAGGCAGCCATCGATACACTCAGTAAACCCAAAGCCAATACGCATTTTTTATTCATTATTACTCCCCGTAGTTAGTGGTGGCTATCTTCCGCCTCTAACACTAAGTGTTGGCGAAGAGCATGAATGACACATAAAATTTATATTTTTTTAACGAATCCACTTAATCCTGCCCAGACTATGGAGCGCCTTGCTTCGTGACATTTCCACTCATTGAAAATGATACTGAATAGGTTCTTTGAGCTGAGTAGAGGTTACCGATCATCTGTCAGCTTACCGCCTACTTTTGGGTAAAACCTCTGAACTTCCCAGACTTTTCTAGACACCCAAAAGAGTTAAAATGCAACTCAAAGAGAGGGTCATATGAGCAAGGGAAAACGATACACACAGCAATTTAAAGAAAAGGCTGTTAAGCAGCTAGTCGATCGAGGTTATTCTGTTGCCGAGCTCGCGGAGCGACTCGGTATTTGCACCAAAACCTTATACCACTGGAAGGCCTCCATGCATGGCAGCCCCCAGCAGATCAAATCATCGGACGACCAGACTGAGGTCGCTCGTCTTAAAGCTGAGTTGATGCGTGTCACGGAGGAACGCGACATTCTAAAAAAGGCCGCAAAGTACTTTGCAAGCCAGTCCGAGTAAAGTACGCCTTCATTCGTGATAACCAGAATGAGTTTTCAATTAAAGCCATGTGCCGCGTGCTCAAGCTGCACCGCAGTGGGTTTTATGCCTGGTTACAGAAACCCATATCGGATAGAGCGGCTGAGGATCAGCGGCTGTTAAGGCTAATTAAAGAATCGTATATGGTCAACGATATGGTAGCCCATGGATTCACCGCGACCTGCGCGAGGCCGGTGAAGGCTGTAGTGTTCACCGGGTTGCTCGAATCATGCGGGAAAACCGCTTAAAAGCGCAAATAGGCTACAAGTGCCGTTACATCAAAGGTGGTAAGCCAGAAAAGACAGCCGCTAACGTGCCTGATCGTCAGTTCAATCCTAAGCATCCAAATCAGGCTTGAGTCAGCAACATCACTTATGTGCGAACTTGCGAAGGATTTTTATATGTGGCCACGGTTTTAGATTTGTTCTCGCGCCGCATAGTAGGTTGGGCGATGGATAAACATATTGACCGCCACCTAGTGATCAATGCTTTACTCATGGCGATCTGGCAGCGCCGGCCAAAAGGCGAAGTACTTGTCCACAGCAACCAAGGAAGCCAGTATACCAGCGCGGATTACTTGGCCTTTATGAAAGAGCACAACCTCATGCCTTCGATGAGCCGGCGCGGCAACTGCCATGATAATGCGGTTAGCGAAAACTGAGATATTTAATTTTATAGAGATGCTTTACAATCCAATAAAACGCCACACTCATACAGGCGGCGTATCGCCTGTTAAGTTTGAAGAGACGTATTTTTTGGAGTCAGCCAGTGTCTAGTGAAGCCTGGGAAGTCCAGTTAAAGTTACCCAGTACGCTACTATTTGGGCTGGCAAGCGCCATAGCATTAAAGTGATGGGATTTCTTCCAGCTGTACATGACAGTCAGAACAGAGTGCATCCTCCGACACTGAAACCGAAACGCATATGCTATGGAGTAGCAGTATAACGCCGCCCAGCAACCATCGGGGCACTCTCATTGAGGCTACAGAAGAATCTATCAATGGCACTTAAGCTCTCTTTAAAGGGTATTGATACGACGGTAAAACATTATTATTTTAATAAAAACTTAACTCCCTGTAACAACCTAACCAACTCTTCACCTTTTAATGGTTTAGCTTTTAACCTGCCACTTTAGAAAGGACAATTTTTAAAGGGCCCTCTAAGAGCTCCCAACTATGGTAAGTATTAGCTCCAAAACTAATAAAATCACCAGGGCTACAATCTACCCCATCGGCAATCTCAGTTTCATCTCCGCTAAACAAGCGCGCTTCTCCCTGAACCACTAAGGCCAGCCAATTATCTGGCGACGCATGTGGCGGAAAATACTCAGCATTAGTATCGGCAGTTAGTACCAGCAAACTGACTCCCGCATCTTCTACCAGCTGCACCTGCCAACCTGGAACATCAATCGCAGCAAGATCGGGGGAGCAACCACGAGTCAAGTGACTGCACGAAGCAGTTTGTGCCATAAAAAAATGAAACGACATCGTCATACCTTATTGCCCTAATTTTAACCTTATGACGGCTCGTTAGAGCCGTCATCGCGATCAAATCACTCAATTTCCCACATTTCAGGCCAGTAGCGATAAACACTATGGCCACACTTTTCCAACCGAGCCGACGCTTCGTCTAGATACTTAAGGCTTTGTTCTTTAGCGGCTTGTTGATCGCCAACCAACAGGGTATAGCGATTTTCTGCAAGCACCTCACCTTGCTTGCTGGCAATTAACAATACCACTTCAAAGTCGCCCTCAGCATTAGCTGGTAGCTGCCAATTAATATCAAAATAATGGGCCGAACTGTCACAGTCAATGTCAAGCGTCTTAGAGCCCGCAGCCTCTGTGTCTTTACTCTGGTAAACAACTCGCCAAGACAGGTCCACCTCTTTAAAGTCTTTTTGATAATCATTAACCACCCAGACTCCAGCGCTAAATTCGGAGCCTGAATTCCAGCGACGCTTAGTAAACTCCAGACTCGGTAACAATGGTTGATAAGTCCGCTTTAACCACTCGAAAGACTGTTTTTTCTCGCCATAATAATCGACCACACCCCATTTAATATCGGGAACATGCGTCATAAAGTGGCATAGGGCCACACCACTCATTTTGGGCTTACGACGTCGATAAGTTTCTAGAGCAAACTGAATAACCGTACCCTGGGCTATTTGCGTAGCCTCAACAAACTCCTCTAACGACCCCATTTTGTAATCGTTAAAAACCTCAAAATTAAGATTTTTAAGAATATCGATATCGGCCCAATGATAAGCCCAGCTTGGCCCCATAGGCCAAAGTTCATCCGCAGGAATAAATTTCTTCAAGCTGTCAATATTAGGCGCCGACGCAGCCGTTAGCTCTGGGATAATGGCGCAATCAAGCGATGGATAATACTCCTCCATAAACTCTTTGCCGCCCTGATAATAGTGCTCATTAGCATGCATACTCTCATGAGGCTTAAATCCCATATTTTGAGCTGACTCTGAGCTTAATGGCGAGGCTAAACCATAGGGGATATTAGTGTAGTCAGCTACTACATCACCTATCACCTCCATAAGCTGTTTATTGCCGCTTTCTTCATGAGCCCCGGAGAAAAACACCTCCTCACCACCCATCCAAAATATTTGCGACGGATGATTGCGACGCTGTTTAACCGTCTCGACACATTCATGCAACACTCCATCCACAAACTCCTGATCACTCGGATAGGCTTGTGTCGCCAAAGTAAAGTTGGTCCACACAGTGATGCCAAGCTCATCGCACAAGCGATAAAAGTCAGGAATTTCGGGCGGATGCCAGCCAAAAATTCGCAGATTGTTGATGTTAGCTTCGCGCACCATGGCAACACGGTCTTCGTACTTTTTAAGCGTGTTGCGACCGTACAAAAACGATGGTTGCCCACCCCAGCAAGCCGAGCGTAAAAAGTGTCGCTTACCATTAATAAAAAATGTCCAAGGAAACTCGTTATCATCCCTCGTGTAACCTGGATTGAAGTCCATAGTGACCTCACGCAGGCCAATAACCTCGGAGGCCTGATCTAGGGTTTTATCATCTTGAGTTAACGACAAATCTAACTGATACAGATTTTGTTCGCCCATATCCCAAGGCCACCAAAGCTTAGCATCGGCGACTTTAACGCTGGTACTCAACTGACTTTTACCTGGCGCAGCCGTTACCCGCTGAGTAAACTCCTGAGTTGTTGTATCGCAGTTTTTACCAGCCAACACACCGGTCAACTCCACCTCTTGTGGAACATCAGTATGATTGACAAGATCAACCGTCAAGGCCACTTCTGCCTGAGTATCACTAGCGACAGTTACATCGGTGCGTACGCTATCGATGCGCACTTGCTCGGTAGCTTCAATACGCACCGGACGCCAAATACCAAAAGGTACTAAACCCGAGAAATAATCACCCGAAAAATTTACTTTTTTTCCACCACAGTTACGATAGTTTTTAGGCGGCGGATCAAGTTTAACCATCAACATGTTTGAACCGTCTCGCCAATCGGCAAAGCTCACCACATCGGAAATATCAAACTCAAACGCCGAGAACATGCCTTCATGCCGACCAAGGTAAGTACCATTTAGCCAAACACTACAACTGTAATCGACACCATCAAAAATCAAGCGTATTTTTTTTCCGTGCATTTCACTGGGTACTGCAAAGCGGTGGCTGTACCACCACTCGTACTCTGCCGCCCACTTAGCGCGATGCATATTACGACCAAAGTACGGATCCGCGATCTCATTAGCTCGATGCAAATCGGTATAAACATCGCCCGGCACATTAGCAAAATTCCAACTAAAGTGGGTTCCCTGATACTCGGCGGGCAATAAATGTAAACCTTCTTTCTCACCTTGCCCCGGTCGCATCCGCTCCATTTGCCAGCGGTAACCGCTTAAATCTATATTAATACGTGACATAGTTACCTCTGATTAATCGTAATTAAAATATACGGCGCGTTTTTGCAGGTAGTTTTCAATACCGTACACACCATCTTCACCACCGGTTCCGCTACGCTTGTGACCCGAGTGATAACCTTGTATGTAACCCACTATTTGACGGTTAACAAATACAGTTCCCACCTCCATATGATTAATGGCGTGCATCACGGTGGGAATATCTTTGCTAAAAATATAAGCGGACAAACCTTCTTCTCGTGTATTACTGATCTGCAGCGCCTCTTGATAATCTTTAACGGCAATAATGGGCAGTACCGGTCCAAAAACTTCCTCTTCCGCCACTGGCATATCGGCCGTCACATTGCTTAGCACGGTTGGCTCAAACCAATAGCCTTTCTCAAACTCTTTACCGCTTGGGCGCTTACCACCAACTTCAATTTTTGCCCCTTGAGCGACACTTTCATTCACCATTGCTTCAACCCGGTCAATACTCAAACCGGTGACACTGGGCCCCATATTGACATCGGTAGACGGATCGCCGTAAGTAATCTGTTTAACTTTCTCCACCACTCGGCGAGTAAACTCCTCGGCAATACTTTCGTGCACCAACACCAACTCGGCACAAATACATACTTGACCACAGTTGGCATAACGGGAGATCACGGCGGCCTCTACAGCCCGATCTAAGTCGGCATCCTCTAGGACGATAAAAGTTGCTTTACCCCCCAACTCAAGCACCAAGCCGGATACATTTTCAGATGATGATTTATAGATTGCCTGGCCAGCTCGGGTGCTGCCCGTTAACGACACCAATCGAGTAATCGGGTTAGAAACCAAATAAGAGCTGACATTGATACCAGTACCGCTGACTAAATTAATAACCCCTGGTGGAAACCCTACCTCATCAACCACTTTGCAAAACTCCGAGGCGGTAACCGGTGTTGCTTCGTGAGCTTTTAACACCATGGTGTTACCGGTCACCAACGCCGGTCCAATTTTTCGACCGATCAGTGCCAGAGGAAAGTTATAGGCACATAAGCCTAATGTGACACCATAGGGAACTTTCTGAATCCACAATTGCTCATTAGGGTTATCCGATGGAAAAATATTGCCTTCGATACGGCGCGCGGCTTCGGCACCGTAGGTAATGTAATTAAGTGTATCGTCAAATTCGCCATAGGCCTCAGGGAGCGTTTTACCCTGCTCCTGTACTAATAGTTTGGCAAAATGATCACGCTTTTCTTTTAGCGCATCCACTAATTTAAATAAATACTGAGCCCTCTGAATAGCTGGCAGCGCTTGCCATGCAGGCTGAGCTTGACGAGCGCTTTGCAAAGCTTTTTCTGCATCGGCATCGGTACAATCTGGCACAGTCGCCCAAGGTTTTTCATTGGCGGGGTTAAGCACCTCAAAGGTTGCGCAATTGCTGGCATCCACCCATTGTCCGTGGATATAACAGGGGTAATGCGTCAGTGATGTGGCCATTATTATTGTCCTCAGATCGGTTGGTCGCGGGAGTAAACCTCAGCGTCCGTTAAATTTTGCGACACGTTTTTCGACAAAAGCATTAAAGCCTTCAGCGGCATCCTCGGTGTCATACAAGGCATCGCAATGCTTTTTCTCAAGCGCCAGTCCATCGGCCAAGCTTAATTGAGCACCATCACGCACCGCGTGCTTGGTGGCCGCTAACGCCAGTGCCGGCCCTTGAGCTACCTGCAGAGCATAGGCGCGGGCACTCTCAAGTAACTCCTCTGGATGGAGCAGGCGATTAACTAAACCAAAATCAAATGCGTCTTGGGCGACAAAATTATCCCCAGTTGCCAATAACTCTAATGCTTTGCTAATTCCGACCAAACGTGCCAGCCGCTGTGTACCACCATTACCCGGAATCAAACCCAGCTTTATTTCTGGCAACCCCCATAAATATGTGCCGCGTGCGGCAAAGCGTAGATCACAAGCCATCGCCAGCTCTAGGCCACCGCCTAGCACATGACCATTTATACAGGCAATAAAGAGCTTGTCGCTGGCCTCCATTTGCGCGGTATTGGCACGAGCCTGAGCCACCAACTGCTGATTGTGTTGAGTACTGTTTCGGGAAAATTCTTTTATATCCGCGCCGGCGCAAAAGAATTTATCACTGGCGCTGGTTAACAGCACTACACTGGCCTCGGTATCGGCATCAATGGTATCTAGTGCGCGAGCTAAGTCCTGCATAAACTCCAGCGTATAAGCATTAGCCGGTGGCCGATTAAACGTAAGTTCAAGAACTCGTCCGTTTTTTTCCAGTGTAATCATGGCGATTTCCGTTACGAATTGGGCGCTAAAAATTCAGCACGTAATAAATGGTTATGCTCGCCTAAAGACGGCGCGCCTTGCGGCTGAGTCAGCAACTGATCATCGATACGAATCGGGCAGCGAGTAGTCAAATAAGATCCTCCCGCCGAGCTGACCTCTTGCACCATATGCAAGAGCTGAAATCCCTCATGGGCGACCAGTTGCTGCCAATTTAAAACCTCAGCACACCAAATATCTGCAGGCTCAAGAATACTTAACCAATGGGCAGTGCTTTGTTGCTCAAGATGTGTCGCCAATATAGCTTTGATGGCATCGCGCTCGGCAAACCAGCGAGCGGGATCGGCAAACGCCAACAATGGAGCACACGCCAGCAGTTCGCCCAAAAAGGTAATCGAGCCCATAGCCAGTGCGAGGTGACCATCGCTGGTTTTATACAAACCGTAAGGCGCCCCCACTAAGGCATGAGCGGCGTTATCAGTGCCGCGATTAACCGCTTCTCCATCATGGTAGTAAAGGGTGAGTGGCTCAAACTGAAAATCCAGAGCAGCCTCCAACATACTCACCTGCACCAATGCGCCCTCACCTGCGTATAAAGCGGCCAACACCCCTTGCACCAACTGCGCGCCAGCAAGGTTATCAACAATAGCTAAACCCATAGGTACTGGGCCTGACGCCTCATCGCCACTTAAACCGGCCAAACCGGAAAGCGCTTGAAGTAGTAGATCTTGGCCAGGACGGTCACGCCAGGGGCCTTCGTGACCATAGCCTGTAATCTCGCCGTAAATAACCTTGGGATTAATTCTTTTCAGCTCTTGCGGACTCAATCCCAAGCGCTGCATAACATCCGGACGAAAGTTATGCAGAACAATATCTACGTGAGGTAATATTTGTTTTACTAGGGCTAAATCATCAGCATCTTTTAAATTTAACGCCAAACATTCTTTGCCCCGGTTAATCCCCTGATAAAAGCCCGACTGACCAGCAATATTTAAATGCGACGCATAAATACTGCGAGATAAATCGCCCTTTTCTTTGTGCTCGACCTTAATCACCCGAGCGCCTAAATCGCTTAAGCGCAAACTGGCCGAAGGCCCAGATAAAAACTGAGTAAAATCGAGTACCGTAATATCTTGCAAAGGCTTAATCACAGAGAAAACTCCTGTGCAATTTTTTCATTATCGGCGCCCACACGCGGTGCGGCTTTACTGCTGTAAAGTCGCGCGCCGTTGTAACGAATCGGACAACGAGTGGTTGTTAAGCTGGCATCACCACGTTGCAGATTCTGCTCCATCCGCAACACCTGATAAGCTTCATGCTGGGTTAATGCTTCGTAATCTAAAACTTCTGAACACCAATAGCTGCCCTGCTCTAACATTTGCAACCATTCGCCGCTGGTACGATTTTTTAAGTGCTTTTGTAGCGCCGCTTTAATTTTATCTCGCTCAAAGTACTGCGCATCGACGCCATAGAAATCTTCCAATCCTTGCAAGCCAATAGCGTCGCAGAGCGTTTTTAAATTGCCCATGGAAATCGCAATATGGCCATTAGCTGTGGTGTAAATACCATAAGGCGCACCGACATAAGGGTGTGCGTTAGCCACCTGACTGCGCTGGGGCAGCTCGTTATCCGAATTTAAATAGGCGGTCAAACCTTCAAACTGAAAATCCAAAATAGACTCTAGTAAACTGACGTTGACCTTGCCGCCCAAACCAAAACGCTTTTTACGCACCATTGCCGCCAGTAAACCCTGGGCTAAATGGGTGCCACACAACATATCGGCCACCGCAATACCAAAAGGTGTGGGCGGCTGATCGCCATTGCCCGTCACCCAGGTCAAACCCGATACCGACTGCGCCAGTAAATCCTGACCTGGCTTGTCCTTCCATGGACCAGTATCGCCATAGCCGCTCACCTCGCCGTAAATTAAGCTTGGATTAAGCGTCTTAACCGACTCATAGTCGAGCCCCAAACGCTGCATAATTCCAGGGCGAAAATTATGGGTAACAATATCAGCTTGAGCGATAAGCTTTTTAACTGTAACAACATCGGCCGGGTTTTTTAGGTCGGCAGAAAAGCTTTCTTTATTGCGGTTAATGGTATGAAACAATACGCTGTCGCCATCGGCCCACAAGTTTTTAGTGGCCAACTGACGGCAGGCATCACCCTTGCCGGGACGTTCGATTTTTATGACACGGGCGCCCAAATCTGCCAGCCTGAGACCCGCATAGGGGCCCGCCAAATACTGGCTAAACTCGAGAACCGTAACACCGGCTAAGGGAAGACTCATGGATTTTCACTCTTTGACTGAACGTAGAGTTTATTTAGTTTATCCAGCAACTGTTTTTCATCACCGCCATTCATCAAATACTCACGAATTGGGGCGCCGGAATTATCCTGAAAGAACATATGCCCGTGATATCGTGGTCGTAAAAAAGCACGATCCAGTGCTGGCAAAGTATCTTTAAAATAATTGTCACTGGTGCTATTAGGGTAATCGGCCAACCAAGCCTCACGATGCCCCGGCTGACCTCCAAACTCAACAAATTGTCCCGACTGCATAGTCGCGTTCGCAACAAACTGCGCATAACGTGCGGCTATTTCTTTATGCGGTGAACTTGCTGAAATAGCCAATCCGGTGCCACCTAGTGTAGTGCGACAACGACCTGTGTCTGGCAGCGACACCATATCGCTAAACTTTAGCAGACCTTTGCCATATCTAGGCTTTGCATAATTCGAATAGCCATAGGCAAAGGGACAATAGGCAAAATCATCTGTTGCGGTCATTGCTTCGTATACTTGAATGGGGTTCCAATCAAAACACCCTTTCGGCAATAATTTCGACAGCTCACGCAACATCTTCAGCGCCTTTATACCCACATCCTGACTAACTACCTCATTGGCACGCTCACAGGGGTCTTCGCCCATGGTCGAGCACAGCATATAGAAGTTCATCAACGTATCTTGCGGAATCGAGGGCACCACCACCTTGCCGCGCTTGGCCAGCGCCAACAGATCACTCCACGTATCGGGCACAGCTGCCCCCATATTCGCTAAGAGATCCATGCGCGCCGCAGCCACAGGGGTCGCAGCGTCGATAGCCAGCGCCCACTGGCGCCCATCGAAGCTATAACTTTCATAGGAACGACCGACAGAATTAGCTTTTTGATCCGCAAGAAACTCCGCCGGCAACCAATCATCCAATGCCACTGTAACGCCCGTGCGCGCGGCAAAGCCCGACCAAGGGTGGTCAATGACCAATAAATCATAACGCTTCGCCAACTGATCGATAGGTTCATCAGCAAAAGCTTGCAGTGAACGCTTATCCCAACTGATACGAACGTCTGGATTCAGCTCCTCAAATCGTTGCGCCGTCGCCGTCATAGGCACAAAACCTCGCGTGTGATTCCAAGTAATACCTTTTAATTCCGTTATTGCTGAGCTCATAAGAACACCATGGCGGGATATTTATATATAAATTATAAGTTCCACTATAAATTATTATCTTATTGCATACAATATTCTTTCTACAATACACTTTACGCGCTACTGTAGCCTAAAAGCGGCGCAATGGCAGCACTATCGATTTTCGATATAACAGGCATAATAGAGGGCAACCGCCATACGGCGGAAAAACCAAAGATGAACCAGACACTTATGGATAAAACCAAAAAATACTCGGCCCCTGCGCTGGATAAAGGCCTGGATATTATTGAATACCTGTCCGCCGAATCAGCCGCCCGCTCTCAAGCCGAAATAGCGGCAGGACTAGCGCGCAGCCCCAATGAAATCTATCGAATATTGGTAAACCTAGAAGCACGCGGCTACTTAAACCGCGACGAGAGCTCGGGCAAATACCGCCTATCGCTAAAGTTATATGCGCTGTCTCACACCCACTCCCCGATTGAGCAATTGACCAATGCGGCGCGTCTGCCACTGCAAGAATTGGCAGAAACAATCGGCCAAGCTTGCCACCTCAGCGTACCCTACAACGGTAAATTGATGGTCGTAAGCCAAGTTAAAAGCCCGGATCCAGTATCTCTTTCGATCGCGGAAGGTACGTTATTTCCGCTGCTTACGACCACCTCGGGACGTGTACTCCTAGCCAATTTTGCCCCTGAAGAGCAAGAGCGCCTGTTATTAGGTGACGAATGCTTTAGTCGCTTAAGCGCAAAAGAGCAACAAACGGTAAAAGCCCAACTGACAACCATTAAAAAGCAAGGGCATCACTGCGCGGCCAGCGAAATCACCATCGGCGTTACCGACTGTGCCGCATTTGTAGGCACCGCCGCCTCAGGCTTGATGGCCGCCCTGGCAGTTTCTTCGCTTACCACCAGTCTCGGGCAAAGTCATGACCAAAGCACCATACTTAATGCCATTACCAAGACTGCCGTACACATCAACCAACGCATGGGTATTAAGTGATTAATAAGATAGCCCGCCTCGCGCTGCTAACAGGAGTACTTTGCTTGAACTCACTCGCGGCTAACGCCAATACCTTTGCCAGCGATATATCACTAATGGAGCAGCATTTTTCGCCCCTGATATTAAGCCGCGGCAACCAACAACTAGCCGTACTGGGCGAACTGCAAGGTAGGGTTATGGTAACCAGCCTGTCCGGCAAAGCGGGAGCGAGCATTGGCTGGGTTAATCGGGACTATCTTAAAGACGGCGACTTAACGCCCAATCGCCCTATGGGCGGGGCAGATCGCTTAAGCTTTGGGCCGGAAACAGGAGATTATTCGCTACTGTTTAAGCCCGGTATTGAGCGCACCAACGATAACATTAGCTACCCCTCGGCTATGACCATCGAACCTTACGCACTTGTTTCTCACAACAGTACACAGGCGGTTTTCAAGCGGGCGTTCACTTTAACCAACTACAACAACACTCTATTTGAAATTGACGTTACCCGCAGTATCAAGTTGCTCGACAATGACGATATCAACCAACTATTTGATATACGCTTACCGGCAGACATAAAACTGATTGGCTTCAGCGCAAGCACCCAGCTTACCAACATCGCTAACAGCGCTTGGAATAAAGAGACGGGCCTACTCAGCTTGTGGCACTTAACCGCCCTTGAACCAAGCGACAACAACACCGTCGTTATACCGTTACGCGGACAACTAAACGAATTGGTCGAATACTTTTCCCCCAACAAAAACAGTCACAGTAAAATTATCGATCAGCATGTCCTTTATAACGCCGACGGCAATTATATGAATAAAATCGGTATCCCACCGGACCACACCAAACCTGTGATGGGCGCCTGGGATGCCAAACGCAAGCTACTCACATTAATTCATTTTAGCTTTACACCCGCAGCTGGCGTTTACGTCAACTCTGTTTGGACACCTAATCCAGCGCCGTACGCGGGTGACGTCATAAATGTTTTTAACGATGGAATCGTAGATGGTTTCGGGCCATTCGGACCATTTTATGAATTAGAGTCGTCATCCCATACCCGTGAATTACAACCTGGGGAATCATTACAGCACACACAAACCACCGTGCATATTCAAGGGACGCGAGCCGAGCTGGATAAGATTGCACAACAAGTATTGGGGATAGGCCTCAGCGACATTGAACAAGTCTTCGCAGCAACCAGAGCAGCGCAATGAACACAACTATTATTACCGGAACCAGCCGCGGCATTGGCCTTGAATTAGTCCGCCAATATCTTAACGTCGGTAAACACGTAGTGGCCAGCCATCGGCCGGGCTCGATCAGCGCCGAGTTAGCTGCGATGAGCGCAACGCACCCTGAACTCAGCCTGCTCCCGTTAGATTTAGCCTGCGATCAATCTATCGCCAAATTTTCCCACGCATTACATTCTCACAGTATCGAGCTGTTGATTAATAATGCCGGCACGACTAATCACGTAGAATACGGCCAGTGGACTCGGCGACATTTTCTCGACAGTTACACCACCAATGCAGCAGGTCCTGCCCTGTTAATTCAAGCGTTAGATCAACAGCTGTGCGAGGCCGCCAAGATTGTTCAACTAAGCTCAGGACTGGCCTCTCTGCACGAAAACATCAACCCTACCGGCGCCTTTGAAGAGTACGCCATGAGCAAAGTCGCCTTAAATATGCTGACTCGACGCTTAGCAATGAAACTTGCGGGCAGGAACATTATTGTATCTGCTATAAGCCCTGGCTGGGTGCAAACCGAGATGGGCGGCCCCGACGCCCCGACTAGCGCAGAAGCCGTATCACAGCAGATATTGCAGAGCATCAACAAGCTATCTATTCAGCACAATGGTACATTTTTAGAGGCCGACCTAACTCCTATCGCTTGGTAGAAGACAACCCCTCTCTTTTTTACAACACTCGATCCCCAGTTAATACTATACCCACGCAATGTGGGTATAGCCGAACGGATATCGCCTGAAGATTCACCACGACACTCAACAACTCGTCAAAAGTGTGCAAAGGGGCTCGACCCTCCGTCGCCGCACACCGCCTAATTCACACTCCCCAGCACAAACAGCAGATCCGGCCCAATCATAATTAATAGCACCACTATTGAAATTGCACACAATCGCAATGTATATTGTATGCAATATTAATCACGGAAACTATTATGAGCATAACCAGCTTGCTGTCGCCGGACTCAGACGTATACAGCCTACTCCTAAAGGATATTGCCCACGGCAACTACGTAAGTGGCGATCGACTGGTTACAACCACACTGGCTAAACGTTATGACACCAGCGTAAATCCAGTACGCGAAGCTCTCAGGCAGTTAGAGGGAGAAGGGTTTGTCACATTTCAGCGTAACAGCGGTGCTCGAGTTGCCCGCTTTGAGTTTGAGACCATGCGCAACGTGTTTGAGATTTTACAAACATTAGAGCCCTATCTTTTGGATTGGTTTATCGAGCACCACACCCGCGAAAACCTAAACACGCTGCAACAAACCATTGATCAGATGCAGGCATTAGAATCCGATCAATATGGTCTTTTTCGTGAATTGGACACAAGTTTTCACTGGGAAATGTACCGCCATCATTACAACCGCATGGCGGTGGCCATGTGGCGCCAAAAGAAAATCATGTTACAGGCACTACACGCCAAACTGCCCATCAGCAAAACCAAACTACAAAGCACCATTAATGAGCACCAACAAATGCTCGAGTCGTTAAAAAATGAAGATGGCGAGCAACTACAACGCCAACTAGCGCACCACATTAAAACCAGCGGCGAATATTGGTCGCGCTTAATTCGGCAGTGATATGAAAATCAAAAAAATAAAAAGTTATAGCGCTTGGGTCGGCTTTCGTAACGTTTGTCTGGTCAAAGTAGAAACCGATGCGGGCATCTATGGCTGGGGTGAGGCCGGCTTATCGGGACGTGAACAAGCCGTCATGGGGGCAGTGGCGCATTTTGAGCAGTTCTTAAAGGGCCAAGACCCTTGCGACATTAGCGCTCTGTGGCAACAAATGTACCGCGGTGCTTATTTTGAAGGCGGGCGGGTATTGGCCGCGGCCATCGCCGCCATTGATGTGGCCTTACATGACATCAAAGGCAAGGCACTCGGGGTACCCGTTTATCAATTATTGGGGGGCAAACAGCGTGAACGCATTCCGCTGTTTGCCACCAGTACGGCAGCTTTTAATGAAGGGTTTATCGATGATGTGTTACGCCTTAAAGATGAAGGCTGGAATGTCATTCGTGCCACTACAGGTGAACACGGTCACCCCCAACAGAGCACGATATTTGACCCGCGTGACTCCATTGCTAAAAGTGCCCACTGGTTAACTCTTGCTCGAGAAGCATTAGGTAGCAGCATCGTGCTGGGCATCGATTATCACCACCGCCTTAACGTTGCCGAAACCGTTTCGTTTTGTGCGCGCCTTCCAGCTGGCACTCTGGATTTTTTAGAAGAGCCAATTCGCGATGAAACTCCAGCCGCTTATCAAAATCTGCGCACTATGGTCGACATTCCTTTTGCTATTGGTGAAGAATTTACCAGCAAGTGGGATTTCGCTCCTTATGTACACAGCGCTCTGACCAATTTTGGCCGAGTGGACATTTGCAATGCAGGGGGCTTTACCGAGGCGTTAAAAATTGCCGCACAATGCGAAACAGCTTACATCGATATGATGCCGCATAACCCCCTAAGCCCATTATGTACCGCAGCATCAATCCACTATTGTGCTGCCATTAACAACTTAGCCTGGTTAGAACTCGCCCCTTACGACGGCGATTTAAGCGATTACGATCGTTACTTTATCAACCGTCCAGAAGTTATCGATAACCACTTTATTGTCTCAGGCGCACCGGGCCTTGGTATCGATGTCAACGAAGAAGCGCTACAAGGAAAAACATTTAAATTCTGGGAGCCACCGCGTCTCATCAAACCCGACAACAGCTACACCAACTGGTAAAAGCGAGAATAAAAAATGAACAAGGCAGTTTCGCCCAAGCGTTTACGGGCAAAAGCTTCGGTTTTAACATTGATATTTATCAGCGTTGTAATCAACTATATGGATCGCACTAATATCTCAGTCGCCGCTAGTGCTATTAGTGAGGACCTGGAATTATCCCGAGTCCAAATCGGTATTTTATTTTCAGCCTTCGCGTGGACCTATTCGATCATGCAAATCCCCGGAGGCATGGTCGTTGATATAGTTAGAGTACGAGTCCTCTACCCTTTTATTTTAATTGCTTGGTCATTAGCCACACTGGTACAAGGCCTGGTTAGCTCGCTCGTGGCTATGGTCGGCTGCCGCATGGCCATCGGCGTCTTCGAGGCGCCGTCTTACCCAGCAAACAATAAAATTGTCACGCAGTGGTTTCCACCCGAAGAGCGTGCCAGCGCTATTGCTGTGTATACATCGGGACAATTTATTGGCCTGGCATTTTTAATGCCTGTGTTAGCAATGATTCAAGAATATTTTAGCTGGCGCGGTTTATTTATCATCTCCGGCCTTATCGGCATTGTCTGGGCGGTGATTTGGTACTTACTGTATCGCGAACCCGATGAGGCAACAGACTCCGAAGACGCCCCGCAAATACCCGATGTTATACAAGCTAAAGTAAGCTGGCGAAACCTCGGGATAGCGTTTTCCAGCCGCAAGCTCTGGGGGGTGTATATCGGTCAATTTTGCCTTGGCGGTACCCTAATTTTCTTTCTCACTTGGTTTCCCACCTATCTAGAAGAGGATCGTGGATTAACAAGCTTAAACAGCGGGTTTCTAGCATCAGTGCCGTTTATTGCCGCTTTTTTTGGCGTTTTATTATCGGGTTTTTTCTCAGACTTTTTAGTTCGCCGTGGCGTATCCAACGAGATCGCGAGAAAAACACCGATTATTCTCGGGCTATTCCTATCCAGTACCGTCATAGCTGCAAACTATGTTGACAGCACCTTCTGGGTCACCGTCTGTCTCTCCATCACTTTCTTTGGCAACGGTTTAGCGTCTATTAACTGGGTGTTTGTATCACTTTTATCACCCAAACATATGGTGGGCTTGGTTGGAGGTTGTTTTAACTTTATCGGCGGCTTGTCGGCAGTAACAGTCCCCATCGCTATTGGCTATTTAACCGAAGGCGGCGATTTTCGCCCAGCCTTATTGCTGATTGGCGCATTGGCGTTTATTGGTCTTTGTTCTTATTTATTTTTGGTAGGAAAAGTAGAAACCATTCAGCTGGACAATCCGGAGAACACTCAATGACCATCGCCTGTTTTGGAGAGTTAATGCTTCGCCTAACGCCAACGCTTCCGGGGCAAACACTACACGACACCGACAACCTTAAAATGGAGTTTGCAGGTGCCGAAGGTAATGTCGCAATAGGTTTAAGTAAACTTGGCAATCAAGTGAAGTTTTTATCAAAACTTCCGAATAACGCTATCGGTGAGCGCGCCGCCTCAAGCCTTCATCGGCTCGGAGTTGACTGTAGTTTAGTTGTCAAAGGCGGCGAACGAATCGGGGCTTATTTTATTGAACTGGGTCATTCGATACGCCCCTCACGGGTTATTTACGATCGCCATCACTCGGCGATCAGTCAGGCCCGACCCGATGAGTTTAACTGGCAACATCTGCTGCAAGATGTTGAGTGCTTACACCTCAGCGGTATCACACCGGCGCTGTCCGATAACTGTATTGAGATAACCCTCAACGCCGCAAAAGTGGCCCAACAAATGGGAGTCATCGTAAGTTTTGACATGAATTTTCGCCGCCGCCTGTGGGAGAACAAAGCGCGAGCAAAGGAGGTATTTGTAGAGCTGTTAAATTACGCCAATATAGTTTTTGGTAACCCGGGCGTCATGGGTGATGTGTTTGATCAACACTATGATGGATTAAGCCCTGAAAAATCTAATATACAAGCTGCGCGTGACCTATCTGACAACTACGGCGTACTCGCGGCAACCACTTGTCGCATTCATCACAGCGCCGATGAAAACACCTTAAGCGCCGTCATTGCCGATCAACAACACATATATCAAAGCCACTCTATCAAAGTAAACATTCTCGATCGTCTAGGCACAGGTGATGCATTTGCCGCAGCTTGCCTACATGGCCTAATCCATCATTGGCCACAACAAAAGATCATTAATTTTGCCACTGCGGCGTTTGCGCTCTCTCATACCACTTACGGCGACCCCCATTTGTCGTCACAGGAACAAATTGAAGCAATAGCTGCAGGACACACCTGTGGCTATATTGATAGGTAACCTTATGAATCGAGCGAAAGTATTATCTATTTTATTACGTGAAAAATTAGTGGTGATTATCCGCCTTACCGACCCAGAGGACGCCGACGCCATCGTCACCGCCCTAATCGCTGGAGGCGTTAAAGCCATTGAAATCACCAGTAATACGCCAGGGTACGCAAAAAAAATCTCGCAACTGCGAGCCGACCACCCTGACTTATTGATCGGTGCCGGAACTATCACCAGCGAGGCTTTAGCCGATGAAGCCGTAACCGCCGGCGCTCAGTTTTTGGTCACACCCAACACTTGCAGCCAAACCGTAAAGCGTGCACACCAACTGGATGTGCCCGTTGTTATGGGAGCTATGACGCCTACCGACGTGGTACAAGCCAGCAACGCCGGCGCCGACATCATCAAACTCTTCCCATCGGGAGAACTTGGCCCCGCTTATCTAAAATCACTAGCACACGGGCCATTTTTGCACACACCGTTTTTCCCGGTAGGCAGCGTCGACGAACACAATATTCGCCAATGGATGGATGCCGGCGCCTGTGGCGTGGGCGTGGGTGGGCGACTAGCCACTCCAGTTACCAACCCCGCCGAAGCTGATGCACTTACACAAAAAGCCGCTGGAATTATCGCGGACTTAAAACACTACCCAACCTTCAAAGTGACCTCATGAAAATAAAATCGCTCCCCGCCATTCTCAGCCTAATCATCTTGAGCGCCTGTTCGCCACAAGTGACACACACAGCCTTTTCGCAAGCCTCAAGCGATGATTCGCTCAATACGATCAATCACTTATACGACTTTGAGCACAGTACACCACCGCTGGCGCTATCCACCAACAACGCGCAGCTGGCGCTGATACCCGGCCCCGATGGGCAGCAACTTAAAGTGACATTTTTATCCCATGATCATCACGAAGCCAGCATCGACTTTGCCCCCGAAAAACCTTGGCAGTGGCATAAATACCCGAGATTTGCGTTTGCAATAGACATTGAAAATCCATCCGAGAACTCTGCCCACTTATACGCTAAAGCCAAAGACAGCTCCGGCAAGCAACATAACCGCAGCTTTGTCGTGCCAGCCCAATCTCGTAATACCTACTATATGGAGCTGCGAGGATCAGACTTAACCACAGACACAGGACTGCGCGCCAACCCTAAAGAATGGATTACCGATGCCGAACCGATGATTTGGCGCCATGCTGATAAAGTCATTGATGTCAGCCAGATCAGCAGCGTATCGTTTACCGTACGTGGTCTACTAGAAGATAAAACCATTCATCTCGACAATGTCAGACTGGTAACACCTAAAGCGCTCGACCCTGAGTACTTAACAGGGTTACTGGATGAGTTTGGTCAGAACGATAAAATCGACACTCCTTATAAAGTAAAAACGCTCGTGCAAATGCGCGATCAAGCACAAGCCGAAGCCAAAGAGCTATCTCAAGGTGCGCCGGCTGATCGCTCGCTTTTTGGTGGCTGGCTAAACGGTCCCAAACTCGAAGCAACTGGGTATTTTCGCACCACAAAATATCAAGGAAAATGGAGCTTGGTAGATCCAGACGGCTACCTGTTTTACTCCAATGGTATTGCCAATGTACGCATGTCAAACACCAGCACCCTAACCGGTTACGATTTTGATCACACACTACTAGATGAGCGCGCGGGTAATGACTTAACGCCAGAAGACTCCAAAGGCCTTAACCGGGTAAGCGATAATGCGCTACCCTCACGCCAAGTAGTATCGCCTCTACGTGCAGGAATGTTTACCTCACTACCGAAATACAACGACCCTCTGGGCGCACATTTTGGCTACCGTCGCTCTGTACACTCTGGACCTGTGGCGCGCGGTGAAACATACAGCTTTTATCGCGCCAACCTCGAACGAAAATACCAAACCGACACCGCTCCCGACTATATGGCCACTTGGCGAGAAGTCACCGTAGACCGCATGCTGCAATGGGGCTTTACCTCATTTGGCAACTGGATTGATCCAGAGTTTTATCAGATGGATCGTATCCCCTACTTTGCCAACGGCTGGATTATCGGTGACTTTAACACCGTATCAAGTGGCAATGATTACTGGAGCCCTCTACCCGACCCTTTTGACCCGATATTTGCAGAACGTGCTGCCGCTACCATTGAGCGTATCGCTCAGGAGGTCGACAACAACCGATGGTGTGTCGGGGTTTTTATCGATAACGAAAAAAGCTGGGGCGCAATGGGATCGATCGAGTCCCAATACGGCATAGTACTCAACACGTTAAGTCGTGCCGACACCGACAGCCCCACCAAGGCCGCCTTTAGTCAGTGGCTACAACAGCAATACAACGATATCGAAGCGTTTAATCGAGCCTGGGGGACAAACTTAACCGACTGGCAAGCACTACATAACGGCATAACAATAAACGTTTATTCACCGGCACAACTGGCCGATTTTTCTCAACTATTACAGCTGTACGCCGAGCAATATTTCAAGGTGGTACACAACACCCTAGAACGCTATATGCCGGACCATCTTTATATGGGAGCGCGCTTTGCCGACTGGGGTATGACTCCTGAAATACGCCGAGCCGCAGCCAAATATGCCGACGTGGTGAGTTACAATTATTACAAAGAAGGCATTAACCAGCCTTATTTTGACTTCTTGGCCGAGCTGGATAAACCTTCGATTATTGGCGAGTTTCACAACGGTGCCGCCGACTCTGGCGTTTTTAACCCCGGCCTGATTCATTCAGAATCGCAAACCGATCGCGGTGAGATGTACACCAACTATGTGACAAGCGCAATAGAAAACCCCTACCTCGTTGGCACGCACTGGTTTCAATACCTAGACTCCCCCATCACTGGTCGCGCCTACGATGGCGAAAATTATAACGTAGGCTTTGTTTCAGTCGCGGATGTACCGTACAGCCCGTTAGTCAATGCCGCAAAAAGAATCAACAACAAGCTATACACTTTACGTTTTAAATAATCCTCTTAATATCCACTTTGCGGCGTATACAATAAATAGTTTATTGTATACAATGCGCCCGAAAACTACCCCCCTATAAAAACAATACTGTTTTGACACCCCCGATTGTTAAGAACCATATCAGCAAATAGAGGAGAGCTGTAAATGGATACATCCGTACGCTTTAAATTAACAGCGCTGTTCGCAGCGCTTATGACTATGACCGCAAATAATGGCTGGGCACAGCAAGACAACCCAGCCCTACTTGACGAAGTTATCGTTGTGGGTATCCGCAGCGCTTTGACCGAATCTATGGATATTAAACGCGACTCAAATGGTGTCGTAGAGGCCATCTCGGCTGAAGATATTGGTAAACTCCCTGATACCAATCTGGCCGAATCGATGCAGCGCTTAACCGGCGTATCCATCGACCGCTCAAACAATGAAGGCAAGCAAATTACCGTTCGAGGCTTTGGCCCCACCTTCAATCTAGTGACCTTAAACGGGCGACACATGCCTACCTCTGCGGCACTTAATTCCGAAGGCGTTAACCGCAGCTTTAACTTTAAAGAGATTGCCGCCGAAAGTGTATCTGGAGTCGAAGTTTACAAATCCAGTCGCGCAGAACTCCCATCGGGAGGAATCGGCGCCACTATCGATATTCAAACCGCTCGCCCATTTGACTACGATGAGTTTACATCTACGATCAGCCTAAAAGGTATGATGGATACCAGCAATGAAAAAGGCAGCGACGTAACCCCAGAAGTATCGGGTATGATCAGCACCACCTTCTTTGACGATATGCTAGGTGTATTAGTTGCTGGCTCCTACGCCGAACGCGACAGTCAGAGCCAGCGAGTGGGAAGCCAAGGCTGGGTTAAAGGCTTGGGGACGGCAGACACCAGCGCCATCAACACAGAACAAAACCCTGCACGTGACTACTGGGCACCTTATACATTTGAAGTAGAAGTAGCTAACCACTACCGCACCCGCGAGAATGGTCAAGTCGTTTTGCAGTTTGCGCCTTCTGATTCACTCACCGCGTCGCTTGACTATGTCATGTCTACCTATGAAGAAGACATTGACATGAATCGCACCAGCTTTTGGTTCGACAACCCACAGAGCGTAACCGACACCAATGGCACTGCAATCCAAATTCGCAACCCTAACGACCAACTTAACTTTTGGGCCTGGGATTATCATTTCCGCACTGAAAACGAGTCACTAGGGTTAAACATCGAGTGGGATGTCAACGATCAACTGGCCATTAAGTTTGACGCGCACGACTCCACCTCTCACTCGCAACCTGATGGTCTACCCGCCGAAACCCTCACCAGCCTTAACACCCCTATCGACTGGTATGCGGTACCACCAGTTGGCCTAGTGGATATTGGTGCAGACATCGAGGGCACAGCACTGCCTAAGCTCATTTACGATGACTCGGCCCTGATCAGCCAGACCGGCGCGGGCGCGTTTGATAAAAACAATGTATCTGCAGGCCTTTACCAGCAACGCGGCTACGAAGTTGAAAATAATATCAAGCAGTACCAGCTTTCAGGTACTTGGAACATCGATGTTGAAAATGGCTTACGCAGTATAGAATTAGGTATCGAGAACACCGTTTACGACATTAAGGCGCTTCACACCACCGATGCCAATTACGGGCTCAATATGGACATCAGTGACCTAGCCGTCGAATTCTATTCATTAGGAGGCTTTGGTGATCAGCTTGATAACCCCGAAAACCTATTTCCTATGCTCATCAATTACAGCGCCGACGAACTTTTAGCGCTTATTGCGACACAGGATCAATTAATCCAGTCTCCCGCCAACCAGAACCGTGTGGAAGAAGACACCGTAGCCGCCTTTGTATCGCTGAATATCGATACCTTTTTAATGCGTCTGCCGGTCACCATTAACGCCGGACTACGCTATGAAGACACCACCGTAACCGGCCAAGTAATTCAGCCTGGCATCAGCGCCATAGAGTACACCAACAAAAGTGGACTCACACCCATTTACAGCGACACTAACATCACTTACTCGGACGAGTTCAGCTATTCACACACGCTGCCAAACCTAGATATCAAAATTGATTTAACCTCCGACTGGGTAACGCGACTGTCTTATAGTGAAGCATTGGCACGAGCTGATTTATCCGGACTGTTTCCATCGCTCAACATTACCAGCGCGCGCCCCGGTGGCCCTTACTATGCCACTCAAGGTAATATCCAGCTATCGCCCTACGAGGCACAGAACATCGACCTATCGCTGGAGTGGTACTACGCCTCGGGTAGCTATGTATCGGCAGGCTACTTCAACAAAAAAGTGGATAACTTCCTCACCGCGTTCCAGATACCGACTGAAATTAACGATGTAAATGGTGAGCCACTGCGCGACCCGAGCATCAATCCGCGTCCCGGATGCCCTGACACATCCAGCTCGGCCTGCTTATCTCAGCCACAAGACCCAATCATAAGCTGGTCAACCATCACCCCGACCAACGCCGATAGCACCTCGGTAGATGGTATCGAGCTAAACCTGCAGCACATGTTTGGCGAGAGCGGCTTTGGCCTTATTGCTAATGCAACCATGGTCGACAGCGAGGCTGAATATGACGTCAACTCGTACAATCAGAGCCTAGTACTACCTGGCTTAAGTGACACAGCCAATCTGATTGGTTTTTACGAGAAAAACGGCCTGCAACTTCGTGTCGCATACAACTGGCGTGATCAGTTCTTATTAAGTACTGGCCAACATCAAAGCGGTACGGAACCCACCTTCACTGAAGAATATGGCCAGATTGATATTAACGCCAGCTATGAACTTAACGAGCACATTTCGGTGTTTATCGAAGGGCTAAATGTCGGCGAGGCAAGCGTTAGACGACACGGCCGCTACAGCGAGCAATTAATCGATGCCGAACAGTACGGTTCACGCTATACCGTCGGCGTGCGCACCACCTTCTAAACTTTAACTCCGCTCTACGTGCGGGGCAGTAACACACTGCCCCGCACACCTCCTATCACCGCTCCCATAACACCACATTGTTTACAATATCTTGTTGACAATGTGGTCGATGGACGAGATTATAACCTCGACAGTGAAATCCGCACCTCTCAACCTCGGAGCTCTTTCGCGCGAGCACTGGGTTGGCGGTAACCTGACAGTACCAACTGTCGCACATTGCAAGTCCAATACAATAATCATCTTAAACCAAGGGAGAGCTGTAATGGCTACACACACGCGATTCAACTTAAGTGCCCTATCGGCCGCAATACTGGCCGTATCGAGCTTCAATGCATCCGCACAAAGTAACGACATAGAAATGCTCGAAGAAGTCGTAGTTACTGGCATTCGCGGGTCTCTTACCGACGCTATGGATATCAAACGCGATGCCAGCGGTGTCGTCGACGCTATTTCGGCGGAAGACATCGGTAAGTTTCCCGACACGAATTTGGCGGAGTCACTCCAGCGCATTACTGGGGTATCTATCGACCGCTCAAACAACGAAGGTAACCAAGTTACTGTTCGTGGTTTTGGACCATCATTTAACTTAGTGACCATGAATGGTCGCCAAATGCCAAACTCCTCAGCACTTGCATCGGATGGTGTAAACCGCAGCTTTAACTTCCAAGAACTAGCCGCCGAAAGTGTCTCTGGTGTGGAAGTTTACAAAACTGGTCGTGCCGATATTAGCTCCGGTGGCATTGGTGCGACTATCAATATCAAGACAGCTCGCCCTTTTGATTACGATGGTTTTACCGCCGCCGCTAGCGTCAAAGGCGTTATGGATACCAGTAATAAAACTGGCGACGACGTCACCCCAGAAGTCTCTGGCATGATCAGCACCACTTTCGCTGATGACATGTTCGGCATCTTAGTTTCGGGCTCTTATTCTGAACGCGACAGCCAAATTCAACGTGTTGGCACACAAGCGTGGGTTCGCAACCTTGGCTCTGCCGACACCAGCGCCATCAATACCGAGACCAATCCAACAAAATCCTTTTGGACTCCGTACACTTTTGACGCAGATGTATCCAATCACGAACGCACTCGTGAAAATGCCCAGGTAGTTTTACAATTTGCACCACTCGATAACTTGCGTGCCACCTTAGATTACAATCTGTCGCGCTATGAAGAAAACATCGCGATGACTCGAACCAGTTATTGGTTTGATAACCCAACCAGCGTTACCGACAGCAACGGTACCTCCACTAGCATTGCAAACGCTAACGATGAATTAAATTTTTGGGCTTGGGACTATCACTACTATACCGAGAACGACTCCATTGGCTTAAACGTTGAGTGGGAGGCAACTGAGAATCTACAACTGACTTTTGATGCCCACAACTCAACGTCACACTCGCAACCCGATGGCATACAAGCAGAAACTATTGCCAACCTAAAAAACCCCCGCATCGATGGCGTAGGCATGGTTGACATTGGCGCTCAACTCAACGGCACATCATTACCTACAATCACCTATGATGACTCAGACTTAATTGCGGCAACCGGTGCGGGTGCTTTTGACTCCCAAAACATCGTTACCGATTTATACCAACGCCGTGGCAACGAAATTGAAAACACTATTTCGCAGTTTAAAATTGGCGGAAAATGGGACAACGGTGACGGTGGCGCCCTACGTTCGATTCATTTTGGCTTAGAAAACACCACTTACGATGTTGACGCATACAGCACTCTTACCTTTGAGTTTGTTAACGCCGACATTTCAAGCCTAGATTTAGATGTTAACCCACTAGGAGACTTTGGTGATCAATTAGACGGTGCCGATCAGTTACTGCCGTTCCTTGTTAGCTACGACGCTAAAGAATTCATTGATATTCTTGACGCTCAAGGCGATTACTACGTAGCACCACCGACGATCAACAAGGTAGAAGAAGAAACTCTCGCAGCCTATGTTACCTTTAATTTTGAAACCGAGTTTAACGGATTCCCTATTGCGCTTAACGCCGGAGTTCGCTACGAAGATACCGACACCAGCGGCACCTCCATACAAAACGGTATTACGAATCTAAACTACCGCAACACAGAAGAGCTGCAAGTACTGTACGATGACACGCCATCGGCTCAAACGTTAACCGGTGGCTACACACGCTTTTTGCCCAACTTAGACGTAAAAATCGATTTAAACGAAAGCTTGGTAGGCCGCTTCTCGTACAGCAAAACCCTGGCTCGTCCAGACGTTTCCGCCATGTTTCCAGCCACTCAAATCAGCGTAGCGCGCCCCAACGGCCCGTTTAACGCGACCCAAGGTAATCCAGGTTTATTACCCTATGAGTCTGAAAACCTCGACTTGGCTGTTGAGTGGTACTACGATGATGGCAGCTACGCTTCTATCGGCTACTTTAAAAAGTTTGTTGATAACTTCATCGGCTCAACCGTCGAAAAACGTCAGATTCTCGACGTTAACGGTGAACCATTACGTGACTCAAGTGTGAACGCTAGACCAGGTTGCCCCGATGGCGGCAGCACACCAAATCCGGCCTGTTTATCACAAGCTGGCGATCCAATCGTCACTTGGGATGTTGGTACCCCAGGTAACTTAGACAGCACTGAGATCAATGGTTGGGAGCTAAACGTACAGCACATGTTTGGCGACTCCGGCTTTGGTGCCATCGTCAACGCCACATTGGTTAACAGCGATGCCAAGTACGACATTAGCAGTTTCGATCAAACCTTAGCATTAACTGGCTTAAGTGATTCAGCCAACTTAATCGGGTTTTATGAAACTGATTCGTTCCAAGCTCGACTAGCCTACAACTGGCGCGATGACTTCTTGCTAAGTACCGGTCAACCACAAAACTTTAATGAGCCAACCTTTACTGAGGCCTACGGTCAGTGGGACATCAATGCCAGCTACGATATTAACGACAATATTTCAGTATTTGTGGAGGGGTTAAACATTACCGAAGAAACCACCCGCAGTCATGGTCGTTATAGCGAGCAGTTATTAGCCGCACAACAGTTTGGTGCGCGTTATAACATTGGCGTACGTGCTCGCTTCTAACCATTTGGGTTAAAGTAAGCCGTAACTGACTTAAGGGGCGTCGCTGCAGCGTCGACCCTCTTTTTATCAGCGAGTTTAATAAATGCTTTTCAGAAAGAAGTATTTATTAAACGCCGGCAATTAAAAACAATGATAAGAGGCTGCCACTATGCACCAACCTATACACTCTATCGTTATCTTAGGAGGAGGAACCGCAGGCTGGCTGTGCGCAGGAACGATCGCCGCCCGAGTCAAAAAAGAACATGCAACACCACCCACCATCACCTTAATAGAATCTCCTAAAGTACCTACCGTAGGGGTGGGCGAAGGCACTTGGCCGACCATGCGAGCAACCCTGCGTAAAATGGGAATCCGCGAGACAGATTTTATTCGCGAGTGCCACGTAGCCTTTAAGCAAGGTGCACAATTTAACCAATGGACCACCGGCGAGCACAAAGACAGCTACTTTCACCCTTTAATGCTGCCGCGTAGTTTCAGTGACATTAATCTTGCGCCACATTGGCTTAATGGCAACACCGGCACATCGTTTGCCGATGCTGTTTGCCCCCAAGACACACTTTGCATTAATGGGCTCGCACCCAAAAATATTACCACCCCAGAGTACGCTGCAGTGGCCAATTACGCCTATCATTTGGATGCTGGCGCCTTTGCCAACTTTTTGCGCCGTCATTGTGTAAACACTTTAGGTGTCCGGCATATTAGCGATGAGGTTACTCAGGTAAACAGCCACGACAATGGCGACATTAGCTCGCTAACCACCGATAACCACGGCGCTATAAGCGGCGAATTATTTATTGACTGCAGTGGTTTTAGATCTCGTTTATTAGGGCAACACTACCAAGTTCCGTTTAAATCCTGCAAAGATGTTTTATTTATTGACCGAGCTCTTGCGGTCCACCTCCCCTCCCCCAGCCCCGACACTCCCATTGCCTCTTATACTATCTCTACGGCGCAGGATAACGGCTGGATCTGGGATATAGGTTTACCTACAAGACGCGGGGTTGGACACGTATTCTCTAGCGCTCACGGCAGTGCCGAGCAAGCGTATCAAAATCTTGCCCGTTACGCGGCTCAGTCAGGACACGATATAGACAAATTAAGCGTGCGCGAAATTCCCATAGAACCAGGTCACAGGACTAAGTTTTGGCAAAACAACTGTGTCGCAGTAGGTTTGTCGGCCGGTTTTTTAGAACCGTTAGAAGCCTCCGCGTTAGTGTTGGTGGAAATTTCAGCCGATATGATTGCCAGTCAATTACCAGCAACTCGCAGCACTATGGATATCGTCGCCAAGCGTTTTAACAAAACTTTTTTGTACCGCTGGCAAAGGATTATTGATTTTCTTAAATTACATTATTGTCTCAGCAAACGCGACGACAGTGACTTTTGGCGCGATAACCGCAGCAACATTCCCTCAGATTTACAAGAGTTATTAGCGTTATGGCAATTTCAAGCCCCTTGGGACAGTGACTTTGATCAGGCGATAGAAGTGTTTCCCGCCGCCAGCTACCAATACGTACTGTACGGCATGGGTTTTACAACCGACATGGGGAAACGAGGGCTATCTAAAGAGCAACAGCAGCGTGCTGAATTTGAATTTATCCAAAATCGACAGACAAGCCAACAACTTGCCCGCGCCCTGCCCGATCACCGAGAACTACTAAATAAGATTTATCAGCACGGCCTGTCACAAGTATAAATTATTTGTTAATTAAGGAGGCTAACATGGCCAACCCTGTAGTGTTAGACGCAAAAAAACATCACGACTTACGAGTTATTACCAAACGCGGGGCTCAATTTGGCGAGGCCGTACACCTTGTGCCGGTTATCGCCGACGAGCTACGCAGCCTTGTGCTGGACTACCCAATCTGTTTTATCAAAGACACCGAAACCGGACAGTTTGGACTGTACGCTTTACTGGGATTTGGTGAAGGTGAGAACCTCTACCTTAATGGTGACAACTGGCATGCCAGCTATATCCCACTGCATGTACGACGCCAACCGTTTTTAGTTGCCAACCATACGCTAAACGACAACAGTTCCCGCAGTGTTGCCATGGTGGATATGGATAGCGCTCGGATTAGCCAATCTGCCGATCAAGGCGAGGCCATCTTTGATGATGCAGGCCAGCCCACGGAATATTTTAAGCAGATGCAACGTTTACTCGCCAAGCTTATCGAAGGCAGCCAAATCACCTCAAGGTTTATTCAAACCCTAGCAGATAAAAACCTGCTTGAGGCCGCAAAAATCAACATCACTTTAGCCTCCGGCGAGCAAAAGAACTACGAAGGCTTATACACCATTAACGAGCAAACTTTAGCAACCTTAGAGCCCGAGGCTGTTAGCGAACTTCACAAGCTTGGCTACTTACAAGCGTGTTACTTAATGCTTGCCTCTATGGGCAACATCAGCAAGCTTATTGATAAAAAACAGGAATCACACGAATGAAAAAGTATTTACTACTGTGCGCAGCATCACTTATCAGCTCGGTATTGCTTAGCGGCTGTATTAATAGCTCACACAATGAAAAAGCAAAACCGTTGAACGTAATCGAGATACTGTCACCTGAAGCACTACAATACCTTAACCCACAAGCGTCTCTTGATATTTTGGGCGAGGGCTATGCCTGGTCCGAAGGTCCGCTTTGGATCGATGAGGGTTACCTATTATTCTCAGACATCCCCAATAATGTCATTCATAAATACACACCAGGGGAAGGCACCAGTCAATATCTTGCACGCTCCGGTGCAACCAATATGTTTGAGCATGACGACAACGGCGGGTCTAACGGCTTACTGTTAGACAGCAACGGCCAACTAGTGCTACTGCAACAAGGTGATCGACGAGTCGCGGTCATGAAAGCGCCGCTTGCAACGCCTAGCGCTAACTACCGAACCCTCGCTGGCGACTTTCAAGGCTCGCGTTTAAACAGCCCTAATGATGCGGTACTGGCAATTGATGGCAGCATCTATTTTACCGACCCTGCATACGGTTTAATGGGCGGAGCTAGCGATCCACGGCGCGAACTTGAATACTATGGAATCTTCCGATTAACTTCCGATGGCGAGTTAATCCTGCTCGACGACTCGGTCGGCGCACCTAACGGTATCGCCCTATCCCCCGACAACAAAACACTTTATGTGGCTTTATCTGATCGGGAAAACCCTATCTGGCTTGCTTACGACATAAACCCTGAAGACAGCTCGCTTAGCAACAAGCGCGTATTTTTTAATGCCAACAATAGCAAACAAGAAAACACGGATGGCGTGCCCGATGGCATGGCTGTACACAGTAGCGGAGCAATTTTTGCCAGCGCACCCGGAGGCGTCTGGCTATTTAATCAGTCGGGAAAACTACTGGCTAAAATAAACACCGGACGCCTAACCTCTAACTGCGCATTAAATACCAAGGAAGATTATTTATATATCACAGCGCACGACACCCTGATGGGCCTAAAACTAACTAAACGATAAAGCTCTGTATTGCAATGCCAGCTACCAAGAAAAATGGTAGCTGGTAAGCTCACGGTACAACTGCCCCGCGCGCAGCTCAATGCTGTCAAATTCGGACCGATTGGGCGCATCAGGATAATACTGACACTCTAGACAAAAACCACTCTGAGGCAAAAATGGTTGGCGCTCATGACAAGCGTCTTCAGCTAAGTAGTTGCCGGTATACAATTGTACTCCGGGATAGCTGGACCTAACCGTCATACGGCGGCCAGAGCTAGGGTCGTACACTTCAGCCACCGCACGTACCACTCGCCTTTTACGACTAGTCCCAGGCTCGATATCAATGCAAAAGTTATGGTCCAAGCCTCGGCTGGCTTGCAGTAGCGCATCTCCACTATCAAGAGCACAACTTAATGGTTTGGCCACACAAAAATCCAAAACCTCTGGAACCGGTAGCTGCTCACCGGTTGGGATGCCATGATCATCAGTAGGAGTAAAACGACTTGCATTAAGCTGTAACTCGTGGCCACCTACATGAGCAAAAGGAGCCCCTGCCAAATTAAAATAACTGTGCTGAGTCAGATTAACAACTGTGGTCGCGGTGGTGCTCGCCTGATACTCAACACTCAAGGTATTATCATTGTGTAGCCGATAAATCACACTAACAGACAAAGTCCCGGGATACCCCTCATCACCATCATCACTGGTTAAATGAAAAGCCACAGCCGCAACAGCAGGCTCATTTAATATCTCGGCCCGCCACAGACGTTTATCAAAACCAACCTCACCGCCGTGCAAATGGTTAAGGTTGTTGTCATTTTTAACCAAAGAATAGGCTTTACCCGCCAAACTAAAACGTCCGTCTTTAATACGGTTTGCCACTCGTCCCACTACCGCCCCCAAGTAAGAACTGCCTTTCTGATAATCCTCCGGCGTGTCATAGCCTAACACGACATTATTCACGCTCCCCGTGCGATCTGGCACCAACAATTCCATTAAGGTTGCACCAAAATCGATAATACGCGCCTGCACACCATGATGATTATTAAGTGTATAAGCACAGATTTTTTGACCATCATTTAAGTGGCCCACCACCGAGGTGGTAACGCGAGAGGAAGTTATCGTCATAATTATTACTCTACATTGTCGTTGCGGGGCGTCAGCCAGCCTTTATTTTGAACAAAAAAAAGCCACAACTCCTAAGCAGTTGTGGCCAAAATAAGTGGAGCCCATGTATAAACGCTCTTCGATATCACTAAGCTATCGAAGAACACCCCGGAGATGAGGATAGCAGCTCAGCATGATCTACAACTTAAGTAACGGTCTTTTGCCCATACCGTACTTGCGGTAATCACACTTAACTTACAGTTGCTATAATCCAACATTCACCCCTCGCATGTCAACTATATATTGTATACAATTAACAAATATAGAAATATTAACTATCGCGCAGCCAACAATGCAGCAAACTGTTAGGACCTCTTGTCTATGAGCAACATCATGATTTTTGGCGAGCCAATGCTAGAACTAACCTCCCAGCAGGGCTCCCTGTTGCGCAAGGCTTATGCCGGCGATGTTTTTAGCGTTGCAGTATATCTTGCTCGACTCGTCGCCACTGAGGTACAAGTTAGCATGCTGTCGGCAATTGGTGGCGACAAACTCAGTGCAGGGTTGCGCCAATCGTTACAGTCTGAAGGCGTCAACACTAGCCACCTTGCCACTCACCCGCATAAACATCTCGGGGTATATTTGATCGATAACGATGAACAGGGTGAACGTGAATTTTTTTACTGGCGCAATCAGTCAGCCGCACGCGAAACGGTTAACCTCATCGATTTAGCCTCGTTAGTCCGCCCCGAATACTTATACTTTAGCGGTATCAGTCTTGCCATTTTGGATGTGCAGAGTCGGACCACCTTTAAACGCTGGACTGAAGGCATAAAGGCCCAGGGGACACAGATCATCTTTGATGCTAATTTTCGACCCACGCTATGGAGCACACCGAGCGAAGCCGAAGAAACTTATCAGTGGGCTTTTAGCGTTGCCGATATAGCACTGCCTAGCATGGATGACTTACACAAACTCTTTAATGTATCAACCGAAAAACAAGTTTGCCAACTACTTGAGCCCTACAATATTCAAGAGCTTATTATTAAAAACGGCCCCGATACTATCGTTTATATTCATGCAGGCAAACGTGGCACCTTTGCCGTACCTAAGGTTGCCACCGTAGTAGATACAACCGCTGCTGGCGATTCATTTAATGCCGGCTATTTGGCTAGCCGTATCAGCGGGGGCAGTATCCCCCAAGCCCTTACCGAAGGGTGCCGATTATCCGCCAAGGTAATCAGCCAAACTGGTGCTATTATTCCCAAACAATCAATGCCATCACCCCTGGATTCAGTTCAATCAGCTAATTCAATAGAAGGTTTCCATGTCAAACAATCTATCCATCGATAAGCCTCTAAGCAAAGCCAGTCTGCGAGCCATTGAACGCGGCTACGACAACAAAGACGCCCACTGGGTCGTCGAGTTTGATATTAGCCCGCTAGCTGGCGACTTCGCCTATCAAGAGGGCGTTATTCGCCGCGACCCAAGTGCGGTTATCAAAGTCGGCAAGCTACTCCATGTGTGGTACACCAAAGGCGAAGGCGAGACCGTAGGCTTTGGCAGTAGCAACCCAGAAGATAAAGTCTTTCCCTGGGATAAAACCGAAGTCTGGCATGCGACATCCAAAGACGGTTACCACTGGGATGAGCAAGGCCCGGCTGTGCAACCAGGTCCAGCAGGCCGACACGACGACCGCGCGGTATTTACCCCCGAAGTACTAGCTCACGATAACCGTTACTATTTGGTATACCAAACTGTTCAGGCGCCCTACCTAAATCGCAGCAAAGAACACATTGCCATTGCCCACAGTGACTCACCATTCGGTCCTTGGCACACCTCGGCCGAGCCCATCTTAAGTCCTGCTGATAACGGCATCTGGCGCGGCGATGAGGATAACCGGTTTCATGTTATCGAGCGCGGTGATTTTGACAGCCATAAAGTGCACGACCCTTGCCTAATGTTCTATCAAGGAAAGTTTTACCTATACTACAAGGGTGAAATTATGGGTGAAGGCATGAACTTTGGTGGGCGCGAAATCAAGCACGGCGTTGCCGTTGCCGACAACATCCTTGGGCCTTACGTCAAGTCACCGCTCAACCCGATCACCAATAGTGGTCACGAAGTTGCTGTATGGCACTACCAAAATGGTATTGCCTGTATCCTCACAACCGATGGACCAGAGAAAAACACCTGCCAGTGGGCGCCGGATGGTGAAAACTTTGACATTATGTCGCACATAAAAGGCGCGCCAGAGGCCATGGGGCTGTACCGCAAGCCTGGCTATGAATCTTCAGATGATCCGCTAACGGGTATTACTTGGGGGCTGTGCCACAAATACGACAGCAGCTGGAACTGGAATTATATTTGCCAGTATAAAGCGCGCCGCCAAATATTGGATGCGGGAACCTTTCAGCAAACTGGAGGTTCGGGGATTTAATCGCTTCGCAATAAAAAAGCCAGCAAAACTCTTGCTGGCTTTTTTATTAACAACATACAAACGCATTTGGTATTTACAGCACCCGAGCACCATCTTTTGCTTTACAGTGATACACATTGGGCTCTTTACCAAACTCCGCCAAATAACGCGCTTTAACATCCGCCTCAATTGCGTTTGATTTTGCATTTGGCACCAAAGCCACCACACAGCCACCAAAACCACCGCCGGTCATACGTACACCTCCGTCATTATTGAGCTGCGCCGCCACAGTCTCAACAATAAAATCGATCTCTGGCACGGTTATTTCAAAATCGTCGCGCATAGACACATGGGAGTTGTGCATCGTCTCGGCCACTACAGCCATATCACCACTTTTTAAAGCTGCAGCACAACGTTCGGTGCGCTCGTTCTCAGTCAGGACATGTCGCGCCCGCCGATAAACTAATAAGTCCAGCTCATTGCGCTTTTGCTCTAACGCTTCGAGCGTTGTCTCACGCAAGGTTCTCACCCCCAGAGCTTGTGCCGCCTTTTCACAATCGGCGCGACGATCGTTATATTCACTACCCACCAAATTGCGCTCTACCCGAGAGTCGATAATCAGAATATCTAAATGCGCGGGAATCCCTACCAAGGTAAACGACAGATCACGACAATCAAGCAGCAGCGCATGGCCCTCTTTACCTCCAGCGGAGGCCAACTGATCCATAATGCCGCAACTACAACCGGCAAAATCGTTTTCGGCCGACTGCGCAATACGCGCCAGCTCGCTGACCGACAACCCTAAATTATTTGTATCACTTAATGCTTTAGCAAACGCGACCGACAGCGAGGCCGATGAGCTAAGTCCTGCACCACGGGGCACATTACCTTCGATATACACATCCATACCCTGCAGCTGATGGCCTTGCTGTCGCAAAACCGCACACACACCTCGCAAGTAGTTTGACCACAAACAATCCGGATCAGTCGGCACCTCGGAGCTTATTTGCCACTGATTAAACTCGTCAGAAAAATTACCCGCACAAACACGTATCACCTGATCTGACCGCAATGAAATTGCCACATAAGTGCCAAACTCTAGCGCGCAAGGAAACACAAAACCATCATTGTAATCGGTATGCTCACCGATCAAGTTAACCCGCCCCGGCGCAAAATAAAGGCTTTTATACGGCACTTGATAGATAGATAAAAAACGTTCGGCTATTTGCTTTTTCATAGCGTTAACTCTCTAAATAGTGCGTGGTGCTGCAATCACGCAAACGTTGGGCGGCCTGTTCTGGGGTAATGTCGCGCTGCGCTTCGGCCAACATTTCATAGCCCACCATAAACTTTTTAACACTGGCACTGCGTAATAACGGCGGGAAAAACACCGCATGCAACTGCCAGTGTTGATTATTCTCAGCGTTAAATGGCGCGGTGCGCCACCCCATAGAGTATGGAAAACTACACTGAAAAAGATTGTCGTAACGGCTTAAACTAGCTTTTAATATCTCCGCTAACGAGGCTTTTTGAGCGGTCGATAATTGACCAAAATCCTCCACCTTAAAGCGCGGTAAAAGCATCAACTCAAAAGGCCAACAAGCCCAAAAAGGTACCAAGGTCACCCAGTCATCATTAACATCGACCAAACGCTCGCCGCTTTCCAGCTCCCGCGCCACGTAATCCAACAACAAATTGTTATCGTATTTAAGCTGGTAAGCCTTTAAATTAGCGTCGATTTTGGCCGCCTCGGTAGGCAACTGATTTTGTGCCCAGATCTGGCCGTGGGGATGGGGGTTAGAGCACCCCATTACCGCGCCTTTATTTTCAAACACCTGTACCCATTGGTAGTGCTGCGCAAGCTCTGCCATCTGGGTTGTCCAAGTATTAATCACACCAACAATTTCGGCGCAGGACAGCTGTGGTAAACTCTTTGAGTGATCGGGCGAAAAACAAATTACCCGCGACTCCCCCGTTACCGCCCGGTAGTGAAACAACGGGTCCGGCTCGCGCAACTCGTCAGCGCTACTATCGCCCTCATTCTGCAAAGCTGGAAAGTCATTTTGAAACACATAAGTGCCAGTATAAGCAGGGTTTGTATCACCGGTAATTCTGGTGTTACCTGGACAAAGATAGCATTTGTCGTCGTAAGAGGCCGCTGCATTACTAGCCGGCGCCTCTTGTTGCCCCTGCCAAGGTCGTTTACCTCGGTGGGGAGATACCAGCACCCACTCACCAAGTAGCGGGTTATAGCGTCGATGACTTTTATCGGATAACAAACTCATAATTTTTTACTCACCCACCTTAGCGGAATCAATAGCCTTTAGGATTGCTTTTTTGCCAACGCCAAGTGTCTTGCATCATTTCGGTTAAGCCGCGCTCGGCCTTCCAGCCTAGCTCCGACAACGCCAAATCAGGCTTGGCGTAACACTCAGCAATATCGCCTGCGCGACGGGGTTCAATACTGTAGGGGATCTCAACACCGCTGGCTTGCGAGAAAGCATTAATAATTTGCAGCACCGAATAACCAACCCCAGTGCCTAAGTTATAAACCTGGCAAGCGGGCGTGGAGCTACGCAATTGCTGTAACGCTGCCACATGGCCTAACGCTAAATCGACCACATGAATATAATCACGCACACCGGTACCATCGAGTGTGTCGTAATCGTCACCAAACACTTTTAACTGGGGCAGCCGACCAATTGCCACTTGCGAGACAAAGGGCAGTAAATTGTTGGGAATCCCGTTGGGGTTTTCACCGATCAAGCCAGAGCTGTGGGCACCGATCGGATTAAAGTATCGCAGCAATGAGATCTTCCAGTCGGCTCCGGGTGCTGCCGATAAGTCTCGTAAGATATCCTCAACAATCAGCTTACTCCGACCATAGGGATTGGTCGCCGAACAGGGAAAGCCTTCATCGATAGGCACGCTTTTAGGGTTGCCATAAACTGTAGCCGATGAACTAAAGATCAAGCTCCACACTTGGTTTGCCGCCATCGCTTCAAACAGTGCAATAGAGCCGGCCACATTAGCGCGATAATACGACAGCGGAATTTCCGTCGATTCGCCCACCGCTTTTAATCCAGCAAAATGCATTACTGCGGTAATGTCGTGCTCATCAAAAATGCGTTGCAGCGCCACGACATCGTTAATATCCGCTTGATACAACACCGGCTTCACACCCGATATTGTCGCGATACGCTCGAGCACCAACGGGCTACTATTGCAGAAATTGTCGATAATAATCGGCTCAAAACCTGCCTCTATCAGAGCAACACACACGTGACTGCCGATATAGCCTGCGCCGCCAGTAACTAGGACCTTGTTGGATTGTGACATTTAAACACCAAATCTATTGTTTATTGTCAACAATATATCCATTAACTGCATAGATTACAAGAAAAAACGCCACCGACCAAGCGCATTGCCCCAGCGTGATTACTCGACGCGTCGGGCGCGTAATACCACCTGACCTTGGTACTTTTTAGGGGTTACGCCAAACTGCTTTTTAAACAGTGAAATAAAATGAGAAGGGCTAGAAAAACCCAGCTCGTAACCAATGTCCGTCACTGAATGCTCAGCTTGACTAAGCATTCGCGCCGCACTATACAAACGGTGTCGAATACCGTATTCACTATAGCTGTAACGGAACACCCGTTTAA
The DNA here is from genome assembly GCF_001187555.1 of Gilvimarinus polysaccharolyticus. GTDB lineage: Bacteria > Pseudomonadota > Gammaproteobacteria > Pseudomonadales > Cellvibrionaceae > Gilvimarinus > Gilvimarinus polysaccharolyticus. Next base: position 45,926 of record NZ_LFIJ01000001.1, on the reverse strand, counting down.
ACAGACGCGAAAAGTACGAGGGAGATAAATCACATAAGCCCGCGGCCTCAGCAAGTGGCAGCTCGACGCAACGCTGATAACGAAACAAATTAATAACTGGGGTGAGCTTTTCGTAACCTAAGTTTTTTTGCAGCGGTGCGGTATGGGGTAGCTGTACCGGCTTGGCGCTATCGGCCACCCAACACAGTAATAATCGCAATAACAACTGCGACTTTTCGCTATAGGGGTCACACTGGTAGCTTTGGTGCAGCCACCGCACCAACTGCATGACTTCTTGCTTTGCCGCCGAGTCTTGCCGCAGGTGCATTCCGTACTGAAAAAAACTGGCCACCGCACTCAAACTGACATCGTCGAGCACCTCGGGTAAAAACTGAATTATGTACCAAGATTTTGGGCGCTCAGATATTTCAAAGTCATGGGTCTCCAGTGCCGGAGTAAAAACGAGATCATAATCGTTCAGTGCCGACTCACCTTGGTTATAAAAAAAAGTCCCTTCAATATGCTCAAAAACAATCAGCTCATGCACCTCATGGAAGTGCATAAAACACGAGTATGGGTCATTTTGCTGATACACCACGTGGTGTATTTCAAAGTTATACCCCTTTTGAATACAAAAAGGCTCACAGTGAATCAAGCTGTTTTTAACGCTCACGCCCACACCTCAAATATTTATTTCCTCTTAATTTACCGTACTTTTCTCGATTTAAGCTAGAGCCAAGAATACGGTAGTTAGCATTTTCGTGACTCAAGGGTCAGGCTAGCTCTTTTTATGACGACACTACAGGAAAGCGCATATATCTGACACTTTTATTCCCCCCGTTGTAGTGAAGCGATACCTGGTGGTGATTAAATGCGGTAACAGAATTTTCTGCGAGGCATACATGATTAACGCAAAAGCAATCGTCTCTGACGGTCAGGGAAACTTTCAACTCAGCACCATTAAGGTAGGCGCACCGGGGCCCAAAGAGGTTCGGGTGAAAATTAAAGCCGCCGGCATTTGCCATACCGACTGGGACTCCATCCAACACTGGAACAAACCTTTTGTGGTGGGACACGAGGGCGCAGGTGTCGTACACGCCGTGGGTTCTGAGGTAAAGGATTTAGCCGTAGGTGAGCGAGTCTTACTGAACTGGGCAATCCCTTGCGGGCAGTGCTTTCAGTGCCTTGAGGGCAATCCCCATATTTGCGAACAACACTCACCGGTTTGCTCAAGCGGCCTCGCAGGTCACGCTCACCCAGAGGCGTGCTTACACCAAGAGCAACCAATCGAACGCTCCTTTCATCTAGGAACCATGGCCGAATACACCGTCGTTAAGCGAGAGGCTGTAACCCGCATCGACTCAGCCATCCCCTACCCCGTAGCAGCAATTACCGCTTGCGGAGTTATGACAGGATGGGGCTCTGTGGTTAACGCCGCTAACGTAAAGGCTGGCTCAAGTGTCTGCGTAATTGGCTGTGGCGGCGTGGGATTAAACGTAATTCAAGCCGCTAAGCTGTCCGGCGCGGCCACCATCATCGCCATTGATATTGCCGAGCAGCGCCTGACCCAAGCTCGTCGCTTTGGCGCCAACCAAACCGTGTTAGCCAGCCCTAGCGATGTCGATTTTGTTGCTGTAGCACAGCAAGTTAAAGCGCTTAATGGTGGTCGCATGGCTGATTACGCCTTTGAGTGCAGCGCAATCCCCGCCTTGGGATCGGCACCATTAAAATTAATACGCAGTGCCGGCACCGCAATTCAAGCCAGCGGTATCGAACAACGCATTGATTTTGATTGTGAATTATTTGAGTGGGATAAACTCTACCTCAACCCACTGTACGGCCAGTGCAACCCCGAGCGAGACTTTCCACGTATTTTAGCGCTGTACCGCAACGGCCAGTTGTTGCTCGACGAACTGATTAGCAACACCTATACCTTAGAAACCTTAGCCGACGGACTAGCCGATATGCTGGCAGGAAAACTCGCCAAAGGGGTTGTGATTATCGACCCCACCCCTTAATAAAGGTTAACTCTCACCCTCCATACGTTTAGTTAGGAATCGGTAATGTCGCTCCAGCAAATTGAACAGTCGGGCTCAAGCCTTAGCGCTACCAACCAAGCAATACTAACGGTGCATGCCTCCTCCCTTAATGGACGCGGCACCATCAGCTGTTACAACGTTAATAGCAAACAGCAAGACATTCCCATTGTCATCCTATTGCACGGCGTTTATGGCGATCACTGGGTATGGAATGAATTGGGTGGGGTACACCAGGTGTATCAACGTCTGCGTGCCAATGGCCAGCTGGACGATATGATATTAGTGATGCCTGGAGATGGTAGTTATTATGCCGGCTCGGGGTATCTACCATTGCAAGCAGGGCCTAATGCCGAACAATGGATTGTTACAGACGTGCTCGAGGCGGTAATACGCTCTATCCACGGCGCCAGTAAAAACTCCAATGTTTATCTTTCGGGGTTATCCATGGGGGGGTATGGCGCCTTACGGCTGGGAGCAAAGTACCCCGATAAATTTCAAGGTATTTCTGCGCACTCAGCCATTACTCAACTGCAAGAGCTCAGCCTATTCATTAATGAAGCCTTATCGATTTATCGCTGTGAGGCAAGTCGCGAGCCCGACATCCTTTACTGGATGCAACGCCATCGGCATCAACTACCACCGCTGCGCTTCGACTGCGGTCAAGATGACCCGTTGCACAGTGGCAACTTGGCGTTTAGCCAACAGCTAAAGCACGACAACATCAAGCATAGCTTTACTTCGCTAGAAGGCGCCCACGAGTGGTCCTACTGGAACACCAACGTCGAACGCAGTTTGCTGTTTTTTCAAAACTTAGAGCATCCGCCTCAATAACTACGGCGCCGGCTGTACGGGTTCAAATTGCCCCGCAACAGGCGCCAAAAGCATCTTAACGCCTTTATTTACTTCATAGCTCCCACTCAAATGTCCGCTATTACCCTGCGGAGTTTAAGTTTGCGCCATGTAAAGCGTTACACTTACCTCTTTAGCTAGAGTCAATCCAACTATATTATTGTATACTGGCGCTTGCCAGCACTGAGAGCTAAGCTGTAACATGTCTACAATAGACAATTTAGCAAAGCTGCTATACACTAAAAGCGGTATCATTATTGAAAGTTAAAACTTATGTTTAATAACAAAATTATATCCGTTAAAGACCAAATAGCCGATCAGCTACGCTCGGATATTATTTCCGGCGCCTTGGCCCCTAGCACCAAACTAAGCGAACAAACGCTTTCAGAGCGTTTTGGCGTTTCCCGCGGGCCAATCCGCGAGGTGCTGCTGCAGCTAACCAAAGAAGGCTTGTTGGTCTCCAAAAATAACTGCGGCGTATCGGTTAACAGCGCATTAGACCCAAGCATGCAAGCGCTCATGATCGACATCCGCCGAAAGATCGAGACCTATGCGATCTCGACCATTAAAAATAGCTTTACCGAAGAGGACTTTGCTCAAGCCGAGAGTATTCTAGCGCGCATCCAAGATGCCTTTAGCAGTGAAGACTTTAACGAGGTCACCAAAGCCGATATCGATTTTCATCGGTTTTTGGTATTTAAAGCCGGCGGCAACGAGCTGGTAAATCTTTGGTACCCTATCGTTTTACGAATGCGCATGAACTACAAACGCTTATCAACCCCCAAAGCGTGCGTAGAAGAACACCAAGCGATTCTTGATGCGCTACGAGCGAAAAACGTTACACTGGCCAAAAAGTGTTTAATGGCCAACATTAAGTAACAACCTGTTGACCTATGCAAGCATAAAAAAACGAGCCTTGAGGCTCGTTTTTTTATGCTTGTAAATTATTTGTCAAGTATCTAATTAAAGTGCTCTACTCAAGATGAGTTTTACCACAAGCTAGACCCAAGTTGTTAACCTTATCTTTCGGGTAATTGCCATAAAAAGGTGACCCACTACAAATGGGTCATTGATATTAAGTAAAACTGTCGCGGGTAACGGTATGACATTAAAGCCACACCGTTACCCTTTCACCTATAACACTTTCATACTTACCGCTGTGGTTCGGTTGAGAACTCCCACACCACAAGGTTTACCACGGTCAGCTCACCGTTGTGACGAAAATCCACCTTAATGTCGTTGTTGGCTTGTAAGGTGTTAACCGGCACAGGAATCTCCAGCGTCGCAAAGTAGCGATCGGCCTGATAATCAGCCGGTCCGCGCCAGTCGATTGGCGTCGCCACTTCTACACCATTGATAGTCAGAGTGTTAATGGTGAGATTGCCGTTTGGCACATCGTCTTCACTCATAAACATTGCAACGGTTAAGCGCAACATTGCCTCTGCTGGGCCACTAGGCACCTGCACATTATTGATAGACACTGGAATGTCACCGCCAGCAATTGACACACGATGCGGCTCACTGCCACCACTAACACTGCTACCAAAATACTTCTTCTCTTGCACTTGCTCGTTAACCGCCACATTGTTACTCATGGTGTAGCGCAACACGACAGTACCGTCGGGTGCGAGCGTTACCGTGCTTGGCGCCGAGTCCATAAAGCGACGATCCAACTGAGTTTTGTGACTGGCATCAAAGTGCATGTCACGCATTTCAACCTTGGATACATTGCCCAACGACAGACCATGCAAGTTAAGATTTACGGTGGTAGATTCGTCTTCTAGGTTGTTCAGAATAACGAATACTTCATCGCCATCTACGTAGGATTCGATCTGCACATCCGCATCCGATGATCGGGTATCCACACGAGTACCGTCAACGTCGTCCCACAGCTCGTAAAAACGGATATAGTCCGACCAGACCCAATCACCTTGGTTGAGATTCTCTTCGATCATCATGGCGTAGTGATAACGCACATTGCAATCTGGCACCTCTTTGTAGCCACAAACCCCCACAGTGGTATAACCATCTTGCGCACCAACATAACCCCATAGCGGTTTAGCTGGCGTAAAGGGCATAGACTTAATAACGTAATCTGGGCGTTCCAAAAACTGCATCAACATGCCGTTAAATGATTTCAGGACTTCAGATTCGTATCGCGGGTTGTGCGGCAGGTTATCCCAGCCACCTTGCACAGCGCCGTACTCCGATAACACGATGGGCTTGCGGTTGTTCATGCCGTTTTCGTGCACGTCGTACCACTCCATCATGTCCAGCATGCCCTGCACGTGACCACCACGGCGCAAGCTGCCCTTACCTCCCTCATTGGCGGAGGGCCAGTCGTATATATGCACAGCATAAAAGTCCATGCTGTCGCCGGCGGCGTCCATAAAGCCTTTCCACATCACGTCCCACTGATACCAATCCAACGCGCGCGTGTCATCCACGGTAGTCGCCATGCGGCTTTCGAAAAACGCTTCCGACTCTGCTTCTACCGCCGGATCATCCGCCACGATCCACTGATCGTAAGAATCATCGGCAAAACGCGAGATACCATCACGACGATAGAAGTCGTGCTGTCCCCAGGTCATACCACCAATCAACGGCGCCTCGTTGCCCAGACGCGAGCGAATCTCTTGCGCCACCAGATTATGATACTCCCAAATTTGCTCTTGGTTGGTCACCATAAACTGACCAGTCTTCATCTTCATGTCCGGTTCGTTAATCACCTCCCAGAATGTGGGCGTAGGCTCGCCAATATCGCCATTGCGGCTATTGGCAAAGTAGCTTTCCAGGTATTTACCCACCCACTCGGCCGAGGTTTCAATATTCATCGGCTGCCAACCCGACCAAGTCTTACCATTGTCGTACCAGCTTAAGGTCGGGTACAAAGGATGCGGGTTAGTTCCGGCAATCATCTGCGTTTTAGAATCGGGGAAGCGTGAGTAGAAAGGGTTGTCTTCATGGACTTGACGCAGCTCTGCGCCACGACCTTCCATCCATGCCAAATCGGCCATATTGGGGCGGTTTGGATCTTCCTGAGTGTCTTGAAACTTCCAGGTAGCCGAGCCGTTATCGCGCCCCATATACACATCGAGCTCGTTCAAAAGATAGTTCAGCTTGTCAGCGTGACCGTCCCAATCCTGCTCATATACGGTGCTGTGAACCGTCATATGACGGTCGCGACCAAAATCAGAAACGCCGTTAACAATATGCTCGATATTGGCATTCACGTGAACGTCTACCGACTCGACGGTGCTAACTTGCGACGATGAACAACCCTGCCCATTGGCAAACTCGCTGCCCGGGGTGGCAGGACAAACATCAACACTATTTACCACACCATCGCCGTCACTATCGCGACCCGAGGCGAGACAGCCATCGGGGCCAACATTCATGCGGAAGGTGTTGGGGCACTGATCGTCCCAGTTAAACACACCGTCAAAATCATCGTCATCGCCGCCACTGGTAGCACAACCGACGGAGTTTACAAAGGCGTCTATTGCACTGCTGGGGCACTGGTCTTCGGCATCATTGATACCATCAACATCGGTATCCAGCTGTGAGGGAGAGCACCCTTCGCCGTTGGCCGCTTCACCACTCGGCGTACCGGAGCAACTATCATTAATATCCGCGACGCCATCACCGTCACCATCGAGGTTATTATCGACAGTCCCCAAATATTTAAAGACGATATTGTCGATATTAAACTGAAAATCTTGGCTGCCAGCGCCGGTAATCCTAATTTTGCTAGTGCCGGGGTAAATATTAAAACGTGTGCTTGAGGTTAAGTCATAAAATGTATCCCAGCCCCCCTGGCTAACCACATCAGTGGTGTTTTTAAGCACCAAATTCCCTTGATGATCGGTCAGCATTAAGCCCACCGCAGTGCCACTGGTATTGCCTGTGCCTACGCGGTAAACCGCTTCGTACAAACCGCCCTGAGCGTTATCAATATCAAACTCGAGGTAATCACCAGCGTTAAAGTAATTAACCGCGCGACCGCCATTAACGCTGTAAATTTCTACCGAGCCACCCACCGCGTTAAAACTTTCGGCCTCAAGTGAAAAGTCACCCGATACGGTAACGACGCCGCCAGGCACTTGCGAGCTCGAGCTACCAGAGCTAACCGATGAACTGGAGCTACTGGTGCTACTCACAGAGCTGGAGCTGCTTACAGAACTGCTCGTGCTACTTACAGAGCTACTTGAGCTGCTGACCGACGAGCTAGAGCTGGCACCGTTGTCACTGACAAACACCAAGTCGAACTTATCAATGTTCCACTGCCAATCGCTGCTGCCAGAAGCCAATAAACGCACCTCAACCACACCGGCAGGCAACTGAACGGTATGACCTGCGCTCTGCGCCTGAAAGTTGTCCCAGCCGTTGGCAGTAACACTTTCGACACCCTGAGACACCCAGTTGCCGTTTTGTTTAACCTGAAATTCAACCTGTGCACCCGAGGTAATAGCGGTGCCAATAAAATAGGTCAAATCATAAATGCCGGCGCGATCAACCGCTATTTGATACTCGATCGCGTCGCCACGGTTAATGTAATTTAGCGCGGTGCCACCATTAACTGAATAGGTGCTAACAGGAGCTGTCTGACCATCGGCAAAGGTGCCGCTTACCGCGTGATAGTCTTCTGCCTCTTGACTGATGTCTGAAGGGATTTCGGGTTCAACTTCAGATTGGGTTAAAGTCAGCGCAAACTCATCTAGGTTCCACTGCCAATCGTTGGCGCCGCTGCCGGTTAAACGAATGCTGACATTGCCCGCCGGCAGTGTGATTTCGTGAGTACCGTCCAATGGCTGAAAGTTGTCCCAGCCACCGGTGGGTACAGTGGTAGTGTCCTGGCTTTGCCAGGTGTTGCCGTTTTTAACCGACAACTCCACCGCGGCGCCGCTGGGCACCGCGGTACCAATTAAATACTGCACGGTGTAAACACCAGCTTGGGCGATATTTACCTCGTACTCTACATAGTCACCACGGTTAACATAGTTGATGGCCTGCACGCCATTAACCGCGTAAGTACTTACGGCCTGAGGTTGGCCATCGGCATAACTACCACCAACGGCCGTAAAGTTTTCGGCCTGAATATGTACCGTTTGCGCTAATGCATGTGACGCCACTGTACCAGCCACCACAGCCGAAACTGCGCAGGCCAGTGTCAATCGGGAAAAACGTTTGACTCTCACAGGAATAACCTCCAATTGTTTTATTATCTAGGTATGCCGACAAACCTGCCCAGTCCGATGGCGGTATTTGCAAGCGAAGCGGCCGCGCGGAAATGGCAGCCTAGGGAGAGGACATCTGGCACAAACGCGCTCCTACGCATCCTGCGCTCTATCGCCTGTGTTTGAAAACCACACTGACACTAAAAAGCTTCTTGCTTTACGCGACTTGTAAACAATCTACTGTTAACGATAATTTAAGTAAAGGTTGTTGAGTGAAAACTAGCCAAAAAAGCTAAGCAGCTCACAATTTGAGAGTACATGGAAGAGTAAGGCGTCAAACGGCAGGCACAAAAAAAGGGGCAAATGCCCCTTACGTAAACACTAAACAGTTAATACTTATATCGGTATGGCCAACCGGAAAATTGCTGATCACGTGACGGGTCCGCATCCCAAGGCCAGCATTCAAAAGTGACTTCGCCTTTGGCCGGTCTGAATCGAACCAAACCATAACCTTCACTTTTTAATTGCCGATCTGCCAAAAATTTGCCCCAGGTAGTGTTATCGTCCTGAAAGTCGGCGTGGCTAATTTTGGGGTTGGCGACGGCCAACACTCGCATTTTATTGCCAAAGGTATCGACAAAATTACCTGTGTTTGGATCGTCATTGCGCTGATTGTCGAGCGCTCTAGCCGGTTCAAACCAACGCTGCCAAAAAGCCGCCGAAGCCGGCCCGGAAAAGAACAACACGCCGTCGTCAAACGAGTCGAGGCACTGCTCGGCTAACATGCCCAAATGCTGATCGCCCGATAGCACTACCGCCTGCGCTTTTTTCGCCAAAGCAATAGCGCGCCGGCGGCCGTCGGGTGGATAACCATTGGCATCATAATCAAGCAACGGCTCGCCTTTTTCGTCCGTTTGCGGTGAACCCCACATGGACGCAGTAATAATCGCTTTAGGCATACCTGGGCGCGAGTTCGCCCAGTTCTCTAAAAACTGCTCCTGACGTGTACCCAAAAGCACGCCACTGGTGGTTTCGGGGTCGGGCTCGTAATCGGGCGCGGTTTTAAATTTGCGATCTTCTACAAACGCAAAGTTAACCCCACCGTACACAAACGAACCGTAGTACACGGGGATACAACCGTTAATGGGGGTAGGATCATAGGCATCAGGATTATGGCTGCACTGCACGCGGTACACCATCCGCATCAAATCTAAATCCCATTTAAAGCCGCCGTCCTCCTCTTTAGGGCCACCGGATACACCGGCATTACCCCACAGATTGCCCTGCAGCACATCGTGATCGTCCACCAACACAATCGAGGGCCGATTGCGGGCCATATCGCGAAACGCCCACAGCCACAAATACCAACGGTATAAGGTATCTAACTTGGCTTGGGGCGTATCGCGGCCGTAGCGCGTCGGATAAGTCTCGTAGTACTGGTCACCGACAAACAAGCAGAGGTCGGGGTCGTGCGTAGCACTGTTGCTAACCAGCTCGTTATGGGGAAAGAAAATATTGTCTGGGGTATAGCGGCCCAACTCGCGCTCTTCGGGAATCAGCTTTTTATAATGGCCTTCATCAAGTGATTTGGCCGTCGGGATAATACAAGAGTACAGCCCCACTTTTAGCTCGTCGGGGCTCGCGCTATCTTGTTTAAACTGTCCGGTAAAAGCTGGATACTGATTATCTCCAGGGATTACAATTCGATAATCTACCGCCTGCGAAGCATCCCAATCGTCGGCCCGAAAGCGCGCCACAAAACCATCTTCAATCGCCGCAACAGCCCGTGTTTGCCACTCGCCCGAGGCACTTTTAAGCTGTAGTTGGGCGTTGGGATACGCGTCCGTATTGAGCGGAAAAAACTGCGCGGTTAGCTTCATCACACGCTGGTTTAGGCTATACAAACAACCTAACACCGGGCCTTCAGCACGGTTAGGTTCGACAAGAATTTTATCGCCGGCGGTGGCAATGTTTTTAAACCACCAGCCCGTACCCGGCTGCTTAGCCGGTGTCGAAGACACCAGCATAACCCCGCCCATTAATTCGTCAGGCGACACATCAGTGCGTACGGCGAAACCGATTTCGAGCTCGGTTTTTGCATCCAACGCAATTAACCGCACATCAAATCGGCCGTCAGCGACAGGGTCAATATGGCAGTCGAGCACCACTGCCCGATCCCCTAACTCACCAATCGGTGATGCCCCAGGGCGCGTTAGTGACTCAAACGCCAAGGTGTTTTTGGCCTCCGAAAAATCCTGAAAACCCAGTTCGCCCTGACTGTTAAGCGTAGCCATAAAACCGCCGCCAGCACCAGAAAAGCGCTGCGCCAAAGCACTGGCGCGGTAATCTAGCTGACCTGTTCCCACGCCCAGCAACAGGCCACAAAAGCCCGCTTTGCCCGGCTGTAAGGCACCTACCGTTAAGCGAATACGGGCCGGCTTGTGCGCCTCGGTTAACTCGCGGGTTAACAGCGATACCGTGCGCACCTCGTAACTCTCATCACTTTGCACACACTCGATACGGCCACTATTCGCCTGCCAGTCCTGCAAGCGGTTAGCCCAAAAGTCGCGGCCCAGCCACGTTTGGTGATTGTTTTCGATGGCTAAAAAGTCGGTGGGCATAGCCACCGCAGAGGATCGTTCAGCGGCGGCAAGTGCAGCCAAGCTGGGCACGATGCTCGCACCCAGCCCAGCTGACGCTGTCAACTTGATAAATTGTCGGCGTTGCATTTATTTGTCTCCGTAGCGTTCGTCATAAAGATTACGGCCAAGTTCTTTCGCCGCTTCTACCATTTCTGGATAGGGAGTATCGGTCACATCAACAAAACCGACGTTGTAATTTTCACCATCGTGAGCCCTGCCAGTCAGCGGCGAATCCATATACTGAAACCAGTGCGCCCCGACAAAGTATGGGTTCTCGACGACCGTATCCATATAACGCAGATACATTTGCGCCCGGTCATCCTGATCTTCGGCGTGAATCAAGCCTGGGTGATACAAACCGCGATCCATAGCGCCCATGTGGAACTCACCAATAATACTGGGCTTATCGATCTCGGCCAAAAACTCCCACTTTTTCTTATTCAGGCCTTCTTTATAAACATTGTAGCTAACCACATCCGCGTACTTAGCCGCAGCTCGCACCACCTCGATGGGCATACCCCAATCGGGCAGACGTGACCCTAGGTATAGATGATTGGGCAAGTGCTCCTGCACTGCATCGTGTACCACACGGTAATACTGAGTAGCGTAGTGCTCTAGCATATCGGCGTAATCCACACGCTGGGCTTTGGTGATCTCGCCCGGCGCAAAGCCATTGTCAAACTCACTCCAGTCTGTCAGCTTTAGATTCCACGCTTGGTTAAAAGCCCCAATACTTTCATATTTGGCCTTCATCAACTGACTAAATTGTGCTTTGGTGGGCACGGTTGAGGCATCGCGCCCCAGGGTGTTAATCACAATGCCGTAGCGCAGCTGATCCGATTCGGAGCGGCCAAAGCTCATTTCATTGTCGATAAACACACCTACACACCAAGGGGTATTTTGCACCTCGGCGGCCACTTGCTTAGCGGTTACGTTGGCACGCTCGGAAAACTTAGGGTCGAATACGTCGGGCAGTGGGCCCCAAAAATCGTTACCACTAGAGACCTTTTTAAAGTCACCAATGATCCAGCCATTGGCAAAAAATGGAATCTGTTTATTGCTGTAAAAGTGCGGATCGGTCCAGTTTCCTAAAGAGGTAAAGCCCCAGTTGAGCATACGTTTTTTAGTCACATCTTCCCATTGATCTAAAAAGCTATTGGGGTGCTCTTCGCCGTATTTTCGCTCGAGGTTGGCCTGATAAAAACTAAACGTTTCACCGTGCTTAAGTGGCCCAGAGTGAGCCGCGCGACGGTAGCTGTAATGGTTTGCCAGCTCACCGTCCATCTCGGGCAACCAGCTAAACATATCGGCGCGGGTTTTGGAGGCCACAAAACGGGTCTTCTTGGCTTCATCACTGACTTTAAGCATGCCAATGGAATCTTCTGGAGTCAGGTCATGCTCATCGCGCTGATTGATTTTATCCTGATCGTAATCATAACCGGTCATGGTCGTGGAATTGGAAAGACGAATAATATCCAAACCGGTGGCAAAGTAGAGATAGCCCTCTGGATCTACCAACGCCCATTTACCATCGACCTTTTCGGTGCGAAAGTAACCGGTAGCCTCAAGTTTTGGGCCGCTTTTCCAGCCGCTAAATTTAGAGCGATCGGCCATGGCTTTACCGTCCAACTCGGCCAGCTCGGCGTCGCGCACCTGGTGCAGTTCTTCCAGGCTATCAATTTTATCGGCGTAGTTGTACTTGGCATTTTGGCCGAACTCGTCGACGATACCCACCAAAAATTCTTCGTCCATTTTAGGGTTAGGCGTTAACCGAACATTGTCAACACTGATGGTTTTGTTGCTCACCGCGCCCTGCACACTTAACGAGATCTCGGTGATCTGCGAGACATCCAAACTCTTAACCCCCCACATCCAGATAAAGTGGCTATCTTCACCGCTCCAAGTGGGTGGGTTTGAGCGCAATCCAGATGAGAAATTAAGCTCGGTGGCATCGTCATCACCGGTGGCTTCGATATCGTGGCCGGCTAACTTCGCGTAATAGGTTTTAAAGTCGCCTCGGGGCACTACCACACTGCGGGTTGCCACGTTGCCGTTACCGTCTTTTAAATTCAGGTAGATTTGCGTCGACTGGTCGCCATCATTAGCCAAGTCCATACTCAGACTAAAGCTATCAAACTCACTCCAATCCCAGGGTTTCTCAGGCTTAAAGGTAATCCCCGAGTAACCGTTCTCTTTTGACAGAAAGTCAATTTTAATAGCTTTATCTGAGCCATAACCGACCAAGTCTAAGTTGGCAGAAGCGGATTTAATGGTTGAATCAAGCGCATCATCGAAGTTATACAAAACCGCCAATGGCTGATCGGTATCGGCCTTCTCTTGCGCCGCCTCGTTGCTAGCCGCAACCGTTGGAGCCTCTTCTGTGTTGCACGCTGAAAGAAACAGTGAGAATAATAAAACGAATGGAGTTATAGTTTTATAGACGTTCATAGCTACCACTTTATTTTAATAAGTCTAAGTAAATATTACGTATACACGCTGAGCAATCTCGCTAGATACACCCTATGGTGATGCGGTCGAGGAGCGTTAATTTCTGGTTTTCACCCGACGCATACGATAAAGGAGCCGCTGTTAACGACTCCCCTACCGGCCCTTTTCATTCCTGAAGGTAAACAGTTTTTTTCTCTAAGTACTGTTCGAGCCCGTACCGACCATCTTCGCCACCGGCACCACTGAGTTTCCAACCGTTATGGAAACCCTGATGTTGCTCGCCAATACCACGATTGACGTAAACCTCGCCGCTTTCCACCTCGTCAATATAACGGTGGATAGAGTTTAGATTTTGAGTAAATAAGTAGGTAGATAACCCATATTCACTGTCGTTGGAGTAAGCAATAGCTTCATCAATATTTTTAATTTTTACAACAGGCAAAATCGGCCCAAAGGTTTCTTCATGAACTAAGATATTGTCTTGCTGAACATCCCCCAAAACAGTGGGCTGATACCAATGGCCATTAGGGTAACCGTCAACCACGGCAATATCACCGCCGCTCAGCAAGGTGGCTCCCTGAGCAATACCTTCTTTAACCAGTCGATCTATATTTTCAATTTCTCTGGCATTAACTTTTGGCCCCATGGTGGTTTCTGGATCCATTGGATTGCCGACTTTAATCGCTTTTACCATTGGTAAAAGTTTATCTAAGAACGCGTCATATACAGCCTCGTGCACATACAGTCGCTCGGCACACGTACACACTTGGCCGCAATTACTAAAGCGTGTGACAAATGCAGCATTGGCCGCCTCATCAAGGTCGGCGTCATCCATCACAATAAAGGGTGCCTTACCGCCCAGCTCTAACATTACCGGAGTAAGCTGATCGGCACTGGTGCGATAAATACGCTGACCGGCAGGTGTACTACCTGTCATAGTAATCAAGCGAGTAATGGGACTCTCACATAAGTGCTGTCCCACGACAGAGCCCACACCGTTAACGATATTTAAAACTCCAGCGGGTAAACCAACCTCATTAGCTATTTCACCTAACGCTAAAGTCGCTAATGGAGTTTCTTGCGTCGGTTTAACGACAATCGTATTACCAGTAATCAGAGCCGGACCAATTTTTCGGCCAGCCAAGGCAAGAGGGAAGTTCCATGCCGTAATCGCCACGACAACGCCCCGTGGAACCTTATGGATATATATTTTTTCACCGATATTATCAGACGGTAAAATATCTCCCTCTATAGTTAACGCGTTATCACAGGCATACTCAATAAACGTAGCTGTTGCGTTCACCTCGGCCTTAGCAACCGAGAGCAACTTACCTTGCTCGGCCACCAGCAATTCAGCTAACCCGTCAGTTTTAGCCCGAATAGCGGCCGCAAATTTTCGCAGTAAACTTGCCCGATCGCGCGCGGTACGTTTTGCCCAGCTTTTTTGCGCGGCCTTAGCGCTTTCTAGAGCTTGCTCTGCATCTTGAATGGTACCGGCCGGAATTTTTCCAACCAGTTCACCCGTAGTTGGATTAAGCACATCTAGCGTTTCAGTAGCTGAAGACTTGACATACTTACCATCGATAAAATTTACACTATTCTTAATCATGCCTAGCGCCCCATCCAACCGCCATCTACCAAGACGACACTACCATTCATATAATCAGACGCTTTAGAAGCCAAAAACACAATCGGGCCTTTAAAGTCCTCGGGAGTTCCCCAGCGCCCCTGAGGAATGCGCTCAAGGATCGACTTAGAACGACCCTCGTCGTCTCGCAACGCTTGAGTGTTGTCGGTAGCAATATATCCAGGGGCAATGGCATTAACGTTCACGCCATGGGCGGCCCACTCGTTGGCTAGCGCTTTTGTCAGCTGACCAATAGCACCTTTACTTGCCGCATAACCCGGCACAGTAATACCACCTTGGAAAGTTAATAAAGATGCGGTAAAGATAATTTTCCCAGAGCCTTGCTCTACCATACCTTTACCAAAAGCGCGGCTTAGAACAAACTGAGAGTTGAGGTTAACCTCCATCACTTCATCCCAAATATCATCACCATGCTCAACCGCAGGGGCACGCTTAATTGTTCCAGCATTGTTCACTAAGATATCAATGCGCGGATGCTGCGCTTTAACTTCGGCAATAAATTTGTACAGGCTTTCGCGATTAGAAAAGTCACACTGATACGCACTAAAACGACGACCAGTTGCCTCAACTTCTTTCGCCACCTCAGAGCCAGACAGCTCTAAAGTGGCAGAAACGCCAATAATATCTGCTCCGGCTTCGGCCAGCGCAACTGCCATGCCTTTACCAATACCACGCTTACAGCCGGTAACTAATGCTACTTTACCATCTAAATTAAAATACTGGTTCATTCGCTTGCTCCACAATCAATAAGAGACTTCATGCCTGCAGGGTTGCTGTCGATACCGCTAAAGATATCGCCAATTTGCGATAGCGGTGCCACACTGCTGATAAAATTATCAATCGATATTTTTTTGCTCGAAATCAGCTCGATCGCCTGATCAAAATCTTTTGCCTCATACACACGGGCACCCACCAGCTCCAACTCCTTCCAGAAAAACTGAAACAAATCGACCTCTGGCTTTTGCGAATGAATAGCTACCATACAAATACGACCACGTACCGCTGCAATTTGTGTCATAGTGTCAACGGCCGCTTTAACGCCACTAACTTCAAAAACGACATCAGCGCCTTTACCGGCAGTCCACTCTTTAACAACAGCCTCTATGTCTTGCTCTAACGGATTCACCGTAGCAACACCCAAGTCACGAGAGAACTTCAAGCGTTCGGAGTTCACTTCAGAGACCATCACCTCGGCGCCAATACTTTTAGCCACTGCCGCGATCAGCTGACCAATTGGACCGCCACCTAAGATGACAGCTTTCTCACCGGCCTTTAAGCCCACGCGTGACACATCGTGACAAGCAACCGAGAGCGGCTCAACCAAAGCGCCCTGCTTTAGGCTCACGCTTTCAGGCAGACGGTGTAAGGTACGAGCTTTTACCGTCCAGTAGCTTTGAAACGCACCGGGAGTATCCACTCCCATAAATTTTAAGTTGTGGCATACGTGTGAATGACCCGCATCGCATGCTGGGCAATCATCACAGTAATCTAACGGTCGCACGACCACACGATCGCCTACAGCGTAATCACTAACGCCCTCTCCCACCTCGGCAACCGTGCCAGACATTTCATGGCCAATAGTTTGCGGAATAGAAACACGCTTATCCATTACACCATGGTAAATGTGCATATCTGTGCCACAGATACCCGCGAACCCCACCTGAATACAAACCTCGTCCGCTTTAGGAGAAACTTTTTCGCCATCGACAATGCTGAAGCCTTTATTACCAGTATATTGGGCAGCTTTCATATTAAACCTCGATCAAGAATGTTGAATTAAGTGGTCCCGCAATAGATCATCATCAAAACAAACACCTGTGCCAGGAATATCAGGTGCTTTCGCCAGACCATTTACCAACTTAATAGGGTGTGTGGTGTAGGAGTCGATGGGAAATGAGTGCACCTCTAAATAGCCCGCATTGGGCTGCGAAGCCATAAGCGATACATGCAACTCATGCATACCGTGGCTACATACCGGCAAGTTAAACGCTTGCGCCATATCGGCAACTTTTAACCAACCCGTAATACCACCAATATTAGAAGCATCTGGCTGTAAATAACCAAGAGAAGCTTGATTAATAGCGTAGGTAAATTCGTGTACTGTGTGTAGGTTTTCACCCATAGCCAAAGCGATATCAGTTGCTTTAGCTATCTTGGCGTAACCTTGATAATCATCCGGAATAGTCGGCTCTTCAAACCAGGTAATATCCTGATCACTGATGGCGTTTGAGAAGCGAATTGCATCGGCTACAGTCATCGAATAATTCGCATCCACCATAAAGGTAGCGTCATCACCAATTAGCTCACGCACCGCACGCACACGAGCTACGTCTTCACGGTAATCTTCCTTACCTACTTTAATTTTTACCGCATTAAAGCCGCGATCGAGATAACCTTGAATATTCTCCAACAACCGATCCTGAGTAAAATTTAGATCGATTCCACCCGCGTAACAGCGAGTTGTATTGCTCATCCCGCCAGCCACCTTCCACAGAGGTTGCTCAAGCCTTTTACAGCGAATATCCCACAGGGCGATATCCACCGCCGACTGGGCAAAACTTACCAGGCCACCGCGACCAACATAATGTAGATGCCACTGAATTTTTTCCCAAATAGCCTGTATTTTGCCGGCATCCATACCTTTAAGCATCGGCGCCAGCTCATCGGCCAACAGCGAATAAATAGCGCGACCACCAGTACCCCCAGTGTAGGTGTAGCCCACACCTTCAAGGCCGTCATCACAAATAACGCGGCACAACACCAACTCAAAGTGGGTATGGGTTCCGTGTTTGGCATCGGCCAGCACCTCTTTCAAGGGCACCCGATAGTACTCCACTTTAACCTCGGCAATATTCTGCGTTGCGCTCGCAACGTGCCGTGCTTGTTCCGCCACCTGATTTTTCATTGAATTACCTGCACTTTTCACAATAGTCACAGACTACCCCCAACCATTGTAAATTGTCAACAATATACACATTTATTTTGCCGCAAGCATTTGCTCAATCTCTTCGATACTCTTGCCCTTAGTCTCGGGCATTAGCCATGCGAGCAGTATCAAAGCAAGTACGGCACTGACGCCGTAGCTCAAAAACACGCCAGAGGAGCCCATCAGCTCAAGTTGAATAGGGAACAGCTGCTGCACCATGGCACTGACAATACTTGCCACCAGCGCCATGGCTGGTATTGCCACACTGCGCACATGAATAGGAAACAGCTCAGAGAACAGCACCCACATCACCGGACCAATGGAAAACTGGAAAGCCGCAATAAAGGCCAACACCCCAAACAAAATCACCGTGGCATTCATATTGGCTGCATACTGAAACAATACCGCTTCGTTATCACGAGCCACCCTAGGACCCAACTGCTCCACTAGGGCCGCCTTAAAGCTTAAATCGCTATCGTAAGTTTGCCCCGCCAGCGCCTGCAACTGAGAAACATCCAAGTGCTCCGCTAAACTAACTAACGCCCCCGCGTTTAAACTATAAGTGGCCTGGTTAAATGCCCACGCGCAGGACAACAAGCTGACACCCGCTACCACCAAGCCCACAATAATCAACACCCGGCGCCCCAACCTATCGATCAGCGCCAGTGCCAAAGCGGTAGCCAACACACTAATCAAGCCGATATACACACCGTTAAACAAAGCGGCACTAGTACCAAGCCCCACCTGCTCAAAGATAATCGGTGCGTAGAACATCACCGCGTTAATACCTACGGTTTGCTGAAAGAACGCAATCACTACCGCAATAATCAGCGCCTTACGAATAGCAGGAGAAAATAAATCTTGCAGCTGATGCCACACACTGTGATCTTTATGGCCGTGTACCGAGCTCTCGCGAATGCCCTGCATCTCAATTGCCAACTCTTGTGGCGGCACCAACTTGGCCATGACCGCTTCGGCGTCATCGATACGACCACGCAACACCAGCCAGCGCGGACTTTCGGGGATCGAGAATAACAACAGCACCCAAACCAAGGCGGGTACTATTTCAACCCCCAACATCCAGCGCCACGTTTGCGTATCGATCAACAACGAGCTGACCCATGACGCGTCTAGCTCAGAAATTTGATGCACCGCAAACACCGACAAATAAGCCGCCGACAAGCCCACCACAATCGCCATTTGGTTCATGGCCACCAGCTTGCCGCGCGCCTTGGGCGGGGCTATTTCGCCGATATACATCGAAGCCAACGATAGCGAGGTAAACGCCAGCCCACCCAGGAACCGAGCGGCCACCAGCGCCTCATAGCCTGGGGCAATGGCCGAGGCTATGGCCGAGACAACATATAAAGAAGCAATGATTTGCAGGGTTTTTTTACGACCTAACTTATCGGCCAAATAGCCTGCCAAAAACAGGGCAAACAACACCCCATATCCGGGCGAACCTACCACCAGCCCCACCTGAAATGAGGACAAGTCAAACACTTCGGTGATATCCCGCACCACCCCAGAGATAAGCGCGGCATCTAGGCCAAAAATAAATCCACCAAAAGCCACTATGGCGGCATAACGAACAGCGGCACGCTGATAGGAGGTCATAGAGATCACCAAAGCCTAATTATTATGGGTAACGCGTAAAAGCTAGGCACGCTTACGCACTTGCTTTAAACACTCGCACATTGGCGATTGTATACAATATACTATACACTCACCCCGATAGCAAAGTAATCGTTTTGAGCTGTACACAGAGCAAAAAAGCACGGAGCAACGGTTTACCCGCTTAACAAGGGCGAGCATAACCACAACATACCGGCCGGCGCAGCCGCCGAGCCTTTCACAGAGGTAGCTATGACTATAACCCCTTATAAAAAACTGTATTTATCCGCATTAATCGCCTGCAACTTAAGCTTAGTTGGGTGCGGCTCATCCGACTCTGATAACTCAAATACTAGCTCTAGCTCTAGCTCTAGCTCTAGCTCTAGCTCTAGCTCTAGCTCTAGCTCTTCAAGTGTTAGTCACACCCAGGTGTTTGTCGATCCGAGCAGCCGTCTGCATATTGGCGACTCGACGACCTTTGAGCGGGAAAAATTTATTACCTTGCACGCCTCACACACCGAAAACGACTGGTGGCTGGGCACCAACGACGCAAGCCTAGGCGGCAGCGCCCTAATGCCTGAGTTTGTTGAAACCTACGACGTCTACTTTGGCCGAGACACAGGCGGCATGGCCTGGCAGCTGTCACAAATCGCCGAAGACCCGGCGCGGCCAGGTTACGCCAGCTCTGCTGATGCCGAGCAAATCGGCGGTGACACTACCGGCTGGTACGACTTTCGCACCGACGAACAAGGCCTGCAAATGCGTGCTCAAGAACACCGTAACAGCCAAATGGTGGTAGCTGCACAACAACACCCCTACTGGCCCAATGGCACCTTAACCGGGCAAGGCTGGGCGTTCTCTCAGGCCAATACCGCCGACGCCCCCTTTGGTACCGCCACCGGGGATTACATGGGTCTGTTTCTGGCAAACTACTTCCGCCAAAGCGAGGGCGAGCCGGGGCAACCTAAGCCTAAGTACGTCGAGGTAATGAACGAGCCGCTGTACGACCTGATAACGGCCGCCGACACCCCCGAAGATCCCGCCAAGATCTTTGAGTTCCACAACGCCGTGGCCGACGCCGTGCGTAAGCTTAACCCCGATGTACTGCTCGGCGGCTACACCGCCGCCTTCCCGGATTTTGAGAAAGACAACTTCCAGCGCTGGGAAGAGCGCGACAAGCTATTTATGGATATCGCCGGCGAGAACATGGATTTTATATCGCTGCACTTTTACGACTTTCCGATCTTCCCCGGTGGCGCCAATGGGGCTTTGGTACAACGCTACCGCAAAGGCTCCAACCTCGAGGCCACCTTTGACATGCTGAACCAGTACAGCGTAATGACCGAGGGCGAGGTGAAACCGCTGATGATCTCAGAGTACAGCGCACAAACGCACGCTCTGGACAACGGCCCCTGGGTACCGTACCGCGACTGGTTAATCGTAAAGTCGGCCAACGCCATGATGATGCAGTTTATGCAGCGCGCCGATCAAATCGAAATGGCGATACCC
This sequence comes from Gilvimarinus polysaccharolyticus, assembly GCF_001187555.1. Lineage (GTDB taxonomy): Bacteria > Pseudomonadota > Gammaproteobacteria > Pseudomonadales > Cellvibrionaceae > Gilvimarinus > Gilvimarinus polysaccharolyticus. The sequence goes on along the minus strand of NZ_LFIJ01000001.1, from coordinate 25,095 downwards.
TTTTTTACGGTTAAAGCCGAGTGGGGCCGCAAATCGGCCGATACCCCCTACCCCTCACGCCTGATGCGTCAGCAAAAAGAGGGCGAAGGCGAAACCGGTGAGCAGTGGGTTTACTCCGAACTCATCGACTTTTTTGAGCTCTGGAAAGACGTTAAAGGCGAGCGCCTTTACTCCGCCAGCTCTGATCGGGACCTTCTGGTAGATGCCTACGTCGATGGCGACACTCACTATCTGGCACTCACCAATCTCGACTTTACCGAGCAGCCTTTTAGCGTCAACTTGCCCGACAATATCCAGGCCGACAGCATCGAGGTTAAGCACTTGTATTTAGGCGACGAGGCGGAGGCCCAAGAGCAGCGTGCTCCGATAGTTGAACTGAGCGGCCTTGATAGCTTTACCGACACCGTAGTCATTGCGCCAGAGGCCAGCATGGTTATTAGCTTTACGGTCAACGACAGCAACGCCGACTACACTGTCGACAAGCGCTTTGCCTACGCCGATCGCTATAAGCAAGCCATTAGCAGCGGCGAGGACATTAACTTTCAGTTCAACGGGTTAACGCCACCGGCCAACGGCAAAGTGACACTGCGGCTAAGCCTGGGGCGCGACCACGGTTTATCGCTAGCACCCAGCATTAGCTTTAATGGCCAGAGCCTGGCGGCACCCGAGGATATCCGCGGGGACGACCAGTACCTGGATGGCAAAGGTCGTGAGAGCTTCTTTGGCACCCTGGAGATCCCGCTCCCGCTGGATCTCTTACAGGCCGACAACACCTTGACTCTTAACTTTGGCGACGACGGCGGTCATGTTAGCTCGGCCGTGCTGGAGTTATACGAGTCAGAGCAAGCACTCGACACACTATAAAAAATCTGTGGCAGCCTTCGGGCTGCCTTTTTATAACAATAAAACGGTGACCGACATGGATCCCGACTTAATTCACAGCATGATCCGCGAGTTGCAACACCACTTGGCGGGACAACCACAAGCGACACCCGAGCACCTTAGCGCGCAATTGGGGCTACCCTGCCAAGAGCTTTTGCGCATGGCTGACAATGACCCGAGCGTAGCACCAGAGCGATACCTACACGCCGCCGTTTATTTAGGTATCGCACCCGAGCTGGTACAAATGCTGGAAAATTATCGCCTGCACAGCTAAAAGAGCATATATTTGATATTTTTATCCGTCGGCCGTCTATTTGTCACAGGATCACTGCAATACCATGTCACCAAATTGACATTAACCCGATAGAGCAAAAATCATGCGGGAGCGTAAACAGTGAAGCCATCCGATCATCTAGACCCCTTTCAACAAGCCCGCACCGAGCAAGGCGTTAGTAAGATCGACGACCAAAACGACCCTGTTAATATGGTGCTGCGTTTAAAAGACGTGCGCAAATGCGCCCACAACTGGAAGACCTACTCCTCCGAAGCCACCCCGGGACGCATTGTTGTGCCCTCCGAGGTGAATATTCGCGATACTCGGCAAATACCGTTTGAGGTAGACCCTCCGAAGCACAGCGCCTTTCGCGAGCTGCTGGACCCCTGGTTTAAGCGCCCACTGCAAGACAAGTACCGCGACAAGCTGCGCAAGCAAATCAGCACACTGATTGACGACGTTAATCAGCAGGACAGCATCGAAGCCATTTACAACTTCTCGCTACTGTTACAGTCACGCGCTCTGACCGTTTTAATGAATACGCCCGAGTCGGAAGCCGAAACTTTTATCAGCTGGGGCACCCACGTTTTTCGCAGCGAAGACGACCCACTGGATGCCGCTAAAGCACAGCAACTGTATGACTACATCGACCAAAAAATTGATGAAGCCGAAGCCAACCCCAGTGACGATTTGTTCTCGACCCTACTGGCAGCTGAGGTAGATGGAGAGAGACTCGCCCGCGAACAAATCAAAGGCATTATTATCCTCACCTTCGCCGGCGGCCGCGATACCGTGATTAATATGGTCACCAATACCCTGGCGTATCTGGCCGATCACCCTGAGTCCTTACAACGTTTGCGTGACGAGCCCGAGATTCACACCCGCGCCATCGAAGAATTAATTCGCTATTTCTCGCCCCTAACCCACATGGGCCGGGTGGCGACAGAAGATGCTCAAGTGTGTGAGCATGCCGTTAAGGCCGACAGCCGTATCTCGCTTTGCTGGGCCTCGGCCAACCGTGACGAGACCGTGTTTGAAAACCCTAATGAGGTGGTGCTAGATCGAAAATTAAACCCACATGTAGCCTTTGGCTTTGGCCACCATAACTGCTTGGGTGCCACTCACGCTCGCACCATTATGCACATCCTAATTGAGCAACTGGTCAGCAAGGTTGACCACATAGATTTTATCAATGCCGAGGAAAACATCGAGCAGTGGGGCGACTCTAAACGCAAAGTTGGCTATCACAAATTACACTTAACCTTTAACGCCCGTTAACAACTTATAACAAGCGAGAAAAACATGGCTAAAATCACTTTTATCACCCGTGACCAACAAGCAATAACTCTAGAGGCAAGTTCTGGCTCGGTAATGGAGTTGGCAGTACAAAACTCCGTGTCAGGCATCGATGGCGACTGCGGTGGCGTTTGCTCGTGTGCGACTTGCCACGTTCATGTTGCGCCTAAAGACGTTAGCAAAATCGGTGCGCCCAGCGAGATCGAACAAGACATGTTAGAGCTGGATGATAATGCCAATGAATACAGCCGTTTATGCTGCCAAATGGAGATCTCAGAAGAGCTAGACGGCATTGTATTAAACGTTGCGCACTAACATTTTGTTAAATCTGCCAAGCGCCACAGGCAAACCGACAACATCAATAAGGTCATCACCATGTCCCATACCACAGCAGCACAACAAACTTGCATAGTCATTGGCGCCAGTCATGGCGGTGTAAATGTTGCTTTTTCCTTAAGAAAAGAGGGCTGGAAAGGACGCATTATTTTAATTGATCGAGATCCGAATTACCCATATCACCGGCCGCCGCTGTCTAAAACCTACTTACTCAACGAGCGCGACCCTCAAAAAATTCTACTTAAACCTGTACCAAGCTATCTTGAGCAAGATATTACTTTGCACCTAGGTGTCGAGGTGAGCCAAATCGACAAAGAGCAGCATGTGGTTACTTTGTCCGATGGATCGACCCTCCACTACGACAAACTGGTGTTAGCGCTAGGCGCACGCCCCATCATCCCGCCAATAGCGGGTATTGATACGGCAAGCAACCTCTTTGCCGTGCGTACTCTTGCCGATATCGATGGTATACGTAACACAATTAAAGTTATAGAAAAGCCCCGCGCGGTTATTATTGGCGGAGGCTATATAGGCCTTGAGACCGCCGCCTCACTCACCAAAATTGGAGTAGAGGTTACCGTACTCGAACGCGAAGACCGATTACTGGCCCGCGTAACAACGCCTTATATGTCTGAGTTTTTTAACACATTACATTCACAACATGGAGTCGCTATTCACACGGGTAAAAATGTTACCTCCATCAACCAAGAAAACTCAACATCCTGGGTGCAATGCAGCGATGGCAGCCAGTACTCTGCGGACGTGATCATCGTTGGGGTAGGCATTAAAGTAAACCAAGAACTGGCGCAAGAGGCCGGCCTGCATGTCGACAACGGTATCGTAGTGGACACCTGTGCCCGCACCAGCGACGAACACATTTACGCGGTGGGCGACTGCACTTATCACCACAACCCACTGTACGATCGCTACGTCCGCCTAGAGTCTGTACAAAATGCTGTTGATCAAGCCAAGGTGGTCGCCGCGGCTATCACCAAAAAACAACCCAGCTATAATGCCATTCCGTGGTTTTGGTCTGATCAATACGACATAAAGCTACAAATGGTGGGGCTATCTGCCGGCCACAACACAATCATCACTAGGCATGAGCCTGATGCGTCAGGGCATAAGTTCTCGGTATGGTATTTTCTAAATGAGCGTTTACTCGCTGTCGATACCGTCAACCACGCAAAAGCTTATGTTCTTGCCACTAAAATAATTAAAGGGGCAATAAAGATAGACCAGAATACACTTATGGATGAACAGGTAGATTTGACTCTAGAGCACTTGATCAACGCCAATACAGACAGCTAAATCTTTCCCGCGTATTATTTTGTAACTAACGCCGCAGCTTCAGCGTACTAAAAACAACCCTGAACGAGGTACTTCCAAGCAGTACCTCGTTCAGGGTTAGCATGAGAAGATTCTACCTTTAAGCTGGGTTGTTTCTCGGAAAGTTTCCATTGGTATGGCCTGCAGGTATAGGGCATATGACATGCTTTAATAAAAATCACTTACGCATACCAAGCCCCTACGCGTTACTAACACTCTCCAACCAAGGTTAATAAACCGCTTGGTGGTCCACGCCTCCACCACCTTGTCATCAAACACTAACGATTTTTTAGTGCCAGTGTGGGGATTGGTGATGTAGCGTTCTATAGACGGCTTAGTCGTGGGGTTTTCGCTCCAGCGAATATAAAAACCGCACATTGTGGAAAGAAGTATAAACTCGCGTAACTCGGCAAGTTATTGTGTACCCCCCACGCCAATGCGGTCTAATCACCGATTTTTCGTAATACTCAATAAAACTAGGGACAACGATGCAAGCCGTTGTGCCCAGATAACCATCCGCATCTTTGCAGTCCCATATATGACGAGCGTAGCTGCTTTTGTTCTTAGCGCAGTTAAGCCCTTACTTATTGCCCAATTCATTAACCGCTGGACTGCGATAGGCCGAGCGTATGACAATCGGCCCAGCAGTTATTGCAATGACTCCAAGTAAGTTATCACACAGCCCCTTGTCCGCGTCAATGGCGATCTCTGGGTGTTGCTCTGGGGTATTCACCACCCCAAATGCCAGCCAATGGTGGAATACAGCATATCGCGCATAAAAAGCTTTTAGAGTGTATCCTCACCTGCTCTGCCTATCCTGCGTTAGTCTTTTAAGTTGATACTATAAAGCTCTATTTGTCATACCAACAATTCATCCCAAATATTGTTAACACCCTATTAACTTATAATCTTCGGCTAACCCCTGTTAGATTCCGGATCAACACATCCTTTATAACGCACATTATTAATCGCGCTATCGATTTTTGTTGCCCGCAAGTGTTGCGAGGCGCCTCTGACGCTGGATAGCAATGTTTTTACATCCGCTCTCGGATCCATCCATTGGTAGACTAAGTCATCGCTTAAACTAACCGGCATTCTGCCATGAATAACGCTAAAGCTTGACGATGCAGGCTGAGTGAGGATTGAGCAGCTCCACAGCTCTTCTTTCCAACAATCCCAAATGGCCGCGAGTTTAAGAACGCCATCGGTCTCGACGTAATAGGGTTGCTTCTCGCCTTGCTCCGTTTTCCATTCTACAAACCCCGCCGCAGGCACAATGGCACGCCGGTATCGCACAGGGTCTTTGTAAGCGCGGCTCGATAGCACGCTTTCAAGCCTGGCATTAAACATAGCAAAGCGTTGATTGGGCGGGTCGGGTGACCAATGTGGGTGCAACCACCAACGCATCGGCCCCATGTGTGTACCCTCTTCATCACGAAACAAAACAGGAACCGCCTCGGTGGGTGCGATGTTATTAACCGTAGGCAGATTGACATCAGGCAAGCCAAGACTGGCCATTAAGGTTTGAGCGGCTTTAGAAGGCGCTATAAAAAGTCGGCCACACATAATGTACCTCGGTTAAATAAATTGTTGGGAACAATAATGACATCCGCAAACAGGAGATATTGACCTAAAAACAAGGTTATCCACGCGACCTCCGTGCGCTCAAAGCAATTTGCAATGTTAATGAAAACTATTGCTCGATATTTACCTAACATGACTCAATCATTAGCAGCCAAGTAAAGCTTGCAGCATTGCTATACGATAAAAGCTGCGTAGGGGACAAACAAACCAAAGGACCGCTGCATTTATTACTATCCAGCCGATGGCGCGGATATTTAAGGATTAATTCTCGAACAATCCCAACTGATCAACCTCGGTAGGCGGCACCGAGTCGGCTTTATTAAGCCGAACTCCCACCCCCAATAATCGCACCAAGCCTTCATTTCTGCTGGCGGCCTCAAGAATCAGCTCAGCAAAGCTATTACGAGTAAACTCGCCTCCTGCACGCTCCAAAGTGGTGCTCGAAAAATCTGCAAACTTTACTTTTACAAACGCCTTACCCGCGCTATAGCTATCGGCCAGCTTATCAATACGCTCTTGTAAGCGGCATATTAACTCTGACAGATACAAATCGCAGGCCTCCCTCGCGGGTAAATCGCAATCAAACGTTTGCTCGACACTCACAGATTTTTTCTGTCGCTCGCTGCGCACCATACGGGTATCAGAGCCACGACTGCAGTGATATAGCCGTGAACCAAACTGACCAAAGTGCTCACACAGCTCCTGCTCACTAAAAGCCAACAGGTCGGCACAGGTTTTTACATGCAGGCGTGCCAACCGCTCGGCGGTAACACGGCCTACCCCCGGAATGCAGGTTACGGGGAGTTGAGCCACAAATGTCGACACTTGGCTGGGGGCAATTTCAAACAACGCATCAGGCTTGTGCCAATCGCTCGCGACTTTAGCCAAAAATTTATTGGGTGCCACGCCCGCCGACACTGTGATACCCAACTCATCGGACACTTGTTTACGAATGCTGGCAGCAATATCACGGGCACTGACATTAATATTAACCTGCTCTGTTACATCCAAGAAAGCCTCATCTAACGATAACGGCTCGACTAAATCGGTAAACTGATGAAATATCATCATGATTTTTTGCGAGATCTGCCGATAGTGCGCCATACGATGCGGCAAGATGATAAGTCCCGCACACAACCGTAACGCATAAGCCGACGCCATCGCCGAGCGGACACCAAATTTTCTTGCTGGATAATTACAGGTAGAAATAACACCACGACGCTCTGGATGCCCACCTACGGCAACAGGACGTCCCTGCAAATCGGGATTATCACGGATTTCAATCGCAGCAAAAAAACAATCGGCATCGCAATGGATAATTGTTTTGCTCATACCTGCCTCATACCAACCAAAAAAACTGTATATAAAGCCAGTATAAAGTAAGAGTTAAACTCGGCACCAGCTTAAGCGGACAACAAAATTTTATTTGGTTAAATGACCGATAAAGGTGGTCGACCAAGCAATAAATTAAAAAAAATGCGCTTAAACTATAAAAAAAACCATATAAAGCGATTAATTTTCACTAAAAATCCAATTTTTTTTGTAAAAATGTCGTAAAATGCTTGAAATTCATACGCAAAGTTTTAACGTATTACCCACTCGAACATACACCGTTCGCTTTTTTGTTCTGATAATAAAGGAAGCTCACCATGGCTGCTCGCAAAACTAAAGCTGTTAACACAGTTGCACAATTGGAAAAAGAACTGGCTCAATTACAAAACCAGTTAACCAAAGCCCGCACCGCAGAAGAAACAGCTGCGGCCAAGGCTGTTGAATCCCAACAAAAAGCAGTAACAAAAGCAAACAATGCTCTTAAAGCCGCACGCACCAAATTGGCCAGTGCTAAAAAGAAAAAGAGTACAGCTGCTGCTGCCAAGCAAGTAACTGCCGCTAACGCAGCAGTACGCAAAGCACAAACAGAAGCTACTAACGCCAAAGCTGACCTGAGCGCGTTAAAGCAAACCTTAAGCGCGATCAAGGCTGCTAACCGTGTCGCGGCGCAACACGCCAAAGCAAACGCCAAAGCCCAAGCCGAAGTTGCCAAAAAGCAAAAAGCTGCAGAGCGTAAAGAAGCAGCCAAAGCTAAGCTAGCTGCTAAAAAAGCCGCTATCCGCGAAAAAGCCGCCGCTAAAAAAGCCGCCGCTAAAGCCAAGTTGGCCGCCAAGAAAGCGGCTGCTCGCGCCCAAGCTGCCGCCAAAAAGGCCGCCGCCAAGCAAAAAATGGCCGAGAAAAAAGCCGCTGCCAAAGCTAAACTAGCTGCCAAAAAAGCCGCTGCTAAAGCTAAGCCTAAGAAAGCGACCGCCAAAGCTAAGCCTAAAAAAGCTCCAGCCAAAGCCAAAGCAGCCCCTAAAGCTAAGCCTGCAGCGAAAAAAGCTCCAGCTAAAGCCGCAGCAAAAAAAGCGCCTGCTAAACGCGGCCGCAAGTCAAAAGCCAAGTAAAGCTACTCGCTAACTCGGTTAAATAAAAACCCCGTGGCAACTGAGTTGCCACGGGGTTTTTCCTAGACAAGTTCAGCCAGCTACAGCGACCTTACCTACATCGCATATACTCCCTTAGCGCTGTGACGAGCTAGACGTTGATACACTCATCGGCTCACTTGCCGACATAACAGATGTAGTCGAGCTCGATGTCGACTGCACCAATGCCCGCGGGTGAATTTCAATGGTTAACTGCTCGCCATCCTCTCCGTTAAGGTTAACAGGCGCCTCATTTGGGGTTTGCGGCTCGACTGGGTTTTGTGCATCGCAATAGGCGCGATACTTCAACTCAACACCATTTAAATTAAGCGCGTTAAAATCCACACTAAAGCGCAGCCGAGTCTCAGTCACCTCGGCCTCGGGCTGGGTAAGAGTAAGCCATTCGCGCTCGATCATATCAGCCGTTTGCTTAGCCAATTGTGTTTGGCACTCTTGCCACAACCGCTGGCGGCGGGCCTGCTCTTGTCGCTCGGCCTCTAACTGCTCGCGCGCTAACTGCTCTGCCTGACGCTGCTCAGCCACTTCTTGACGCTCACGCTGTAATGCGTCAATTTTTGCTTGACGCTCGGCGGCCAATTGTCGCGCCAGCTCGCGCTCGTGCTCGTACTGTGCCGCCAAGTCGGCAAAACTTATACGTCCATTGGGACGCGTATTATCGATCACCTCTAAAGTATCACCATCGATATACCAACGATAAGTAGCCCCATTAGGGTCTCGACACTGATAGCGAAATACTGGGTGCGATAACGTACTTTGATCGATATTCAGGTCACCCGCCAAAAATTGCGCGCATTGCTCGTCGGCCGCCATAAGCCTAGCACCGTCGAGCATAGAGGGAAGGTAACGAAGGTAACTGCGAGGTAAGTGCAACTGCTGCACATCAACATCGGTTGTCGCTACTGCAGCCGGCGCATTAGCTGCGCAAAGAGTTACAAGCAATACGCCTAAAGCCACAGGAGCAACCGTTAGACTGTGCGGTTTAAGAGATTTCGTGAGGCATCTGTTCTTTAAGGATTTGTGCAAAGACATAAGCGTAAAGTACCAGCAGAGCATCTTGATTGCGCTCGATAAATTCAACACCGTAAACGGCAGGTAAGTCTTGATCTCGCTCCTTGGTGCTACGCTCGATACGGGCGCGCACCACTGCGGTTACTGACAAGTGACGCGTGAGTTCGGCAATTTTAACCTCGGCGTCTATGGTCAGGTTATCCCCGACACTGACAATAGCATCACGCAATTCAAGCCGCGCTCCCGAGGTACTGATATCGGCGATACAGCCTTCGGATTTAATGCCGCTTAGATCGTCTCGGTTGGTGGTAATCACCGGTAACCCTACCGTTACCCGAGTGGCACCACGTATACCTTTAAAAGTAACCGTTTCGGGGTAACTTACATAAAGTAGTGGGTAGGGTTCGGCACTTTGCGCCTCGACCACGGCAGCAAATAAGCCCACACCATTAGCCACCATTAAACGTACGGCAAGCTTTTGCCCAGGGCGAAAACGCACGGCTTTATTTGCAGCGCGAGGCACACTAAAGATTAAGCTACGCCCAGGCACGGCGCCCACTAAACGCGACGCGAATTTCTCTGGTTGACCACTACTACTGGTAGCTTGTAGTTGCAACGATGTACCGTAGGGTAGTTTTAAGTCAGCAAAGTCCATAACGTACTTTTATTAAGTGCGAGGTGATTACGCCGGCGCGTAACAATGAATTTTAGGGGCAGCGTTGCAGCGCAGATATACCGACGTTTAACCAAAAAGACGCACGGGCTTACCACAACAACCGCTAGTATCACTTAGTTATTACCCGTACGGCAAATTAATGCTCAAGGGCATTAACCAATTGATCGTTAACAGGCGCCTCATCATGGCTTATGGAACCAAATCGATCGTTCCAACTGAGCAATAGTGCCGCCAATTTACAAGCCTGATCATGCAACGACAAGAGTTCTTGCAAGCAATCTTTAGGGCCAATATACAGTTTGATTGCACGGTGCTGATTAGCAAGTTCGGCATCAGAATGAGTCGTGCGGTACACCTCTAGCTTCCAGCGCAAGTTGTGTACAGTGTTGCGATAGTAAAGCAGCTTAGTATGCAAACTAATGGGGTAAGTAGACTCAAGGTCACCAAATACACCAAAATCGGAGGCAAACACCACTACCTCACGGCTGTTATGATCGGCCACTATTGTCGCAGAGCGGGGTTGATGCGTCAGCCGAGCCAGATCGCCAAATACCTCGCCGGGGGTAATCATATTCACGGGCTCGCCTTTAAGAGCCTCATTAGGGTATACCGCCAGACAGCCTCTCAGTAAAAAATATAGGCTCTGATCACCGTCACCGCGGTTCACAACGATCTCACCTGGCCGATAGGTGATAATACTAGAATGCTCCAGTAACACCTCAAACTGGGCCAAATCGTGTTGTCGCACGGCTTTAAAGAAAGGGATGGCCGAAAGCAACTGATCGACAGTTTCACGTTGAAATTTTTGAATTAGCTTTATATCCATACGCCGGCCGATCATCTCCCCTGTCGACAACCATCGTTTTAACCGAAAACACGGCTAATAAGCTCTAATGATAGCAGCTCCTTACATTATATATCGACGATATTGGTTATACGTAAAACTTCGAGGCCTTTTGGCGCTTTAATCTTTTCTGTACAGCCGTTTTTAGGTAGAGTAAGGGTTGCAACTAAAAAAGCGATTCTGAATGAAGTGAATTGTAAGCAAAGTGCTGCTTACAATAATGACTTTCATCAGACTTATACAAGCCTGTACGTCATGCCCGGCCAGCAGGCATTTGCGACCACCCAATTAAAGCGAAGCAAAACCTATGTGCATACTCAGAGCCCCTGTTTTTTGGATTCTATCACTGTTTGTACTAGGTGCTAATCTAGTACAGGCAGCCCCTTTATTAAACGGCATGGCGCTACACCAAGAACTCGGTCGAGATCAGTTTATTGGTGCCATATACAGCGATACGCTCAGCAGCGATGCCAGCACACTCATGGCCGCCAACCAAGCTATGCGCATGGAGCTAAAGATTACCGCGGATAGAGGTATTGCCGCGCGTAAGTTTAGTCGCATGTGGATAGAAGGCATGGCCATCAATATTCGCGGCAACGCCCTCACCGAGCAAGCGGACAATATGGTGAGCTTCACTAAGCTTTTTCAAGAGCGTCTGCAAAAAGACGACCATGTGGTGTTTTCCTTAACTCCAGGCCAAGGCGTTGTTATTAGTGTCGATGACGTTAACCTTGGCACTATTGCCGATGACGACTTCTTTGGCTTACTGCTAAGCACATGGCTCGGTCGAGTACCGCTTTCATCAACCTATCGGGAACAACTATTGGTCAGCGGTGATGTTAGCGCCTCACTCGTCGACCGTTACGACAGCATTAACCCAACGCCTGCACGAGTCGATCAAGTTGCATTGTGGGGGGCTCCAGCGCCTAAACCAGCGCCTAAACCAGAGCCTGTACCAGCACCTGCGCCAGAGCCTACACCTGCACCAGTCGTGGCAAGCGCGCCCGTTAGTATTCCTGATACTGCACAGATCAGTGTTCCAAAAATTGAAATTCCAGCCGCACCAACCGCCAATACTGCCGCTTCCGCTAGCAGCACCAGCGATGATATAGCGCAAATTGAAGGCCCCGCACCGATCTCTAGTAGCTCATCAAGCAGCGTCGCACCGATTGCGCTTAATGAGCCTGAGCCGCTTGATGAAAGTGATGAAGATTTCGTACCAATCTTTACCGCCGAATCACTGCTGGCCAACCAGCGTTACTTCTCAAACTTAGTACGTCAAATTCAAGCGGAAATTAGCTACCCACGTCGCGCTATGCAACGCGGCTACGAGGGCTCTATTCGTATTGCTATCACCATTAATCGCAATGGTGAGCTACTGAATTCGATGCTAATTGAAGAAACTGATCATAAACTTCTAAACAATGAGGCACTAGGCGCCGTACAAGATGCTGTGCCTTTCCCCGAAGTGCCTGCACTCATTACGGGTCAAGTTCACGAATTCACCATTCCCATCACGTTTACCTTGCAACAAAACTAAACCAAAAAGCGCGGCCTAGGCCGCGCTTTTTGGTTGTCTTAGGGTAACCCGCTAAATCAAACGTCCACATGACGCTAATGCTTAACTTAATGTTCCCGCGTTGATCTAAACTCTACACTGGGGTAACGCTCTTCGGCGAGCGACAAATTAACTCGCGTAGGCGCTAGGTAGGTTAAGTGACCACCGCCGTCAATACTGAGGTTGTCAGCACACTTGTGCTTAAACTCCTCTAGTTTCTTAGCGTCATCGCAGTCAGTCCAGCGCGCGGTAGCAATGTTAACCGGCTCGTAAATAGCCTCTACCTTGTACTCGTCTTTTAAACGATAGGCCACAACCTCAAACTGCAATACACCCACAGCTCCGACCACAATATCGTTATTGTTGAGCGGAAAGAATACCTGTGTCGAGCCTTCCTCAGACAACTGCTGCAAACCTTTTTGCAGCGCCTTGGTCTTAAGAGGGTCTTTTAATCGAATACGCCGAAACAGCTCAGGCGCAAAGTGTGGTATCCCGGTAAATTTTAAATCTTCGCCTTCGGTAAAAGTATCACCGATCTGAATAGTCCCGTGATTGTGCAGCCCAATAATATCACCGGCCACGGCCTCTTCTACCGATTCACGATCGCCCGCCATAAAAGTAACGGCGTCGGATATTTTAACGTCTTTGCCTAAACGCACATGACGCATCTTCATGCCTTTGCTGTACACACCTGAACAGACGCGCATAAATGCAATGCGATCACGGTGGCGCGGATCCATATTGGCCTGAATTTTAAATACGAAACCACTGAACGCCTCAGTCGAGGCTTCCACAAAATGGCTTTTAGTCTCGCGACCAATAGGCTTAGGAGCAAATTCAACAAAACCGTCCAACATCTCACGCACACCAAAATTGGCCAGCGCCGTGCCAAAAAATACCGGCGTTAAACGCCCAGCCATATATTCATCTAAATCAAATTTGTGAGTCGCGCCACGCACCAGCTCCAGCTCTTCGCGAATATCATCAGCATCGCTGCCTAACAACTCACTCGCCTCAGGGCTGTTGAGCCCTTTAATAAGCGTATCAGGGGGGATTGTATGACCAAAACCCGAAGCAAACACATGTATCGTATCGGTATATAAGTTATAAACGCCTTTGAAATCACGCCCCATACCCAATGGCCAATTGATCGGTGCGGCGGCAATTTTTAGCACATCCTCAACTTCGTCTAACACTTCAATGGGGTCGCGAATATCGCGATCCATTTTGTTAATAAACGATAAAATAGGGGTGTCTCGTAGGCGACACACCTCCATCAGCTTAATCGTCCGATCCTCGACACCTTTCGCGCCGTCAATCACCATTAGCACTGAATCCACTGCCGTTAACGTCCGGTAAGTATCCTCCGAGAAATCTTCGTGCCCCGGTGTATCCAGCAAATTAACGATTCGCTCTTTATAGGGAAACTGCATCACCGACGAGGTCACCGAAATACCCCGCTCCTGCTCCATCGTCATCCAGTCCGATTTTGCGTGCGGCCCACGTTTACCTTTAACCGAGCCACCTACTTGAATGGCATTACCAAACAGCAATAGTTTTTCAGTAATCGTGGTTTTACCCGCATCGGGATGCGAGATAATCGCAAACGTGCGGCGTTTTTGGACGTTTTTAAGATGCGTAGGGTTAGACATAGTTTTAGATCTTAAGGCTTGGCAGCCCTTACGGGCCGATACAGTAAGCGCGTCATTCTCCATGAAAACGCACTAATTCACAATTACAACGCCACAGCGAGGCGTGTCAAAAACGCCCCAAACTAACTCGAGGCTTCAAATTTACCACTTAATGCTAATAATTCGGCTGCTCATGTTTTAACTGCCACCGCAGCCACCGCCACGCCCAAATGCCAACGATGACATTGGTAATGGCTGCAGCCATAAATAAACCATCCAGCCCCCAAAGGTATTGCAACAAGCCCGCCAGCGGCAAAAATATAACCAACACCCGACACAGCGATAACAACATCGCCGGCCAAGGAGTACCCAAACCATTAAAGGCGGCGTTACAGGACATAACTAACCCGTAGGCGCCATAACTAAATGGCACTATTGCAAGGTAACGCACAGCTACGGCAGCGACCTCCGGATGGTCGGTGAACATTCCGGCAATAAGCGGACCAAACAACAACAGTATGGTCGCGAGCAACACTCCAAAACCAAGACAAAATACCAGTAATATACGCTGCGCCTCGACCAACCTAGCGCGCTTACCCGCCGCGTGATTTTGGCCAAAAAATGGGCCGACAACCCCCGACAAAGCGTAAAAAGCGATCAGCGCGACCGGTTCGATACGTACCGCAATACCCAAGCCGGCCACGGCATCATTGCCATAACGGGCCACCATCATAACCACGATTGCGCTGGCCAACGGAATAATCATGTTGGCGGCCATAGCCGGCAATCCCACGTGTACAACCGCGCGCCAAGATTTTAATAATTTCTCCCAAGGGGCAATCGGATTGACCAACAAGCCAACCCGAGCGCGCAAAACATACAGTGCCACCACTAGCGTGACACTACGAGTAATAAGCGTCGCCCAAGCTGCTCCCGCCAACTCGAGCCTTGGCGCGCCCAGTAAGCCAAAAATTAAAATCGGATCGAGTGCGGCATTAAACAATGCCGCAACTCCCATTAAAGTGCCTTGGATTTGGCTTAAGCCCATCGCTCTAAGTGAAGCTAACGCCACCATAGGGACCAATAAGCATGGGGCACTGATATACCAAACACTCATGTATTGATGGATTAACGGCAGTAACTCGGGCGAAGCTCCCAGCAAGGTAAACAGTGGATCGATGGTTAACCAGCCGAGCAGACAAACCGTTACAGAAAGTAGTAACGTCAAAGTGACAGCATCGGTAGATAAACGCTGGGCGCGATTGGAGTCGCCGGCACCCACGCCACGCGCTACCGCCGATGAGGTGCCCGCCCCTAAGCCAATACCCATACTGGTAAGCAACATCACTACAGGAAAAGTAAAACTCATCGCCGCCAGCGGAGCTTTACCCAGCTGAGCGACAAAAAAAGTGTCCACCACATTAAACGACATAGTCGCCAATAGCCCCCACACCATAGGCAGCGCCAGAGAGCGAAGCTGCCGGGGTACGGAGCCTTCTGTCATGGTCGCGGGCATGGGGGGCATAAATGGGCCTGTACTCAGGTGAATTGGGGCTGTGGCAGTATACACCATCGCACCACTCCCTTTATGTGCGGCGGTATATTCTCGCAACAGATAAAAGATAAACTTGCGGCGGGCCGAGAGTTTGTTAATGAGCGCCGAGATGCCATCACTATTAGCTGCGACAATAAACCGCAGCTGTCATGGTTAAACCTTGTCCGTATAATAGCGCCATGAAAACACCCTACCTAACATTAAAAGCACCCTCCGAGCACTACCGTCAGCTAATCATGATGCGCTGGGTAGTCATTATTACTTTGATTGTTGCCGCCTTATTGATCAATCGCTCCGGTGTAACGCACTTACCTCTCACTCCGATACTGTTGCTACTGCTGTTATTGTCCATCATCAATGGCGGAGCCTTTTTGCGCCTGGGGCACTCTAAAAGCGTCACCGCGGGCGAGCTAAGCGTGCAATTGCTTATTGATATTATTGCGGTGGCAGCGGTTGCTTACTTTACTGGCGGTGCAACCAACCCCTTTTTAAGTTATGTCTTGGTGCCGGTATGTATCGGGGCCGCCACACTGCCATCCAGAAATGCTTGGGCAGTGAGTGCCGTAGGTATCATTTTGTACGGCTTATTACTGCATTGGTATGTACCGTTACAATGGCTTGCGCCTCCCGGCGACGCACACGCGCATCACAGTACCAACGGCCTCAACTTACATGTACTTGGCATGTGGTTAAATTTTGCCTTAAGTGCGGTATTGATCAGTTTCTTTGTGGCTCGTATGGCTGGAGCCGTACGCGTACAACAAAACGAGCTTAACCGTCGCCGTGAAGAAGACTTGCGCGATGAACAACTGCTGGCAGTCGCAGCTCAAGCAGCCGGCACTGCGCACGAGCTAGGCACACCACTAAGTACCATGAAAGTGCTATTAGCTGATTTGCGCCAAGATACACAAGCACGTAAAGCCTGTGGCGATGATCTTGACGTACTGTACCGACAAGTTAATCACTGTGCAGAGATTTTAACGGGGTTGCGGGCGCGCTCTGATCTAAGTCGTTTGCATCAGCCACAGCCAATGCCAGCACAACAATATTGCACCACACTGCTGGAGCACTGGCAGTTACTACGCCCAGAGGCACGCCCCGAGATTTGTTTGGACACCAATCTGACTAAACGACAAGTGTGCTTTCATGCCACCATTGAGCAGGCTATTATTAACGTACTTAATAATGCCGCCGACGCTTGTCCTGAGCACTTAACCATAACTGTTAGCAGTCAAAACGACTCTTTAGTGTGGCAAGTGGATGATCGCGGTGAAGGCTTGCCCGAAGCTGCACGCAACGCAGCCGGAAAAACATTTTTTTCGAGCAAACCTAACGGCATGGGTTTAGGCTTATTTTTAACTCATGCCAGCATTCAACGTTTTGGCGGAACAGTCGTGCTAACATCCCGCCCGGAAGGTGGCACCACCACTACCATTACTTTACCGTTGGACGCACAGCATGACTAACCCCAACCACTTTTTAATTGTGGACGATGACACCGTGTTCGCGGCAGCGTTGCAGCGCTCATTAATTCGCCGTGGGTATAACGCCGATGTGGCTCATTCGGCGGCGGCCACGCAGCAGTGTGCACAGACTCAGGCGTATCACTACGCGATTGTCGATTTAAAACTCGGGGACGACTCTGGGCTTGAGGTTATTAAACTGCTGCTGCAAGCACAACCATCTGTTGTGATTGTTGTGCTAACTGGCTACTCAAGCATTGCCACCGCCGTACAAGCGATAAAGTTGGGCGCAAAAAATTATTTATGCAAACCGGCCGATACCGATGAACTGCTCAGTGCACTGGGAATCAGTGCCGCAAGCCAACCAACCATCCCCGATCGTCCTCCGTCAGTGGACCGCGTTGCATGGGAACACATACAAAAAGTATTGCTGGAGAATAACGGCAACGTATCGGCAACAGCGCGCTCATTGGGTATGCACCGGCGCACACTGCAACGCAAGCTAACCAAGCGGCCGGTGAAAAGTTAACTCTCACGCAAGACGCTATAGCGCCACAACTCACGACCGTTATACCTTTAAGGGGAGTGCGTAGCTTAAAGTGTGTAAGCTAAAATTAAAGCGTCTTCTCGGCCTTTGGCGGCCGGATAATAATTAGGCCGAATACCCACCTCAACGAAACCGATTTCTTCATAAAGCGCGATAGCTGGCGCATTAGATTGACGCACCTCTAGGTAAAGCGTATCGGCGTAGGACGCTACTGCGCCAATGACATGCCGCATCAAGGCGTGGGCAATACCTTGACGACGAGAATTGGGGGCAACCACTAAGTTAAGTAGCTCGGCGTTGCCGGCAGCGGCGCTTACGACCGCATAACCGACGATTTGCGCACGATTATAAACGACAACACAAGGCTGCCGAACCCCCAAACAATCGCCAAATAGTTTTCGGGTCCAAGGGTAGCTGTGCGCTTGTTGTTCTAGCTCCCAAATGGCGTCTAACTGACTTTCATCCAGCAAACCATACTCTAAGAGCTCACCCGTCCGAGTTGTTCCGGTGCCGTTTAAGTGATCGGGTAGCCGCTTTTGTTCAGGCATCATCGTGTACCGCATACCACAATTTATTTTTTAACTCGGGGGTATTTAGCATCTCAGTTAAGCTCGGCAGAACTAACGCATCAGCGGTTATCTTTGCCTCTGAACTTATAGCTAAAGGAAATCGCTTAAAGAGCAAACCTTGCGATAACTCGCCTGGCGGGGTATCAGCATCTGCCACGGCCTCCTCGACATTGGACTTCGTAACATCAGCACTCACTGAGTCAGTGCGAAGAAGGTATTTAGCCGCGCTAGCACCCAGCAGCCAAACTTTCGCTGTGGGTGTTTTTTGCAGCACTTCTGAAAACCAAGCTTGCAGCTCAAGCTGCATATCTTGGCGAGTATATAGACTCGCGACTTTATCACTGATGGGGCAGCGAATAGCATCACCGGCGTCTACTCGGATATCGGCCCGCCACAGTAAACGCAGAATGTTGTGCAGCAATGTATCGGTAGGTAGTCCGGCGCCGGGGTGATAATGATCGATGACGATTAAATCATCAGCGGGGCGCCAGAGGCGTAGATGTATCGTCTCGAGCTTCTCGACTTGTTTCGGCAGTAGCGTTTTTAAAGGCTCTTTACGCACCGCTGTTGGCTTGACCGCACCCATATCTCGCAGTACTTGGCCTACCGTTTCAGCGCCACCGGTTTGGCCTTGGGGAGCACTCGTGAGGACAGGCGGCTGAGCGGTAATCTTATGAACTGCGGCTACCGGCGCTTGCGGCAGCGGCAGCTCACAAGGCGCCGATGGCTGTGCCCACGGTAAAATTAACCGCGGAACAAAGCTATCAATACCAAGAGCAGACAAATAACGCTGACGCTGTAGCTCATTCATAGACCGGTTTAAATGCCTTCGCGCTGCGGGTGTGAGCGTTCGGGGGCAACCAATAGGTTGAGTGCATGTAAATACGCTTTGGCCGAGGCCACCACGATATCTGTATCGGCGCCCACACCGTTGACTATGTGACCATCTTTTTCAAGCCGTACCGTTACATCGCCTTGCGAGTCAGTACCTTGGGTAATGGCATTAACCGAGTACAGCTTAAGCGTTGCGCCGCTGTTAACCGCGCTTTCGATGGCTTTATAAGTAGCGTCAACTGGACCGCTACCGCTGGCGGTGCAGACATGCGATTTACCATTAATATGCAGATTAATGGTAGTGGTCGGTTGCTGGCCGCTTTTAGAATGCACTTCCATTTCACCCAACTGGTATGTCTCTAACACGGCTTGTGGACGAACATCACTGACTAGCGCTTGTAAATCCTCGTCAAAAATCTCATGCTTTTTATCGGCCAAATCTTTAAAACGCGCAAATGCGGCGCCTAGAGCTTCGGTATTTTCGAAGGTAATCCCCAGCGCCTCAAAGCGTGCTTTTACGGCAGCGCGCCCCGAATGTTTACCCAATACTAATTTGTTGGTGTTCCAGCCAACATCTTCGGCGCGCATGATCTCGTAAGTTTCGCGATGTTTAAGTACCCCGTCCTGGTGAATACCAGACTCATGAGCAAATGCATTAGCGCCAACAATGGCCTTATTAGGCTGTACTGGAAACCCAGTAATACTACTAACCAAACGAGACGTTGGCACGATGTGCTGCGGGTCAATAAATGTTTCAACCGGCATCATGTCTTGTCGAGTGCGCACAGCCATGACGATCTCTTCTAGTGCAGCGTTACCAGCGCGCTCGCCCAAACCGTTAATCGTACACTCTACTTGACGCGCCCCATGCATAACAGCAGACAACGAGTTGGCCACAGCCAAGCCTAAATCGTTGTGACAATGAGTTGAAAATATCGCTTTGTCAGCGTTAGGGATATTGCCAATTAAGCGGCCAAACATTTGTCCATACTCGCCTGGCTCACCATAACCAACAGTATCCGGCAGGTTAATGGTGCCGGCACCGGCGTTAATCACAGCCTCGATAATTTGGCACATAAAATCAAATTCTGAACGGCTGGCATCTTCCAGTGAAAATTCAACATTATCGGTATAGTTACGCGCTAACTTTACCGCCGCTACCGCTTGCTCTAGCACCTTCGCGGGCTCCATTTTTAATTTGTACTGCATATGGATCGGCGAGGTAGCGATAAACGTGTGAATTCGGCCACTATTGGCAGGCTTAATCGCCTCGGCCGCACGCTCTATATCGCCAGGAACGGCCCGCGCCAGTGAGCAAATCGTACTGTCTTTAACGACTTTAGCAATCGCCTGAATAGATTCAAAATCACCCTTACTGGCAATGGCAAAGCCGGCTTCAATCACATCGACTCGCATTTTTTCTAACATTTTAGCAATGCGAATTTTCTCATCACGAGTCATTGATGCGCCGGGGCTCTGCTCACCGTCGCGCAAGGTGGTATCAAAAATATAAAGTTTGTCTTTACTGGTCATACTGATTCCCGGCAATGCATTAATGCGCCTTTAAGGCGTTAGTCCATTTGCGCATTATAAAGTGTCCCACGCCGGAAACCTACCACGCAGACAAATCGAGCCCAGCAAAGAAAGATAAATATAGCAAAACCTGCTGTTACTCGGTATGCCTGCATTATTACGGAGAGTCGGCAAGCGTGCCGAACCGTAGGAAAGTCGCTTAAGCCGCAGAGAATGTGGCGCACGATATATCTTGATTAACAGACAACTCAGGTTGACCATTCGCTCATATGGTAGGATCTGCTCCGCCATCCATGGCGCTGGGATATCCATGATCAATACACATGCCGTGCCAAGCTAAACTGCGGGTGACTTAAGACACCGCACTGCTAGTCACTTGCTGCAAATCACCTAAAAACTTGCTCTGCCAAGCATGGATATCATGATTTTCTAATACATCCATCATTTTACGCCAACGGTCTATACGCTCATTCAAAGGCATCTTAAGCGCCTGGGCCAGTGCGCCAGTCGTTGCGCAGACATCGTAAGGATTAATAATAACCGCAGAATCCAGCTCATCGGCCGCACCGGCTAGTTCGGACAGCACCAATACGCCGGGGTCTTCGGGATTTTGTGCTGCTACATACTCTTTAGCCACTAAATTCATGCCGTCTTTTAACGGCGTAACCAAACCCACGCGAGCAAGGTTGTACATGGCAAGAATAGTGCGACGTCGAAAACCTCGGTTTAAGTAACGCATTGGCATCCAATCAAAGTCGGCATAAGTGCCAATGATATGGCCTACTTCACTATCGATGCGTTTCGCCAGATCACCATAAGCTTGCACGTCGCCGCGTGAGGTGGGCGATATCTGTAGGTAAACTACATTGCGAATAAATTCTTGGTTTTGTCCTAACAACTTATCGTAAGCTTGGCAGCGCTGCACCAAGCCTTTGGAATAATCCAGCCGGTCTACACCAATAATTAAGCTGCGATCCCCAAGGCTGCTATGTAAACGACGGTACTCATCGGTATGCATTCCCGCATGTGCTGCACCATTTAGCACCGAGGTTTCTACACTGATGGGATATACGCGACTGGTACAATGTAAACTGCCCAACCGCAGCTTATCGTTCTTTAAAATTTCCCCGCCAAGCCCTTGCGCAATCCCCATGCAAAAACCCATGTGATCGCCTTCGGTTTGAAAACCGACCAAATCGTAACGCATTAAGTCTTTAAGGGTTTTTGTGTAACCTGGCACTGTGCGCAATAAATCCAACGATGGAAATGGCGTGTGAAGAAAAAAACCAATCGGATTTTTAATGCCAGCTTCACGCAACATTTTTCCCAGCGGAATTAAATGATAATCATGAACCCAAATGGTGTCGCCCGGCTGAATGATTTTTAATAGTTCATCAGCGAATTTTTGATTGGCCTGCAAGTAACCCGATAAATCAATATCTCTGTATCTCATTAACTCGGGACGCTGATGAAACAACGGCCACAGCACACTATTGGCATAGCCTTTGTAGTATTGGTTATACTCTGACTGACGCAAATTAATGGTGACGTACTCAATATTACCGCGAGTCTCGGTCTTGGGCTCTTCATTACGGTTATCGATCTTTCCGCTCCAGCCAAACCATATGCCCCCATCTTTTTCCATCGCGGCCATAACGCCAACAGCTAAGCCACCCTCTGAGCCTTTACTAGTAGCATCACTTTTAGCTACGCGATTGGATACTACAATTAAACGGCTCATAGTTCGGTCTCCCATTTTTTACTGAGTATCCGGGCGCTGTTAATAATACCCACCATCGAGTAAGTTTGCGGAAAATTCCCCCATAACTCCCCGGTCTCTGGGTCTAAATCTTCTGACAGCAAACCCAAATGGTTACGCTTAGAGAGTAAATCTTCGAATAAATCACGTGCCTCATCGGTACGCCCAGCCGCTGCCAGCGCATCGATATACCAGAACGTACAAA
Organism: Gilvimarinus polysaccharolyticus; assembly: GCF_001187555.1. Classification (GTDB taxonomy): domain Bacteria; phylum Pseudomonadota; class Gammaproteobacteria; order Pseudomonadales; family Cellvibrionaceae; genus Gilvimarinus; species Gilvimarinus polysaccharolyticus. The sequence goes on along the minus strand of NZ_LFIJ01000001.1, from coordinate 2,735 downwards.
TAGTAAAAGCGTTTTCGGGCATGCCAAAATCGTCTTCGACAACGTAGCGAAACAAATAACGACTACCTTTGGGCATAAGCCGTTTTTCTATCTCGGCAATAGTGCCGGTAAAGCGAGTATCTTCACCGTTGATATAACCCAGCTCACAAGCAAGCAACAAGCTGGCATCCATTGTCTCGCCACCCCAAGTCGCGGTATAGGCATTAAGCTGTTGGTTAAACCCATACTCTTCGATAGCCGCACGTATCTCGTCTGCCGCTTGTTGCCAATAATCAAAACGTTGTGGTAATTCTAATTTGCGTGCGATTTTAGCCAAACGATCAGCTGCCGCCCAACACATCATGCTAGAAAAAGTGTGTACATGCTTACTACCGCGCAACTCCCACAACCCTGCATCGGGTTGGTTGTAATAGGTATAAGCTTTTTCGCCCATTGTTTCGAGCAACGCAAATAGCTCTTTATTGCCCGGTCGGCGGATACGCTCATCAAAAAACATTTGCGTTGCCGACAGAACAATCGCGCCATAGACATCATGCTGCACTTGTTCGGCGGCTTGATTGCCAATTCTTACCGGCCCCATGCCACGGTAACCTGACAACTTATCCGCCTGACGTTCGGGCATTTGCTTGGAACCATTAATACAAAATACCGGCTGCAGATGCTCTTCATCCAACCCTGCCACTATGTTTACAAGATATTGTAAATATTGCTCCATCGTGCGGGTAGCACCAAGCCTATTCAGTGCGTGAACGGTAAAGTAGCTGTCGCGCACCCAGCAGAACCGGTAGTCCCAATTACGCTCGGAGTCTCGCGCTTCGGGTACCGAGGTGGTCATCGCCGCTATGATCGCGCCAGTGTCTTCATAGGCACTTAGCTTTAAAGTGATTGCGGCCCGAATAACCTCAACTTGCCACTCAAAGGGAATCGCTAAATAGCGAGACCACTCTAACCAATACGATTCGGTCTCGATTAAAAAACGCTCAACTAGCTGCTTAATTGGCTCATTAATTGAATGATCGTCGCCAAAAATAAGATAGTGTTCGCCATCTAAAATAAACCAGGTTTCATCCATGATGGCGGTGACTGACAGGCTGGTTGTCAATCGCAGCATGGTATCGCAACCAAGGTAGCGAATATGATTGCTGCCCTGAATTTTTCGGTACGCTTGTGAACCGTCCTCGCAAGCGGGCCGCAAGCGAATACGAACTTTAGGTGAGCCAATTGGCGTTAGCTTACGCACTAGCATCATCGGCCGGAAAGTACGTCCGTGCTGCATAAAGCGTGGAACAAAGTCAGTTACGGTGACTCCATTGCCGTGGCTGTCATAAAGGTGGGTCTGTAGTATTGCGGTATTCTTTTCGTAATGTTGCTCGCTATGGCTATAGTCTTCTAAATCTATAGCGTACGTCCCCAAAATTATTTCCGGGTCATCGGTTTTGAGCAATGAGCTAAATACCGGCTCTCCGTCAAACCTCGGCAAGCAATTCCATACAATTTCTGCGTTTTTATCGACTAATGCACCAATGGTGCAATTACCGATTAATGCCAACTCTAGGTTTCGTTCTGTCATTTTGATGCCTCAACTTATCCAGCTGTAACTTCAAAAATGCAAGAACCTCGCCAGTATTGGCAATACGCGCTTTTGCACAACTGGAACCGTCTCCAACTTTGATAGATATCCCATCATGAGCGTTGACCCAGGCAAAGCCATCTTCATCGGTTGCGTCATCACCAATATAAACAGGTTGGCGCCCCTTAAATGGCGCATCACTCATAAATCGCGCTATAGCAACGCCTTTATCAACTCCAACCGGCTGGACTTCATAAACACAATTACCCCTGATAACTCGTATAGCTTCGCTTTTATCCAGCTCCAGTTCATCAGCAATATAGGTCTCTAGTAATGGTTGCGTCTCCATCTTGGTACGGTAATGGAGTGCCACCGCATGACCTTTATCTTCGGCAATTAAGTCGTGTTTATTCGCAAAGGTTAATAACGCAGAACGAATCTCAGCAAAGGTATTATTATTCAGATCCACTCTCTGAACAGGCCCACCGCTGTAACACCATTCGGCTCCATGGCTACCCGCCATGGTCAAAGGTAGGTCGAGTAGACCGCTCAATGAGCTTATAGAACGACCAGACACTAAAGCTAACGCACCATTAAGGTGCAAGGAAATCTGAGCCAGCATATCCTTCAGCTCCACAGATACATGCACCCCCTCGGGCGTAGTAGCAAAATTAACCAACGTACCGTCAAAATCAAGAAATAAAGCGACTTTATCAATCTGTGCAATTTTCATGAACCCTCGAAGTGTATCAGTGTAAATGACTGACTATAACAACCTAGAGTGAGATAACAAATACGATTAGCTCTGGCATATCACAGTCTGTTCTGATCAAACCTTCAATGTCAGCTACGAAGGAACAATTTCCGAGAATTGTCGTTTTAGATAGCCGACTAATTTACCCGGTGCAGATTAATACAGCGATGCTGCCTGAAGGGAGAACGCACCGACACGCCAATACACACTTTGAAGTTTAAGCATAAAGCTCTCCCAAAAGCGTTTTGCGAGCGGTGCGTAAAATCAATCTCTTGCAACAAAATACCACCGAGTATGCTTGATAATCGTAGGTCGGAAACAGCGGTAGATAAACTAGGCCTCGTCCAAGCGCCGGCTATGGAGAGTTAAAACAACGAATGTGACCGCAGCACGGCGATATTAGGTGAGTAT